>NZ_CAMZMV010000001.1:0-1524556 GCF_947311855.1 Halobacillus sp. Cin3 | reverse complement strand
AGGTTGATAGGTCCGAGGTGGAAGCGTGGTGACACGTGGAGCTGACGGATACTAATGGATCGATGACTTATCTATATGAAGAAGGCGAAAGCGACTGGTCAAATCCGACTGGCTAAGCAAACATTCGTAAAGGCTGTGTTTTTCAGTCTTGAAGAAGGTGTGCTTAGAACAGCGAGGATTTAGGAGCTGCAGCCGGACTGAACTTCGTGAATGATGTTTAATCAATAGTGTTTCCTTATCTGGTTTTGAGGGTTTACCTCAAACTTTATATTGATGTGGTGGTGAAGGCGGAGAGGTCACACCTGTTCCCATGCCGAACACAGTAGTTAAGCTCTTCAGCGCCGATGGTAGTCGGGTTTACCCCCGTGAGAGTAGGACGCTGCCACGTCACACGAACCCTTCAGGATGATCCTGAAGGGTTTTTTTATGTTCTCGTATGAAGAAATAAAGAAACGTGTCTAAAGGACTGGTTTTAAAGTGGGGAAACCGAGTCTTTGGTCACAAATCTGTTCCATAAGCCTGCTGCTGTGTTTAACATAGCAGGTAAACGGTTATGTTCCCTCTGTGAGTTCAAATCTAGTTTGGAGGTATGAACATGAATCGATTTACAATCCCACGCGATATATACTTTGGTGAGAATGCCCTTGAAATCCTTCAGGACATCAAAGGCAAACGGGCACTCCTTGTTATTGGCGGAGGCTCAGTAAAAGAAAACGGAAATCTGGATACGATTAAACAACATTTATCCAAAGCGGATATAGAAACGAAAGTCATAGAAGGTATTACGGAAGAGCCGTCTACGGACTTAGTTAACAATCATCTGGAAGAAGTGAAAAACTATGAGCCGGACTGGATTATTGGTATCGGGGGCGGTTCCCCAATGGATGCTGCCAAAGCCTTCTGGATTTTCTATGAACATCCGGAGCTCAGCTTCCAGGACGCAATGGAGCCATTTAATCTGCCTGCTCTAAGAGGGAAAGCGAAGTTTATCGGAATCCCGACAACAAGTGGTACAGCATCAGAGATTTCCAACCTCTCTGTCATTACAGAATCAGAAACAGGGGTGAAATATCCACTGGCTGATTTTGACCTGACACCGGACCTTGCTGTCATTGACCCGGTTATGGTTGAATCCATGCCGAAGCACGTGACCGCCTATAGTGGTATGGATGCTGTAACACACAGCATTGAAGCTTATGTGGCTAAACCGAGGACGACTTTCACAGATGCCTTGTCCATTGAGGCGCTGGAGACACTGGATCAGCACCTCCTGGCTTCTTATAAAGACAATCAGGATTCCCGTGAAAAAGTCCACTATGCTCAAGCGATGGCAGGCATGGCTTTTGCGAATGCTGTTCTCGGAAATGTGCACAGTCTGGCGCATAAGAGTGGACCTACCTTTGGTGTTCCACACGGCTGTGCGAACGCGATTTATCTTCCATATGTCATTCAATTCAACCGAAGTGTAGTGGAAGACCGCTATGCAGCTCTTGCCCGCCGGATCGGCCTTTCCGGACAGACAGATGAAGAACTCGTAAATGGTCTGATTGAATGGGTACGCAATCTGAATAAAGAGATGGATGTACCAAATACACTGAAAGACTTTGGTGTAGAGGAAGAATTGTTTAAAGAGCATGTGGATCAAATGGCTGCCAATGCTGTAGAAGATCCATGCACTGGAACAAACCCTCGTGAAACTTCTGTAGAGCAGATGAAACAATTGTTCATCGCTGCTTACTATGGCAAAGATGTAGACTTTTAATTCATGAAAGACACCCGGTCCATGACCGGGTGTTTTTTTGATTAGATAAGGGTATGATCCATCCATGAACATTTGAAAGTGTGGTAAAATATAGGCGGGAAGGTGTATACATAAGGAATGAAGGAGCGTTTGAAATGGTTCATTTTGAAAGAAAACGCAATACATTTTGGAATTGGAAGTATGCCGTTCTTTTGCTGCTTCTCCCCCTTGGGTTTTATCTTGTTTCTCTGAAAGAAGACATTGGAGAAATCCAGCACATGATTTTTGTGGCTGTGATTGTATGGCTGGCTATCGCAGGTGTTTTCGGTTTGACGAACAGGTGGGACCGGCTGCACGCCTATGGATATCTGTACCTCTTCAGCAGCCTCTTATTCTCGTTTTTAGGACTTGCTTTTATTTGGTAATACCGGTTGTATTTTCATAGATTCCTCGTTATACTGATTGGGAGAATATATGTTCGGGGTGATCATCATACAACTGACGAGATGGAGTTATTCACGTAGGAAAATGGTCCGCGGATATTTTGATAAGTTTCCACATTCAACCGTATACTTCCGAAGGGTACGGCGTTTCTATATTATTTATATGGTCGATTGGCATGAGCAGGATCCGGTCATCACCCAGGAGGACCGGGAAGGGATGCAGCTGTTGATCAACCGGGAGCTTGGCCGGGAAAAAGAATATAATCAAAGAAAGTCGAGAAAGGGCTGACCCTTTCTCGACTTTTTTTGTCATGCCATTGCTTCCCATGCTGCATGCATGCCCGCTACACGGCCGGTGACCATTGCTGATGTAATATTGTATCCGCCGGTGTATCCGTGAATGTCTAAAACCTCTCCACAGAAATAAAGTCCCGGCATGAATTTCGACTGCATGGTATTCGGGACGATTTCCTTGATAGAAACACCGCCGCCTGTTACGAAAGCTTTTTCGATCGGCTGGGAATCGTGTACATGAACGGTGAAGTGTTTCAGCAGTTGAACGAATTGGTGGAGCTGCTGATTGGACAAGTTCGCCGCCTTATCCTCACGATCGATTTCAGACTGATCCAATACATAGTCGAGCAGACGTTCAGGAACCATCCCTTTGACTACATTCCGAAAAGCTTTCTTGGGCTGGTCTTTCATTGTTTTCTGAAGCTCATCGAGCAGGGATTGTTCATGCTGGTCAGGAAGAGCATCAATCTCCACCTGAACAGGTGAGCGGCCCTTCATCAGCTCTTTCACAACATACTGAGAACAGCGTAAAACAGCAGGGCCGGAAAGGCCGAAGTGAGTGAACAGCATATCCATCCGGTGGGTGATGATTTTTCTGCCTTTCGGATTTAATACCGATACGTTCACCCCCCGTAGAGAAAGCCCCTGAAGAGTCTTCTGTTTAATTACAGTGTCGTTTGACAGCAGAGGCACTTCTGTCGGAAACAGTTTTGTAATCGTATGGCCTGCTTTCTTCGCCCATGCATAACCGTCTCCAGTAGATCCGGTATGCGGGACAGCTTTTCCTCCGGCCGCAATGACTACAGCATTCGTTTGTATCTTCTCTTTGGACTTCAGAATGATCTGGTGCTCGTTTTCCCCGTAATGAATGGCATCCACAGGTGTTTCTTTTCTTACTTCGATATTCAATTCATCCATCCGGTTCAAAAGGGCCTGGACAACATCCTTGGCCTTATTACTGACAGGAAACATCCGGCCGTGGTCTTCTTCTTTGAGCGCCACTCCAAGCCCCTCAAAGAAATCAATGATATCGTAATTGTTAAAAACAGAAAATGGACTGTATAGGAACTTTCCGTTTCCTGGTATATGTTTGATGACTTCCTCTTCTGGAAGGCGGTTCGTAACGTTGCAGCGCCCGCCTCCGGAGATGGCAAGCTTGGTGCCCAGCTTTTTTCCTTTTTCAATCAAGAGCGTACTTACACCCTGTTCAGCAGCAGCGATGGCTGCCATAAGCCCTGAGGGCCCTCCGCCGATGACGGTTACGTGGTAATTCATAAATGTCGTCCCTTTCTTATCTCATTCGTTCCTTGTTTATCCTCTATCTATGATAAAATAGATGAGGTCGATTCTACAATAAAATTGAAGGTGAAAAGCGAATTATGTCAAAAATACTTAAAGGTACCTTGTTATTGACTGCAGGAACTTTCCTATCCAAGTTCCTGGGAATGATTTATACGGTTCCGTTTGAAAATATGGTGGGAACAGACGGGACCGACCTATTTTCCATTGCTTATGTTCCCTACAGCATTCTGCTCAGCTTATCGAGTATGGGCGTCCCTGTCGCTGTTTCCAAGTTTGTGTCCAAATACAACTCGCTTGGTGATTACGAGACCGGTCAGCGGATGCTGAAAGCCGGGATGACTCTGATGTCCATCACAGGAGTGATCGCCTTTTTAATGCTTTACTTCTCAGCTGAACAGGTAGCTGTCTGGACAATCGGCTCAGACTCTGACCGCCTCGACCATGCAACAATGGTCATTCAGATGGTCAGTTTTGCTCTGCTTGTTATCCCGCCGATGAGTATTACGCGCGGGTTTTTCCAGGGACATGAGTCCATGGCCCCTACGGCTGTATCACAGGTCGTTGAACAAATCGTCCGAATTGTTTTCCTTCTGGCCTCCGCTTTTATTATTGTCCAGGTCCTGGGCGGCCCAGTCCATCAGGCGGTCGGTTTTGCAACATTTGCTGCCTTTATCGGAGGGATTGCTTCCTGTATCGTTCTGTATGTGTATTGGAGAAAGCGTAAACCTTTCCTGGAAAATCAAATACAGGCTCAGGAATATACGTACGGCTTGTCCAATAAGGAAATGTTCAAGGAATTGTTCACCTATGCCGGTCCTTTCATTCTGGTCGGGATTGCTACGCCTTTATACCAGCTGGTGGACCAGTTTACTTTGGAAAAAGCGATTAAGGCCTCAGGCGCTGAATATAATAATGCTTTTTCCATCATAAATTTTCTAAGTCATAAATTGATTATGATTCCGGTTACTCTCGGCCTTGGTTTATCACTCGCGCTGCTGCCGGCGATTACACAGGCGTTTACGAAGAATGAGATGGACCGCCTGAACAAACAGATCAACCAGGCCCTCCAGATCGTTGCGCTGCTGATCATCCCTGCTGTCGCCGGCTTATCTGTCGTCGCGTGGGAAGCGTATGGAACGTTTTACGGCGTGGATGAGGTAGAATACCGCGGAGATCTTCTCAGGTGGTATGCACCAGTAGGGCTGTTCCTGGCCTTATATACGGTCACTTCTTCGATTCTTCAAGGGGTGAATAAACAGAATTTTGCTGTTGTCAGTCTCGGAACAGGGATTTTGTTAAAAGTCAGCCTGAACTGGTGGTTGATTCAGCTGCTTGGCGCCAAAGGAGCAATTTTAGCGACAGGCATCGGTGTCGCTGCAGCTGTCAGCCTGAACTTCTGGCGTATTTTTACGACCATCGACTTTTCTTACAAGCAGCTGCTGAAGCGTACTCTGCTTGTCGTCATTTTGACAGCAGTCATGGCCGTAACGGTTCTTCTAGTGAAATGGCTGCTCGGTTTTGTATTTGAACCCACCGAGAACCGTCTGGATGCTCTAATCGTATTGATATTCAGTATCGGGGCGGGCGGGATCGTCTACTTGTGGACAGCCTACAAGACGACACTGCTTGAACATGTACTCGGCGGAAGAGTCCGTGTGCTGGATAAGTTTTTGAAGCGCAGCTAAGGAGGAATAGGATTGAGAATTGATAAACTGCTTGCCAATATGGGCTATGGAACTCGTAAAGAGGTGAAAGGCCTTTTGAAGAGCGGCCATGTCCGCATCAATGGCGAACCGGAAAAAAGCCCGAAAACCCATGTAGATCCCAAGGAAGACTTAGTGACGGTTATGGGCGACGAAGTGGAATACCGTGAATATATCTATCTGATGATGAACAAACCAGGGGATTTAATATCCGCTACCGAAGATCCCCATGAGACGACAGTGATCGATATTCTCCAGCCGGAGGATATCGTCTTTGAACCGTTTCCTGTCGGGAGACTCGATAAGGATACAGAAGGCCTGCTCCTGATCACGAATGACGGTCAGCTGAACCACCGGTTGACTTCCCCGAAAAAAGACGTGGGAAAAACCTACTTTGCCCGTGTTGAAGGGAAAGTCACTGAGAGCGATGTGGAAAAATTCGCTGCAGGTGTCACTCTGGATGACGGCTATCATACGAAGCCGGGAGAGCTGGTGATTCTTTCTTCTGATGAATTTTCGGAAATCGAACTTACGATTACCGAAGGCAAGTTCCATCAGGTGAAGCGGATGTTCGAAGCTGTAGGAAAGAAAGTTGTGTATCTCCAGCGGATTAAAATGGGGGAACTGGTTCTTGATGAAGAGCTGGAGCTTGGAGAATACCGTGAGCTGACGGATGAGGAACTGGAGTATTTGATGAATATAACAAACCTCTAAGTTCGAGAATAAGCAAAAAAACACCCGGTCCACGACCGGGTGTCATCTATATAAGAAGAGATAATGATTCAATTAAGAGATTTTGACCCTCTTTTCAGTGATTGACCACCTTCCACGGTGTGGACTGGCGACGAGTCCATTGTATTCCAATATGCTTAAGTCCCTCTGCATTGTGCGATCAGTGATACCAAACTCATCTGCTAACTCATTTGTCGTGACTGTCCCTTTTTCTCTAATGTAAAGGTAGACAGCTTTGATCCGGGTGAGCATACGTGATGATGGATGATTCAAAAAACCACTCCTTAATCGTCATTATATGGAACTTGTGGTGCCAGTGAATCTCTGAAGTTGGTTTCATTCTACAATAATGAAAGGTATCGTGCTACTATAATCCTCTCAATTTACAGATTATTCACCTTATTTACAGATTATTAAAGATCGGAGGCATGAAATTGTACTTTTTCAGGAAAATTCTTTTAAAAATGGTGAAGGTCAATAATCTTGTCCTTTTTTTAGCAAGCATAGCCCTGCTGCTTCTATCCAGTATTTTGATCGTTATCGTGGAAAATGATACCTTCCCGACACTATTCGATGGGTTCTGGTGGGTCATGACAACGGTAACCACTGTAGGTTACGGGGATTATTCTCCTATCAGTGCTGGTGGGCGGCTGATAGCCATGTTTTTATATATCTTCGGAATCGGTTTGATTGGAATTGTGATTGGTAAGGTCGTTGATAGCCTGGCCATTTATAGAAAAAAACGTCTGGAAGGTGATATCGTGTATAAAGATCAAGGCCATTTTGTTATTATCGGCTGGTCCCAGAAAACAGAATTTGCTGTGAAGGAAATGCTGGATACGCATGAAGACTGTGAAATCGTATTGATCGATCAGCTACCGGAAGCTCCTATGCTTTCAGAAAACATACATTACATAAAAGGAGATGCTGGAGATCATAGCACATTGGAAAAAGCCAATATTACAAAAGCGAAAGCTGTATTGATTTTTGCTGATGACCAGATGACCAGCAATCAGATGATTGATGGAAAAACACTTCTGATTGCTTCATCCGTTGAAAATCTGGCTCCGGGTGTTCATACGATCGTTGAAGTGATGGAGGAAAAACACATCAATAACTTTAAGCATGCCCAGGTGGATGAGTTTATCGTCTCCAGTGAAACGATTTCCTCTTTGGCAGTCCGGGCAGCATTCAGAAAAGGGGTTTCTGGAATTTATGGACAGCTTCTGAAGCGTTCTGTAGGAGAGGACCTCTTTTACATTCCGACACGTTCAGAGTGGCGTACCTACCGGGATGCTTTTCAAAATCTTCTATCTGAAGGAGCCACCCTTATCGCAGACCGGAATGATCTGGCGATTAATCGAAAGCTGGACGAGCCGATCCCTGAGAACGCAGAACTTTATGCCGTTTGTGATAAAGCCACGTATGACGCCATTCTTTCTAAAGGAGGACAATCATGAATTTCAAAAAATTAAGTGAAGAGTATTTGGATACCTTCCTTACTCATGCTGGTGAACTGATCAGCATTCCAAGTGTTTATGAGAAAGACGAGGATACACCATTTGGACCCGCCATACAGCAGGCCTTATCCCATATGCTTGCGCTTGGAGAGAAAGACGGGTTTGTAACAAAGAACATCGACGACTTTGCTGGACACATCGAATTCGGAGAAGGAGACGAAATCATCGGGGTGCTCGGCCATCTTGATGTTGTTCCTGCAGGAGAAGGGTGGACATCTCCGCCCTTTGAAGCTGCTGTAAGGGATAATAACCTGTACGGACGCGGAGCCCAGGACGATAAAGGACCTGTGATGGCTGCTTATATGGCCATGAAAATGCTGAAGGACCAAGGATTCCAGCCTAAGAAGAGAATCCGGCTTATCCTGGGTACAGATGAAGAGCGGGACTGGCAGGGGATCAGCCATTATTTTAAAAGGGAGCCTATGCCTGTGGCCGGCTTCACTCCAGACGCTTCTTTTCCAGTAATTCATGCCGAAAAAGGGCTGCTTGATGCTTATGCTGCGTATCCTGCTGCACCGGACACAGAAGATGACATCCGCCTCTTACGTGTGAAAGGGGGAGGGCCGCTGAATATGGTACCGGATGAGGCCGTAGTCGAATTGTCAGGGGCTGTTCGGCCGGCTTTTGATGCCTACATAAACGAACATCAAGCAGACGCATACCTGAAGGAGAAAGAAGAGTCTGTCCAAATTGTGTTCAAAGGGAAAGCAGCTCATGCAAGCCGTCCGGAAACAGGAAAAAACGCGCTGATAGACCTTTTGGGCTTTCTCTTCTCCCTCCCGCTTCCTCAAGTCGACCATCAACTTGTTTCTCAGCTGCTTGCCTGCTTTACAGACACGGACGGCAGTGGTCTCGGTTTGGACATGTCTGATGACGTATCCGGACCATTAACCTCAAATCTGGGTTCTTTGGAAAAGACAAAGGAAGAATGGAGAGTCGGGCTGAACCTCCGCTATCCTGTAACGGCGGACGCAGAGCAGGTTATGGAACGATTGCACAACGCGCTGGAAATAAACGGAGGAACAGTAGAGATTTATGATCATCTGGCGTCTCTCTATGTTGAGAAGGAGGATACTTTAGTACAGACGCTGCTGTCCGTCTATAACGAAGCCACCGGCGGGCAGGCAGAAGCTTTGTCCATTGGAGGAGCCACTTATGCCCGTTCTTTGACAACCGGGGTCGCTTTCGGGGCGATGTTTGCCGACAGTCCGGATACTGCGCATCAGTCTGATGAACACGTCAGGTTGAAGGATATGGTAAAAGCAATGGAAATTTATGCAGAAAGCCTTTACCGGCTGACAAAATAAAAGGACTAAGGAAACGGAGGCGGGATCATGAGCGACCCTCATTATTTTATCGGCCTGAAGACAGAACAAGCGGCAGATCATCTTCTTCTATGGCAGCAGGAACTGAGGGAACATATGCAGTACAAAGTATGGACGAATCCCTCAGACTTTCACGTAACCCTAAAGTTTCTGGGACCGGCATCCGATGAAAAAATAAACAAGTTGATTACAATCCTCCACCAGCAGGAGCTGCCGGATGCTTTTTCAATCACCATCGGACCCGCCGGTGGTTTCGGCCACCCGCAGTCCCCACGGGTCTTCCTCGCTGAAGTGGAAAAGGCCCCGCAGCTGGAGAAGCTGTACCAACAGGTAGAGAAAGCGGCGGCTGCATCCGGATGGGATCGGGAAAGAAGGAAGTTTCACCCCCATATTACACTGGCAAAAAAACAGGCGGAAGGGCAGTCTCCGCTCTCGTTAAGCAACGTTCCCCCTGTATTTCAACAGAAGTTCCCGATGATTATGGACCATGTAACGTTATTCAGGATCCACCCCGGGGAACATCCGAAATATCAAGAAGTGTTCACCATTGAATTAAAAAGTAGGGATGGCAATGGCTCAACTAATTAAACTGAATGATTATATCTCCAGATATGAAGTGAATATGTATCAATATCCCGCCCAGTTTATCCGTTTGAAACAGGAGAACTGGACGAAAATGCGGTCCCTGTACGAGCAGGGACGGCTGGACTTTCAAAATGAGCTTCCGGATTCTGTAGAAGTTGAACCGGAAAAAATCCCGTGGTGGAAAGCTTTATTCCGGGATAAAGGGCTTGGAGACGCTGGTGAAGAAGCAGCATCCATGATGGTGGAAAAACAGCCCCGCTCATTAAGGGAGCTGAAGCAGTACTATCTGGATGGGCTGCTTCCTTTTCAATTGAAATGGGCGACGACCACCCTGCAGAAAAAATCCTTTCTGCATCCAGCCTACAAGGACGACCCGTCCCTCTCTTTTTATCTGCAGCGCTTCCCGGATACTTACCTGCTCATGTATGAACCGGTCGCTCAGCTGAGAAACGCAGAATTGGAAATCGATCACATCCTGATTGGTCCGCATGGGCTGGAGTTGGTTACATCTCTGCCTGCCCGGAAGGGGGAGACGGCGTATGTGCAGTCTGAACACACGTGGATGCTGGAAGAAGGTAACGTTCAGCGGAAAGTCCAAAGTCCGCTGATTTCCTTGAAGCGTACGGAAACCTTTGTAAGGAGCATTCTTAGAAAATACGATATTGAATTCCCTTACACTAAAGTGGTGTTATCCCCTTCCTTGTCATTTGAAAAAACACAGGAGCCCTACCAGACGATCTATGTAGGAAACAATGAGTATGAACGCTGGCTTTATGAGAAAAGACAGATGAGCACCCCTTTGAAGCATAAGCAGCTGAAAACGGCAGAAGCTCTCTTGAAACACTGCCGGACAAGTGCGGTAAAACGAGCCGAATGGGATACGGAGGAACCTATGGAAGAATAGCGGCATGTGGAACCGGAGCTGGTCTGCCGATCAAATAGCCCTGGCCGAAGTGGACACCCAGAGCGGCAAGCCAGTTCCATTCCTCCAGGGTTTCAATCCCTTCAGCCAGGACATCGATAGTAAGTCTGCCTGCGTCAGCCATTACTTGGTTAAGAAAGGCCTGTTTCTCCGGCTGGATATGACAGTCCTGAATGTAGGAACGGTCAATTTTGACATAATCGGGCTGTAGTAAGCGAAGCATCTCCAAAGAACTGTATCCGGCCCCCACATCATCAAGAGCTGTTTTCATTCCGGAAGCTTTGTATTTCTCCAAGATCGTTTTTAAGTGATCGACGTTTGTAATTCTCTCTGTTTCCACGACTTCAAACACAAGGTCCTCCGAAGGGACATCGTATTCCTTGACCATTTGGAAGGTATGAGCCAGACAGAAGTCCGGGTCATAAATGGTGGAGGGGAGGAAGTTGATGAAAATCTTTTCTCCTTTTTGTAAATGTTCAGCTTTTGCTTTTACGGCCGCTCTTCTTGCTTTTTGGTCAAGCATCGACTGTAGTCCCGCATCACTGGCAAAAGAGAACAGCTCACCTGGATGGATAGAGGCGTGATTCGTCCGCAGTAAAGCTTCGTATCCAATCACCTTTTTCATTTTTATATCCATGATAGGCTGTAAATGGGCTTGAAACTCACCCTTATGAATAATCGAAACGAGATCCGGACGGGTAATCCTTTTGTAGAGGTGTGTCAAAGGGATTGGATGGGAACGATCCGTGGAAGGGTCTAGAACGTGAATACGGATGTGGGGAATATTCCCGTCATTCCACTGTTCAAGTGCACCCTTCAGCTCCTCGTGACTTCGGTAGGAAAATACAGTGTGGACCTCGTCTTTATCTTCCACCGTTAAGGGCAGTGGTTTTGGGAAGTGATTGAAATAGGATTCTTTAATGACCAGTTTTCCTTGATCAGGGACTGTGAAAATAGTCCCGCATGAAAGGCAGTTGTTCCTCATGTGCTTCTCCTCCTTTTATACTAGTAGTATACTGGAGTAGTCATCATAAAGTATAGTCATTCAACTCGCAGGGAGTGGGGCTCATGTATATTCTGATTGTGAATCCTGCGGCGGGAAACGGCCGGGGATTAAAGCTGTATCAACAGCTTAAGAAAACGTCCGACTACCACAGCCGGGATATTCAGACGTTTTTCACAGAAGCGCCTGCTGGTGCGGAAGCACTGGCGGCCGACCTGTCAAAATCTCAGGGGCCTTCCTTGAAAGCTTGTTTAGTTCTTGGTGGAGACGGCACCCTTCATGAAGTGATCAATGGCTGGAATCCGTCACGGCCTGTCCCCATCTGTTTTTTACCAGCCGGGTCAGGGAATGATTTTGCACGGGGACTGGGAGTAAAGTCACGAATTCCAGATTTGTTCAAAGCCGTCCTCCGTAAGCCGCGGGAGCACCATGTTTATCTGGGAAACTACCAGGTGCACAATGGGCAGAAAAGAACCTTCTTGAACAGTGTTGGTATCGGATTTGATGGGGCAGTGGCGTCCTATGCGGACCGCCCTGCCTTTCGGTTGTGGATGCGCCGCCTTCATTTAACGAAATGGATCTACCCCGCGGCTCTTGTCCGTGCTTTGCAGTGGTTCAAAGCTGTGGAAGTGGAAGTGAAGCTTGATGATCAGCCTCCTGTTATTGAAAAAGTCATGATGATGACGATTACAAATCATCCTTATTTCGGGGGCGGGATGAAAATTGCACCCAGAGCAGGCATCCACCATCCACGCCTCTCAGTTATTCTCGTTCGAGCTCTATCCAAGCGGAAATTGCTGGCCCTTTTTCTAAGCGTATTCATTGGAAAACATACAGCTTTGAGGGAAGTGGTTGAGTGGGAAGCGGATAGGGTCCATGTCCGTACAAATCAGGGGACACTTTTCCAGGCGGACGGCCAACCTTCTCGCTCGGATGAATGGTTGATCAAGAAAGCGTCATCAAAAACGACATTCCTGAGCAATTCATAGATATCTCTTGAAACTTGACAGATCAATGAGTTAATCTATTCTAAGGTGACTATTGAATCGGCAGGGTATATTTCGAATAATGACAAAAGTACGGTATACTGAATGAATAAAGACGTGATTCGATCACAAGAGGATTTGAGGAATTGAAGGTGAATTGGTTGGAACATATACTCGGTAGTAATTGGACAATAACACCAGCAGGCGGTTCGACAGGGGAAGCTTACTATGCCCAGACAGATGAGAAGCGGCTGTTTTTAAAACGCAACTCTTCACCTTTTTTAGCCGTCCTGTCCGCAGAAGGGATCGTCCCTAAATTGATCTGGACCAAAAGGCTGGAGAATGGGGATGTCATTACTGCCCAGGAATGGCTGGACGGGCGGGAATTAAATCCGGAAGAGATGAAGCACCCGCGGGTAGCCGCCCTGTTAAGTAAGATCCACCATTCCACTGAGCTGCTGGATATGTTAATGAGACTGGGTAAGCATCCTTTAACCCCTGATGAGATACTTTTGGATATCAAGGAAAATCAAAAGGTTCTGGATAAGGTGGATCCAAGGATTGAAATTCATCAGGCCGTCAGATACCTGGATCAGGAAGTACGGAATGTCCAACATGATGTTCACGTCGTCTGTCATTGTGATACCAATCATAATAACTGGATGTTATCCGCAAAAGATCATCTTTATTTAATCGATTGGGATAACGCGATGGTAGCTGATCCCGCTTTGGATCTCGGAATGCTTTTATATAACTATATCCCAGAGGATTACTGGGAGACATGGATGAAGGAATACGGCATCCGGCCTGACTCCCACATGTTCCAGCGGATGAAATGGTACTCGATTTCCCAGGCGCTTTCATTTATTCAGTGGCATCAAATGCGGGGAGAATACCATGAATCCGCCGTACGAACAGAAAAGTTAAAAACCATCATGAAGCAGCATGGAATAATATAAACGTCCAATAGAGAAAAAGCTTATGCCGCCGCGGCATAAGCTTTTTTTGAACAGGTCCAGAACATTAAAAGGATCAATCTTCCAAACAGGCGGGTATCGTTGGATATCTGTCATTAAAATGGAGGGATTGGGTATGGAGAAAAATGTACTCGTTTCAGGAGGAAACCGCGGCATAGGTTTTGAGGCGTGCCGTCAGCTGGCCGAAACGGGCTTTAAAGTGTGGCTGGGGTCCCGGGATGAAGAAAAGGGAAACGAAGCCGCTTCCCGTCTTCAGAAAGAGGGACTGGACGTCCAACAAATTTTCCTTGATGTGGCCCAGCCGGATAGAATGGATGAAGTCAGGGATAGAATTCTTAAAGAGGACGGTCGAATCGATGTACTGATTAATAATGCCGGGATCTTTCCTGATAAAAGAAGTTCCATCCTGGATATTGATACCGTTACCTTTGAAGATATTCAGCTTGTGAATTATTTTGGCCCTTATTTTCTCATGAGCAGCCTTATGCCTGTGATGCTGAAGAATAATTATGGCCGGATTGTAAATGTTGCTGCAGAGATGGGGGTCAGTCAGGCGATGGACGCTCCAATGGCTGGTGCCTATAAAGCGTCCAAGTACAGCTTGAATGCCTTAACGAGATTGTTCGCAGGAGCAGCACGCCGGAAGAACGTGAAAGTGAACTCCGTAAGTCCCGGATGGGTGAAAACGGAGCTTGGTGGAGAAAAGGCAGAGCGTAAGCCTGAAGAAGCTATGGAAGGGATTTTATGGCTTTCGCAGCTGGAGGAGGACGGCCCTACAGGGAAATTCTTCAGAGATAGAGATGAACTTGAATTTTAGTGGGAAATGAGACGTCATAAAAAAACCACTGCCCTCAGGCAGCGGTTTTTTGTGTGGCTGGTGTATATTTAAGTTTTTTGGCTTTGACTTCTGCACTCATACGTTCAGACATTTTTTCAAACGGATAAACAAACAGGGCATATCCTGCGAATAGAACAGAGAAGACGGCCAGAACAGATACTTCAAAAAGTTTTGTCATCAATTTCATAGCTTTCTCATCACTCCCGTTCAGTATTGATCAACACGATACTCATCATAAAGTAGGAAGCGCTTACAATCCAACCCCCTTAAAACGGTGAATTTTACGTTATACACGGAGCAGACGTTCTGTAGAAGATATATCCGATAAAATGGCTTTAATCATCACGGATGGTCCATAATCCGTACAGATACAGCGAATATAGAAAAAAATTTTCAATTTCCCGGTCTTCATGGTACCATTTTATCGATAAGAAGGAGGAATTCCATACATGCGTTTAAGAAATAAACCTTGGGCGGATGATTTTCTAAGGGAAGAAGATCAGATTGTCGTCCAGGCTCCATTTGCACAAAAGGGAAGCTGGAAGCATTTGTTTTCCCATCCTGAACAACCCCTTCATTTAGAGATTGGATCAGGAAAAGGTCAGTTTATCGCCGGGATGGGTGTCCAGCATCCCGAAGTCAATTTCATCGGAATTGAATTCGTGAAGAGTGTGATTGTCGGCGCGGTGAAAAAAGTGAAAGACGCGGAGACTGAGAATGTAAGGATGGTCAATGAAAATGCAAAAGATTTGACCGATCTTTTTGAAATTAATGAAGTAGACCATATTTATTTAAACTTTTCTGATCCGTGGCCGAAATCTAAGCATGAAAAAAGGAGGCTGACATTCCATACGTTCCTCTCCCAATATGAGGCGGTTCTTAAAGAAGAGGGGAGAGTCACGTTAAAAACGGATAATAAAGGATTATTCGAGTATTCACTGGTTAGTTTTTCTGAATACGGCATGATTCTTGAGGATGTATCCGTTGATCTCCACGCAGATGAGGATCCATTGAATGTCCCGACGGAATATGAAGAGAAATTCTCGGCAAAAGGACAACCCATCTACCGTTGTACAGCAAGATTCACAACTTGATAACGTTTTCAAAGGCTCTAGTTATTATGATAAACTAGAGCTATCTTTATAGAAGGGGTGATAGTGGTGGAAAAGCTGACGATCGGTCAAGCAGAGCTGACCTGGCTGGATGGCGGGGTAACTCATTTGGATGGCGGTGCCATGTTCGGAGTTGTTCCCAGAGCACTATGGAGCAAGAAATATCCTGTGAACGATAAGAATCAAATTGAGCTTCGGACGGATCCCATCTATGTGCATGCAGGAGGGAAACATATTCTCATTGATTCCGGGATTGGAAATGGAAAAATGAATGAAAAACAGATGCGTAATTTCGGAGTGCTTGAAGAATCCAAAATAGATCAAGGACTTCAGGCATTAAATCTGACCCGTGAGGATATTGATTATGTCCTGATGACTCACCTTCACTTCGATCACGCCTGCGGTTTAACCCGCTGGGAGGGGGAAGAACTGGTATCCGCCTTTCCTGAAGCCGTTATTTATACGAGCCGGACGGAATGGGAGGAAATGCGGGAGCCGAATATACGCTCTATTAATACATACTGGGAGGATAACTGGAAACCTGTAGAACATCAGGTGCGGACCTTTGAAGACAGCCTGGAGGTTGTGCCCGGCCTGCGGATGATTCATACAAGCGGTCATAGTGACGGCCATGCTGTTCTTGTTTATGAGGAAGATGAGCATGTATGGATCCACATGGCTGATTTGATGCCGACCCATGCTCACCAAAATGTGCTGTGGGCTCTCGCTTATGATGATTATCCGGTGACTTCTGTACACGAAAAGAAAAAATGGATGGAATTTGGGTATGATAAAGAGGCCTGGTATACGTTTTACCATGATGCTGTATATCGTGCGTTGAAATTCGACCAGGACGGAAAAATCATCGATCAGGTGGATCAGAACAAGCATCATTACACATAAAAAAATACCCTCTTTAAAAGAGGGTATTTTTATAAGTCAGGCCGTTGTTTCCGCTACATCCACAATGGTGCCTGTGTCTGTATCGATATAAAATTCGAATTGAGAGGTTTCCCCGTCCTGGTTCTTGGAGATGCCGCCTCGATACACATCATAATTGATGCCGTTTTTATTCAGTTCTTCCGGCTTCATGTAAATCCATGAACCACTGATCGGCCCCTGTTTCTTAAAGGCTTCCTTTGCAATTTTCAGTGCCTTTTCAGGAGTGACATTCTGACTGCTGCTGATTTGTTCTTTTACAATATAACCGGCGAGTGCTCCTACACCTGCGGCTATCGCGACTTTTTTCCAGTTCATTAACCAATCACCTCACAACTAGTTTCTAGTGTCCAGTATACTAAATATTCCCGTTAAAAGGAAATCAAAACTCATTTGAACGGCGGATTTGTAGAAACGTTTTCACAATTCCGTTAAAATAGAAACAGATGGAAATAAAGGAGATGTACATATGAATCAAGAAACCCAAGAACTTTTCAAAACGTTGACGGAACTGCCGGGTGCCCCTGGAAACGAACATCTGGTACGCCAATTCATGAAAGAAGAGTTAGGGAAATATTCGGATGAAATCGTTCAGGATCGCCTGGGCGGTGTGTTTGGAGTGAAGAAAGGGAAGGGGCCGACGGTTATGGCTGCGGGCCATATGGATGAAGTAGGCTTCATGGTCACTCAAGTCACTGAAAACGGCATGATCCGCTTTCAGCCGCTGGGAGGCTGGTGGAACCAGGTCCTTCTGGCCCAGCGTGTCCAGGTAGTGACCGATCGCGGGCCCGTGGTTGGTGTGATTGGATCCATCCCCCCTCACAATCTGACACCGGAACAGCGGAAAAAACCGATGGAAATTAAAAACATGCTGATTGATATTGGAGCAGATAACAAGGAAGATGCCGGAGAAATCGGCATCAAGCCTGGACAGCCGATCGTTCCGATCTGCCCGTTCACCCCGATGGCCAATGAAAAGAAAATCCTTGCGAAAGCCTGGGACAACCGTTATGGCTGTGGTCTTTCCATTGAACTACTGAAAGAACTGCAGGGAGAAAAACTTCCGAATGTTCTCTATTCCGGAGCTACTGTTCAGGAAGAAGTCGGACTGCGTGGGGCTCAGGTAGCCGCCAACATGATCCAGCCGGATATTTTTTATGCGATGGATGCTTCACCAGCCAACGATATGAGCGGGGATAAAAAAGAATTCGGTCAGCTGGGTAAGGGGGCGCTTCTCCGTATACTTGATCGTTCCATGATCACACACCGCGGCATGCGTGAATTCATCCTGGATACAGCTGAAACCCATGATATTCCTTACCAGTATTTTGTTTCACAGGGTGGAACAGATGCAGGACGGGTGCACATGGCGAACGATGGAGTTCCATCTGCCGTTGTTGGAATCAGCTCCCGATACATTCACACATCCTCTTCCATCATTCATGTGGATGATTATGCAGCAGCTAAAGAGCTTCTCGTGAAGCTGGTCAAAGCGACGGATCAATCCACTGTTGACGAAATCCGCCGGAACGTATAGATCACCAAAAAGTCACACGTGCTGATGTCAGCGGGTGTGACTTTATGCTAGAATGATAGGAACTAAAGAATTCAAGGACCTTGAAAGAATATAAGTGAGAAGGAGAAAGGTGCCTGTTATGTTGAAGATTTATGTAGGATCAAAGAACCCTACGAAGGTTGATTCGGTGAAGCGGGTGTTTCCTGAGGCCGAAGTCGTAGGAATGGAAGTTGAATCAAAAGTGGCAGCACAGCCCTTTTCTGATGAAGAGACGTTGGAAGGTGCCATCAACAGAGCACGCGAATGTGCGTCGCACCATAAATCAAAATTGGGCATCGGTCTGGAAGGCGGGGTCATGGAAATTGAAGATGATCTCTACCTTTGCAACTGGGGCGCTCTTGTAGATGAGAAGGAAAACGTCTATAGTGCAAGCGGAGCCAGAATTCGACTGCCGGATGAAGTGAAGGCAGGCCTTGAAAAAGGAAAAGAATTAGGCGATGTCATGGACGAATACGCAGATAAGCACGATGTCCGGAGTAACGAAGGGGCTATCGGCATATTTACGAATGGTCTGATTCACCGAGAAGATATGTTCACACACGTTGTCCAGCTTCTGAAGGGGCAGTGGGAATTTGATCAACAATAAATGGACGGGGGATTTCCCCCGTCCATTTTCTAATTTTGGATTCGGTTTTCATCGGCAGTCGCTGCAGCTTGCTTTATTCATAAAGATAGGCAAGGACTTCAACGGCTTGTTCGATGGTTTCTACTGTTACATCAGCCTGATTGGAGAGCTCCTTCAATGGATGAACGAGGGACTCCGGGCGGATCAGGATAAGGGGTTTGCCTGCCTGAATCGCAGCTCCGGCATCCATCGCTGTGTTCCACTGTTTATACGATTCCCCGAAATAGGCAATGGCTGCATCCGACTTGTTCAATAATATTTTCGTACGGAAATTGTTGATGGAAGAGGCCGCATCATCGCGTTCCACTTGACCGGGCTGGTCCCCGAGTATTTTTTCCCCAATATCGTCGGACAGTGCATGATTTTCCTGAGGGCTGACAAAAGTTACCGGCAGCTGTTTCTCGTCTGCCTTGGATTTGATTTCCCTGCGCCAATCATCGTGAATCTGTCCTGCTAAGTATACGGTAAGCTGCATAATTCTCCCTCCCAATCTTTTCTTCTTTTTCAGTATGAGAGAGATGTTGATTCAAGTCCAGTCGAAGCTCTTTGTCAGGAGCTTCGTTTTTCCGGTATATTCCATTCGGGGTCTTTTATTGTAACAACATCGTTATCTAATGGGATTTCTTTTTCACTCGGCCCTTCGTCATCTTCCATCAGCTGTTGAAGAGTGAATTCGCTCACTTCTTCTTCAAGTTCGCTGGACAGTTTTTTAACATCTGAAGCCGAGCGTGTCACCTGCTCGATGGCAGACAATTGATTTTCACTGGATGCCGCTACTTCTTCGGATGTTGCCGCTGCTTCCTCAGAAATGACACTGATATTGTGAAGGCGGCTCTTGACCTCTTCATTGGCTGTTTCGACTTCGTTGACCGCATCCGTTACTTTACCTGTCTGCTCGTTTATATACGTGATGTGGGAAGCGATCGTCTTGAAGGCTACTTCTGTCTGCTGGACGGAGGATTCCTGTGCGGCACGGTACTGTTGGAATTGGTCAGCTTCACTGGTCAGCTTATCCATCTGGACGGTCATATGCTCAATCATGCTTTGGATGCTTCGTGCTTCTGTTTTGGACCGTTCAGCAAGTTTCTTCACTTCATCAGCCACAACAGCGAAGCCACGTCCGGATTCTCCGGCGCGGGCAGATTCGATAGCCGCATTTAAGGCTAAAAGGTTCGTGCTGTCAGCAATATCTTCGATCGTAGTTACGACTTGTTGGACTTCTTTGGACTGCTCGGCCGCAGCTTTCACTTCCTGTGTCATTAAATCAGACAAACGGATAAAGTCATCGGACGTTTCTTTTAAGCCTGTCATCGTCCGAAGGCCTTCATCTCCAGCTTCTTTCGCTTGGTCAAGCTTCCCTGCGATATCTGCTGCTGCTGTTTTTGTCTGTTGAATGGCCTCTGATACATCGTGGATGAAGTGATTGGTTTCATCAATCTGCTGAGCCTGCTCCTGAGAACCAGCGGCCACCTCTCCGATGGCTGCATGAACTTCCGAGGCCTGTATGGAAGTTTGTGAAGATACTAAGGACATCTGTTCCGATGTGTCGTTCATCAATCTGGAGGCTTGAAGAACTTTTCTGACGGACTGCTCCATCTTCCCGGCCATTTCATTGAATTGACCCGCAAGTTCGCCCATTTCATCTTTCGTTTCAAGCCGGATCCGGTGACTTAAATTTCCATCTCCGATAATGGAGGCCCCTGTTTTCAGCTGCTGGATGGATTTACTGATGGAGCGGATCAGCAGAAAACCGGTTGAGAAGAGAATGATCAGCATCAACGATCCTAAGGCTAAAAGGCCTCCTGTAAACCAGAGCTGCTGTTCTTCCTGCTCAGCAGCCATGCGTTCGTTCATTTCACCGGCTGCCTGCATCACCTGATCCACCTGGGTGGAAACCTGTGAAGCAATTTCCTCGAACGATGCGCGTATGTTTCCTGCCTGTTCGTAAGTATTATCGATGGTGTTTAAGCCCTGCTCATACTTCAGCAGGCTTCTGCTTAATGTAGTGTTTTCTTCTTCAGAAAGGTTCAAACTCTCCGCGGACTCTTTTAAGGATGAGGAGCTCTCCTTAAAATCAGAAAGCTGTTCTTCCTCTGGATTGTTTAAATAAGCCTGCTCATCCATTTTCATTACCAACAGGGTATTTTCCAGCGCTGGACTTTCGGATTGGCTGATCAGCTCACTGAACTGTGCAGAGGCTTCCTGTATCTGCTTACGAAGTCCTTCTGAATCGGAAAAGCCTATCAGCTTAAACATATTCACCAGCGGTCCGAGCTCTTCTATGTACTGTTCGGAGCTTCCGTAAATCGATTGAAACCCCTTCTCGATGGATGGGTAGCTGCTGTAGGTTTCTTTATAGCTTAGAGATGCTTCCTTCACTTCAGTGATGGCAGTCTCCACGGCTGCGCCCTGGTCTTTTGATGGCTGATTGAAAAACTGCTGCTGTTCCAGTTTCACCTCGTTCATGAGAGCTTGGACGGATTCACTGTCTGTTACGGCCTGCTGAATCATCTGTCTTTCTTCGGCCTGCTTCGACTGTTCCATAAATAAATACGTCGATACGCCTACAAGAAGCAGCAGGGAGCAGAGTGAGGAGATAAGGATGAACCTTACACGTGCACGAATCGTTTTCATAAGAACCCTCCCTGTGAATATTCTGAAATTTATGTAGATATGGATTTATTATAAGACTAATCGATTAGGAACACAATAGAATCCAGGCTTTTAGGTATGGGTCTAAAGACCTTGTAGGAAGGTGGGGTGACTTGTCTTTACACATGTTGTGTATAGGTGTATAATTTCTTTCGGTAAGACAGGAGGTCATGGAATGAAAAAGTTTTTAAATAGAAAAGGTGTGTATATTTCGGTTCATGCCTATTTCATAACGGCTCTGAGTTATATGGCTCTCGGACTTTTTTCTTCATTAATAATCGGGTTGATTATGAAAACGATTGGTGAACAGCTGGATTTAGGGATGTTTTCAGCTTCTCTTATTGATATGGGAACCTTCGCCATGGATGCAAAGATATGGGGAGGAGCAATCGGGGCGGCTGTAGCCTACGGGTTGAAAGCACCACCGCTGGTCATCTTTGCTGCATTATTCAGCGGTGCTTACGGAGCAGATCTCGGCGGTCCGGCCGGCAGTTATATTGCTGCTCTGTTTGCAACGGAATTTGGGAAGCTTGTCAGTAAGGAAACGAAACTTGATATTATCCTTACTCCTTTTTCTACGATTTTGGTAGGGTACTTTGTTGGTGTGGTGATTGGAGCGCCGATTGGAGCATTTATGACCGGATTGGGAGAAATCATCAACTGGTCCACCCAACAGCAGCCACTTTTGATGGGTGTCCTTGTTGCCGTTCTCATGGGGCTGGCCTTAACTGCCCCGATCTCGAGTCTGGCAATCGCTCTTATGCTTTCTTTAGAAGGGGCAGCGGCCGGAGCGGCTACCGTCGGCTGTGCAGCCCAGATGATTGGGTTTGCGGTGACGAGTTATAAAGATAATGGATTTGGAGGTGCGGTCGCCCAGGGGATCGGCACATCCATGCTCCAGGTAGCCAATGTCGTGAAAAAACCGTTGATCATCCTTCCACCGACGCTGGCCGGGGCGCTGCTGGCTCCATTAGCAACGATGTGGCTGTCGATGGAAAACAATGCAGCCGGTGCCGGTATGGGTACGAGTGGTTTTGTTGGTCAGATTATGACAATTGAGACGATGGGACTTTCACTTGAAGTGGGTCTGATCATCCTTTTCCTCCACTTTATAGGGCCCGCGGTCATCAGCTACGGTTTCTATTATTGGTTTTCAAGAAAAGGGTGGATTGAGCCTGGAGACATGAGAATTGAATATGAGTGATCCTGTGCTAGAATAGCGGTGGAGGTGTCCTTATGATTACATTAGAATCTGATCAGCAATTAAAAGAATTGATAGAAAACGAATCGGTCATCCTGCTCTTTTCGGCAGACTGGTGCCCGGATTGTCGAGTGATCGAGCCATTCCTTCCTGAGCTGGAAGAAAAATATTCCCAATGGACATTTGTTTATGTAGACCGTGATCAATTTATCCACGTCTGCGCCGAAAATGACATTTTTGGAATTCCGAGCTTTCTTGCTTTCCGTGAAGGCGGAGAAGCAGGACGGTTTGTCAGTAAAGACCGTAAGACAAAAGAAGAAATCGAAGCTTTCTTAACGAAAGTTTCCGGTTGATCCACAGACAGGCTGTGCAGATGGCGCAGCCTGTCTGCTTTTTTTACAACAAAGATGTGTGTATAATGGAAGAGTATGCAAATCGAAGAGAAATCAAGGACATGATCTTCTTTCTTCCCATGTAAAAGGAGGAAAAAACAATGAAAATGACAAGTATTAAAATGAAGAAGAAATTAGAGGAGCGGCTGGCCCGGGACGAGTGGAAAGCTACCTTTAACCGAGATAAAGACACATTCAGAATTGAATGGGCAGAGTCTGGAAAAGGGATTACGATCACCCTCCCCAATGTCATATCTAAATACCAAGCGCGCGGGGAAGAGGCTCTTGATGAGCTGGAAGACCATGTAACAGAAGCTCTGCGTGTGATGGAGGAAGACCACCACCTGACAGGAAAGGAACAGTATATCTTTCCTGTTATTCGTGCGGCTTCTTTCCCAACAGAGACAGAGCAGGGAAAAAAGCTCGTTTATACAGATCATACGGCTGAAACCCGTATTTATTATGCCATTGATCTTGGGAAGTCTTATCAGCTGATTGATGAGGATATGCTTAAAAAAGAAAAGTGGGATCTGGACAGGATCCGAGAAATTTCGGGTTTCAACGTCCGGTCTTTGAAAACCAATCTGAAAAAAGATACGGTCTATGGCAATGACTTTTATTTTCATTCCGCCCGGGACGGGTATGATGCCAGCAGGATTCTGAATGAAGCCCTGCTTGAACAGCTCAAAGCAGAAGCCAAAGGAGAGCTTGCCATCAGCATTCCCCACCAGGATGTTATCATTTTTGCGGATGTTCAAAATCCAGAGGGCTATGATATATTAGCTCAGATGGCTATGAAGTTCTTCGCCGAAGGAACGGTCCCCGTAACTTCTTTGAGCTTTCTTTATGAAGATAAACAATTGGAGCCGATATTCATACTGGCTCAGAAAAAACCGAAAAAGGACCGAAAGGAAGAGTAGATCATGCACGTATTTTACAACAAGCAAGGAATTGGAGACGTTTTACTTATTCCCGTTAAAGAAGGCAGCCGGGACGAAATCAAACAGGAAGCCTATGGTGATGTCGTCAAAATCACCGACAAGAGAGACGGATCCCTCCTTGGATACAACATTTTCAACGCATCCAAGTATTTCAATATTGAAGGCCAGGGGAAAATCCGCTTAACGGAAGAAGTGCTGGCTCCAATTAAGGATCTTTTCACCCAAAACGAATTGAATGATGTCCTTGATTTCGATCTCAGCCCTAAGTTTGTCGTCGGGTACGTAAAGGAAAAAGCCCCTCATGGAAATGCAGATAAATTAAGCGTATGTCAGGTCGATGTTGGAAGCGAAACCCTTCAAATCGTCTGCGGTGCGCCGAATGTTGATGCAGGACAGAAAGTGGTTGTAGCGAAAGTAGGAGCTGTCATGCCAGGTGGAATGAAGATTAAGGATGCGAAGCTTAGAGGCGTTCCATCTTCAGGGATGATCTGCTCTGCCAAGGAACTCAATCTACCGGATGCTCCTGAGGAGAAGGGTATTCTTGTATTGGATGACCAATATGAAACAGGACAGACGTTTGAAATGGAATAACCCTGTCTAAAAGCAAAGCAGATCGTCTGCTTTGCTTTTTTTGATTCAAAAGTCATTTTTAAAGCGATTGTAAACCAAACCCTTCTGTAAACCTGTTAAAATATAAGGGAATCAGCATTATGATTTAAATTGGAAAAGAGTGTGAACTTAATGTGGAAAGACCTAAAAGATAAAATGAAACGCTTGTTTGAACAGGAAGAAAACCATGCTGAAGAAGCTGCCGTACATAAAGAAGAAAAGAAAGATGTCAACGCAAAAACAAAAATGACGTATCGATATCCGAAGCAGGGAGAATTCCGTTTTCCTGTCATTCCAGATCAGGACCAGGAACGCCGGGAACATGTGTCACGTGCAAGATCTGAGCGCAGACGTCATGTGCAGGAAGAAGAGGCGGAAGTGGAAAAACGACCACAGCGTAGGAAGAGAAAGCAGCCGGAACCTGAGGAGGAATTAAAAGAGACACTTGAAACGACGTCCATTCCTTTTACTCCAACCGATGTTCCCTCCCCTATCTTTGGCTATCAAACCAGACAGATGACGAAAGGACTGCAGAACCTGGAGTATACCGTAGAGGAAAATTCCAAGCCGGAATTTTACACAGGTTCCTATGAAGAGAAAAAATGGCAGGATTTACGGGAAAAGTTGAGAGAGCGCGTCCAGGTTGGCAGGAAACAGCCGGATGCTGTGACTCCATCCGAGGAGGAGCCGGAACAGGAAAGCCATCAGGAAGGCGCGGCGTCGCTGGAAATGGAAGCGCCTGTCCAGGAGGAGCTTCCAAATAGAAATGAAGAGCTGTCCAAGCTCAAGGATACTTCCATTCGCGGCGAACATACCGAAGAGACGCCGGCAGACACAGCCCCCCCTGGACACGAAGACACATCCACAGTAGATTTCGAAATGCATGCATCGCATTCGGAGACAGAAGACAGCTCCATGGAAGCCGGCCCAGATCAGGTAGTAAATGCAGAGGCGCATGAAGAAGAAACATACAGGTACCGCCTCCAGGATATCTTCGATCAGGACGCTCCAGCCATAGGCAATACCAATGACGATGGTAATGGAGAGGTTCATACAGAAGAAGAACAGCCGGAAGAGCCGGAAAATGAAGAAACCCAGGTGGACCCGTTTGAAGATGATTCTTCTGAGGCGGCAGAACGACCGTTCATCAATGAGGAGGAAGAAGAAGAATCTGTTTCCGAAGGTGCTGGAGAGCTTCCTGACCCGGAAGAATATATGGCAGGGGAAGTAGAAGCTGAGCTTAAGGTAGAGACGGAAACAGAACGGACTGAGGTGAATCAACCTGAATTCGAGGAGCCGGAAGGTCACACAGCTGAGGACGAAGCCGGAGATGGGACAGAGGCAACTGAAGAGCTTCCGGATGCCGGCCCAGAACACGAGGCTGCATCTGTTTTGGATGAACAAGAGAGGAAAACGAAAGAAGACATGGAGCCCCAGCCGCTTGGGGAAGAACCGGCAGACTCCCGGGAAGACCAAGAGAAAACACCAAAATCCTCTTCCAGAAGAAGCGTGCCATTTAATGTTCTTATGACGCCGCGGGATAAGCGGTCAAGAGATCATCAGAAGCCGGAAGCCCCTAAACAGGAGGAACCCAAGCCTGAAGCTGTCCAAACGAAGGATACTCAGGTGGAGAAACCAGCAGCTGAACAGGAAGAAGCAGCAGGAAAAAGACGTACGGAATATGTGCGCAGTGAATATCAGACACCGCTGCATCTACTCGAGGATCCTGTCCGTCCATCCACAGATGATGACAGCTGGATTACCGGACAGATGGAACTGCTCGAAACAACCCTGCGTCATTTCCATGTCCGGGCGAATGTTGTCAATGCAATGAAGGGTCCTTCTGTCACACGTTTCGAAGTTCAGCCGGAGCCGGGTGTGAAAGTAAGCAAAATCACCAACCTCGCGGATGATATAAAACTGAGCATGGCTGCAAAAGATATCCGTATAGAAGCTCCGATCCCAGGAAAGCAGGCCGTTGGGATTGAAGTTCCCAACAAACAGCCACAGATGGTGGGGCTGCAGGAGATTTTTGAGGATGAAGCCTTTTCTCAAGAACAGTCCCCGCTTTCTGTGGGACTCGGCCTTGATATCGGTGGGGAGTCGATCGTGACCAACCTGAAAAAAATGCCGCACGGGTTGATTGCAGGGGCTACAGGTTCAGGGAAAAGTGTGTGTATCAACACCATTCTTGTCAGCTTGTTATACAAAGCACATTATGATGATGTGAAGTTCCTGCTTATTGACCCTAAGATGGTGGAACTGGCGCCTTACAATGATCTGCCTCATTTAGTCGCACCAGTCATTACAGATGTAAAAGCGGCCACGACAGCATTGAAGTGGGCCGTGAAGGAAATGGAAGAGCGGTATGAAAAGTTCGTAGCCGAAGGCGTCAGGGATGTGGAGCGTTACAACGATAAAATGATCAAACAGGGACGTGCTTCTGAGAAGCTTCCTTATCTTGTGATCGTTATTGATGAGCTTGCTGATCTGATGATGGTTTCTCCTCAGGATGTCGAAGATGCCATCTGCCGGATTGCTCAAAAGGCTCGTGCCTGTGGTATTCACCTGCTGCTTGCTACTCAGCGTCCGTCAGTAGATGTCATAACAGGCCTTATCAAAGCGAATATTCCAACGAGGATTGCCTTCAGTGTATCTTCCCAGGTGGATTCCCGTACCATCATCGACTCCTCCGGTGCCGAGAAGCTGTTAGGAAAAGGGGACATGCTTTTCGTTGAAAATGGTTCAGGTCAGCCTGTCCGAATTCAGGGAGCCTTCGTATCGGATGATGAAATTGAACGGGTCACGAGTTTCATTAAGAAAATGGCTCCTCCGCAGTATCTGTTCCATCAGGATGAATTGATCAAGCAGGTATCGACCGAAGAGGAGACGGATGAGTTGTTTGATGAAGCGGTCGATTTCGTCCTCGCTCAGAACGGAGCCAGTGCCTCCTTGATCCAGCGGCGCTTTAAAGTCGGGTACAATAGAGCCGCCCGCCTGATTGACCAGATGGAGGACTATGGGATTATTTCTGAACAGAAGGGAAGCAAACCGAGGGATGTCCTTCTGACCAGACAGCAGATCGAAGAAATAATGGACTAAAATTTTGGAGATTGGTCGAAAGGCTTGTGAAACAGGTCTCAATTTTATATGATGGACTATGAATAAAAATTCGACCAATTACGACCTATATGTTTAAGGAGTTAAGCCATGAAGGAAATTGCACTTAAATTAAATGGGGAGATCAGCCGACTCACCAACAAGACATTCAAGTTTGATGAACGCGTTGCTGAAGGCTGGTTCTCTGCCGTCTATTTTTTGAAGACCCGGGATATCGTTAAAAGCCACCTTCCTGATAATAAGGTGACGATGCAGTTTTTCCAGAAGGATCATGCCGTTTTATGCGGGACGGATGAAGTGATTGCCCTTATCCATACCTTTGCGGACCACCCGGAGGAACTGGAGATTCATTCGCTGAAGGATGGCGATAAGATCAGTCCGTATGAAACTGTTCTTACAGTCACGGGCCCTTATCAATATTTCGGATTTCTGGAAGGAATCATTGACGGTATTCTGGCCCGGCGTACATCTGTGGCCACCAATGTCTACAATGTCGTAAAAGCGGCCAGATCCTCTGGTAAACAAAAACCGATTATTTTTATGGGAGACAGGGATGACCACTTTACGCAGCAGTCCGGTGACGGATATTCTGCATTCATCGGGGGATCGACTGCCCAGGCCACCCATGCCATGAACGAATGGTGGGGGAAAGAAGGAATGGGTACGATGCCCCACGCTCTGATTCAAATGTTTAAAGGTGATGTCGTTGCAGCCACCAAAGCCTATCATGAACAATTCCCGGACGATCAGCTCATGGCTCTCGTTGATTATAATAATGATGTGATTACAGATTCCCTTCATGTGGCCCGTGAATTCGGGGAGGAGTTGAAAGGGGTACGCCTGGATACATCAAGGAATCTCGTGGACAAATATTTCCTGAGAAATCAGCATCTGATGGGGACATTTGATCCGCGGGGGGTCAATCCTGAATTAATCTTTGCCTTACGCCGAGCATTGGATCAGGAAGGATTCCGTCATGTGAAAATTGTAGTGAGCGGCGGGTTCACGAAGGAACGTATCCGCGCGTTTGAAGAGAAAAAAGTTCCTGTTGATATGTATGGAGTAGGTGGAAGCCTCTTGAAGATAGGAATCGGATTTACGGGGGATAATGTCATCATTGATGGCGAAGCGGAAGCCAAGGAAGGCCGTCGTTTCAAACCGAATCCAAGACTGGAATATGTAGAATATACAGGATCAGCCGAATAGCAGTTTGGAAGGCGCGGACGATACTCGTTGGTGCCTTCCCGGCAGGTCCTGCTTTTTCTAAAGCGATTTCCGTGATAAGATAAGGAAATGCAGACAAGGATTCATCTGTGCAGAGAGGTGAAGCGCAGATCGATACTTGTTACATATACTATACCTAAAGTGACCCACTTTATTTTGGAGGTTCTTGTTTATGACAACTTACCATTTCATTGGTATCAAAGGAACTGGAATGAGTTCGCTTGCCCAGATTCTCCACGACTCGGGCGAGAAAGTTCAAGGATCAGATGTAGATAAACGCTTTTTTACACAAGACGTACTAGAAGCTAAAAATATAGAGATCATGTCTTTTTCAGAAGAAAACATTACAGACGGCCTGACGATTATTGCCGGAAACGCCTTTGGGGACGATCATGAAGAAATCGTGGCAGCCAGGGAGAAAGGTCTGCCGTTTTACCGGTACCACGATTTTTTAGGTGAGTGGCTGCAGAAGTATACAAGTATAGCTGTCACAGGCGCACACGGGAAAACGTCGACAACAGGCCTTCTTGCACATGTGCTGACAGAGAATTATCCGACGTCCTTTCTGATTGGGGATGGAACTGGGAAAGGCCATGAAGACAGCCGTTATTTTGCCTTTGAGGCGTGCGAGTACCGCCGCCATTTTCTTGCCTATGAGCCGGATTATGCCATCATGACAAATATTGATTTTGACCACCCGGACTACTTCTCAAGTGTGGAGGATGTTTTCCAGGCCTTTCAACAGATGGCAAAGCAGGTGAAGAAAGGGATTATTGCGTGCGGAGATGATGAGCACCTGCAGCATATCCAGGCCAATGTTCCTGTCCTTTACTATGGACTGGCTGATACGAACGATTTCCAGGCTCAGAATATCCGTGAAGGTGAAGATGGAACGACGTTTGATGTGTTTGTACGCAACAATTTCTATGATACCTTTACGATTCCACAGTACGGGAACCATACGGTTTTGAATGCTCTCAGCGTGATTGCTCTCTGCCACTATGAGCAGATGCAGCCCGAGCAGATCAAGAAGCTTGCTACATTCAAAGGTGTGAAACGCCGCTTTACCGAAAAGGTCTGGCATAATCAGATTCTTGTCGATGACTATGCCCATCACCCGATCGAAATTACAGCGACCATCGACTCAGCCCGTAAGAAATATGCCGATCGACCGGTCATCGCTATTTTCCAGCCACATACCTTTACAAGGACGAAAACCTTCCTGAATGAGTTTGCGGAAAGCTTGAAGGAAGCGGATCAAGTATACTTGTGCGATATCTTTGGTTCGGCCCGTGAAAATGGTGGAAAGCTGACCATTGACCATCTGCAGGAGCTGATTCCTGAATCCAAGGTACTTCAACTGGATGAGACGCAGCAGCTGGCCGAATACGACGATGCTGTTCTTCTTTTCATGGGAGCCGGGGATATTCAAAAGTTCCAGGACGCTTACGAAAAGCAGTACAATTAAGCAGGCATGCGGCTTTCCATTTTGAAAAGCCGCATGTTTTTTTAATAAAAGTAGAAAATTGGCTGATAAAAAAGGATATTATGTTTAAGATAGCGAATATGTCCATTTATAAGCAGCCTTCACGTTTAGGAAAAGCCTGATTAGGGCAATAACTAAACTGTGTTGATTACATAAGAAGGAGTGTGCAGGGGGAATGATCAATATCCTTTACATTGCTGCTTTAATTGCAGCAGTGGCTTTTGCTGTTCTTGTGATTTTCTTAGCAAGAACGTTAACGGCTGTGCGCCGTACAATGAACAACGTAGCTGATACCCTTGAGGGTGTAGAGAAACAGATGGAAGGCATCACCCTTGAGACCACTGAGCTGTTGAATAAGACGAATAAGCTGGCTGAGGATGTAGGCGAGAAATCGCAGAAACTCAATACATTAGTTGACGGTGTAAAGGGTATAGGAGATACCGTACAGGAATTTAACCAATCCATACGATCTGTATCCAAGGGTTTTACCCAGTCAGCCAATGAGCACACAGACTCAGCTGCCCAGGCGGTCAAGTGGGGACAGGTGGCTATCAGCCTTTGGAAGAAAGCCAAGAAAGAAGATAAGAATTCATAAGGAGGAATTAACATGGGACAACAAAACAAAGAACAAAATAATGGTAGAGATTTTGTACTGGGTTCGCTGATCGGCGGTTTAGTCGGTGCAGCTGTTGCCTTGCTCTTTGCTCCGAAATCCGGACGTGAACTGCGCGAGAACATCAATCAAAGCTCCGGAGAGTTGAGAGAACGTGCCGGAGAGTGGAAGGATGTCGCTTATGAAAAGGGCGGAGAATGGAAAGACCGCGCTGTTGAATCCTCTTCCCATCTGACAAAATCCGTTTCTGAAAAATCTCAGGAGTGGAGCGGATTGATGAAGGACAAAGTGAAAAACATCCGAACAAATGAAGAAGATGAAGCTGAAAGAGCCGCTCAAGAAGTAGCTGAAGCGATCGAGGAAGCTGCTCAGGAGCTGGAAAGACAGCAGGACTCTACGACATCGACAAATATTTGACACAGTATGGAGACTGTCCGCAGTCTCCATCTTTCTTTTAGGAGGAATGGAAATGACAATCGAAGTAATTCAAGACAAGCAGACATTTGAACAGGTGGTTAACGAAAAAGAGGCATTTATCCTGCTCAAGCACAGTTTGACATGCCCTGTCAGCACATTTGCCCATCACCAATATAAGCAGTTCACCGACGGAGCAGATGTACCGTGCTACATTCTCCATGTTCAGGAGGCAAGAGATTTGTCCAATCATATTGCTGCGGAATACGATGTCCAGCATGAATCCCCGCAGGCCCTTTACTTCAAAAATGGGCAGGTGGTATGGCACGACAGCCATGGCGCAATTACAGCCGACCAGCTGAAAGAAGTCACAGCGTAAAGGCACAGGTTTATGGAGGAAGGGTCAAGGTAATCTTGATTCTTCCTCCAACTTTTTAGCCACTTTTTCATGAAAACACTTTCAAAGGGATGACAATATTCAAAAAGTTAGCTATAATTGTCCCTAATTATTTCATAATACTTATGATTCTAATTATCAAATTTCATTGTAGGGGGACGTAAGCATGAGTAATCAAAAGCTTGACCAGTTGCGCAGCGAGTTGGATAAGGTTAATTTAGACCTTTTGAGTTTAATCAATAAACGCGGTGATCTGGTAAAGGAAATTGGTCAGATCAAAGAACAGCAGGGGATGAACCGCTTCGATCCAGTAAGGGAGAGAGCGATGCTGGACCAGTTGTCCCAGCACAATGATGGACCTTTCGAGGATTCAACAATCGTACATTTGTTCAAGGAAATCTTCAAAGCAGCGCTTGAACTGCAGGAAGATGACCACCGTAAAGCACTGCTTGTATCCAGGAAGAAAAAGCCTGAAGATACAGTCGTTGAAATAAAAGGAGAAAAAGTCGGAAACGGCACGCCTTCCTTTGTTATGGGGCCATGTGCGGTGGAAAGCTACGAGCAGGTATCTGAAGTGGCCAAAGCTGTGAAAGCAGAAGGTCTGACACTGCTTCGTGGTGGAGCCTTCAAACCGAGAACTTCTCCATATGATTTCCAGGGACTTGGTCTGGAAGGGTTGAAGATTTTGAAGCAGGCGGCAGATGAGCAGGGACTTGCAGTCGTCAGTGAAATCGTGAATCCAGGAGACCTGGAAGAAGCCCTGGAGTACCTGGATGTCATTCAAATCGGTGCCCGTAACATGCAGAACTTCGAGCTTCTGAAAGCAGCAGGTTCTGTGAACAAGCCTGTATTGCTTAAACGTGGATTGTCAGCAACGATTTCCGAGTTCATCAATGCCGCTGAATACATCATCTCACGTGGAAATGAAAACATCATTCTCTGTGAGCGCGGAATCCGTACCTACGAAAAAGCGACAAGGAATACATTGGACATTTCCGCTGTCCCGATCCTTAAGCAGGAAACCCACCTGCCGGTCATGGTTGATGTGACGCACTCAACCGGCCGTCGAGATCTACTGCTTCCAACAGCGAAAGCAGCACTTGCTGTAGGAGCGGACGGTGTGATGGCTGAAGTTCACCCGGATCCGGCTGTCGCTCTTTCGGATTCAGCACAGCAGATGGATATTCCGACTTTCCACTCTTTCATGGAAGAACTGAAAAAATAACGAAGAAAAAGACAAAGACAGGCTGATCAAACAGCCTGTCTTATTTTTTTATTCATAGTTTCTAAAAAAATCAGGAAGACTATAAGTAACCTTTTGCACGAATTTAGGAATCCGTTATAATGGATAGGGTACAAACTCTAGAGAACCGTATGATTATTGCGCAGGCAGGCGATCTGTCGTATGATTGTTCTTATAAGTACTACGGTACGACAGGATTCGATGAGGAGGAAATTAGATGAATGTAACAATATATGATGTAGCACGCGAAGCGAACGTTTCAATGGCAACCGTTTCGCGGGTCGTCAACGGGAACCCGAATGTGAAACCCGCCACAAGAAAGAAAGTACATGATGCGATTGAACGGCTCGGGTACCGTCCAAACGCAGTAGCGAGAGGTCTTGCGAGTAAGAAGACAACGACAGTAGGTGTCATTATCCCGGATATCTCCAGTATTTTCTTCGCAGAACTGGCACGGGGAATCGAAGACATCGCAACCATGTACAACTATAACATCATTTTAAGTAACTCTGATCAGAACAAAGACAAAGAGCTTCATTTGATCAATGCCATGCTCGGCAAGCAGGTAGATGGGCTGATCTTTATGGGTGGCGACATTACTGATGACCACATCCGTGAGTTCAAGACGTCTTCTGTACCGATTGCGCTGGCGGCGACTGTTGATGAGTCACAGGAAACGCCATCTGTAAACATTGATTATGAAGAAGCGGCTTATGATGCGACGAAGATGCTTCTTGAATCCAATAACGAGCGGATTGCCTTCATTTCTGGACCGGAAAATACATTAATCAATACAAGAAAAGTAACAGGCTACAAACGTGCCATGGCTGAAAAGGGCGTCGAGGATGCTGACAAATATATCGTAACTGGAGATTATTCCTACGATTCCGGTCACGAAGCGCTAGAGCAGATCCTTGAGATGGACGAACAGCCGTCAGCCGTTTTCGTTTCTTCTGATGAAATGGCCCTCGGTGTTATTCACGGAGCACAGGACCGCGGCATCCGTGTACCTGAGGACATGGAAGTGTTCGGTTTTGACAATACACGTCTGGCTACCATGGTGCGCCCGACGCTGTCCACTGTAGTACAGCCGATGTATGACATCGGAGCAGTGGCTATGCGTCTCCTTACGAAATTCATGAACAAAGAAGAAGTAGAGGAAAAGAACGTGGTTCTTCCACACCGAATTATTGAAAGAAACTCAACTCAGCAGAAATAGTACCGATATATGTACTAAAAGGTACTTGTTCGAACTGAGGAGAGAGTGAAATGACAAAAAAAGATTTAATGACTCCCATAGGAATTACTCTTGGATTTGCTATGGTTATGGTTGGGATCATGTCCAACGCAGGCATCGGAGGGGCCGCCTCCTTTATACAAATATCCTCTATCGTGATTGTGTTGGGAGGGCTGGCCGCCGCCATTCTCGTGAACTTCAATCTTACTGAAGTGAAGCTGACATTCCGAGTAACGAAGGAAGCCTTCAAAGAAAGCAGCATGAATCTAAGAGAGTTGATCAGCCTCTTTGTGAGACTTTCTGAGCGGGCCCGAAGGGAAGGGCTGCTTGCCTTGGAAGCTGAGCTTGAGGAAGTGGATGATCCTTTTATAAGGAAAGGGATTCTCCTGGCTGTTGACGGTGTAGAGCCTGATGTCATTAATGAAATTATGAATGCGGAAATTTCCGCTGTGGAAGAGCGGCACCAAAAAGGAAGAGCTCTTATTGAAAAGGCGGGGGAATATGCTCCTGCCTGGGGTATGATTGGAACGCTGATCGGTCTTGTCCTGATGCTTTCCAGCTTATCCACCCCGGAAGAGCTTGGTCCCAAAATGGCCGTCGCTCTTCTTACTACTTTTTACGGAACACTGCTAGCCAACCTTGTTTTCATTCCGATGGCGGGGAAGCTTGAGAACAAAACAGACCAGGAAGTGTTCATGAAGCAGATTATCATTGAAGGGGTCATCGGCGTCCAGTCCGGCCAGAATCCGAAACTCCTGGAAGAAAAACTGGGAGCATTCCTGTCTGAAAATGATAAGAAGATTCTGGAAGACGAAGAACAAAACGATCCACTTGGGGAAGCAGCCAATGAGGCGTAGACCTAAAAAGCAGAAACAGGACGGCGCTCCCAAATGGATGACTACATATGCAGACATGATCACCCTTGTCCTTGTATTCTTTATTCTTTTATTTTCCATGTCCCAGATTAATCTCGATAAATTTGAGGCTATAACAGAAAGCTTCCGAAACCGGATGATTTTGGACTTTTATCCTTCTGCTGTGGAAAACAAGAACCCCGCCGATCAGGCTGAGATAGAGGGAAATGATGAAAAGAATAATGAATTTGACATGCCGCCGGAAGAAGTGGAAGCTTCACAATCAAGTAAGGCTGAAGCGGAAAAGGAGCAGGATCTGGATGAATTGAAGCAGGAGATCGATGAATACCTTAAGGAGAACGACTTGAGTGACATTATTGCTGCGACGAATTCCGAACGCGGCGTCGTCCTCGTTCTGGAAGAACAGCTGCTCTTTGAAACAAGTGAGGCGGAAATTCTGGAGCAGGCTAAGCCGTTCTTATCCAAGGTAGGAACCCTGCTTGAAAACATTCCGAACTTTGTCAAAGTGGAAGGGCATACGGATAACCGTCAGATTTCCAGCTACCGCTATCCTTCAAACTGGGAATTGTCCGGAGCACGGGCGAGCAGTGTTATCCGTTATATCCTTGATAACACACAGGACATGGACCCGAAGCGGTTTACGGCTGTTGCTTACGGAGAGACGAGACCGGTAGCACCGAATGATTCTGAGGAGAACTGGAGCAGGAACCGAAGGGTTGAAATTGTCATTTTAGATCCGGCTTACGAAAATTCCGGATCTTAAAAGCCACTACATAAAAGTAGTGGCTTTTTTTGTTACAAGGAGTTGAATTTCTTTTGGTTATGAATCAGCTGCAGTGCTTTTTCCAACAGCTTATTGTTCTTTTCTGTAATTTCTTCTCTTCTCGGTATAGGTTTGAAAGCGTTTGGTGGATCGTTCCATGCATCGGGCAGAGAAACGGGGGATTCTTTTTCCCATTTCTTCAGCCACTCGACAGGAAGGGGACCTGTAAAAGGCTCTTCATCCAACATGACTTTCCAAATTTGAGCCCATGCTCTCGGGACAACACGCCAGATGTCATATCCGCCCCCGCCAAGAGCCACCCAGCGCCCTTCACAGTATTGATGAGCCAATTCGTGGGCAATCGCAGGTATGCGCTCGTAAATGGCCATCGTGGAGCTTAGATGGGTGAGGGGATCAAGAAAATGAGCATCCGCCCCGTTTTGTGTAATAATGATGTCGGGCTTGAAATAATCGGTGATTTCCTTGAAAGCGGATTCATAAACGTGCAGAAATGATTCATCTTCAGTGAAGGCATCGATCGGTAGATTAAAAGAGTATCCGTACCCTTCCTTCAATCCTCGTTCATTCACATGTCCGGTGCCGGGAAACAAATAACGCCCTGTTTCGTGGATGGACAGTGTGCAGACGTTGGGATCATCATAAAAGGCCCACTGTACACCATCGCCGTGATGGGCGTCTGTATCAACATACAGGACCTTGTAATCGTATTTCCGGCGGATGTATTTAATACCTACGGCCCCGTCATTGTAGATACAGAAGCCTGAGGCTTTGCGTTCAAATCCATGATGCAGGCCGCCACCCAGATTAAGGGCATGGGTGACATCACCGCCCAGAACCGCATCAATAGCAGACAATGTACTGCCCACAAGCAGCTGAGAAGCCTCATGCATGCCTTTAAACATTGGTGTATCTTCTGTTCCTATTCCGTATTCAAGCCCTTCCTCTTCCGACAGTTTACCTTCTGATGCTTTTTTCACTGCCTGGATATATGCTGGACTGTGGGCAAGGCGCAGTTCTTCCTCTGTCGCCATTCTGGGAGTGATCAAGTGATTTTCCTCAAGCATTCCTGCTGCATCCAGTAGTTCCTTTGCCAGGACGACTCTCATCTGATTAAACGGGTGGTCTTCCCGGAACCGGTAGGAAGTAAAATCGTTGGAGTATACAAACCCTGCTTTACAAGTCATAGGGACTCTCCGGCTTCTTAGGCCACAAAACTTCATAGCCTGCTTCCTCCAGATCTTGAACAGTTGGAAGTGGGTTCATCGTCTGAATCCGGACGACGACAACTTTGTAGTTGGCATCCGGCTTATAAGGATAAATGAGGATGGAGCTGATATTCACCTTTCGTTTTCCGAATACTTGCGTCACTTGAGGAAGGATCCCTGGCTTGTTGATTACTTTCACTTCAATCTGCGAACTCTGGACGTGAGTGCCCGTTAATTGAATCAACGTATAGAGCATGTCTTTTTCAGTTACAATTCCGACCAGTTTTCCATCTCTGGTGACAGGAACACAGGCAATTTCCTGTTCATAAAAGATGGATGCTGTTTCTTCGACAAAATCAAGGGGATGCACGGTCGTTACCGGATAGGTCATGATGGAGCGGATTGGATACTGCAGTTCCTCCTGCCCGGTGTCTTCTTCCAAAATCGATGGACTGGCATCTCTGACATCACGGTCAGAAACAATACCTATGACGGCTCGGTCCTCATCTATAATAGGGATATGCCGGATATGGTGTTCATGGAGAAGTTTCAACGCTGTTTCAATCGTTTCATCCGGAGTAAGTGTAATCACATGGTCCTTCATGATTTCTTCTACTAACAATTCCGCTACCTCCTCAGCTGGCGGTTTCGATGCCTCGTTAAAAAGCGCAGTTGATCAAATGTCTCCACTGATGATTCAGGAACCCGGCTGCCTACTCTGACCATCAGGCAGTTGGCTGGATGGGATATGATTTCAGGATCATCGGTGGGGGAAGGGGTCAATCCGCCTGCGGCCATCATCTTTTCCATGACCTTTCGATAATCCCATATGTTCAGCCCTGTCCCTTTCAAGTCCCAATGCCAGTAATATTCGGTGGAGATAATAATGTATTTTTCCATATAGTCATCCATCATGGAAAGTTTCAAGAGACGTGAGCCAATCCGGTGTCCACGGAATTCCGGGCTGACTTCAATGGCACCCAGTTCAATTAAATCTTCCATGCTGCCTTCCGACCACCGTTCCAAAGGATCTGGATGCAGGTAGGTCACATAGCCGATGATCTCTTCACTGTTTCTTGCAATGATGATCCGGCCTTCATCGAAATCCGCAATGCTTTTTACAGCTTCAAATTGTTTTTCCGGCGGACGGAAAGCGATAAGGCCTTCGTTAAACGTAAAATGTGACAATTCGTCTGATGTCAGCGGTCCTTCAACAATGATCGGTCCATGCTCGGAGCTGAAGGATTCGCTGTAATAAGTTTTTTCATGATTCATTCAGTCACCACCTGAAAAAGAGATTCATAGAGCGATTGTTTCTATTATACAACAAAATATGGGATTGTTAATTGTTCTCCAAAAAGAAAACCAGCCCATGGCGGGCTGGTTTGATTCATTTATTCTTCATTTTCCGTTGTTTCATCTCCGCTGGACTCGTCGCTGTTCCCGTTATCTGAGTCTTCTTCCGGTGGTGTATCGTTTGAACCATCATCGGAATTTCCTTCTGAATCGTCGGATTCACCACCTTGATTATTGTCATTAGCGGGATCATTATTCTCTTCTGTACTCTCATTTGACTCATCTGCATTGGAGTCGTTCGTGTTTTCGTTATTGTTGCCATTGTTACCTTCGCTGCTGTTTTCATTACTGGAATCATTCGTATCCTCTTCCGGCTCCGGTTCCGGGTCTGGCTCAGGGTCCGGCTCCGGCTCTGGTTCCGGCGCCCCTGGATTTCCGACCGTCACGGAAGAAGAAAGACTGGATGATTGACCGAAATAATCCACCGCTCGAACGGCGTAGACACCATCGCTTGAAAAGCTGTACGACGTGTTCACTGTGCTGCCAAGCAGGGAATAGCTGCCACCCGGCTCAGAAGCCCGGTAGATCCGGTACCCGACGACATCATTGCTTCCGGATGCATTCCAGCTGATTTTTGATCCGCTGGCAGAAACAGATCCCGGAGCGGAAGGAGCCTTGCCATCATTATCAATGGACGACACGGTAGATCCAATCGAAGAAGAGGAAGGCAGAGCTACATTGCTCCATCGTGATGAATTAGGAATCAATGCTCTTAATTCTTCAGAGGACGTCAATCCTTCCTCTTCCAGCCATTCAGGACTCAATGTGACACCGCCGCCGTCTTTGACGAATTCACGCGGTGTATCCGGTCCGGCGATAACCAATTTATCTTTCACGCTTACGAAGTCGCCGCCGATCAAGCTGTCATCGGCTTTTGAAGGAGCATAGTCGGCATCAAAAATGTCGCTGTCAACAAGACCTGCGGACGAGCATAAGTCAGATGGCAGCATCCCTGATGTCGCACAGTAGGAACTTGTAACAAGGCCGCCCGGGTTCTCGAAATCATTGCTTGGAGCCATCAGTTCCGGCCGTAATTCCGTGACTGCATTGACTACATCGGCCCAAAGTCCCTGTGTCCGCTGGTTGTAGTTCATGTTCTGCATGTTGCCTTCGGAGAAACCAGTCCACATTCCGACAGAGACATTCGGGTTCGTAGCGACAAACCAAGAGTCCTTCGTTGCCTGTGATGTCCCGGTTTTTCCCGCCCAGTCTACACCGCGGTCAGCGAGCAGGCCGCGGACACGGGACCCTGTGCCATAATCAAGGACATCCCTCATAACATCAAGTGTAAGATAGGAGGCCTGCGGGCTGAATACCTCTGTTTCTTCTGCTTCGTGCTGATAGACGGTCTCCCCGTCTTTCGTTTCAATTTTTTCAATCATATACGCATCGACGAATTTACCCATGTTGGCAAAAGTAGCAAATGCATTCACATTCTGTTCTACAGTTATTCCATCAGTCAATGCCCCTAGAGCCATGGATGGGTTTGTATAGTCATTTTCGTAAAGTGTATCTTTAATATCCATTTTATTGAGGTAGTTTTTAACTGGATTTTTGTCCAGAATTTCAGAATACTGTTTCACAGCTGGAACGTTGTAAGACTGTGCTAAAGCATAACGCGCAGATACGAATCCTTTATGACTTCTGGAGAAGTTCCGTACTTCTTTCCCGCCGCTGTAGTAATAAGGAACATCGGGAATGACGGATCCCGGCTGAGCAGCACCCATGTCGAAGCTCGGCCCGTATACGAGAAGCGGCTTCATCGTACTACCATTGGATCGGCGGGCTTGCGTAGCGTGGTTTAGGTTTTCTTCTTCGAAGTCATAGCCACCGATAAATCCGTGAATTTTACCTGTTGAATTTTCTATAATCACACTTCCGAGCTGAAGGGGGATAGGAGCTGTTTTTCCAGTTGGCTCCCCGTTTTCATCATAAATCGTTTCTTTCCCCCATGGCCAGTTTGACGATGTATAGGAGTCTTTCACATCCTGCATAGCATCATAAACTTCTTTATCCAGTGTCGTATGGATTTGATAACCGCCGGAAGACATTTCCCGCTCCGCCAGTTCATCGTACTCCCGGGCTAGTTCTTCATCATCCTCCAGGTCTTCCTGGGTATGACCGTTTTCTTTCATTAAGTAATCTTTAATGAGACTTCTAGCACGACTCTGTACTTCCTGGTTGATAGCGGGATACTTGCTGATCGCTGTCGGTTTAGCATCAGCAAGCGTTTCATCGTTCAACGAAAAAGCCATCGCCTCATCGTATTCCGCTTTCGTAATGTATTCCGCTTCCAGCATACGTTCGAGTACTTCGTGCATCCGGTCTATGCCGGGTTCCAGTCCTGCTTCGTCCTTAATCGTCCCATCATTGTTGAAAGGGGTATAACCGAAGGGGGATTGTGGCAGGCCGGCAATAAAGGCCGACTGGGCCAAGGAGAGTTCACCGGCATTTACGCCGAAAATGCCCTGTGCAGCTGTTTGTACACCCGCTACATTCTGCCCGTTCGCATTCCGCCCGAACGGGACGATGTTCAAGTAAGCTTCGAGTATTTCTTCTTTTTCAAAGAAACGCTCGATACGAAGGGCGATGAGCATTTCCTTGGCCTTCCGCTCAAATGATACTTCGTTCGTTAAAATCTGGTTTTTAACGAGCTGTTGAGTAAGTGTACTTCCGCCGGTTTTCACAGAGGAGTTCGTCACTTCCTGAACGACCGCACGCATGACGGCCTTCGGAACAACACCCTGGTGCTCTTCGAAATACTCGTCTTCCGTAGCGATGACAGCATTTTTTAAATAATCACTGACCTGATCGAGTTCAACGACCTCCCGGTACAGGTCGGAACTGACATCTCCAATTTCTGTTTCGTCCGTGAATAACATCGTGGACGTCTGCGAATAATTATAAATATCGTCTTCCATATCCGCCTGGCTCCGTACTGGCTCGTCCTTTACGAGGGAAGCAAAGTATCCAGCTCCGACACCGCCGGCGAAAAACAAACCGATCACACCGATAATGATAAAAAATAAGATGACGTTCCAAACGACATCGTATGTAATCCGTGTGTTTTTCTGTATACGCCCCTGCTCCCATAAAGAGCGGAAATCTATCTTATTTCGACCGTTCTTCTGGTTATTAGACATGAATAAAACCTCCTAAAAAATCCATCAATATTATAACATACCCCTCTGTATTAAGACACGACGGGACTTGGGGATTTTGTTGCATTTTTTTTGGGAATGTGTTAAATATAGTACATAGTTTAATAAGTGTGCGTGGATGGATTGAAGTAGAATGAAGATCCCTGTTGCAGAGAGCTGACGGTTGGTGCGAGTCAGTACATATTGGATTTCGAATTACGACCCGGAGCATCTTCTGGTAGGAATCAGAAGACGGTGGAAACCGTTATCGATAGAAGTGGCACGTTTTTTATGTGCAACAAGGGTGGTACCGCGAAGACCTCGTCCCTTTTTCAGGGATGGGGTCTTTTTTGTGTTCCGAATCTGAAGCCACAGCTTAATGGAAGTAATGACAAGTAGAGGAGTGTTTGTAATGAATTTATTAGAGGATCTGCATCAGCGGGGACTGGTCAATCAAATGACGGATGAAGAAGGCTTGCAAAAGCATTTGGAGAACAATCAGGTGACATTGTACTGTGGGTTTGACCCAACGGCGGACAGCCTGCATATCGGCCATCTGCTTCCTGTGCTGATGCTGAAAAGGTTCCAGGTAGCGGGTCACCGTCCGATTGCTCTTGTCGGTGGGGGAACAGGGATGATCGGAGACCCAAGCGGCCGGTCTTCAGAACGTCAATTGAACAGTGCAGATGTTGTGAAAGGATACAGCGACCGTATCAAGGATCAGCTTGCTAAGATCCTCAACTTTGACGATGGGGAAAATGCTGCTGTCGCACGCAATAATCACGACTGGCTTTCTCAAATGACAATCATCGATTTTCTGCGGGATACAGGAAAGCACTTTGGCGTCAATTACATGCTGGCAAAGGATTCTGTGGAATCTCGGATTGAACAGGGGATCAGCTTCACAGAATTCAGCTACATGATTCTACAGTCCCTGGACTTCCAGCAGCTGTACCAGAAAGAAAACTGTACGCTACAGATCGGCGGCAGTGATCAGTGGGGCAACATTACAGCGGGTCTTGAACTTCTGCGCCGTTCTACAGCAGGGGATGAAGAGGTGGAAGCCTATGGATTGACGGTGCCTCTTATTACGAAGGCAGATGGATCCAAATTCGGAAAAACAGCAGGCGGCGCTGTCTGGCTTGATCCTGAAAAAACTTCGCCATACGAGTTTTACCAGTTTTGGATCAATGCGGATGACCGTGATGTCATCCGGTACTTGAAGGTCTTTACTTTCCTTGATATGGATGAAATTGCAGCACTTGAAAAAGAGGTGCAGGAGCGTCCGGAAAAACGTGTGGCGCAGCGCAGACTTGCGGAGGAAATGACAAAGCTTGTCCATGATGAAAAAGCACTTCAGCAGGCAGAGCGTATTTCAGAAGCTTTATTCAGCGGTGATATCAAAGCTCTCTCAGGGGAAGAAATTGAACAAGGCTTTAAAGATGTCCCGTCCTTTACGTCTGAATCCAAAGACTCTCAGCTGCTTGATTTATTGGTGAATGCCGGAATCTCACCGTCCAAGCGCCAGGCCCGGGAAGATATCAGCAACGGTGCGATTTACATCAATGGGGAGCGGAACCAGGATCTGAAGCACACCATTCAACAGGAAGAACGGATTGAAGACCGCTTTACGATCATTCGTAGAGGGAAAAAGAAATACTTCCTTATCCGTTACTAATATCACGAAAAAAGCAGGGATACCCCTGCTTTTTTTCTATCATGAAACCAGGAAGGAAGATGGATTGATGCTTGATATTCGGGGTGTAATAAGAAGAGCTGTACCGGGAGATGCGCTGCAATTGGAAGCATGTATGCAAAAAGCATACAGTGTTTATAAAAAACGGATGAATGGAAATCAGCTCCCTCCGTTGGAAGCTGATTATAAAGGTGAAATCGTTTCCTATCCAGTGTGGGTTCTGGATAAGGGGGATGAAATTCTTGGGGGTGTCATTTTGATGTTCCACCCGACGTACACGCAAGTCGCCAACATTGCTGTCGATCCTGATTATCAAGGGCACGGGCTGGGACGAAGGTTATTAGGATTTGCTGAGGAGAAATCTGTGGAGCGTGGCTGTTTTGAAATGCGTCTGGCCACACATAGACTCCTTACAGAGAACGTGGCTTTCTACACATCGATGGGGTGGGAGGAATCAGGAAGAGATGACTTCCGGATCTTCTTTAAAAAGCGTTTGGAGACAACATAAATAAAAAAACCGCCGAAATGGCGGTTTTTTTGAAAAGCTATTAACGAGAGTAGAATTCAACGATAAGAGCTTCGTTGATTTCAGATGGAAGCTCAGAACGCTCAGGGAAACGAGTGTACGTACCCTCACGCTTGTCTTCGTCGAAAGTAAGGTATTCTGGAACGAAGTTGTTCACTTCGATAGCCTCTTCTACGACGTTAAGCTTTTGAGATTTTTCGCGAAGGCTGATCACTTGACCAGGAGCTACGCGGTAGGATGGAATGTCAACGCGGCCGCCATTAACAGTAACGTGACCGTGTGTAACAAGCTGACGCGCCTGGCTGCGTGTACGTGCAAGACCGAGACGGTACACAAGGTTATCCAGACGAGATTCAAGAAGAATCATGAAGTTCTCACCGTGGATACCTTTCATATTTCCGGCTTCTTCGAACATGCGGCGGAATTGACGCTCAGTCAAGCCGTACATGAAACGAAGCTTCTGCTTCTCTTGAAGCTGAAGACCGAATTCAGAAAGTTTTTTACGTTGGTTAGGACCGTGTTGTCCTGGTGCGTAAGGGCGCTTTTCAAGCTCCTTACCTGTTCCGCTTAAAGAAATACCATAGCGACGTGATTTTTTCCAAGTTGGACCTGTATATCGTGCCATAGGAATTTCCTCCTTTTTATTTTATTTCGCATAAAATAAAAACAGTGTGTCCTGCTTCCATTGCTCATTATGTTTTCATGCACCATCGCCCCAGCAGCAGAGGGTTACACGATGCACCTCCGTAGAGGAACAAAATGATAACAACGGCGGCTCACATAGGCTGCCATTTATTTTACACAACGAATATTATATAAAGAATAATAGAGGAAGTCAAGGTGTTCTCTGCTTTTTTATTTAAGATTTCCAACGTACACCGATTATTTACTGCCACAGCACATTGGATTGTCATTTTTTACATATACACACCCACTTTTGGGTATAAAGGGATGGTACAATATACTTAAAAAAGTGTGTGCAGGAAGACAGGTGAATCGGATGAGTGTCCCATGCTCTATGGAAATGAAGTTTAACCGCTTGAACAGTCGTCTCTTTGAATGGATGATGACAGAGACGCCCCCTGCGTTTGAACAATTCCTCGTCAAGCTGATGAAGGAAATGAAGGATTTTATGCACGCAGAAGGCACAGCCTGCTACATGTTTCATCAATGGAGAGGCGTGTATCAGCTTTACAGACAAGAAGATACACCGGTCTATTTTCATCATTCCTTCGCCCCGGCTGCTCCACCCGGTCAGGAAGAACAGATGCCTGGTCCTTCTATAAAAGGGCGGATGCTGGCACAACCTGGTCATGATGATCAGGTTATTGTCCTTCCTTTGAAAAAAATGAGCGGAATCGTCGGGTATCTGGCTTTCACTTACACAGATAAAGATTCTTCTCTGATCCCTTCCTCCTATCTAAAGGCTGCATCTGAAAGCTTGGAGAAGGTTATTGAAAAAGCGGATAATTTTTATACGATGAAGGAAGAGAAAAATATGTTTGAGCGTCTCTTGAATGTGACCGCTCATTTTCATTCTTCTATTGATATCCAAACCGTGTTAAAGGAGATCATTGCGACGCTTTCTGAAGTGTACCCATCCTTTCAGTACCATCTTCACCTTTCTCAGGAGTTTGAGGAAATGCCTGACCTGCCTGTGTACGTCCTCTCCTATAATGAAAGCTCCAGCAGCAATACGGGTCTTCAGGCTTTTATCACAGGTGAATTTCAAATCATTGAAAATCCGGATGGGCAGCAGTTCTTATTATACGCGCCGCTTAAAGGGAGGCAGGGCGTGTATGGCGTGCTTCAGATTACTATTCCCTATACCCTTCCCATCAGAGGGAAGGAGGTGGAGTTCTTTATACAAATTGCCGATAGAGCGGGAAAGGCCTTTGAAAATGCACGTTTATATGAGCAGGCCCGGAAACAGAATAATGACCTTCAAATTATTACCGCAGCCTCCCAGCGTTTGAATTCCTACACCAAACTATCGGAAAAGGCTGCATTTATGGTAGAACAAATCCAGGAGATTTTTCAAGCAGACGAGGCAGGCTTTCTTACCTATGCAGGGGATGGGGGAGCGAGCGTCCTGGAAGGCAGTTCTAACTACTTCACGTCGATTTTCAACCTTGAGGAGGTTTCAGCTATCCGATCCCTGTTCGAAAGGGAGAGCGGCCCGGTTTTTATCAGTGATCTTCATGGGGACGGTGCGGACGTCCTTCATCCATACCGATCACTGATGGCTGTGCCCATGAAGGACCATCATCAACAAACCGGGTTTGCGGTCGTCCTGCATAAGAAACCTTCTTTTTTCTCTTTTGATTCCTTTAAGCTCCTGCAGTCCCTTGTTCAACATTCGGCTCTAGCCTTTGCCAATTCCATCCTTCAAGAGGAGCTGGAACGAGCAGTGATCACCGATTATTTAACAAAACTTCACTCCAGGATTTATCTTGATCATCGTGTGGAAAAGCATATCAAGGAAGATGAGCAGGGGCATTTAATATTGATAGATATTGATCATTTCAAAGCGGTGAATGACACGTATGGACACCAGACAGGAGATGAAGTCATCTGCCAGGCTGCGGCAGTGATTCAGGAGGAAATGGCTGGATCTTCCGGTCTGGCCGCGCGCTGGGGTGGGGAGGAGCTGGCAGTATATTTCCCTTCGATCAGTTCAGGGGAGGCCTATCAAATCACGGAAAGCATACGTGAGCGAATTGCTTCAGAGACCCATCCCGGGGTCACTGTATCCTGCGGGTTTTCCTCCTGGAAAGCTATACACGGCAGGCCGGAAAGGAAAGAGCTTATCCTTCAAGCGGACCGCGCCCTCTATCAAGCTAAGAAAGCAGGACGGAACTGCATCAAAAAAAATGATCCAGGTATTTTACCTGGATGATTCTTGATTTCAGAGTGTGCAAAGGGGAGATAGACACAAAAAAGTTCCGTTCTTTTATGGAACGGAACTTTTTTTGTCTATTAAATATAGTTTTGTAGAGTTTCCACGAACTCGACCAGCTTCTGCTCGTCCACTTTATCAAAGCGGCCTTTAGAAGGACTGTCGATATCCAGAACGCCGTAAATGTCTCCGTTTTTAAGAATAGGAACGACAATTTCGGACTGACTGGCTGCATCGCAGGCAATATGACCCGGGAAAGCGTGAACATCTTCTACGCGCTGAACTTTTCTTTCAGCGACCGCTGTCCCGCATACGCCTCTTCCAGAAGGGATGCGGACACAGGCGGGCATGCCTTGGAATGGTCCGAGTACAAGCTCGTCTTCCTTCCATACATAAAAGCCGACCCAGTTTACATCATCGAGGAACTGGTTGAGCAGGGACGATGCGTTGGAGAGGTTGGCCACATCATCTTTTTCATCCTCAATCAAGGCTTTCAACTGCTTATTTAGCAGATCATACTGTTGCTCTTTTGTACCTGAATAAGTCATGGATTGGAACATCATAGACCTCCTGATCATTTTTTATTCGACAAAACATGGGAGATTTGTCGGGATTTGCAGGACGATTCTAAGCAGGATTTCCCAAAATTATAGAGAATCCTATCCCGAGGGGGAAAAATAATGAATCGACCGAATGGAACACGTAATAAAGTGTTGGACGTAGCCTGCCGCCTATTCTACAGCCAGGGGTTTAATGGAACATCGGTCAGAGATATTGCTAAGGCAGCCAATGTGAATGTTTCATTGATCCATTACTACTTCAAAAGCAAGCAGGGCCTTTTTGAATCGCTCGCTGTCAGTTACTTTGAACCCTATCTTGAAATGCTTGAAAGTGAGCAGCCCTCTGAGGATGGCAGCCGTCTTCATTCGTTAGTGAAGAAAATTCTACATTATAAACAGACTCATTATCAACTATCCTGTCTCTTGAACCGGGAGCTTTCCTTGAATACTGTATTTGCCAGGGAAATGCTTGTCACCTATCTGGCTAAGGAAAATCATTTGTTCACGCAGATTTTATTTGATAAACATTCCCACATTGAAGTGACCTTCAAGGAGAAGCTCTGCCTTTTACAGCTGAAGGGTCTCTTGAATGCACCCTTCACGATGCCTCATGAATTTAAAGATCCGTTTATAACAGAAGCCTCCATCGACCATTTTGTTGAAGTATACAGTGACTTAATGAATGAACATCAATCGGTGCAGCTTATCGCGGCCAGGGCTTGATCAAGGAATGATCAACAGCCTCCCAGCCCTGCTTCAAAGCTGAAGCGGTATGAGCATCCGAGCCATAAATCAATGGAATTCCCATGGAAGAAGCCTCCCGGGCGATGGCAAGCGGCGGGTAGGTTTCTTTACAGTGGTTTTTTTTCATTCCTGCCCCGTTATAATCGAGCTCAAAGCCATGTTCCCTGACCAGGGTCAAAAAGTGGGAAGCCCTGGACGACCATTCTTCCGGACCGGGATAAAGCCTCTGAAACTTCCTTACTAAAGTCATGTGCCCGATCCGTTTTGGTTTATAGGAGCCTAGAGGAGCTTGGACTGATTCGGCAAGGACGTCATAATAGGCGCGGTAGAGAGTCTCTATGCTTCCAAAGTCTGCCGCTGCCTCTTCGAACATTTCCGGACTGTAATCGATACAGTACCACGCCTTGTTCCCCTTGAGAAAATGAACGGAGAGGATGCTGTCATCCAGTTCCGGACCATAGGTGTCAAGAAACGATGCGGTTTCCTTCTCGTACCCTTCAATATAATCCACTTCGAGTCCTTTCAGAATCGTCAAATCCTTCTCATACTTTTTCTGCAGCCCGCCCAGATCCGCCAGGTAGTTTTCCAGGTCCTCGATTGTCATGCTGCTGTCTTTAGCTGGTGCAGGATCTGTAAAGGAATCAGGAAGAGGAGCGTGTTCGGTGAACGTCAAGGCGGAATATCCTGCTTTTATGGCATTTTCTATATAACTTTCCAGCGAATCCTTCGACCCGTGAGGGCAGTAGGGAGTATGGATGTGACCGTCTTTCATCCGGCTGTCCTCCTTAATTAGAATTTTTTGTCAGCACACTAATAATTTTGAAATAATTTAGCCAAAAGGCTGTTTTACATGGTATCATTATAAACAACTAAATCACATATCGGAACGTAATTCATCCGTAGGACATGTTTATTGTAAGGAGGCTATTTATGAAGTACGTCATAGGGGCTATATTACTACTAATTGCAATGTTCATCATCGGGCTGATTTGGCGTAAAAAGGTCTATGATGAAGTGGATCGTCTGGAAGGTTGGAAAATGGATATTATGAACCGGCGCGTAACGGAGGAATTATCCAAAGTAAAGAACCTGAACCTTTCCGGCGAGACACAAGAAAAGTTCGAAACATGGCGTGAACGTTGGGATCAAATCCTTACAAAAGAACTGCCCGAACTGGAAGAATACCTTTTTGACGCAGAGGAAGCGGCCGACAAATACCGGCTGAAGAAAGTCAGGTCCGTGATTGAAAATACTGAAAAGAAACTGGAATCGATTGAGGAAGATATAAAAACGATGCTGACAGAATTGGAATATCTTCTGAACTCTGAAAAAGAGAGCCGTGTGGAAATCGAATCCATTGCTCCTGAATTGAAAGAATTGACGAAACGTCTGATCCAGAACCGTCACCAGTACGGGAAAGCCGTCAGTTTTTTTGAAAAAAGGGTGGATGCACAGAAAGAAAAGCTGTCCCAGTTTGAACAGCTGACAGAGCAGGGGGATTACCTGGAGGCCAATAAACTGGTGCAGACCGTAAAAGAAGAGACCGTCCTGCTGCAGGAGGATGTTGAAGCTTTCCCCGAACGGTACCGTAAAGTGAAAGTAGAACTCCCGGAACAGTTGAGGGAGTTGAAAAGTGGAATCGAGGAAATGAAAGCAGAAGGCTATCGGATTACCCATTTCGAATTTCTGCCGGAAATACATAAACATGAGCGCACACTGACCGAAGCTTTTGAAAAGCTGGAGCAAGGGGATCAGTCCGATGTTCAGGAAGCTGTAGAAGCCATTGAGTCCAGAATTCAGGAGATGTATCAGGTCTTGGAAGGCGAAGCCGTTGCTCATCAATATGTAGAAAAACAGTTTGAACCTCTTAAAGCGAAGCTGGATGAGCTGGAAAGCACGCTGAGTGTGACAGAACAAGAACTGAATGAGCTGCTTGTAACCTATCAGCTTGAAGAAGAAGATGTGGAATCCCATCAAGGATTGAAAAACTGGTTCAATCAGCTGAGAAAGAAAATGACCAGTCTCGAATTCAAGCGCCAGGATGGGGAAACCGCCTATTCTGAACTGCGTGATGATCTGGAGCAGCTGCAGAAACAGACCGCTGACCTCCAGGAAAAACATGAATTCTTCCAGGAGCGGGTGGAAAACCTGAGGAAAGACGAACGCGAGGCGAAGCAGCAGTTGAGAAAAATGGAAGAGCTGCTGATGGAAACCCACCGCCGTCTGAAGAGGAGCAATATCCCGGGAATTCCTGTTTTTATCTTTGAAGATATGAAAACAGCGAGTGAGAAAGTAGATGAAGTTTTTCAGAACCTGGAGAAACAGCCTCTGGATATGAATGATGTTCATGCATCTTTAGATGAAGCAGTTGAACTGGTGGAAAAGCTGGGAAACGATGCTGAAAAAGTGATGGATAAAGCTCATTTATCAGAGCGTCTCATCCAACATGGGAATCGATATCGGAGCAAGCATCCACTGCTGGCGGCTAAGCTGCTTGAAGCTGAAGAGAAGTTCCGTTCCTATCAGTATGACGAAGCTTTAGCTCTGGCGGCCGAAGCGGTAAAAGAAGTTGACCCCGGAGCGCTTGAGAAAATGGAAGCAGAAGAAGAAATGCTAGTCTAGGACGTGGATGCATGAGAAAAAAACTCTTAATAGGCTTATCCGCATGTGTCGTCCTCCTATGGACAACAGTGCTTGTTATTCTCCTCCTGCCTCGTGACAGCGGACGTCTTCCTGCATCGGAACACAGCTACAGCCGTCTGGACTACGGAGTGGAGGAAAAGCTGATGAAACAGGTGGATAGAGACAACCCGTCCGCAATCCTATCTTCTGAAGGCCAGCCTGAAGATATTTTAGGAAGCATGGAATACACGCAGTCCTGGGTGGACGATGTGACGGAAGATGGAAAGCTTAGTATAGATACAATCCTCGAACATTTGGATTCAATGGAATAAGCCGTCTTCCGGTGAAAAAGGCATCTGCAGTCGTGCAGATGCCTTTTTTTGCAGGGCTGCGGCAGGGTCCGGCTGTTCCATTTCTGCCGTTGGTGTGGTAGAATTATGGACTGCAATTTGAAAAAAAGGAGTCAAAGCCAATGATATACTTGGATAACAGCGCGACGACCCAACCTTATCCGGAAGTGCTGGCAAGTTTCCAGAAAGCCGCAGAGCAGTATTTCGCCAATCCTTCCTCCATTCACAGTCTGGGAAGTGAAGTGGAGCGACTGCTAGATCGTTCCCGCAAGCAGGCAGCCAGTCTGCTGCATGTGGATACAAATGAAGTGATCTTTACATCTGGTGGTACAGAGGGGAACAATATGGCGGTGAAAGGGGTGGCTCTGCAGCATCAAAATAGAGGGAAACATCTGATTACGACTTCTATTGAGCACCCATCTGTCATGGAAGCTTTTCGAGCCTTGGAGTCATTGGGCTTTGAAGTTACCTATATAGATGTAAATCGAGACGGTCTTGTAGATGCGGAAGCTGTCATGAATGCCGTCAGGCCGGATACCATTTTAGTCAGTGTGATGTCTGTAAATAACGAGCTGGGTTCCATTCAACCCATTAAGGACATCGGGCGGAAACTGAAAGCACATCCAAAAATCCACTTTCATGTAGACCATGTTCAGGGACTTGGTAAAATCGATCTTCCCATGAATGAATGGGGCATTGATTTGTGTACCATATCCGGTCATAAAATTCATGGTGTGAAAGGGACAGGGGCCCTCCTTGTGCGAAAGCATGTTTCCTTATTTCCAATGCTTCATGGAGGAAGCCAGGAAGCTGAATTGAGAGCGGGTACCGAGAACCTCCCAGGAACGGTAGCCTTTGTTAAAGCCCTCCGCATCCTGAAGGAAAAAGAGCAGCAAAACCGGGACCATTTATGGAAGCTGAGAGCCCGGCTGAGGGAAGCCTTAAGGGATCGGCCTTACTGTGTGTTGAATTCTCCAGAGGACGGGGTTTCCCACATTACCAATTTTTCTATACCCGGCTTAAAACCTGAGGTGGTCATCCACGCATTAGGGCAGAAAGAAATTTATATTTCGACCAAGTCCGCCTGCTCTTCTAAGCAGCCGGATGTGAGTGCTGTACTGAAGGCTTGTAATTTTGATTATGAACGTACCACATCAGCGTTAAGAGTCAGTTTTTCTTCACAGAATACGGAAGAGGATATTAAACAATTTGTAGATGCACTGGATGAAGCTGTCCATCACTTACAAGCTGCAATGAGGTGAGCAATCAATGAAATTTGATCGTATTATGATCCGTTATGGTGAAATGGCGTTAAAAGGAAAAAATAAAAAGTTATTTGAACAGAAACTGAAGTACAATTTGTCGGGTAAACTCAAGGAGTTCCCTGAAACGACGATTGAAAAGACGCAGGGGCGCATGTATGTACATTTGAATGGAGAGCATCCCCAAAAAGTGATGGAAGCGTGCCAGAAAGTATTCGGTATTCACAGCCTAAGCTTTGCTGTGAAGGTTGAGCAGTCAGAGGAAGCGATGAAAGAAGCTGTCCTCCTGGCTTTTCATGATGCCCGGGGAGCGCAGACCTTTAAGATCTCTTCCAAGCGTACGGACAAATCGTTTCCGCTTCCCTCCCAGGAAATCAATCCAATGCTTGGCGGTCATATTTTAAGAAATACAGACGGTGTCACAGTCGATGTTCACCGTCCTGACGTGGAAATCAAAGTGGAGGTCCGCCACGAAGGTGTCCTCATCACTGCACGTGATTACCCGGGAGCCGGTGGTCTTCCGGCGGGTACGACAGGAAAGAGTCTGTTGATGCTTTCCGGAGGAATCGACAGTCCTGTGGCCGGGTATTTGACGATGAAGCGCGGTGTGGAACTTGAAGCGGTCCACTTCCACTCTCCGCCTTATACGAGTGAGCGTGCGAAACAAAAAGTGATTGACCTCGCTCAGGAACTGGCGAAATACGGAAGCAAGGTGAAAATACACGTCATCCCGTTTACAGCTGTTCAGCAGAAAATTCATAGGGAGATGCCGTCCGGGTACAGCATGACGATTACGAGACGGATGATGATGAGGATCAGTGAGAAAATTGCAGAACAGCAGGGGATTTTGTCCATTACGACCGGCGAAAGTCTTGGTCAGGTGGCCAGCCAGACGATGGAGAGTATGAACACCATTAATGAAGTAACCAATTACCCTGTCATTCGTCCACTTGCGGCAATGGATAAGCTTGAAATCATTGATATTTCCCGGAAAATAGGAACGTATGATATTTCGATCCGTCCATTTGAAGACTGCTGTACGGTCTTCGTACCAAAAGCACCAAAAACAAAACCGACAAGAGCGAATGCGAATTACTACGAATCCAATACCGACTTTTCGGAAGATCTTGAGAAGGCGGTCCGTGAATCCTACACCATCGAAGTAGATGCGCAGGGAAGTACGGATCAGCAGGAAGACGCTTTTGATGATCTCTTATAAGCCATTGAAACCCTGACCTATCCTAGGTCAGGGTTTTGTTTACAGTTCTCTTTTTTTTCTGGATATGTTATAGATAGTAGTAAATGAAAAGAGAGGAAGTGCTGGGATGAAGCTTTGGTATGGTGGGAAAATTTATACGCTGACAGCTGAAGACGCCTGGGTGGAATCTGTTGTGACCGAAGGCGGGCGGATTAAAGCTGTAGGAGATACACAGGATCTGTTTGAAACCTACAAAGACGGAATAAAGGAAGAAATCGATTTGAAAGGGGCGGTGATGTACCCCGGTTTTACTGACAGCCATCTGCACATCCTCGGGCACGGGGAACGCCTGATGCGTCTGGATCTGTCTTTTATGAAATCGGCCGAGGAAGTCAAGCAGGCTCTCCAGCTTCACGCTGAACAGCTTCCTGAAGGGGAGTGGATTATCGGGGACGGCTGGAATGAAAATCAGTGGGAGGAAAAGCGGATCATACATAAAGATGAACTGGACGAAATCTCCCGAAATCATCCCATGATGCTTACGCGTGTCTGTCGTCATGCTCTGCTTGCCAATACAAAAGCAATGGAGCTCGCGAAGGTTACAGATCGTACTCCCGATCCTCAGGGAGGGGTGGTCGTTAAAGATGAGTCCGGTCGTGTGACCGGGTATTTTCACGATAAAGCTCAGGACCTGATCAAATCAGCCATGCCGGAGGTTACACCGGAATACTTAAGGAAAGCAGCAGATCTTGCCGTCAAGGATATGCATGCCTTCGGACTTGTCGGTGGTCACAGTGAGGATTTGAACTATTACGGAGGATTCAAAAGAACCTATGACGCCTTTTTGGATGTGATTGACGGAAAAACAACGAAGTTCAGGGCCCATCTGCTCGTTCATCACGGTGTGATCGAGCAGGTGGATGAGTCCGGGCTTGGATTCAAGCAGGGAACAGACTTTGTAGAACTGGGAGCGTTGAAAATTTTTTCTGATGGGGCTCTTGGAGGACGGACGGCATGGCTGAAACAACCTTATGCGGATGATCCGGACAATTACGGGGTAGCCATCCATACACAGGAGGAGCTGGACACCCTCGTCGGTGAAGCGCGGAAGCGGAACATGCCTGTGGCCGTTCATGCCATCGGAGACGGAGCGGTGGAAGCTGTAGCAGACGCAGTGGCCAGAAACCCTCTCAAGACAGGCGAGCGTGACCGTATCATTCACGCCCAGATTTTAAGCAGTGAATTGATTCATAAGCTTCAGCATTTGAACGTCGTTCTGGATATCCAGCCGACCTTTGTAGCCTCCGACTTTCCGTGGGTGATGGAAAGGCTGGGGAACATGCGTCTGAAAAACTCGTATTCGTGGAAGACGCTTCTTGATGCAGGAATAAAATGTGCGGGTGGATCAGATGCTCCGATTGAAGAAATCAATCCGCTTCTCGGTATCCGGGCTGCCGTGGACCGAAGAGCCTCCTATGATCATGAAGTCTACCAGGCAGAAGAAAAACTGAGCGTTTATGAAGCCGTCTGTCTGTATACGAAAGGAAGTGCTGAAGCGATTCATAAAGAGGGAGAGCAGGGGATGATCCAGCCTGGATTCACCGCTGACTTTACGGTGCTGGACAGAGACCTGTTTACGCTGAAATCGCACGAACTTGCAGATGCAAAAGTGATGATGACAGTAATCGACGAAGACATTGTCTATCAGCGCTCCTAATACAAAAGGCCTCCACGGATATTTTTCCGCGGAGGCCTTTTTTGACAGTTATAGGAATGTGCGTTTCACTCGATCCCAGTACGTATTATTTTTCAGCTTGACCGTTTTGATCACTTTTTCACTAAGGTTTACAGTAACGTCATGGATGTTGCGGATAGAGAACGCTTCATTGTCCATGCCGATAATAGGGTAGTCGTTTCCATCCTGCCTGACCTTAAGGTTCAAGGTTCTTTCTCCACTGAGGATGAAGGATGAACCGAGGGTCCGATAGCGGTTGTTATTCAAGGAGGCAAGCTCACTGATTTGGAAGCACGGAAGTTTTGGATCGACAACGGCTCCATTAATGGATTTGTTGTAGGCTGTACTTCCTGTTGGAGTGGCGATGATCAATCCGTCTCCCCGGAACGTTTCAAAATGAAGGTCATCAATATAGACATCAATGACAATGGACTTAATCAATGTCGAGCGTACACTGCATTCATTCAGACAGGAGAAGGTAGATTCATCGTTGATGGTGGTATCGATGACAGGAAAGCGGCGGACTTCTACTTCTGCATTTTTCATGGCTTCTATCATTTCATCGTGGTCATCAATATTAAAATCACAGTACAGACCTGCTTCATTTTCACTGCGGATTCCTACGTACAGGCAGTTCTGGCGGAATCCTGTTTTTCTGACAGCTTGAAGAAAGGCACCGTCTCCTCCAACAGCAATAACGATGTTGGCGTCTTTGGAATTTTCAACAATATGGAAATCGTTGTCCCTTGCCAGCTGGAAGAGAGCTTCTAATTTATCCTGAAGTTCGGTTTTTTGATGATAATAAAAGTATAGGTTTCTACGTTGATCCGTCATCGTGACTCCTCCTTTAAGTTGTACAGCTTCAGCCATATCATATCATTTCAAAAGTGTAAGCGCACACAGTTTTCAAATAAATCGGGAAAGTTTCACATTGTTGAATTACATCATGGTTTTCGTTATGGTTAGTTTAGACCATAATGGAACAAGTACGTAAACGGGCGCATTTTGTTATTGACAACGTGCGTCATTTCTTTGGAATTTTTACAGAGAAGGAGTCTAATAGTATGAAGCAGGAACATGTAGAGCAACTATTTCAATGGATTGACAATACAGCGACAACGATTTCAGAGGATATGAATATTACCTACCTCGAATCCATTGCGGAAACAATGGACGTTTTATTCAACGGGCAGCCGTTTGATGACATGAGTGAAAACCTTCAAACGTATTTGACAAATGAATTGACGAAAGTGAAAAAAGACAATCATGAGAAGGAAGAAATCCGGAAAGCTGTTCAGCTGGCGATTCTGAAGGGGATGAAAGGGGCCACGCAGCAGCAGCACTTGATCACCCCGGATTCTGTCGCGATGTTTATGGGGTATCTCGCCTCCCGCTTGTTTGAAGGCGAAGAGGAATTGAAAATCTTCGATCCGGCTGCCGGAAGTGCCAACTTGATTACGTCGGTGATGAACCAGCTTGACATGCCGGTGAACGCCTACGCCAGTGAAGTCGATCCTACATTAATCCAGCTGGCAGTCACCAACGCCAACCTGCAGAAAAACAAGATTGAGTTCTTCCACCAGGACAGTCTTGCCCCGTTCTTAATGGAGCCTGTTGATTTTGTTATGGGAGATCTCCCGGTCGGTTACTATCCGGATGACGTACAGGCAGCGAAATATGAGCTGAAAGCAGAGGAAGGTCTTTCCTACGCTCACCATTTATTCATTGAACAGGGCTTGAACTACACGAAGGAAGGCGGGTATATGATGTTCATCGTGCCAAACTTCCTGTTTGAAAGCGATCAGTCCAAAGCTTTGAATGCCTACCTGCGTGAACACGCCCATATTGTAGGGATGCTCCAGCTTTCTGATTCTCTCTTTAAGGATGAAAAGCACGGCAAGAGCATACTAATCCTGCAGAAGAAAGGGAAGGATACAAAAGCGCCGAAGCAGGCCCTTCTTGTGAAACTTCCGTCCTTTAAAAATCCAAATGGCATGGCGGATATTCTCAGTCAGATGAACGCCTGGTTTGACGAATATAAAAGCCGGTAATTGTGAGAAAATAATGAATATAACAAGTAAACGTTAACATCACGGAACTGCCTTGAAATCAAAGGGTGCGGGTGATTAAATAGTAATGGTAGAAAGTTACGAACCTATATTTAAGGGGATGAGCATCGTTGAGTAATAACATTCTTGCTATCAATGCCGGCAGTTCATCGTTGAAATTCCAACTGATTGAAATGCCTGAGGAAACAGTCGTTACAAAAGGCCTCGTCGAACGAATCGGTCTGGATGACGCTGTATTCACCATTGAATTTAATGATGAAGAAGATAAAACGGTAACAGAAATTCCTGATCATGCCGAAGCGGTAAAAATGCTTTTGGATAAGCTGACAGCCAACGGCATCATCAACTCTCTGGATGAAATTAACGGTGTCGGCCACCGTGTCGTTCATGGAGGCGAGCGCTTCAGTGAATCTGTATTGATTACAGACGAAGTGATCAAAGAAATCGAACAGGTATCGGACCTTGCACCACTGCATAACCCTGCCAACCTGACAGGGATCAATGCTTTCCGTGAAGTGCTGCCGAACGTTCCTCACGTGGCCGTTTTCGATACAGCCTTCCACCAGTCCATGCCTGAGCAGTCTTACTTGTACAGCCTGCCATATGAATACTATGAAGAGTACGGCATTCGGAAGTATGGTTTCCACGGTACGTCGCACAAATATGTGTCTGAGCGTGCAGCGGAAATGCTCGGCCGTCCGGTTGAGGAGCTTCGTCTGCTTTCCTGCCACCTTGGTAATGGAGCGAGTATAGCAGCCATCGAAGGCGGAAAGTCCATCGATACATCCATGGGCTTCACACCGCTTGCCGGGGTAACAATGGGAACACGTTCCGGGAACATTGACCCTGCCCTTATTCCATTCATTATGGAAAAGACGGGTAAGACAGCGTCAGAAGTTATGAATGTATTGAATAAAGAAAGTGGAATGCTGGCTCTTTCCGGTTTCTCCAGCGATCTGAGAGACATCGAAGTGCAGGCGAATGAAGGGGACGAACGCGCAGAGCTTGCTCTCGAAGTGTTCGCAGCCCGTATCCACAAATATATTGGTTCCTATGCCGCCCGCATGCACGGAATCGATGGCATCATCTTCACAGCAGGTGTTGGTGAAAACAGTATTACAATGCGTGAACGTGTCCTTAAAGGATTGGAGTTCATGGGCGTTTACTGGGATCCATCCTTGAACAAAGTCCGTGGAAAAGAAGCATTTGTGAACTACCCGCACTCTCCGGTCAAAGTTATGGTCATTCCTACCAACGAGGAAGTCATGATTGCCCGCGACACTGTGGAAAAAGGTTTATAAGAAAGGTCAAAGCAGTGAATCCGGTTCTCCGGGTTCATTGCTTTTTTTTCGTTGTTAAGGCTACAATAGAGGAAAAGGCTGCCTTATAAGGGGGAGAATGGATTGGCTGATGATCGAATCCGCAGAGAACTTGAGATATGGCTTCAGCAGTTCCGGCAGTACCAGCCGAATGATTTTGAAAACATGTATGATCAATGGATGCATCAAAATTTTCAAAACCTCGACCCTGGAGTCAGGAATAAATTCTTTTCCAAGCTGGATGCGTGGTTCTTTCACACCCATGCATTTCTCCAAGGGACGTCCTATCAATATGAGGCACGCGCGCGTATTTTGACTGCAGGACGGATCTTTTCTTCCAACATCCATCACATTCAGGATATGGAAAAAGAGTTAACCACTGATCAATTGACCTACATTGCTGAGCAGCAGATGGCCCGTGGGCGCCTGTATTCTTTTGCTCAGGGTGGATTGACGGGGGCTGGAGGGTGGTTGTTTCTCGGTGTCGACTATCCGATGATGATGCTTATGAACATCCGGGCTATTCAGTTGATCGGACTTACCTTTGGGCATGAAATGAATCATCCTTACGAAATGATGATTTCCTTGAAGGTGTTTCATGCGGCGACACTCCCCAAGCGTTTGAAAGCGCAGGCCTGGGAGGATTTGATTCAGGAAGTCGAGAAAAAAGAACACAACTTCATTGTAGCCGGTGATGACCGTCTGACGGATGAAGGGTGGCTGGAGCAGCCGCTGAAGCACTGCTTCAAGTCCCTGTTCATTTTGATGTTCAGAAAAAAACTGGTGCAGGGTCTTCCCTTTATAAGCATAGCCATCGGCGCATATTCGAACTACCATTTAACCAAGCGTGTGACGGAATTCGCTATGAAATTTTACCAGTATCGTCATATCACGAGTGAGGAAGGAGGCTGAATGTGTCCGTTGATGAACATAAGCAAGCAGTAAAAGGGCCTGTCCGCTGCGGGATCATTACCGTTAGTGATACAAGGACAGTCGATACGGATAAGAGCGGCAGACTGATGAAGGAAAAACTGCTTGAGCACAATCATGAAATCCTCCGCTCTTCGATTGTGCCCGATGAGAAAGCGTCTATTCTCCAAGAACTTCATGAGAATATAGCTCATCCTTCTATGGACGTCATTTTACTGAATGGCGGCACAGGAATCGCCGCCAGGGATGTCACTATTGAAGCAGTGGAAAGTGTTTTTGAAAAGGAAATGCCGGGCTTTGGAGAAATTTTCCGTATGCTCAGCTACACAGAAGACATTGGATCTGCCGCTATCCTGTCCAGGGCAGCGGCAGGGGTGGCAGGTGGAAAAGCGGTCTTTTCCACGCCTGGTTCAACAGGAGCGGTGAAACTGGCTATGGATAAGTTGATTTTACCGGAGCTCCACCATGTTGTCCGTGAATTAAGAAAAGATCAATAAAAAAAGAGCCCTTAAAAGGGCTCTTTACTCATCTTGTTTATCGGCACCGGCGCGGACAACGAGAACGTCACATGGGGAATAGCGGGTAATGTGCTCGGAAACACTTCCAATAAAGAAGCGTTCCATAGCATTCAGACCGGTCGCACCGCAGATAATTAAATCAGCGTGATGTTTAGGCGCAATGTCTTTAGCGATTTTCACTTTCGGGGACCCATACTCAATATCAATCACGACGTTGGTGACGCCGGCTTGTTCTGCTTTCTTTTGATAGTCGTTCAACAGCTCCGTGGCGTACTGCTCTGCCCGTATTGCTAAGGAACGGTCATACGCTTCCACGGTAGCAAAAGCTCTTGTATCCACTACGTGAGCAAGAATCAGTTTTGCTCCGTTTCGATTGGCTATGTCAATCGCTTTTGAAAAAGCCTCCTCTGCTGTAACGGAACCATCCACGGCAACGACGATATCTTTATATTCATAAGTCATCCCAATTACCCCCTCCCATTTAATTACTTTTATTATATCATGCTATCCTCTATTGTAGACCGTTGTTCCATACATAATCGGGAGAATTGTGTGAACAATAAGACAGAGGTGATGTCAATGAAGAAGCCAATGAACCCTCTTGAAAAAGAAAGCATCGACCAACGCCGGATCATGAGTGCTTTGAATGAAAGCTACCAGTCCGGTGACCGTCGCCAAAAACGTCGATAAATAAGAAGTCCCCCGCCTGGAAAAAAGCGGGGGATTTTTCGTAACCTATGTTTTCTTATGCTTCTGCGTTTCTCTGAGTGAGCGGGTAAATCATTGCAATAACTACAAAGGTAAGAAACCCAGGGGACCAATCGTCCGGAAAGGCAAAGTACAACAGTGTCCCGACGGTCACAGCACCCATCGCTGAACGATTGACAGCCGGGGCAGAAGGAAGCAGGTTCAAATCCTCGTTGGTCAGACGGCCGCGTTTTACCACAAGGAAATCACTGACAAGAACCGCAGAAATCGGAATGATCAAGCCGCCCAGCAGAGAGATAAATGATTCCGCTTCATTCACGAGGTTCGGAAATCCACTCAGAATAACGCCTGCGCTGCCAAAAAGCACGGCACTCTGAACTCTGGACAGCTTAGGGAAAATGTTGAGAAGACTGAAACCGCCGGTATAGGCATTGCTGACGTTGATGCTGATCATGGAAATGACAGCTGTCAAAGTAATCACCGTGATGATCACGGGGGATGCCGTCTGGTTTGAAGAGGATACATATGGGTTGAGACTTCCATAAAGAGTAGCGGAAGCACATCCGATCACTGCTGTTAGAAGAAACCCGGCGGCGTTGCCAGTAAGCAGTCCCCAGAAACCTTGGGCCGGTGTCTGCGCATACCTCGTCATATCAGCTGATGCGCTCACTCCAGAAACATACTGGACGAAGGCCAGGCTTGAGAAGAACAGCATCATCGGGAGAGAGCCGCTCCAGCCATCCATGGCAAGCGTCAAGGATGCACCGGATTCATTGTTTGTAGTAAAGTATACATAGAGCATAGTTCCCTCTCCAAAAAGCAGGAGCGGAAGGAAATAACTGGTCGCCTTCTTAACGGCGTTAAAACCGAGGATAGCTAATAGGACCATCAAAAGAGATAACGGCAGGGAAACAATCCAGAAGGGAAGCGCAGCTCCGGAAATTCTGGATACCAGTTCTTGAATGACGTACGTTCCTCCGATGGTCTGGACCGCGAACCAGTAAAGAGAAGTCAAACTCCTTACAGGAGATGATAGAAACTGTGCGCCTCGAACACCCAGCATTGTCCGGATCGCGTACTGGGCGGGGATGCCGAGCCGTGCCCCGGGTAAAGATAAATAGGATACAAAAAGAAACCCAAGCCAGGCACCTGCACAGGTGCAGAGAACAGCGCTCCAGAAGGAAAGCCCGCCTTCCATGACAGCAAGAGCGGGCACGAGGAAGTTTCCGGCATTGGCCGCAACGGCCATCTGGATAAAAGCGAAACGGTACCAGGGCGTATTTTTCTGGTGGAGAGGCACGGCTTCAAGTCCGTACCTCTCCACAACAGACTTACTGCCTGCAGCAGCTCTCATGATTGTCACGTCCTTTCTGACGAGCTCATTGTACAGAACGGGGCAGAAGAAGTAAACAATACAACTGTTTGAAAGTAGAGATGGATCGATAAAAGGAGGGGTTTAGATGCGCCATGCCATCATAACAGCCGGCACGAAAGGCCTCGGCAGAAAAGTTACGGAACACATGCTTGCTCAGGGGTATTCCGTAACGGTAACCTATTTTAACGACGAGCAGAAGGCGCAGACACTCCTGAATGACTTTGCTTCCGCACGCGGGCGTATTCAGCTTGTAAAGGCGGATGTCACAGTGGAACAGGATTTGGAACGTGTGGTCGAGCAGGCGGTGGACCGCTACGGCCGTATCGACTTCTTAATTAATAATGCAGGGCCTTATATATTTGAACGGAAAAAGCTGATGGACTATTCTAAAGAAGAATGGAATCAAATGATCCGTGGGAATCTGGATGCCGTCTTTTACCTGCTTAAGCTGACCATTCCCTATATGCGCAGACAGCATTTCGGCCGGATCATCAATTATGGATTTCAAGGAGCTCATTCGGCGTCCGGTTGGATTTACCGATCAGCCTTCGCTGCAGCGAAAGTAGGCCTCGTTTCCCTGACCAAAACGATTGCCTATGAGGAAGCCGAGCACGGCATCACCTCAAATATGATCTGCCCTGGAAATATTGTGGGCGAATGGAAGGAGTCTTCCATCGATCAAAGCCGGAATACGACGGATGACGAGACACCGATAGGAAGACCCGGGACAGGGGAGGATATCGCACGGACCATCGATTTTCTATGTGATGAACGCTCGGATATGATTACAGGCACAATATACGAAGTCACCGGCGGTCTTGATGTCATCCACCGCCATCGTTAAGGGGGGAGGGTGAATATTTTTAGAAAAAGTGAAACCTCTGCCCGGGGCTTTCCGTACATAAGGTACACAGGGCAAAGCAGAAGGGAAGTGAAGGATTGGGTTTTTTCTCTCGATTGTTTCAAAAGAAAGACCAGCAGGTGCCCGAGGTGAAAGAACGGACGCCGCTGACGATTGAAGTAGGAGATATCGTGACCTACGACCTCGCCGATTACGAAGTAGTAGGGAAAATCACCTACCGGGACGGTTCTTATGAATGGTATGCCTATCAGCTGCTGGAAGGGAATCGAACCAAATGGCTCGCTGCTGAAATGGATGACGAGCTGGAGCTTGGGATGTATGAGAAGGTCAATCTGCCTGTGGGCAGGCCGTACCCCTCCTCTCTTGAATACGAAGGTGTGACCTACACGAAGGATGAAGAAGGGGAAGCCCAGGTGACAGGGGAAGGCCGCAGTGCGAATGTGAACGGCCGGACCGTCAACTATGCGGACTATATATCTGAAGATGAAGAAGCATACCTGAGTGTTGAAGCCTGGGGGACGGAAGTTGAAGTCAGTATCGGGGCAGACATTGAAGCGTATGAATTGAAAATTATAGCAGGTTCTAAATAACAAGGAGGAATTTACATGTTCAAATTTTTCAAACGTGTGAAGACGGTCGTAGGTTCTGAAATGAATGCGATGCTTGATAAAGCTGAAGATCCAGTGAAAATGCTCGACCAATTTATGAGGGACATGGAAAATGACATTCGTGAAGCAGAGAGCGCTGTTGCTAAGCAGATCGCCAATGAGAAAATGCTGAAGCGCAAGTACGATGATGCCCAGGCTCTTGCGGATAAGCGGATGCAGCAGGCTGAAAAAGCCATTGAAGCCGGTAATGAAGATCTTGCCCGCCGCGCCCTGGAAGATAAGAAAAATCATCAGGAACAGGCCGAGCAGTTGAAAGCGTCCTGGGAGCGCGCTCAGACAGACGCTTCCAATCTCCGTGAAAAGCTCGATGAAATGAAGAAAGAATACCAGGAAATGAAACTGAAGAAAGATTCCTTGAAAGCCCGTGCGGAATCAGCGAAAACCCGTACGAAGATGAACCGGACCATGTCCAGTATCGGCGGGGATGAATCCCGTCAAGGCTTTGAGCGTATGGAAGAAAAGGTCATGCAGTATGAAGCGGAGGCGGATACAAGTGATGATCTTTCATCAGAAGCCCGCTCCATTGATGATGAATTCGAGGAAATGGACAAAAAAGATGATGTGGATGATGAACTGCAGGCGCTGAAGCGTAAAATGAATAAAGAGTAACGGCGAGACCCCCGGCTTCCGGGGGTCTTTGTTTGTATGAATACCGCTGGCGCAGCTCTGGTTCCGGATAGTTCATAAACTTCCTTTTTTTAAGCGGATAGTCGTAGAGATCAAGGACTTCCACGGTAACGGCCATATAGGTCCGCCCGTGTTTCAGGAGTAGAAAGACAGGGAAATGAAGAGAAGTGTAGAAGGAAATGGAAAGGGTTGGATAAATGCATCCAGCCGTATACATTACTTTTTGTGAGAAGGAGTGGAAGGATGAAAGTTTCTTATCATGGACACGCCGTAGTCAAAGTGGAAGCCAATGGAAAGACGATTTTGTTTGACCCATTCATCTCAGATAACGGGAACACGGATTTGAATGCGGATCAGGTGGAACCGGATGTCATTCTGCTGACTCATGGACATAACGACCACGTAGGGGATACGTTCGAAATTGCCGAACGGACCAATGCGCAGGTTGTTGCCCCGTTTGAGCTGGCTACCTACCTTGGAAACAAAGGGTTAAACGCCCACCCGATGCATATCGGCGGGGGGCATGAATTTGATTTCGGACATGTGAAGTTCACCCAGGCTTTTCATGGTTCAGCTTATACCGAAGAGGATGGCACCATTGTCTATACAGGAATGCCGACGGGGATCCTTCTGACTATCGATGGCAAAACCATTTTCCATGCCGGTGATACCGGGTTGTTTTCTGATATGAAACTGATCGGGGAACGCAATAATATTGATCTGGCTTTTCTTCCGATCGGGGATAATTTCACGATGGGGCCGGAGGATGCTTTAACCGCAGCAGAATGGCTGCAGGCGAAACAGGTCGTTCCAGTTCACTATAACACCTTCGACCTCATCAATCAGGATGGAGAAGGATTTGCTTCACAGGTGAAGCCTGGAACAGGACGTGCGCTTCAGCCGGGAGAAGTCATAGAATTGTAGAGCGTTGGAAAGGCGGCAGGCCATTGTGGCCCTGCCGCTTTTTTTATCCCATACCGATTCAGTCCTGGAAACCATGCCCCTGAATTCTGGAAGAAATTGCAGAACATCTGTATCAGTTGTATAATAACAATAAAGAGAGAAATGACTAGTACAGATAGAAAGTTTGGTGGGTGAATGGCTACAAAACATGAACAGATCCTGGAACACATCGAGTCCTTATCCGTAGGAAGTAAAATATCCGTACGCGGGATTGCAAAAGCGCTGAATGTCAGTGAAGGAACGGCCTATCGTGCCATTAAGGAAGCGGAAAACCAGCATCTTGTCAGTACGATGGAGCGTGTGGGGACCATCCGGATTGAGAAGAAGAAGAAAGAGAATATTGAGCGTCTGACGTTCGCTGAAATCGTCAACGTCGTTGATGGGCAGGTTCTGGGTGGCAGAGAAGGCCTTTATAAAACCCTTGGAAAGTTTGTCATCGGAGCTATGAAACTGGAAGCGATGATGCGTTATACAGAAGCGGGTTCCCTCCTCATTGTCGGGAACCGGACGAATGCCCATGAGCTGGCAGTGAAAGAGGGCGCGGCTGTGTTAGTAACGGGTGGATTTGATACGACAGATACCGTGAAAAAACTGGCCGACGAAAAGAAGCTCCCTGTCATCTCTACAAGTTATGATACATTTACTGTAGCGACAATGATTAATAGAGCCATTTACGATCAGCTTATTAAAAAGGAAATCGTACTGGTGGATGATATCTACACTTCTTTTGATGATTCCAGGTTTCTTTCCACAAGGGATACTGTCCAGCGCTGGCATGACCTGAATGAGGAAACGAAGCACAGCCGCTATCCGGTAGTGGATGAGCAGAACCGTGTGGTTGGAATTGTCACTTCTAAAGATGTCATCGGGCAGGAGAAAACGGTCAGGATCGATAAGGTGATGACCCGTAATCCGATGACGGCTCATACGACGACATCCCTGGCTAATGCGGCGCATGTAATGGTGTGGGAAGGAATCGAACTGATGCCGGTCGTTGATACCAGTCATAAATTCCAGGGGATTATCTCCCGGCAGGATGTGCTGAAGGCGCTGCAGCACATTCAACGGCAGCCTCAGGTTGGAGAAACCATCGATGACCTGGCTACAAACCGGATGGTGATGGTGGAGAGCGATCAGAGCCCGCAGCGCTGGAGTACGAGAGTAACACCGCAGATGACCAACCAGCTTGGGACGATGTCGTACGGCGTGTTTGTTTCCCTGATTACGGAGGCCTCCAGCCGGATGCTCCGAAAGTACAAAAAAGGGGATCTGGTCGTCGAAAATATTTCCGTCTATTTTATCAAGCCGGTTCAAATTGAAAGTGATATTGAAATTATTCCACAGATTTTAGAAGTCGGCCGCAAATTTGCCAAGGTGGACATTGAAGTTCACCACGGAAAATCGATTGTCGGAAAAGCTCTTCTTATGGCCCAGTTGATCGACCGATAAAAAAAGCCGCTGTCCGGGCAGCGGCTTTGTGAACCATTCAGGTCTGGGAACGGGCTTCCTGCTTTTTATATTCCTGCTGGTAATGGCGGCTCGCCTTAAAGCCGAGCCGTGCCTGAGCAGCTCCGAGTATAAGGAAGACCAGCCCGACAAACAAGGAAAGCCTTGTCTGATAAAATACATACTGGTTAATCGCAAAGAAAAACAAGAATCCGCCGAGAAAAATCTTCGATCTGCTGTTCAAGTATTCCTGTGTAAGTGGATCTCGGGCCCGGATGACCATCACTTTGTAGTAAATGTAAAGAACAAGGGAAACTAAGATGAGAATCGGAAAAATAATCAAGGTGAATCGACTCCTGATCGTTAAGAATTCCTTTTCATTGTAGCTTGTTTTGTTGGAAAAGGCTACCTGTGCCGGGAATTCTGCAAGCGGTTGTCAGGAAAAAATAATAGGAGGCTTTATTTCATGTCTACACAAGCCATCATTCAGTCCATTAAATCTCATTCGACTATCATTATCCACCGCCACGTCCGGCCGGATCCTGATGCCTATGGTTCCCAGGCCGGACTTGCCGAAATAATTCGTGCGAGCTTTCCGGAAAAGCAGGTGTATCTTGCGGGCGGAGGGGAGCCGTCACTGGCATTTCTTGCCGAAATGGATGATATTGCTGATGACACTTTTAAGGAAGCTTTAGTCATCGTCTGTGACACAGCCAATCAGGCCCGTATTGATGACCAAAGATTTGGATCCGGAAAACAGCTCGTGAAAATTGATCATCACCCTGACGTCGATCAGTATGGAGACATTCAATGGGTGGATACGACATCCAGCTCCACCTCCGAAATGATTTATCATTTATACAAGGAAGGAATCGAGGCAGGACTGAAAATGAATGAACGTTCTGCAAAGCTTCTGTATGCAGGAATTGTAGGGGATACCGGGCGTTTTCTTTTTCCAAGCACAACGAACAGAACGCTCTCCTACGCTGCGGATTTAGTGCATTATGATTTTGATCGATCTTCCCTGTTTAACGAAATGTATAAGACTCCTGTCCACGTAGCCAGGTTAAAAGGCTATGTCCTTGAGAACTTCACGCTTCACCCGGCCGGCTATTCCACCATACGACTTGATAAGGATACTTTGGAGCGTTTTGGTGTAACAGCGACCGAAACGAGCCAGCTGGTCGGCCTTCTCGGAGATATTGAAGGCATTCTTGCGTGGGCGTTCTTCGTGGAAGAAGAAGATAATATCCGCGTCCGCCTGCGTTCCAAAGGTCCGGTGATTAACGGAGTTGCCGCTGCTCATAATGGTGGTGGACACCCGATGGCCTCAGGGGCTTCTGCTCCCAACTGGGCGGAAACCGAGGACATTGCCGGGGAATTGGAAGAGGTTTGTAAAGCATATCGAAACGAGCAGGCATAAGATAGCCTGCTCGTTTTTAACGTACCAGCTTTATTTCAAGTCTTAACGTAATGACCTCGGAAATGATCAGTTGGTTCACTTTCAGTTGGTAGGTGAAGTCATCCACCACATAGTTTTTGTTTTCAAGGGCGGTTAAGATCAGATCCGCCTGATCAGCTACCACCTTTACGGGCTTCCCTGGCAGGGAAGAAAGCTGATCCTTGACCATCGTCGTCAGCTGGTGCTGCGTAAGCAGGTCGACTTCCAGCTTTTTGGCATTGGTGTAGGAAACGTCCATTTCGCCAACCGTCAGTGGTGCGGATTCAGAATCCTGATTTTTATTGTTCAGCAGTCCCTCATACTTCACTTCCAGTTCGTGCAGCTCTGTAGTCAAGCCGATATGTTCTTCGGTATATTTCTGCTGGAGCTGCCCATGAGTATAAAGAAAAAAGAGCCAGCCGGCCAGGGTGCCGAGCAGAACACCGGCGAAAAAACGCCTCCATTCCCTGCTTTTATGGTAAGGAGGGAAATGCATCAGGTCACCTCTTCTCCGAGCAGCCACTCAAACAACAGAAGTGCTGCCTTCACCCCGCCCATAGCCGCAACGATTATGACGATCTGCTTGAACATATCGAAAGTGGAGCCGTCGAGAATGCCTTTTTCAAAGTTGCTGATGGCATCAAAGGTTCCCCCGATGGCTGCAACAACAGCCCAGATTCTTAAACTTTTGGCGATGCGGAACATGGCGGTCAGCGGAGCTTCCCCTGTTAAGTAACTGCCGATACTTCCAATAAGTGTTCCACCTACAATAACTCCAAAAGCGATAAAGAAGCATTGGATCATGGATACGATTAAACGGTCTTCCATCTTGTCCCTCTTTCCGCCTGGAAAATGTGTTTCTATTTAAACGAATATTCTTTTTCCTGTGGTTTTATGCAGAGGGCTTTATTCCCTATCCAATAGTAGCTATAATTTACACATGAAAGAAGGTGTGCGAAATGACTTTCACCCATTTAAATGTCCGCAGCGGCTATAGTCTTATGAAGAGTACGGTGAAGATTAACGATTTGGTCCATGAGGCGAAGGCCCTTGGGTTTGAATCCATCGCGTTGACGGATGAGAACACGTTGAGCGGGGCGCTGGCATTCTACGAGGAATGCCGGGCGCAGGGGATCAAGCCGGTGATCGGTTTAACGACGACCATCGAGGACCGTTCCCTTCTCCATCCCGTACGGCTTCTTGCGACCAGCCAGACCGGGTATAAAAACCTGATGAAAATAGCTACGTGGGCTAACACAAAAGATCATCCGATGAACCTGGAAACATTCGCCGACGTAAGTCAGGGGTTGATCGTCATTCATATGACCTCCGCCTCACCATGGGGGGAACCCTTATCCGACCGGATGTTCGAGCATATGGAGGACGGGCTGAACCGATGGATGCACGCAGTGAAGAAAGAGGACTTTTACTTAAGTATTCAAGATTTGGATCTTCATTCTGAACGGCAGATGCACACCCCTCTGCGTGAATGGACGGTTGAAAAAGGGCTGCAGGTAACGGCTGTCGGGGACGTGCGTTACATAAGAAAAGAGGAAGCCGACGCCTATCAATGCTTAAGGGCTGTCGATGAAGGTACGCGTTATACACCAAACAGTGCTCACGGCCCCTTCTATTTAAAAAGTGCGGAAGAGATGGAATCATTTTTTGGGGAATGGTGGCCGGAAGTTCTTGAAGCAGCAGACCACATCGCGCGCCGGTGTCAATGGGACATGGATCTGAACCAGCAGCTTCTTCCTACATATCCGGCACCGGAAGGAAAAAGCGGCGCGGCCTATCTGCGGGAACTCTGTGAGCGTGCCCTGAAGAAAAAATATGACGGAAAGACAGAGGCTGTCGAGCGGCTCAACCATGAGTTAAGTGTCATTGAATCCATGGGCTTCAGTGATTACTTTTTAATTGTGTGGGACTTTATCGATTTCGCCCGCGCAAAGGGGATCAATGCCGGACCTGGGAGGGGATCGGCGGCTGGATCGATTGTCGCTTATCTTCTCGACATCACGAAAGTGGATCCGCTCGAATATCAACTGCTCTTTGAACGGTTCTTAAATCCGGAACGGATTACGATGCCGGATATCGACATCGATTTTCCTGACCAGCGCAGGGAGGAGGTCATTTCCTACGTAGCTGAAAAGTATGGAAAACAGCATGCAGCTCAAATCAGCACGTTCGGTACATTCGCTGCAAAAAGTGTGCTGAGGGAATTGTTCAAGGTTCTCCATATTGAGGAGAGCGATGCGTCTTTCATCCTTCATCAGCTTCCGAAACAGGCGGCTCAACCTCTCGTAGAAATCGTCCGTCAGTCGGAAGAATTGAAAGATTATATTAGAAACTCGGAAAAACTGAAGCATTTGTTCAAAATTGCAGCCAAGCTGGAGGGCCTTCCCCGCCATATTTCCACGCATGCTGCAGGTGTCGTGCTTTCTGAAAAGCCGCTTATGGAATATACACCTTTAATGAAAAGCCAGGGAGAGGTGTATGTAACACAGCTTACTATGGGGGATTTGGAGAAAATCGGTCTTTTGAAAATTGATTTTCTGGGACTGAGGAACTTGACCTTTATGGAAAATCTGGAACGGAAGATTCAAAGGGCGGGAAACCGCTCCTTTACTCTGGATCAGATTCCATTGAATGATTCTGCAACTTTCTCCCTGCTTTCGGAAGGAAAAACCAATGGTGTCTTCCAACTGGAGTCGCAGGGCATGAAGCAGGTGCTCACAAAGCTGAAGCCCACTCATTTTGAAGATGTGGTGGCTGTTAACGCTCTTTACAGGCCGGGCCCGATGGAATATATCGATACTTATATTGAAAGAAAGAATAAAAAGGCAGCGATCGAACTTCCACACGAGGATCTGGAGAGAATTTTAAGCCCGACTTATGGCGTACTCGTCTATCAGGAGCAGATTATGCAGGTGGCGGGACTTGCTGCGGGCTATTCGCTCGGCCAGGCGGACATGCTTCGAAGAGCGGTCAGCAAAAAGCAGGGCGGCGTTTTGGAGAGTGAGAGGAAAGCGTTTGTATCAGGAGCATTGGAAAATGGATATTCCGAGCAGGTGGCCGAGCAGCTGTTTGACTGGATTGTCAAATTCTCCAATTATGGATTCAACCGGAGCCATGCCGTCGCCTACAGCTTGATTTCCTACCAGCTGGCCTTTATGAAAGCTCATCATCCGTCTGCATTCATGGCTGAGCTTATCAACGCGAATCTGGGGGACCGGGACAAACTGGCCACGTACATTCGGGAAGCGCGGGAGATGCACGTACGAGTAAAAGCTCCTTCTATAAATAAAAGCGGGGCGGCCGCTCGGGGGCAGCGCAGTGAAATCACTATGGGTTTTCTCTCCATTAAAGGCGTAGGGTATCAGGCGGCTAAAGCGATTGTAGAAGGGCGTGGGCAACAGCCTTTCCGCCATTTGAACGACTTCTGTCTGCGTGTGGATACGAAAATTGTATCGAGAAAAGTGATTGAAGGTCTGATTATTGCCGGAGCTTTTGATGAACTGCACTCCAACCGCGCCAGTGCTCTGGCCACCATTGATCAGGCTCTTGAGCAGGGGGAGTTGTTCAAGGAATTCCAGGATCAGCCCGGTTTCTTCGATCAGGAAATGGTCATGGATATGGTGGACGTGGAACCTTTTCCACTTTTGAAGAATCTGGCGATGGAAAAAGAAGTCCTCGGCACTTATTTATCCGATCATCCCCTGGAGAGTCAGCGGAAATCCCTCCGACGAAGAGGCATCCTTGCTCTTTCTCAGCTTTACAGGATGAAAATGAATAAAAAAGTCGATACGGCTGCGGTCGTTGACAGTATTCGGGAAATCCGTACAAAGCGCGGGGACCCGATGGCCTTTTTATCCATGAGTGATGAGAGCGCTGAAGTGGATGCTGTCATCTTTCCGGATACGTACCGGGACGTTAAAGTGTGGCTGAAAGAACAGATGCTTGTGACAACATCGGGAAAAGTAGAGGAAAGAAACGGAAGAAAGCAGCTTATTATTCAGTCCCTTCACCCTTTTGAAATGGATGAATCATCCCATGAGTCGGCACAGGAAGAAAGACGGCTGTTCGTCAAAGTGACGGATGAAAACGAAAACGAAGCTCTTCAACAGTTGAAAGAAACGGCACAATATTTCCCGGGGAATACACCAGTTTTTCTTTTCCGGTCAGAAGATCGGAAGACCTACCGCCTTGATGAAAGCTATGGCCTGCAGCCGACAAGAGACTGTCTTGATCAGTTGAACGCATTTTTTGGTGAGAAAAATGTCGCATTAAGAAGTAATAAAAAGAAGGCGGAAAATTAAAAACCAAGTCCATATTTTTGAAAATCTTTACACGACCTTTTCATCTGTTATAATTAAGGAGTTACTGGTGGTCAGACCACCTGGGTCGGTTTAATCATTCATTCATTCATTTAAAGGAGCGTGTTGTTGTGTCAAATCTGCGAGATGAAGCATTGCATATACACCGAGTGAACAAGGGGAAGCTGGAAACACATTCAAAAGTACCTGTACGGAATGCTAAGGATCTAAGTCTTGCCTACTCCCCTGGAGTGGCTGAGCCATGTAAGGAAATCTACGACCATAAAGAAACGGTCTACGATTATACCATGAAGGGGAACATGGTGGCGGTGGTCAGTGACGGCTCTGCCGTGCTTGGACTTGGAAATATCGGTCCTGAGGCTGCTCTTCCAGTCATGGAAGGGAAAGCCGCATTGTTCAAAAGCTTTGCCGGCGTTGATGCTTTTCCTATCTGCCTGAACACGAGAGAGATTGATCAGATTGTGCAGACGGTGAAGTTGATGGAGCCTACGTTTGGCGGCGTAAACCTTGAGGATATCGCTGCACCAAACTGCTTCATCATTGAAGAGCGTTTGAAGAAAGAAACGAACATCCCGATCTTCCATGATGATCAGCACGGAACGGCCATCGTGACGGTCGCAGGCTTGATGAACGCTTTGAAGCTGACAGGAAAATCTTGGTCGGATATTAAAGTGGTGGCCAATGGGGCAGGGGCCGCAGGAATTGCTATTATTAAATTACTTTATCATTTCGGTGTACGTGATATTATTATGTGTGATTCCAAAGGCGCTATCTTTGAAGGCCGCGACTACGGAATGAATGATGTCAAAGATGAAATTGCTAAAATTACGAATAAAGACCGTGTCGAGGGTGCCCTTGAGGAGGTCATGGAAGATGCTGACGTCTTCATCGGTGTATCTGTGGGTGGTTTGTTGTCCAAAGAAACGGTCTCCCGTATGAAGGATGACTCCATCATCTTTGCCATGGCCAACCCGGAACCGGAAATCATGCCGGATGATGCGAAGGAAGCAGGGGCCCGTGTCATCGGTACAGGACGGTCCGATTTTCCTAACCAGGTAAATAACGTTCTGGCTTTTCCAGGAATCTTCCGGGGGGCTCTTGATGTACGTGCGACTCGAATCAATGAGAAAATGAAAATCGCAGCTGCGGAGGCGATTGCTTCCCTTGTAAGTGAGGAAGAGTTGAATGAGGATTATGTTATTCCTGCTCCCTTTGATCCGCGTGTAGCTCCAGCTGTGGCAGCAAGCGTTGCAAAGGCCGCGATGGAATCAGGCGTAGCCCGTCATCATGTAGACCCTGAAGAGGTGGCAGAAAAGACGAGACAGCTCACTTTAATTGATGAAGAATAAGTGCCGGAAAAGGGGAAAGGAATCTTTCCCCTTACATATGGCCATAGGATAAAAGCGGGAAAGAGGTGTTCGGGTACGTTGACTAAACCACAAGGGAAGGTATATGAAGGGGTTTTGTATCAATTGAAAGCCTACATTGAGGAGAATCAATTGAGCCCTGGTGATAAGCTGCCTTCTGAACGCGAACTAAGCGAACAGCTCGGTGTAGGAAGGTCATCGATCCGCGAGGCGTTCCGAGCAATGGAACTGCTCGGTCTGATTGAAACCCGCCGCGGAGAAGGTACCTATATGAGATCCTACCGCCCGTATCATATGGTTGAACTGCTGTCGAACTTCCTGTTAACGGAAAAGAGGACAAAAGAGGAACTATTGACAGCTATGCAGATGATCGAAAAAGAAGTATTGACGATTCTGCAGCATAAGCTGACCAGCGAACAGCTCCACCGTCTAAAAGACATCATAGAAGGACATGTTGGTAAGGAAAGGCATCACCATGTGTTTGACTATCTTTTTTCTACATGTGGGCAGGAGCTGCTTTTCTCTATGTGGCAGTTTATAGCCGGATTTACCAATACCGTACATCATGTGCACTATGATAAAAGCTGGTATGATGCTGTGGCGGAAACCCTGCAGAAGGGCAATACAATGGATATCATACAGCTCTATCGTTGAAAATGATGTCGAAACCATAACGACAAATTCAGCAGTATTACGCAAAGTACTTTTTGTATATTGAATAGAAAGGAAGCTTTGTCCCAAAGGAGGAATCACCTTGCTTAGAGACTTTTTCAGCAAGAAAAAAAGGTATGCATCCATACCAAGCCAGGAAGCCAAACAGGATGTACCGGAAGGTTTAATGCAGAAATGCCCCAACTGTCAAAAAATCTTCTATCGTAAAGAATTAAATCGGAATATGAATGTCTGCCCATATTGTGATCATCATCACCGTCTCAATGCCTATGAACGGATTGAGCACTTGTTTGATGAGGGTACGTTTACCGAATGGGATAAGCATATGATTTCCAGCAACCCGCTCGGCTTTCCCGATTACGAGGAGAAATTAGAGAAAGACCGGTTGAAATCCGACCTCAATGAAGCTGTAGTAACGGGTAAAGCCCGGATGAACGGCCTTGAGGCGGCAGTAGCTGTCATGGATTCCCGGTTCAGAATGGGGAGTATGGGATCCGTAGTCGGTGAAAAAATAACGAACGCCATTGAAAAGGCCCGCGAAGAAGGGGTTCCATTTATCATCTTTACGGCATCCGGGGGCGCACGTATGCAGGAAGGAGTCCTCAGTCTCATGCAGATGGGAAAAACTTCTGTCGCGCTGCAGCGCCTTCATGCAGAAGGGGGCTTGTTCATTTCTGTCATGACTCACCCGACTACAGGCGGTGTATCAGCCAGTTTTGCTTCCCTTGGTGATTATAACTTTGCAGAACCTGGAGCTTTGATTGGTTTTGCGGGACGAAGGATTATTGAACAGACCATCCGGGAAAAACTGCCGGATGATTTTCAGACGGCTGAATTTCTGTTGGAGCATGGCCAGTTGGACCGTGTTGTCCACCGCCATGAACTGAGAGAGACACTGACCACTGTTCTGGATCTTCACGCAGTAGGAGGAAGCCGGTTATGAAACACGTGTTAGAATTTGAAAAACCAGTCATCGAACTAAGAGAAAAAATTGTAGATTTGAAACAGCTCACAGACAGCAGTGAAATGGATTTAAGCGATGAAATCGCCAAGCTGGAAAAACGTCTGGAAAAGCTGGAAACGGACGTCTATGACCGGATGGCGCCATGGGACAGAGTCCAAATGGCCCGCCATCCGGAGCGGCCGACGACCCTTGATTATATTGAGCACTTATTTACAGATTTCCTGGAGCTTCATGGAGATCGTACATTTGGTGATGATGCGGCCATTGTTTCTGGAATTGCCAGGTTCAATGAACAGCCAGTCACAGTCATTGGTCATCAGCGTGGGAAAGATACGAAAGAAAACATCCGGCGTAACTTCGGGATGCCTCATCCGGAAGGGTATCGTAAAGCGCTTCGTTTAATGAAGCAGGCGGAGAAGTTCAAGCGCCCGATCATTACGTTCATCGATACGAAAGGCGCTTATCCAGGGAAAGCAGCAGAAGAACGCGGGCAGAGTGAAGCGATTGCCCGCAATTTGATGGAAATGGCCGGCTTGACTGTGCCCATCATCTGCATTGTCATTGGTGAAGGAGGAAGTGGGGGAGCTCTCGGACTCGGCATCGGAGATAAAATATTCATGCTGGAAAACTCCACGTATTCTGTTATTTCTCCAGAAGGAGCATCGTCCATTTTATGGAAGGATGCGGGTCTTGCTCAGGAGGCCGCTGAATCGATGAAGATTACTTCCTACGACTTGAAAAAATTAAACGTCATTGACGGTGTCATCCCAGAAGTGAGGGGTGGAGCCCACCGTGATGTCGAGAAGCAGGCGCAGGAAATCAAACAGGTACTGACCGATTCTCTGAATGAACTTCATACTTTGAATCATGATCAACTGTTGGAGAATCGTTTCAAAAAATATAAAAACATTGGCGATTACTCATATCTTGATTTATAATGGTAGGGTTGAAATATAAAGGTCCGTTATTGGAAGGTCGCACATTTCGTGCGGCTTTTCGCATCTTTACAGGATGGTAACGTTATCACGGGAAAAAGAATGGTCCGGCTGTGCAAAAAAGGGTAGACTGTAAAGGGAGTCCTAGAGATCAGGGGGACTGAGGTTTCAATTCATCTTTAGTTGGAAACAACATAAATAGATTACTTTTGAGGTGATGAGAATGAAAAAAATTGGAGTACTTACGAGTGGTGGAGACGCTCCAGGTATGAACGCGGCCATCCGTTCAGTTGTCAGGAAAGCTATCTATCATGACATTGAAGTATACGGCATTAAATACGGTTACCAGGGTTTGATCGACGGCGACATCGAAAAAATGGAACTGGGATCTGTAGGTGACATCATTCAGCGCGGAGGAACCAAGCTTTATTCTGCCCGTTGTGAAGAGTTCAAAACCGAAGAGGGTCAGTTGAAAGGCATTGAACAATTAAAAAAACATGGTATAGAAGGCTTGATAGCTGTCGGCGGTGATGGTACCTTTATGGGGGCTAAGAAACTTACGGAAAAAGGCTACCCATGCATCGGTGTACCAGGAACGATCGATAACGACATACCTGGAACTGATTTCACAATTGGGTTTGATACCGCATTGAATACCATTATTGATGCCATTGACAAAATTCGTGATACAGCTACGTCCCATGAGCGGACGTTCATCATAGAAGTCATGGGCCGCGACGCCGGGGACCTTGCCCTTTGGGCTGGACTTGCGGATGGTGCGGAAAGTATCATGATTCCGGAAGCGGAAGATGAGCTGGAAGATATTATCGACCGTCTTCGAAGAGGACATGAACGTGGCAAAAAACACAGCATTATCATCGTTGCCGAAGGCGTCTGCACAGGCGGCGAACTTGCCCGCCGTATTGATGAAGCTGCCGGCTTGGAATCCCGTGTCACTGTACTGGGACATACACAGCGCGGAGGATCCCCGAGCGCTGCGGATAGAGTTCTTGCAAGCCGCTTAGGCGCTTATGCCGTCGATCTGCTTATCGAAGGAAAAGCAGGCCGCATGGTCGGTATCCAAGCGAACAAACTGGTGGACCATGACATTGTGGAGATCTTGAACGCCAAGCATACGGTTGACCTTGATATGTATCGTCTTTCCAAAGAACTATCTATATAAACGTAAGAGGCACTAGAGGAGGAAATAATATGTTTAGAAAAACAAAAATCGTCAGCACAATTGGACCAGCGTCTGAATCTGTAGAAAAGTTGACACAGCTTATTGAATCAGGGATGAACGTCGCCCGTCTGAACTTTTCACACGGAGATTTCGATGAACATGGCGCACGTATTACAAACATCCGTGAAGCTTCAAAAGCCGTAGGAAAGACTGTAGCGATCCTTCTGGATACCAAAGGTCCGGAAATTCGAACCGGTTCTCTAAAAGGTGGAGAGTGCTACCTTGAAAAAGGATCCACAGCCTACGTATCCATGAAGGATATCGAAGGCGATGCAGGACGCTTCTCTGTGACTTATTCCGGTCTCATCAATGACGTGCACCCTGGATCAAAAATCCTTCTTGATGACGGTCTTGTGGAACTTCAGGTGGAAGAAGTAGACAAGGAAAATGAAGAAATCAAGACAACCGTTCTTAACAATGGACCATTGAAGAACAAAAAAGGGGTCAACGTTCCAAACGTGAGCGTCAACCTGCCTGGTATTACAGAAAAAGATGCCAAGGATATCGAGTTCGGAATTGAGCAGGGTGTTGATTTCATCGCTGCATCTTTCGTACGTCGTGCCTCTGATGTTCTTGAAATCAAAGAACTTCTTGAAAAGCATAACGCCAACCATATTCAAATCATTCCAAAAATCGAGAACCAGGAAGGTGTCGACAACATCGACGAAATTCTTGAAGTCAGTGATGGATTGATGGTTGCCCGTGGTGACCTTGGTGTTGAAATTCCAGCAGAAGATGTACCTCTTGTACAGAAGCAGTTGATCCGCAAATGCAACAAAGCCGGCAAGCCGGTTATTACAGCTACACAAATGCTTGATTCCATGCAGCGCAACCCACGTCCAACGCGTGCGGAAGCTTCTGACGTAGCCAATGCCATTTTTGATGGCACCGATGCGATCATGCTTTCCGGCGAAACAGCTGCTGGTGACTATCCGGTGGAAGCAGTCCAAACGATGCATAATATTGCTTCTAAAACAGAAACAGGCTTGAACCACGTATCCCTGCTGCAGGACCGCTCCAAGCACAGTGACATGACAATCACAGATGCCATCAGCCAGTCTGTTACCCACACAGCGATCAACCTGGATGCAGCAGCCATCGTTACGCCGACTGAAAGCGGACATACAGCCCGCATGATTTCCAAGTATCGTCCAAAAGCTCCGATCGTAGCGATTACATCTGACGAAGAAGTAAATCGCAAGCTTTCTCTTGTATGGGGTGTCTATGCAGTAATGGGGCCTCGCGCGTACTCTACGGATGACATGCTTGATGTTGCCGTTGAACGCAGCCTTGCTTCAGGTCTTGCTGACCGCGGTGATCGTGTCATCATTACAGGAGGCGTACCTGTAGGTGAGAGCGGTACAACCAACCTGATGAAAGTTCACGTCATCGGTGATGTTTTAGTCAAAGGCCAGGGTGTCGGCCAGAAGAGCGCGTATGGTCGTGCCATCATCGCTAAAGATGCTCAGGATGCCATCAACCGTGTAGAAGACGGCGATATCATCGTCACTCACGGAACCGATCGTGACATGATGCCTGCCATCGAAAAGGCGGCTGGAATCGTTACACTTGAAGGCGGTCTGACTTCTCACGCAGCCGTTGTCGGACTAAGCCTTGGTATCCCGGTTATCGTCGGCGTACCAAATGCTCTTGAACTGATCAAGGATGGTTCCGATCTTACCATTGACAGTTCCCGTGGTGACATTTACGAAGGACATGCAAGCGTCCTGTAATAGGTAGAAGGAAAGGCAGGGATTGAGATCCCTGCCTTTTATTTTTTTACCTTACAGCATTATAAAGGTATAATGGAGGAAAGGAAAAGAAGGGAAGATGCTATGTTTCGCTGGTTATTCATCCTCATATTGATCATACCCGCATTGGAAATCGGTCTGCTGATCGGGGCCGGTAATGTCATCGGACCATGGTGGGTCATTCTTCTGATTATAACTACGGGGGCCCTTGGAGCCTGGCTTGCGAAAAAACAAGGACTGGAAACGATCCAGAATGTCCAGCTCTCCATGCAGCAGGGGCGTATGCCTCAGGATGCTTTATTGGATGGGGCTTGTATCCTTGTAGGAGGAGCTGTCCTGTTAACGCCTGGATTCATTACAGATGCGGCAGGATTCATCCTTCTCCTGCCCGTGACGCGAACGCCGTTAAAAGGACTTGTGAAACGGGCGATTCAAAAAGCTATGGATAAAGGAACCGTAACCATTTACAGAAAATAAAAAAACTCCATTTCCGGACTGGAAATGGAGTTTTATTTTGCTGTAACAAAATGAAAGAGTTCTTTCAAAGCTCCAGTCCTCTTTAATGTTTGAAAGACCATCAGCAAAAGCGGACTGAGCATGATGCCATAGACGCCGAGAAGTTGAAATCCCACAGCAAAGGTAAGAAGCAGGACAATAGGAGGGACACCGAATTGATCAGCCATCAGCTTGGGCTCCAGAAGCTGCCTTGTCGTAACGACGACAGCGTATAGAACAGCAAGCCCGATCGTCATCGGGAAATCCCCCGAAAAAAACTGGAACAGCATCCATGGGATGAAAATCACCCCTGTCCCTACATAAGGAATGAAGTCGACCAGACAGGCGGCAGCCGTTACAGTGAGAGCGTGGGGAGCATCAAGCAGATAGAGACCGGTTCCTATAATAAGAGTGCTGATCGTTACAAGCATACATTGAGCCTTGATCAGTCCTTTGAATGTCTTTCCGATTTCAACACGCACCTGTACCGCACGTTCCTGGATAACAGCCGGAATGATACTCCCAAGAGGTCGGTGAATCGCTTCCCAATCCTTGCTGAAGAAAAAAGTACCGATGATAACGATACCTGTGTAAGCTAAAGAAGTCGGAACCATCCCTGCTATATGCCGGATACCCTCGAACAGACCACTTAACAAATCCATACTAACCCGACCTGCCTGGCTCTGCACAGCCTGCAGGTATTCATCGATGGAAGAGGTCACGATTCCGGAGTGCTCCAGAGAGGACTGCAGTCTTAAAATCAACGGCTCTGCCCATTCTCTTCCTTGATTCATTATAAACACCGATAAAGCGGCTGCCTGGGCAGGGAGATCTGTGGAATAGTGCTGAAATCCTTTGATCAGCTCAGCTACCACAAGGGCGAAGGTGCTGAGTGCAAGCAGGGTGAACATCCCGAGTACAAGTAGAATAGAGAGGAAACGGGGCAGATGAAGCCTGCGGGATACCAGAAGGATAAAAGGACGAAGGAGTGCCGCAAAAAGGTAGGCACTCAGAAAAGGATGTAAATAATTCCATAGGAACAGGAAAAGTATAGTGGCTGCCGTTAAGCCTGCGAGCAGCAGAACGGACCTTAAGATGATGGAAATAAGGTGGTTGGTCAACTCCTGCACCCTCTTTTTCAATGTAGATTGTAAAACTTCTGACCTGTTTGCACCCTGTTCACTAAGGGAATAAAAGGAAAAAGGTTCGATAAATTCCATCAAAATTAAACGGTTTCAATTCACATTCTCTTCAGAATACTTTATAATTGTGTGTGGGGTCATTTTCCTATAAAGGGATTCTGTTAAATGTAAAGCGTTTTCTTGTCAAACGGACAAGCATTCGTTTGGAACTTTTCGAAAGGGAGAGATTGTATGTCATCATCAACTAAAGGTCTTGAAGGGATTACAGCAACGGAATCATCCATCAGTTCCATCATAGACGATAAACTTACGTATGTTGGGTACGATATCGATGATTTAGCTAATAACTCAAGCTTTGAAGAAGTGATCTACCTTCTTTGGAATTTAAAGCTTCCTAATTCACAGGAATTGAAAGATTTCAAAGAAGATTTAATTTCCAATATGGATATTCCAAAAGAGGTCATTGATCATCTTAAATCCTATGATTTAAAGACAGTTCATCCAATGGCTGCCCTGCGTACAGCCGTTTCAATGCTCGGTCTGTACGATTCTGAATCCGACGTGATGGAAGAGGAAGCAAACAACCGCAAGGCGCTTCGTCTGCAGGCGAAAATTCCTACTGTGGTCACGGCTTTTGCCCGGATCCGTAAAGGGAAGGAGCCTGTCTCACCTAAAAAAGAACTCAGCTTTGCAGCGAATTTCCTTTACATGCTGAATGGAAAAGACCCGGAAGATCTTGAAGTTGAAGCCTTCAACAAAGCACTTGTCCTGCACGCAGACCATGAATTGAATGCATCTACATTCACAGCCCGTGTTTGTGTAGCCACTTTATCCGATGTATATTCCGGTGTAACAGCAGCTATCGGGGCACTGAAAGGGCCGCTTCATGGTGGTGCCAATGAGCGTGTCATGAAGATGCTTACGGAAATCGACAGTGTGGAAAATGCCGTACCGGCCATTGAGAAGAAACTTGAAAACAAAGAAAAAATCATGGGAATGGGCCACCGTGTCTACCGTTCCGGCGATCCACGCGCCAAGCATTTGAAAGAGATGTCCCGTGAGCTTACAAAGCTGACCGGCCACTCCAAATACTATGAAATGTCTATTAAAATTGAAGATTATATCAAGGAAAACAAAGGACTGCCGGCAAATGTGGACTTCTATTCCGCTTCTGTCTATCACAGTCTTGGAATCGATCACGACTTGTTCACGCCGATTTTCGCCGTCAGCCGTGTGTCCGGATGGCTTGCTCATATCCTTGAACAATATTCCAACAACCGCCTGATCCGTCCTCGTGCGGAATATGCAGGGCCTAAAGGCCAGACGTATACTCCGATTGAAGACCGTTAATAACCGGCAGTGAAGTTGTACCGGCTTTTTATTCATCCTATTTTAACGTATGATAGAATAGGATGAATCATCCATGATTACAGAAAATTTAGGAGGGTTTATTTTGACACAAGCACAAAAAATCGCAGTAGAACAAAACGGAACATTAAATGTACCTGATCGTCCGGTGATCCCATATATTGAAGGTGATGGTATCGGCCCTGACATCTGGGCAGCAGCCAGCCGTGTTATTGAAGCAGCTGTAGATAAAGCCTATAATGGTCAGAAATCGGTTGAGTGGAAAGAAGTCCTTGCTGGACAGAAAGCCTATGATCAGACAGGTGAATGGCTTCCGGAAGCTACACTGGACACGATCCGCGATTATAAGATTGCAATCAAAGGACCTCTAACGACTCCAATCGGTGGTGGAATCCGTTCCTTGAACGTAGCGCTGCGCCAGGAATTGGATCTATTCACATGTCTTCGTCCGGTCCGCTACTTCAAAGGCGTCCCTTCTCCGGTGAAACGTCCTGAAGATACGGATATGGCGATCTTCCGTGAGAATACTGAAGATATTTATGCAGGTATTGAGTGGCAGAAGGGCACTCCGGAAGTTAAAAAAGTCATCGATTTTCTGCAGAACGAAATGGGTGTACATAACATTCGTTTCCCTGAAACTTCCGGTATCGGTATCAAACCAGTATCTGAAGAGGGTACGAAACGTCTGGTCCGTGCCGCGATTGACTACGCGATCAACGAAGGACGTAAAAACGTAACGCTTGTCCATAAAGGAAACATTATGAAGTTTACAGAAGGTTCCTTCAAGTCATGGGGTTACGAAGTAGCAGAAGAAGAGTATGCAGGCAAAGTCTTTACATGGGCTGAATATGACCGCATCGTTGAAAAAGAAGGCAAGGATGCAGCCAACAAAGCTCAGGATGAGGCGGAAGCGGCAGGCAAAATCATCGTCAAAGATGCGATTGCTGATATTTTCCTTCAACAAATCCTGACACGTCCGAAAGAATTCGACGTTGTTGCTACGATGAACTTGAACGGAGACTATATTTCTGATGCTCTTGCTGCTCAAGTCGGCGGTATCGGAATCGCTCCTGGAGCAAATATTAACTTCGAAACCGGCCATGCTATTTTTGAAGCGACTCACGGTACAGCTCCTAAATATGCCGGGCTTGATAAAGTGAACCCATCTTCTGTCATCCTTTCCGGTGTCCTTATGCTTGAACACCTGGGATGGAGAGAAGCGGCTGATCTTATCGCTCAATCCATGGATAAAACCATCGGAAGCAAAGTCGTTACTTACGACTTCGCCCGTATGATGGATGGGGCAACAGAAGTGAAATGTTCAGAGTTTGGTGACGAACTGATTAAGAACATGGACTAATGGCAAGTGGAAGGAGAGGAACGATGAGTATTCAAAGAAGGAAGATCTCTGTCATCGGTGCCGGATTTACTGGTGCAACTACGGCATTAATGCTTGCTCAGAAGGAACTTGGGGATGTCGTCCTTGTAGATGTTCCGGATATGGAAGATCCGACGAAAGGAAAGGCACTGGATATGCTGGAAGCCAGCCCTGTCCAGGGATTTGATGCGAAAATCCAGGGAACTTCGGACTATGCGGATACGGAAGGTTCCGACCTTGTGATCATTACTGCCGGTATTGCCCGGAAACCGGGAATGAGCCGTGATGATCTTGTCAGTACCAACTCCAAGATTATGAAGAGCGTAACGAAAGAGATTGTGAAAAACTCCCCCGACTGTTTCATCGTCGTATTGACGAACCCTGTCGATGCGATGACTTATTCCGTCTTTCAGGAAGCCGGTCTTCCTAAGAACCGGGTCATAGGTCAGTCTGGTGTTTTGGATACAGCCAGGTTCCGTACGTTCGTCGCAGAGGAATTGAACATTTCCGTGAAAGATGTCACAGGCTTTGTGCTCGGCGGGCACGGGGACGATATGGTACCAATGCTTCGCTATTCCTTTGCGGGAGGTATTCCGCTTGAACGGTTGATTTCCAAAGAACGTCTCGAGGCAATTGTGGAACGCACGAGAAAAGGTGGAGGAGAAATTGTAGGTCTGCTTGGAAACGGCAGCGCCTATTACGCTCCTGCGGCTTCTCTTGTTCAAATGGCAGAGGCGATCTTGAAGGATCAGCGTCGTATTATCCCAGCCATCGCCTACCTGGAAGGCGAATACGGGTATGACGGCATTTACCTCGGTGTGCCTACCATCCTTGGCGGTAACGGTATCGAGGAAGTCATTGAGCTCGAATTGACAGAGGAAGAAAAACAACAGCTGGATCAATCAGCTGACTCTGTTAAAAATGTCCTCCATGTATTAAAATAAAGGAAAGAAGGGGTTCGGGGATATCTCGAGCCCCTTTTTCACACCAAATTAGCAAACGCTTTCAAAAAAAGGAGTGACTGCCATGATTGGGAAGAAAAGAAAACTCGGCAGAAAGATACAGGCTTTGAAAGTAGGAGATACTTTTACAACCACATCAAGAGTAGAAGACCGGGATCTGCTTATTTATCTTGGGCTGACCGATGATGCGAATCCGCTTTATATTCAACATGATTATGCATCCCAGACCCCCTTCAAACAGCCGATTGTACCCAGCGTTATGCTGTGTGGTATGGCATCATCCATCGTGTCCATGCATCTTCCGGGACCGGGTAGTCATATTATACATCAGCAGTTAAGCTATCCCCATCCTCTTTACCACTATGCAGAAGTCCGATTTCATGCAGAAATAACGGATATTAATCATGAGGAACACCATGTCGTTGTGGATATGCATGGATATGACGAGGAAGGAAAGGAAGTCATTCAGGGACAACTGACGGTCATTCCACCATATGAACCTGCCTCTATGAATGCCGTTTCCCTCGAAAACTTTTATTGAGTCATTCTCTCGTCTTATGGACAAGCTCTCTCAACCAGGCTTCCGGGATTGTATCCCGCAAGCCTGGTTTTTTTATGGCAGCAGAAACAGAGTCTTCACGTATGAAGACAGGGATTGGGACTATATTAAAATTAAGTAAAAATCATAAAGATCCGTATTCAAAATGTAAACTTCATTGTATGATGAGATTAACTTTGCAGTTGAGGTGATGGGATTGGAACAACAAAGAATACTAATTGTCGATGATGAAGAATCCATCGTAACATTGTTGAAATACAATATAGACCAGGCTGGATTTGAAACGGAAGTGGCTTATTCCGGCACGGATGCGCTTGAAAAAGCATCAAAATCTACGTTCGATCTCATCGTTCTGGACGTGATGCTTCCAGGGATGGATGGCATGGAAGTGTGTAAGCAGCTGCGTCAGATGCAGGTGTCCACGCCGATTTTGATGTTAACAGCCAAGGATGATGAATTTGATAAGGTGCTCGGCCTGGAGCTCGGGGCGGACGACTACCTAACGAAACCTTTCAGTCCAAGAGAAGTTGTTGCTCGTATTAAAGCAATCTTAAGAAGGATGGTCCGGGAACCGGCCGGTCCGGAAATGAAAATGATTCAAGTGGCCGATTTAGTGATTTACCCGGAGCAGTATGAGGCATCCATTAAAGACAAGCCTCTGACATTCACACCGAAAGAGTTTGAACTGCTTCTCTACTTAGGGCAGAATCTCGGGCGTGTCTTATCCAGAGACCAGCTGCTGAGCGCGGTCTGGAATTATGATTTTGCCGGAGATACCCGTATCGTCGATGTCCACGTCAGTCATTTGCGGGAGAAAATTGAACCCGACACGAAAAAGCCGGTGTATATCAAGACGATCCGCGGCCTTGGCTATAAAATGGAGGAGCCGAAATAAATGTCTTCCACCAATACAAAACCACTCATGACATACTCCGTACTCGTCGTAATCGTCATGCTTGGTCTTGGTGTCATTCTTGCCCAGCTGACGCGCGGGTATTTTATAAACATTTTTGAAGAGCGGGTGGAGCTTGAAAGCCGGTATTTCGTCACCTACCTGGAGAGATTCACGGATGAAGAGGATGTCAGTCAGGATGAACTTCTAGAGTTCAGTGACCAGCTGAATACCGGAATGGTTTTTATTTCAGATGACGGTGACAAACTGCTGGATACGGTGGAGGCTGTTCCCATTATCAGTGATCGTGAAAAACAGCATGTCCTGACCAGAGTGGAGGCCGACCAAATTGCAGATAATGAAGGGTATTTGATCGACAATATCTTTTATTATTCGGTCGATAACCAGGTCAACGATGTCGACGGGACGCTCATTCTCCTCTCGCCGGTCAATTCTTTGACCAACATTACCAAGAACATCTGGCTGTTGATCGGATGCACACTGTTAATCGGACTGGTGATTATTTTTGTTCTTGGCTATAATGTCTTTTCAAAATACATCCGTCCGATCCGTTCGGCAGCTGATGTAGCGAATGAACTGGCAGAAGGGAATTATAAAGCCCGCACGTATGAAGGGCACTTCGGTGAAGCTGGTCAGCTTAGTCAGTCGATTAATATCCTTGCACGCAACCTTCAGGAAATGACCAGTACGAAGGGGATGCAGGAGAATCAGCTGGAAGCGGTTATTAACAACATGGGTAACGGTCTGATGCTGATCGATGAAAAAGGGTATATCCTTTTGACCAACCGTGCCTTTATGGAGACTTTCGGCGGGGAGCAGAAGGATTACATCGGATTTCTTTACCATGATGCCATCCCATATACAACCATTCACGAGACGGTGAAAAAGATTTATATGTTTGAAGAAACCATCAGTGAAACATTCGTGCTCCCGGTCAATATCGATCGGAAACACCTTGAGGTAACAGGAGCCCCTATTTTCAGTGAAGGCCGGAAATGGAAAGGCGTTGTGCTGGTCTTCCATGACATTTCAGAGTTGAAGCATTTGGAGCAGATGAGAAAGGACTTTGTGGCTAACGTCTCCCATGAGCTGAAAACACCGATTACCTCCATCCGGGGATTTTCAGAAACGCTTCTGGACGGCGCAATGAAGGATGAGCAGATGCTGGAGCAGTTTCTTCAGATCATATTGAAGGAAAGTGGACGTCTTCAATCTCTTATTCAGGATCTCCTTGAGCTGTCCAAGCTGGAAAGGGAAGATTTTCTTCTCAATATTGAGAAAGTCGACGTCCAGCGTCTTCTACACGATCTTCTACCCATTGTCGAGCAGCATGCTGAACAAAAAGGTGTGCAACTGCAGGCATCTGTGGAAGGAGAAACCATTATCCGCGGAGATTCCAGTCGTTTAAAACAGGTGTTTATGAATTTACTGGCCAATGCGATTAATTATAGTCGTGATCATGGAGACGTTTCATTGACATTTAGAGAAAAAGAAGAGACGGTGATGATTTCTATATCTGACAATGGTGTAGGTATTCCGGAAGACGAGGTTCCGAGGATTTTCGAACGCTTCTATCGCGTCGATAAGGCAAGAAGCCGGAATTCTGGTGGTACCGGGCTCGGTCTGGCCATCGTCAAACATATTGTAGAAGCCCATCACGGAAACATTCACGTGGAGAGTGTAGTGGATCAAGGCACGACCTTCCATGTTGAGATTCCGAAGAAGTTTACGGAAAATTAATATTTCATTAAATTGGAATTAACAATGTTTCGATAAAATATCTTTGAAACCCTTTCATCCAAGGTGTTTTCTCTTATTGGCAGAAGCTTCCCTCGCTTCTGTCTTTTTTTTTGTATCAAAAAACAGGCTTTTGAAACCTTTTTGTTACAGTTTCGTAAAGAATAGTAATCTACATAAAAGGGGAAATCTACATGAGTCTGAAACAGATATATAAGTGGGCCGGCTTAATTGCCGGGGCGGCAGTCCTGCTTGTCGTATTCATGACCACATGGTACACCGTTGATGAGTCCGAGCAGGCGGTCGTGCTTACGTTCGGAGAAGCAGAGGATGGCATTACAGAGCCCGGTCTTCATTTTAAGATGCCGTGGCCTGTGCAGGAAGTAGAGAAAATGTCCAAGGAAACATTCAGCCTTGATTTTGGTTTTGATGAAGAAGGAGAAGAGGCTGATAAAGTGACAATGATTACAGGAGACGACATGATTGTGCAGGCAGATCTTGTCGTACAATGGAAAATCACAGATCCATCCGGTTATTTATTTGCATCGGAGAACCCTGAGCAGGTGCTGTTTAACGCCACCTCTTCAACACTGAGAGGGGTCATAGGCAGCAGTGAAATTGATGAAGCGTTAACATCAGGAAAAGCTGAAATCGAAAATGAAGTCAGAGAAGACCTTGTCCGCCTGATTGAAGGCTATGAGATTGGAATATCCATCATAGATGTCCGTCTGCAGGAGGTGGACCTGCCAAACGAAGACGTCCGTAGTGCCTTCACGAAGGTGACGGATGCGCGTGAACAAAAACAAAGTAAAGTGAATGAAGCCGAAAAGTATGCGAACCAGATGCGGGAGGAAGCCAAAGGTGAGAAAGATGCCATTATACAAAGAGCGGAAGGGGACAAGGTGGACAGGGTCCGGACAGCGGAAGGAGCAGTGTCCAAATTTGATGCACTGCTAAGTGAATATCAAGGCAATGAAAGTGTAACAAGGGAGCGTCTTGTCATGGAAACGCTCGAGGAAGTCCTGCCTGAAGCAGATGTGTATGTCATGAACGATGACGGAGATACGATGAAGTACCTTCCTCTTCAGCAGCAGAATCAGCCCGCCGCACCTGCACAGGAAGAGGACGGGGAAACAGAACAAGAAGAGGAGGAGCAATCATGACCGACGATCGGATTCAGGATATCAATGAAAAGCAGCAGAAGGATTTTCGGAAAATCATCAAAGGCGGCCTTGCTTTAGTGGCTGCTGCCGCATTGATATTGATCGCCCTCAGTTCTGTAGTGATTGTCAAAGAAGGGGAATATAAGGTAGTAAGGCAGTTCGGTGATGTTATCAAAATCCATGAAAGCCCCGGCTTGAAATTCAAGATCCCGCTGATCCAGGAGGTATCCACGCTTTCTCAAAAGAAAATGGTGTATGACGTGGATGAGAAGGAAATCACAACGCTTGATAAGAAAAGGATGATCATTGATAACTATGCCGTCTGGAGCATATCTGACCCTGAGAAAATGATTTCCAATGCGAGAACAATGATGAGTGCAGAAGCGCGGATGGGAGAATTTATCTTTTCGATCGTCCGGGCGGAACTCGGGAAAATGAATTTCTCTGAAATCATCAATGAGGAAGAAAGCTCACGGGGGACACTGAACGAAGAAATTGCCAAGCGGGTGAATGAATACCTGGATCGTGATAATTACGGCATAGTCGTGGATGATGTCCGTATTAAGCGTTCGGATCTTCCGCAGGCGAACGAGGAGGCCGTGTTCAATCAGATGATCACGGACAGGGAAAAAATTGCCCAGACGTATTTGTCGGAAGGGGAAGCAGAAAAAAGCCGTATCCGGGCTTCTGTGGATAGAGAAGTCAAAGAGATGCTGTCTACAGCCAGGGCCGATGCGGAAAAGATCCGGGCGGAAGGTGAGCAGGAGGCGGCACAGATCTATAACAATTCCTTCTCTGAGGATCCTGAATTTTATCAATTGTACCGAACGCTGGAATCATACAAGAAAACCATTGACGGTGAAACAACGATTATTCTGCCACAGGGATCACCATACGCCGACCTGCTTCTCGGCTACTACGAATAACGGCGGGGTACGCCTTTTCCTTCTCTCCATGAATCATGGTAGAATGAAGGAAAAGGCGTTTTCTTTAAGGGAACACTGGAATAATTACGCTGGAAAATGCAGACGCTCCTCTTTAAAGGAGAGAAAGGCATTTCCGGTTAAGGAGTGAGTTTATGGCTGAGAAAGTTGTATTGATTGATGGAAACAGTATCGCTTACCGGGCATTTTTTGCCCTGCCGCTGCTGAATAATGATAAAGGTGTGTACACAAACGCCGTCTATGGTTTTACGACAATGCTGCTTAAAATATTGGAAGAAGACCAGCCGGATCATCTGCTTGTTGCATTTGATGCCGGGAAAACGACTTTTCGTCATGAAACGTATCAGGAATACAAGGGTGGAAGGCAGAAAACACCATCTGAGCTGTCCGAACAGTTTCCTGTCCTAAAGGAACTGCTCGATGCGTTTGGAGTGAAATATTATCAGCTTCCGAACTATGAGGCAGATGACATTATCGGTACGCTGGCGACCCAGGCTGGAGAGAAAGATCATGAGGTGAAGGTCATCTCCGGAGACAAGGATCTTCTGCAGCTGGTCAACGATCAGATCACGGTCAGCCTTACGAAAAAAGGGATTACGAACGTCGATACATATACCCCTTCTTTCCTTATGGAAAAAATGGAGGTGCGGGCAGATCAGATTATCGACTTGAAAGCTCTTATGGGAGATAACTCCGATAACATCCCGGGTGTTCCCGGTGTTGGAGAGAAAACGGCTGTTAAGCTGCTGAAGCAGTTTGATACGTTGGAAAACCTGTATGAGAACTTGGACGAGGTCAGTGGTAAAAAGCTGAAAGAAAAGCTGGAGACAAACCGCGGCAATGCTTTCATGAGTCAGCAGCTCGTAACCATCGAGAGAAATGCGCCGATTGATGTCAGCGTCGATACGATTGGCTATGAAGGATATCAAACGCAGCAGGTGAGCGGTTTCTTCAAAGAACTCGGCTTCCAGTCCCTGCTTCCGAGGATCCAGGAAGGCGGAGAAGGGGAGTCTGTGGCTGAGTCTCTGCCGGACATCGATGTGAAAGTTGTCGAAGAAGTAACACCCGATCTGTTTACAGGCGGGGAAGCGCTTGTCGTGGAGATGCTGTATGAAAACTATCATACCGCTCCAGTCGAAGGGATTGCCATCGTCAATGAGGATTCCAAAGTGGTCCTTTCTATGGAGAATGCAGTGAAGTCAGAAGCCTTTGTATCCTGGGCAGAGGATGCGTCCAAGGAAAAATGGGTCTTCGATGCAAAACAGACCGCTGTAGCTCTCATGAGACACGGCGTGGACATCAAAGGGATCAGCTTTGATCTGCTTCTTGCTTCCTACCTGCTGAACCCTTCTGAAAATAATCATGATATTCCTGCCATCGCCCATCGAATGGGGGAGACAGCGGTCCAATATGATGAAGAGGTCTACGGAAAAGGAGCAAAAATGAAACGTCCGGAAGACGATCAAGTCGTCTACGAGCATATTGCAAGGAAGGCTGCAATTCTGTATAAGCTGAAAGGGAATATGGAGGAACAGCTGAAAGCCAATGAACAGTATGAGCTTCTCGTTGAGCTGGAAATGCCTCTGGCTGTTATTCTCGGGCGGATGGAGCACCGGGGTGTCTCGGTGGATGTCAGCCGTCTGCAGGAAATGGGGGCAGAGCTTGAAGAGCGCTTGAATAAAGTAGAACAGGAAGTCTATGAGCTGGCGGGAGAAGAGTTCAACTTGAATTCTCCAAAACAGCTTGGACCGATTTTGTTCGAAAAACTCGGCCTTCCTGTCATTAAGAAAACGAAAACAGGCTATTCCACCTCCGCAGATGTATTGGAACAGCTGGAGGATCAACATGAAATCATTTCTAAAATTTTGTTGAACCGACAGTTGTCCAAGTTGAAATCCACCTATATTGAAGGACTGCTGAAGGTGGTTCATGAAGATACCGGTAAGATCCACACCCGTTTCAATCAGGCGCTTACCCAGACAGGACGTTTGAGTTCCACAGATCCGAACCTGCAGAACATTCCGATCCGGCTTGAGGAAGGACGGAAAATCCGCCAGGCGTTCATTCCGTCCAGGGAAGGCTGGGTCATGTTTGCCAGTGACTATTCCCAGATTGAACTGCGTGTACTGGCACACATTGCAGGGGATGAGAAGCTGATTGAAGCGTTCCGTGAAGATAAGGACATTCACACTCAGACCGCCTCTGAGGTTTTCGGTGTGCCGGCTTCGGACGTAACGGGTGAAATGCGCAGGCAGGCGAAAGCCGTCAACTTCGGCATCGTCTATGGAATCAGTGATTATGGCTTGTCACAAAGTCTCGGCATATCGAGAAAAGAAGCCCAGGCGTTCATCGATAAATACCTGGAAAGTTATCCGGGAGTCAAAACCTATATGGAAGAGTCTGTCCGTGAAGCGAAGGAAACGGGCTATGTGCGGACGTTCATGAACCGCAGGCGTTATCTTCCGGATATTACAAGCCGGAATTTCAATAAACGCAGCTTTGCTGAGCGGACGGCAATGAATACCCCGATCCAGGGCAGTGCGGCTGATGTCATTAAAAAAGCCATGATCGATCTGGAAGAAAAGCTCCAGGAAGAAAAGATGGAAGCAAGAGTTCTCCTGCAGGTGCACGATGAACTCATCATTGAAGCGCCGGAAGCCGAAATTAAAAAGCTGGAAACGCTCGTCGCAGATGTTATGGAAAACACCGTAGAGCTTGATGTACCATTGAAAGTGGATTCCTCTTATGGAAATACATGGTACGACGCGAAATAAATAAGGAGAATGAGAGATGCCCGAATTACCAGAAGTGGAAACTGTAAGAAAAACGTTAAAGCATTTAACTGTAGGAAAAGAAATAAAGGATGTCTCCATTTTCTGGGGGAACATCATTAAACAGCCGAAGGATCCCAATGCCTTTGGTGACCTGCTTAGAGGACAATCCATCAAGGATATTGATCGCAAGGGGAAATTTCTCATTTTCCACCTTGATGACATTGCCCTCGTTTCCCATCTGCGGATGGAGGGGAAATTCGGCGTTTATGATGGAACGCTTGAGAAACCGAAGCATACTCATGTGATTTTCCATTTTACAGATGGAACAGAGCTCCGCTACAACGATGTCCGGAAGTTCGGCACGATGCATGCGTTTAAAAAGGGCGAAGAAGCCTTGAATAAACCATTGGTCCAGCTCGGCCCCGATCCTTTCGATGAGGCCTTCACCCTCGATTATTTTCATCAGAGGCTGCTGAAAACAAGCCGCAACATGAAGGCGGTCCTCCTGGATCAGTCCATTGTTGCCGGTCTTGGCAATATCTATGTAGATGAAGCGCTGTTCCGAGCCGGACTACATCCGGAACGGACGGCGAATACGCTGACGAGAGAAGAGGCCGAAAGCATCCGGGAAGCGAGCATCACGGTTATTCTGGAGGCAATCGAGCAGGGAGGCACAACGATCCGCTCCTACTTAAACAGCCAGGGTGAAATCGGAATGTTCCAACAGCAGCTCCGTGTGTATGGTAAACAGGATATGGAGTGCCAGAACTGTGGGACACCGATTGTTAAGACAAAAGTCGGCGGCAGGGGCACACACGTCTGTCCAGTCTGCCAGCCGCTTCACGTATCTGAATAAACAGCCATATACTATCCCACTTCCATGTTAGAGGAGTGGGCGGTATGGGCATCGGGATGTTCATTTTTTTATTTGTTACAGCCGTGAGTGTCGACAGCTTCGGGATTGGCTGCGTGCTCGGTTTGAAAAAAGTAAAGCTCGCATTCTGTGGCATTGTGGTGATTGCCTCTGTTTCAGGTATAGTCTTTCTTCTTTCCTCGTATTTCGGTCAGCTGCTCGTTCAAGTTGTCAAACCGGAAATGGCGGAAAAGGCTGGAGCTGTTGCCTTAATAGGTATCGGCATGTATTTTTTAAGACAGTTTTTTAAACAACATACCGAAAATCAGCAGGACCCCTGGCTGAACCCCGCAAAAGTTTTGAATGATCCAGTGACCGCTGATGTGGATAAATCCGGAGGGATTCAAGGTAAAGAAGTGTGGCTGCTTGGAACCGCCCTTTCCCTTGATACCATAGGGGCAGGCATCAGCGGAGCGCTGATCGGTCTCCCTGTTCTGTTGACGGGTGGACTTATCGCTTCATCTACGTTTCTTATGCTCGGAACTGGGATGATGGCCGGGGCAAAACTGACGAACAGGGTGGAAAGTATCTCTATTCTCCCGGGGGTTCTATTGATTATCATCGGCTTGATCAAGCTATCGTAAAGGAAGGGTTTTATGACACTGGTCATTGGTTTAACCGGTAGTATCGCAAGTGGAAAAAGTACCGTATCCGGCATGTTCGATGAATGGGAGATTCCTGTCATCGATGCGGATCAAATATCGAGGGATGTCGTCCGCCCTGGTGAGCCCGCCTACGAGGACATCGTACGGGTTTTTGGGAAAGACGTCCTTTTTGATGATGGAACACTGGATCGCAAAAAGCTCGGGAAGGTGATTTTCAGCAGCGAAGGACGAAGGAAAGAACTGAACGATATCGTTCACCCTCGTGTCCGGGAAGAAATGATCCGGCGGCGGGAATCTTATAAAACAAAAGAGGCCAAAGCGGTCGTTCTGGATATTCCCCTTCTTTTTGAGAGCGGACTGACGGATTATGTAGAAAAGGTGCTTGTCGTTGCAGTCGATGAGGAAACACAGCTCCAACGGCTGATGGAACGGGATGGTTCATCGAGGGAAGATGCACAGGAGCGGATCGCTTCGCAGATTCCTGTCAGCCGCAAATCGGAAATGGCGGATGCGGTTATCGATAATAATGGAACGAAAGAGGAAAGCTTTCACCAATTAAGAGACATACTTCACCGGTGGGACCTCGTATAATAACACGTCTGAGAAAGACGTGTTATTTTTGTGTAAAATTATTGAACCCACTTCAAAAGCGCTTGCAATATGTTATACTAATCCTAGAAATGATCCAAAAAAGTATATCATATATAGGGGGCTGGAACATCATGGGGAAAACAAAGATCGCCATTAATGGCTTGGGAAGAATCGGACGTATGGTATTCAGACAGGCGGCAGTAGATGATACCGTGGAGCTTGTGGCTGTCAATGCCAGCTATCCTGCTGAAACGATCGCTCACATGGTGAAATATGACAGTGTTCATGGACGATTCGACGGAGAAGTACGTACGATTCCTGAAGGGTTAATGGTAAATGGGAAGAAAATCAAGCTCTGTTCTACGAGAAACCCGGCTGAGCTCCCTTGGAAAGAGCTTGGTGTGGACATCGTAATCGAAGCTACCGGAAAGTTCCGTACGAAGGATGAGGCTGCTCTCCATCTGGATGCAGGTGCAAAAAAAGTCATCATTACAGCTCCGGGTAAGGAAGTCGATGCGACCATTGTGATGGGGGTCAATGAGGATTCCTATTCCCCTGAAACGCATGATGTTATTTCCAATGCTTCGTGCACGACCAACTGTCTGGCGCCGGTGGTCAAAGTGCTGGAAGATGAATTCGGTATTGAAAACGGCTTGATGACGACGGTTCATTCTTTTACCAATGATCAGAAGAACCTGGATAACCCTCACAAGGATCTGCGGAGAGCCCGTGGGTGTACGCAGTCGATCATACCGACCTCCACAGGAGCGGCCAAAGCCCTGGGAGAGGTCATTCCAAGTATGAAGGGAAAGCTGAACGGAATGGCTTTACGTGTACCGACACCGAACGTCTCTTTAGTGGATCTAGTCGTCGATCTGAAGAAAGCGGTTACGAAGGAAGAGTTGAATGAAGCGTTCGCATCTGCCTCACAGAGGGACATGAAAGGCATTCTGGAGTACAGCGATGAACCACTGGTATCCATTGATTACACGACCTCTCCGTCTTCCGCCATCATTGATGGGCTGTCCACACAGGTGATGGAAGGCTCAAAAGTGAAAGTGCTTGCCTGGTATGATAATGAGTGGGGCTACTCCTGCCGCGTCGTTGATCTGGCGAAATATGTGGGAAAATTATTGAAACAGGAAAGGACGGCGAGAGTGTCTTAAAGGACGCCTCTGATTCCGGGTGAAGACTCTTCACGACCCTTTTCAGGCTTCTTAAATATATCTTGCAAAAACGGGATAAACCCTTTATACTTTCTTTTGAACTTCTGAATTTCAAAAATCTTCATGTCTACTCAAAGGGTTAGGACCTCTCAGGACTAACTTTCCCCCGTGGTAGTACATGGCCGCAATTTCAGAGGGGAAGAAGTTAATGTACAAAGGGGGATCCGTTATGGATACAATGGGAAGACACGTAATAGCTGAACTATGGGATTGTAATGAATCAAAATTGAACGATATGTCGTATATAGAACAAGTTTTTGTTGATGCTGCACTCAAAGCCGGTGCAGAAGTGAGAGAGGTGGCTTTTCACAAGTTTGCCCCTCACGGTGTTAGTGGTGTTGTTATCATTTCAGAGTCACATCTGACGATACACAGCTTCCCGGAGCACGGATATGCAAGCATTGACGTGTATACGTGTGGAGACCGGATCGATCCCAATGTAGCTGCGCACTACATTGTGGAGGCTTTGGAAGCCGGCCGGAACGAAACGGTTGAAGTACCAAGAGGAATGGGTCCTGTAGAAGTCAAGGAAGCCCGTGCTCTGTAAATGCACAAAATGAGAAAGTCATGCAGGAGGTTCTGCATGGCTTTTTTTCTGCTTTCCTATTGGATAAAGCTGTCTGCTCCCTCCTTCTGTAAAACCGTTTCTAATTTTTTAAAGTCATGTTAAAATAAATTAAGATTATGTCGAATGGACTGAAGGAGTCAGATTAGTGAAAGCATTTATTTCCAGGTATCTCAGCACTCATTCCGAAACCAGTGAACAGCATAAGGACACGGCCCTTATCACACACTATTACAAAGCCAAGCATGATGAGGTTTTCCGCGCCGTGGAAGAAATGTTCCCTTCACCTTCTGAAATCAAAGCCGTCTCCAGGGAGCGCGGAGAACTGACGATCACTTATAAAGGAAAACGGCGGGCCTTTGTTGTCGCAACAATTATTATGGTCCGTCCGTTCCGCACGGCCGTGGACTTTTCGGTCACCACTGATTCAGGAGGCCCTGTGGATTTCGGCTACAGCCGTAACCTGATCGTGCAGTTCTATGAACAGCTGGACCGGCAGTTTACAGCTGTGGATCCCGGATGATTGGATGATGAAACGAAGACGATGTGGAGTTGATCAAAGGTGAAGTGTCCAAACTGTCACTACAAAAGCACGAAGGTGCTTGATTCAAGACCAATAGAGGAAGGTCAGACAATCAGAAGACGGAGAGAGTGTGAACAGTGCGGCTTTCGTTTTACAACGTTTGAGCGGATTGAAGAGGTCCCTCTGATTGTCGTGAAAAAAGAGGGAACGCGGGAGGAATTCAGCAGGGAAAAGCTGATGCGGGGATTGATCAGAGCCTGTGAAAAGCGTCCGGTTGAAGTGGAAAAGCTTGAAGCCGTTACGCTCGATATTGAAAAGGAACTGAGGAACCGCGGCGTTTCAGAAGTGCTGAGTGAGGATATCGGCGAAATGGTCATGGGCCGTCTCTCCGAAGTTGATGAAGTGGCCTACGTCCGGTTTGCGTCCGTTTACCGCCAGTTTAAGGATATAAACGTATTTATTGACGAATTGAAGGAATTAATTAAAGATGATCATGACGAATGAGCCTGAGCCGGCTCATTTTCTTTTTCATAGATTTGGATGAACGAAGGAGGTGTAGACGATGAATCAATCCATTGGCAGACTGCTGCCTGTAGACGGTTTTAAAATCAGGAACGGCGGAGAAATGCCTCGAAATTTTCATCGTTCGTTATCCCATCTATACCAGCCGATTGTAGGACGTCTGGCTGTATCTCTCTACCATTTACTGCTTTCTGAAGCGGATCTTGCGGATCAGGATACGGTTCAGACCCACCATTCATTGATGGCTTACCTTTCCGCTCCTCTGGATAAAATTTATCAAGCCAGAGGGAGGCTGGAGGCTCTTGGGCTGCTGAGAACGTATCGTTCGAACGAAGAGAGCGACCAGACTGTCTATATTTATGCGGTTCACCCCCCTTTTACGCCGGAGGAATTTTTCCAGGATGACATGCTCGCGCTTCTCTTGACCCATGAATTGGGTCAGGACAAGTATGAACAGGTAAAAAGCCGGTTTGTTAAGCCTGAGCCTTCGGTGGAAGGATACGAAGAAATCACGGCTTCTTTTGACGAAGTGTTTCATCATAAAATGATGGAGTCTGTGCAGAGGGAAACCGAAGTGATTGCTGAGCAGAAGCGTTTTCAGGAATACCGCGGCCCCCGAACCTCGGAAAGCCGCGTCGATTTCACCTGGCTCCGCCAAGCGCTTCAAAAGAGAATGTATCCAAGTGAACGGATCTTGACGGGACGGAATAAGAAACTGATCATACAGCTGGCGACGTTGTATGATTTGTCCAACGTTGAATTGGAAAAAGCGGTGACATGGGCCATAGATGAAAATCACTGCTTAGTCGAGGAAGAGTTTAAGGCTGCATGTCACGACTTTATGAAAGAAGAAAAAAATGTACAGCCCGCCTCTGTCGATGATCGTGAGAAGTGGGCGTCCATGGAAAAAGAAACGACAGGATCCAAGGAAGACCAGTTTATTGAAATGCTCGAGCAGATATCCCCGAGGGAGCTGCTTGAGGATTTATCCAACGGCAACCGTGCATCGGAACAGGATTTGAAGCTGATCCGGGATGTCATGACCGAACAAGGCATCACAGCCGGGGTTATGAACGTGCTTGTCCATTATGTGATGTTGAAAACGGATATGAAACTGTCGAAATCCTACATGGAGAAAATTGCCAGCCACTGGGCGCGTAAAAACGTGACCACCGTGCGCCAGGCCATGAATCTGGCCAAGGCAGAGCATCAGAAATACCAGCAGTGGGGCCGTCAGAAAACACAGAAACGGACCTCCCAAAAAGACGAAGTCATTCCTGTCTGGTTTAATAAACAGGAAGAGAAGCAGCATGCCGCAGCGTCTGCTGAGCCTCAGGTCGATAAAGAAGATATCGCAGCCAGAATCGCGAGGCTGACCAATAGAGGAAACTAGAGTAAGGGGTGAATGGAATGGAGCCCATTCAGCAATCGTTGAAAAAATGGATGAAAGAGAACAAGCAGTTTCAGCAGCGCTACAATCATATGAAAGCGGAAGTCCTGGACTCTGCTGAAGTCCAGCGTCTGATGCAGGAAAATGAAGGCCTGGATGAAAAAGCGGTGGAGAAACACTTGATCAAGCTTTATGAATACAGGACCCAATCGAAAAACTGCGAAAAATGTCCGTCGAGGGAGGCGTGTATCAACATCCTGCCCGGATACGTTCCATCGCTGGAAGTGGAAGGGACCGACGTCAAGCTGATTTATGATAAATGCAGACGCCAGCGTTCACAGGAGCAGCAGTCGTATCAGAAGTCATTGGTAAGCAGCCTTCATATGCCTAGAGAAATTCTGGAAGCATCGCTGGAACGAATGGATCTGGAAGACCCCGACCGCGGAGGGGCAGTAGCGAAAACCGTCCAGTACATTGAAACTCTCAGGGATGAGCTTCCTGCAAAAGGATTGTATTTCCATGGACCGTTCGGTGTGGGGAAAACGTATTTCCTCGGGGCGGTCGCCAATGCTCTCAGTGACAAGCAGATCCCATCGATGATTATTTATATGCCTGAATTTGTAAGGGAAATGAAATCATCCATCAAAGATGATTCCCTCAATGACAAAATCACCGCCTTTAAAGAAACGCCGGTGTTAATGCTGGACGATATCGGAGCAGAGTCCCAGTCGGCCTGGTTCAGGGATGAGATATTAGGCAGTATCCTGCACTATCGGATGATGGAGCGTCTGCCTGTCTTTTTCACCTCCAACTATACGCTGAATGAGCTTGAAAAAGTGTTGATGACAAGCAGCCGCGGCGATGTGGAACAGGTGAAAGCCAAGCGGATTACCGAACGGATCAAACAGCTGAGTGAAACGGTTTATGTCGGCGGTCAGAACAGGCGTTCATAAATCTTTGTGAACAAGAAGGTCAGTGACATGATTTACCTATCCCTTTCATAAATATAACAATGAAAAGACGAGCCGGTCTTGATGATATTTTCTATGCTTCCAGGAAGCATTGATGATAGACATAGGATGGAAAGTCGGGATGAGGGGGAATTCTGGTGTTTGACTTATCTTTTTCCAAGCGTCTGGAAGCCGAAACGTTTTATAATGCCATCGTTTCCGAGCAGAAGCTGTGGGTTTATGAGGAGAGCGGAAAACGTTTTTCTGTCAAATTGATGCATGCTTCCTCAAGGGAGTCTGCCTATGTGGATGTCGTGCGTGCGCTGCACCATGTTGTCAGGAAAAGGAAAATCCCTGCCTGGATGGAAGGGGTCCTCCGGTTCTCCTATCACTTCGAGGATGCCGATGAAATTCAGCGCATTCTTGAGATTGAGCAGGACTTTGACTCCCATCCTCCAGCAGGTCTGCGGCTTCCGCCCATTCACCACTACATCAAGTCTTTTATACAGGAGTACGTGCATGTAAGGGATACCGTCCTGTTTGATGACTTGAGTGCCGGCTGTCTGGCGCATGTCCACAGATGCCTTACGGATTATACAGGCAAGGTCATTGATGAGTATAAGCAGGAGGAATCGTATCAGCTGCTGGTCGATTCATGGCGTCACCGTGTTCATCATCAGGATACGGGAGTGCAGCTTCTTCATATTCTCGATGACCATGGACTGACTTACTTCCACGATGAAGGCAATCCGCTGAGTGATTCGGAGACGCGTCTCTACCAAAAGCAGTACCCGGATGAAGCCGTGTCTGATCTTCCTCTTGAATGGCCGGTCACGCCGGCGCTCGTCCATGCCCCTGAGGAAATCATCATTTACTCCGATCAGGCGGAGAATTCCAACTTGGAACTGCTGATGAATATCTTTGAGGAAAAGGCTGTCTGGAAGCCCAAATCGCAATTTCCTTTTTAAAGCCCTTGATTTCCTTTTCGCAAATGGATATAATACGTACATATTAAATCAATGGCTTTGATAAGGATACGAACGGAAAGTGGCGTATGATCAGAGAGAGGAGTCATCGGCTGGAAGCTCCTTCTTAACGGCTTATCGTTTACCACCTTTGAGCCCTGTCTGTGAAATGATTCAGAGTAATGGACAGCGACTGATCCGCGTTAAGGATATTGAAGCCGCAGCCTTGCGAGGATGCGGGAACCTGGGTGGAACCACGAGAGACAACGCTCGTCCCTTAGCACTATGCTGAGGGATGGGCGTTTTTTTATATTTATTTAGAAAAGGAGTGTTACACATGGCGGATGCGATTCAAATCAAGTTCCCAGACGGAAACATCAAGGAGTTTGAGAGAGGGACCACAGGGGAAGACGTCGCTAAATCGATTTCTTCAGGCTTGAAAAAGCAGGCCCTGGCCATAAAGCTGGACGGCGAACCTTACGACCTGAGACGTCCGATTGAACAGGATGGGGAAATTGAGATTCTTACCTATAAAAATCCGGAAGGCTTGGAAGTGGTGCGCCACTCTACAGCCCACCTGATGGCACAGGCCGTTAAGCGCCTTTATGGAAACGTCAAACTTGGCGTTGGTCCGGTCATTGAAAATGGATTTTATTATGATATCGATATGGAGGAATCCCTGACACCGGAAGATCTTCCGAAAATCGAAAAAGAAATGCAGAAGATTGTAGATGAAAACCACGAAATTGAACGCATAGAGCTTTCAAGGGAGGAAGCGATCGAAAAGTATAAGGAAATCGGCGATGAGCTGAAGCTTGAACTGATCGAAGCCATCCCTGAAGGCGAACAGGTGACGATTTATAAGCAGGGGGAATTCTTTGATCTCTGCCGCGGCGTCCACGTTCCACAGACAAGTAAAATCAAAGTCTTCAAGCTGTTGAGCATTTCCGGTGCCTACTGGAGAGGGGACAGCGACAATCAAATGCTTCAACGTATCTACGGAACGGCCTTTGAGAAAAAAGCCCATCTGGATGAATACCTTCAGATGCTTGAAGAAGCGAAGGAACGCGATCACCGTAAACTCGGTAAGGAACTGGAGATCTTTACGATCAACCAGAAGGTCGGTCAGGGACTTCCGATGTGGCTGCCAAAAGGTTCGACCATCCGTCGTACAATTGAGCGCTACATTGTAGATACAGAAGAGCGCCTGGGATACGATCACGTGTATACACCTGTTTTGGGAAGTGTTGACCTGTACAAAACAAGCGGACACTGGGATCACTATCAGGATGATATGTTCCCGACAATGGAAATGGACAACGAAGACCTTGTTCTTCGACCGATGAACTGCCCGCACCATATGATGGTCTATAAAAACCAGATGCACAGCTACCGGAACCTGCCTGTCCGTATTGCTGAACTGGGTACGATGCACCGCTATGAAATGTCCGGAGCTCTTGCCGGCCTGCAGCGTGTGCGTGCCATGACATTGAATGATGCGCATATTTTTGCCCGCCCGGATCAGCTGAAAGATGAATTCAAGCGTGTTGTTCGTCTCGTTCAGGAAGTGTACCGCGATTTCGGTATCAACGATTACTATTTCCGTCTGTCCTACCGTGACCCAGAGGATAAGGAAAAGTACATCGACAATGATGCCATGTGGGATAAAGCGCAGGGGATGCTGAAAGAAACGATGGAAGACATGAAACTGGAGTATGTGGAAGCCGAAGGAGAAGCTGCTTTCTACGGTCCGAAACTGGATGTTCAAGTGAAAACGGCGCTTGGTAAGGACGAAACGCTTTCGACTGTCCAGCTGGACTTCCACCTTCCAGAACGCTTTGATCTGACATACGTTGGGGAGGATGGAGCCGATCACCGTCCGGTCGTTATTCACCGTGGGGTCGTGTCGACAATGGAACGTTTTGTTGCCTTCCTTATTGAAGAATACAAAGGTGTCTTCCCGACATGGCTTGCCCCTGTCCAGGCGAAAATTATTCCAGTATCTGCAGACGTCCATCTGGACTATGCGAAAAAACTGGAAGATGAACTTCGTGAAGCTGGTGTGCGTGTCGAAGTGGATGAGCGGAATGAAAAAATCGGTTATAAGATCCGTGAAGCACAGATGCAGAAAATCCCGTTCCAGCTTGTCGTTGGAGATAAGGAAATCGAAGACCATGCTGTAAACGTCCGTCGCTACGGAGAACAGGATTCTGCTACAAAGTCCGTAGACACGTTCAAGTCTGAAATCAAAAATGAAATTGATCAGAAGCTTCTGAGAAAGTAAGCAGAAGAAGCGGAGACGATTTTGTAAACCCATACCAGGTTGGAGGAGTTTTCATCCTGGTATGGGTTTTTATCATTTTATCTCGTTTTGTTTTCACGCCGAGTACCTCCGGGCAGACGCCGGATCTTCTTCCTCCAGGTATTGGTTTGCAGGAAAAGGATTGATTTTTATCTGGATTTCGATTATCCTTGATTAGGTAGTCAGACAAACAACATTTGATTGTTGACATGCATCATCAGGCATGCTATTATTGTTTAGGTAACTGAATGAACGGATCTAGAGACAAGTAGGAGCACCCGCTTCTCACCTGATCGACGCTGATAAAGCAGTTGGCAGGTCACTAATTCCTTAAATGTTAGGATACGTGTGGGTGCAGAATGTGTACCGACACTTTTTTTATTTTCAGCAGGAATCTTGTCGATGACAGATCTCATATAAGTTTTCTAAAACTAGTTGGAGGTGGCTCGATATTAGCAAGGATAACATGAACGTTAATGAAAAAATCCGTGCCCGTGAAGTCCGTCTGATCGACGTAAATGGTGAGCAGCTTGGAGTTAAATCCCGTAACGAAGCGCTTGATATTGCAGCAAATGCAAATCTTGATCTTGTTATGGTGGCCCCAAATGCGAAGCCTCCGGTTTGCCGAGTGATGGACTACGGAAAATATCGTTTCGAGCAGCAGAAGAAAGACAAAGAAGCTCGTAAGAAACAAACCGTCATCAAAGTGAAGGAAGTGCGTCTCAGCCCAGGGATTGAAGACCACGACTTTAACACAAAACTTCGTAACGCACGCAAGTTCTTGTCTAAAGGTGACAAAGTGAAAGCATCTGTCCGTTTCCGCGGACGTGCCATCACACACAAAGAACTAGGGCAGAAAGTACTCGAACGCCTGGCTGAAGAGTGCAAAGATGTCGCCCAAGTTGAGACCAAGCCTAAAATGGAAGGTCGCAGCATGTTCTTAATGCTTGCTCCTCTGAGCGAGAAGTAAGACAAAGTATCAAGTTTAAAGGAGGAAATTCACATGCCAAAAATGAAGACCCACAAAGGTTCTCAAAAACGCTTCAAAAAAACTGGGACAGGTAAAGTGAAACGTTCCCACGCTTTCACAAGCCACTTGTTCGCGAACAAATCAACTAAGCAAAAGCGTAAGCTTCGTAAAGAGGCACTGGTTTCTGCAGGAGACTACCGCCGTATCAAGCATATGCTTCCGAAAGACTAATAAAGACTGATTTAATTAGGAGGGATTACCATGCCACGAGTAAAAGGTGGAACAGTGACACGTCAACGTCGTAACCGTGTCCTTAAACTAGCAAAAGGTTATTATGGTTCAAAACACGCACTATTTAAAACTGCTAAACAGCAGGTAATGAAATCAGGACAGTACGCTTACCGCGACCGTCGTCAGAAAAAGCGCGACTTCCGTCAGCTTTGGATCGCTCGTATCAACGCTGCAGCGCGTTTGAACGACATTTCCTACAGCCGTCTTATGCACGGTCTTAAACTTGCGGGTATCGAAGTGAACCGTAAGATGCTAGCTGACCTTGCTGTCAATGACGCCCAAGGTTTCGCAAGTCTTGCAGAGCAAGCAAAATCTGCTCTTAAGTAATTTTATGAGAAGAGCCATTTCCGTCCGGTTGGAAATGGCTCTTTTTTTATACCCTGTTTGAATACATAAGGGGAGCGTGAAGGTGATGATGTATGCAGGATTGTTTTATCTCGGAGTGAATATCTGGCTGTTTATCCTGATGGGAGTGGACAAGAAGAGGGCAAGAGAGCAGAAATGGAGAATACCCGAAAAGCAGTTATGGCTGGCGGCTTTGCTGGGAGGCGCATTCGGAGGAGTGCTCGGGATGAAGGTGTTTCGTCATAAGACGAAGCATAAGTCGTTTACCGTCGGTTTTCCATTACTCATAGCCGCGCATGGCGTATTGATCTGGTATTTGTACGTGCGGTTCTACACCTGAGTATCTTGTCATAAGATGTAGGCAGGGAGGGGATTGACGTGGGCGGGACAACGACAGCAGTGCTGGCATGGTTGGAACATCAGGAAGCCTGGGCGCCGCTCTTGTTTATCGGAATTCATCTGCTTCGGCCTTTTTTGTTTCTACCGGTCATGCTTGTCTGCATAACCGGAGGAGTATTGTTCGGACCGATTGCGGGAACCGCGTACTCGGTCATTGGGACGATGATATCCAGCCTGTTGTTTTACCGGACGATCCGGATGGTGCCTTGGGTGATGAAAAGGATGGCGGGAATCAAGGAGCGATGGATGAAAAAACAGGCATCTCTGTCCGTCAAGCAGGTAGCAGTGCTGCGTCTTGTTCCTTTTATTCACTTTCACCTGTTGTCTTATTGTCTTATTGAAAGCAGCGCAGATTTTAAGGATTATGCGAAATCATCTTTATTTGCTAATTTTCCACTCGCCTTTATTTACACATCTGTCGGTCAGTGGGTCACGCTTTTTTCGCTGCCGATGATGGTCGCTTTTTCAGGCGCGCTTGTTGGTGTGAGTTTCATGATCCGGAAGAAAAGTGAAGTGTTTTTATGGAACGATTTCTTCCAGACGAATCCATAAAAGAACAACCCTCTGCAGCAAAGGGCAGAGGGTTGTTTTAATGGAAATCGTCATGATTTTTCAGTGGATGGATAATCAGGCGGTTGATCGGGTACTTCCATTCGATAGAAGCATGTGGATAACGGAGAAGGATTTCTTTTTCCATAAAGTATATATCTTCCCGTTCCAGCCCCTGAAGCTTGTTCGGGTCGTGGGCACTTACATTGATGGTAACGACCTCAAAGGCATCTTCGGTTGTCCCTAAATATTTTTCCCCTTCAAACACATGACCTTTCAAAGTCATCAGGAAATTCTCTTTCGTATCTTCCTGGTTATCATGAAAGTAAAATTCTTTTTTATCCCGGGCGAGATCCAGCTTTCTCCTTGGATTGACGATGAATTTATAAGCGGTGTACATAATAAAGGCTATCGCCAGAAGCAGCAGTAGTCTGAACAAAAGGATGATCATGAGCATCGGACTCCTTCCTTGAAGGTACGTGCCTGCTATACGTATCAGCATGTCTTTTTGTTTCAGAAAATGATACATTATTATCGATGATTTTTTTAGGAGGGACAACCAATGTTTTGGGAATCGTTATATCAGATGCAGGAAAGACTGGATCATTATATTGAACAACAGCACAATTTGGAGAAAAGCGCTTATGTCGAATCCAAAATCCTGGCCTTATTTGTAGAGCTTGGCGAGCTGGCGAATGAAACACGCTGCTTTAAATTTTGGAGTACAAAAGGGCCGAGCGCTCCATCGGTCATTCAGGAAGAGTATGTAGATGGGGTTCATTTCCTGTTGTCCCTTGGTTTGGATCTTGGCTTCCGCTATACCAGCCAGGAAGAAGAGAGCCGCTCCATGACAGAGACGGAAGCATTTTTGGACGTATACAGCAGCGTAGAGACGTTCCGTCATGAACAGACGAAGGGAAACTACGAAGAACTGTTTCGCGCCTACGTTTCCTTAGGGCGGACCATCGGAATTACGGCAGAGGATTTGAAAGAAGCGTATATAAATAAAAATGAAGTGAATTTTAAAAGACAGGACCAGGGCTATTAATTACAAAATGGCAGAATTTTTGTGAAATCGCTTCAAAAGGTTTATAATAACATTGGACAGAAAAAGGAGGATTTGAATACATATGGCTAAAAAAGATGAAACACTGCAGATGTTGAAAGATCTGACGGATGCGAAAGGTGTACCGGGGAACGAAAGGGAAGCCCGTGACGTCATGAAGCAGTACATCACTCCCTATGCGGATGAAGTCTTCACAGATAATCTTGGAAGTCTGATTGCGAAGAAAGTAGGAAATAAAAAGGGCCCGAGCGTTATGGTAGCCGGTCACCTCGATGAGGTTGGATTCATGGTTACCCGCATTGATGATCATGGCTATATTTACTTCCAGACCGTCGGAGGATGGTGGAGTCAGGTTATGCTCGCCCAGCGTGTTACGATTATGACACGTAATGGCGACCTTACCGGTGTGATCGGTTCAAAACCACCGCACATCCTGCCTGCGGAGCAGCGCAAGAAAGCTGTGGAAATCAAGGATATGTTCATCGATATCGGCGCTTCCAGCCGTGAAGAGGCGATGGAATTCGGTGTGAAGCCGGGAGATTCTGTCGTTCCATACTTTGAATTTACACAGATGAAAAATGAAAAAATGCTGCTGGCTAAAGCATGGGATAACCGCATCGGCTGTGCCATTGCGATTGAAGTGCTGAAGCAGTTGAAGGGTGAAAAGCACCCGAATACGGTTTACGGTGTCGGAACGGTTCAGGAAGAGGTCGGTCTCCGCGGTGCCCGCACATCCGCCAACCTGATCAACCCTGATATTGCTTTCGGTGTCGATGTCGGTATTGCCGGGGATACTCCGGGTGTATCGGATAAAGACGCTTCCAGTAAAATGGGAGACGGCCCGCAGATCATCCTGTACGATGCCTCTATGATTTCCCATAAAGGACTTCGTGACTTTGTTACGGATACAGCGGATGCGAACGACATTCCTTATCAGTTTGATTCCCTCGCCGGCGGCGGCACGGACTCAGGTGCCATCCACTTAAGCCATGACGGGGTTCCAGCTCTTTCTATTACGATTGCTACGCGTTATATTCACTCTCATGCGGCTATGCTTCACCGTGATGATTTTGAAAATGCGGTACGATTAATTGTAGAAGTTATTAAAGGCCTGGATGCTGATACAGTCAAAGAAATTACCTTCCAGTAATACTAAAAAGCCAGCCGTAAAGGGCTGGCTTTTTTCGTGCTTATTTCTGTTGTTTTAAGCCTTGTTCTAATGTATCAAGAATTTCCTGGCGTTCCTGTTCATCGGATTCTTTCCACAGCATTTCAAAGAATACGCCAAGCCCGGGAAGCATTTTTTCCTCACCCTTCTGCAGGGCATCATCAATAGTGGCTTCAAGCTGTTCGGCATTATGATTGCTGACATTGGACAGAATCGCTGCGCGCAGATTTAAATTCATCGTCGCGTCCTCCTTTGTAATAGGATTCGAAAATTATTCATGATTAGTTTGACCAACCGTGGTGTGGCTATGTATGATGAATGAGAAATAAACAGGAAAAGAGGGACGATAATGCTCACTTCCTTACAAAATGCAAAAGTGAAGGATTGGAAGAAACTACATAAACGAAAGTATAGAAATCAAACAGGTACGTTTCTTGTAGAAGGGTTTCATCTGTTTGAAGAGGTGATGAAAAGCGGCTGGACCGTTAAAGAATTGATCATCCGCGAAGAAACGGACATCGAACTTCCGGATGATATTCCTTATACGATTGTCAGCCGGGATGTTTTTGCGGCCGTTGCTGAAACCGAAACGCCTCAAGGGATTGCTGCTGTTGTCGCTAAAGAAGATTATACCTTTACGCCGGGAAGCCTTACTTTGATGCTTGATGCTGTACAGGATCCGGGGAATATCGGGACACTGATCCGTACAGCAGATGCTGCCGGTTTCGACCAGGTCATTGTCGGCACGGGTTCTGTGGATATTTTTAATGATAAAGTGATCCGTGCTTCTCAAGGATCTCTGTTTCATTTACCGGTCTTTACAGGAGACCTCGGCGCTTACGTGAACGAATTGAAGGATCAGGGTGTGGAAATCTGGGCCTCTGCGCTGGAGAACTCCGTCTCTTTTAAAGAGCTGGCGGTTCCTGAGAAAGCTGCTTTAGTGATTGGAAATGAAGGCAGCGGAATTTCAGAAGAACTCGTTGAGGCAGCAGACCAGCAGGTGTATATTCCGATATATGGTCAGGCAGAATCATTGAATGCTGCTGTTGCCGGTGCTGTTCTAATGTATCATTTGAAAAGCTGAGGTTGCATCCAGCAGCAACTTTGACTATAATTAATGCAGTTCTAACAATTACATGGATCAATAGCTGAGATAGAGCAAAGTAAATGAATGGGAATCGTTTCAGGGAGGAAGCACCATAGACTGGGAGTGCTGCCATCGTGACATTCGTTGAAATTTCACTCTGGAGCTGGCCGTTTCGGCCCGGATGAACGTCCGTTATTTCATACAAGTGGGCACCACAGGTGTCAACAAGGGTGGTACCGCGAAACAAACCATACAAGTCTCGTCCCTTTTTACAGGGAGGGGGCTTTTTTTATTTTCATTAAAGGAGGAATTACTGATGAAGGAACGTTTAGAGCAGCTGAAACAGGAAGCGCTGCAGAAGGTGGAGAACGCTGATTCCATTCAAGGGTTGAAAGACATTCGTGTTGAGTACCTTGGGAAGAAAGGACCAATCACGGAAGTACTCCGCGGCATGGGGAAATTATCGAAGGAAGAGCGCCCGGTCATCGGACAGCTCGCTAATGAAGTGCGTGAGAGCATTGCAGATGCGATCGAAGTGAAACAGACAGGTCTTGAGGACGAGGCGCTTGAGAAACAGCTGGAAGAGGAAAGCATTGATGTCACCCTTCCTGCCCGTCCGGTTCACGTAGGCGGCCCGCACCTGCTGACGAGCATTGTAGAAGAAATTGAGGATTTATTCATCGGTATGGGATTTGAAATCAAGGAAGGACCAGAGGTGGAAACCGATTATTACAACTTCGAGGCGCTGAATCTGCCGAAAGGCCACCCGGCCCGTGATATGCAGGATTCCTTCTACGTTACAGAAGAGTTGTTGATGCGTACCCATACTTCGCCTGTACAAGCAAGAACGATGGGAGCAAGAAACGGTGCTGAACCTGTGAAAATGATCTGTCCTGGTAAAGTGTACCGCCGTGATACCGATGATGCCACGCACTCCCACCAGTTCACCCAGATTGAAGGTCTGCTTGTAGATAAGCATGTCCGCATGAGTGATCTGAAAGGCGTACTGAATGCATTTGCGAAGCAGATGTTCGGAGCGGAACGTGAAATCCGCCTTCGTCCAAGTTTCTTCCCGTTCACAGAACCGTCGGTTGAAATGGATATTTCCTGTAAAGTGTGCGGAGGTAAAGGCTGCTCTGTCTGTAAGGGAACGGGCTGGATTGAAATTCTCGGCGGGGGCATGGTCCACCCGAACGTATTGGAAATGGCCGGCTATGATTCCAGTGAATACTCCGGCTTTGCTTTCGGAATGGGACCTGAACGGATCGCCATGCTGAAATACGGAGTAGACGATATCCGTCACTTCTATACTAACGATATCCGGTTCTTGGAACAGTATCATAAAGCTTAAGGGAGGAATGGAAAAATGCTTGTATCTTTAAACTGGTTGAACGAATACATTGATGTCAGCGCCTACTCTCCGGAGGAACTGGCTGAAATCATTACAAAAACGGGGATTGAAGTAGAAAGCGTGGAGCCTGTAGCAGAGGGCGTCACGGGGGTCGTCGTCGGACATGTGACATCCTGTATGCAGCACCCGAATGCGGATAAATTGAACCTCTGTCAGGTCGACGTTGGCGAAGAAACGCTTCAGATCGTATGTGGGGCGCCGAACGTGGCCGAAGGACAGAAAGTCGCAGTCGCTGTACCGGGAGCCGTCCTTCCGGGAAACTTCAAAATTAAGAAAACGAAGCTCCGCGGGGAAGCCTCCAATGGGATGATCTGTTCGCTTCAAGAGCTTGGGGTGGATGAAAAGGATGTACCCAAGGAATATGCGGAAGGGATTTTCGTGTTCCCGGAGGATACAGAAATCGGTGCCGACGCTGTCTCTGAGCTGAACCTTGATGATTTGATCATTGAGCTTGGTCTGACTCCGAACCGTTCGGATGCGATGAGTATGGCGGGAGTTGCTTATGAAGTAGCTGCTGCGATTGACGGCACCTATACGCTGGCTGAAGAAAAAGTTGAAACCATTGATGAGAAAGCATCTGATCTGCTTACGGTTGAAGTAGACGACCCAGAGGCCAATCCTTATTACGGCGCTTTCGTCATCAAGGATGTTCAGATCGGCCCATCACCGTTATGGATGCGCAACCGTCTGACAGCGGCTGGAATCCGTCCGATCAATAATGTTGTGGATATTACCAACTACGTGTTAATGGAGTGCGGCCAGCCCCTTCATGCATTTGACTATGACCGCTTCGGTTCTCAAACCATCCGCACACGCCGAGCGGAAGATGGCGAGAAAATCGTCACATTGGATGACCAGGAGCGCACATTGAACAGCCGTCACCTGGTCATAACGAATGGGGAACAACCGCATGCGATCGCCGGTGTGATGGGCGGAGCGGAATCAGAAGTCCAGGAAGATACGACAACGATCATCCTGGAAGCGGCGTATTTTGCCCCTTCTGTCGTTCGTGAAGCTTCCAAGGACCACGGGCTGCGCAGTGAATCAAGCTCACGTTTTGAAAAAGGGGTGGACCCTAACCGTGTAGAACGCGCCGGAAAGCGTGCCTGTGAGCTTCTTCAGAAGTATGCCGGAGGCCGTGTGCTGGAAGGGAATGCTTCCTTCGATAAGCTGGACCGTTCCGAAAAGCAGGTGACCGTCCGTACGAGTGTAATCAATGACCGGCTCGGTACAGAGATTTCCAACGAGGAAATGGCTGATATTTTCCGTCGACTGCAGTTTGTATACAACCAGGACGGTGAGCAGTTCGATGTAACGATTCCGACCCGCCGCGGCGATATCACCATTTTTGAAGATATCCTTGAGGAAGTTGCGCGTATTTACGGCTATGATAATCTGCCATTCACCCTTCCGGAAGGAGAATCACAGGCAGGTGGACTCACTGTGAATCAACAGTTGAAACGCCGCGTGAAAGCATACTTCGAAGGTGCAGGTCTTCACGAAACCATTACGTATTCCCTGACACATCAAGATAAAGCCGTTATGCTCGTCAGTCCGGAAGTAGAGGAGGCAGCCGAGAGCCCTGTAGGTCTGGCAATGCCGATGAGTGAGGATCACGCCTACCTTCGGTTGAGCATCCTGCCTGAATTGCTCGAATCCTTATCTTATAACGTTGCCCGTCGTCAAGAGAACCTGGCCTATTATGAAGTAGGTACAGTATTCATTAGTGACGAGCAGGAGGTGACGAACCAGCCATCCGAAATGCTGCGTGCCTCAGGAGCCCTTACCGGTGACTGGACGTCCCATCTGTGGCAGCAGGAGAAAAAAGCGGTTGACTTCTTTGTCGTCAAAGGCATTGTCGAAGGTCTTGGAGATCAGCTCGGCCTTTCCTTCACTTATGAAAAGGCGAAACTGCCATCCATGCACCCGGGCCGTACAGCTGTCATCCGTCACGAAGGCCGTGTCATAGGCTTTGCCGGTCAGGTGCATCCGAAGCTGCAGAAGGAATTCGGCTTGAAAGAAACATACGTGTTCGATCTTAACCTTGAAGCCTTGTTCCAGTCGTATGAAAAAGAAGAGACGTTCCGTGTCATTCCGAGACATCCTTCTGTTTCAAGGGATATTGCGCTGGTCGTGGATGAGGATGTATCAGCAGGTGCGATTGAAGCGACGATTTCTGAAGCAGGTGCGCCGCTTGTAAAAGATGTTCAAGTGTTCGACGTTTATCAGGGAGAGCATCTGGAAGCTGGCAAGAAGTCCCTGGCCTTCCGTCTGCTTTATCTTGATCCTGTTCGTACATTGAAAGACCAGGAAGTAGAAGAAGCCCATGAACAAATCTTAGCTGCTGTCAAAGACAAGCACGAAGCAGAACTTCGCGGGTAATGCAAAACCCCCGCCGGGATGTCCCGGCGGGGGTTTTCTCTGTCACTTTACAAATTTTTTCGCTTTTTCGGTGTTGGCAAAGTGGACTTTCGCCAGTTCATCGAGCTTGTCTTCTCCATAGGCTTCAATGACGGCGGCAGCGGCCTTATCCACTTTCCCTGAAGCGCCCTTTGGAATCGGCAGCCCCGTATCGAATTCAAGCGTGTCCATCGCTTTGACGAAAGCTGACCGGGCAATGATCGATCCAGCTGCTACTGCAATGGAATAGCTTTCAGCTTTTGTCATGAAGTAGACATTTTCCTGAAGCTGCTGTTTTTCAGACCGCAAATGCTTCTGATAGACATCCGGCTGGGAAAACTGGTCAACCAGGATCCCTTCAGGCTTTTCCGGAGCGATTTTTTCCAGCAGCCGGTTGATGGCCTGGTGGTGAAGGATCGTTTTCATTTTACCCTGGCTCCATCCTTTTTTCTGCAGCTGGTTGTATTTTTTATTAGGCAGACGCAGCAGGCTGTAAGGAATCTTCAAGGCAGCCAGGTCCTTGGCCAGGTCGGTAATCTGTGCATCTGACAGATTTTTAGAGTCCTTAACACCGATGGCCTTCAACTGTGGAATCTGCTCCGCCGTTACATATGCGGCAGCGACAGTGATGGGGCCGAAATAGTCTCCGGTCCCGGCTTCATCCGATCCGATATGAGAGCTGGTAAATAAGCTTTCGGACGGATGATAGCGGTGGTGGGAGGAACTCTTCTTCTTCTGACCGGATGCAGAAGATCCAGTGCCCCATTTGTCGGCTTCTTCTTCAGGATTCTTCCCTTGGAAGAGGACTTTCCCTGAGCGGTAGGCGGTAATGGTGCAGGCCGTTGTTTTTGCAGCAAATAATGCACTGGAAGGGACGTTCGGCTTGCTCTGGGATGCGTAATAGGTTTTCATTTTCTCTAAGGTTGAGGTGGGAAGTGTTAAGACAACTTGAGGCATAATTCGTTCCTTTCTTTCGTACCAAAATAATAACCACAGTATAGCAGAACGGCGTAAAAATGAGAACATTTGCGAAAAACATCCATATTGGTTTCCCTAAGGAGAATAGTCATGTTAATATTAAGTTTAGGATTGAGAGAAACTAGGGGGTATGAATGTGTCGCAGTCAGACCAAGAGAAAAAAAGAATCACCGTGGAGATCAATAAACGATCTTACACGATAGTTGGTCATGAAGAGCCTCATCATATCCGTATGGTATCGAGTCTGGTGGATCAAAAAATGCGTGAAATCCATGAAGCGAACCCTAGTCTGGATACTTCCATGCTCGCTGTATTGACCGCTGTGAATACAATGAATGAATACATTAAATTAAAAGACGAATGTGCGGAACTTATGAACTATATTGAAAAGCTAGAGAAAGAGGACGACAGAGAAAATGATTGATTTACTGCTATTGTTTCTTTTGTTTATCGGAATACTTACCGGGTTGAAGAGAGGTTTTATCCTTCAGCTCTTTCATTTAATCGGTTTTATCGTTGCCTTTGTGGTAGCTGTCATCTATTATGACGATCTCTCCCCGAAGCTTACCCTGTGGGTTCCCTACCCCGAACTGCCGGCAGACGCCTCGTGGGCTGTATTTTTGGATAACCTCCCGCTTGAACAGGCTTTTTATAATGCAGTGGCCTTTGCCATCCTGTTTTTCGGAGCGAAGATTGTGCTTCATATTATAGCCTCCATGCTGGATTTCGTATCGGAGCTGCCGATTTTGAATTCATTGAATACCCTGCTGGGTGGCATACTAGGCTTCGTCGAGAACTATGTCATTCTATTTGTCGTGTTGTACATAGCCGCACTGGTACCTGTAGCCGGGGTGCAGAGTGCGTTGGACGGATCCCTGTTAGCCCAGCTGATCATTGAACATACGCCGATGCTTTCCAATGAATTGGAAAATCTGTGGATTGAACACGTAGCGGGCTGAGCAGGTACGATTTAGGAATGAAGGTTGAGCCGCTGTGATAGTAATCATGGCGGTTTTTTCATGAGCATCTGCATCACTCATAAAAAAAGGAGACGATGAACAATGGCTCTCGATAAGAAACAGGTCATTAAAATACTGGAACAAATCGCTGTTTATTTGGAATTGAAAGGCGAAAACCCATTTAAAATATCCGCCTACCGGAAAGCGGCCCAGGCGTTGGAGCGGGATGACCGCTCCCTGAGTGAGATCGATGATTTTACAAAGATGAATGGAATCGGGAAAGGAACGGCGGCGGTCATCGACGAATATATCGCCAACGAAGAATCTGATACGCTGAAGCAGCTGCAGGCAGAAGTTCCTGAAGGGCTCGTTCCTCTCTTGGACCTGCCGGGACTTGGCGGCAAAAAGCTGGCCAAGCTTTACCAAAAGCTTGAGGTGACGGACGCAGAAACGCTGAAAGAAGCACTGGAGTCCGGCAGGGTGGAGGAACTGGAAGGTTTCGGTAAAAAGTCTGCCGAAAAAATGCTGAAAGCTCTTGAAGACGCCCATTCCCGCCCAGAGCGTCTGCCGATTGCAATCATGCTGCCGCTGGCAGAGAAGGTGGAAGCTTACTTGGAGCAGGCGGGGACGTTTAAGCGCTTTTCCCGCGCAGGCAGTCTGCGGAGAATGAGAGAAACAATCAAGGATCTTGATTTTATTATTGCGTCGGAGAACCCGGCAGCAACAAGAGATGAGCTTCTGGCTTATCCAGACGTGAAAGAAGTCGTCGCTTCCGGGGAAACAAAGGTTTCCATCGTTGTCCATGAAGGCTATGATATCGGCATTGACTTTCGTATCGTGGCGCCTCATGAATTTGCGACCACCCTTCATCATTTTACCGGATCCAAAGACCATAACGTGGCCATGAGACAGCTGGCGAAAGAGCAGGATGAAAAAATCAGCGAGTACGGAATTGAAGACATCCATACGGGTGAAGTGAAAACTTTTGAATCCGAGGAAGACTTCTTTAAGCATTTTGATCTCCACTTCATCCCTCCGGAGGTCCGTGAGAATTATGGAGAGGTGGAAAAATTTAAGAAAAAGATCCAATTAGTCGATCTTCCTGATATACGCTCCGATCTTCATATGCACTCGACGTGGAGTGACGGCGCCCAGTCCATTAAGGAAATGGCGGAAAGAGCGAAGGAAAAAGGGTATGACTACATCGTCATTACCGACCACTCCAAGTATTTGCGAGTGGCAAACGGTTTGAATGAAAAACGATTGCGCGAGCAGCGGAAAGAAATTGAAGAAATCAATGAAACGATGGAAGATTTTCATATATTTGCAGGCATAGAGATGGACATCCTCCCAGACGGAAGCCTCGACTTTGAGGATGACTTTCTTAAAGAGATGGACTTCGTAATCGCGTCGATCCACTCAAGCTTCCAACAATCCGAGGAGCAGATCATGGAACGATTGATGAATGCCCTGGAGAATCCGCATGTGCATATGATTGCCCACCCTACGGGACGTTTAATTGGACGTCGTGAAGGCTACGCGGTAAATCTGGAACAGTTGATTGAAGGAGCAGCACGCACAGGTACCATTCTTGAGCTGAACGCCAACCCCAACCGTCTCGATTTGAACTGGGAGTGGCTCATGAAGGCTCAGGAAGCCGGTGTGAATATCGCCATCAACACGGATGCTCACAGCTACGCCATGCTGGAGCACATGAGAATTGGTGTCGGCACCGCCCGTAAAGGCTGGTTAAGAAAAGAAACGGTTGTGAACACATGGACGAAAGAGCAGTTCATGGACCAATGTAAGATTCGTAAGTAGGAATAAAAGGAGTCGGTCAGGCATGAATCAAAGAATCCTTCATGTACTTGAATACAAAAAAATAATCGAACAGCTCAATGAGCAGGCAGCCTCTTCTTTAGGGAAAGAGAAGACAGCAGCACTCAAGCCGTCATCAGATCTTGATGAAGTCATCCAGCTGCAGAAAGAAACAGATGAAGCCGGGCAGGTCCTCCGTTTAAAAGGGCATGTACCTCTTGGTGGGATCTTTGATATTAAGCCGAGCATTAAGCGCACAACCATTGGCGGAACACTGAGCCCGCTGGAGTGTCTGGATATAGCGAGCACCATTTACGGCGGCCGTCAGCTGAAACGTTTCATAGATGATATGGAAGAGCCGGAAATGCCGATTCTGAGAGTACTGGCAGCCAGTCTTGTTCCCTTAAAAGAACTGGAGCAGGAAATCAGGAACTGCATCGACGAGCATGGAACAGTGATGGATGGGGCTTCTGAAAAACTCCGCACCATCCGCTCCAGCATCCGTACGTATGAGAGCCGGGTGAGGGACAAAATGGATTCCTTTACAAAATCAAAATCCAAAATGCTCTCAGACTCCATTGTGACCATCCGTAACGAGCGTTACGTCCTCCCGGTCAAACAAGAGTACCGAGGCTCGATTGGAGGGATTGTCCATGATCAGTCTTCTTCAGGAGCCACCTTGTTTATCGAACCTCAGTCCGTTGTAGATTTGAACAATAACCTGCAGGAAGCTCGCGTAAAGGAAAGAAATGAGATTGAAAAGATTCTCAAAGAACTATCTGAATCGATCGCTGAAGAACACGCGGTCTTGTCGTACAATGTGCAGATTCTTGGACAGATCGACTTCATGTTTGCCAGAGCCAAACTCGGACAGCAGATGAAAGCCTCCATGCCCGCCATGAATGATGAAGGCCGTATTAAAATGAAGCAGGCGAGACACCCTCTAATCGGCGGGGATGAAGTAGTCCCGAACGATATTGAGATCGGAGAGGACTACACATCCATCGTCATTACCGGTCCGAACACCGGGGGTAAAACCGTCACCCTGAAGCTGGTCGGCTTATGTACGCTTATGGCTCAGTCCGGCCTGCAGGTCCCCGCGCTTGATGGATGTGAGCTTGCGGTATTCAAAGAAGTCTATGCCGATATAGGGGATGAGCAGTCCATCGAACAGAGCTTATCTACGTTCTCTTCCCATATGACTAACATCGTGGATATTTTAGATAAGGTCGACCATCAATCCCTTGTCTTATTCGATGAGTTGGGAGCAGGAACAGACCCACAGGAGGGGGCCGCTCTTGCGATGTCAATCCTGGATGAGGTCGTTCAACGGGACGCCCGCGTCATTGCTACGACTCACTATCCAGAGCTGAAAGCCTACGGATATAACCGGGACGGTGTAATTAATGCCTCAGTGGAGTTTGACATCCAGACATTGAAACCGACGTACCGGCTGTTAATCGGTGTCCCGGGACGCAGTAACGCTTTTGAGATATCCAGACGTCTTGGTTTGAAGGAAGACGTGATTGAATCTGCGAAAAGCCATATCGGTGTCGATTCACAGAGTGTGGAAAATATGATTGCCTCTCTCGAAGAGTCTAAGCGTGAAGCCGAACGCGACTATGAAGAAGCCGAAGAGATGCTTGCCTCGGCAGAGAAGCTGAAGCGTGAACTGGAGGAAAAATGGAATCAGTTCGAAAATCAACGGGAAAAGCTGTATGAAAAAGCGGAGCAGAAAGCAGAAAAAGCCATCCAGCAGGCCCGTGAAGAAGCGGAAACCATTGTCGGCGAAATCCGTAATATGAAAACCCAGTCGCAGATGAAAGAGCATGAGTGGATTGAAGCCCGGAAGATGTTCGACGAGGCGCAGCCTGAGCTGGCGAAGAAAAAAGCCAAGGAAGCTCCGACACCTAAAAAGAAAGAAACAAAAGAACTGAAGCCGGGTGACGAAGTGAAGCTGCTTACACTCAACCAGCAGGGTACCATCGTGGACCAGACGGGAAAAAATGAATATCAGGTCCAAGTTGGAGTTATGAAGGTAAAAGCGAAACGAAAAGAGCTTGAATTCGTAAAAGCTAAAGAGCCTTATAAAGAAAAGCCGATGGCGACGGTCAAAGGAAAAAGTTTTCATGTAAAAACAGAACTGGACCTGCGCGGGGAGCGTTACGAAGATGCCCTGAACCGGTTGGAGAAGTATGTGGATGATGCGCTGCTTGCCGGATATCCGCAAGTGTCCATTATTCACGGAAAAGGTACAGGAGCGCTGCGGACAGCGGTTCAGAACTATGCGAAAAACCACCGGAGCATAGCCTCCCACCGTGCAGGGGGGATGAATGAAGGTGGAAGTGGAGTCACCGTACTGGAACTCCGCTAATGTTCAAAGAAAAGGGGAGCGGGAGCGAGTATGACTGATTTTTGGGAACATCCATTAGTGGAAACAGCCGCCAGTTACAGTGTTGTCGTCCTGTGTCTGGTCGTATTCATGGCGATTTTTGAAATTGTGACTTCCTACAACAACTGGGAGGAAATAAAAAAAGGCAATCTCGCCGTAGCTATGGCTACGGGCGGGAAACTATTCGGAATCGCTAACATATTCCGCTTCTCCATTGAACATAATGATGCCCTCACCCAGACGATGGGATGGGGCCTTTACGGCTTCTGTCTTCTGCTTGGCGGGTATTTCATCTTTGAATTTTTAACGCCTTCGTTTAAGATTGACGAGGAAATTGCTGCGGACAACAGGGCTGTCGGTTTTATTTCCCTCATCATATCCGTCGGTCTTTCCTATGTGATCGGGGCGAATATTATTTAGGGAGCGAGTCGTTTGGAAACATTAGCGAAAGTCCTCATGGTCGTTGCCGCTCTATTTCTCATAGTCGGTATATTGTTTTTCATCATTTAGCTATGGCGTGGGTTGTATCCTCCTGAACGAGTGTGGATCACAGCTGATATCCCGGGACGTGAGAAGGATGCATCAACAGCTCCTGATGGGAGACGTCCGAAAACGTACAAAAAGAGAACGATTGAATTCATCGGAGACAGACTCCGGTGAATTTTTTTATTTTCTGTAGAATCCTGTCAAATATTCTCAAAATTTTAAATTGTATTTCAAATGTTGGGAAAGTGTCGTTATAATAGAAGAGAAGATAAAAAAGGGGGCATGTGAGTATGACAGACTTTCAGCGTCCATGGCACAAATACTACCCGCCGGAAGTACCGGTGGAAATGGAGTACGACCAACGTCCACTGCAGGATTACCTGCGCGATACCGCTCAAGCTTACGGAGGAAAGAAAGCGCTTTATTTTATGGGGAAGGAGCTTTCCTATAAGGAAGTGTACGATCAATCCCTCGCTGTAGCCAGTTACCTGCAGCAGCTGGGTGTGGAAAAGGGGGACCGCGTTTCGATCATGCTGCCCAACTGTCCACAGTCGGTCGTTGCCTATTACGGTGTGCTTCTTGCCGGTGGGATCGTCGTTCAGACGAACCCGCTGTATATGGAGAGGGAACTGGAGTACCAGATGAAGGACTCTGGAGCCAAGGTCATCATTTGTCTCGACATACTGTATCCGAAGGCAGCGAATGTGAAGCCCGAAACGGACCTGGAACATATTATAGTGACGGGGATTAAGGATTACCTTCCATTTCCTAAGAATAAGATTTATCCTTTTATACAGAAGCGCCAGTATCAAGTGCTCGTTAAACCGGAGCAATCGACGGACACCCACCTCTGGACCCACCTTTTAAAGGAGAGCACTCGGGAAGTAAAGCCGGTTGATGTGGATCCTTTGGAGGATTTAGCGCTGCTGCAGTATACCGGCGGCACGACTGGATTTCCAAAAGGGGTGATGCTGACCCATTACAATTTGATCGTCAATACACAGATGGCGAAGAAATGGCTGTATAAATGCAGGGACGGAGAAGAGCGGGTGCTTGCCATCCTGCCATTCTTCCACGTGTACGGCATGACTTCGGTGATGAACTTGTCGGTCATGATGGGCAACAAAATGATCCTTATGCCGAAATTCGATGCGGAAGCCGTATTGAAGGTGATCGAGAAACAGCGTCCGACGCTTTTCCCTGGAGCACCGACCATTTATATTGCGCTGTTGAACCATCCAAATTTGAAGAAATATGATCTATCCTCGATTGAAGCCTGCATCAGTGGTTCTGCGCCTCTCCCGGTTGAAGTGCAGGAACAATTTGAGAAAATCACCGGAGGCCGTCTCGTAGAGGGGTATGGTTTGACTGAAACGTCACCGACCACGCATTCCAACCTTATCTGGGGACACCGGATCAGCGGAAGCATCGGGATTCCATGGCCGGATACAGACTCGAAAATTTTCAGGATGGATGCGGATGAGGAAGCGGACTATGGAGAAATCGGGGAAATTGTCGTCAAAGGACCTCAAGTCATGAAGGGATATTGGAACCGTCCGGAGGAAACAGCTCAGGTGTTGAGTGAAGACGGCTGGTTCCGGACCGGGGATATGGGCTATATGAACGAAGATGGTTATTTCTATATTGTTGACCGTAAAAAGGATATGATCATCGCAGGTGGGTACAACATTTACCCGCGTGAAGTGGAGGAAGTGCTGTATGAGCACTCCGAAGTGCAGGAAGCGGTTGTAGTCGGAGTACCGGATCCGTATCGCGGGGAAACCGTCAAAGCTTTCATCGTAAGAAAGCAGGACAGCGATATTACGGAAGACGAACTGAATGAATTCTGCAGAAAGCATATGGCGGCCTTTAAAGTACCGCGGTTATATGAATTCAGAGATGAGCTTCCGAAGACGGCTGTAGGTAAGATTCTGCGTCGTCAGCTCGTCGAGGAGGAGAAGGCGAAGTATGAAGAATCCGAAAGTATTCAATAAACATAAAAAAGAAAGTTGACAGAATATTTCCTTGAATGTAATATAATAAGTGAATGATGATTCATTCATTTTCAGTATACAGATCAAGGAGATATCCACATGAAAAAAAACAAACCAAAATTCAAACAGATTATAGATGCAGCGGTCGAGGTCATTGCTGAAAATGGGTACCACTCCTCACAGGTATCAAAGATTGCTAAAAAAGCAGGAGTGGCTGACGGCACGATTTATTTGTACTTCAAAAACAAGGAAGATATCCTCGTTTCACTGTTCCAGGAGAAAATGGGGCAGTTCATAGAAAAGATTGAGCAGGAAACCACCTCCAGGCAGTCAGCGGATGAAAAGCTCCATACGCTGATCCATACGCACTTTGAGCAGCTGGCTGCCGATCACCATCTGGCTATTGTCACCCAGTTGGAGCTGAGACAATCAAACAAGGACTTAAGACAGAAGATCAACAATGTCTTAAAGCGCTATTTGAATGTCATCGACCAAATCGTCGAGGAAGGTGTGGAGGAAAGGCTGTTCCGCAATGGCTTGGACCGCCGTCTCGTACGTCAGATGATTTTCGGGATGATGGATGAGACGGTAACCAACTGGGTCATGAAGGATCAGCGTTATAACATAGTAGACCAGGCAAGTGAAGTCCATAGCTTGATTATCTATGGATTAGCCCGGAATCGTGAAGAAGAGGAGAGGTAATGTTGTCAACGTTAACGATGGAAATCCATAACCATGTCGCAGAGATTACCCTGCAGAGTCCTCCGGCCAATGCTTTGTCGAGTCATATTCTAAAGGATCTTTCCGCGGAACTGGATAAGGTGGAGCAGGACGCATCCGTCAAGGCCATCCTTCTGAAAGGCGAAGGAAGATTTTTCTCAGCCGGGGCAGATATTAAGGAATTCACGACACTGCAGGGCGCGGATGATTACAAATCCCTGTCCTCCAAGGGACAGAAGCTTTTTCAGCGGATTGAACACTTCCATGTTCCAGTAATCGCATCCATACACGGAGCTGCCCTTGGAGGCGGCCTGGAACTGGCGATGGCCTGTCACATCCGCTACGCAGCAGAAGATGCCAAACTCGGACTTCCGGAAATCAATCTTGGAATAATTCCCGGATTCGCAGGGACCCAGCGGCTTCCGAGATATGTCGGAGCAGCTAAAGCGTATGAAATGATTTTGACGGGTGTTCCGATCACCGGGCAGGAAGCGGCGGCCAGCGGGCTGGTTAACAAGAGCTTTTCTGCTGAGGAAGTGCATGGGGAAGCATCAAAGCTGGCTGCTGCTATTGCGGAGAAGAGTGGTCCGACGATTCATCATGTGATGAATCTCGTTCCCCTGACACACAATCCTCAGTTTGAGGAAGGGAACCGCGCTGAGGCAGAAGCCTTTGGCGATGTATTTGGGAAAGAGGATGCCAAAGAAGGCATTCAGGCGTTTATTGAGAAAAGGAAACCTGATTTCAAACATTAATGCTTTAGGAGGTCATAGACAATGAACATTTATGTACTGCTTAAAAGAACGTTTGATACAGAGGAAAAGATTGCGGTCAACGGTGGAGCGATTGCTGATGACGGAGCCGAATACATCATCAACCCTTATGATGAATATGCCGTGGAGGAAGCGATCAATCTCCGTGACGCCCACGGCGGTGAGGTTACGGTCGTAACGATTGGCGAGGAAGACGCTGAGAAACAGCTGCGTACAGCACTGGCGATGGGGGCGGACAAAGCCGTCTTAATTAATACAGAGGATGACCTTGAAGAAGGAGACCAGTTTACAACCGTCAAGATTTTAGAGGCCTTTTTCGAGGGTAAGGAAGCTGACATCATATTAGCTGGTAACGTCGCGATTGACGAGGCCAGCGGTCAGGTTGGTCCGCGCCTGGCAGAACGTCTTGATATAGCCTGTGTGACAACGATCACGAAGATCGAAGTCGATGGCACGACCGTCAATATCGAGCGGGATGTGGAAGGTGATGTAGAGAAAGTTGAAACTTCTCTGCCATTGCTCGTTACGTGCCAGCAGGGATTGAACGAGCCGCGCTATCCATCTCTTCCTGGAATCATGAAAGCGAAGAAAAAGCCGCTGGAAGAGCTTGAGATAGATGATCTGGACTTAGAGGAAGATGATGTAGAAGCGAAAACAACCACCATGGAGATTTTCCTACCGCCTGCGAAAGAAGCGGGTAAGGTTCTTGAAGGGGAAGTCGACGATCAGGTGAAAGAATTGGTTTCCTTACTAAAAACTGAAGCGAAAGTTCTGTAAATAGACAAAGGGAAAGGAGAATGGGTTATGAGCAAAAAAGTATTGGTCATTGGTGAATCGAGAGAGGGATCTCTTCGTAACGTAACTTTTGAAGCAATTGCTGCAGCGAATCTCGTCAGTGATGGCGGCGAAGTGGTCGGTGTCCTCTGCGGAGATGGGGATTTGAAGGGAATGGCACAGGAAATGGTGTACTACGGCGCCGCACGTGTCATCACTGTTTCAAACCCGGAATTGAAAACGTATACATCTGATGGATATGCCCAGGCGGTCCAGCAGGTCATTGACGATGAGTCTCCGGAAGGGATCATCATGGGGCATACCGCCATCGGGAAGGACTTGACGCCGAAGCTTGCCAGCAGGCTGGAGTCCGGGCTGATTTCAGATGCAACGGAAGTTGTAGTCGAAGGCGGAGATATCGTCTTCACCCGTCCGATTTATTCTGGTAAAGCTTTTGAAAAGAAAAAGATTACAGACGGATTGATTTTTGCTACCATTCGTCCAAACAACATTCCGTCCCTGAATCGTGATGATTCCTTGACCGGTACGGTGTCAGAGAAAGAGGTTCAAATCTCCAATATCCGCACAATCATTAAAGAGGTCCTGAAAAAATCCTCCGATGGTGTGGATTTATCCGAAGCCAAAGTCATTGTAGCCGGAGGACGCGGTGTGAAAAGTGCAGAAGGGTTCGAACCGCTTGAAAAGCTGGCCGAAGCGCTCGGCGGAACCGTAGGGGCCTCCCGCGGTGCGTGCGATGCCGGTTACTGCGACTACTCCCTGCAGATCGGTCAGACAGGGAAGGTTGTTACACCAGACCTCTACATTGCCTGCGGGATTTCCGGTGCGATTCAGCACTTAGCGGGAATGTCCAATTCCAAAGTCATTGTAGCCGTCAATAAAGATCCGGAAGCGAATATTTTCAATGTAGCTGATTACGGCATCGTCGGTGACTTGTTCGATGTCATCCCGAAACTGACCGAAGAAATCAAGCAGATGAAAGTAAACGCATAGGAAAAAGCCGGAGCCGATCATTTGGCTTCGGCTTTATTCCATGTTTAAATAAGGTATAAACAAAATATTAGTCACTAACAATAGATAGTGATATACTCTTTACAGACTAAAAGGTCGAGGAGGAATTATAGTATGGCAATTGTAAAAGCTACTGATCAAACATTTACAGAAGAAACAGGCCAGGGACTTGTCCTTGCAGATTTCTGGGCACCTTGGTGCGGACCTTGTAAAATGATCGCTCCTGTATTGGAAGAAATTGATGCGGAAATGAGCGACCAAGTTAAAATCGTGAAACTCGATGTTGATGAAAACCAGGAAACAGCTGGTAAGTTCGGCGTTATGAGTATCCCGACACTGCTTCTTTTCAAAGACGGCCAGGTTGTTGACCAGGTTATCGGCTTCCAGCCTAAAGAAGCGCTAACTGAAATCATTACGAAACATGCCTGAGTAAAAAGGTGATCGTAGAAAGCCGCGCTGTATGCAGCGCGGCTTTTATCATGCATAAATGTACCGGTCGTGTGGTATTTTCATTATATATCCTTCTGACAGTATGGAGTGAAAACAATGAATTCAACGATTAAGGAGAAACTGGCCGTTTTACCAGACCAGCCCGGCTGTTATTTAATGAAAGATAAGCATGGGACAATTATTTATGTGGGGAAATCCAAAGTATTGAAGAACCGCGTGCGCTCCTACTTTACCGGAGCCCATGACGGGAAGACCCAGCGTCTTGTGCGGGAGATCGTCAATTTTGAATACATTGTCACCACCTCTGAAATAGAGGCGCTGATTCTTGAGATGAACCTGATCAAAAAGTATGACCCGAAATACAATGTTCTATTGAAAGATGATAAGACTTATCCTTATTTGAAGGTGACCGGTGAACGTCATCCCCGACTGATTGTAACGAGGAATGTGAAGAAAGATAAGGGGAAATACTTCGGTCCCTATCCGAACGTCATTGCGGCAAGGGAAACGAAGAAACTGCTTGACCGGCTGTACCCTCTAAGAAAATGCAACACGATGCCGGACCGCGTCTGTCTGTACTATCATATGCACCAGTGCCTTGGCCCCTGTGAGTACAAGGTTACAAAACAGACGAATGATGAAATCGTCCAGCAGATTACTTCCTTCCTGAACGGTGGACATAAGGAAATCAAAAAAGATTTGAAGCAGAAAATGCTCGATGCGTCTGAGGAACTCGATTTTGAGCGGGCCAAGGAACTCAGGGATCAGATCGAACACATTGAATCGGTCATGGAGCAGCAGAAGATGACCATGAACGATCAAGTGGACCGGGATATTTTTGGATACAGCTATGATAAAGGGTGGATGTGCGTGCAGGTCTTTTTCATCCGCCAGGGCAAGCTGATCGAACGCGACGTCTCGCTGTTCCCGTTCTTTGATGATCCGGAAGAAACCTTCCTCAGCTACATCGCCAGGTTTTACCTGCATCAAAACCACCCGTATCCAAAGCAGGTGCTCGTGCCTGTGGCGACGAACGTAGATGTTCTGGAAGGCGCCATCGATACGAAGGTTATGATTCCGATGCGCGGGCGCAAGAAGGAACTGGTGGAACTGGCAATGAAAAACGCCAAGATTTCCCTTGAAGAGAAGTTCGCCTTGATTGAGCGGGATGAAGAGCGGACGATTAAAGCGGTTGAATCGCTGGGAGAGAAGCTTCATATTGAAACCCCGCACCGGATTGAGGCGTTTGATAACTCCAATATCCAGGGAGCGGATCCGGTTTCAGCGATGGTCGTCTTTACGGACGGCCGTGCCGATAAAAAAGAGTATAGAAAATACAAAGTCCGGGATGTTAAAGGCCCGGATGACTATGAAACGATGCGCGAAGTGGTTCGAAGGCGCTACCAGCGTGTCTTAAAAGAAGACCTTCCGTTGCCGGATCTGATTGTCGTTGATGGAGGAAAAGGACAGATGTCGGCGGCCTTGGATGTATTGGAGAATGAGCTGGGGATAGATGTTCCGCTCTGCGGCCTTGCCAAGGACGATAAGCACAAGACGAGCGAACTCCTGTATGGAGATCCTCCTTCGCCGGTGGATCTGGATAGGAAATCGCAGGAATTTTACCTCGTCCAGCGGATTCAGGACGAAGTCCACCGATTCGCCATCTCCTTCCACAGGCAGCTGCGCGGAAAGGGAGCCATCCAGTCTGAACTGGATGAAATTCCTGGTGTCGGTCAAAAGCGGAGACGCCTTCTGCTTCGTCATTTTAAGTCCGTGACAGAAATCAAGGAAGCGGATATTCAGTCAATTACGAAGCTCGGAATACCGGAACCCGTAGCCAACACGATCCTCATTCATTTGAATGATAACCAGGACGACCCTGATGAACAAGAAGAACCAGCTGAGGAATAACAGCTGGTTCTTTTCTTATGCTTTCATCGCTTTGATTTCCACGACATTTTCTTTTTTATTGACTTCTTCAAAGCACTCATATGTATCATCCGTCATTTGTTTAATGGATTCGGAAAGAAATCCGCATTCCATACGAAAATCCACGTCCAGCAGTTTTTGGTGGAGGCGTTTTTCAATCATGTGCCCTTTCAGGTGAAAGGTGTATTCGTTTTTCTTTTCTTTTATTTTAACGAGCTCTCCCCAGCCCATGTACTGGAAGAATTCAAAGAGCTCATCGAAGGTTTCAAGACTGGTCTGTCGTGCCATGTTTTTCCCCATATAATAAAGGAGATAAGGGGCATCCTTTCCAAGAAAGTCAGGGAGGGCGAAGTAGCGCATTAAATCGAACCCTGCTCCGGTGCCCACAAGCGATGAAATGTTGCTTGTTGTTAGTTTCGTAGATTCTTTCAAAACGCTCATTCCTTTCTCCCTTTATTATCACTCGAAATCTTCAGTGGTGCAATATGATTTCTCTCATTTTATCAAAAGGAAATAAATGTGTATTTTTGAACATTTTATAATCCCGCTTTCTTGACGCTTATTCGGGATAGAAGTACAATAAACATGTCACAAATTGTACATTCGTCAGACAAGTTTAGGGAATGGGGCTTTTCCTATAATTTTTTTAAGCGGAATTAAAGCGCTTAACTGTCTGAAAAATGTCCATATTCAATCTGTTACTATCTTGAGGGGGGTAAATATGGCGGGAACGCGCGGATACGTCAATCGAAGACTACATTCATTACTGGGAGTTATTCCAATCGGGATCTTTTTGATTCAGCACTTGACTGTAAACTATTTTGCAACACGTGGTCCACAGGCATTCAATGATGCGGCACACTTCATGGAGAGTCTGCCTTATCGGTATGTGCTGGAAACATTTATCATTTTCCTACCACTGTTGTTTCACGCAATTTATGGTGTGTATATTGCCTTTACAGCCAAAAGCAACTTGTCTAATTTCGGATATTTCCGGAACTGGATGTTCATTTTCCAAAGAATCACAGGGATTGTTACGCTGATCTTTATCGCGTGGCACGTCTGGGAGACACGGATCGCCATCGGTTTTGGATGGGCGGATCTTAACTACCAGTTGATGGAAGGGATTTTAACGGAGCCGTTCTTCTTCTGGTTCTATGTAATTGGTGTAATCTCTACAACCTTCCACTTTTCCAACGGACTGTGGTCTTTCTTTGTCAGCTGGGGCATCACCGTGTCACCACGCTCTCAGAAGATCATGACCTACGTAAGCATCATCGTTTTCGTTGCCATTTCCTATGTTGGAGTGCGCACGTTGATTCAGTTTGCCTACGGAATTTAAAACTATGAACATAACAATGGCAGTTTTATAGATTTTCAGTACTTAAGGGAGTGAGCTTCAATCATGACAAATAAAAATATTGTTGTTGTCGGCGGCGGCCTGGCCGGCTTGATGGCAACAATTAAAGCAGCAGAACAAGGGGTTCACGTAGATCTTCTATCTATTGTGCCCGTTAAACGTTCTCACTCTGTATGTGCCCAGGGCGGAATTAACGGGGCCGTCAATACAAAAGGGGAAGGGGATTCCCCGTGGGAGCACTTTGATGATACGGTCTACGGCGGCGACTTCCTCGCCAACCAGCCACCGGTGAAAGCGATGTGTGATGCAGCGCCCGGCATCATTCACCTTCTGGACCGTATGGGGGTCATGTTCAACCGTACGCCGGAAGGGCTTCTCGATTTCCGACGTTTCGGCGGAACCCAGCACCACCGGACAGCCTATGCGGGAGCTACGACAGGGCAGCAGCTTCTGTATGCCCTTGATGAACAGGTCCGCCGCCACGAGGTGAACGGCCTTGTAACGAAATACGAAAACTGGGAGTTCCTTTCCGCGATTATCGGCGACGATGGCGTCGGCCGTGGAGTGATCGGACAGAACTTGAGCACCCATGAAATTAAAGCGTTCCCTTCCGATGCCGTCATTATGGCAACCGGAGGTCCCGGGATTATCTTTGGTAAGTCCACCAACTCGGTCATCAATACGGGCTCTGCTGCCGGATCCTTGTATCAGCAGGGTGTGAACTACGCCAACGGGGAGTTCATCCAGATCCACCCGACTGCTATTCCCGGCGATGATAAACTGCGCCTGATGAGTGAGTCGGCACGTGGAGAAGGTGGACGTGTCTGGACATACAAAGACGGGGAGCCATGGTATTTCCTTGAGGAAAAATATCCGGCATACGGAAACCTTGTGCCGCGTGATATCGCAACGAGGGAAATTTTCGACGTTTGTGTTAACCAGAAACTGGGAATCAACGGAGAAAACATGGTATACCTTGATCTCTCTCATAAAGATCCTAAGGAACTGGATGTTAAGCTTGGCGGCATCATTGAGATATATGAGAAGTTCGTCGGTGAAGATCCGAAGAAGGTTCCGATGAAAATTTTCCCTGCCGTACACTATTCGATGGGCGGCATGTGGGTCGACTATGATCAGATGACCAACATTCCTGGTATTTTTGCTGCCGGTGAATGTGATTATACGCAGCACGGAGGCAACCGTCTCGGAGCCAACTCCCTTCTTTCCTCCATTTACGGCGGTATGGAAGCAGGTCCGAATGCTGTGAAATACCTGGATGGTCTTGAAACCCTTGCGGACGATATGAGTTCAGCTCTGTTTGATAAAGCCGTCAAAGAAGAGCAGGACAAATTCGAGAAAATTATGAGTATGGACGGCGACGAAAACGCCTACCAGATTCATAAAGAGCTTGGGGAATGGATGACGGATAACGTGACCGTTGTCCGTGATAATGACAAGCTGTTGGAGACGGATAAAAAGATTGTTGAGCTGATGGAACGTTATGAACGCATAAACATCAACGATACATCCCGCTGGAGCAACCAGGGAGCTATGTTTACCCGCCAGCTTTGGAATATGCTGCAGCTGGCCCGTGTCATCACACAGGGGGCCTATAACCGTAATGAAAGCCGCGGTGCCCATTATAAGCCTGAATTCCCGGATCGTAACGATGAAGAATGGCTGAAGACAACGGTAGCAAGCTACGACAAAGAAAATAACAAGCCGGTTTTCCGTTATGACGATGTCGATACATCCTTAATCGAGCCTCGTAAACGTGACTACTCGAAGAGTAAATAAAGGAGGTAACGATCATGAGCGAAAATAAAATGATTACGATGATCATCAAACGGCAGGACGATCCTGATCAGTCTCCGTATGAAGAGAAGTTTGAGATTCCGTATCGTGAAAATATGAATGTCATCTCTGCGCTTATGGAAATCCGCCGTAACCCTGTCAATGCAGAAGGCCAGGCGACGACTCCTGTCTATTGGGACATGGGCTGCCTGGAAGAAGTATGTGGTGCCTGTTCTATGGTGATTAACGGAACACCACGACAATCCTGTACAGCGCTGGTGGATCAGCTGGAACAGCCGATCCGCCTGGAGCCGATGTCCACGTTCCCGATCAACCGTGACCTTGCTGTTGACCGGAGCCGGATGTTTGATTCCTTGAAGAAGGTCAAAGCCTGGATCCCGATCGATGGTACATACGATCTTGGTCCTGGACCACGTATGGCCGAAAGCAAGCGTCAGTGGGCCTATGAGCTTTCCAAATGTATGACATGTGGTGTCTGCCTGGAAGCCTGCCCGAACGTGAACAGCAAGTCCGACTTTATCGGACCTGCACCGTTGTCTCAGGTGCGCCTGTTCAACTCCCATCCGACAGGGGAAATGAACAAGAGCGAGCGCCTGCAGACGATTATGGATGGCGAAGGTCTGATGGGCTGCGGGAACGCACAAAACTGCGTACAGTCCTGTCCGAAAGGCATTCCTTTGACGACATCCATTGCTGCATTGAACCGTGATACCGCCGTTGAATCTTTCAAGAGCTTCTTTGGCAGTGATAAGCAGGTATAAGTCTTTACGAAGGACCCCGGAACTGACCGGGGTCCTTTTTCTTTTTCCATATGTGAAAGGGGTTGTAGGACTTGAGAAGGATAGTATAATAGATGTGACTGAAATTCGCTCGAGTAAGAAGGTGAGCCGTAGTATGAAAAACTTCAAATGGTCTCAATGGATTGTTTTGACCTTTTTTATTGTATCAGCGTGCTATTTAATTATTTTATCGGTGACCCAGCCCTATCTTGGGATTGATGCTGAACAGCAGGAAAGCGGCTGGGTCATTACCGATGTAGAGAGTGGGGGCTGGGCGGACAGGCAGGACGTCCCGCCGGGATCTGTTATTCTCTCTGTGGATGGGGGGAATCCGGGTCTTCATCATTCTCTTACGATGTTCAACGAACTGGAAAATGCCCAGTCCTTCAGGGTGGAATCTTCCGGAGAAGTGCTTCGTTACAGCGATATTGACCAGTTCAGCCGGGTGCACTGGGTGTTTTATATTCTGCTTCCTGCTCTGTTTTTTGTGGCGATTCTAGGAATCTCTTATCTGGTTCATAAACGGGTGCCTAAACGGTATTCGGCGGAACAGCTGATTTTGTATTTCCTGGCGATTGCTACGGCTTATTTGAGTAACAGTGGAGCTGTAAGAGATGACTTGTATAGTCTTGTTTTGAATACCAGTTTATTCCTGATTGCTCCTGTTATCCTTCTCCATTTCCTGCACAATTATTTTCAGGAATTGAAGGTCATCTGGTTCTCTAAGAACTTTCTCTATTTCTTATACGCTGCCATGGCAGGTGTTTCCCTGCTGGATACGTATTATTTAGTGACTCTTCAAAACCCGCCCTACTTTCAACTGGTGACGCTCACGTGTCTGCTTGGGTTGTATATCATTACCTTTGTGATCGTGTACAGGGGCGTATTTATTTACCGGCATGCCGCTGTCGGACCGGTCTTTAAGTATATGGCGATCGGGATGACCGTCGCGTTTTTCCCTTATATTCTTCTTTACCTGATTCCTTTTCTCGTATCCGGTGTGACCATTGTGTCGTTGGAGTTCGGTGCTGTGTTTCTAATCGCTATTCCAGCTACATTCATGTATTTGATTACACGGGAACAGCTGATTGATATCAATTTCATTATGAACCGCCTGCGCTATTACTTTATCCTTTCTGTTCTGCCGTCTTTTGTTTTGACAGCTGCCATCGGGTGGATCGTATCCGGCTTGTCGATGGTGTCCTTCATCCAGCTGTATTTATTGATGCACACGGCGCTGATTGCTTTCTTATCATTAAAGGAAGTGCTTGACGTCCGTATGCAGCGGTTTCTCTTTTCAGCACGGTACAGTTACCAGGAAAGTATGCACCGGCTGGCCAGCGACATGAAGGATCAGTCCAATGCGGTCGATTTGATGAAGGTCGTGAGGGATGAAATTAAAAACGTGATGAGTGTACGCGATATCTACATTTTCTCCAAACACAATAAGCGGAAGATGTACTGTGTCTACAACGAAATTCCTGAGGGGATTGTCGACCATTTTGACGACCACCTGTTCCATCAACCCTATGATATCGGATCCATCATTGAAACGGAAAAAGGATTCGGGGTCGTCGTCGGACTGTCGCTTGAGAAGATGACGATGCTCTGGTGCCGGGGAAAGAAAGACTTCACGACGTTAAATAGAGATGAAAAAACGTATTTACAAACCATCTCTCATAATGCCAACATTGCAATAGAGAATATGAATTTGATTGAGGACCTGGTCAAGGAGCTCAGGACATTGAGGAACGATCAGACGCAGAAGTATCCGGCATGGCTGTCCCGGCTCTTATTTACGATTGCGGAGAACCAGCGGAAGCAGCTGTCGATCGATATCCACGATACGGTGCTTCAGGAACAGCTGTACCTGTATCGTAAAATGGACGACCTGATCCGCAACCGGACCGATTTATCCACGAGTCTTCATGCAGAGTTGAAGATGTATAAGGAATCTCTTCTGGACAGTATTCACCTCACAAGGGAAACGTGTAACGAGCTGCGGCCGGCATTCATCGAAGAACTCGGCCTCGTGCAGTCATTGAAGAATTTGATCCATCAGTATCAGCTTCGTTCCAATTTCACCGTCTACTTTTCTCATGAACGGTTTGAATCAGAGCTGGATCAAGAAAGGATTCTCGGAATTTTCCGGATTGTCCAGGAGCTTTTAACCAATGCGATGAAGCATTCCGGAGCGAAGATCGTCAAACTCTCTCTTTTCAATGAGAAGGACCAGGTGGTTCTCTACTATTCAGATAATGGAAAAGGAATGGATTATTCCATGAAGCGGGACTTATTTTCCCATATCGGACTTTCTGGGATCGAGCAGAGGGTCAACGGTTTAAATGGAAGTCTGGAAATCACCACAGCACCAGGGGAAGGATTCAGGACGACCATCACTTTCCCCTATCCGTCACACAAGGAGGTCCAGCACGTATGATTCACGTATTAATTGTCGACGACCACCCCGCGGTTGGAGCAGGCACGAAAGCGATGCTCGAGCAGGAGGGGGATATGCAGGTGGATGTCATCCACGAAACCGACCATCTGGAAAGCTGCCTCGAAAAGAAAGCCTACGATGTGCTGCTTCTGGATTTGTATATGCCAGGCCTGAACGGCATTGAACTGGCCAAACGCCTCAGAAAAACGTTCCCGGATATTAAAATGCTGATCTATACCGGATTTGATTTGAGCACGCATTTCAATATGATTGTAGAAGCGGATATCAACGGCTTTGTCAGCAAGACTGCAGCAAGTGAACAGCTGGTTACAGCGATCAAAGCCGCTCTAAGAGACGAAGTGATTATTCCGCTCCACCTTTTCAAGCAGCTGCGCCGGACAGAAGCCTGCACGGCGGAAACGATTGAGTCGGCTGAAAACAAAGGAATCTCCTTGAATGAAAAAGAGCAGTCGATTTTAAAGGAAGTCGCTTCCGGTTTCACCAACAGGGAAATCGCCCAGACGCTCCATATGTCCCAGCGGAGCGTGGAATACACGCTCACGGGCATCTTCAACAAGCTGAACGTCCGTTCGAGGACGGAAGCCCTTTTCAAAGCCCAGGAACTCGGGCTTGTGTCTAAATCATGAACGCGTAGCACACGGGGGCTAATCCCCTCATACGATACAAAGACTAAATAATTCCCCTCAAGAAAAGCTCAGGAACAACAAGGAGGGGTACGCTTGTGAAGGAGGACGGCTATCGGCCAACACAAATTCTTACCAAGCGGGAGCGAGAAGTCTTCGAGCTTCTAGTACAGGATAAGACGACAAGGGAGATCGCAAAAGAGCTCTTCATTTCGGAGAAAACTGTGCGGAACCACATTTCAAATGCCATGCAGAAGCTAGGAGTGAAAGGCCGTTCCCAGGCAGTGGTTGAACTGCTGCGTATGGGTGAACTGGAGCTTTAATTCCATGAAGCAGCAGAGGCATTGGCCTGTGGAATGGAGGGAGTCCTTTCAGGTAGGGTCTGTCACGTGGTGATGATCATACCTGAAAGGGTTTTTTTGTATCGCCGGATACATTCACCTTGAAATTTTAGTGAGAAACGACCACAATGATATTTATCAAGTCATTTCGTTAGGAGTGCTGAATGTGGCTGAAACCCAGCAGACATCCATGATCGCTGATGTAGAGAAGGAACTTCGTTACATATCCGGGATCATTAAACAAAGAGGACGAGTTATCCTGAATCATTACTCGATTACAGCTCCGCAGTTTGTTGCGCTGCAGTGGCTGATGGAAAAAGGGGACTTAACGATCGGGGAACTCTCCAATCATATACACCTGGCCTGCAGTACGACAACGGACCTTGTCGACCGTATGGAGAAAAACGAGCTGGTTGAGCGGGTCAGGGACCCGAAGGACCGCCGGGTCGTCAGGATCCATGTACTGAGCAAAGGACAGAAGATCATTCATGAAGTGATCGAAAAACGACAGAACTACCTGGAAAACGTGTTGAGAAATGTTCCGGAAGAAGATGTGGAAACGCTGAACCGTCTGCTCCACGTCCTTCACGGGAACATGATTGAAATCGATGAAGAAGAACATTAAGGCATAAAAGAGGGATGCAGAGTGAAACAGGCAATCGGAGTCATTGATTCTGGCGTCGGGGGACTGACGGTAGCGAGAGAGTTGATGAGGCAGTTACCAAAGGAAACCTTTATCTATCTTGGGGATACGAAGCGGTGCCCGTACGGTCCGCGTTCAGAGGAAGAAGTGCGGGCGTTCACATGGCAGATGGTCAATTATCTGCTTGGGAAAAATATTAAAATGCTTGTTGTCGCGTGTAACACAGCGACGGCTTATACGCTGGCTGAGCTGCAGGAAGAACTGGATATCCCGGTCATCGGAGTCATTGATCCGGGGGCACGTGCCGCCATCAAGGTGAGTCAGAACAAACGGATCGGCGTCATTGGTACAGAAGGGACCATTGAAAGTAAAGCCTATCCGCAGGCGCTTGCTTCCATTGATCAGGACATCCGGGTGAACGATCTGGCCTGTCCGCCGTTTGTGCCGATGGTCGAAGAGGGGATCTTATCCGGCCCGAAAGCGGAAGGAATCGTTTCCCGAACGCTGCAGCCATTGAAGGACATGAATTATATTGATACATTGATCCTCGGCTGCACCCATTATCCGCTCATCAAGGATCTGGTCCAGAACGAGATGGGGGATCACATCCAGGTGATCAGCTCCGGTGAGGAAACGGCCCGTGAAGCGAGCCTGATTCTTGCCTATCACAAAGCACTGGAAACCGATGACCATACACCAAGGCATGAATTTTACACGACCGGCGATATGGAGAAATTCCGTCTCGTCGCCAACAGCTGGTTTGAAGAGCCGATTCAGATCCTGAAATCGGTAGAACTGGAACACGTCTCAAGCTCCGCCTGATTCAGGCGGAGTTTTTTCATATGCTTTTCTCCTCCAAATTACCCTGGTCTATTCCAATCGAGGGCTCGTATACATGGTAGTACAATCTATCTCAGGGGGGAAAAGAATGAGAAAATACAGCTATAAATCCTTTTTGACGGCTCTGGTGCTTCTAATGTGCACAGGGCTGCTTGCCGGATGCCTGTTTGAAGGAGAGCAGTCGCTGGAGAAAATGGATGCTCCGGATGAAGCTGTGACAACATCACCGGAAGCGGAAGAGGATGGTTCAGCACCGGAGGAGGATGGAGAGAAAGCAGAGGATTCGACAGAACAGGAATCCACAGCAACCGTCCCTCGTGAGCTTTATTTAATGGATGCCAATGGAATGATCGCCCCGCAGACGGTGGAACTGCCGGCTTCTCAGGAAGTCGCTTCCCAGGCGTTGGAATACCTTGTGAAGGATGGGCCGGTCACGAATCTGCTGCCGAACGGGTTTGAAGCCGTTCTGCCGGCGGGAACAGAAATTCTTGGGTTGAATACGGAGGAAAATGGAACGCTTGTCGTCGATGTGTCGGAGGACTTTAAAAATTACGAAGCCAAGGATGAAGAGAAAATCCTTCAGGCGATGACCTACACACTCACTCAGTTTGACAACGTGAAGCGGATTAAGCTGTGGATCAACGGACACGAGCAGGAAGTCATGCCTGTAGATGGCACCCCGATCTCCCAGGGAGTCTCCCGGGCGGACGGGATTAATAACAACGTCGGCGTGCAGCGGGATGTGCTGAACAGTAAGGCCGTTACCGTTTACTTCCCTGCCCAGAACGGGGAGCAGGTGTACCACGTTCCTGTCACCACACGTGTCGCTGAAGACAGTGATGAATATGCGGCAAGAGTGGAAGCCCTGTTTGAAGGGCCTGAGCTCGGCAGCTCATTGACCAACCCCTTCCATGAAGGGGCGGAAATGGTCAGCTCCCGGCTGGAGAACGGCGTCCTCGCTCTTTCTTTCAATGAAAAAATCCTGACAGGATCAGATCAGCCGGCCCTGTCTGATGCTGCCCTCGCCAGTCTTGTGTTGAGCATGACGGATCTTGATGATGTGGAATCGGTCGAAGTTCAGGTCGAAGGATCGGAGCAGGTCATCAATGAAGTGGGTGAACCGCTCGCCGAGCCTGTGTCAAGAACCGACATCAGCGGTGCTGAAGAAATGTAAAACCCGGCGCTTCAGAAGTGAATCACTTTTGAAGCGCCTTTTACGTTCATGAATAACTACCCGCACATATGTAATTTGTGTTAAGATGGGCAAGGATAATGATGAAGAAAAAGGAGGTCATCATTGATGCGAAATGATCAACGCGAAGTCAATGAATTAAGAACCGTTACAATAGAAACCGATTATGTGAAACACCCGGAAGGATCTGTACTCATCAGCTTTGGAGATACAAAAGTGATCTGTAATGCCAGCATTGAGGACCGAGTGCCTCCTTTTTTACGTGGTCAGGGCAAAGGCTGGATTACAGCTGAATACGCCATGCTTCCAAGAGCCACGGAATCACGCAACATCCGTGAATCTTCCAAAGGGAAGGTATCCGGCCGGACGATGGAAATTCAGCGCCTGATCGGCCGCTCCCTTCGTGCGGTCGTCGATCTTGATAAAATCGGAGAACGTACCATCTGGGTCGACTGTGACGTCATCCAGGCCGATGGTGGAACGCGGACAGCTTCCATTACAGGTGCCTTTGTAGCTGTCGTGCTTGCCCTTGGAAAGCTTGTGAACAAAAAATCCATGAAAGAGCTGCCGATCACCGATTACTTGACGGCGATTTCCGTCGGGGTACTGCCGGACGGCAAGGAAGTACTCGACCTCTGCTACGAAGAAGACAGCCGTGCTGAAGTAGATATGAACGTTATCATGACCGGCAAAGGCGAATTCGTAGAGCTTCAAGGGACAGGAGAAGAAGCAACCTTCTCTATGCAGCAGCTTCAGAAAATGCTTTCTCTTGCCGATGAAGGTGTCCAGGAACTGATCAAGCTTCAGGAAGAAGCGATCGGAGAATGGGCGGACGTGATTCGTGCGAAAGCGGGGGCGGCCAAAGCATGAAGGAGCTCTTAATCGCCACAAAGAACGAAGGGAAGATCAAAGAGTTCCGCGAGATGTTTTCCAAATACGGCATCTCCGTCGTTTCTCTTCTCGATCATGATCCTTCCATCGATATTGAAGAAACCGGTACAACGTTTGAGGAGAATGCCGTCATTAAAGCAGAAGCGATGATGAACGCTTTGAACATTCCTGTTGTAGCCGATGACTCCGGTTTAGAGGTCGATGCCCTGAACGGAGAGCCTGGGGTTTATTCCGCCCGCTATGCAGGAATAGAAAAAAATGACGCAAAAAACACAGCTAAACTGCTGAACGAGCTGAACAGAGTGTCCGAAGAAGAACGGACCGCTCGTTTCGTCTGCGCCGTTGCCGTCGCACGACCGGGAGAAGCGACGTTTACGAAGCGCGGCACGTGTGAAGGCCGGATTGCCGAGGAGCCGCAGGGAGAGCAAGGATTCGGATATGATCCTGTGTTCATTCCGGAAGGCTCCAGCCGGACGATGGCTGAACACACGTCCGACGAAAAGAACGCCATCAGCCACCGTCATCATGCCATCGTGCAGATCGAAGACTGGCTGAAAACTCAATCCTGAAAGTGGGGATGAAGGATGCCGAAAGTACTCATCATCAGTGACACACACGGACTAACCGACGAAGTAATTGAAGTGAAGAATCGCCACAGCGATGTGGATGCTATGATCCACTGTGGCGACTCCGAGCTCTCCTACGGATCGAAGGAGCTGGAAGGCTTTCATTATGCCAAAGGAAACTGTGACTTCGAACCCGAAATGGAAAACGATCAGGTTTTCACTGTCGGAGACATCACATTCCTCGTTACGCACGGGCATTTGTTTCAAGTGAAATCCACCCTCATGCCGCTGTCCTACAGAGCAGAAGAGGCTGGAGCCCAGATCGCCTGCTTCGGACATTCTCACATTGCAGGAGCGGAAAAGGTGAAGGATACCCTCTTCATCAATCCTGGAAGCGCAAGACTTCCACGGGACCGCGAAGAACCGACCTACGCCATTCTGGAGTGGGAGGATCTCGATCACGTCCGCCTGCAGTATTACCATGTGAACGGGCAGAAAATCGACGGTCTCTCCATGGAAACAGCAGTAGCAGCAAAGAATTAAAATTCTTTGCTGCAATCTGTTGACATATGAGCGAATCCCTAATATAATAATTCTTGTCCGCTTCAAAAGGACGTTCGAAAATTTCTTTTGAAACACACATACATAGCTTTACATGCGGGTGTAGTTTAGTGGTAAAACCTCAGCCTTCCAAGCTGATGATGAGGGTTCGATTCCCTTCACCCGCTCCATACATATTTATTTGTCCCAGTAGCTCAGCTGGATAGAGCAACAGCCTTCTAAGCTGTGGGTCGGGAGTTCGAATCTCTCCTGGGACGCTAATATAAAACGCTGAAACCTTTGAAAAGGTTTCAGCGTTTTTTTATGTCTTAGGTATTGGCTCACAAAAATTATCTGTGAATACCTTTCGTTTTTTTAAATTCTTTCCATGACCTGCATGTTGAGATTATTTTGTTTTCTAAAGTCCTCTCACCATGGACTTGCACTATTTTATATTAAAATTTTTCCTTTTTTTTAAAATTTTTACTTGTTGTTTCTATTCAGGCCCATATTGGATTTATATAGAACTGTCTTTATGGGTGTTTCGCCTCTATGGATGTGGCTGGTTTGGTAGTTTTCTAAAAATAGGCGTGCGGACAGTCCAAGAGTCTTATTTGAAATAGACTAGTAAGATAAAGCGAAGAAAGGGAAGGGAAACTATGGCATTTCCATCTAACGATCAGTTTCAGCCATTTATATTAGGAGCAGAACCGATTTATGACTTAGTGGGGGATGAGAATCCTGATTATGTAGATATTGTAGGAGACTCGCAGTACCCGGCGGGTTTTTTCTCCTATGATGGGGAGAATATTTATTTCAGAATTCGCTTGAACGACGATCCACTTAATAATCAGGGCACGGGATTCAGGAACTCAGCATGGGGGGTGTTGGTGAACACCTCGGGGGCACCGGGAGTTTACGATTGGCTGGTGAACGTCGATGGGTTGGATACGAGTATCAACCTGATTGAAAACACCGTCCAGGAATTCAATTCCTGGACAGATTCTGCAGAAGGGACCGATGGGAGCGGAACACCTAATTACTCAAGACCGATCGTCAACTTTGACGTTGCTCGTGCGGTCATGACCAATGACGGCTCCGATTTTGGTGGAGATCCGGATTACTTCATCGATTTTCAATTTTCAGCGAGTGTTTTCTTTCAGACACTCGGAATAACTGAAGAAACTCCGTTGCAATTTTTAATCTTTTCTTCCGCGAATGCGAACAATTATAATAAGGATTCCCTGCGTGTGAACGAAGATTTTGAATTTGTGGACGCCTTCTCTAATCCCGTTTCACCTGAAGACGGAGATATCCGTGCGGTATTAGAGACAACGAAGACAATCATTGCTGGTCCTTTGTCCATCCTGAATGGGGAAGAAGGAATATGGGACCTGGAAGTTACGGTAACGAACACCGGCAGGTCATTAGCTCGTCAGATTGTCGTAGATGATCTGATCCAAATCGATTTACTGGCGAGTGTAAGTAATATCTCTGCATCAACAGGAAGTGCGGTTTACAATAGCGCGATGACCACATTGTCGTGGGATATTGGAAATCTAACACCAGGGGCTACTGCTTTATTGACCTATACAATTGTAGGAATTTTTACAACGCCAGGCACTCAGCCTTTGAATACGGTTACGACGACAGGTGTAGATGATTATAGTGGTGAACAGCTGCCGGATGAGGTTGTAACGAATCTGATCGAGGTACAGGTGGATGGAGCTATTACTGGTCAGGTCATCTCCGGGGAGACTGGATTGCCATTAACGGGGGTGACCGTCGAACTGCGAGATTCGATGAACGTGTTGGTGGCGACGGTGGTGACGAATGGAAATGGTGAGTACTCTTTAAATGGAATCGCCCCAGGAGATTATACGGTAACGTACGTATACCCAGATTTCATGACAGTAGTCGAGCCGGTTACCTTGAACAGCGGCGAAATCGAGGTGATCAATGTATTATTGAATCCGGAAGATGGATCGATTTTAGGAACTGTGATTTCCTCTGGAAATGTGCCTTTACCAGGGGCTGAGGTCAACCTCATCGACAGTTTCAATGCGATCATTGCTACGGAAGTTACGGATGTGCTAGGAGATTATGTATTCAACTCCGTTTCACCCGGGAGTTATGTTCTTACGGTAAGTGCCCCTACGTATCAGGCAGAGACGAGAGGGACCTCGGTTCAGTCCAATCAAACGACAATCGAGAACTTTGAACTGGCAGGATCACCGGGAACAGTCACAGGAACCGTCCAAACAGATGCGAGCGACCCGATTCCAAGTGCAGTAATTGAAGTATTGGATGCCGGCAACAATGTCATCGTATCGACGACTACGGATGCCCTGGGGGTCTATTTCATTGATGCCTTAGCTCCGGGTACTTATACGCTGCGTACCACTGCAACGGGTTATCAAACGAGTTTTCTTGGATTCTCTGTGGAACAGGGAGAAATGGTAAACCAGGACGTGACCTTGGTCGATCAACCCGGATCATTAAGTGGTGAAGTGACAGATGACGCTACCGGAGCATCGATTGAAGATGCAACGGTTCAAGTGGTTAACCAGAGCGGGGTGACGGTGGCATCTGTTCTTACGGATCCATTTGGAAACTACACTATTCCGAGTCTTCCTCCTGGATCTTATACGGTGACGGTCAGTCATGCGGGATATGCTGTGCAAACCGTCGGGGCTATCATCACTCCAGGTAATGTAACAACCTTAGATGTTCAGTTGTTAAGGAATGCAGGAGATCTTGAAGGAATCGTTGAGGATGGAAATAATCAACCGCTCAGTAATGCAACTGTCCAACTCCTTCTCAACGGGGTGGCGATTGCTTCCACCTTAACGGATATCACAGGGGCGTATTCATTACCTAATTTGGAACCTGGGAACTATAACGTTCGTGCTTCGGCTGTAGATTATCAAATCCAGGTCCTCGGTGCCCAGATCAATGAAGGAGACATCACGATCGTCAACTTCACCTTGCTTCCACAGCCCGGCGTTCTTGAGGGTACCATTTTGGATAATGGGATGTCCGCAGTACCGGGTTCGGTGATAACGGTGAGAACGGATGCCGGTAATGTTGTTGTGGCTACCGGAGTTACGGATGAAAACGGGTTTTATACGATTCCCCAATTAGCTCCAGGGTCCTATAATGTAACAGTTACTGCGCACAATTATCAGTCGTCCTCTCAAGGAGTATTCATTGATTCAAATATGACGTCTACCGCCGATTTCACCCTTTTGCCTAATCCAGTTTCCATTGAAGGGACGGTCATTAATAATCAGACTGGGGCCCCGCTTACGAGTGCGGAAATTGAAGTCAGAATTTTGGATGCCAACGGTTCTGTCATTCAAACGACGTTTACGGATACTAATGGGAATTATTTGGTGGATCAACTCGCCCCAGGGACTTATACTTTATTTGCTTCTTTTCAGGGATATCAGACGAACTTCTCTACGGTTACTATTCCACCTGGAGGTATGGAGACGGTCGACATCGGGATGACGCCGAATCCAGGAACTATCATGGGGACAATCGATTCTCTGCTATCCGGAGACCCAATTTCAGGAGCGGTACTCAAGGTCATCGACCAAAACAATGTGCAGGTTGACAGTGTGGTTGCCGATCAAAATGGCCACTATACCATTGCGGGTCTCCCACCAGGCAGCTACAGTATCGTGGCCAGCGCAGAAGGATTTGAAACAAAAGTCGGAGGAGCGATCGTTCTTGCAGGTTCGACAAGCGTTGTCGACCTTTCCTTGGATGTGCAGCCTGGGACGATCATCGGTACTATCACTCCTGTCCAACCAAAAACACTTGTTCAGCTTTATTCAGCTGAGAATGTCTTTTTGATCAGTACACTCGCAGATGCTGCTGGAAACTATGAGTTTATGAATTTAGCACCAGGAAGTTATATCGTTTCAGCAAGCGCACCTGATTATTCTACAGTGTCGGCAGGGGCATTGGTCGTATCCAATCAGTCGACAACTGTCGATTTGACATTGAATGCAAATCCAGCTTCCTTCTCAGGGCAAGTTGTGGATGAGGGCGGCGAACCGATTGGGAATGCGACCATTTCAGTCTTGGACGCGAACGAAACCCCGATAGGAATTGCAGGGACGGATGCGGATGGTTTTTATTCCATCGCTAATATCCCTGCTGGGCCTTCAACGATCGTTATTAGTGCTCCCGGATACAGTCTTGTCCTATCTGAAATCATTCTTCCTCCTGGGGGAGACGTGAGCGATGTGGACTTTGTATTATTGGCGAACCCAGGTGGGATTAACGGCGAAGTCACAGATGCTGATACAGGGAGTGCCCTGCCTAATGCGGTCGTCGTCGTCAGAGAGTCAGGCACAGAAGATCAGGCTGTGGCCACAGTGACCACAGATCCGTTTGGAAACTATACGGTAACGGGTCTTTCTCCTGGAAGTTACACGATCACGGCTTCATTGACCGGGTACGGAACTCAGACATTCGGTGTAACGGTAGTCAGTGACATGAATGCGAATGGCAACATTGCGCTCTCCCAAGTACGAGGGTCTATCGAAGGCCAACTGATAGATTCAGATGGTAACCCTATAACTGGTGCGGGACTTCAGGTCCGATTGCTTAATGAACTGAATGTCGTGATCGCAACGACACTCGCTCAGCCTGATGGGAGTTTCCAATTTGAAAATATTCTCCCGGGCTCTTATATCGTTTCGGCAAATGCAACTGGATATCAGTCAGGATCAGTAGGCGTAACGGTAGAAGCCGATGAAACATCCCAGGCAACCCTTTCACTTGCCCCTTTTCCTGCAACTCTTACAGGTCAGGTGCTCAATCAATTGACAGGAATAGGAATCGACGGAAGCTCCGTCACGGTTACGGATCCGTTCACAGGCAAGATCATAGGGGATACGTTCACAGATGCTGATGGGAATTTCATCCTGAATAATCTTGCGGCAGGTTCCTATAACGTGACAGCTTCTGCATCAGGGTTCGGTTCTGTCTCCACCTCCGTTCTTCTGGAATCAGGAAATACAACAGCTGTAGTCCTGTCTCTCTCTCCGAATCCCGGGGAAGTAGCAGGTTCAGTAAGTGATCGAATGACAGGGGAACCATTGGGAGGGGCCAGTGTAGAAATATTCGATGAAACCGGGGCGTTCATTTTATCCACCTCCACGAATTCGAATGGGAATTTCAGTGCTTTTGGACTTTCGCCGGGGAACTATACGGCGATGGCAAGTTTGGAAGGTTATAGCAGCCAGCTTATCGGATTTACAGTTGTTTCTGGAGAGACTTCTGTAGCGAGCTTTTCATTGGATCCGGACCCTTCGACAATACAAGGGATCGTGACGGATGAAAACGGTGGTCCTTTAGCAGGGGCAGAAATTGTAGTCAGACAGTTTACTTCAACAGGTCCTATTATTGCGACAGCCACTACAGATACCAATGGAGATTATTTGATTACATCCCTCCCGCAAGGGTCATATGTGATCATAGCTAAAGCGATTGCCTATGCACAGGAAACTTCTTCTGTGCTCCTGGAACCTGGAAGCACGGTCACTGAGAACTTTGTGTTAATGGGGCAGCCGTCTGCTGTAGAAGGAGTGGTTTCGGCAACAGGATCAGGAGATGTTTTAGAAGGTGTACTTGTGCAAGTGTTTGATACAAACGGCGTGTTGGTTGCAACTGCCCAGACCGGAGCGAATGGTACGTATCGGGTGGATGGGTTATCCCCGGGAGAGTATACCGTAGCATTCTCTCATCCGGACTACCAACAGCTGAGCGTTCGTTTTACCGCTATGGCTAATGCAACGACAGTGGTGGATGCTGGCCTGGAACTGAATCCGGGTGCTATTGCCGGGCAAGTGCTTGATCCAGATCGCGTTCCGTTAACAGGAGCTTCTGTTCGAGTGTTTCCATCACGTGGATTACTTCCAATTGCTACATTGGTTACAGATGGAACCGGTAGTTTTTCGATTTCCAGTCTGACACCTGGATCATACCTTTTAGTTGCCACTTCAGAAAACTATTCCACTTCACAAACGGGCGTTACAGTTTACCCGAATGAAACGTCCAGCGCGACCATCCTATTGTCTCCGACCCCTGCTGGCATCAGTGGTAATGTTCGGTCATTGTCAGGGACACCTGTTCCTAATGCATCAGTTGTCGTTCTGGATCAAAATGAAACAGTACTCGAATCAACAGTCACCGACGGAGATGGAAATTATGGATTTTCCAATCTGCCCCCAGGAAATCTTCAGGTGGTCGTAAGAGCTGCTGATTTTGCAGGAGCTACCCAGGGGGTCATTCTCGAAACTGGTGATCAAATTGAACATGTTGATTTTGTTTTAAACCTAAATCCAGGGAGTGTCCAAGGACAGGTAACAGATGCGGTGACAGGCCTTCCGGTAGTTGGAGCAATCGCCGTTATAAGGACAGTTGCCGGAGTACCGGTAATTGTAGCCTCAAGTTCTACAGATGAAAATGGAAACTATTTTATTGACGGATTGGCCTCTGGGTCCTATTCCATTTCCTGTGCGGCTTCTGGCTATGCAGTTACTACGGTAGGCGCGATTGTAGGAAGCGGACAAACGACAACAGCAGATTTGTCCTTGTCTCCTGTGGTTGGGACGGTAATAGGAGTCGTGACTGACCCTGATGGTCTTCCAATCCTGGACTCGAGAATTGAAATCAGAGTGTTTGACCAGGCGGGGAATTTGATAGAAACGGTGTTGGGAGATGCTCTTGGAGAGTTTTCTGTTTCTGATTTATCTCCTGGGTCTTATACGCTTTCTGTAACCGCACCGGATTATGCTGCAACCACTGTAGGGGTGACAATTGAAGCTGGAGAGACATCTATTGTGGGCATTCCATTAGGGCTGACCCCTGCACGTGTTCTTGGTCAGGTCATAGATGCAGCAACCCTTGATCCAATTGGGGGAGCGCTTATTACGGTCACTGATGTAAACGGCCTTCCGATAACTGGGGCTGTGACAGATAGTGAAGGGAACTTTTCGATTTCAGGACTTCCGCCTTCGCCAATGATCATCTCTGCTGTTGCTGCAAATTATGGGGCGGCATCCGCAGCTGTGCTGTTATCTCCAGGTGCTGTCGTTACAACGACTCTGGCTCTTCAGCCAAATCCAGGAGGAGTGGCAGGGAGCGTATCGTCGGAAGACAGTGGGGATCCGATTGTTGGCGCAGTGGTCGAAATTATTGATCGCACAGGAGCGTTGATAGCTACGGTAGTGACAGACCCTGATGGTGCTTTTCAATTTAGTGGTTTAGCGACAGGTGTATACCGTCTGAACGTGTCAGCTGAAGGTTTTGGTAACGCCAATCAGGATATTGAGGTCATTTCGGGACAATTGGCACAGACCGATTTTTCATTATCCGAAAATCCAGGGCGTTTGGAAGGGTTGGTCATTGAGCAAGACAGTGGTGTACCTGTTATAGGAGCGACAGTTGTTATTCGGGAGGGGTCTCCGACAGGTCCGGTTGTAGTGGCAACCGCCACTGACAGTGACGGGGATTTTGCAGTTTCTGGGTTAACACCGGGGGTCTATGCTGTTACGGTTTCCTCATCTTCGCTTCGTTCACAAACGGCAACCATCAGCATTTCCGCAGATGCCACTTCATTCGTAAGATTTGAGCTTTCTCCGGGTCCAGGAACTTTGGAGGGAGTTGTTACATCATCGGTTTCTGAAGTTAGACTAAGAAATGTTGCCATTTTCGTAATCGGGGATGAGGGTACCTTAATTGTAACGACTCAAACAGACGATGAAGGAAGATACCGTGTGGGAGGCCTGGAACCAGGGACTTATACGGTTGTCTTCTCTAATCCTTCCTACCAATCAATGAGTATCGGAGGGGATATCTTTGCCGGGCAGACAACTGTAGTCAATGCGGGTTTGAGCCCTGATCCGGGAAGAGTGGAAGGTTTCGTGTTCGATGCATTTGATGAGCTTCCTCTTTCGGGAGCGGTCGTCCAACTGTATCCTGTCCAAGGTTTAGTTCCGGTTGCCACTGCCGTTACAGATCAAGATGGATCCTATGTTTTTGAAGGAGCTGCGCCCGGAAGTTATATCCTTACCGCTGCTATTGCTGGCTATGCTGCGGCTACCACAGGTGTTGTAGTGCTTGCAGGTGAAATTGCCTCTGTTGACCTTTTCCTTGTAGAAGATCCAGCTTCTATTAATGGTACGGTAACAGATATAAACGGCATGCCGATCCAAGGGGCATCTGTAAGAGTCGTGGATCGGAATGGAACAGTTGTGGGAATAGGGTTCACCTCTGCCGACGGTGCATTTGCAATCGGAAATTTACCGCCTGGTTCCTACACTCTTATTTTCAGAGCCGCAGGCTTTGGAGATTTTGTAACAGGTGTGATTTTGTCCCAAGGAGAGGCGACAGTCGTTGATGCTGTACTAGAAGCATTTGCTGGAACCGTGACAGGAATAGTGTTTGATACGAGGACCGATCTGCCGGTAGCTGGTGCTCGTCTAGAGGTAAGGCGCCTGGAGGATGGTTCAACGACTATCGTTACAGGTACCAGTTCAGATTCAGCGGGAGCTTATATAGTAAGGGGGCTGTCTCCGGGGGTTTATACAATTACCGCAAGCGTTACTGGATATGGAACGAATATCGTGACAGTAGTCGTAGAAACGGGTGAAACCGAAAGGATAAACATCCCATTGAGCTCTCTGTCAGGAGGGGTGGAAGGTCAAATTTTGGATGCTGCAGGTGACCCTTTAGCAGAGCAGGGGATCAGCATTCAGGTGTATGATAATGATGGAAAGCTGGTGGAAGCCGTCCTAGCTGATCCTTCAGGAAACTTTGCAGTAGAGAACTTGAGCCTTGGGGAATATGTGTTGGTGATTTCTGCCCCTGGTTATGGAACAGCAGCGGTAGAGGTTTCCATTGTAGCAGGTCAAACCTTGGAAGTAACCATCATTCTTGAAGAAGATCCCGGAACATTATCGGTCAGTGTTACGGATGCCGAGACAGGGGATCCGGTCACAGGGGCAAGTGTAACCGTCGCGCTTCCTGATGGGACGGTGGTCGGAGCAGGGACAACAGACAGTAATGGAGATGGATTGATAACAGGTCTGCCACCAGGAGAGCTTAATGTATTCACAAGTAAGGAAAATTATATCGTTGACCTCCAAATCGTGGAGATCGATCCGAACGTAGTACTTGAGTTGAGTGTTTCCCTGGACCCTATTCCATTAGGACGGGTGATTGGTCAAGTCGCCGATGAAAGGACAACGGCTCCTATCGCAGGGGCAGAGGTGGATCTTATTAATAGTGACGGGGTTACCATCGCTTCCACGACAACGGATCAAGACGGTTTGTTCCGTTTTGAGGATGTCCCATCAGGAACGTATCGTCTTCGCATGACACGGCCAGGGTATGAGGCTGACACGATTACAATCGAGGTCGTGGAAGGAGAAACCACCTATGTCAGGGAGGAATTGGCGTTTTCAGATCCATGTATCCTTAATCAGCGCAAAGCTTCGTGCACCGTAGAAAATCTAAACTGCCGGGAAATCAGTGATCCGAATAATAGAGAGGTTGTACTAGTGAATCTGCCGAATGGCGAAGAGGTACCCCTTGAGATGGTGCGTATCGTAACGAATTTCGACATCACTATAACTATAATAGGGACAGATGGAATCTGCGTCAGTGATCCTGTAGAACATTGTGTTTATCATCAAGTATTGATGTGTGCACCGAGAGGTACTGTCATCGATTGTTCCGTAGCTGTAGCGGGCTGTCAGGTGGAACTGGTCTGTCGAAACGGTAGATTGAATAATGTAGTATTGGGTTTATTGCTGGAACAAAACCTTCAATCACAAATGTCGGGAGTGATTCACATTGAACAAATAGATCGATCGGGGGAAATAAAGCAGAGAGAGGGGTGTATTAGAGTGACACGTGTATTGGATTGGGTCCGAGCATGTGTAGAAAAAGAAATTATAATCAGTGGAGAAGGATTGACCTTCTCATGCGGGTTTGAATGATGGAGAGTAGATAATTTTTTAGAACCACTATCAATCATAGAACAAGGTTTATGATTGATAGTGGTTTTGTAATTTCAATTGGAAAACTAACTGGAAAAGCAAAAAGCTTTCACAGTGTAATATATCAGGTCACCCTTAAAAGAATTGAATTTTCAGATTAATTAACCTATACTTACAAATATAAACCCTATATTTTTTGACCACTACATACCAACCAGTCAGTATCTAAAGGAGGCTCTTATGAAAACAAACGAAAAACAAACCGATTCCTCTACAGAACAAAAGGCTATCAAGCTTACTGCTCATGAAAGAATTCACCTGCTTGCTGATGACGGATCCTTTCTTGAACTCGGAAAATCTGCCCATTCATCTGTCCCGGGAATGGAAGAACGGACGCCTGCCGATGGGCTGATCGGCGGTTTGATCCGTGTCGATGGCCGGGAAGCGGTTGTTCAGGCGATGGATGTGAGTGTGTTATCTGGAACGGAGGGGGAGGTTCATCTCCGGAAGAGTGAGTATTTTCATCAGTACGCGAAAAAGAGGAAGCTGCCGCTTTTTAATTTGTGTGAAGGTGGTGGGCTGCGGATGCCGGATGGGATGGGTTCAGACGGAATCAGTGACAAGCTTTTTCCGAACTGTCTGCTGGATCACTCCAGAGAAACCCCGACCCTTACCGCCATTCTTGGGGACAGCTTCGGCGGTCCGACGTGGATGGCCGTGACATCGGATTTTGTCACACAGGTGCGCGGAACGGGAATGGCCGTTGCCGGGCCGAGGATGTTGGAGATGGCGAGTGGAGAAGAGATTACAGCCGAAGACCTTGGGGGGCCTGATATGCATGCGGCATATACCGGACAGATTGATCACGTCGCTGAAACAGAGGAAGAAGCGATAACGGCTATGAAGCGGTTTTTCAGCTATCTGCCTTCTTCATATGAAGACACGCCTCCTTTTAAAGTATCTGTGCCTTCGCCCTCATCTTCAGGGGAAAACGCAGCGGCTGTTGTTCCTTCGAACATGAGACGTCCGTATGACATGAATAAACTCATTCGTGAGATTGTCGATCCGGAATCCTTTATGGCTTACCGACCTTTTTACGGAAAAGCACTCCTGACAGGTCTTGCGCGTATGGACGGGCGAGTAACAGGAGTGGTGGCGAGTCAGCCGCTTCATATGGCGGGAGCTCCAGGGCCGGAGGAGTGTGATAAGGCGGTGGATTTCATCTGCCTCTGTGATTCCTATCATATTCCATTGATTTTTCTTCATGATACTCCCGGGTTCAGGATCAGCAGTCAGGCAGAAAAGCGGAAAATGCCTTCAAAGATTATGAATTGGAATACGGCGCTTGCTAAATCCACTGTTCCCAAGTACTCCATCGTCATTCGCAAAAGCATTGGAGCGGCTTATGGAAACATGGGTGGTCCAGGCATGGGGGCGGACGTGGTGGCTGCCTGGCCGGAGGCTGAAATTAACTTTACCGGCCCCGACGTCGGTGTGAATGTTGTTTATGGAAGGCAGATCAAGCAGGCGGACAATCCTTCTGAAGCCCGTGCGGCTTATCTGGAACAGTGGAGCTTCGACAGCTCACCAGCGAAAGCCGCGGGTAAGTTCTTGATTCAGGAAATCATCGAGCCGGAACAGACCCGGGATTTTCTGCTTCGGTTTTTACGAACGGCGTCGGATAAAAGTGAAAGACGGCTGGCAGACTGGCCGATGTCCACATAAGGAGGAATCGAATGAAAAGCGAAATGAAACGGCATCAAATAGAGAACATGTACCCTCTTGGAAAACACCCGCTTCTCGTATACGTCCAACACCACGCAGAGGAGCGCCCGCATGAGGCTGCTTACTTTTATTATGGATCCACACTGACGTGGGCGGAGCTTTTGAATGATATTGAAAAGATGGCTGGATTTTTGTCACAGAAGGGTTTTGAAAAAGGGGACCGGGTCGGGCTTTATATGCAGAACAGCCCGCAGTATATCATTGCCCACTATGCCATCCAGTCAATTGGTGGGATTGTCTGTCCGTTGAACCCGATGTACAAAGCGAGCGAATTAACCTATTTAATGAAGGAAGTCGGCATGAAAGGACTATTTACCGGTGGGGAACTGTTAAGTGATGTGAGAAAAACAGACAGCGATCTTCATGCGGTTCTTGTCGTTTCTTACGAAGATTATATCCCTGAGCAGACCGAATGGGAAGTGCCGGGTGACTTTAGGGTTCCGGATTTGAAACTAGAGAATAAGGAAACCCACTGGAGCGATGCTGTAAACGAATCGGAACCACTAAAAGCGTCTGAAAATATCGATTTGGATGATACGGCTCTGCTTGCTTTCACGTCAGGAACGACCGGTAGACCGAAAGCGGCGATGCTCACGTATGAAAATGCTTTGTATAAAACAGCAGCGGCTGTGGAAGCGAATGGGGTGGAAGAGGAAGAGACGTGGCTTGCGGTGATGCCGCTTTGTCACATTGCGGGAATGGTGATGGGCGTGAACATCCCGGCGTTTACCGGTTCCCCCTGTGTGTTGTTTGCGAGGTTTGATCCCCGGCAGGTGGTCAAAGCACTGACTGCTTACGATGTGTCGGTGTGGTACAGCATCGCCCCGATGAATGAGGCTGTGTTATCCGTGGCGGACGGGGAAAAAGCGGATGCTCTGAGGCTCAATTTGTGTACGAGCTTCGGTATGCCTGTGACAGAAGATCTGGCAGAACGCTGGCGCTCTTTTGCGCCGGACAGTTCGTTGTATGAGGCGGCTTACGGTCTGAGCGAGACGCATACCGTGGACACCTATATGCCCGGTGACGGTGTGAAATTCGGATCTGTCGGCCTTCCTGTTCCTGGGTCATCACTGGCTGTCCGCGATCCATTAACAAAAGAACAGCTGCCCCTCGGTGAGTCAGGGGAAATCGCTGTGAAAAGTCCCGGTGTTTTCAAAGGCTACTGGGGGAGGCCTGATGCGACAGCGGAAGTGCTGGTGGACGGATGGATGCATACGGGTGATATCGGTTATTTCGACGAAGACGGCTATTTATATTTCCAGGGGCGTCTGAAGGAAATGATCAAATCGTCAGGATTCAGCATTTTCCCTGAAGATGTCGAAGCATTACTGAAGGAACATCCTGCCATCTCCCAGGCGGCTGTCATCGGTGTGCCGGATGAATCAAAGGGGGAGGTCGTCAAAGCGTTCATTGTTCTAAAAGAGGAAGCAGCACTGGAGAAAGAAGCATTGATCCAATGGGCAAAAGCCCATATGGCCCGTTATAAAGTTCCGGCGTTTGTCGAATTCCGCACATCCCTCCCTCAGACCGGCGCGGGTAAAATCCTAAGGCGCGTGCTGAAAGAAGAATCCCGAGACTGAAAAAGAAGTACACAGGGGTGAGGAAAAGCAGCGCTCGTTCCGAGTGAGGCCGTACCCGTAACAGACATCCACGGATGAGCGGCACGTAACCATCCATACGAAAGAGACATCCATAGAAAAGAGGCGCAGTGAAAAGCGCCTCTTTTTAGTGAATTTCTTTTTTCTTAAAACGGCCGCCCCGCACTTCGGCGATATCTCCGATCGCCATGAAGGCTTGTTCATCGTGCTCTTGGACGAGCGCTTTCAGCTTCGCTTCCTCTAACCGGTTGATGACGCAGAAGATCACTTTTTTCTCGTCATTGGAGAAGGCTCCTTCTCCTTTCAAAAAGGTGACGCCGCGGCCGAGGCGCTGGATGATGGCTTCACTGATGCTCTCGTATTCATCGCTGATGATATGTACAGCCTTTGATTCATCCAGTCCTTTAATCGTAATGTCGATCATTTTATAAGCAACAAAATAGGCAAGCAGGGAATACATTGCCCGGTCCCATCCGAAGACGAAGCCCGCGCTTCCAAGGATGAACAGGTTGATGAACATAATGATTTCCCCGACAGAAAAGGGGATTTTGCTGCTGATCAGAATTGCAGAGATTTCTGTCCCGTCAAGACAACCTCCGTAGCGGATGACCATTCCTACACCGATCCCGAGGATAAATCCCCCGAATAATGTCGCAAGCAGAATATCATCGGTAAAGGCAGGGACCGGATGAAGTACAGTTGTGGCCGTTGAAAGGATGGCAATTCCGTACACCGTTGACCAGGCAAATGTTTTTCCAATCAAGTTATATCCAAGAAAGAAAAATGGGATATTCAATAGGAAGATGAACAGCCCGAGTTTCCATTCCGTCAAATGCGACAGGATAATGGAGATTCCGACGATTCCACCATCAATGACCTGATTAGGAACGAGGAAAATTTCCAGTCCTACAGCCATAATGATGGCACCGAGCGTGATGAAAACCGCGCGTTTTGTAAACTCCTTGGACGTAATTTTCAGATGCTGGACTTGTTGACCGCTGATGGCAGGTCCCTCCATTTATATCAATTTTTATAAAAATCGTTTACGAACATCCGGCGATGGTATAGGACAAGTAACGTCTTTTTTTCCGAACCATTTGTAACGATTGGATGCAAACCACCGGTAAAAAGCGTTGCGCAGCGGTCTTGGGATCAGAATCAAAAAGTACGTAAGCTTCCAGAATCCTTTCAACTGCCGGCTGATCGTCAAAGCGGCGGTGGATTCCAGACGGGCTTTTCCGTTCTGGATTAACACAAGACTGTCGGTGTCGTCAGGAATGTTATACTGCAAAAGCAGTTCTCGTCCCTTGTCACCTTGAAGCGATGCAAATTGAAACCGGCTGCGGGGATCTCTTTGAATGATGAACTGGACACTTTTGTCGCAGAAATGGCAGTCCCCGTCGAATAATATGATGGCACTCATACGTATCACCTCATGTATGATTATACCATTTTATGCAGGGATCCTCTAAGGAATTTCAAGAAAACGTCTGCTTTGGAAAAGCGTCACAGCGTCTCTTTTTCTCATACGCTATGGAGGGAAGGAGTGGTGGATGTGCTGCTTTTCACATATCTGTTCATCGGCGTGTTTTTCTGCTTTTTTAAAAAAGAACCGGTGCTGAAGGACAAACAGGAGCAGGCGGTATATATGTTTTATCTGCTTGGATGGATTGTTCTATGGCCGGTGTTTCTTATACGAAGACTCATGCGAGGGATTTAAAGGCAGAAACGCAAAAGATTGCCGGTCATAGTCGGAGGGTGGGTGCAGACAATAAGAGAGGCTTTAAGCCAACCGATTTGAGGAGTGATCAGGATGGAAAAGAAAAATGTGCAGTGGCTGCCGGTTATCGCTTCGGTCGGTATCGGTGCGGCCACATACAGCATGATGACTGGTCAGGCCGGACAACTGCAGAATGTCATCCCGAGTTTAGCGAAGATGTCCGGGAAACAAGGAACAACCTCTAATCAGTAAATGAAAAAGGCATGCAGATGACTGCATGCCTTTTTCCACGTCCATTTATATAAGATGTGTGGAATTCTCGGTTGGTAGTTGGATGGATCGTTTATCAATTTCTTGCGTGACTAAGTGAACAAATTCGTCGTCCAGCTGAAGCTTTACGGACTCCAGATAGGTTTCCAGCAAGGTTTGATCATCAAGCAGTGACAAAACGATACAACTCCTTAGCGTATGATTCGTTATTATTTTATTGACATTTACTTATTCTAGCAAAAAAATCTGTTTCATCATGAGTAGAAAGACCTGTTTTGCACAATTGATTGAGGATTAAGAAATTATTCTTCTATACGATTGATGCGGACGTGTACATTCCTGTTTGTTCGTGTCTAAACAACAGGAATAGCGGAAAGTGGAGAGGGGACACTGGATTTCAATTGTATTTCTGTTGTATTTGCTTTAGTATAGCGTAATAAGCTGAGGAACGATGGTTTGAACGGAGCAGCGATAGGATAGAATAAGGAAATAAGGACGTTTTTTAGGGAAGGGTGTCTTATGGAGAATAAAAGAGGAAACCTTGTGATGTTTCCTGGATGGAAATCGAGACTGGAGCAGTCGGGACTGGAGGCTTTGAAGGAAAAGCGCTACAAGGAAGCGGCTGAAGCCTTCGAACCACTTGTCGAGTATAATCAGGCCGGCCATGATGTCATTACAGGGCTCCTGATGAGCTGGATTGAGCTCGGTCATTTTGATCAGGCTGAGGAATTGTGTCAGGAGCAGATGAAGGAAACGATCGACCAGTATTACCATTACTTACATATCTATATTACGATCCTTTTCCAAAGCAGCCGTTACAGCGATATTATTGACCTGCTCGATGAAGTTTTTGAATCCGAGGACATCCCCCATCAGAGCCGTACACAGCTGTGGCAGATGTATGAAGTGAGCAGAAAGCTGTTGGAAGACAGCCGCAGGGAGCAGGGGAAGGAATTGTCTCTCGCCTTCAAGGAAGCCTTGGAATCAGATCACATACATAAGCAGTGGCAGACCCTCGATCAACTAAAGAAACAGGACCCCCATGATTATCTGGAGGAGTTTATCGTCTACCTTCAGGAACCAGCCGTACACCCCATGGTAAAATCCTCGATTTTGGAATGGTTTAGAGATGGACGTGTGGATAGAGAAGTGGCCCTGACTAAATTCGGGGTCGAGATGACTATTGTCCCCGGCCATTTATCGATGCTTCAGCATGATTACATTATGAAGCAGATCCAGATGAGGCTCGGCCAGGTGGAACAGAAAAACCCGACCATGTACGAGATGGTTAATAACCTGCTGTTTCACTACTGTTATGTTCGTTACCCGCTGTTCCCTGATGAAGAGGAAGTGCCGCTGCTCGTCGAGGCGCTGAAACAGCTCGGACATGAATACCTGCAGCTTCCATATAAACCGGATCCCCATTTAGAAGAAGTGGACCGGTATAAATCAGAAATTGAACTGTGTGAGCAGCATTATGTTTTCGTGACCGGTTCCTAGAAAAACCAATGAGGGTCACGCCTTGAAAGCAGCGGGGATTATGTTATAATGTAATGGTTGCAAAAGAGATTCGTATGTAATCAGAGTCATAGAATCAGTAAACCATCGTCTCCGGACGAAAATGTGAATAGATGTTGGAGGGAATTTTTTATGTCAGCAAAATGGGAAAAGCAAGAAGGCAATGTAGGTACATTAACAGTTGAAGTACCTGCAGGCGAGTTCGACAAAGCGCTTGATTCTGCCTTTAAAAAAGTAGTTAAACAGGTACAGGTACCTGGATTCCGTAAAGGGAAGGTACCTCGTAAATTATTCGAACAGCGTTTCGGAGTAGAATCTCTGTATCAGGATGCTCTTGATATCATCCTTCCGGAAGCTTACTCTAACGCAGTGGACGAAGCGGGCATCGAGCCGGTTGACCGTCCCGAAGTTGACGTGAAGCAGATCGAAAAAGGCCAGGACTTGATTTTCACTGCTGAAGTAACGGTGAAGCCTGAAGTGAAACTTGGCGAATACAAAGGTCTTACTTTTGAAGAAGAAAGTACAGAAGTTACAGACGAAGATGTAGACAGCGAACTGAAGCAGATGCAGGAGCGTCAGGCTGAGCTTGTTGTTAAAGAAGAAGGTTCCATTGAGAACGGCGATACAGTCGTTATGGACTTCGAAGGTTTCGTTGATGGGGAAGCCTTCGAAGGCGGCCAGGCGGATAACTACTCTCTTGAAGTAGGTTCCGGTTCTTTCATCCCTGGTTTCGAAGAGCAGCTTGTTGGTAAGCAGGCCGGCGAAGAAACAGAAGTGGAAGTCACATTCCCTGAAGAATATCACGCAGAAGAGCTTGCTGGTAAAGCGGCTACTTTCAAAGTGAAAGTTCACGAAATCAAAGGCAAAGAGCTTCCAGAACTTGATGATGAATTCGCGAAAGATGTCGACGAAGAAGTCGAATCCCTGGAAGAACTTAAAACGAAAACACGCACGCGTCTGGAAGACCAGAAGAAAACCGATGCAGACAACCAGAAGCGTGAAACTCTTGTAAACAAAGCTTCTGACAATGCAGAGGTTGAAATTCCGGATGCCATGGTCGACACAGAGCTTGACCGTATGGTTCAGGAATTCGAACAGCGTCTTCAGATGCAGGGCATGACGAAAGACATGTACTTCCAGTTCACTGGTCAGGACGAAGACGCCCTTCGCGAGCAGATGAAAGAAGATGCTTCGAAGCGTGTGAAAACGAACTTGACTCTTGAAGCTATTTCCGAGGCGGAAAATGTCGGCGTAACCGACGAAGATGTCAATGCTGAACTAGAAAACATGGCTGGCATGTACCAGACAGATGTTGCTCAGCTGACGCAGATGCTTGGCGGTAACACGGACATGATCAAAGAAGATCTGAAAGTCCGCAAAGCCATCGACGTTCTTGTCGAAAACAGCAAAGCTGAATAATACTGGTGGAAGACAAGGTGCCCGGGTACCTTGTCTTCTCATATATTTTCTTCGGAAACACCGTTTAGGCGGGGTGGTTTGTGGGGAAAATAATGATACTTCCAAGCGTTTTTACATATACTATTTAAGATGCTCAAAGGTTTGACTTATGCGTTTTATATCTACATAATGAGGGTGTCGCAGGAATTGACGGCACACCTCTAAAAGGTATTGCTTTTGTGTTTGGAGTTTATTTGGTATGATGGGCAAAAGAAGCGAAACGTTGGCGTCGTATCAGTAACTTCAGTCGCAACGATTGCGTCATTTTATTAAGGGGTGAAACGTATGTTTAAATTTAACGATGAAAAAGGACAATTGAAATGTTCTTTCTGCGGAAAGAGTCAGGAACAAGTCCGAAAACTCGTTGCAGGACCTGGCGTATATATATGTGATGAATGCATTGAATTGTGCACAGAAATCGTGGAAGAGGAGCTTGGCAACGAAGAAGAGGTGGAGTTCAAGGAAGTTCCGAAACCTCAGGAAATCCGTGACATTCTGAATGATTATGTCATCGGACAGGATCAGGCGAAAAAGAACCTCTCCGTCGCTGTTTACAACCACTACAAGCGTATTAACGCCGGAGTGAAAAATGATGAGGTGGAGCTTGCGAAGAGTAACATTCTGATGCTTGGACCTACCGGAAGCGGTAAAACACTGCTTGCCCAGACCCTTGCACGTATCTTGAATGTTCCGTTCGCTATTGCAGATGCCACGTCTCTTACAGAAGCCGGTTATGTCGGGGAGGATGTGGAGAACATTCTTCTTAAACTGATCCAGGCTGCTGATTATGATGTAGAGAAAGCAGAAAAAGGAATCATCTATATTGATGAAATCGATAAAGTAGCACGTAAATCCGAAAACCCTTCCATTACACGTGATGTGTCCGGTGAAGGTGTTCAGCAGGCGCTTCTTAAGATCCTTGAAGGAACGCAGGCGAGTGTTCCTCCACAAGGTGGACGGAAGCATCCTCATCAAGAATTCATCCAGATTGACACGACGAATGTCCTGTTTATCGTGGGTGGGGCCTTCGATGGGATCGACCAGATTATCAAACGCCGCCTGGGCAGAAAAGTGATCGGATTCGGCTCCGAGCAGGTGACGGACGAAGCAGAGAAAAAGGACCTTCTGACGAAAGTGCTGCCTGAAGACCTTCTAAGCTACGGTCTTATTCCGGAATTCATCGGACGTCTGCCGGTTATCGGCAGTCTTGAGCAGCTGGATGAGGAAGCGTTGGTTGAAATTCTTACAAAACCGAAAAACGCTCTTGTCAAACAGTATCAGAAGCTGCTTCAAATCGACCATGTTGAGCTGGAAATGGAAGAGGAAGCGCTTCGTGAAATTTCCCGTCTTGCCATTGAACGGAAGACAGGGGCACGCGGCCTCCGCTCCATTATTGAAGGCATCATGCTTGATGTGATGTATGAACTTCCTTCCCGCGATGATATCGAGAAGTGTATTATCACGAAAGATACAGTCAAAGCGGAAAACGGCCGTCCAAAGCTTGTGCTTACAGATGGAACCGTAGAGGATGACAACAAACAGTCACCGAAAGAAAGTGCGTAACGCCTGAGGGGGTTCCCCTTGAAAAAGCCGTGCTACGAATAACTGTAGCACGGCTTTTTTATAGGGGCTTTGCAGGCTCGATCCAAGCATGAAACCGTGGTTTCTGCTTATAATAGGGATACCATAAGGAAAGCTCCCCTGCCTGACTCGAGGCCGGGGCTATGCGTGTTGGCACCATCTGGTATCGTTTCGTTTACTTTCCACTTACATTTCTATATGATTAAACTACGTATCCGCATTTATCGGAGGTGCAAATAGATGACAGACAAACAAAGAAACAATATACCTCTACTTCCTCTCAGAGGACTGCTTGTCTACCCGTCCATGGTGTTACACCTGGATGTCGGCCGGGAGAAATCTGTCCAGGCCCTGGAGCAGTCCATGATGGATGATAATGAAATTTTTCTTGTTTCTCAAAAAGAAGTGAACATTGATGAACCAGCGTATGAAGACCTTTATTCCGTAGGGACTGTAGCCCGCGTCAAGCAGATGGTGAAGCTTCCGAACGGAACCAACCGTGTGCTCGTCGAGGGGCTGCACCGGGCAGGTATGGATGAATTCAGTGAGGATGGCGACTTTTACCGGGCCTCTATTAAAATCATTGAAGATGAACATGAAGATAAAAACGAAGAAGAAGCATTGATGCGCATGCTGCTCGATCAATTCGAGAAGTTTGTGAAAGTTTCGAAAAAAGTCACACAGGAAACGTACAACACTGTAGCGGACACGGATGATCCAAGCCACCTGGCTGATATCGTCTCCTCCCACCTGCCGATTAAATTGAAGGACAAGCAGGACGTGTTGGAAACCCGTAATGTGAAAAAGCGCTTGAATAAGCTGATTGAACTGATCGGCAATGAACGAGAAGTGCTGCAGATCGAACAGAAGATCGGTCGTCAGGTGAAAAAATCGATGGAGAAAACGCAGAAGGAATACTATCTCCGCGAACAGATGAAAGCGATCCAGAATGAACTCGGTGATAAAGACGGGAAAACTGGAGAAGTCGCTCAGCTGAAAGAGAAAATCGACAAGGCTTCCATGCCGGAACGGGTGGAACAGGTTGCTCTTAAAGAGCTTGGCCGTTATGAGAAGGTGCCTCAAAGTTCTGCAGAAAGCTCTGTCATCCGCAACTACATCGAATGGCTCGTTTCTCTGCCTTGGTCTGAGGAAACGGAAGACAACCTGGATGTAAACCGTGCGGAAGGTATTTTGGATGAAGATCACTACGGACTTGAGAAAGTGAAGGAACGGGTACTGGAGTATCTGGCTGTCCAGAAGCTCACCCAGACGATTAAAGGGCCGATTTTATGCCTTGCCGGACCTCCAGGGGTTGGGAAAACATCTCTGGCCAAGTCCATCGCACGTTCCATCAATCGTAAATTTGTCCGAGTATCTCTTGGTGGTGTGAGGGACGAAGCTGAAATCCGTGGTCACCGCCGGACCTATATCGGAGCGATGCCGGGTCGGATCATTCAGGGAATGAAGCGGGCGGAAACCGTCAACCCTGTTTTCCTTCTGGATGAAATCGACAAAATGGCAAGCGATTTTAGGGGTGATCCTTCTTCTGCGATGCTTGAAGTGCTCGATCCAGAGCAGAACGGGACATTCAGTGATCATTTCATTGAAGAAAACTATGACTTATCGAAAGTTATGTTCATAGCTACGGCGAACAACGTAGCCAACATCCCCGGACCGTTGCGCGACCGGATGGAAATGATTACGATCGCCGGTTATACAGAAGTGGAGAAACAGCAGATTGCCAAAGAGCATCTGCTTCCCAAACAGATTAAGGAAAACGGACTGAAGAAAAGCCAGCTGCAGGTGAGAGAAGAAGCCCTTCTCAAACTGATCCGCCGCTATACCCGTGAAGCGGGTGTCCGGGGATTGGAAAGAGAACTGGCCGGATTGTGCCGGAAAGCGGCGAAGATTATCGTAGCCGGTGACAAGCAGCGCGTCGTCGTCACCGAAAAAATGCTTGAAGAACTTCTCGGCCGTCCAAAATTCCGTTATGGACGGGCAGAGCTTGAAGATCAAATTGGTGCAGCCACCGGTCTTGCCTATACGACAGCGGGCGGGGATACACTTTCTATTGAAGTGTCCATCTATCCAGGAAAAGGCAACTTGACGTTGACGGGTAAACTGGGAGATGTCATGAAAGAATCCGCTCAGGCTGCATTCAGCTATATCCGTTCACGCGCAGCTGAGCTTGATATTGATCCGGAATTTGTGGAGAAGAACGACATCCACATTCACGTACCTGAAGGAGCGACACCGAAAGACGGGCCTTCAGCGGGTATCACGATGGCCACCGCTCTTGTTTCCGCTCTTACCGGACGTCCTGTCCGCAAGGAAGTCGGGATGACTGGTGAAATCACACTCCGCGGCCGTGTGCTTCCGATCGGCGGCTTGAAGGAGAAATCCTTGAGTGCGCACCGGGCGGGCTTAACGAAAATCATTATTCCTGATGAAAATAAAAAAGACCTGGAAGATATTCCAGACAGTATTAAAGAAGGCTTGACCTTCGTCCCTGTGAAACACTTGGATGAAGTATTGGATCAGGCATTGGCGGAGGGTGCACATGAAGGTTAATACCGCAGACATCGTCATTAGTGCGGCGAGCAGGAAACAGTATCCCAACCAACCGATTCCGGAGATCGCCCTTGCCGGGCGTTCCAACGTCGGTAAGTCATCGTTTATTAACAAGATGATTCAACGAAAGAACCTGGCCCGGACATCTTCCAAGCCGGGAAAAACGCAGACGCTTAATTTTTATATCATTAATGATAAATTCCATTTCGTTGATGTGCCCGGCTATGGGTATGCGAAAGTTTCCAAAAAGGAACGGGCCAAATGGGGAGAAATGATGGAGGAATATTTTGCCGAGCGTGAACAGCTGAAAGCGACAGCGCTTATCATTGACGTCCGTCATAAGCCTTCCGAGGATGACCAGGCGATGTATGACTATTTGAAGCATTTTGACGTGCCGGTGATGGTCATTGCAACAAAGCTGGATAAAATTAAAAAAGGGCAGCGCCATAAGCAGCTGAAAATGATTCAGGAGGTGCTGGAAATGGAAGAAGAGGATACCCTTATTCCATTTTCATCCGAAACAGGTGAAGGAAAAGATAAAGCCTGGAAAGCGATGCTCTCTCATCTGAAGGTATAAAATCAGACCGTTCTCCCTATGGGAGAGCGGTTTTTTTATGTATTTTTCTATTAAAGAGGAGGAATATAGAGTATTTATAAGGCATATGTAGTATTTATGCATTATATCCGCTGTACCCTTCTATATACCCATTTTTAGAATCTCACTAATTTTGGGAAATATTTGATAAATCGATATACTTTTAATATTACAGAACGATGACAAACAGAGAAGGGATGATACAGGGCTGATGAAGAAAATGAATGGAATGCTGCTGTTATTCATGACTCTGGTGCTTTTCCTTGCTGCTTGTGGAAGCAGTGAAGAAGGAGCTTCCGGAGATGAAGGAGACAGTGGTTCAGAGGATACATCAGAAAATAATACGGATTACGAGCTGGTGGAGGAAGGGACATTTACCTTTGCGGCGTCCGGAGAGTTCCGTCCTTTCAGTATGACAGGGGCCGATGGAGAGATGGAGGGCTTCGATATTGATGTGGCCAACGCCATTGCAGAGGAACTGGGACTTGAACCAAGTCCTCAGAAACAGAAGTTCGCAAGTATTGTAGAAGGGGTGAAAACCGGTCGTTTTGACGCAGCGGTCGCCAGCCATACGATTACAGACGAGCGTAAGCAGGAGGTGGACTTCTCGACACCTTATTATTACTCAGGTGCACAGATTTTCACCCGTGCAGACAGTGACATTGAAACCCTTGAGGATCTGGAGGGCAAAGAGATTGCTCTTTCTAAGGGATCCACATACAGTCAGTATGCAGAAGAAGTGACGGAGAATATAAAGACCTACGACAGTGATGTTGTGGCCCTGCAATCCTTGTCCAAGGGCCGTCACGATGCTGTCATTACCGATTTTCTGACCGGAAAGGAAGCTTCCGGTGAAGGACTGGATATCGAGGCGAAGGAAATGATTGAACGCAGCGAGCAGGCCGTCGCTGTATCGAAGGAAAACACAGAATTACTAGATGAGATCAATACAGCGCTGGAAACACTTCGAGAAAATGGAACCCTTTCTGAAATCAGTGAGGAATATTTTGGGGATGACATCACAACGGCTCCTGAATAAACCGTGATGTTAGACAGAAACGAAGGTGAAGAGTGCGCAGTCGCGTACTCTTTTTCATATGACAGAGGAGTTGGTGCACATGTATTTGAATGTTGTTCATTTCTGGGATTCATTGATCAGCAGCCGGGGGATGTTCTTTGAAGCGGCTCAACTGACGCTCGCCTTAACGGCTGTATCCATCTTTATTGCGATTTTCATCGGACTTATGTTTGCTTTTATGAAGATTTCCGATATCAAAGTGTTGGAATGGATAGCGAATATCTACATTTATGTAGTCAGAGGAACACCGTTGATCGTCCAGATTTTTGTTTTCTACTACGGGCTGACCGAAATCTGGATGATCAGTGGGTTCTGGTCGGTAGCGCTCGGTCTTGCCTTCCATAATGGAGCCTATATTGCTGAGATATTCAGAGGTTCGATTCAGTCGATTGGAAAAGGGCAGACGGAAGCAGGGCGCTCCCTCGGAATGAGTCAGGCGCTTACGATGCGCCGGATCATTCTGCCGCAGGCGTTCAGGCGTGCATTGCCACCGCTGGGAAATCAGTTTATTATTGGGTTGAAAGATTCATCCCTGGCTGCATTTATCGGGGTATCGGAGATTTTCGCTGTCGCCACCACTCAGGGGGCGAATACCTTTGATTACATGACCTGGCTGCTCGTCAGTGCGGTATGGTATTTGATTCTGGTCTTCCTGCTGACCCTTGTTGTCGGGGCTGTTGAGAAGAAACTGGCGGCCAGCGATTAATGGAGGAGGAAATCGATTGTCTGATTATATGATTGAAGCGAATCAATTAAATAAATATTTTGGGGACCTGCACGTCTTGAAGGATATTGACTTTCAAGTAAAGGAAAGTGAAGTCGTCGTATTGATCGGGGCCAGTGGTTCCGGGAAAAGTACGATGCTTCGCTGCCTTAATTTCCTGGAAATGAAAAATGGCGGAGAGCTTTACATTCAGGGGAAAGAAATCAATCCGAAGAAGGATAACCTGAACGAAGTGCGCCAGCGGGTAGGAATGGTATTCCAGCACTTCAATCTGTTTCCGCATAAAACGGTGCTCGGGAATGTAATGGAAGCTCCGCTGCAGGTGAAAAAGCTCTCCAAGGCGCAGGCGGGAGAGGAAGGGAAGCAGCTGCTTGAAAAAGTCGGGCTCGGCGATAAGGCGGATGTATTCCCGTCCCGCTTGTCCGGCGGGCAGAAGCAGCGTGTAGCCATCGCCCGCGCCCTGGCGATGAAGCCTGAAATCATGCTGTTTGATGAGCCCACCTCAGCACTTGATCCGGAGCTTGTCGGAGAAGTGCTTCAAACGATGAAGACCCTTGCTCAGGAAGGGATGACGATGGTCGTCGTTACGCACGAAATGGGCTTTGCCCGTGAAGTGGCCGACAGAGTCGTGTATATGCACGATGGAAAGATCGTCGAGAGCGGGACCCCACAGGAGATTTTTGAAAATCCGAAAGAAGAGCGGACACAAGCCTTCTTAAGTTCCATCCTGTAAAATAAAAACAAGGCTGTCGATGACATTCATCGACAGCCTTGTTTTTCTGCTTCCCTTATGGTTTCTTTTTAAGAAGATACAGACCGAAGGCAATCAAGGCCAGAGGCCAGAACCTTTCGAGTAAAAGGAAGAATTGGTTGATCCACTGCATCCAGGCAGGCATTGTAGGTGAAAAAAGGACGAAAGCTCCTGTTCCGAGCAGGACAAGGGCTGGAATGAGTCCTTTTTTTGTTTTTCTATACTGAAGCAGAAAGGCTGCGCCGACAATACAGAGATAAACGCCCCAGTGATCGCGCCAGAAAGCCAGTTGATCAACAGCTAGAAAATGAATCCCGAAACCAGTAACGATCGTTCCTGTAAACAGACTGGAAGTATCTTTACTCACATAGCTGTGAAATAAAAAGGCTGCGCCGACCAGAACGAGCAGGAACGGCCACGAGTAAAACGGCTGCAAGTGGGGAATATTGAGATGACGAAGAAAAAAATACGCACCCAGTCCAATGAAGAGAAACCCAAGCAGGGTATGGTTTTTATTCAATGTGCTCACATCCAGTCATTATGTAATGATAATGTTTGTTCCTTGATATTCTCCTGTAGATTTGGTATATTACAAACGAATTATAAATTAGATTCGTTCTAATCTAATAATTATAAGTATTTGATTGAATAACTCTATTTCATCCTATCATAACAGATTCAAGATCTGTTCATAATTGGGACAAAAAATCTTCCGTTATTTATGTTATAATCTACACTACAGGAGAAAATCTGCACGTGTAATGGGGGTATACGAAATGCACATTATAGCCGTCGGTCTTAATTACAAAACAGCCCCTGTGGAAATTCGAGAGAGGCTCACATTTTCTGAAGAGAAGCTTGAGGAAGCTATGGCTCAGTTGAACGGGCGTAAAAGTGTCCTGGAGAATGTGATTATTTCTACATGCAACCGTACGGAAATCTTCGCCGTTGTGGACCAGATCCATACAGGGCGGTATTATATTAAACAGTTTTTAGCTGACTGGTTTCAAGTGGATAAAGAGGCGTTCACCTCTTACCTTGCGATATATGAAACAGATGGAGCTGTCGAGCATCTGCTGCGAGTCACTTCCGGCCTTGATTCCATGGTCCTCGGAGAGACGCAGATCCTTGGCCAGATGAAGCAGGCCTTCCTGCGTGCACAGAATGCAGGCACGACCGGAACCATTTTCAATCAGCTGTTCCGACAGGCCGTCACCATGGCGAAAAAAGCACATAGTGACACGGAAATCGGTGAAAACGCTGTCTCGGTCAGTTATGCAGCTGTTGAACTGGCTCGGAAAATATTCGGTGACCTCGTTCATAAGCACATTGTGATTCTGGGCGCCGGAAAAATGGGCGAACTGGCCGCCAAAAACCTTCACGGCTCCGGTGTCCGTAAAGTGACCGTCATCAACCGCACGCTGGAAAAAGCACGGACTGTTGCCGGTCAATTTAACGGGTATGCCAGGACGATGGATGAACTGGAAACGGTACTCGCTGATGCCGATATCGTCATCAGTTCTACAGGTGCGTCCGAATATGTGATTACGAAGGAAATGATGGAGCCTGTCCATAAGAAACGGAAGGGCAAGCCGCTGTTCTTCGTCGATATTGCTGTGCCTAGAGACCTGGATCCAGCGATGGAATCCTTGGAAAGTGTCTTCCTCTATGATATTGATGACCTTCAGGGAATCGTAGATGCCAACCTGGAAATGCGCAGGCAGGCCGCAGAGGAAATCGAGATTATGATGGAAGCGGAAATCGTGGAGTTCAAGCAGTGGCTCCAGACAATCGGTGTAGTTCCGGTGATTTCTGCGCTTCGTTCCAAAGCCCTCGACATCCAGTCGGAAACGATGAAAAGCATTGAACGGAAAATGCCTGACTTATCCGATCGTGAACGGAAAGTGTTGAACAAGCATACGAAGAGTATCGTCAACCAAATGTTAAAAGAACCGATTTCACAGGCCAAGGAACTGGCGGCCCAGCCGGATTCTGAAGAAACCCTGAAGCTGTTCACCCAGATCTTCGGTATTGAAGAGCAGGTGGAAAAAGAGGTCCAGCAGCAGGAAAAAAAGAAAAGCTCAGCGAATGAGCGTCATATAGAGGCCGATCACTCTGTTTCCATCATCAGCCCTATGATTCATTCCTGAGGGGGGCGGCTCCATGTTTGAGTTGAAATGGGTGTACGAGCTGATCCTATTCCTATATGGACTCAGCCTGATCGGGTATTTTATTGATTTTGTCCAGACAAACCGGAAGGCCAACCGTGCGGCCTTCTGGTTGCTTAGTATGGTCTGGGTTCTGCAAAGCGTTTTTCTGTTGTCCCAGTTTTTTATGAACGACAACTTTCCAATCATGACGGTGTATGACGGCTTATATTTTTATACGTGGATTCTGGTCACGTTTTCCCTATTAATCAACCGGCTGTTCAAGATGGATTTTCTCGTATTCTTTACGAATGTCGTCGGTTTTTTGATTATGATTATTCATATTTTCACAAGGGCTCAAAATGTAATGGAGAAGGAAGGGGTGGCGCTGGTCAATGAGCTTCTCGTCATCCATATCAGCCTGGCGATTATCTCCTATGGCTTTTTCACGCTTTCCTTTATTTTCTCCATCATGTATTTACTGCAGTACCGGCTGTTAAAAAAGAAAAAATGGAATGCCAAATTGTTCCGGCTCGGGGATTTAACTAAGCTGGACCATTTTTCTTATGTTGCGGTCATTTTAGGCGTGCCCCTCCTCCTCATCGCCATCATTCTCGGGGTTGTCTGGGGCTATGTTTCAACAGATGTGTTCTACTGGTATGATTTTAAGACGCTCGGCTCTTTCCTCGTGTTGATCGGTTATATGATTTATCTCATTCTGCGGGTGGTTAAAGGGTATCAGGGACGGACCATTTCCATATTTAACGCCGCCGCCTTTTTATTTCTGCTTATCAATTTCTTTTTATTCAGCTCTCTATCCAACTTTCACTTTTAAAGAGGAGGAACAAGCATGAGGAAAATCATTATCGGCTCTAGAAAGAGTAATCTGGCCATCACTCAGACGGAATGGGTGATCGATCAGCTGAAACAGATTGATCCATCCTACGATTTCGAAATCAAGCGCATCACGACAAAAGGTGATCAGATTCTTGATGTGACGTTATCTAAAGTCGGAGGCAAAGGCTTGTTCATCAAAGAGATCGAACAGGCGATGTACGACGGTACCATTGATATGGCTGTCCATAGTATGAAGGATATGCCGGCTGTGGTGGCCGAAGGGTTGACAGTCGCTTCCGTGCCGATCCGTGAAGATCACCGCGATGCGTTCGTTTCCAATAATCACGTTGCCTTGAAGGATCTTCCGGAAGGCGCCATTGTAGGGACAAGCAGTCTCCGCCGTGGGTCTCAGATCAAAGCGGTCCGTCCGGATCTTGAAATTAAATGGATCCGCGGGAATATTGACACACGCCTTAGGAAATTGAAAGAGGAAGATTATGACGCTATCGTTCTGGCTGCTGCCGGTTTGAAGCGGATGGGCTGGGATGACAACCTCGTCACAGAGTATTTGGAGCCGGAGGTTTGTGTACCTGCTGTCGGTCAAGGAGCGCTAGCCATCCAGTGCCGTGAAGAGGATAAAGAACTGCGTGATTTTCTTATGAAACTGAATCATGAATACACGCAGACGACAGTGGCGGCCGAACGGAAATTCCTCCACGATTTGAATGGCGGCTGCCAGGTTCCTATTGGTGGATACGCGTACCGGAAAGGCGATGACATCGTCCTTACCGCTTTAGTGGGAACGCCGGACGGGAATACGATCCTTCATGAAACCGTAACCGGACAGGATCCAATTGAAGTCGGCAGACAAGCGGCTGATCTTTTAAGAGACCAGGGGGCACAGGAAATCGTTGATCGTGCCAAAGAGGAGTATGGTCAGTAATGGACGCGCCACTGCAGGGGAAGAACATCCTCATTACTAGAGGCAGATCCCAGGCGGCGCCGTTGAAAGAGCGGATCGAGGAAGCGGGCGGTGTTCCAAGACACACCCCGCTTCTCGCTTTTCAATTGAACGATCAACAGAAAAACGAACACATAGAAGATGAACTTCACGAATTTTCCTGGATTTTTTTAACCAGTTCCAATGCCGTGAAGTTTTTTTTCAAATGGCTGCATAGATATGGCTTGGTTCTTCCTGATCAGGTCCGTATGGCTGTCATCGGCACAAAAACAGATCGGGCGCTGCAGAGGTATGGAAGAAAAGCGGATTTTTTGCCTGCATCCTTTCAAGCGGCTAAAATGGAAGAGGAATTTTTTCAAATGTACCCGGATCCGGGAAAGCTTTTATACATACGGGGAAACCGTTCCCGGGACGTTCTTCCGGAAGCTTTTCGTAAACGTGGCGTGTTTTTCAAATCGCTGACCGTTTATGATACGCTGTTATTGACGAGTAATCAGAAAAATATTACCAGCTGGCTGGAGAACGGGGACCTGGATGCCTTAACGTTTACAAGCCCGTCCACCATACAGGCTTTTAGAGCGGTGACGAAGGGCAGCCGGGAAAGTGGGTTGTCCCTGCCCTGCTTCTGTATCGGACCGACGACGGCCCGGAAAGCGGAGGCGGAAGGGTTTACCTGCGTGTTTACTCCGCCGCAGTATACCATAGAACACATGGTGGAACAGATGGTTTTCTATTTTAAGAACGAAAGGAATCGATAGGAATGAAAGATCTGCAATTTAAACGGCACCGTCGACTGCGCCGTACGGAATCCATGAGGGCCCTCGTAAGAGAAACACATCTGCGCACAGATGATTTGATCTATCCGATTTTTGTCGTCGAAGGCCGGGATATTAAAAATCCAGTAGCTTCTATGCCGGGAGTCCATCAAGTGTCTCTTGACCACTTGACGTCCGAAATGGAGGAGCTTGTGACGCGAGGCATCCGTTCAGTGATCGTCTTCGGAGTTCCTGGACATAAGGATGACGTCGGGAGTGAAGCTTATAATGAAGAAGGCATCGTCCAGCGTGCGATCCGCCAGATTAAAGAAGAGGTGCCTTCCTTGACCGTCATTGCTGATACGTGCCTGTGCCAGTATACCGATCACGGCCACTGCGGCATCGTTCGTGACGGGGATATCGATAACGATGAATCCTTAACCTACATTACCCAGACAGCTGTCACCCAGGCACAGGCCGGTGCGGATATTATTGCTCCGTCCAATATGATGGACGGCTTTGTTGCAGCCATCCGCCTGGGACTTGATGAAGCCGGCTTCAGCCATATTCCAGTGATGTCCTATGCCGTGAAGTTTGCGTCCGCCTTTTACGGACCATTCCGCGATGCTGCTCACAGCTCTCCTCAGTTTGGAGACCGCCGTGCCTATCAAATGGATCCATCCAACCGACTGGAAGCTCTTAGAGAAGCAGAGTCTGACGTCGAGGAAGGCGCTGACTTCCTTATTGTCAAACCGGCACTGGCTTATCTCGATATTATGCGCGAAGTGAAAGACCGTTACAACCTGCCTGTCGTCGCCTACAACGTCAGCGGCGAATATTCCATGATCAAGGCTGCTGCCCAGAACGGCTGGGTCAATGAAAAAGAAATCGTCCTTGAAAAGCTGACCGCTATGAAGCGGGCCGGTGCGGATTTGATCATTACGTATTTTGCTAAAGATGCGGCAGACTGGCTGAAGGAAGACCAATCATAAGAAGGAAGGTGCTGACGATGAAAAACTTTGATCGTTCCAAACAAGCGTATCAGGAAGCTGTAGAATTGATGCCCGGGGGAGTCAACTCTCCAGTTCGTGCATTCAAATCCGTAGGCATGGATCCGATTTTCATGGAAAAAGGAGAAGGCTCCAGGCTCTTTGATGTCGACGGCAACGAGTATATCGATTATGTCCTGAGTTATGGCCCGTTGATCCTCGGCCATGCCGATGAAAGGGTGACCGACGCTTTAACAAAAGTGACGGCCCATGGAACAAGTTTCGGAGCGCCGACAGAGATTGAGAATCAACTGGCTGATCTCGTTCGCGAGCGCGTTCCTTCTATTGAAATGCTGCGTATGGTCAACTCCGGGACAGAAGCTACGATGAGTGCCTTGAGAGTGGCACGCGGCTATACCGGCCGGGATAAAATCCTTAAATTTGAAGGGAACTATCATGGTCATGGAGACTCTCTGCTGATTAAGGCTGGATCCGGGGTGGCGACACTCGGACTTCCTGATTCGCCTGGTGTTCCAGCTTCCATAGCCCAAAACACGATTACGGTCCCATACAACGATCTGAAAAGTGTCCAATATGTCTTTGAAGAGTACGGGGATGACCTGGCGGCGGTCATTATTGAGCCGGTTTCCGGAAACATGGGTGTAGTCCCTCCGAAGGAAAGCTTTCTCCAGGAGCTTCGCCAGCTGACCGAAGACAATGGCACGGTTCTGATCTTTGATGAAGTTATGACGGGCTTCCGTGTCGGCTATCACAGTGCTCAGGGCCATTTCGGTGTCACTCCGGATATGACCTGTCTTGGTAAGGTAATCGGCGGCGGACTTCCTGTCGGTGCCTATGGTGGGAAGCGTGAAATCATGGAACGTGTCGCGCCGGTTGGTGATATCTACCAGGCAGGGACGTTATCAGGAAATCCGCTTGCCATGACGGCCGGGTACCAGACGATATCGGCGATGACAGAGGAAGCCTATGCTTCCATCAGTGAACGTGTGGATCAGCTGATTGAAGGTTATAAAAAGGCGGCCGAAACCTATGACATTCCACTTACTGTTAACCGCGCAGGTTCCATGGTCGGTTTCTTCTTTACCAACGAACCTGTCTATAACTTTGAAACGGCCAACCAATCTGACCTGGACATGTTTAAGAGATACTATCAGGGTATGATTCAGGAAGGTGTCTATCTTCCACCTTCCCAATTTGAAGGGATGTTCCTTTCCGTGAAGCACACGGAAGCAGACATTGAACAAACGATTGAGGCGGTCAACAAAGTATTTTCAACACTTAAATAAACACCCCTTTTAGAAACAGGCAGCCGTTATCATCGGCTGCCTGTTTTCTTTTGAAAGAAGACCGGTGGGTAGCAGGATGTTTTACGGCGATTCCTCCCATTCATGTATATAACGATATCTTCCGCATAAGGTGTTAGTAGAGAACAGGAATACCTTAGGGAGGGACTCTGGATTGCCGAATAAACAAAATGTATTTTCCTTTTATCTGGATGAATCGATATGGTTTCAGGAAGGACAGGGTGTAAGAGAGCTGATTGGTATTTCTTTGGAGCCAGATATTACGATTGAAGACCGCGGAGATGAAGTCTGCCTGAAGGGGACCGTTGATCTCGGCGGTGAATATATTCCGACGGGTCCTCAATCCGAAGCGGAGCCATCGGGAGCTTCGGGAGCAAGGGTGATGGACAGCGTCGAAGCGCAGGAGGATGGTGTCTACGTCTTTTCCCACGCTTTTCCAGTAGAAATACGGGTCCCGTTGGAGCGTGTTTCCAATTTGGATGATGTGCTGATTGATATTGAGACGTTTGATTATGAACTGCCGGCTGACCGTCAGCTCCGCCTTCACGCACAAATCACGATTAACGGAGTCGAGGAAGCCCGGAATGAAGCGGCCAATGATGATGCGTTCGATGAGCCTGTCCAGGCGGGACCTGTCAACTTCAAGGAGGAAACGCCGGAAGCGGAGCGGGCGGTCCCCGAAAAAGAAGCCCCTGTATTCCGGATGAACGGACAGGAACAGGAAGAACAGGAGCAGGAGGATGACGGACGCTGGTTTTACAAGAAATCACAAAGCTTTCCTGAATTTTTCGGAACAGAGCAGGAAGCTGTCCATGACATCCAGCCTTCCTCCGATAGTACGTCAGACTGGGGAGAGGTCAGTGTGGAGGAATCCTCAGAGTCCAGTGAATCTGAGGCGGCCCCTGGTGGGATGGATGGCATCAAACAAATTTTCAAGCACTTGTTCCCGAACCGTGAGGATACGTATACTCGGATGAAAATGTATATTGCCCAGGGGGAGGAGACCTTGACATCCATTGCTGAGAAGTATGATGTTCCGGTCAGACAGCTGGAGCGTGTGAACAGCTGTGATGAGGATGTAGCCCCTGGACAGATTGTGTATATTCCTGATTAAATCCATTTGTATTTAAAAGCCAGCCACAGACCGATGACGAGTCCAAGAAGGAAAATATCGAAGGTCGTCGGCCAGAAAATGGTACGTAAAGCCTGGAAAATCACAATCGGAAGCAGAGAGGTTTCAATGACAATCAACCACGTCTTACACCATGGAGGCAGCCGGTAGCGGTACATTCGGCTCATCTGTTCACCTCGTTTCTTAAATCCAGAAGCCCGCAGGCCCTGTCTGCGGGCTTCTGCATATTTTTTGTCAGACAGTTGACTAAAGACGTATGTTCTATATACAATATGTAATATAGTCTTTATACGTGAAATGCTTAGATAGGGAGTAGTACGTAATCATTTCTTTCAGAGAGGAAAACAAATGGTGGAAGTTTTCCATGAACCCTGATTATGAAAGTCGCCCTTGATGCAGCTTCTTTGAACATGAGTAGGAGAAGCCGGTTCGAAGCCGTTATGATTGTGAGTGTGCAGGAGTCTCTCCTGTGAAATAAGGTGGTACCACGGAAATCAAACCCTTTCGTCCTTTTACTGGATGAAAGGGTTTTTTTATTTTCTCGCCTGGTAAACCCCTTGCAGAGTGTAATGACTGATATCAATTAAAGGAGGAAGATCAGAATGAGTGAACAGGATCTTTCAATGCCAACCAAATATGATCCGGCCGCTGTCGAAAAGGACCGGTACCAGTACTGGGTGGATGGGAAATTTTTTGAAGCGGAAGGTGATACGGACAAAGAACCGTATACCATCGTTATTCCCCCGCCGAACGTTACAGGAAAGCTTCACCTCGGCCACGCATGGGATACGACCCTGCAGGATATTTTATCCCGTGTGAAGCGGATGCAGGGCTATGATGTCCTGTGGCTGCCCGGGATGGACCATGCCGGTATCGCTACACAGGCGAAGGTGGATGCCAAACTTCGTGAACAGGGGGTTTCCCGTCACGACCTCGGCCGTGAGAAATTCCTTGATAAAGCATGGGAATGGAAGCATGAATATGCGAAGTTCATCCGCGCGCAGTGGGAAAAGCTCGGCCTCGGCCTTGATTATTCCCGCGAACGGTTTACGCTTGATGAAGGTCTTTCAGATGCTGTTAAGGAAGTATTCGTTACTTTATATGAAAAAGGCTTGATTTACCGAGGGGAATACATCATCAACTGGGATCCGGCTACACAGACGGCTTTGTCGGACATTGAAGTGGAGTACAAGGATGTCCAGGGAGCGTTTTATCATATGCGCTACCCGCTGAAGGATGAAGAAGGATCCATAGAAATTGCTACGACCCGTCCAGAGACGATGCTTGGGGATACCGCCATTGCGGTTCACCCGGAAGATGAGCGCTACAAGCATCTGATCGGTAAAAAAGCGGTTCTTCCTATTGTGGGAAGAGAAATTGAAATTGTCGCTGATGACTACGTCGACATGGAATTTGGTTCAGGTGCTGTGAAGATTACGCCGGCTCACGATCCGAATGACTTTGAAATCGGGAACCGCCACAGCCTTGAGCGTGTGCTCGTCATGAATGAAGACGGTACGATGAATGAAAATGCCGGGGCGTACAAAGGTATGGATCGTTTTGAATGCCGCAAGCAGATTGTCAAAGATCTTCAGGAGCAGGGCGTCCTGTTTGAAATAGAAGATCATATGCATTCCGTCGGTCACTCCGAAAGAAGCGGCGCTGTAGTCGAGCCCTATCTTTCCACACAGTGGTTTGTTGATATGAAGCCGCTGGCGGATGCCTCCGTTGACCTTCAAAAAGGAGAGGAAGCCGTTCAGTTTGTTCCGGACCGTTTTGAAAAACCATATCTGCATTGGATGGAGAACACCCGTGACTGGTGTATTTCCAGACAGCTGTGGTGGGGCCATCGCATTCCGGCCTGGTACCATAAAGAGACCGGTGAAATCCATGTAGGCAAGGAAGCGCCGAAGGACCCGGAGAACTGGAAGCAGGATGATGATGTCCTGGATACGTGGTTCTCTTCCGCCCTCTGGCCGTTTTCAACGATGGGCTGGCCGGATGAAGACAGCAGTGACTACCAGCGCTACTTCCCGACCAACGTTCTCGTAACCGGCTATGACATCATCGGTTTCTGGGTGAGCCGAATGATTTTCCAATCGCTTGAATTCACTGGTGAACGTCCGTTTAACGACGTTCTCATCCACGGGCTTGTCCGTGATGCTGACGGCCGTAAAATGAGTAAATCCTTAGGAAACGGTGTCGATCCTATGGATGTCATAGAGAAATACGGGGCGGACTCACTCCGTTACTTCCTGTCCACCGGCTCATCACCAGGCCAGGACCTGCGATTCCACTGGGAAAAGGTGGAGTCGACATGGAACTTCGCAAACAAGATCTGGAATGCCTCCCGTTTTGCTCTGATGAACATGGGCGGGTTGGAATTTGAGGATATCGATCTATCCGGAGAAAAATCCGTTGCGGATCAATGGATTCTTACACGACTCAACCAGACGATCGAGCAGGTGACGACCAACATTGATAAATACGAATTCGGGGAAGCCGGACGTCACTTGTATAACTTCATCTGGGATGATTTCTGTGACTGGTATATTGAAATGGCCAAACTTCCATTGTACGGAGAAGATGAGCAGCGCATTCATACTACGCGTTCGATTCTGGCTTATACACTGGATCAGACCATGAGAATGCTTCATCCATTCATGCCGTTCATTACAGAGGAAATCTGGCAGCACCTTCCTCATGAAGGGGAATCCATTACCCAGGCATCATGGCCTGCCGTAAGAGAAGATTTCCATAATGAACAGGCGGTTGCGGAAATGGATCGTCTCGTTTCCATCATCCGTTCCGTTCGTAACATCCGTGCGGAAGTGGATACACCAATGTCCAAGCAGATCCAGCTGCTCATTCAGGCGAAGGATGAGGATGTTGTTCAGGAGCTCGAGAAGAACCGCTCCTATGTAGAGAGGTTCTGCAACCCGAGTGAACTGACGATCGCCACCGATCTGCAGGCCCCTGAAAAAGCGATGTCCGCCGTTGTTACAGGCGCTGAACTTTATCTGCCGCTGGCAGGCCTGATCAATATCGAAGACGAAATCAAGCGTCTGGAGAACGAATGGAAGAAATGGGATCAGGAAGTGACTCGTGTGCAGAAGAAGCTTTCCAATGAAGGCTTCGTAAGTAAAGCCCCTGAGCACGTTGTTGAGGAAGAGCGGAAGAAAGAAACCGATTATCTCGATAAACGTACGAAAGTGGAAGCACGTATTAAAGAACTGAAAGCATAAGAGGAGAAGGAGGGTATTCTACGGAATACTCTCCTCTTTTTAAAGAGAGGGAAGACCTATGAATTACGAAGAAGCGGTTCAATGGATACACGCAAGGGAAAAATTCAAAATCAAACCGGGCTTGAAAAGGATGGAATGGATGATGAAGCGTCTGGATCATCCAGAACAGAAGATAACCGCCGTTCATATAGCAGGCACGAACGGCAAGGGATCCACGGTTTCGTTTTTAAGGCATATCCTGCAGGGGCAGGGTCAATCGGTAGGTACTTTTACCTCTCCGTATATTGAAACGTTCAATGAGCGGATCAGTGTGAATGGCCGTCCGATTTCGGACCGTGAGCTTGCAGAGACTGTCGGGCAGATTCGTCCATTGTCGGAGGAACTGAAGCAGACCTCGCTCGGAGAACCGACGGAATTTGAAGTGATTACGGCTGCGGCTCTTTTGCACTTTTCACAGTTGGACCTGGATTTTGTCCTGATGGAAACAGGGCTTGGCGGTACGTATGACTCTACAAATATCATTCATCCTGTGTTGAGTGTTATCACGAACGTCGGTCATGATCATATGAACATCCTCGGCTCTACAATCAGTGAGATCGCCGGCGAAAAAGCCGGGATCATCAAGCAGGGAGTCCCCCTTGTCACCGGTGCCTCCCAGCAGGCAGCGGTTGATGTCATTGCCGCAAAAGCGGAAGAGTGTGGAGCCCGTATGTATGGATACGGGAAGGAATTTCACGCGGATCACCTGGCAAGTGGAGAAGGCAGGGAAACCTTCCGTTTCATCAGTCCAACCTTCACCTCTCCTGTTTGGAAAAGCTCGCTGCTAGGGCCCCATCAGGTGACCAATGCTTCGCTTGCGATCCAGGCAGCGGAGGTGCTAAGAGAGCAGGGCGTGCCTTTGGAAACAGAACAGTATGGAAAAGCCATTGAGAAAACGTTCTGGCCGGCAAGATTTGAAACGCTCCGTCGCCGGCCGTTGACGATCGTGGACGGGGCGCATAATGAAGAAGGCACCGATGCTCTTGTGGAAACAGTGAAGCGCCACTACTCAGACCGTCGCATTCTGTTGGTTTATGCAGCTTTGGAAGATAAACCGGTGGAAAAAATGTTGGGGAAGCTGAAGGAAGTGTCAGATCACCTCTATGTCACCACCTTTGATTTTCCAAGAGCATTATCTTCAGAGGCTTTGAAGGAACTTTCCCCTGTGCCCCATACCGAGGCTTTTGCTGATTATAAGCAGGCGGTCCGTGAAGCAATGACAGAAGCGGGTGGGGAGGACGTTATTGTCGTCTCCGGTTCACTTTATTTTATCTCTATAGTCCGGTCATTTCTTAAGTAATGCTTGTGAAAGTGGGAATTTATAGAAAATTTTTCAATGTTTTATGGTAAAATATACTATAATGAACGGCGTTTACAGGCAGAGGTGATACGATGTCCAAAGAAAAAATTATTGGTGTCTGGCTGGTCTGGGCGGTCATCTGGCCCCTGGGTCTTGTACTGATTTACAACTTGGAAACGCCGGCGATTTCCGGAAGCTGGATCAACCTGGTGATATTTGCGCTGCTTACGGTCATTGTAGCTCTGTTTCCACTGCGGATCGGAGACCACCCGGTGTTTTTTTCACAGGGAGTGGCTTTCGCCGTATTTCTCCATTACGGACTGTTTGCAGAAATAGTCATTTCTCAAATTGCCTTAGGTGCCCTGCTCATCAAAGTAAGGTTGAGCAGGCATACGATGTACAGAATCCCCATCAACCAGCTTATGTTTCTGATGATCTCTGTTTTTTCCGCGCTCCTTTATGAAGGACTCGGGGGCGGACATGGTCCTGAGGCTGTGGATGAATTTCGTGATCTTTTTCCTATCGTTTCCTATGCTGTCTCCCAGATTGTGTTGAACCAGCTTTTTCTATCGGCCATCTCCAAATGGCTGTATAAACGGCCGTTCAAATGGCTGGATCAAGGTTTGTTATGGGATGTGATGACAGCGGGGCTGGTGCTGCCGATCGGTTTTGTCCTGTTCGTCGTCTTTCTCCCATTTGGAATCAGTGGGATTTTCTTTGTTGGTATTCCTTTTGTGTTCATATCAGGCATGATGATGATGTACCATAACAGCAGTCAGGTGAATGAGTATTTGAAGCGGGCGAGCCGGATCGGCCATGAATTGACAGGCGAGCTAAGCGTGACAGAGGTGCTGAACATATTCGTCGATCACATGTCGGACCTTCTTCCGCTGGATCATTTGTATGTGTTTGATGTGAAGGAAAGCGGCCGTTTGAAACTGATCCGTTTTTTCGACCGGTCGGGAACGTTGGAGTTTCCGCCGATTACCTTACAAAAAGGGGAGAGTGTGAGTGGTCATACGCTCCAGGCTGGAAAAGGGGCCTACTACAAAAAACGGACAGAATGGAGACCGTTGGAAAGTCCTTATATACCGGACGCTTCGGAAAGTGTCTTATCCGTCCCGGTCGTCCGGAATAATGAGACGGTTGGTGTGATTACGGTATACTCGAACCAAAAACGGGCGTTTTTGCAGTTTCAGCTCCTCATATTGTCCATTTTGGCCAACTATCTCGGTGTAGCCATTGAAAATGCGCGTCACTATGAGAAAACGAAAGAGGAAAGTGAGCGCTGTGCGCTGACAGGCGTTTACAATTACCGCTATTTCGATGATTTTATGAAGCAGTCGTTCCTAAAGCATGAGGAAGATGAACGGGAACCGGTTTCGCTGATCCTCCTGGATATTGATCACTTCAAAAAGGTGAACGACACGTATGGGCACGAAAGCGGAAACGAAATTTTGATTGAACTCGCCGGTCGTTTAAAGGAAGCAGCCGGGGAGGACATGACACTGGCCCGTTACGGAGGAGAAGAATTTGTTTTTCTTCTGCCGGGATTCGACGAACAAGCGGCTCTTGCTTTCGCCCTTCATATCCAGGGCGTCATTACGGAGGATCCGTTTACCGTAGTTGAACATATTCTGAAACAAGAGGGGCCTGTTTCCGTGCAAGTCACTGCAAGCATCGGTGCGGCCTCCTATCCTGACCCGTGTGAGGAACCCCTCGACTTGATTCGTCAGGCGGACAGGGCGATGTACGTCGGAGCGAAACAAAGAGGGAGAAACAGAGTTGCGGGATATAAAGATTTGATGCAGCCAGTCCAATAAATTTTTATTGGACTGGCTTTTTATTTTTTTGAGACAAAACCGGAGATGTGGGCTATAATTTTTATGATCCTCTGCTTTTGAACCCACCGCCTGATTAAACTCCCTTCTCTCCTTTTACACCGGCTATTCATTTCTGAAAAAGGAGATCCGCGTATGTATATCCTTTTCTCTTTCTACTTTTTCCTCACTGGAACCATATTAGGTTCTTTCTTTCATGTGGTTGGGGTGAGACTGCCTCAAAACGCTCCATTTATCACATCAAGATCTGCCTGCCCGGTTTGTTCGACGACGCTGCAGGCCAGAGATTTAATTCCTCTCGCTTCCTACACGCTCGCCAAAGGGAAGTGCCGCCATTGTCAAACGCACATTTCTCTGGTTTACCCTGCTGTAGAGCTGATCACAGGAGGCTTGTTTCTGTTTTCCTATTGTCAATTCGGGTGGTCGGTGGACGTATTGGAGGCTGTCCTCCTCCTTTCATTGGCGGTCATCGTGACCGTCAGCGACGTGAAGTATATGATCATTCCCAACCGGCTTCTGATGTTTTTTGCCTTTGCGTTTGTCGTTCTGCGTTTGTTTTTTCCTCTGAGTCCATGGTATGCCTCGCTGCTTGGTGCCTGTACCGGCTTTGCAATCGTGCTTTTAATCATTGTTCTGAGCCGTGGAGGGATGGGGGGAGGCGATATGAAACTGCTGGCCGTGCTCGGTTTGTTTTTCGGGGGCCCGTTGACTCTCTTGACATTCTTTCTGGCTGTGACAGCAGGAACTCTGATCAGCACATTTCTGCTGGCTGCCAAGGTGATCAGCCGCCGTCAGCCTTTCCCTTTCGGCCCGTTTATCATGGCCGGGGCCGTTATCAGTTTTTATTATGGTGACGCTATACTGGCGTTCTACGTCCAAAGCTTTCAATAATAAGGAACTGCAGGGGAAAAGGAGAGAAGAGGAGCTTATGAATAAGCCGAAATTGTCGAAGCGGCCCCGACAAAATTAAGCATGGTTTTTATTTCTTCTGTGATAGGGTTGGGACAAACGTTGCAGGAGTGATAACCATGGATTCAAAAAAGAAAATTTCGATTTCATTCCGGCCTGAGAACGGTTCAAAAAACGAAGTGGTCCGTACTCAAAATGAACAGGCGGCGGCTGTGGATCAAGATAAGGAAAAAGATAAGCGGGCCACTCCTGTTTATCCACTTCCTGTGAAAAAGAAGTGGCGGATCCCTGGATCCTACCGGCCGGTCCTTGCTACGGCAGTGATTGCCCTCCTGCTCAGCCTGGGAATTGGTTTCGTTCTGTTACGGATGTTTGTTTCCTTGACGGATGTCACAACGGCAGGGACAGAAACTCTTCCTTCTCCCGAAGCACCGGCCGGACAGGTACAGGGGGCAGAAGAAGGAGCTGAAAACCAACTGCCGGCCAGTGCGGCAGCCACGCTGGATACATACATTGTCCAGGCCGGTGCTTTTTCTACAGAGGGAAAAGCCGGCGAGTGGCAGAGCCGTTTGAACGCCCAGTCCATATCGTCAGTCATATGGAAGCGGGACGGGCAGTATTTTCTGTTTGTCGGAAGTGCTTCTTCCAAGCAGGAGGCAGCCTACATGGCAGAAGAGATGAAGTCTAAAAGTATCGAAACCTATGTGAAACCGTGGGTCGTGACCATTGAGAAAGAGCTGCCTCCGGCCCTGCAGGAAGGGATGAAAACCCACACCCTCGGTTCAATCAATGAGTCACAGCGGAAGGAAATCGCCAAAGCGGCCGGCGAAGATTCCGCCCTTGGCCAGGCCCTTGTGAACTGGGAGTCACAGGATGAGAACAACCTGAACTGGCTGAAAGTCGCAAAATCCCTGGAATAAGCTGTTCGTTGTAAAAGAAGAGTGAGAAAAGGAAATTTGCTCAGGCAGCCCTTCCTTTTTTATATCAGGAAATTCTAAAAGACGGATGTTTCAGTCATCTGCATTTCCGGTTATTTTTAGTATGATACATGTAACCCCATGGATAGAAAGGATGTTTGTTGTGATGAAGACGCTTGTGCTCGGCTCTCAATCCCCCCGGCGGAAAGCCTTGTTGGAAATGGCGGGGGCTTCCCCGCTTATCCGCCCCTCCTATGCTGATGAAATGCTGGATCATGCCATGCCTGCCGAGGAAGCAGCCGCTTTTCTGGCGGAACAAAAAAGTGTCGCTGTGCAATTGAACGAGAAAGAAGTGCTGCTGACTTCAGATACTGTTGTATCGATTGACGGAGACCTTTTAGGTAAACCTGCTGATACCGGTGAAGCCCGTCGTATGCTGGAAACAATGAGCGGGCGGACGCATCAAGTGTACACAGCTGTATGCCTGCGGACCCTTGAGGAGAAACGAACCTTTACGACAGGGACGGATGTAAGCTTTTATACGTTGACGGACGAGGAGATCGATCACTACCTGAACACTAAAGAGCCCTGGGATAAAGCGGGCGGGTATGGGATTCAGGGAAAGGGCGGCCTGTTCGTCAAGGAAATCAAAGGTGATTATTACAACGTTGTCGGTCTCCCTATCGCCCGGGTCATCCGGGAGTTGAGAGCGTTTGGCATCTTCATCCATTAACAGCTTATTCCCTGGGGAGGATTGAGGAAGGATGTGAATCTTTGACTACGCCAAACGTAATGATTAAAGATGTTCCAAAGCAGGACCGCCCGCGTGAAAGGTTGATTCAACTGGGACCGGCCCACTTGTCCAACCAGGAGCTTCTCGCCATCCTTCTGGGAAGCGGAACGAAACAAGAGTCCGTGATGGAGCTTTCCAATCGTCTGCTCGTTCATTTTGAAGGGATGACCCTGTTAAAGGATGCGGCCATTGAGGAGCTTACTGCCATCAAGGGCATCGGAGCCGCCAAAGCGGTGCAGCTTCTGGCGGCGGTTGAACTTGGGAAACGGATGCACAAAATGAAGCCGGCGGAACGCTATATGATCCGGAGTCCTGAAGACGGAGCGGATTTTATTATGGAGGAAATGCGTGATTTAAAGCAGGAGCATTTCATCTGCTTGTTCTTAAATACGAAGAACCAGGTGCTTCACAGGCAGACCATCTTCATTGGAAGTTTAAATGCATCCATCGTCCACCCTAGAGAAGTATACAAAGAAGCGGTGAAACGTTCCGCAGCCTCGATTATCTGTGCCCACAACCATCCCTCCGGAGACCCTACACCTTCCCAGGAAGATATTCAGGTCACCCAGCGACTGAAAGAATGCGGGAAAATGATCGGCATTGAACTGCTTGACCACATTGTTATTGGTGATCGTACATTCATCAGCCTGAAAGAAAAAGGCTATCTATGAATGGTCGCGCTTTCTTTTCATGGACTTACCATAAGCTTTCGTATGTTTCTGGAAAAAGTTTAATAGGGATTGTTGTACCACTATCTATTTTTGTAGTTTTTTCGTATAATTGAATAGATGAAAAAGATGAGCGCCATTTATAGGATCTTCTTATAAATCGGCGCTTCTTCTAATCAGACAATTTTGGGGATGTCTCACCCCCGCCTGAGGAAAGCGGGCTCTTAGAAAGGAAGATAGAATTGGGGATTTTTGGATTCTCTCAAGACCTCGGGATTGACCTGGGTACAGCGAATACACTTGTATTTTTGAAAAATAAAGGGGTTATCGTCAGGGAGCCTTCTGTCGTAGCCAAAAACTCTCAAACTGGAGAGATTGAAGCCGTAGGAAATGATGCGCGGAATATGATTGGAAGGACACCCGGATACATAAACGTGATCCGCCCAATGAAGGACGGGGTCATTGCTGATTATGATACCACGGCGCAGATGATGAAGTATTACATTAAAAAAGCCTTGAAAAACCGTTCTTCGTTCGCAAGCAAACCGAACGTTATGGTCTGTGTACCGTCCGGGATCACCATGGTGGAGGAAAGAGCTGTTGTAGATGCAACGAAACAGGCCGGTGCCAAGGAAGCCTATCCGATTGCAGAGCCGTTTGCTGCGGCTATCGGGGCAGGCCTCCCGGTATGGGAGCCGACAGGAAGCATGGTCGTCGATATCGGCGGCGGTACGACCGAAGTAGCCATCATTTCCCTCGGCGGGATCGTGACGAGCCAGTCCATCCGTGTAGCCGGGGACGAAATGGATGACAACATCATCCAGCATGTGCGTAAAAAATATAATTTGATGATCGGTGAGCGTACAGCCGAAGACGTAAAAATGGAGCTTGGCGGCGCCGGTGAAGTCAAGGATATCGAGGAAATGGATATCCGCGGCCGCGATCTTTTGAGCGGTCTTCCAAAGACGATTACGGTTAAGAACGATGAAATTTATGAAGCCATGAAAGATACGGTCGATTCGATTATAGAAACGGTGAAAAACACATTGGAGAAAACCCCGCCTGAACTTGCTGCGGACATTATGGAACGAGGCATTGTCCTGACAGGGGGCGGCGCTCTGCTTAAAAACATCGATACAGTCATCAGTGACGAAACCAATATGCCGGTCTTTATTGCGGACGAACCGCTTGACTGCGTAGCCATCGGAACAGGGAAATCCCTGGAATACATCCATCACTTCCGCTCACAGCCCAATGTGGCCAGCCGGGCGAACATGGAGTAAACGAATAGGTTATGCCTTCTTTATTCCGCAGAAAAAGACTGATGATTGTATTGCTTGGTTTCATAGTACTTGTCACGTTAATTGGATTTTCCATCCGTGATCGGGATTCTCTCAGCACTCCTGAAAAATTCCTTCAGGATTCGGTCGGATGGATGCAGACGATTTTTCATAAGCCGGTCAGCTTCGTAGATACGACGGTTGAGAACGTACAGGATATGTTCAACGTATACGAGCAGAACCAGGTGTTGAAAACCCGCCTGTCTGAATATAAAGGTGTGATTCAGGAGAATCAGCGTCTTAACAAAGAAGTGGACGAACTTCAGGATACCCTCGGGAAGTCGGAGGGGCTCAGCGATTATTCCTCGATTCAGGCGACAGTCATCGCCCGAAGCTCGGATCGGTGGTTTGAGCAGATGACCATCAACAAAGGCGAGGAAGATGGTGTGGAAAAGGACATGGCGGTCATGACGAGTGACGGTCTGGTTGGAAAAGTTAAATCCGCAGGAGCCTTCCATTCCACTGTACTGCTGCTGAGCGGATTTGACCGCTCCAATAAGATTTCCTCCTGGGTAGTCCGGGAAGATAAGGAAGAAGCCTTCGGTTTGATCGAAGGTTATGATGATGAATCGGGTCGTCTTCTCCTTGAAGGCATCAAGCTTGATGAGGAGCTGGAGCCTGGGGACACGGTTATTTCCTCAGGGCTTGGAGGTGTCTTTCCAAGTAACCTGAGAATTGGAACGGTCGAAGAAGTGGTGAATGATCAGTATGGTCTGACAAAAACCGCGTACGTGGAACCGTTTGCTGATTTATTCGACATCAACCACGTGATGGTGGTGGATCGTTCAGTGGAAACGATTGATACAAGCAATGAAGCGGAGGGGGATGAATCATGAGCCGGTATGTCATCCCGCTTTTCTGTCTTTTCCTCCTTGTGATGCAGGGAATGGCAATGAGCCTGCTTCCTGCAAAGCTTGTCTATTCGGATCTCCTGATCACTCCTCACTGGATATTGATCTTTCTATTTATCATTGCGATCTTTTACGATAAGGATCATACGTACCACGCTGTCTGGTACGGTCTTGTCTTTGGCCTGTTGATTGATGTCGTATACACAGGGGTGCTCGGGGTGTACATGATTACCTACACCCTGATTATTTATGTGGTTCACGGGTTGAAAAAACTGGTTCACGCCAATTTCCCTGCCGCATTTTTACTTGCAGTCATCGGCCTCATACTGGCGGATGCCCTTCTTTATATCGTGTATTCGTTCGTTCAGATTACGTCAATCAGCTGGGTGGACTATGGTCTGCTTCGTCTGCTGCCTACACTGGCGGCGAATATGATCTTTTTCACCCTGCTTTATCCGCTCGTGAAAGAGAGGGCATACGATTGGTCGGAAGAAATCAGTAACGTTTAGTGTAGTGAATGTCTAAGGTCTTGAGGTGATTGCCAATGTCGGCGAATGGTCAGAGAATCATGATTAAAGGAACGAGAGATGGATTGATCTTGAAATTGGATGACCAGTGTTCATTCGATAGGCTCCTCCGGGATCTGCAGGATAAGCTGTCCATGAACGGAGTCACGGAAGATGAGCCGATGATCCGGGTCATTATTCAAGTCGGAAAGCGCTACTTGACAGAAGAGCAGAAAGAAGAACTGTCTGCCGTTGTCCGTGAAAAACAGAAACTCGTCGTAGATAAAATCGAATCGGACGTTTTGACAAAAAAAGAAGCGTTGGATTGGAAAGAAAACACAGAAATTACTCCCGTAGCCAGAACTGTCCGTTCAGGACAGGTTGTTGAAGTGAAGGGTGATCTGCTTCTTGTCGGAGATGTCAATCCCGGTGGCCAGGTGAATGCCACTGGAAACATCTTTGTCATGGGGCGTCTGAAAGGGATTGCCCACGCCGGGTGTGAAGGGGATACGGCTGCTGTGATTGCGGCCGCTTATATGCAGCCCAGTCAGCTGAGAATTGCCGATCAGCTCAGCCGATCCCCGGACTACGAGTCTGAGGGCGTGTATATGGAATGCGGGTTTATTGATAAGGACTTTCAGAAGATTCGTATTGATCGGTTACAGGAAGTTGTAAAGAAGAGACCGAATCTCGTAAGTTTTGAAAGGAGAATGATCAATGGGTGAAGCGATTGTCATTACCTCTGGAAAGGGAGGCGTCGGAAAAACGACTACAACTGCCAATCTGGGGACCGCTTTGGCCTTGCAGGACAAAAAAGTCTGCTTAGTTGATACTGATATCGGTCTCAGGAATTTAGATGTTGTGATGGGGCTTGAGAACCGGATTATCTATGACATCGTGGATGTCGTAAAAGGGCGCTGTAAAACGAAACAGGCACTGATTACAGATAAACGCTTCGAATGCCTCCACGTGCTGCCGGCTGCACAGACGTCTGATAAATCGGAGGTCACGCCGGAAGGCATTAAAGCCATTGTCGAGGAACTGAAGCAGGACTATGATTATGTAGTGATTGACTGCCCCGCTGGTATTGAACAAGGGTATAAAAATGCCGTAGCCGGTGCAGATAAAGCGATCGTCGTTACAACGCCGGAAAAATCAAGTGTTCGTGACGCCGACCGGATTATCGGACTGCTTGAGCAGGAAGAGCTGGAAGCGCCGAAACTGGTCATCAACCGGATACGGAACCACATGATGAAAAATGGAGATATGATGGATGTGGATGAAATCGTCAACGTGTTGTCCATTGATCTTCTCGGCATCGTCATTGATGATGAAGCCGTCATCAAGGCATCCAACAGTGGAGAGCCTGTTGCGATGAAGCCGAACTCCAAAGCGTCGTTAGCCTATAGAAATATTGCCCGCCGGATCCTGGGTGAAACCGTACCTCTGTTAAGTCTGGAAGAGGATAAAGGCGTGCTTGCAAAAGTGAAGCGGTTCTTCGGAATGCGCACCTAAAATACGAACCAGCGTCATCCTGCTGGGCCTGAAAGCTGTCGAGAATACTCTCGACAGCTTTTTTATATCCAAGCATGTCCCGTCGAGAAGGAAGCTGGAACGACACCGGTTCTTCAGAAGCGAGAAAGGATTAATAAACCGACCCCTTGTCCCATAGAATAATAGAAAAAAGGGCCATAGAGAGGGGTTTGAGTGTGAATAAGAATATAAGGGATGTACGGAGGAATATAGCAGGCCGGAAGAAAAAGAGGCTGGACCGGCAGGCGCCGCGGAAGGGGCCGGTTTATCAGCCTCCCCAGGATGAAGAGGTTCACGGTTTCCCGCCGTTGATAACCAATGATCATGATGGAGGGCCTCCAAGGGAACCAGTTGAAAACCGCCGTAGCAGCCGGATCGGCCTGCAGGTATTCTTCGCAGCGCTGTTATTTGCCGTCATGGCCGCTGGTACACATTCCAGTACCGCCCTCTTGAAAGCACCAGCGGACTGGGCAGCTGGACAGATGACGGATGAGTTTCCGTTTGCTAAAGTCACGGCCTGGTATAATGACCGGTTTGGTGATCCTCTGCAAGTTATGAAACCGAAAGAAGAGCAGGTGGAAGAGCCCCTTGCCATGCCTGTGAATGGGACAGTGACAACCCCTTTTCAAAACGACGGGAAGGGAATCATTTTGACGACAGCCAGTGATTCCAAAGTGCGCGCTGTCAGAGAAGGAACGGTCGTGTTTGCCGGAAATGACCCCGACTCAGGTAAGACGGTTGTCCTGCAGCATCAGGACGGCACGGAAACGACCTACGGCTATTTGTCCGAGATCGATGTGTATTTGTATGAAAATGTTCAGTCCCAGGGTGGACTCGGTTCTGTGAAAGCGGAAGAGGGAGAGACGGCTGAATTTTTCTTTGCTATAGAAAAAGACAACACGTACCTGGACCCGGTTCAGGTGATCAAAGTAAATGAAGGATCTTAGGGTGGCCGGCTGGCTTCATATCCACCCTCTTTTCTTTCTGCTGGCTTTCTCGGCTATTCTTACAGGAGCCATTCTTGATTTTATTCTTTTATTCTCGATCGTCTTCATTCATGAAATGGGTCATTTTTGGACGGCTCGTCATTTCAACTGGCGGGTGGAAAAACTTGAAATCTGGCTGTTCGGCGGAGCGGTTGTCAGTGAAGAACACCACACCCGCCCGTTTAAAGAGCAGGCAGCCGTCGTCCTCGCAGGCCCCCTTCAGCACCTTTGGATCTATCTTCTTCTGTACGGCATTGCAATGGGGGCGGGACCGCACCCTTTCATTACGACGGCCTTGTTTTACAACACCTTGATCCTGTGTTTTAACCTGATGCCCGTATGGCCGCTGGATGGCGGCAAACTCATCTTCTATTTCTTCTGCCAGGCGTATTCCTTCCAAAAGAGCTTGAAAAGGACGCTTCTTTTTTCTGCGCTCATTTTGACAGCGGCGGCCGGGTGGTTGTTCCTTGAACAGCGGTGGACGCTTGCAGCCGTCCTGCTCACAGCCTTTCTCATTACAGAACACGTTCTGGAATGGAGAAAGCGTGCGTTCAGCCATATGCGCTACCTGCTCTTCTGCGCCTATCAAGACAGGGAAGGGATGAAGACGGAATACCAGCACGTATCCCCGGATATGCGGATCATGGATGCTGTGAAACACGTGCGTCCCAACCGGAGGGTGAAGTATATATTGAAACAGGCGCCCCACTTTTATATAGTAGATGAACAGGAATGTCTGCGCGCTTATTTCGAAAATAAGCAGCCGTATTTAAAGTTTAAGGACATCCGCCAATTTGCTTGAAAAAGAGGGATGGCATGCGAACGTTGATCATACAGACGAAAACGACAGAACGAACCGGGCTGCTTATAGAGAGTGGAAAGGTTCAGGAATATAAAATGGACAGGCCCGGAGCGCGTACGCTCACGGGCTCTATTTACTGCGGCGTGATCGCTCAAATCGATCAAGGACTGCAGGCGGCCTTTGTGGATATCGGTTTAGAGAAAAAAGCATTTCTACGGGGGAATTCGATTCCATGGGGAGAAGGGAAAATCGAAAGCAGAGTGAAGGTCGGAGAGCGTCTGTACGTCCAGGTCGAGAAGGATCCTGCTGGTGATAAAGGAGCGAAAGTAACGGCAGATGTGACCCTTGCAGGAACCCATATGGTCTACAGACCTTATGGCGGAACAACGGCTCTCTCCAAAAAGCTGTCCCCATCCGAACAGTCGGACCTCCAGGCTTTGTTTCACCCTCTTCTTGAAGAACCGGAAGGCATGATTGTTCGAACCGGAGCCAAAGATGCATCCAAAGAATCTTTAATGGAAGAATGGCAGCGTTTAAAAGAAGAATGGAAGCGTACAGTGAATGGTGCGGCGGGGAAACCAGGGTGCATCTGGCAGGAGGATTTTCTGCCGGACCAGTGGTTGAGGAAGTTCCCGGTTTCCTCCATTGATCAGGTCCTCATCGACGACATCGAGACAGCGAACCGTGTGAAGAAGCGTCTGCCGGCCCTGGCCGGCAGGGTTCAATGGGCCAAAAACTTGAAGCAGCACCTGCCTGTACCGATCCACACGCTCCAAAAGGCTCTCCTCCAGCCGGAAGTTCAAACGAAAGAGGGAATTACGCTCGTTATCGAACAAACCGAGGCTATGGTGGTGATCGACGTCAACAGCAGCCAGTTCAAAGGCCGTTCTTTTTCCAATGCCCAGGCTCTGGATGTGAATCTGAAAGCCGTTGAGGAAATTCAAAGACAGATCCGTTTGAGGAACCTTTCCGGGATCATTATGATTGATTTTATCTCGATGAATCATCCGGATCATAACAAAAAGCTGGAGCGGACATGGAGACAGCAGATGAGGAAGGATCCTGTCCCCACAGTCGTCCATGGACTTACGAAACTCGGGCTTATGGAGATGACGAGGAAAAAGGAAGAGGCGCCGCCGTTCTCCCTTCTTGCCGTCCGGAAAGAAAATACGTTCACCTATGAGACGATGGTTTACCAGCTGGAGCGCGCATTGATGGAGCTTGGCGATACAGAAGCTGTCCTGTTGGCCGTGCATCCTGCATGCCTGAAAATAAAAAAACGCTTGTTTTCTGAGGCTGTATCTAGTAAAATTCCACAGGAGCTGTTTGTCAGGGTGGATGACCAAATCCACGGCTGGCAGATAGAGCTTGAAGGGTCTTCCGACATGATTAAAGAAGTGGCGGAAAGCCGTGATGCACGTGTTGACAACTTGTTTTGATCTGTGGTAACATTATTTTGTTATTCTAGTAGCACCCGCTGCTACAACCGCGCAGAACAGGTTTTAAACCGGAAACGGTACCTGAATGGCGAGTCTGAGTATATTGAGGAGGTGCAGGTATGTACGCAATTATTGAAACTGGTGGTAAACAAGTAAAAGTTGAACAGGGTCAGGAAATCTACGTTGAGAAAATGGACGTGGAAGCTGGCGAAACGGTCACTTTTGACAAAGTTCTATTCGTAGGTGGAGACGATACAAAAGTTGGTGCTCCATACGTAGACGGTGCTTCTGTAACAGCTAAAGTTGAAAAACAAGGCCTACAGAAGAAATTGACTGTCTTCAAATACAAGCCTAAGAAGAACTACAAGCGCAAGCAGGGTCACCGTCAGCCGTACACGAAACTTATCGTTGATGAAATCAACGCGTAAGGATTGTTCCGGATGATTAAAGTATCCATGTTTCGCTCACAAGGGGATATTACAGGTTTTGAAATATCCGGTCATGCAGAAAGCGGACCCTACGGCCATGACTTAGTCTGTGCTGCTGTGTCAGCTGTCTCGTTCGGAGCCGTCAATGCTATTGTAAGCCTTTGTGAATTCGAACCTCATGTTGTACAGGGGGGCGAGGGTGGTTATTTGAAAATCACACTCCCCGACGATCTGCAGGAGCCGGTAAAAACGAAAGCCCAGACGCTTTTGGAAGGCATGCAGGTTTCCTTACAAACGATTGAACAAGATTACGATCAATATATTCATATATCCCAACGATAAGGAGGTGAAGACTCATGCTACGTCTTGATTTGCAGTTTTTCGCCCAGAAGAAGGGTGTAGGTAGTACAAAGAACGGTCGTGACTCTGAGTCCAAGCGTCTTGGAGCTAAACGCGCAGACGGACAGCACGCATCCGCTGGTTCTATCCTTTACCGCCAGCGCGGTACGAAAATCTATCCAGGAGCCAACGTTGGCCGTGGTGGAGATGACACATTGTTTGCGAAAGTAGACGGTGTTGTTAAGTTCGAACGTTACGGACGCAACCGTAAAAAAGTCAGCGTTTATCCTGTAGCACAGGAAGCGTAAACGAATAATTTCGTGCAGCAAAAGCCGCGCTTATTGCAGAAAGCAAAGCGCGGCTTTTTTTATATCTGCTTTTCCAGGCTCCGCAACCGTCAGGAAGCTCCCGGCAGAATTTTACCGGAACTGTTTTTGCCGGCTGTAATCTCTGCTATACTTTTTATTATTATGGGTGTTCGAGGGAGTTGAAACGATGGAGGAGAAAGAGATCATCGGACTGCTTAGACATAAGCGTCATGACTGGATGAATCAAATCCAATTGATTCAAGGGTATGCTTCGCTTGGGAAGCACGATCGTCTGATGGATCTGCTGGATACTGTGAAGGCAGAATCGGAGGAAGAACGCAGACTGTTGAATACAGAAGCGGATGAATTTTCGTTATGGCTTCTCACGTTTAACTGGTCGTACCAGTCGTTCCGCCTCACCTATTCGCTGGAGCAGGGGCTTGATTTATCCAGTCATGATCAGACACTGGCTGCTTATGGCAGGCGTATGATGGAAATAATGGAAAAGTATAAGGATAAAGATGAACTCTATGAAGGGACTGTCACCCTTTATCGTGGAGGACAAGGGGCTCTCGGTTTAAGCTGGGAATGGGATGGACGCTTCCCCGACCCCGATTCCGTGCTGGAATCCCTCCAGGATGAAGGGTTTGTCGCTTCCATTTATGACAGGAAAGAACTTTCTATTGAAATGACAATAGAATGAAGAGGTGAATACAAATGTTTGTCGATCAGGTTAAAGTATTTGTAAAAGGTGGAGACGGCGGAAATGGTCTTGTCGCCTACCGCCGTGAAAAATATGTACCAAAAGGTGGTCCTGCCGGTGGAGACGGCGGTAATGGAGGAGATGTCGTCTTTGAAGTGGACGAGGGCTTGAACACTCTCATGGATTTCCGGTACCAGCACCATTTTAAAGCGGTGCGTGGACAAAATGGAATGAATCAGAAGCAGCACGGAAAAAACGCCGAGCCGCTTGTTATCAGCGTACCGCCGGGGACAACAGTGAAAAGCGCGGACTCTGATAAAGTCATCGCCGATTTGACGGAACATAAGCAGAGAGCGGTCATCGCCAAAGGTGGGCGCGGGGGACGTGGAAACGCTCGTTTCGCAAGTCCGAGAAACCCGGCTCCTGAAATTGCTGAAAATGGCGAACCAGGGGAAGAGCTTGATGTCGTGGTTGAATTGAAACTGCTTGCTGATGTCGGCCTTGTCGGTTTTCCAAGTGTCGGGAAGTCTACATTCCTTTCAGTCGTCACCGCAGCACGTCCGAAAATCGCAGATTACCATTTCACGACACTGGCACCGAATTTAGGCGTCGTAGAAAGTCAGGATCACAGGAGTTTTGTGATGGCGGACCTTCCCGGCCTGATTGAAGGAGCCCACGAAGGGGTCGGACTCGGCCACCAATTCCTGCGCCACGTAGAACGTACCCGGCTTCTTCTTCACGTCATTGATATGTCAGCTATGGAAGGCCGTGATCCCTACGAGGATTATGTAACGATCAATCAGGAACTATCCTCCTACGATGAGCGGTTGAAGAACCGTCCACAGCTTATTGTCGCTAACAAAATGGATATGCCTGGAGCAGAGGATAACCTTGAACTCTTCAAAGAGCAGCTCGGAGATCAGGAAATCGACATCTATCCGATTTCCACCGTGACACGGGAAGGCCTGGATGAGCTTCTTTATGCGGTGGCAGATAAGCTTGATCAAATGCCGAAGCAGGAAGAAGAACTGGAAGAAGTCGATGAACGTGTTCTTTATAAGTTTGAAAAAGAAGAAGCTCCATTCAAAGTAACACGGGCCGATGATGGGGCCTACGTGTTATATGGAGAGAAAATTGAATCCTTGTTTAGACGGACAGACTTCTCCAGGGACCAATCGATCAATCGCTTTGCCCGTCAGATGCGCAGCATGGGCGTGGACGAAGCCCTCAGAAAACGGGGAGCTAAAGATGGCGATACGGTAAGACTCATGGATTATGAATTCGAATTTGTGGATTAAGAAGGGAGGAAGAGGTCATGGCGGATTATAACGAAACGTTTTATTTAGTCCGTAGTGATATTCTCCCGGAAGCGATGATGAAGACGATTGAGGCAAAGGAGCTGCTGGAAAGAGGCAAAGTCGGCTCGATTTATGAAGCGGTCAAGCATGTGGGATTATCCCGGAGTGCGTTTTATAAATACCGGGATGCGGTTTTTCCTTTCCAGGCCATGGTGAAAGAACAGATGATCACCCTTTTCTTCCATTTAGAAGACCGGAGCGGGACATTGTCGAATTTATTGATGACGGTGGCGGAATCAGGCTGTAACGTACTGACCATCCACCAGACAATCCCTCTTCAGGGCAAGGCCAATGTGACTCTCTCCTTAAATACGTCAGGAATGAAGGAAAGCATCGAGAAATTGTTACAACAGCTCCATAAACTCGATTTCGTCGATCGTGTTGAAATTTTAAGTTCAGGAGCTTAATTGGAGGGGAAATCATGTCGGAACAGCAGATTGGGTACTTGGGACCCCAGGGGACGTTTACAAAAATGGCGGTGGATGCTTTATTTGATGGCGGGTCATTCATTGCTTATGAGAGCATTCCATCCTGCCTGGATGCGGTGGAGCGTGGTGAGATAGGAACAGCCGTTGTTCCGCTTGAAAATGCGATTGAGGGCTCCGTCCATTTGACGATCGATTATTTAGCACATCAGGTGGATCAGTCTATTATTGCAGAACTGACCGTACCTATTAAGCAGCATCTACTAGTACATCCGGCAAGGAACGGGGAAGAGATCCGAAAGGTGTATTCCCACAGCCACGCCATTGCCCAGTGTCACGAATACCTTCATAAGCACTATCCTAACGCTGAGATTGAGTATACCGCTTCGACGGCTAAAGCCGCTGAACTTGTGGCAGCCGAGCGTGACGGAGTGGCGGCTATTGCGAACCACCTGGCTGCAGAAGGGAATGGACTGACCTTCCTGGATACAAATATTCATGACTATGATAACAACCACACACGTTTTGCTGTCGTCCAGAAGAACCCGCAGACATTGAAGGTGAAGGATCATCCTGTCAGCAAACATAAGACGACAGTCATGGTGACACTGCCTAAAGATTATGTCGGTGCCCTGCATCAAGTACTCGCAGCTTTTGCGTGGAGAAAGATGAACTTATCAAAAATTGAGTCGAGACCAATGAAGACAGGTCTAGGCAACTACTTTTTCCTGATAGATGTAGATCAGCCCTATGATCAGGTGCTGTTCCCAGGTGTACAGGCGGAGCTGCAAGCCCTTGGCTGCCGCTTGAAGGTGATTGGGACGTATCCAAGCTATCAGATCGACATCCCTGCGCCTGTCCATAAAGCTTGAACCTAAAAACCCCGGAATCCCTGCTGTGGCAGGGACATCCGGGGTTTGTTTATATTTTATAGAAATTATTATAGGCTTTTTCATCAAACTTTCGGCTTGTGCTGCATAGAGTGTTATGAAGTTATTTTTGTTTTATTGTTCCTCAGCAATGACAGGAAGGGAGTTGCAATTGTGAGAATTCACATTGTACAAAAAGGAGATACACTCTGGAACATAGCCAAGAAATATGGGGTTGACTTTGAGGAGTTAAAATCCGTAAATACCCAGCTTTCCAATCCTGATATGATTATGCCGGGTATGAAAATCAAAGTCCCTCAAGGTACTAAGCCTGTAAAGAAAGAAGCACCGAAGGCTCAGGCACCTGCAAAGGAAATGCCTTCAGCCCCTTATAAGGAAAAGGCAAAGCCTATTCCTTCCATTAAAGAAGATGAGAAAAAGCCTGCGCCTAAAGGGGTAAAGGAAAAACCGATGCAGCCCATGCAGCCTATGCAGCCGATCCATATGAATATGCCGATCACCATGCCGAGTATCGATCAGCAGATGCAGAATTATTATACAACCTTCCATCTTCCTCAAATGCCGGGACCGAAGCCTGAAGAGTCCCCGGAATCACCGGAGTCGCCAAAAGAGGAAGTGAAAGGAGAGCAGTATCAGCCGATGCAGCAGCCCTACTGTCCTCCGATGCAGCCTCAACTGGTTCATACGGATTACTACTGCTGTCCTCCTTATCCGGTTATGATGCCGATGCCATACGGCGGTATGCCACATCCGATGCAGCAGCCAATGGGGCAGCCGATGTATGGAGACGACTTCGAGTCGGATGATGATATGGTGCAGGGCGCCCAGTCGGATGAGGACTGCGGCTGTGATGGGGGTTCTGTGAAAGGCTATGGTCCTGCGTACGGCGGCCATCATCCTGGCCATCACCCACATCACCCTCAACATCCATGGCAGCAGATGCCTTATGGCGGTATGCAGCAGCCGGGTGGCTGGGGTCAGCCGTACCCGCAGCATCCCCAGCACCACCAATATCCTCAGCAAGGCTGGGGGCAGCAGCCATACCAAGGGTGGGGTCCTTACCCTCAGATGGGACCATGGAACCCACAACAGGCCGGTCAGGGGATGCCGCAGCCCTGGAGAGACGATGATGTAGATGAAAGCTGAATATAAAAAGGGCGATTCATACACGGATCGCCTTTTTCCTTGGATACAAAAAGAAGAAAATCTTCCTGTCGTGTTTGAACGTACCATCAAGCCAAAAGTTTACAAAGTATCGTTTGCAGGAAGACCGATGATTTTAAAGGGCTACCGGAGGCTTCATGTCATACAGCAGCAGATCGACTTCTTTGAACACTGGAATTATGCTTCCCGGACAGCCGCCCGTCCGGTTCCGTTCCGTCCGGAAACATTCACGCTGGGAAAATTAGGCTGTGACTGGGCTTTGTTCGAAAGGATGGAAGGAAGGCACGCCGACTTTGACCGGCATCAAGATCGAAAGAAAGCGGTCCGTATTCTGCATCAGTTCCATCGTACAACGAAGGGCATCGCGGTCCTGTCGATCCCGAAAGATCCATTGTATGTGAAATGGGAGCGGAGGCTGGAGCAGTTTTTGGAAACGAAAGATGTTTTTACGGACTTTGGCAGACGCCATATGTTTCAGGATATATCCTCCCTTGTGGAGCGGAGGCTGGAGGCCTTCTCAGATTGTCCGTGGGGGGAGATAGAAGAACGAGCATGGGATAATCATGAATGGCTCCACGGGGATGTCGCGCATCATAATTTCATCGTCACCCGTGACCAATCCATCCGTATGATTGATTTTGATCTCCTGCATACTGGCCCGCGCGTGTATGATCATATCCAGCTTGCCCAACGTTTCCTCCCCCATGTGGAATCTGAACGCTCCACACTGGTCCAATATTTTCCTCACGTGAAAGAACGGGAAATCTGGTGGAAAGGTGTCCTTGTGCCTTCTGATCTCCTGCGTGAATGGCTGTACGGTTACAGAAGCTGCTTAAGGGAGGAAAGCTCCTTCGTCCGCCAGATAAAGAAACTGGAAAACGCGTGGGAGAGCCGGAAGGAGTTTGTCCGATATGCAGAACATATGCTATGATTAGTTATCATATGTGTGAAAGGATGAACAATCCGGTGGAAGAAAAAGTACAGCAAATAACAGCCTGGCTTCAGGATAAAGTGAAAGAAGCCCATGTCGACGGTCTCCTTGTCGGAGTGAGCGGCGGCATTGATTCCGCAGTCGTAGCCAACTTGATTAAAAAAGCATTTCCTGAGCGCTCTCTCGGTGTAATTATGCCCTGTAAGAGCCAATCAGAAGATCAGGATCATGCCCGCCTTGTAGTGGAAGCCTGTGACCTTCCAGCTTTGACGGTGGATTTGACGGAAACGCATAACGTGATGTTCAAAAACATTCAAACCCAGCTGGAAGCTGCGGGACAGTTGAATGAGGATCAGTTGAAACTTGCGGATGCCAACCTGAGAGCAAGGCTTCGGATGAGCACCCTTTATACGATTGCCACCAACCATAAGTATCTTGTCGTGGGAACAGATAATGCTGCTGAATGGTATACAGGCTACTTCACGAAATTTGGAGACGGCGGTGTTGACCTTGTGCCGCTTGCGAACCTGACCAAAGGTGAAGTGAGAGAGATGGCCGAATACTTAGGAGTACCGAATGAAGTCATTCATAAACAGCCGAGTGCGGGGCTTTGGGAAGGTCAGACGGACGAAAATGAAATGGGTACCAGCTATGCCATGATCGACCGTCATCTTAAAGGAGAGGAAATTCCTGAAGAAGACCGTAAAATCATCGAAGCGATGCATAAGCGGTCCGCCCATAAGCGTCAGCTTCCTCCTGCACCACCGCAGTAACTTTGGTGGAATTTGTCAGACTAAAACATTCTTCTTTACCCATAGTAAGGGGAAAAGGAGAATGTTTTTATGTGGAAAATTATTGGAGTGCTGCTTGCTGCCTGTCTCTTTAGCGCGTGTCAATCAGAGGAAGCCCGGGAGCCGGAGGGAACCTCTGATGAAATTTATGAGCCGATCAGCTACGGGGGAGTGGAGGACACGGAAAGAAGCGGCCGGATTCCAACGGGTAAGGACAGCTATTTTAAGCGGACCGCTGAAAAGGATTTTCGTAACGCCCGGTACGGGGAGACGAACCGATCTCATGATAATGATTTCAACAATGAAGATGCTATGGCCGTCGTAGAGAAAATTCATGAAATCAAGGAAGTAACGATGGCTCAAGCCTATTCTACGGACGATGCTATGTATATTGCCGTCATGATCAATCCGACAGATCGGAGAGACACCGACGTAACAGAAAAAATCAAACAGAAAGCCGGGGAACTGACAGATAAGAAGCTCACCATCTATACGAATAATAACAACTGGGATCATATGAAGGATCTGAATGCCCGCTTGAACGCCGCGGAAGCACCGGACTCCGTGAAAAAACGGATTCGTGAGTTCTTTAACCGGGAGTAAACCTCCTGCTTTTATGCCATAAAATGATTATGGTATAGTGAAAGATAGAAATGTTTTGGGGAGAGGAGAATGTCCAATGGCAGGCCATTCAAAATGGAGCAACATCAAGCATCGTAAAGGGGCCCAGGATGCAAAAAGGGGAAAACTCTTTATGAAGCTGGCCCGTGAAATTTTCATGGCTGCTAAACAGGGCGGAGGGGACGAGGAAACCAATCCAGCCCTCCGGATAGCAGTGGATAAAGCAAGGTCTAACAATATGCCGAAGGATAACATCGAAAGGGCCGTTAAAAAGGCCACCGGGGATCTGGAAGGCGTCAACTATGAAGAGTTCACGTATGAAGGATATGGTCCCGGGGGCGTAGCTGTGATGGTCAAAGTGCTGACGGATAACAAAAACCGTACCGCCGGAGAAGTACGCCATGCCTTCAGCAAAAATGACGGCAACCTTGGTGAAAACGGCTGTGTCGCCTTTATGTTCAACCGCTCCGGTTATCTTGTCATTGACCGGTCCACGACGGATGCAGATGAAGAAGACGTCATGCTGCAAGTGATTGAAGCAGGCGCTGAGGAAATGGAGACAACAGAAGAAAGCTTTGAAATCTATACGGAACCAGAAGCTTTTTCTGTTGTGAAAGCGGCGTTGGAAGAAGAGGGTTATTCGTTCTCGACAAGTGAAGTGACGATGATTCCTGAAACCTATACAGAACTCGATGAAGAGGGCGTAGAAAAAATGCTGAAGCTGATTGATATGCTGGAGGACAACGATGATGTCCAGGAAGTGTATCACAATCTCGATGCGGATGAAGCGGTTCTCGAAAAATTGTCCTGATTCTGCCTTTCTATGATAATAACTTCTATTTCTGGACACAATGGAAATAGAAGTTATTTTTATTTGGGAGGGTGAGTGCTGTGAAAGCTGTCGCCTATGGAATCATCAGCTGGCTTCTCGTATGTCTGATTCTTGCTTCCTGTTCTCCCGCTGTTCTGGAAGGGAAGGACCACAGCCTGATGAGAAGTGTGGACCCGACGGAAAAAGGAGCATCAGAACCGAGCGTCGAAACGCTGGTCCAGGCTGAACCTTTGGAATTGACGATTGTCATGAAGGAGCACTACCTCGATGGAGTGGTGGAAACAACAACCAAACAGGAAACGATCTGGTCGATGGTGGATTTCTGGGCTTCATATGAAGGCTGGAGAGTGGAAAATCAGGAGCTGGATCGTATTGTTTTTCAACGGCAGGTGGAAGATATATCACCACTGACTAAACAACACGGATATTTTGGATTGAATGAGGACGGCGAACTGGCCGTTTTTCAAGGGATTCCCAACGAAGGGAAGGTCATCGAGTCGTTCAAGCCGATTCCTGTAAAACCGTTGGAGTCGAAGCGTATCGATGTATTGAAGAACGGCATAAAGATTAAGGACTCCGTCCACTTTGAGCAGGTGGTCCACCAATATTCAGAAGAAAAGCAGATGTAAGGACAAACAGCCGCAGCCTGTCTGCGGCTGTTTTCGGTGTGGAAGCTCTCCCACTTTCACTGGTTTTACCCCCTTCATTTTCCGTGCGTGTACATAGGCGAACATATGGTTCTATGTTACAATAAGAGGGTTAAGACTAGAGAGCAGGAGAGGTTGCAGCAGATGATAAGTTATATCAAAGGTCAGCTGACGACGCTTGAAGAAGGGTCGATCACGATAGAAGTAAGCGGGATCGGTTACGAGATTTTATGTGCCAATCCTTTTCATTTTGAAACACAGATGAATAAAGAAGTGAAAGTACATACGTACCACTATATCCGGGAAGACAACCAATCGTTGTATGGATTTAGGAAAAAGGAAGATAAACAGTTGTTCGGCCAATTGCTCAACGTATCCGGGATCGGACCGAAAGGAGCACTGGCTATTCTCGGAACGGTCAGTGTACCGGAGTTTGTTTCTGCAATTGAGCAGGAAGACGAAAAATACCTGACTAAATTCCCTGGTGTCGGTAAGAAGACAGCCCGTCAGATGATCCTTGATTTGAAAGGCAAGCTGATTGTATGGCTGCCGGATGAGCAGAACGAAGAGACCTTGTTCTATCAGGAGGATTTGACGTCGCGTGAGAAGCGAGAGCTGATCGATGATGCTATTGAAGCCTTGAAGGCGCTTGGATATACAGAGAAGGAAGTGAAGATGGTCCGCACCCAGCTTGAGAAATCCAAGCAGGGTACCGTGGATGATTACGTAAGACAAGGACTTCAGATGTTGATGAAATCATAAAGAAAAGGAGGGATATCCATGGATGAACGGATGATATCCGGTGAGCAGCAGCAGGTCGATCAGGATCTTGAGCTGAGCCTGAGGCCGGAAAGGTTAAGCCAGTACATCGGACAGGATCAGGTGAAGAACAACTTGAGCATCTTTATTGAAGCCGCTAAAATGCGGGAAGAACCGCTTGATCACGCCCTTTTGTACGGGCCTCCGGGACTTGGTAAAACGACGCTCGCTTCGATCATCGCCAACGAGATGGGTGTGCAGTTCAGGACCACAGCGGGTCCTGCCATCGAACGGGCCGGGGATTTGGCTGCTATTTTATCCTCTCTTGAGCCGGGGGACGTCCTTTTCATTGATGAAATCCATCGGCTTCCCCGTTCCGTTGAGGAAGTGCTTTATCCAGCGATGGAGGATTTCTGTCTTGATATTGTCGTCGGGACCGGGCCGAGTGCAAGGTCTGTACGCCTCGATCTCCCTCCCTTTACGCTTGTAGGGGCAACGACAAGGGCGGGGCTCTTGTCCTCACCGCTCCGGGACCGTTTCGGTGTACACAGCCGCCTGGAATATTACGATACGAAAGCGCTCTGTTCCATTGTAGAACGGACGGCGGAAATTTTTTCTGTATCGATTGAGAAGGATGCTGCTGTTGAAGTGGCCCGCCGTTCACGCGGAACCCCCCGGATTGCCAACCGGCTCCTGAAACGGGTCCGGGATATTGCCCAGGTCAAAGGTGAAACCGTCATCTCCAAAGCGACAACGAAGGAAGCGCTGAGGATGCTTCAGGTCGACGCAGAAGGCCTGGATTTTATTGATCATAAACTACTGATGGGTATCATGGACAGCTTTCAGGGCGGCCCTGTGGGCCTGGATACGATTGCAGCGACGATCGGCGAGGAATCGCAGACGATCGAAGATGTATACGAGCCGTATCTGCTGCAGATCGGTTATATCCAGCGCACACCGCGCGGCCGGGTTGTGACCCCGAAAGCCTATGCCCACTTTAACAGGGAGGTGCCCGGCTCTTGACGGGGTTTGGCAGAATCTTTATTGTTATAGGGATTGTGTTTATTGTCATAGGAATCGTGTGGAGTCTGTTCGGCAGGCTCCCTGGTGACCTTTCTTTTAAAAAAGGAAATGTCACATTTTATTTTCCGATTATGACCTCGATTATTGCGAGTATTGTTTTATCTTTGATTTTTTATTTGATTCGAAGATTTTAGCAGCACCTGCAGGAAACGGGCACGAGGAAAGAAGAATTATCTCAGGAAGAATAGGGGATTTGTATGGATATTAAGCAGTATGATTTCGATCTGCCGGAAGAGCTGATTGCGCAGGTTCCGCTTGAGGACCGCTCCTCTTCCCGATTGATGGTCTGCGACCGCAGCACAGAGAACATTGAGCATAAGCATTTTGCTGATATTACGGAAGACTTGAATTCCGGGGACTGTCTTGTATTGAACGACACACGTGTCCTTCCAGCCCGGTTGTTCGGAGCAAAGGAAGACAGCGGAGGGAAAGTAGAAGTGCTGCTTCTGCATCAGACAGAGGAAGATGAATGGGAAGTTCTTGTGAAACCAGCGAAGAAGGTGAAGGAAGGAACGAAAATCGTCTTCGGGGGCGGAAAGCTGACGGCTGAATGTACGGAAATCCAGGAGCATGGCGGCCGGAAGGTGAAGTTCAGTTATGAAGGCATCTTTCTGGAAGTCCTGGAATCCCTTGGAGAAATGCCGCTGCCTCCTTACATCAAAGAGCAGCTCTCGGACAGAGAACGGTACCAGACGGTCTATGCAAAAGAAGAGGGCTCGGCAGCGGCTCCAACAGCGGGGCTTCATTTTACGAACGCTCTTTTAGAGGAGCTGCAGAAAAAAGGGGTGGAGCTTGCCTACCTGACACTGCATGTTGGTCTTGGAACGTTCCGCCCGGTGAGCGTCGATCATATCGAAGAGCATGATATGCATGCGGAATTTTATCAGCTCAGCCGCGAAACCGCCGATCAGCTGAACAGGGTACGCGAAAACGGCGGAAGAATTATTTCTGTGGGTACAACGTCCACCAGAACACTGGAGACGATCATGAGGGACCACGGAACGTTTACAGAAGCGAGCGGATGGACGGATATCTTTATTTATCCCCCGCAGAAGCTTCAGGCCATCGACGGGCTGATTACGAACTTCCACCTTCCAAAATCCACGCTCATCATGCTGGTGAGTGCATTTGCCGGGCGTGACTTCGTAATGGAAGCCTATCACCGTGCTGTTGAGGAGCGCTATCGTTTCTTCAGCTTCGGGGATGCTATGTTTATTAAATGATCAGGATGATCTATGGAAGAAAGGATAGGAAAAATGGCAATCACATATGAATTAATAAAAACTTGTAAGCAGACAGGCGCGCGCCTCGGAAAAGTCCATACACCACATGGCTCTTTTGAAACGCCGATGTTTATGCCTGTCGGTACTCTTGCTACAGTGAAGACGATGAGTCCCGAGGAACTCGAACGGATGGGGGCTCAGATTATCCTTTCCAACACGTACCACCTGTGGCTCCGTCCCGGGGAGGATATCGTGGAGGAAGCCGGCGGCCTTCATAAATTTATGAATTGGAACGGCTCCATTTTAACGGATTCCGGCGGTTTCCAAGTGTTCAGCTTGAGCGACCTGCGGCAGATCGAAGAAGAGGGTGTGCACTTCCGTAACCACATCAGCGGAGAGAAGCTGTTCCTTTCTCCTGAAAAAGCGATGCACATTCAAAACTCTCTTGGCGCGGATATTATGATGGCCTTTGATGAATGCCCGCCGTATCCAGCTGAACACAAATATATGAAAGACTCTGTAGAACGGACGAGCCGCTGGGCAGAAAGATGTCTGGAAGCTCATAAGCGTCCTCATGATCAAGGCTTGTTCGGAATCATCCAGGGCGGCGAATACGAAGACCTTCGTCAGCAGAGCGCCCGTGATCTGACGTCCATGGACTTCCCCGGCTATGCTATTGGAGGATTGTCTGTAGGGGAGCCGAAAGACGTCATGAATCGTGTGCTCGACTTTACGACACCGCTTCTTCCGGACCAAAAGCCCCGTTACCTGATGGGCGTCGGTTCACCGGATTCCCTGATCGACGGAAGCATCCGCGGCATTGACATGTTTGACTGTGTCCTGCCGACACGTATTGCCAGGAATGGTACATTGATGACCTCCCAGGGCCGTCTCGTTGTCCGCAATGCGAAATATGCCCGCGATTTCCGCCCGATTGATGAAAATTGTGACTGCCATACGTGCCGGAATTACAGCCGGGCGTACATCCGTCATTTAGTCAAAGCCAACGAAACTTTTGGTTTTAGACTTACGACTTATCATAATCTTTATTTTCTGTTAAACTTAATGAGGCAAGTGCGTGAAGCCATTAGAGAAGATCGACTCGGTGATTTTAGAGAAGAATTCTTTGAACAATATGGTTTCAATAAACCAAATGCAAAGAACTTTTAGAAAGGGGGAATAATAGATGGACACATTAGTAGGCCTGTTACCGATTATTCTAATGTTTGTCATTTTCTATTTCCTATTGATCCGTCCGCAGCAGAAGAAACAGAAACAAGTGCAGCAGATGCAGTCGGATTTACAGAAAGGTGACAAGATCATTACTATCGGAGGAATGCACGGTACGATACATGCGATTGACGAAGGTACCCTTGTTATCAGTGTACAGGATGGAACGCAGATGAAATTCGACCGTTCATCCATTCGTGAAAAAGCCAGCGAATAATACAGAACCCCGCTCATGGAGCGGGGTTTTATATTTTTTACCGCTTTGCTGTTTTTTTAGGCAGGTTCACCCCGATCATTCCCCCGAGCCATGCAGCAAGGATCAGACCTCCGAAATAGCTGAGCTGCGGCAGTGTTACCATAGTATTTTCAAAAATGATTTGGAATAAGGCCATCGCCCCTACAAATACAGCACCGGTCAAGACGCCGGCCAGCCATCCTTTCTGTTCTCCTTTATAGGCGGCCGCCCCACCTCCGAATGCCAGAATACTGATTCCGACGATTAATGCGAGCTGGTTCAATGTGCCGTATTCCATTTCTGTCAGCTTCAGTAAGCCGGCCAGTACCCCGGAAAAAACAATCATCAGGATAAAGATGGAACCAATCCCGTAGCCCAGCACACCCTGCATCATTTTCTTCATATCGACCCTCCTGGATTCAGCTTGTCACTTTCACTATATGCGCAAAATCCATAGAGATAGAAGCAGATATTTCTGCCTTCCCGTGAATACGTATATAAAAAGTCCGTATAAAAGGGGAAGATCTATGTCAACCGTACTGGCAATTCTCATATTTACTGCAAGTTACATCCTCATCATGACAGAGAAACTGAACCGGGCACTCGTGGCTGTTGCCGGCGGCGTCCTTTTATTAATGACGAAGGTTTACGCGTGGGAGGATGCTTTCGGGTTTATTGACTGGGAAACGGTCGCCCTCTTGTTCTCGATGATGGTCCTTGTCTCCATTACAAAGAAAACCGGTATTTTTTCATTTATGGCTGTCCGACTCGTCCAGCTCGTCCAGGGGCGGCCTGTTCCACTGTTGATCGTCACCGGCATTTTTACCGCAGTAGGCTCTGCCTTTTTAGACAACGTGACAACAGTACTTTTATTTGTTCCAGTTCTCCTGTCCCTCATCGATGAGTTGAAGCTCCCTGCCTTTCCTTATTTGATTACGACCATTTTCAGCTCCAATATCGGCGGGACAGCGACGCTGATCGGTGATCCGCCCAACATTATGATCGGACAAGCCGTAGAGCATTTCAGTTTTGTCTCCTTTATGTACCATCTTGGTCCTATCGTTATTGTCATTTTTGTAGTCATGATGGCTGGAATAATCCTTTTATACCGCAAACGACTCGTTTATGATGAAGCACTGGCCCGGCGGTTGATGGAGAGAAACGCCAAAGCCGATTTGAAGGTCACCCCGCTTCTTTTCCAATCGATCGGTGTCCTGCTTCTGACCATTACAGGATTTATGATGCACCCGTTCATCCATATGGATATTACGACCATCGCTGTCAGCGGTGCGCTCCTGCTGTTGTTCCTCTCTGAAAAAGAGCTTGACGTGGAGCATGTGTTTCAAGAGGTGGAGTGGGTCACGTTATTCTTCTTCATGGGACTGTTCATGCTGGTTGGAGGACTGGAGACGGTCGGCGTCATTGATGAAATGGCCCGTGGAATGGTCTGGCTTTCCGGCGGGGACCTGCCTGTGACCGCCATGGTCATGCTGTGGAGTGCAGGAATCTTGTCAGGGGTCGTGGATAACATCCCATTCGTGGCGGCTATGATCCCTGTCGTTCAGGAGCTTCAAGGCTATGGAATGATGAACGTGGATCCTATTTGGTGGGCGCTGGCGCTTGGGGCGTGCCTTGGAGGAAATGGGACGTTGGTGGGAGCTTCTGCCAACGTCGTTGTAGCCGGACTCGCGGCAAGCCACAACAAGCCGATTCCTTTTCTGAAGTTTTCTCTGTACGGAATTCCTGTTCTGCTCGTATCCCTGCTCATCTGCACTGTGTATATCTGGTTCCGGTATCTGCTTCCGTTCCTGTCATAAATTTTGAAAAATAGGTGATGTTAACAACAAAGGCACGGAAGAGGAAAGGTCGTGGATGGACGTGCTTGTCATCTCTGTAATTTTTCGAACTCTCATTACCTATCTGATTATTCTGCTCGTCTTCCGGTTTATGGGCAAAAGGGAAATCGGAGAGCTGAGTGTCATGGATCTTGTCGTATTTATCATGCTGGCTGAGATTGCTGTTTTCCTTATCGAAGAGCCTGATGAAGAAATCTGGAAGGCGATTGTCCCTATGGCGGTCCTCCTGGCGATACAAATCGGCAGCGCCTGGATTTCTCTTAAAAATCAGTCGTTCAGAAACTGGTTTGACGGAAAGCCCTCTGTGATCATCAAGCATGGAAGAGTGGACGAATATGAAATGAGGCGGCAGCGTTATAACTTCAATGATCTGCTTCTGCAGCTCCGCGAGCATGGCGTTCACGAAGTGCAGGATGTGGCATATGCCGTTTTAGAGCCTTCAGGGAAACTGTCTGTTTTTGAGAAAAAGGAAGATGGAACCTCTGATTACGCAGTCGTTTTAATAGCAGACGGAGAGATTCAAAAGAGCGGTCTGAAGATCATCGGAAAAAGCAGACGCTGGCTGCTGGAACGGCTCCACCATCAAGGGTACAACGAGGTGAAGGAAGTCTCTCTCTGCACGATAAATGATCAGGGAGAGCTTCAGTTTGATCAAAAGAATGAATTCCATTAAAACAGCTGCCTGCAGGGCGGTTGGTGCAGGACCGTTTGTCATTGAAAGGATGCCATGGACACGCGAAACAAACATAAGCTGAAAAGAGGAGGATCTTCTGTTGAATAGAAGATCCTCCTCTTTTCTTTTCAAAATGGTTCAATGCTTGTCTATAGCAGGCAGGGAGACCTGATTTCTATTAAGTAAACATGGAACGGGTACAAAAATCCATGCCGCTCCAGGAGGCCCGGATCCTTATTTTTTTGGCAGGATTCTCTTCCAGGGGATCATTTTCCATTCTTCATTTCGAATCAGCTGGAACACATACGTCAGAAGCAGGTATAGGATAGCAAGCCCGCCACCCATAATGAGCAGCTGGGAAAGCGGCCGGGTTTCATCGAGCCAGTTGTTTTTCCAAATAAAACCGACGATACCGGTCGTTCCGATGACGATAAAAAATTTAAAGAACAGTAGAAATGGAAAACGGAGGACGTTGTATTTCACAAGAACTTGAAGATGGAGCAGGGTGACAATGACAACACCGACACAGATGGCCGCTGCCGCTCCGTGAATGCCGAATTCAGGACGGGAGGTAAGAGCGACAAGGACGACGAATTTCACAACCGCTCCAATGAGGGTGTTCCACATAGCCGGACGTGCAAGATCAAGAGCCTGCAGGGCGGCCTGGAGAGGCGTCTGGATATAATGTAGCAGGAAGAAAGGGGCCATGAACTGGAGCATGAAAGAAGCATGGCTTGTCCCGTATACAGCGGTTAAAATCACGACAGGGAAAATCATGAACACAATCGTGATTAAACCGCCGGAAGCGATCGATAGACGGATGGACTGCATAATCCTGTAGCGGATGGTTTCCTTGTTACCTTTGGCTGCGGCTTCGCTGATGGAGGGGACGAGTGCTGTAGAAAGGGCATGCGTAAGAAACGTCGGCAAAAAGAGAAGCGGGAGCACATAACCGGTTAATTCTCCATAAAGTTTTGTGGATTCTACAGCTGCAAAACCGGCAAGGGCCAGACTCTGGGCGACAAGGATTGGTTCGAAAAAGTAAGTCAGCGAACCGATAAAACGACTGCCGGTCGTAGGCAGGGCAATGGTCATCAGCTCATTTAACGTCTTCCGCCCTTCGCCAAGATTCTTTTTCCATGATTTTCTCAGCCGGAAGCTTTTATGAACATTGAACTGCCTGAGCATATACAAAAGCGAGATCAATTCTCCAAGGACAGCGCTTCCCATGGCACCGGCAGCTGCATACTGGACACCATATGGATAGAGCATCTTCGTAAAAAGAATGACCGATCCGATGCGGACGATCTGCTCAATGACTTGGGAAACAGCCTGCGGTTTCATGTTCTGCCTTCCTTGGAAATACCCGCGGATGACAGAGCTGACGGCAATGATCGGTATGATTGGTGTAACCGCAAGCAGCGGGGAAAGTGCCCGTGCATCCGTTAAAAAGTGTTCAGCAATGACAGGGGCCAGCATGAAAATACCGATTGTAAATACAATGCTTAATGTTGTGGTGACAGCGAGGGATACAATCAAAATCCGCTTGATTTTCCCTTCGTTCCCTGTAGCCTCTGCTTCTGATACACGTTTGGAAATCGCTACGGGAAGTCCGAACTGGGTGATGGTAATCGCCATGATTAAGGTCGGGAGGGCCATCATATAGAGGCCGACGCCTTCCGGGCCCATGACCCGTGCCACGACTATGCGGTTCACAAAGCCGAGGAACCGGGTAATTAATCCGGCGGCAACGAGGATCAGAGCCCCATGCAGAAAAGTTTGTTTAGACATATTTCGATCCGCCTTCTCAAAGAAATGAAATTCCGATACAATGAAGTATATGCTCAATCGTGGACAAGGCATGACTACGGATTCTACGAAATGATGAAGTGAGGAGTATCGATATGGAACCTTATAAGCGTGTCGGATTGTGGAAAAAGGAAGTAGCTCCTGTGACAAAGAGTAAAGCGGAGGAATTCAGACTGCTTGGTTATCCGCGTGCGACAGAAGCGGAAATCTGGAATTGTCTGATGTCCAAAGTGTGGAAAGGGGAGCCGGAAATGAGGCTTCACCAGGTGGTTCAGGATATTTTTCATTTATCCAGTCATACATACACAAGTTATTTGACGGTTGAAGCCTATCAAAATGATGATCTGCTCGCGTCTATTGAAGCACTCAACCAGACAGAATCGGAATAAAAACACAGCTTTACACGGATGCTGTTGCGAAAAAAGTAAAAAGTAGTAGAATAGGGACGGGAAAGACCGGACCCTGTTTTGTACAACCATACGGGGCCATTCCCCGTGCTGGGATACATAAAGGAGGAGCAGAAGCGAATGGTGAAACGAGGGCGGATTGTCGCCTTTTTCATCGTGGTGCTGTTGTTGGCAGCTACGATTGGGACGACGATTACTGGAGTTACAAAAGATATCAAATTAGGACTGGATCTGCAGGGCGGCTTTGAAATTCTTTATGACGTAGAGCCTCTCAACGAAGACCAGGAAGTGAATGAGCAGGTATTGGAAGCCACGGCGGAATCATTGAGTCAGCGTGTCAACACGCTCGGAATCAGTGAAACCAACATATCCATTGAAGATAACGGGCGGATCCGTGTGCAGCTGGCCGGTGTGGAGGACCAGCAGACGGCAAGGGAACTGCTTTCCACAACAGCGGAATTAACATTCAGAAGTACAGATGGAAAGCTGTTTCTTGACGGATCCGATTTAGTGGAAGGGAGTGCCCAGCAGTCCTTCGATCCAAATACAAATGAACCGGTCGTAACTTTGAAGGTGAAAAGCGCCTCCGAGTTTTACGATGTTTCAGAGGAAGTTTATAATACACTGGATGATCCATCGACCCCTTACCCGGACGATCTGCTTGTCATCTGGCTGGATTACGATGAGGATACATCCTTTGCAGAACAGTATGGTTCAGCGGATCCTGAATACATTTCAGCACCGTCCTTCCGGGAGAATGGACCGATCCGCAGCAATTCCATTCAGATCAGCGGCGACTTCACCGTTGAGTCAGCCCAGCAGCTGGCCGACGTTTTGAATGCAGGTTCTCTGCCTGTGAATCTGGAAGAAACGTATTCCAATTCCGTCGGGGCGCAATTCGGGGAACAGGCGATGAACAAAACGATCATCGCGGGAGTGATCGGCGTAGCCGCTATTTTCCTGTTTATGATAGCCTACTACCGGTTCCCGGGTGTCATAGCATCTCTGACGCTGTCCGTCTATATTTATTTGATTTTAGTTGTGTTTGAATTGATGAACGGGGTTCTGACCCTCCCGGGAATCGCTGCCTTGATTCTGGGTGTGGGGATGGCCGTCGATGCCAACATCATTACTTATGAACGGATCAAAGAAGAACTGAAATCAGGCAAGTCGCTGATGTCTGCCTATAAAGCAGGGAATAAGCGCTCGCTGTCCACCATCATGGATGCAAACATAACCACGTTGATTGCGGCCGGTGTGCTGTTCATTTTCGGTACAAGTTCGGTAAAAGGCTTCGCTACAATGCTGATCGTCAGTATTTTGGTGAGTTTCGTAACAGCGGTATATGGCACGCGCCTGTTTATGAGTTTGTGGGTGAAGAGCCGCTTCCTCAATAAACGTCCGCGCTGGTTCGGAGTTAAACCGGAGCAGATTCAAAATATCGAAGATGGTGGAGAAGTGGATGCCACCTTCATGAAGCGTTCCTTTAACTTTGTAGGCAAGCGGAAGTTGTTCTTCACGATTTCCATTGTTCTGATCGCAGCTGGTGTTCTTGCGCTGTCTGTTTTCCGACTCAATCTCGGCATAGATTTCTCCAATGGTTCCCGTGTCTCCATTTTATCGGACGGGGATATAACCGCTTCTCAAGTGGAGGAGACAATGGAAAGTGAATTTGATGTTTCTCCTGAGCAGGTCGTCATTTCAGGGGATAACAATGAAATTGCCGTTGCGAGGTTTGATTCTGAACTGAGCAAGGACAAAGTAGCTGACATCCAGTCGTACTATGAAGAGGAGTTCGGTAGTACACCGAATATCAGTACAGTTTCTCCAATTGTGGCTAAGGAACTGGCGAAAAACGCAGCGCTTGCTGTTCTCTATGCTTCGATTGGAATCATCATCTATGTAACGATCCGGTTTGAAATATTCTTTGCGATTACCGCCATTATCGCTCTGCTGCATGATGCGTTCTTCATTCTCGCCTTCTTCAGCATTACAAGGCTGGAATTCGATATCACGATTATTGCAGCCATTCTCACCATCGTCGGTTATTCTGTCAACGATACCATCGTTACGTTTGACCGGATCCGGGAGAACTTGAAACTGAAGAAGAAAGTCAAGTCCTTTACGGAGCTGGCTAAGATTGTGAATGACAGCTTAATGCAGACCTTGGCTAGAAGTTTCAATACGGTGATTACGGTCATCTTTGCAGCGGTTATGCTGCTCGTCTTCGGTGCCTCATCGATTACGAATTTCTCTTTCGCCCTTGTCATCGGACTACTGGCAGGAACATATTCGTCCCTGTTTATTGCGTCCCAGCTATGGCTCGTCTGGCGCGGAAGAAATATCAAAGATAAGCCGATCAACTATGTGAAGAAAAAGCGTAATGACGGACCTCAGGTGTAACCGTTCCTTCGGGGAATGGAGTATGGTCCTGATCAAGCGGTCTTTCCTGGTGGAAAGACCGCTTTTTGTTTGTTTAGAGATCGGGTATATCTTTAGTGATAGGATATGAAAAAGGAGAGATGCTCTATGAAAGGTCAAACGTACATCATTTCAGCTCTTATTTTTGCTGTTGTCATTGCTGTGTTTGCGGTCATCAACGTCGAGTCTGTGCAGGTCAATTATCTATTCGGAACCGGGGAGGCTCCATTAATTCTTGTTATTCTCGTTTCCGTGCTGCTTGGAGGTCTTGCTACAGCCTCTGTAGGGGCCGTCCGCTACTTCAGATTAAGAAGAGAGAAACGCTCCTTGCTGGAAAAACTGCAGGCATTCGAGAAGGAAAACGGAGAGAAAACAGAGCCCGCCTCTGAAGCCGGTGAAGAGAATGACTCCAGGGAAAACATCACATAATTGCATTTGCTACCCCTGATCCGCTCTTGTATAATAGATGGGTCAGGGGTGAACTTATGATAGAAAGTAAGATGAAATGGAAAATTACATATAACGATCCGGTCCAGGGAGATAGAAGCAGCCGACCGGGCGGACTGACGCCGCTTACGAAGCAGCTGTTGGAAAAGCGGGGGATTTTTGAGCCGGAGGCGGAACAGCGTTTCCTGCACCCGTCTTTTGAGCAACTGCATGATCCATTTCTGATGGAAGGGATGGAAAAGGCTGTTGCACGCGTGAAAGAGGCTGCCGCAGCCGGTGAGTCTGTGCTTGTGTTCGGCGATTATGATGCAGACGGGGTCAGCTCCACTACCCTTATGATTGAGGCGCTGAGAGAGGCTGGGGTGGAATGCGACTTTTATATTCCCAACCGTTTCACAGAAGGATACGGCCCGAATAAGGAAGCCTTCCAATTTGCCTTCGATTCCGGGTATGGCGTCATTATAACCGTCGATACAGGAATTGCTGCAGTCGAAGAGGCGGCGTTTGCCAAAGAGCTGGGTCTGGATTTAATTATTACCGATCACCACGAAGTCCAGGAAACCCTTCCCGATGCGTTTGCCATCATCCATCCGAAAACATCAGCGGATTACCCGTTTCAGGAATTGGCAGGCGTCGGCGTTGCTTTTAAATTCGCTCACGCCCTTTTAGGAGAATGTCCGAAGCATTTTCTTGATCTTGTTGTCATCGGCACCATTGCGGACCTTGTCCCTCTTGTTGATGAGAACCGCGTCCTTTCCTACTTTGGTCTAAAGGCGATCTCCCAGTCCAAAAGGCCGGGGATTCAGGCCCTTCGGAATGTCTGTTCAATTGAAGGGGAGATGGATGAGGAAACGATCGGTTTCACCATCGGCCCGAGAATCAACGCTGTCGGCCGTCTTCAGGACGCCGCTCCGGCGGTTGACCTATTGTTGTCCGAAAGTTTGGAAGAGGCTCAGGAAATGGCCGCTTTTATCAACCAGTTGAATCAGGAGCGTCAAAAGATCGTGGCTGCCATTGCCAAAGAGGCAGAAGAGATGGTTGTGAATGAACAGGGCGTGGCTGATGAAGTCATCGTTGTAGCCAAGGAAGGATGGAATCCTGGTGTACTCGGTATTGTAGCTTCCAAGCTTGTCCGTCAGTTTGACAGGCCCGCCATCGTTCTTGGCGTTGATTCCGAAAAAGGGGTAGCCAAAGGTTCGGCCCGTAGTATCGATGCCTTTGATATGTTTACCAATTGTATGGAAGTCCGTCACCGGTTCCTTCATTTTGGGGGACATGCCCAGGCAGCAGGAATGACCGTAGAGCTGGATCAGCTGGATGCCTTGAGAGAAGACTTGATCGGCATTGCACGGAAAAAGCTGTCTGCTGACGATTACCAACAGGTGCTTGACATAGAAACCACTGTAGCTGTGGACGATGTCTCTCTGAAGCAGATTGAAGAAATTGATCAGCTCCGGCCGTTCGGTATGGGTAACCCTAAGCCTTTGTTTCATCTCAAGCATACCCCTAAAGAAGTACGGTTGATAGGAAGCAAAAAAAACCATCTGAAATTCCAATTCCAAGGTGAACAGGTAAAAGTGGACGGCATTGCTTTTGGCCTTGGAGAGTTGTATACACAGCTGTCTCCGCATGCTGTTATGGACTTTGTCGGGGAGCTGGGTGTCAATGAGTGGAATGGAAGGAAAAACCTTCAGGTCATGATCAGGGACATCAGCGTAACAGAGTGGCAGCTTTTTGATCACCGCGGGTCCAGGCATCTTGAAAAAAATATAGCTGTGCCGCTACAGGAAAAGTATGGGGCTGTAAGTTTCCAAGATAAAGAGGCAGCCCCGTTCGACCTCCCCGTTCTGAAACCGGAACAGGTCATGGATGAATCTTCGTGGGACGGCCTTCTGATTCTGGATCTGCCGCGGGAAATGAAGGAGCTGACATCCATGCTGGAGGCCGTTCAAGTGAAGAAGGTGTATGCCTGCTATCACCTGGAAGAGAGTACCTTCCTAAAAACATGGCCGTCACGGGACCACTTCAAGTGGTTTTATGGTATGCTGTTGAAGCGCGGCCGTTTTGACATGAATAAAGAAGCGGATCTTCTGGCCGGGAGAAAAGGCTGGGACCGATCCATGGTGGAATTTATTTCAGAGGTGTTTTTTGAACTTCAGTTTGTTAAAATAAAAGATGGGATTTTAACGGTTGAATCCGAACCATCTCAAAAAGATTTACGTGAATCTTCGCTTTACATCGAACGCGAAGAACAGTTGAAAATGGAACAAACGCTATATTATTCCACATATAAAGAATTGAAGGAATGGTTCGACCGCTATCTGAACCAACGTTCGAAGCAAGTCAAGGAGGAAGTAGTTAATGGATTATAAAGAACATATTGCAATCGTACAGGACTGGCCGAAAGAAGGCGTCCAGTTTAAGGACATCACCCCATTGATGGATAACGGCCCTGCCTTTAAGTCCGCTGTTGATGAGATTGTAGAGTATGCGAAACAGCTGGAAATTGATATTGTCGTAGGTCCGGAAGCGCGTGGCTTCATCGTAGGATGCCCGGTTTCCTATGCTCTTGAAATCGGCTTTGCGCCGGTACGTAAGGAAGGGAAACTCCCTCGTGAAACCATCAAAGTGGATTACGGTCTGGAATACGGCAAAGATGTCCTGACTATTCACAAGGATGCCATCAAGCCTGGTCAGCGTGTTTTGATTGTGGATGACCTGCTGGCTACTGGTGGAACGATTGAAGCGACCATTGACCTTGTTGAGCAGCTGGGTGGAGAAGTAGCCGGATGCGCGTTCTTAATTGAACTTACGTATTTGAATGGCCGTGAAAAATTGAAAAACAACGACGTATTGACGTTGATGCAATATTAATAGAAAAGAGTGCCCTTTCTTTAGGGCGCTCTTTGTTTTACAAGCGCTTGAAGTGTATGACTTTACAAAGAAGGTGCTTTTTTTGATAATGATGACAAATAACTTTAGAAAGTCTTAAAGGAATCAGGGTGATTGAATGGCGAAAGATACAGTTCTAACTGCGGAAGAGGTCATAGAACAGGCGAGTCAGTATTTAAACGAGTCGGACCTGGCTTTTATTCGCCGTGCCTATGCGTTCGCAGAAGAAGCGCACAGCAGTCAATTCCGCAAATCCGGTGAACCTTATATTATCCATCCCATTCAGGTTGCAGGGATACTGGTCAATCTGGAAATGGATCCTGAGACGGTTGCAGGGGGATTCCTGCACGATGTTGTGGAGGATACGGATATTACACTGGAGCAGATTGAGGAAGCTTTCAATGAAGAGGTTTCCATGCTTGTCGATGGCGTTACCAAATTGGGTAAAATCAAATACAAGTCCAAGGAAGCTCAGCAGGCGGAAAACCATCGGAAAATGTTTGTAGCTATGGCGAAGGATATGCGTGTCATCCTTATTAAGCTGGCTGACCGTCTGCATAATATGAGAACACTGAAGCACCTTCCGGCTGAAAAACAGCGGAGAATTTCCAATGAAACGCTGGAGATTTTCGCTCCGCTTGCCCATCGTCTTGGGATTTCAACGATTAAGTGGGAGCTGGAAGATACAGCGCTCCGGTATTTAAATCCGCAGCAGTATTACCGGATTGTTCACTTGATGAAGCAGAAGCGGAACGAACGTGAGCATTACATCGAAGAAGTGATCGATGAAATCCGTGAACAGCTGGACGATGTGAACATTGGTGCCGATTTAAACGGAAGGCCGAAGCACTTGTACAGCATCTACCGGAAGATGGTGCTGCAGAACAAGCAGTTCAATGAAATCTATGACTTGTTAGCCGTTAGAATTACCGTGAACAGCATTAAGGACTGTTACGCAGTTCTTGGAATCATCCATACCTGTTGGAAACCGATGCCCGGCCGTTTCAAGGATTACATTGCTATGCCGAAGCCGAACCTTTATCAGTCCCTTCATACAACAGTGATCGGCCCGAAAGGCGACCCGCTGGAGGTTCAGATCCGTACCCATGAAATGCATGAAATTGCCGAGTACGGAATTGCCGCCCACTGGGCTTATAAGGAAGGCAGGCAGACCGTATCCGGACAATCGTTTGAAGAGAAATTGACATGGTTCCGTGAGATTCTGGAGTGGCAGAGTGAAACCCATGATGCCGAAGAGTTTATGGAATCGCTGAAAGTCGATCTCTTTTCCGACATGGTCTATGTCTTCACGCCGAAGGGGGACGTCATAGAACTTCCTTCCGGCTCTGTCCCTGTAGACTTTGCTTTCCGTATTCACACAGAAGTGGGGAATCAGACAATCGGCGCCAAGGTCAACGGAAAAATGGAGCCGCTGGACTATGAGTTGAAAACCGGTGACATTGTGGAAATCATGACGTCCAAGCATGCATACGGCCCTTCAAAAGACTGGATTAAACTGGCCCAGACATCTCAGGCTAAAAACAAAATCAAGCAGTTCTTCAAAAAGCAGCAGAAGGACGAAAATACGTCCAAAGGGAAAGAGCTGGTGGAACGGGAAATCCGGAATTTCGGTCTTCAGCCGAAAGATGTATATACGCAGGACAACCTGAACCGAGTGTCTGAGAAGTTCAATTTTGCCAATGAAGAAGATATGTTTGCTGCTGTCGGATACCAAGGCATAACTGCGGCTCAGATTGCTACCAGACTTACGGAGAAGATAAGGAAGCAGAAGCAGAAGGAGCAGGATCTTGAGCAGACCCTGGCTGATGTAAGCACAACGGAAATCAAGAAGCCTTCCAGAAAAGGTAAAAAGGATTCCGGGGTCCGCGTCGAAGGTGTCGACAATCTGTTAGTGCGGCTTTCCAAGTGCTGCAACCCGGTACCCGGCGACGATATCATCGGCTATATTACCAAAGGGCGTGGAGTGTCGGTTCACCGTACCGACTGTCCGAACGTCCACACAGAGGAAGCGCAGACACGTCTTCTTCCTGTGAAATGGGAGACATCGGTCACCGATTCCAAACAGTATCATGTCGATTTGGAAATCTGGGGCTACGACCGGAGAGGCCTGTTGAACGAAGTGCTGCAGGCGGTCAATGAAACGAAAACCAATATTACTGCTGTTTCGGGTAAATCAGACCGGAATAAAATGGCGACCATCCACATTACGATTCTGATTCAGAATACAAATCATTTGAGAAAAATTGTGGAACGGATCAAACAAATACAGGAAGTATACACGGTACGCCGTGTTATGCAGTAAAAAGGGGAATAGAAGATGAAAGCCGTTGTCCAGCGTGCGGTTGATGCTTCTGTTACTGTTGAAAATGAAACGGTCGGAAGTATCGAGCGCGGTCTCGTAATCCTGCTTGGGGTTACACATGAAGATACAGAGGAAGACGCCCGTTATTTAGCTGATAAGATTCCTCATTTGAGGATTTTTGAAGATGAGCACGGGAAAATGAATCATTCTCTTAAGGACGTCGAGGGGCAGATGCTGTCCATCTCCCAGTTCACGTTGTATGGGGATACGCGTAAAGGCCGCCGGCCGAACTTTATGGGGGCTGCCCGGCCCGATACAGCCGCTCAGCTCTATGAGTCCTTTAATAAGATGGTGATGGATCAGGGAGTCCAGGTGGAAACCGGTTCTTTCGGAGCGATGATGAATGTGCAGTTAACGAACGAAGGACCTGTCACTCTTATTCTGGATAGTAAAGACCGATAAAAAACAGCTGCGGGAACGATTCCCGCAGCTGTTTTTGTTTTGTTATAAGTCCAGCTTATTTAAAATATTGAATAAGTCCCTGGACAACCCCCTGGCTGACTTTCTGCTGATAGGAGGATGTACGTACGGTCTGCTCTTCACGGGCATCCGAAATGAAGCCGAGCTCCAATAGTGCAGATGGTTTCTGGTTCTCGCGGATAACATGGAAGTTGCCGTATTTAATTCCGCGGTCCCGCAGTCCCGTTTTTTGGACCATGCCTGCCTGAAGCGCTGAGGCAAGGTTTTTGTCTCTGGAATGATAATAGTACGTATTCAATCCGGTTGCTGAAATATACAAAGGAGCACTATTGTAGTGAAGACTGATGAATGCGTCGGCACTGGAAGCGTTGGAGTAGTAAGTCCTCGCTGATAGAGCGACATACTCATTGCTGCTTCTTGTCATCAGGACGTCCGCACCAGCCTGCTCCAGTTGTTTCTTCAAAATAAGAGCTGTACTCAACGTCAGATCACTCTCGTAACTTCCGGCTCTTCCAACGGCGCCTGAATCACGCCCGCCGTGACCGGGGTCAAGCATAATCGTTTTTCCTTTCAAAGATCCTGAAGAATAATTGGTATGCTGGGCGCCTTTTGTCGTTTCCGTGACAATCCATCCGGCGACATAGGCTGTACTGCCGTTGAATTTGATCTTATACCAGCGTCCCTCTTCAGCGATAACATCAAATTGATCGCCCTTATGAGCCTGACCTACAACTTTATATCCTGTCGATGGACCACTGCGGATATTGGTGTAGTTATAGTCCAGTGTGACGGCTGCATTCGCCGTTGTCGTCCCTGAGGAGCTGTTTCCGCTCACAGGATCGACGAGCCAGCCGGCCACCCAGCCTGTCCGGCCGTTTCCCCACTTGATCTGGTACCAGCGATCCTTTTCGTTTATGTATTCATAAACCTCGCCTTTTTTAATCTGCGTCAGGATGGTCCCATTGGTTGAATTTTGACTACGAACATTCAGGACCGGTGTGTCTACTTCAATCTTTCCAATAACAGATTGACTGCCGGAGCTTTCATTGGATGACGAGCTTCCGGATGAAGAAGTGGATGATTTCTTCTGGGCCAGATAATCCCCATGCACCCAGCCTTTGATGCTGCCGTGCTGGATATACACCCATTTCCCGCTGGATTTCTGCGGAGTTACGACATCATTCTTCATCAAGTACCCTTTGATTTTTCCGTCCAGTCCCGCCGAAGAGCGGATCCTTAAGTAATCATACTTGGAATAATACGTACCGGAAGCCTGTGAGGTTTCCTTCTTTACAGTGGTAAGCCATTTAGCTACCCATCCGGTTTTGCCATTCCATTTGATTTTCAGCCAGTTGTTCTGCTCTTTGACGATGGTGTACGTTTCGTTGGCGTGCACCTGGCCGATCCGGTTGTAGCTTGTATCAGGACCTGTTCTTACGTTCAGGTAATCCACCTGAATGACGGCTTGATCCGCATGCACCGTCCTGCTTTCAGCTTCCAGCATGCTGAAAGCTGCTAATAAAAAGACAATAAGAAAAAGTCCTTTTTTCAATATTTTTCCACCTCCTATTTCAATAAGCTCCTTTCACTATTCGACAAAAGACTTTGGTATCCTTCAAAGTTTGTGAATTTTTTTCATACTTTTATCGAAGCATCAACTTGACATAAGTGGAAAGGAGAATATATGATAGAAATCAATTCTAACATGAAACGAAAAAACCGTTGAGGGAAAAAGTAATCAGCACCCATGCGGACAGAGAGGGAATACCATAGGCTGAAAGTATCCCCCCGTCACGTGCAGACGAAAGACATTCCTTAGGTTCTATGTCGAAATCCTTAGAGTAGGCATAGACGTACACAGGCGTTAACTGTTTTGAGCGGGAGCTGCAGGAAGCTCCAATCAGGGTGGCAACGCGGTTAAATCCGTCCCTTTTCCGTAACAGGAAAAGGGACGGATTTTTTGTGGGAAAAAATGGTTGAAATGACAGGAGGAATAATTATGACGATCAATGCACCGAGAGGTACGCAGGATATTCTGCCGGGTACATCAGAAAAATGGCAGTACGTGGAGCAGAAGCTGGTGGATTTGTGCCGCCGCTTTAATTATAAAGAAATCAGAACCCCGATTTTTGAACACACAGAGTTGTTTCAGCGGGGAGTAGGTGACAGCACAGATATCGTACAAAAGGAAATGTACACATTTGAAGACCGTGGGGGGCGCAGTATTACCCTTCGTCCGGAAGGCACCGCCTCTGTAGTCCGGGCTTATGTCCAGAACAAAATTTACGGCCTGCCGAACCAGCCGTCCAAATACTTCTACATGGGGCCGATGTTCCGGTATGAGCGTCCACAGCAGGGAAGAATGCGCCAGTTCGTTCAGTTCGGCATTGAAGCACTCGGAAGCGACGATCCGGCGATCGATGCAGAAGTACTGTCCCTTGCTTTGAATTCCTACAGGGAACTCGGCCTCTCCTCCTTGAAACTGGTATTGAACAGCCTTGGGGATGCAGAAAGCCGTGAAGCTCACCGGGCGGCGCTTGTCCGTCACTTCGATCCACATCGTGAAGAGCTGTGTTCCGATTGTCAGGTACGCCTTGATCAAAATCCGCTGCGTGTGCTGGATTGTAAAAAGGACAAGGATCACCCGGCCATGAAAACGGCTCCTTCCATCCTGGAATACTTAAATGACTATTCTAAAGATTATTTTGAGAAAGTGAAAAGTTACCTGGATGCGATGGGTATTGAATATGTCATTGACCCGAATCTTGTACGAGGTCTTGATTATTACAATCACACCGCTTTTGAAATCATGAGTGAAGCAGAAGGGTTCGGTGCGATTACGACATTAAGCGGAGGCGGCCGTTACACAGGGCTTGTTCAGGAAGTCGGAGGCCCGGAAACGTCCGGCATCGGTTTTGCAATGAGCATTGAACGCCTTCTGATGGCTCTGGAGGCTGAAGGTGTTGAGCTGCCTGTCGATGAGGATCTGGACTGTTATGTCGTGGCTCTTGGCGACGAAGCGCAGGTCGAAGCGGTCCGTCTTGCAGATGCCATGCGTCTGGCCGGTCTTCAAGTCGACAAGGATTATCTGGGTAAGAAAATGAAAGCCCAGTTCAAGTCGGCGGATCGCTTGAATGCGAAATACGTACTCGTCCTGGGAGAACAGGAACTTGAAAACGGGGTCATCAATGTGAAGGAAATGGCCACAGGTGAACAGAAGGAAATCGAACTTGGTTCGGTGATTGAATATATGAAAGAACAGATGGCAGGAGGAAAGTAAGATGACACGAACTCAAAGCGGAACGATCCGCAAAGAACATCTAGAACAGGAAGTTACTTTAAAAGGCTGGGTGCAGAAGCGTCGGGATCTGGGCGGTTTAATTTTCATTGATCTGCGCGATCGTTCCGGACTGGTACAGGTGGTATTCAACCCTGAAACATCCGTAGAAGCTCTCAAGACAGCGGAAGACGTAAGAAGTGAGTATGTACTGGAAGTCAAGGGGCATGTGGTTGCACGTGATCCTAAAACGGTCAATGTGAATCTTGGAACCGGGGAAATTGAAGTCGCTGCCCAGGAAGTGACGATCCTTAACAAGGCTAAAACTCCTCCATTCATGATTGAAGAGCAGTCCGAGGTATCTGAGGACCTCCGCTTGAAATACCGTTATCTTGACCTTAGAAGAAAAGAAATGCAGGAAACGTTCAAAATGCGTCACCAGACGACCCAGTCCATCCGCAGCTTCCTTAACGAAGAGGAGTTTCTGGATATGGAAACGCCGATGCTTACGAAGAGCACGCCGGAAGGGGCCCGTGACTACCTTGTTCCGAGCCGTGTACATGAGGGTGAGTTTTATGCGCTGCCGCAGTCCCCTCAGTTATTTAAACAGCTGTTGATGATTTCAGGTTTTGAAAAATATTATCAAATTGCGCGCTGTTTCCGTGATGAAGACCTTCGTGCCGACCGTCAGCCCGAATTCACTCAGGTGGATATTGAAACATCCTTTATGACTAAAGAGGATATCATGGCCATGACAGAGCGGATGATGAAGCGCGTCATGAAAGAAGTCAAAGGACTTGATATTGAGACGCCGTTCGTACGTATGCCCTACACAGAAGCGATGGAACGATTTGGTTCAGACAAACCGGACACCCGGTTCGGACTTGAACTGGTCAATCTTTCAGACGTTGTGAAGGATTCTGGATTCAAAGTCTTCCATAGTGCGGTAGCATCCGGAGGACAGGTCAGCGCCATCAATGTGAAGGGACAGGCGGATGCCTTTTCCAGAAAAGATATTGATAAGCTGACCGAAGACGTCAAAGTGTACGGAGCGAAAGGACTGGCCTGGTTGAAAGTGAAGGACGGGGAATTCAACGGTCCAATTGCCAAATTCTTCGCTGAAGAAGAGGCTGGAGCCATAAAAGATAAGCTTCAAGCGGAAGACGGAGACCTCCTTCTGTTTGTTGCGGATAAAACGGAGATCGTCTGGGACAGCCTCGGTTCACTTCGCCAGAAACTTGCGCGCCGCCTCGACCTTATCGATGAAACGAAATTCAACTTCTTATGGGTAACCGACTGGCCGTTATTCGAATACGACGAAGAAGCCGGCCGCTATTTCGCAGCTCACCACCCGTTTACGATGCCTGCCGGCGGGGATCTGGAGGAATTGAAGAAAAACCCTCGTGATGTGATGGCGGAAGCGTATGATATCGTGCTGAACGGATATGAGCTTGGCGGTGGCTCCCTTCGTATTTATGAAAAAGAAATGCAGAATGAAATGTTTGATGTGCTTGGTTTCAGCAGGGAAGAAGCGGAAGAGCAATTCGGCTTCCTGCTTGAAGCTTTGGAATATGGGACGCCTCCACATGGAGGAATTGCCTTTGGTCTTGACCGTCTTGTGATGCTTCTTGCCGGACGGACAAACTTGAGGGATACCATTCTGTTCCCTAAAACGGCCTCTGCGTCCGATCTATTGACGGAAGCCCCCGGCACGGTCAGTGAAGCTCAGCTGGATGAACTTCATCTTCAATTGAAGCCGCCGGAAACATTGAAATCCGACCAGTAAATTTTCATCTTCATTCTTGATAAGCTTATGTAAATATGCTAAGATGAATTTACAAAATTAAAGAAACCAATCCTGATGTGTACGTTGTTCGAATGTACGTTTTGACCGAACATTTTTGATACGGGAGCCTGGTGTTTCCACATGGAATGCACGCCTCATAACCATCACTGATGGGAGGACGCAAGAAATGTGGAACAGGGCACCCACCTGCCTAGAGCGGGTTCAAAACTCATGATGCAACGGCACGATTGGGATTGGTTTTTTTATGCACAAAGAGGAGCTCTCTGAATAGAGAGCTCCTCTTTTGCATTTATCTGGCGATATTTTCGAGATTCCCGTTCTTTTCCATACGGAACTGCGGCTTGTAATCCTGTTCAGGTTCATCGAACATAACCATTTTTCTGGCTCTGTCCATAATTTGAATCAAGGCTTGATAATCTTCTGTCACGGATTCCAGTTTTCTATGAAGCTGGGTGTTCTGCTCGGAAAGGGATTGATTTTCCTTCTCCAATTCATTGAGGCGGGCCTGGACACCAGTCTGACCGGAAGATTCCTGTTGAAGCTCCTTAAGGAACTGAATGACTTCGTTCAAGCCGATCTCTTCCTGGAGAGCCATCGAAGGGGATTCGGCTTCTGTCGTTTCCTGATCTGGGAGCTTGAAATCTTCCGGATCAGGGGATGGTGGATAATAAGCAGCCGGCTGAGGTTTCTGATACGCCTGCTGTTCTTTGGCCTCTTTCCTTTTCTTTTCCTTGCGCTGTTTTTTAGCCAGTTCAACGGCCTGTTCATATTTCTGGCGGACTTCAGCATTCCAGCGGAACCCGCAGGCTGCAGACGTCCGGTTCAACAGATCACCGACCTCATCGAAAGCTTTCAGTTGTGTACTGCCTTCTCTGATGTGCCTCAGCACCGTTTCCGCTAATAGTAAATCATCTTCATGAGACCAGGCATCCTGCCTTACTTTAGGCATCTTCATCACTCCTAAATCTAATTGAAAAGGTAATAGTTTGTCAGATTTAGTAGTAGTGTAGCCAACATAGGACAGGAATATACTCAGGTGGTCCGCTGTTTATTAATCCTGCTGTATACCTGTTCCAGAGCCTGTTCAAATTTTCCGGTCTTCTTCGGTTCATAATACCGCTTATTTTTCAGTGTATCCGGCAGGTACTGCTGATCGACCCAGGCATTATCATAGTTATGTGGGTATTGATAACCGATTCCACGTCCGAGTGCTTCTGCTCCTTTATAATGAGCATCCTTTAAATGGGCGGGAACATCACCGCTTTTTCCTTTACGGATATCGGATAACGCGGCATCCAGTGCTTTATAAGCGCTGTTGGACTTTGGTGACAGAGCGAGTTCTGTGACGGTTACCGATAAAGGGATCCGCGCCTCCGGAAAACCAATCCGTTCCGCTGCTTCGACGGCTGCGAGTGCCCTTGGGCCTGCCTGCGGGTTGGCCAGACCGATGTCTTCATAAGCAATAACAACGAGCCTTCTGGCGATGCTGTCCAGGTCACCTGCTTCGATTAAACGGCCGAGATAATGCAGGGAGGCGTTGACATCACTGCCCCGGATTGATTTTTGAAAGGCTGACAAAACATCGTAATGAGCATCTCCGTTCTTATCGTGGGAAAAGCTTTTTTTCTGCATACATTCCTCGGCGGCTTCAAGATCAATGGAGATTGTTCCGTTGTTTTCCGGTGTGGAGAAGGCGGCGAGTTCCAAACCGTTCATGGCTGAGCGGAGGTCTCCGTTTGAAGCCCCTGCCAGATGGTCAAGCGCGTCGTCACTGATTTTAATGGATAAATGCCCGAGCCCTTTCCCGTCGTCTTCTATCGCACGGGTAAGGGCCTGTTTAATTTCATCCATCGTCAGTTTCTGCAGTTCGAACAGGTGACAGCGGCTGCGTATGGCCGGGTTGATGGAATGATAAGGGTTGCTTGTTGTACATCCGATCAAGGTGATCCGGTTATTTTCAAGGTGGGGAAGCAGAAAATCCTGCTTCGCCTTATCCAGGCGGTGCACTTCATCAAGGATAAGGACGAGCCGGCCGTGCATTTTTGCCTCTTCGACAGCAGCCTCCATATCTTTTTTCTTATCTGTAACAGCGTTCAACATTTTAAAAGGAATACGTAGACATTTAGCTAGCGCCGTTGCCATCGATGTTTTACCTGTCCCGGGCGGTCCGAACAGGATCATCGAAGCCAGGCGGCCGGCCTTGACCATTCGGTTGATTGTTTTTCCCTCGTCAACGAGGTGGGACTGCCCGATGATTTCATGAATATCCTCCGGGCGCATCCGGTAGGCAAGAGGTTGCTGACTCATGGTTCATTCTCCTTTAAGGGGTGATAAATGTAAGCGTAGAATGATTGCACATAAAATGCAAGGGACTTGCCATCCATGCTATAATAGCGTTTGGTATAATAGAGAGAGGAGGATGGCCGTGCAATCGACCACGAATAAAAAGCGTGCCCTGTGGCTTCGCTGGACCTTTTTTTGTATGGGATTGATCATCCTCGGAATGGGCATTTCAATGACTATGCAGGTCAAGGACTTCGGTATCGGTCCATGGGACGTATTTCACTACGGCCTTTTCCTGCAGCTGGGACTGACAGTTGGAACATGGTCCATTATCGCCGGTCTTTTCATTGTCGTTGTAAGTTCCGTACTTCAGAAAAGATGGCCGCAGATCGGGACCATTTTAAATATGGTTTTTATAGGTGTATTTATTGATTTCTTTAATTGGCTGCTGCCCGAACCTCACATGTTATGGATGCAGCTTCTTGTATTTGTGTCAGGAATCTTTGTCACTGCTCTTGGTATCGGGATCTATGTGGCCCCTGAAATTGGAGCAGGTCCGAGAGACAGTCTGATGCTGTTGATTACTGAGAAAACCGGATGGAAGGTTTCGAGTGTCCGGAATGGAATAGAAATCATCATTGCTGTATTTGGTTTTCTTCTGGGTGGACCTGTTGGAGCAGGGACAGTATTCATTGCTTTATTCTTGGGTACATTTGTAGGATACACACTGCCTCATGCAAAAAGATGGCTGCAGTTTTTAATAATGAAGGGTGAACTATATGAAGATATCTACGAAAGGCCGTTACGGGCTGACCATTATGATTGAACTGGCAAGAAAGTTCGGGGACGGTCCGATTTCCCTGAAGCAGATCGCCAGGGATAATGATTTGTCCGAGCACTACTTGGAGCAGTTGATTGCTCCACTAAGGAATGCCAGCTTGGTGAAAAGTGTCCGCGGAGCTTACGGTGGCTATATGCTGACCAAAGCCCCGCACGAAATTACTGCCGGTGATGTCATCCGCGTCCTTGAGGGACCGATCACTCCGGTGGAAGGCATAGAAAATGAGGAGCCTGCCAAACAGGCCTTATGGAAAAGAGTCCGGGATGCCGTGAAAGATGTGCTCGATACGACAACTCTGGAAGACTTAAAAGATCATGTAGACGACCAGACCCAGGACGCCTATATGTTTTACATTTGATTCATGGGAGGGAATTCTATGAAATCCATTTATTTGGATCATGCAGCGACGACACCTGTCCATCCGGATGTGGTGGAGGCGATGGTGCCTGTCTATCAGGAGACATTCGGCAACCCTTCCAGTGTTCATCAGTTTGGAAGGAAAGCAAGAAGCATCCTGGACAAGGCGCGTCGTCAAGCGGCATCCAGTCTGAATGCGGATGAAAAGGAAATTGTGTTTACAAGCGGGGGTACGGAGGCGGATAATCTCGCTGTCATCGGAACGGCCCGCGCAAATAAAGCTAAGGGAAGTCATATCATTACCACTTCGATTGAACATCATGCTACATTACATGCAGTCGAATTTTTAGAAACAGAAGGTTTTGATGTGACCTACCTCCCTGTTGATGAAAACGGCCTCGTTCAACTTGAGGACATCAAACAGGCGTTAAGGGAGGATACCATCCTCGTTTCGATCATGATGGTCAATAATGAAACAGGGGCTGTCCAGCCGATTGCAGAGACAGCAGAATTGTTAAAGGACCATCAGGCTTACTTTCACTCCGATATCGTACAGGCCTACGGGTTGATGGAGATGGATGTGAAGGAACTCGGTGTAGATCTTCTTGCTGTGTCCGGTCATAAAATCAACGGCCCTAAAGGCGTCGGCTTCCTTTATGTGAAGGAGGGCACCGTCCTTTCTTCTCAGCAATACGGAGGAGAGCAGGAGCGGAAACGCCGGGCGGGTACAGAAAATGTGCCGGCGGTTCGGGGACTTCAGGCTGCGATTGAAGTGATGGAAGCTGAGCGTTCGACGTATCAGGAAAAGTATCTTCATTATAAAAGAAGTTTTATCCAGACATTGAAGGATCAAGAAGTTGCGTTTGAAGTGAACGGAAAGGAAGAGACAACGGCCGCTTCCATTGTAAACATCAGTTTTACAGGAATGAACGTGGAAACGCTCCTTACGAATTTCGACCTGTCCGGGATTGCTGCATCGAGTGGAAGTGCCTGCACAGCAGGTTCTGTGGAGCCTTCCCACGTGCTGACAGCTATGTTCGGAACCGGTCATCCGAAAACGACAAATTCGATTCGATTCAGTTTTGGTTTGGCTAATAATGAGGACGACGTGATAGAAGCGGCTGAGAAGATCAGCCAGATCATCAAGCGTCTCGCTTGATTTAAGGAAGGTGAAAGATAATGAAAGAACCGAAAGACACACGCGTCGTAGTCGGTATGAGTGGAGGAGTGGACTCTTCCGTAGCGGCCCTGATGCTCAAAGAGCAGGGGTATGACGTTGTGGGTATTTTTATGAAAAACTGGGATGATACAGATGAGAACGGCGTCTGTACAGCAACAGAGGATTATGAGGATGTGATCCGTGTCTGTAACCAGCTGGACATCCCGTATTATGCCGTGAATTTTGAGAAACAGTACTGGGATAAAGTATTTACTTACTTCCTTGATGAATATAAAAAAGGCCGGACACCGAACCCGGATGTCATGTGTAATAAAGAAATCAAGTTCAAAGCGTTTATGGATCACGCCATGTCGCTTGGGGCTGATTACCTGGCTACCGGCCATTACGCGCAGATCCGCGAAAATGATGGACAGTATGAAATGCTGCGCGGGAAAGATAACAACAAAGACCAAACCTACTTCCTGAACCAGCTATCCCAGGATGTATTGTCTAAAGTCATGTTCCCGCTCGGGCATCTGGATAAGAAAGAAGTACGTGCCATCGCCGAGGAAAATGATCTGGCAACAGCCAAGAAAAAAGATTCCACCGGCATCTGCTTCATCGGTGAGCGGAACTTCAAAGAGTTCTTAAGTGAATTCCTGCCTGCACAGCCGGGCCGGATGGAAACCCTGGATGGAGAAGTGAAAGGCCAGCATGACGGTCTGATGTACTATACGCTTGGACAGCGCCAAGGGCTCGGAATCGGCGGCGCCGGTGATCCATGGTTCGTCGTTGGAAAGAATGTAGAAGATAACATTCTTTACGTCGGACAAGGCTTCCACCATGATGCTCTCTACTCTGATGGTCTGATGGCTTCAGAAGCGAACTGGGCGAGTGGAAAAGCACCAGAAGCTCCGTTTGAGTGTACGGCAAAATTCCGTTACCGTCAGGATGACAGCCGTGTAACCGTGCATCCGGCAGAAAATGGAAACTGGAAAGTGGAATTCCACGAACCAGAGCGTGCAATCACTCCTGGTCAGGCCGTCGTTTTCTATGATGGGGATGTCTGCCTTGGTGGTGCCACCATTGACACAGTATTGAAAGAGGATACAGCCCTCAACTATGTAGGATAATAAAAAAGTCATGTCCATCTTTGGAGGGGCATGACTTTTTTATGTGATTCGTATTAAAATGAACGTTGGAAAAGGAGTGGATAATATGGATAAATTGAAACAGGGGATCCAGGAAATGCAGAACCACAATTATGAAGAGGCGGCGAGGCTTTTCACAGAAGCCATTGATGAAAATCCGAAAGAGCCGGTCGGGTATATCAACTTCGGAAACCTCTTGATGCATATGAACGATAATGAAAGGGCCGTGCGGTTCTTCAACCGAGCCATTGAAATCGATGAGACGGCAGCCACCGCTTATTATGGTCTTGGCAATGCTTACTATGAGCAGGAGAAATATACGAAAGCGCAGGAGCAGTTCCTTCTTGCTGTGAAGAATGGTCTGGAGGAAGCGGATGTTCACTTTATGCTCGGCATGACCTTCATCCATCAGGAGTATGTCAAACTGGCTCTGCCTTACCTTTTACGGGCAGCCGAACTGGCTCCGGATGACGTGGATGTTCAGTTCCAGTATGGTCTGTGTCTCGCACAGAACGGGCAGATCGATGCGTCTGAAAAGGTGATGAATCATGTGCTACAATTGGAGGAACAGCATAGTGATGCCCACTATAATCTGGGCGTAGTGGCGCTTCATAAGGAAGATGCTCATAAAGCCCTGGATCATTTCCGACAGGCACTGGAGATCAATCCCGAGCACATGCTCGCCGCTCATGCGAAAAGCCAGGTGGAGCAGGCGTTAAACGAGTAAGAACGAAGGAGAACGATGGATATGACTCAACAATCCTTTTTTAGCGAAATGAATGAAGAAGAACGTCCCTATGTCAAAGGGGAGCTCAATCGGATGATTTTTCACAACGAGTCGGAGCATTTTTCCATCGCCTCTATCAACGTGAAGGAGACGAATGAGGCCTTTGAAGAAAAAACGCTTGTCATCAAAGGGCATTTCTCGCCGTTGGAAGAAGGAGAGACCTATATCTTCCACGGATCATTCACAGATCATAAGAAATTCGGGAAGCAGTATGAAGTGGAAATGTATAACCGGGTGCTTCCTGAAACAAAGGACGGCCTCATCTTATACCTTTCCAGTGACCTTTTTCACGGGATTGGAAAAAAAACCGCCGAGCGGGTGGTAGAGACCCTTGGTGAAACAGCGGTCAGCCGTATTCTCGAGGACAGGGGTGTGCTGGATCAAGTTCCGAAACTGCCGAAGGAACGGGCGGATCAGCTTTATGAGGCCTTGAAAGAGCATCAGGGATTTGAGCACGTCATGATTCATTTGTCCCAGTACGGTTTCGGTTTGAAGCTTTCTCAGAAAATCTATGAAGCGTTTAAGGATCGGACGCTTTCCATTATTGAAGAGGATCCCTATCAGCTCGTCTTTCACGTAGAAGGATTCGGTTTCCACCGGGCGGACGAGATGGCACGGATGCAGAACCTTTCCTACGACCATCCAACGAGAATACGGGCCGGCTGTCTGTATGTGATGCAGAAAAGCATGAGTGCCGGCCACGTCTATCTTCCAACGGAAGAATGCCTTGTCCAGGTGGAGAGCCTGTTGAACCATGGAACGGACACAGCGATCACCTTCGACCAGCTGTCTGAGCAGATCATCCACCTTGGCGAGGATAAGTTCATCTATATCGAAGATGACCGTCTCTATCTTCCTTCTCTTTATTTTGCAGAGAACGGCTTCCGCGGTCATATCGAACGGATCATGGAGGAAGAGGTTGAAGTCACACACACGCAGGCGGACTTAATGAAGATCATCGGTGATCTGGAAGAGGAAGAGGCGATGAGCTATGGTGAAGATCAGTTCAATGCCATCGAAAAAGCTCTTACCTCCAAGTTGATGATTCTTACCGGCGGTCCGGGAACTGGAAAAACTACTGTAATTAAGGGAATTATCCATACGTATGCTTCCTTGAACGAGGAAACGGTGGACCCGGAGGATTACAGTGGGGATAAGACCTTTCCGTTCATTCTTGCTGCTCCGACAGGACGGGCGGCTAAACGGATGACCGAATCAACGGGACTGCCGGCGAGTACGATTCACCGGCTCCTTGGCTGGGATGGTCACGACTCCTTTGAACGGAACAGAAACAATCCACTGGAAGGGAAGCTGTTGATTGTAGATGAATTTTCGATGGTGGATATCTGGCTGGCCAATCAGCTGTTCCGAGCCATTCCCAACGACATGCAGGTGCTTCTTGTAGGAGATGAAGATCAGCTGCCTTCTGTCGGCCCCGGACAGGTGCTCGCTGATTTACTGGCTTCTGATCAGCTGCCTTCTTCCAAACTGACCGAAGTGTACAGACAGAAGGAAGGATCGAAAATCATCCAGCTGGCCCATGAAATCAAAAATGATGCCTGCACACAGGCGTCGCTTCAAAAAGAACATGATTTCAACTTTATCCCGGCCAAAGAACACCAGCTGGCCGACCTTGTCACTAACATTGTAAAAAAAGCCATGGATAAAGGCATTGATGCGAAGGAGCTCCAGGTGCTTGCCCCGATGTACCGGACCGATGTCGGGATCCATAAGCTCAATGAAACGATTCAGCAGACAGTGAACCCGCAAAAGAAGCAGAAGCGTGATTTAAAGCATTTTGAAGTGACTTACCGTAAAGGGGACAAGGTGATTCAACTTGTCAACCAGCCGGATGATGGTGTCTACAACGGCGATATCGGGGAAGTAGCGGCTATTTTCCGCGCGGAGGAAAACGTCGATGGTGTCGAACAGGTTGTCGTAGATTTTGACGGCAAGGAAGTTGTGTATCCGAAGAAGGAATTGAACAGCATTATGCATGCCTACTGTACGTCGATTCATAAGTCACAGGGCAGTGAATTTTCCATTGTTATTCTTCCTGTGGTGAGGAGCTACCGGCGGATGCTGCGTAAAAATCTGCTGTACACGGCGATTACAAGATCCAAACAGTCCCTTATTATCTGCGGGGACAAAGACGCCTTTTTAGAAGGAATCCGGACGACCGATACGAACACGCGGTATACGAGACTTAAAGACAAGCTGCAGGAACAAAGCACACCTGAGATCCAGCCTGAAGAGGAAGAAGAGCAGCTGTCTCCTTATGACTTTATGTAGGAAGGGGATTGCATTGAATCATAGACTAGGACTGTCAGGAAGTACGATATTATCTGATCCGGACCAGCTTTCTTTTTTATTTGAACGAGGTCTGGACCATGTCGAAATTGGGGAATTCCCGGATGAAGCCTCTTATCAGACGTTCAGGCAGATGACCAATGATCATCACCTCGAAAGCTTCGGCATCCACTCTCCTTTAATCAGGGGAAGGAGCAAGTACGACTTGATTGAACATGTCGCTATGGACCCGGAGCAGGCCAGGGAGGCCTTTGAGCAGGAAGTGGCCCGTCTCGCTGAACAGGGGGCGGCCTATGTGCTTGTTCATTTTCCCTATTTTGCGGGAACCTCAACCAACCCTTCACAACGAATCGAAGAAGGGTTGAAATTTTTACATAGATTGAAAGAAACCTATGCTCTGCCAATTGTCTGTGAGCCAAAACTCGGTCGGAACCGTTCAGGTAAAGGAGTGGAATACTTACGGCAGTTCCCTGTTGAACTGTGGAAGCGTTATGGTCTGGATATCTGTGTCGACCTTGGAGACTACCGGATGGCGGCAGGGGAGAAGTGGCGCGCGTATGTGGAGCCTCTCCTGCCTTTTGCGTCTGTCGTACATCTTCACAATGTCTGTTATATCGAAGACAAGTATTTCTGGATTCCGCTTCATCCGGACAAAGGGAAATGGAATGGGGCGTATGACATGGAGCCAATGCTGCAGATGCTTGGTGAAGGCAGAGGGAAATACTTCATATTCGAACATACCCCGCACGTGAATCCAACACCCGAAGAAGTGGACGAAGGAATCCGCTGGGTGAAGGACGTGCTCGGCGGGGTATGAATTTCCGTTATGAGGACATACTGATGGGTAAAAAAAGGAGTATGTCCTATGCGGTGCCCGAATTGTAACAATAAAAATCTGGGGAAAATCGGTAGTGAGCAGTATTACTGTTGGAACTGCTGTCTGGAGCTTTCAGTCGAGGATGGGAAAATCAATATCAACCAGATCGAAGAGGATGGCAGTCTCAGTTCCCTGAATGATATCTTTTACCAACAGGGATCCTGATGTTTCATGGGTGAGCGTTCTTCCAAGTGGCTCAAACGATTAACCATCTTCTTTGTTACCTTGTTGTCCCTGCTGCTTCTGGCCTGGCTTTTTCCTTATTATGACCAGGGGCTGGCAGTGATTGGGAAGGTTCTTCTCCCTTTTGCTGCGGCCCTTGTGCTTTCACTCCTGCTCCATCCATTGGTGCATGGGCTTGAGGAAACCGGTGTACCCCGTCCCATAGCCATTCTGGTCATCTTTCTGGCTTTTTTTACGTTGGCGAGCTATGGGCTTTATAAAGGGATTCCGAGGCTGCTGGATCAATTGAAGCTTCTGAATGAGCATCTTCCGGCTCTTGTGGAATCGTATCAAGGCTGGACGAAGGAGTGGTATGCCCAGACCGAGCGTCTGCCGGACGGGATTCATAAAAAACTGGATCAGCGTTTTGAAGCTTTTGAAGGATGGATCAGTCAAAAAGTGATGACGGTTTTTACCGGAATCAGCGGTCTTTTCAATATGATTCTGCTTCTTGCTGTTATTCCTGTAATGACCTTCTACTTTTTGAAGGATTATAAAATGATCGGACGGTACTTACTCACCCTGCTTCCGCGAACGTGGCACAGCGAAGCCGGGCGTCTTGCTGTTCAGCTGAATCACTCACTTGGCGGCTACATCCGGGGGCAGCTGCTTATCAGTCTTGTTGTCGGGGTGCTGGCAGCTGTTGGTTTTTGGCTGATCGATCTTCCCTATCCGCTCGTTCTCGGATTGATTGCAGGGCTCACCAATATCATTCCGTATTTCGGTCCGATCCTTGGGGCCGTTCCTGCTGTTGTGGTCGCTGTAACCGTTTCGGTGAACAGCCTGCTCCTTACCCTTCTCGTTGTCATCCTGATTCAGGTGATTGAAGGGAACCTTTTATCTCCCTATATTATGGGCCGGAGTATCCATACCCACCCCTTGTTCATCATCTTCGCCCTTCTACTGGGAGGGGAAATTGCGGGGATTCCCGGCTTGATTCTGGCTGTGCCGGTTTTGACGTGTCTGAAGGTGATTGTCGATGAAGTGCGGGCTGGAAGGCTCCATATTGACAGATGAAGAACACTTCCCTATAATTACGCTTAGCGTAGACTTTTTGAACGAAGAAAACGATGAAGGAAACGAGTAGGTGCTTTATTCATGGACAGAGAGGCGTGTTCCCGGCTGTAAAACACGCTGCATGATCGTGCTGAACGCTATTCCCGAGTGCGGTTAATCCCCGCCGTAGTCATGCCGCGTTACAGGCATTCCAAGCTGACAGGTGCAGAACCTGTAACCAGGGTGGTACCGCGGAAAAGCTCCCGTCCCTGCCGATGAAGGCAGAGGCGGGAGTTTTTATTTTTCTTCGTTCGTTACGGTCTCTCTATATATACTTAAGGAGGCAGCTTTATTATGAGAAATTTGACATCTGCTGACGTGCGTCAAATGTTTCTGGACTTTTTCAAGGAAAAGGGCCACAGCGTAGAACCCAGTGCATCACTCGTTCCCCACGAAGATCCGACGCTTTTATGGATCAACAGTGGTGTAGCGACATTGAAAAAATACTTTGACGGCCGCGTGATTCCGGATAACCCGAGAATTGTCAATGCCCAGAAATCCATCCGTACCAACGATATTGAAAATGTCGGCTTTACCGCCCGTCACCATACGTTTTTCGAGATGCTTGGCAATTTTTCCATCGGCGATTATTTCAAGAAAGAAGCGATGGAATGGGCATGGGAATTCCTGACGAGTGACCAATGGATCGGCTTTGATCCTGAGAAGCTCTCAGTAACTGTTCACCCTGAAGATGACGAGGCGTTCCAAATCTGGCGGGACAGCATCGGACTTCCAGAAGAGCGCATCATCCGCATTGAAGAAAACTTCTGGGATATCGGAGAAGGCCCGAGCGGCCCCAACACGGAGATTTTCTATGACCGCGGGGAAGCGTTCGGCAGTGACGCCGGTGATCCTGAATTGTATCCAGGCGGTGAAAACGAGCGTTATCTGGAGATCTGGAACCTTGTATTCTCCCAGTTTAACCACAATCCGGATGATACCTACACACCGCTTCCGAAGAAAAACATTGATACAGGGATGGGGCTTGAGCGGATCGTCTGTGTGATCCAGGAAACAGAGACGAACTTTGAAACAGACTTGTTCAAACCGATTATCGAAGCGACAGAGACAATGACGTCACACAAATACGGCGACAGCGTCGAAGGAGATTCTTCCTTCAAGGTCATCGCGGACCATATGAGAACCGTCACGTTCGCTGTCAGCGATGGAGCTCTGCCTTCAAACGAGGGGCGCGGCTATGTCCTCCGCCGCCTGCTGCGTCGTGCGGTACGATTTGCTAAACAGATTGGTATTGATAAGCCGTTCATGTATAAGCTTGTCCCTGAAGTTTCCAATATAATGGTGGATTTCTATCCTGAAGTGAAGAAGAAAGAAGCCTTCATTCAGAACGTGATCCAGACAGAAGAAGAACGTTTCCACGAAACGCTGAACGATGGTCTTCAGATTCTTTCTACCATCATGAAAGAGGAAACGGAAAAAGGAAGCACCGTATTCCCAGGAACGGAAGTGTTCCGTCTGTATGATACGTACGGATTCCCGAAAGAACTGACAGAAGAGTATGTAGCTGAAGCCGGCTTTACCATTGATGAAGCTGGTTTTAAGCAGGAGATGGAGAAACAGCGGGAACGTGCCCGCAGTGCCCGTCAGAAAACCGATTCCATGCAGGTCCAGGATGGTGTGCTTGGTGAGGTCCATGTAGACAGTACTTTTGTTGGGTATGATCAGCTTACGGTTTCTACCACGTTGGTGGAATTAATTAAAGACAAAGGTTTCGCCGAGAAGGCAGAGGAAGGCGACACCGTTTATCTTTTCTTGTCAGAAACACCATTCTACGCTGAAAGCGGCGGACAGATGGCGGATAAAGGCTGGATAAAAACAAATCACGGTGTGCTTGAAGTGACGAATGTCCAAAAAGCTCCGAACGGACAGCACATGCATGAAGCGTTCGTGAAGGAAGGAACGATTGAAAAAGGGGCGGAGGTCACAGCAGAGGTCGACCAGGGCAGCCGTTCGTTCATTGTGAAGAATCATACGGCCACCCATCTGCTGCATCAGGCACTGAAAGATGTCCTTGGTGAGCATGTGAACCAGGCCGGCTCTCTTGTCGCTCCAGATCGTCTGCGTTTTGATTTCTCTCACTTTGGAGCAGTAACCAATGAAGAAATGGAAAAAATCGAAGCGATCGTCAACGAAAAAGTATGGCAGTCCATCCCGGTTTCCATTGAAACCAACTCCATTGAGGAAGCTAAAGCCAAAGGAGCGATGGCGCTCTTTGGTGAAAAGTATGGCGAGACGGTCCGCGTCGTTCAAGTAGGCGACTACAGCCTGGAGCTCTGCGGAGGCTGTCACGTCCTGAATACAGCGGAAATCGGCCTGTTCAAGATTGTATCTGAATCGGGCATCGGGGCAGGAACACGCAGAATTGAAGCGGTCACGGCTAAAGATGCGTATCTTTACATGAATCAGAAAGCTTCTGTCCTGAAGCAGGCCGGAGCTCTGTTGAAGACGTCTCCGGAGCAGGTGCCGGAACGCATTGAAACCCTTCATAAAGAAATGAAGGATCTTCAGAAGGAGAATGACTCCCTGAGCGCGAAGCTGTCCAATATGGAGGCATCCAGCATTCTTGATGAAGTGGAGCAGGTGAATGGTGTAAACGTGCTTGCGAAACAGGTGGATGTAAAAGATATGAACGCATTGAGAACCATGGTGGATGATTTGAAACAGAAAATCGATTCAGGCATTATTCTTCTGGCCGCTCCAAATGGAGAAAAAGTTCAGTTGATTGCCGGGGTTTCCAAGGATTTGGTCGAAGAGGGCTATCATGCCGGCAAATTGATCAAAGAAGCCGCCACTCTGTGCGGCGGCGGAGGAGGCGGTCGTCCGGATATGGCTCAGGCCGGCGGGAAAGACGCTTCCAAGATTCCGGATGCCCTGCAGTACGCCAAAGAGTACGCCGGTCAAAACTCCTAGTTTTTCCTGGACGAGATTTAGGTATATAATGGAGTAAATACATTTATGTGTGAGGTGACCGAAATGAGTTCAATGGATAAAACGATGCGGTTTAATTTTTCAGAAGAACCCTTCGATCAGGATGTTCAGTCTGTACTGCTTTCTGTTTACGGGGCGCTGCAGGAGAAGGGGTACAATCCGATCAACCAGATTGTCGGCTATCTGCTTTCCGGTGATCCTGCCTACATTCCCCGTCATCAGGATGCTAGGAATTTAATCCGTAAGATTGAACGTGATGAACTGATCGAGGAACTGGTCAAATTTTACATTAATGAGAATAAAGAGGGCAGTAAATGAAAAAAATAGGTTTGGATGTAGGCGAAAAAACGATAGGCATTGCTATATCGGATGCCTTAGGCTGGACAGCCCAGGGGCTTACAACACTTCACTGGGATGAACAGGACTATTCTACAGCGCGGGCAGAGCTGAAACAGATCATTGACGATCATCAGATTACGGAAGCTGTTGTCGGCTTTCCGAAAAATATGAACGGCACGGTCGGCCCGCGCGGAGAAGCCAGCCAGGTTTTCGCCTCCTGGTTGGAACAGGAATTTCAGCTCACTTCCCATCTCTGGGATGAGCGGTTAACGACGATGGCAGCAGAACGTGTGCTGCTTGATGCTGATATGAGCCGGAAAAAAAGAAAGAAAGTCATTGATAAAATGGCAGCGGTCATGATTTTACAAAGCTATTTAGATTCGAAACAATGAGGAGGATGTCTGTATGGCATTAGAAAAAGAAGAACGCATTATTATCCCTGATGAAAATGGGGAAGAGCATTTATTTGAAGTCTTGTTCACCTTTGATGTGGAAAAGACGGGACATTCCTATATTGCTGTTATTCCAGCTGAACAAAAGGATGGCGAGGAAGTAGAAGTCTTTGCTTTCCGTTTTGAAGAAAAAGGCAACGAGGAAGACGATCTTGCTCTTTTCCAGATCGAATCAGATGATGAGTGGGAAATGGTTGAGGAAATGCTCAACACACTGACAGATGAAAATCTGACGTAATGCATGAAACGATAAAGCTGCCGGGATCTCCCGGCAGCTTTTTTGTATGGGCACGATTGTTTTTGTATACCCTTGAGAAGAAGAAACTTATCACTGTCGGTCTTCGGATATTGTTGAAAATTCCGGGAATATGTAGAAAGATTCTCTCTACTTATAGTATAATGTACCGGATGAAAGGAGGAAGTCCGTTGTCTAATTCTGACTTTAAATCCCAATACCAAAAGAAATTGAAAAATAGAATAGAAGAAGCCGGCAAAGTGAGAAAAATTGTCGCCATTATTCTTACGGTTTTCACACTTGTGATTCTTATCGTAGGAATATCCGGATACCTTTATGTGAAATCCGCACTCGAACCTGTGGATCCAGGAAATGATAAGCAGGTGGATGTGGAAATCCCGCTCGGTTCCTCTACTTCCAATATCGCTTCCATCCTTGAAGAGAACGATATCATCAAAAATGATATGATTTTCCGCTTCTATACAAAGTTCAAAAATGAATCCGGTTTTCAAGCTGGAGACTATCAGTTCACATCCTCCATGACATTGGATGAGGTGATTGAATCTCTGAAATCCGGGAAACTGGTGAAGGATCCCGCTCTTACTGTCACTGTTCCGGAAGGACAGAATGTAGAGCAGATTGCGGCCATTTACGCAGAGGAATTCTCCTTTACTTCCGAAGAATTCATGGACAAAATCAATGATGTCTCTTATGTGGAAACGCTGATGGAAGATTACCCTCAGCTGCTGACCGAGGATATCCTTGATGAGGATATCCGTTATCCGCTGGAAGGATACTTATTTGCAGCCACCTATCCGATGTATGTCGAGGATCCAAGCATAGATCAAATCGTGAGGAAAATGCTGGATCAGACGAATAAAGTAGTCGCGCCCTACTACAGCCAAATCGAAGAACTGAATGATATAGAAAATGTCCACGATTTAGTGACCATGGCCTCCCTGTTGGAAAATGAAGCACGGACAGCAGAGAGCCGCCAGAAGATATCCGGTGTTTTTTATAACAGGCTGGAAGAAGATATGATGCTGCAGACCGATCCTACGGTCCTTTATGCGAAAGGCGAGCACCAGGAAAAGGTCTACTATAAGGATCTGGAGATTGAATCACCTTACAACACATATCATGTGAAGGGCCTGCCTGTCGGCCCGATTTCCAACTTCAATCAAAACTCCCTTCAGGCAGCTGTGGAACCTGTAGAGCATAATCATTTGTATTTCCTCGCAGACAGTGAAGGGGAAATTCATTATGCTGATACGCTGAAAGAGCATAATGAGCTGAAAGAAAAATACATCAATTAAATGGCTGCGCATCAAGTGAACAAGGGCAGCTTAGAACGGGACACTCCTTCATGAGTGTCCCGTTCTTTTCTCTACTTCATGAAAACAAAGAAGAATGACCTTACTACCCTTCTTCAGCCTTTCACAGGCAACGTTCTGAAGTTTCTGTAAACGAATGCAGCTCCAAAGAACAATGGCGTTACCTAAGAGATTTGTGTTAAAATAGTGGGGTTGTAAAAACGATGTAAATTTGATGTGAAGGGATGAAGCAGGATGGAGCAGGAGAATTACCTACAGTCGTTGCTCTCTAAGCCTTCCAAATCATTTCAAGATATGGAGTCGTTCGCTGAAGAACATAATATACCGATTATGGAGCCGTTGGGAATGAACTTCCTTATGCAGCTGATCCGTATGCAGAAGCCGGAGCGGATTCTGGAAATCGGGACAGCCATCGGCTATTCAGCCCTGTGTATGCTGGAGGCCTATCCCGCAGCCCGTATTACGACCGTTGAAAGAGATGAATGGCGCTATAAGGAAGCCTTGAAAAATATAGAAAACATAGAGGCCGGGGACCGTGTTTCTGTCATCTTTGGGGATGCGCTGGAAACAGGGGACCAAGCACGTGAAGAAGGGCCGTATGATGTGCTGTTCATTGATGCAGCCAAAGGGAAGTATGAGGAATTTTTCCACTTGTATGCCCCGATGCTGAAGGATGACGGAGTCATTATTACGGATAACGTTCTATTTAAAGGCTATGTTGCTGATGACCGGGAAGCCAGTCCACGGATGGCAAAAATAGCAGGTAAAATCCGTAAGTTCAACGAATGGCTTGTCAAGCACCCGGACTATGATACAACGATTGTGCCCATCGGGGACGGCGTTGCCATTACAAAGAAGAAAAGCAGTCACAGCTGACTCGCGGATGGGATGAAAGGAGAACCACGTAACTATGAACGATAAACCGGTAGTCATTGGTGTAGCGGGGGGAACAGGTTCTGGGAAAACGAGTGTAACCAGATCCATTATCCAGCGCTTCACGGATAAAACTTTATTGATGATCGAACAGGATTATTATTATAAGGATCAAAGCGATGTACCTTTTGAGGAGAGACTTGAAACGAACTATGATCATCCTCTTGCTTTTGATAATGACCTGTTGATGGAACATCTCCAGGAGCTGATCGACCAGAAATCCGTTGAAAAGCCGGTGTATGATTATAAAATGCATACCCGTTCGGATGAGACGATTCACGTGGAGCCGAAGGAAGTCATCATTGTCGAAGGGATCCTTGTTTTGGAGGATGAGCGCCTCCGTGATATGATGGATATTAAAGTGTTTGTCGACACAGATGCTGACGTCCGGATTATCCGCCGCATGATGAGAGACATTAATGAGCGGGGACGCACCCTGGATTCGGTTATTGAGCAGTATATTAATGTCGTCCGCCCGATGCATCTTCAATTTGTAGAACCTACGAAGAGGTATGCGGATATCATCATTCCAGAAGGTGGACAGAACCACGTGGCTATTGATTTGATGGCTTCGAAAATCCAGACGGTTCTCTATGAAAAGGGTTTACTGATAGACGAAGAAAATAGTTGAAATACTGGCAAAAATCTGGCATAGTTTTCAATAGTAGTTCTAAAATTTTATGTCCTCGGGTAAAGTATAGTAAATCTCTACAATGAGCGTACAGATGTACTGCTCATTTCCTATATTAAGGACATCTCATTTTTTCTTGTACTAAAGGAGTGTAGACGGACCATGGCAGAAGAAAAAAGTTATTATATGACAGAAGAAGGAAAACAGAAGCTCGAAGATGAGCTTCATCACCTGAAAACAGAGCGCCGTAAAGAAGTGGTGGAACGGATTAAGATTGCCCGCGGCTTCGGCGACCTTTCCGAGAACTCGGAGTACGATGCAGCCAAGGACGAGCAGGCCTTTGTTGAAGCACGGATTACACAGGTGGAAAATATGATCCGCAATGCTGTTATTATTGAGAATGACAATCAGAACCCTGATACGGTAACAATGGGTAAATCCGTAACCTTCAAGGAACTTCCTGATGGAGATGAGGAAACGTATACCATTGTCGGCAGTGCAGAAGCCGATCCTTTCGAAGGGAAAATCTCCAACGATTCTCCGATGGCCCAGAGCCTGATCGGCCACGTTGTCGGTGATAAAGTGAAAGTAGCCACACCAGGTGGAGAGATTGACGTTCAAATCATTACGGTGGAATAGAACGAAAGACAGGGGATGCCCCTGTCTTTTTCTTCATCTGCATTTATAGACCAAAGGGGAGCTGTTATTCCCCGGGAAATAGAGAGGACCTTGGATGGATTGGTCATAACAGCCGGATATTGTATAATGTACGGCGTATTCGAAGGAGGAAATGAACATGGCAGATAAGCATACATCCGAGTCCCGTACCGGGCGTTTTGAAAAAAAGCGTCAATGGACCAAACGACTTCCGTGGCTTGCAGGAGCGGCCGGGGTATTTGCAGTGCTGTTGATTTCTTTGATGTTATTTAACGGAAATGATCAGACCGGACAAGCTCAGAATCCGGAGGAAGAACAGCAGGAGGACACTGCAAAGGATGAAACCCAGGAGGAACAAGAGAAAGAAGCTGAAAAAGAACCTGAGGAAGAAGCCGATCCTGACAAAACAAGCGTGTCCCTGGAAGGTTTTGAAGAATTGGAGCCGATTAAGGAAGAGGAAGGCCTGCAGATAGAAGAAAGTGACGATCCTAACGTTGAGAGTGTCGTAACTAAGGACTGGCCGGTTATTCCGACAGAAATGGATACAAACGGCAGTCACAGCATTTCGTACAATAAGGGTACCCAGGACTATAGAGAGCTTCAAGAAGCTGTCAGGAGCGCTGTGAACCTTTCTGAGGGCAATATTATTTACTGGTGGATTGGAAACGATGGCGGCCCGCAAAGAGCTGTAGCCACCGTTTCTGATAAGAGTGAAACCGGATATCTTCGTGTGCATGTCCAATGGGTGGACAACGAAGGGTACAAACCGGTGAAGCTGGAAGTACTAAAAGAAAAAGTCGTGGAAAGATAGAAAGGACGTATGGATGATGGCGATTGGAATTATTGGAGCGATGGATGAGGAAGTCGAACGCCTGCAGACAGAAATGACAGATAAAGTTGAAAAAGAAACGGCTGGAAGCTTGTTTATCGAAGGAATGCTGCGTGGGAAAAAAGTCGTTCTCCTTAAATCAGGAATCGGCAAAGTAAACGCAGCTGTTTCGACAACCATTCTGCATGAGCAGTATGAGATTGAAAGTGTCATCAATACCGGATCGGCCGGTGGTTTCGCTGAAGACCTGGAAGTCGGAGATATTGTCGTATCCGACTTCGTCACGCATCACGATGTTGACGTAACAGCTTTCAAGTACGCCTACGGCCAGGTGCCCGGTATGCCGGCGATGTATGAGGCGGACACTGTCCTGGTGGAAAAAGCGATGAAGGCGGTCGGGAGCACAAATGCCCGTGCGGCCAAAGGGATTATTGCGACCGGTGATTCCTTCATGCAGGATCCGGAGAGAGTGGCCTTGGTCAGGAGCCGCTTCCCGGAAATGATCGCTGCGGAGATGGAAGCGGCAGCAATCGCCCAGGTTTGCTACAAATACGGCACACCTTTTGTCGTGCTTCGTGCGTTATCCGACATAGCCGGGAAAGAGTCTTCGATTTCCTTTGATCAGTTTCTACCGGTTGCTGCCGAAAATGCAGCACAGATGATCATGACGATGATCGAAGCGGATTGACAGTCATTTCCACCTTATTTGACAACTTCTTTATGATACGATGATGGAAATCGGGAGGTGGAGGAGTTGTCATCCAGGGAAGCTCCAGCCGTGAAATTAAAAGACTATCGAAGATTTGTTTTAACACTCATCATTTTAAACGCTTATCTTTATGCAGGAGCGTTGATCAGTCTGTATGTGTATGAATCCCGGGCTCATTTATATATGTACCCCGTGATATCCGCTTCATCTGCGGCTGCCTTTTTCATGATTCTTAAAATGAAAAAGTGGAAACAGCAGACGCTCGAGGAATAAATACCGAAAAAGCTTCATTGACTATTGTCAATGAAGCTTTTTTTATGAAAGGCCTCCCTGCTTACTCTGCTTATAAAATTCATGAAAGATCTTCATTAATGCCCTTTTTTCAATGCGGGAGACATAGCTTCTTGATATTCCAAGTTCTTTGGCAATCTCCCTCTGCGTTTTCTCCTCTGTTTGATTAAGTCCGTATCTGAAGATGATCACCTCTTTTTCCCGATCATCCAGCACATTAATAAAATCTTTGATTTTCTCAAGCTCCATGTGAAGCTGAATTTCTTCTACGATGTCCGTGACATCCGCCTGCAGAATATCTAGGAGATTGAGTTCATTTCCTTCCTTATCGTGGCCGATCGGATCCTGAAGGGAAACATCCTTGCTCATTTTCTTCGTGGATCTGAGGTGCATTAAAATTTCATTTTCGATACACCGGGCGGCATAGGTGGCCAATTTTGTTCCTTTTCCAGTCGAGTAGCTTTCGATGCCCTTGATCAGTCCTATCGTGCCAATAGAGATCAAGTCCTCGAAATCTTCTTTCGTATTCTCGAACTTCTTGACGATGTGTGCCACAAGACGGAGGTTATGCTCAATCAGTTTGTTCCGTGCCTCATGACTGCCCTCGGCCATCAACTGGAGCTGCTTGGCTTCTTCTTCGGATGAGAGGGGGTTGGGGAAGGCCTGGTTTTTTACATAGGACATGAAAAAGAGGGACTCTTTGAAAAAATAAAGGATCGAAGCAATCAGACTGCTCATGGATGCACCTCCTCATGAATTAGGCAACTGCCTATCTCATGTGTATGTAGAGAAAGGAGGCTCCGTGCTTGTCTGCTCCCAAAAATAAAAAGCATAACCGGGAGAAGAGGACAAATTCTTACCATAATGAAAACCCCATGCGGTGATGGAAATCTCTTCATCACCGCATGGGGTTTATTGTATCAATAAATGTTTGTCGAACATTCTTCGTTACTTATGAATCCTGGGCCTGGTGTTTCTTTTCCTTTTCCAGAGCTTCTGCATAATCATCCTGCACACTCTTTTCCCAAAGAGGCACGCCGGCACGGTAGGCGGCTCTTGAAATCATATGACCTGAAACAGGAGCTGTCAGAAGGACAAAGAAGATTCCAAGCAGCAGTTTCCCGCTGACAATCCCATTCTCTACATAAAGAAAGAGGAAAGCTCCGATCATAATGCCGGCCACCCCGAGTGTAGAACTCTTTGTAGCCGCGTGAAGGCGGGTATAGACATCGGGGAACCTAAGAATCCCAATGGACCCTGAAACGAGGAAAAAGGCACCGCTCAGCAGGAATAGACAAATGACAATATCAAAGATGAAGTTAATCCACGTCCCGCTCAATAATAACACCCTTTTCTAAGAATTTCGCCAGAGCTACTGTCCCGATGAACAGGAGAATTCCAATCAACAGCACGACGTCATTAAATTTGGTTGTCACAAGCAGGATGGCAATCAGACCTGCGAGGGCCATTAAATTAATTCCGATGGTATCAAGAGCAACGGCCCGGTCCGGGTTGGTTGGACCGAGAATCGCCCTGTAAAGAAGAAGGATGACGGATGCAGCAACCGCTACAATGGCGATGATGGCTGAAACTTCAATCAGCGTCTGTGTCGTATCTAAAACAGTCTCCATTTAACGCGTCACCTCCATGATTTGTTTTTCAAATGAGTTCTTAATATCATTAATGGTTTCCTGTACGTCGGGAATATCCATTGCGTGAATATAAATCTTCGTATGATCTTCACTGACTACAACAGAGAGTGTACCAGGCGTAAGTGTAATCAGATTGGCAAGCAGTGTAATCTCAAAATTCGTTTTCACATCAATGGGAAGAGCGAAAATCCCAGGCTGCATATCCTGCTTCGGTTTGTATACATATTTCAGTATATCCAGGTTGGACAGGACCAGCTCCCTTACAAACAGGAGGATCAGCTGGACAAACTTCCACGTCCGTTTCATGTAAAAGGAATCAGGGACGAAACGACGTAAAAGAAACAGAAGAATAATCCCGAGAATATAGCCGACAAGGAAAGAGGTGAACGTGTAACTTTCACTCAGGAACATCCACATGATGGCGATAATGATGTTCAGTACAATTTGTAATGGCATCGGCTTCTACTCCTTTAATACAGAATCAATGTAGATTTCCGGATCCATTAAGTATTGGGCGATGGACTCCACTACGGGGAAGAACCATTCAGCGCCAACGCCTAACAACACGGAAAGCGTTAATAGAAATACAGCCGGGTAAACCATACGGCTGCCTTTTTCTTTCCGATCCGGCCGAGGGATATCGGTCTTGTCTCCCCAGAATCCCCTGATGAAAATACGAATCATCGAGAATAGAATCAACAGACTCGAGATCAACGCCACAATGACTATCATAACTTCTCCCTGACCAACAGCTCCCCGGATCAACTGCAGCTTGCCGATAAATCCGCTGAACGGAGGTATTCCAGCAAGAACAAGTGAAGCAAGGAACATCATCCAGCCGAGTACAGGATAGTGGTGGATCAAGCCTCCCATTTTTCTTAAATCCGATGTGCCCGCCACATATACCGTGGCACCGGCAAGGATGAAGAGAGCGGCTTTAATAATCATGTCATGAATAAGGTAATAAACCGTACCACTTAGAGAAACTTCAGAGAAGATTCCGATCCCCATCAGCATAAACCCGACAGCTGGAATGATGTTATACGCAACGATCAGCTTCACGTTGTGCGTAGATAAAGCGCCGATCACACCGAAGATCATTGTCAGTGCGGCAAGATAGATGAACAAGGTATGTGTCATATCCACCTCCTGATTGAACATCAGTGTGAAGGTCCGCAGGATAGAGTAGATTCCGACCTTCGTCAGCAGCGCTCCAAAGAGTGCTGAAACGACGGCATTCGGTGCTGAATAAGGCCTTGGAAGCCAGTAGTACAGCGGGAATACGGCTGCTTTTGTAGCAAAAACGAAAAACAGCAGAATGCCAATGGTTGTTAAGATCCCCTGCTGTTCGACTTCCTGCACACGCTGGGCAATCTGCGCCATGTTGACGGTTCCCACAACAGAGTAGAGAAAGCTGATCGTTGTGACAAACAGCATAGAAGAAAACAGGTTGATTAAGACGTATTTAATCGATTCCCGAAGCTGGGCTTTTCCATTACCGAGAACGATCAATCCGTAAGAAGCCATCAATAGAACTTCAAAGAAAACGAAGAGGTTGAATAAGTCTCCGGTAAGGAAGGCTCCACTGACCCCTGCAATCAGCAGGAAGAAAAAGCTGTAGAAATAGAAGGACTCCTCTTTTTCTGTTAAAGACTTCGGAGCAAAAAATACGGCCGCCACACCAATGATATTGGTGGTCAGAACGAGGACGGCAGCTAATAAATCACCGACAAGAACAATTCCGAACGGTGCTTCCCAGCTACCGACCTCAAGCACGATGGTACCTTGAGAGCGGATGGTCATAAAGACGTACCCAACCACAATCAGGTTGATGACCGCTGTAATCTGGGAAAAGGAGCGGACCAGTTTTGTTTTTTTGTGTATAAAGGCAGTTATGATTCCTGCCAAAAGCGGCAGCAGAATCGGCAGTATAGCTAGATTACTCATAGTCGTTACCCCTCAGTTGCTCCATATTATCCGTACCATTGATTTTAGCGGCACGATAGGCAAGGACCAGCAGAAGGCTGGTGACCCCAAAGCTGATAACAATGGACGTCAAAATCAAAGCCTGTGGGAGCGGATCTGTGTACTTCTCGATTCCTTCTGTTAGAACCGGGGGTGCCCCCCGTTTCAGCTCTCCCATTGTAAGAATGAACAGGTGAGCTCCATGGGAAATGAGCCCTGTTCCAATAATGATTCTCAGCAATTGTTTTTGAAGGAGGTTATACACGCCGGTGGTGAATAAAATACCGGCTAATACAGCCATAATGAATTCCATTTTTTATTCATCCTCCTTCGGTTTCTTTAATCGGATTAACCCGTAAATGGCCATAGCAGCGATTCCGAGAACGACGATTTCAAATAACGTATCCAGACCACGGAAGTCAACAAGAATGACGTTGACAATGTTATCTCCGCCTCCAAGCTTATAGGAGTTCTTAACAAAGTATTCGGAGATGGAATCAAACCATTTACTGCTGTGGGCAGAGATGGCAACCATTGTCATGAGTGCCCCGAAGCCGACAGAGATAATCACGTTAAGAACCTGGGTGCTCATTGGCTGGTCCTTCTTCTTCAGCTTAGGCAGGTGATAGAACACAAGCAGGAATAGAGCTACCGTTACGGTTTCCACGATGAGCTGAGTCAAGGCCAGGTCAGGAGCCCTGTAAAGGACGAACAGCATGGAAAGTCCGTATCCAACGACACCTAGAATCAAAATGGCCGCTATCCGGTTGTTGGTCAGGGCTGTACCGATGGCGGCCAAGACCATTGTGACAGCCACAGCAATTTCAGGTGCGGTAATTCTGGATAAGTTGGACGTATCCACGGTAAATCCGCCGGTCAGAGCCATAAAGGCAAAGCTGACGATTAAGATGGCTGCAAGAATCAAGCGGACATAGCGGCCGAGCGATCCGTTCATATAGCCTTTGGTAATGACTCCGGAATACCTCTCTGTCCGATCGACAAGTCCATCATAAAGCTTGTTCAGACTTAGACGTCCAGGCAGGAAGTTGTACACCGGCGTCCATCCTTTCCTTGATATGGCCAGGATTGCACCGAAGACCACAACGGTTAAGGACATGACAAACGGCGGGATAATGCCGTGCCAGAATGTAATATGTTTTTCTTCAAGGGCTGTGCCTTTAACGGCCTCCGCCGCATGGGCGATGAACGATCCGTTCACAAGGAATGGGAATAGACCGATAATGATCACACCAGCGACCAGAATCATCGGAGATACAAGCATTCCGATTGGAGCCTCGTGTGGTTTTTTCGGAAGTTGATCAATCTTCGCCCGTCCTCGGAAGGTCCCGAAGAAGAAATACATGGAATAGACGAATGTGAATATGCTTCCCAGAACAGCCAGGTAAGGAATGACACTCATCATAAAACCAGAGAAACCAGCAGCTGATGCTTCCAGGTGAAGGGAAGATTCAAAGAACATTTCTTTACTATAGAACCCGTTTAAGAACGGGAGCGGTACACCGGCCATGGAGAATGATGCAAAAACAGCCAGCGTCGCTGTGATCGGCAGATAAGTCATCAAGCCGCCAAGACGGCGGATATCCCTAGTCCCTGTTTCATGGTCAATGATTCCGGCAACCATGAAGAGGCTCCCTTTAAAGGTAGCGTGGTTCAGAATATGGAATACTGCGCCAAACACGGCGGCTTTCGTTCCGAACCCGAGCATCGCCATAATCATTCCCAATTGACTGATGGTGGAAAAGGCGAGAATTCCTTTCAAGTCTGTCTGTCGGACAGCCATATAAGATCCCCAGCATAATGTAACAATCCCAGCTGTGGACACAATAATGAAGAACCATTCACTGGAAGATAACATCGGAGAGTATCTGGCTACTAAATAGATTCCAGCTTTAACCATGGTTGCTGAGTGAAGATATGCACTGACAGGCGTCGGTGCTTCCATGGCATCAGGAAGCCAGATGTGGAAAGGAAACTGTGCGGATTTCGTGAAAGCCCCTAAGAGAAGCAGACTTAAAATCAGCGGGAAGTATTCACTGTTTAAAACCAGCTGCTGCTGGTCAAACATCGCGCGGATACTTGTTGTATTCGTTAACTCACTCATGAAAATCAACGCACCGAGCAGGCTCAAGCCTCCGAATACGGTAATCAACATGGATTTAAGTGCACCATAACGAGATTCCTGTTTATAATTCCAAAAACCGATTAACAGGAAAGAAGATAACGACGTAAATTCCCAAAAGCTGTACAGGGCAAATACGTTGTCGGAGAGAACGACACCGAGCATCGATCCCATGAAAATAAGAAAATACACGTAGAAATGGCCCAGCTGCTCAGATTTATGTAGATAGTAAATCGAGTAGAAAGCCACTAAGGCACCGATTCCACTGATAAGAAGAACAAACAGCAGACTCAGTCCATCCAGGTGGAAAACCATGTTGATCCCAAGCGAGGGAATCCATGAGTACTCCTGGACGACAGGCTCAAAACCTGATCCGATATGACGGACAAAGTAAATAAAAATGACCACAGGCACAAGTGTTACAAAAAAGCCCGGGTGCAGCTTTTCTTTCCATCTGCTTAAGAATGGAATGAAAACAGCAAGAATAAAAGGCAGTAATACGGCCACCAGCATGCGGATAATTCCTCCTTTGGCTATGTTTCATCTATTTAGTTCGAATAGGGATGATGACAGCCTTGTATCCATTCAATTGTAATCAAAAAAACGGTCATTGTTCAACTGTAGCATACCAGCAGCAGCATGTTGTAGACTTATTTTAGTCTTTCCTTATAAATAAGAAGAGACACATCAAAAATAAAAATAAAAAAACACAAAAAAACATTCATTCTCTTGAGAGAAACGAATGTTTACGATGACGCCCTTTTATTTTTTCTACCCGACCCGGGGAATCGTTTTTTTCAATTGGTTCTGGATGGCTCTCTTTTTGATTTCATTACTGATCTGTTCGACAAATTCTTTGGAAAGATTGAGTTCAATGGCTTTGTGGTAAGATTGTATAAGCAGGGAATCCGATAATTGCTTCATACCGCTGTCACTCATGTGACAGTCACCTCCCGTTTTCTTAATCTCTCAACGTCCATCTTTGAATGTATGTTTACCTTACCATGACCCGAAATTTGCCACAATATAGAAGTTATCTACAAGAAAATGTAGATAACTAATTGGAAAAACCATCTAGGTTTAGTGATAACAAAGAAGTAACTGTGTGGAAAGTGTGTATAAACTTATCCACAGCCCGGATTTGTCGGTAAATGTCGAACGAATTTTGTTCTTAATGGAAGACCTTTTGAAACATAACGAAATTTTGTATATGATGGTGAAGGAGATTTTGCCGTTGTATAAGAGATGGAGTGAGTTGATGTTAAATAATTTTCTGCCTGATGAACACGTTCCAAGTGTATTTGATATAGATCCACAGGAACTCAAGGACAAAGGAATCAAAGGTGTTATCACAGATCTGGATAATACGCTGGTAGCCTGGGATGTTCCTGATGCTACCGAAGAAATCAAGGCATGGTTTAAAAAGATGAACAGTCATGGAATTCAGGTGACCATCGCTTCAAATAATAATGAAGCGCGTGTGAAATTGTTTTCGGAGCCTTTGGATGCCACGTTTATTCACAGCGCCCGGAAGCCCCTGTCCAAAGCGTTCAAAAAAGCACGCAAGCAGATGAAATTAAATAAGAACGAGGTGGCTGTTATTGGTGACCAGCTTCTCACGGATGTTCTTGGAGGCAACTCTGCGGGTTACCATACCATTCTCGTCGTACCGATCGTCGAAACAGACGGATTCGTTACCCGTTTTAACCGGAAGATTGAGCGGCGGATTTTAGATTGGATGAGAAGAAAAGGGAAAATTACGTGGCAGAGGAGAGATGGATAATGGCAGAGATTCAATGCCAGGGCTGCGGAGCGGAAATACAAACAACAAACCCTGAACAACCGGGTTACGCCCCCGCTTCCGCTTTAAATCGGGAAGACATCATTTGCAAACGGTGCTTCCGCTTGAAACACTATAATGAGGTGCAGGATGTACCGTATCAGGATGATGATTTCCTCGAGATGCTCAATCAGATCAATGGGACGAAAAGCCTCGTCATCCAGCTGATTGATATTTTTGATTTCAATGGAAGTTTTATTCCAGGGTTGAAACGACTGACCGGGAATAATCCCGTTCTTCTAGTAGGGAATAAAATGGACGTGCTGCCAAAATCGGTGAACCATAACAAGGTGAAGCACTGGCTGAAGCGCTCCGCCAGGGAAAATGGCTTGGAGGTCGAGGATGTGTTCTTGATTTCCGCTGAAAAAAACCAGGGTGTCGAAGAATTATCAAGAGCCGTGGAGGATTACCGTAATGGAAAAGATGTTTATGTAGTAGGGACGACGAACGTAGGAAAATCAACGTTCATCAACACCCTTATTTCCAACACATCAGGAGTGAAAGATGCGATTACGACTTCTTACTTCCCGGGAACGACCCTCGGATTCATCGATATCCCGCTGGATGAGCAGAGTTCTATGTTCGATACACCTGGAGTGATTCATCGTCATCAGATGGCCCACTATGTGTCGGATAAAGACTTGAAACTGATTACACCCCGCAAAGAAGTAAAGCCGAAGGTCTATCAGCTGAATGAACAGCAGACTCTGTTTATCGGCGGACTGGCAAGGCTTGATTTTGAAAAAGGGGAGCGTTCGTCCTTTATCGGTTATTTCTCCAATGAACTCCACATTCACCGGACGAAAATGGAGAAAGCTGATAACTTGTATAAGAATCATTTAGGGGAGCTTCTAACACCACCGGATCAGGATACAAAAGAGAAACTGCCTCCTTTGAGAGCCCAGACATTGAAAATTACGGAGCCTAAGACAGATATCGTATTTTCGGGGCTGGGATGGATCACTGTTCCAGAAGGAGATGTCACAGTTACGGCTCACGTTCCGGAAGGTGTGAAAGTATCCCTTCGCGCATCACTCATTTAGGGGGAGATTTTTTGTATACATTCGGCTTGGCAGGATTTCCGGTCGGCCACTCGCTGTCTCCATGGATTCATGAACAATTGATGGAACAGACGGGGGTTGAAGGAGAATATCAACTGTTCGAAATCACACCGGAAAATTTCGATGAGCAGATCGATCAGATCAAAAAACAGCAGCTGGATGGTTTCAACGTGACGGTTCCCTATAAGGAAAAGATCATTCCATATCTTGATGGAATCGACGCGAGTGCCGAACAGCTGGGGGCCGTGAACACAGTCAAGCGGACATCTGATGGCTGGATCGGCTATAATACAGATGGAACAGGGTTTCTGCATTCGCTTCAGGCACGTTTTCCAGATCTTTTTCATCAGAAGATCAACGTTCTGCTTCTTGGAAGCGGAGGAGCGGCCAGAGGTATCTTTGCCGCGCTGATAGACCAGGCAGAGGTTAAGGTTGATGTAGCGAACCGGACGGTCAGCAGAGCAGAGGCCATGATTGCTGAAACCGGTGGTGACCATGCTGCCAGAGCGGTTACGATTGAGGAAGCTGAACAAGCAGCCGGAGGTTATGATTTAATTATCCAAACCACCACGGTTGGCATGAGCCCGAATGATGACACATCCATTATGCCGCTCCAAAATATCAAGGAAGGTACGGTAGTCAGTGATATTGTCTACCGGCCGGTGATGACGAACTTCTTAAAAGAGGCGGAACAAAAAGGGGCCCGTCTGCATTTTGGCCATGAAATGTTGCTGCAGCAGGCGGTTTATGCCTTCCAAATCTGGACGGACCTTCATCCTGAAGCGCATCCGCTCCTTGAAAAGTTCGAACGAAAGTTGAAAGGGGAATAACATGTTAACAAGTAAACAGAAAAAGCATTTGCGTGCGGCTTCCCACCAGGTGCAGCCGATCTTCCAGGTTGGTAAAGCAGGGGTCAATGAAAATATGACGACACAGATCAATGAGGCGCTTGAAAAGCGTGAACTGATTAAAGTCAGCATTCTGCAGAACTGCCTGGAAGAACCCGCGGCTGTAGCAGAAGAAATTGTAGATGCTACAGATGCCCACATCGTACAAGTGATCGGAAGCACGATCATCCTGTATAAAGAGTCTAAAGAAAATAAGCAGATTGAGCTGCCGTAAAGCAGGATGCCCTTATGAAAAAAATCGGCATCCTCGGCGGAACGTTTGATCCACCCCATTATGGACATTTGTTAATGGCTGAATACTGCCGGGAGGATATGGGGCTGGATGAAGTCTGGTTTATGCCGTCCTATATCCCCCCTCATAAAAAAGAATCACAGACAGACGCTGAGCTTCGTCTGGAGATGGTCGAACGGGCGATTACCGGTCATCCGGATTTTCGGTTGTGTGATATCGAACTTGTTCGAAAGGGAACGTCTTATACCTATGACACGCTGACACTTTTGAATAACGAATACCCGGATCACCATTTTTTCTTTATCATAGGTGGAGATATGGTACAAAATCTGCCGCAATGGTATAAAATAAATGAACTGAAAACCATTGTGGATTTTGTCGGAGTGAAGCGGCCGGGGTATGAGTGGAATCCGGAAGCCGGTGTTCATTACGTAGAGATCCCCGGTGTTGATGTTTCCTCCACCATGATCAGGGAAAAGCTTAAAGATGGAAAAGGTGTCCGTTACCTCGTACCGGAAGCGGTGAATTCTTATATAAAGGAGCATCACCTCTATGGAAATGACTCGTGAACAAGCGTTGGAGTACGTCAAACCTTTTCTTAAACAAGAGCGTTTTGACCACACTGTCAGAGTCGCTGATGAGGCGGTCATACTCGCTGAGCGTTTTGGCGCTGATGTAAAAAAGGCAGCCCTTGCCGGTGCACTCCATGATTATGCCAAGTACAAGGACAGGGACCTGATGAGGCGCTGGATTGAAAGCGACAGACGTCTGCCTAAAGATCTTCTTGATTATCATCATGAGCTTTGGCACGGCCCTGTTGGAGCCCTGATGCTGGAACAGGAAATTCATTTGACAGATCCTGAGGTGTCCAGTGCAGTATCCTGTCATACGACAGGAAAGAAACATATGAGTCTTTTGGATAAAGTTGTTTTTTTAGCGGATTACATTGAACCCGGGCGGAACTTCCCCGGAGTTGATGAAGTCCGTAAAACGGCGGAAACGGATTTGGATCAAGCCTGTCTCCTTGCATTAAAAAACACCATTGTATTTTTGGTCGGCAAGGGAAGGACTGTTTATCCGGACACGTTTCATGCATATAATGATTTATTATAAACAGAAAGAAACCCAAAGAGATATAGGATGAATAAGGGAGGAAACTCATGGAAAGCAGAGAATTGGTAACACTGGCCGCACAGGCCTGTGATGAAAAAAGAGCTCAGGATATCGTCGTATTGGATATGGCGGATGTATCTTTAATCGCGGATTACTTCGTGATATGTGAAGGATCCAATGAAAGACAGGTACAGGCTATTGCCAGAGAAGTAAAGGCTCAGGCTGAAGAGAATGGTATGGAAGTGAAACGTATGGAAGGTTTTGAGCAGGCCCGCTGGGTGTTGATTGACCTGAACGGTGTCGTGTGTCACATCTTCCATAAAGATGAACGTCATTATTACAACCTGGAAAGACTTTGGGGAGACGCCGACACGGTGTTCGTTGAGGGCTTGGAAAACTAATATGAGTTACAGGGACATGGCGCGGGTGTACGACCGTCTGATGGAAGACGCTCCATACAGCAGCTGGGTGACATTCACCAGGAATCAGATGAAGCACCACAATGTGACTGGGAGCAGAATTCTTGATGTCGGCTGTGGTACAGGTGAGATCACCCATAGACTGGATCAGGAAGGATTTCAAATGACAGGTGTGGACTTGTCGGAGGAGATGCTTGCTGTCGCCCAGCAGAAAAATCCCCGTTCCTCCATCCAATGGTTGAAACAGGATATGACCGAGCTTGAACTTCCAAAGGCTTTTGATGCGGTCATCAGTTATTGTGACGTTTTTAACTACCTGCAGGAACCGGGGCAGGTAAAAGCGGCGTTCAACAGTATTTATGCTTCTCTTGAAAAGGGCGGGCTGTTTTTATTTGACGTTCACTCTATAGATCATATTCAGAGTGACCTGAGTGGTTCCACCTTCGCAGAGGTGTATGATGATTTGTCCTATGTATGGTTTTGTGATCCCGGTGAAAAGGACAACAGCATCGTTCACGACTTGACCTTCTTTATCCAGGAAGGGTCCAGTTATCACCGATTTGATGAGGTTCATTACCAACAGGGGTTTGAGCTTGATGATCTTAAAGCGTGGCTGGAGGACGCGGGCTTCAGCTTCCAGGGAGTCTATGCAGACTTTAGTACAGAACCCGGTGGCGAAGGAGACCGCTGGTTGATTGCTTGTACAAAATAGGGAAGAGTCCGATTGGAAAATCGGACTCTTTTTTTATCTTATCCAGCAGGAATTCGTCAAGTAATGTCGAATAATAAAATTACAAGTGAATGTGTTTCTTATCCTCCTGATGTTTCCTCTGTGTTGCTTCGAACATCTTCTGGAATAAAGGGCCGATATGATCCTCCAGAGCCTGAAGGCCCTCGCCGGTCACCCCTCCTTTGACAGTCACTTTCTCCATGAGTTCTTCCAATGTCATAATCCGCCTTGAAAGCAGTTCTCCAAGTCCTGTCATCATATTTTCTGTTAAGACAGCAGCTTTTTCCTTTGGCATGCCGGCGACCTCTCCAGCGGCTTTGATCCATTCACTCAGAAGAAAACTGATAAATGCCGGGCCGCAGGATACGATGTCAGAGGCTGCCCGGATATATTCTTCTTCAATTTCCACCGGAGTCGATACATGAGAGAAGGCCTTGTGAAGGGCCGTTCGATAGGCTTCACTCGTTTTTTCTCCGAAAGTCATTAAGCTGACACCGGCAAGAGCGTGGTTCGTTATGGACGGCACAACACGGGCGACTTCACAGGGCACAGCTTTCTCCAGCTGGTCCACAGCGATTGGGGAGGTGATGGAAACAAGGCATTGATCTTTTTTCCACTTTCCTTTCAGCTGGTCCAGGATCTCTTTATAATGATGTGGTTTCACACAAATGAAAAGGATATCGCTGTTCTGCTGCGTTTCCAGAATCGTATCCGCCACAGTAATTAAACCCAATTCTTCTTTTAACGCTTCCGCCTTTGTTTTTGTTCTATTGTAAATCGTTAATTGATCGCTGCGCACGGCTCCGCTTTTGATCAGCGATGTTGTAAGCATGCTTCCCATATTTCCGGTTCCGATGATTCCCCATCTCATTGGAATCCCTCCCTTAATGGTTACCTATACAATAGTATTCCAAGAGTAAAGTTTTATGAAAGAAGGGCGGACAATTCATGATCAAACGATACGGATGGATAGGAATGGCTGTTCTCCTGTTTGTACTCGTTTACAGGCAGGCGCAGCCGGCTGCAGATGTTGAAAACACAGTTGTAACTGAAGAAGAGCAGGTAGAGGTCATGGCTGAAGGAGAGGTTTCCAGTGAGGAAATTGTGGTCGACGTAAAAGGAGAAGTCTTACGTCCGGGCGTGTACTCCATGAAGGGTGGTGCAAGGGTGGATGATGTCATTGCGAAGGCAGGGGGAATGACGAAGGAAGCAGACCCTCACAGCGTCAACCTCGCCCAGGTCCTGCAGGATGAAATGGTTGTTCTCGTGACAGAGGCGGCTGCAGAGGGGGAAGACACATCCCAGTCATCAAGTATGGATACGGGCAGAATAAGGGTGAATCAGGCTTCTATGGAGGAAATCCAGACATTGAACGGTATCGGGCCGTCAAAAGCCGAAAGCATCATCAAATACAGGGAAGAGCATGGTCCGTTTGGATCTGTCGAGGAACTGCTCGATGTACCCGGAATCGGAGAGAAAACATTAGACCAGCTTAAGGAATATATCGCTGTTCCATAACGTTGACGGCAGGACATACAGCAAGTAAACTTAATGAAAAAATAGGGGGATACATAGATGGAACGAATCACGTGGAACCAATATTTTATGGCACAGAGTTACCTGTTGAAATCCAGAAGCACCTGTCAGAGGCTTGCCGTAGGAGCTGTCATTGTCCGGGATAAACGTATGATAGCCGGCGGTTATAACGGCAGCGTGAGCGGGGGAGTGCATTGTATTGATGAAGGATGCTATGTCGTAGGCGGCCACTGTGTCCGGACGATTCATGCTGAAATGAATGCTCTGCTTCAGTGTTCGAAGTTTGGCGTAGCTGCAGACGGAGCGGAGGTCTATGTTACTCACTTTCCCTGCGTCCACTGTACGAAGGCATTAATACAGGCGGGAATTAAAGCCGTTTATTATGGAGAGGATTATAAAAATGATCCATATGCTGTCGAGCTTTTCCAACAGGCCGGTGTCCGTATGAAAAAGGTACCCCTGGAAATTCCTCCTATGCAGACGGAGCAGCGGGATCTTGTCGGCCGCCTTATTGAGAAACTGGAAGAGTCCCGGGATCCTGAAGTAGAGCAGTTAAGGGAATTAGCCGGCCATTACTTCTCCCTTCCCGAAAAATGAACGCCTGTACCGGCCGGTGGCACCTTCCCGTCCTTGCTTTTGCATCGGGCGGGGTTCTGGCCTCCCTGGAAGGGGATGCCGTTTATGTTTTTGCGGTATTGATAACCGTTGTTCTCTATGGTTACCGTAACCATCCCCCTCAATTTTTTCTCCTTTGTATTCTCCTCGCTGCTGGTTTTTTCTACCTTGCCCCTCAGACTCCCCAAACACAAATGGAAAACAGTGAAACATGGACCGGTGTCATTGATTCAGAAGTGAAGGAAACCTCCTACGCTGTGCAGTTCCTTATGGAAAATGCAGACGGCATCAAAAGGCAGGTGCGTATTTTAAAAAGTGATCCTGATGAGCGGGTACCTGTGTTCCACCACGGATCTGTCTGCACGGCTTCCGGTGTGACGGGCCCGTTTGCTTCTGCCCGGAACCCGGGTGCATTTGATTATGCGGAGTATATGTACGCGCAGGGTGTCTTTGCGGAGATGGTGGTGCAGGACCATTCAGACACAGCGTGCGAGGGAAGGTCACGGTTAAGTTATCTGTATGAATGGCGGACACATCTTCTGAAAAAGGTTCAGCGTCATTTGGATCCTGAATCGTACAGCTGGGTCAAAGCGCTGGTCTTTGGAGAGAAAGATGCTCTCCCCGAGGATATCGTGAATTGGTTTCAAGCGTATAACCTTTCTCATATCCTTGCTATTTCAGGACTGCACGCCGGACTGCTGTCCGGAGGAGTCTATGTCTCTCTTTACCGGTCCGGCCTGGCAACAAAAAGACAGGCCCGCATCTTTCTGTTTCTCTTTCTCCCATCCTATACAATCCTCGCCGGCGCCGCGCCATCAGTCATCCGTGCTTGTGTTATGGCCCTTATCGTGCTTGTATTTTCGATGAGTAACCGCCGGATCCCTTTGTCGGATGTTATTGCCTGGACAGCTGGTTTCCTGCTCGTTTGGAATCCTGATTACCTGCATCAGATCGGTTTTCAATTCTCCTTCCTTGTCACCTTCAGCCTCATCCTTTCTGCGCCTGTGTTGAAGAAAGCATCTGGTCTTTGGCAGCAGACGGTGATCATCAGCCTTATTTGTCTGCTGGCCATCCTCCCTCTTCAAATCCACTATTTTTATGAATTTCAACCGCTGTCCCTATTCGTAAATGTGGCGGTGGTCCCTTATTTTTCCTTCTTTGTCATTCCGGTGTCCTTTCTTTTGTTTCTTGCTGCGCTCATTTTTCCCGGTCCTGTCACTTATGGGTTTTCCTCGATATTTTCTGATTTTCACCAGCGTGTCCTTTCAGCAGTTATGAAAGTGGGAGGTTTGCTGGACTTACCCTGGGTCATTGGTGAACTCGCGGCTTCAGCTATCCTCGTGTTTATGGTCTTGTTTGTCAGGATGATGTTCCATTGGTGTAGAGAAAAACGTGGGAAGGCTCTTTTCTTCGGCGCTGCGTGTGTGGGTGTGCTTATGGTTTACACTTCCCTTCCTTACTTGTCACCGAAAGGGACTGTGACAATGCTCGATGTTGGTCAGGGGGACAGCTTTATCATTGAACTGCCTTACAGGAAAGGGGTATGGATGATTGATGCTGCGGGGCCTCCTGTTTATATGGAGGATAAGGCGGCGACGGCGGAAACCATTATTGTCCCTTTTTTGAAATCCAGAGGCATCCATACAGTTGATACCCTTCTCATTACTCATGAGGATAGTGATCATGATGGAAGTGTTCCTTATCTGCTGCAACATCATAATGTGAATCGTCTGGTGACATCACCTTATAATCCTGTCCAGTATAAAGGGGTGGAGCAGAAAAGGGTGGAGGCAGGAGACTTGTTGAAGGGCGGCGGCCTTGAAATGCGCGTACGGCATCCGGCAGAAGACAGGGGAGATGCCAATGACAATTCCCTTGTGGTGGATTTTGATCTTGGTGGGAAGAAGTGGATGTTCACCGGAGACATCTCGGCCCCTGTAGAGAAAGAGCTGCTTCAAGGGGCTGTGTCTGTTCGCGCAGATGTCTTGAAGGCAGCTCACCATGGCAGTAACACATCTTCAAGTGAGCAATGGCTGGAGCGGGTGGGTGCTGAGGTGGTATGGGTATCTGCAGGCGTTGATAATCGTTACGGTCACCCGCATGAAGAAGTTCTGGAAAGGCTGATGGATCAGGAGGCGGTCATCCTCCGGACAGACCAATCCGGGGCTGTCAGCTATAATTTTTATGGAGATGATGGAACGTTTTCTACTTTCCTTCCGTATAATGCAAGCAGAAAATAAAAAAAGACTGCTTCATAAAGCAGCCTTCCGGAATTGCACCATTATTGACCGACCACAGAAAATACAACCCCGATTGCGAAAATAATGAAGAAGAAGACAAATGAGAAGACAAATCCCAATCCGGAATCAATAACATCATTCGTTTTGGATTGAATATCATTCTTGAACTCGTTCATATTACCCCTCCTATATCAATTACTAAGTATAGTCCATTTACAGCCAAAAATCTACATGGTGTGAAAAGGATTTCTAAAATTATCCTGGATTCATACGTTTGCCACAGCTAGCAAGACTTGTCACAGATAATTCTTCCCGAGGCGGTCAAACTAAACGCAAGAGACGAACAACATCGTCCTCTTCAAAAGCACCCGGGGCTTTTGAAATGGCGTTTATATAGATGGTTCATACGGCATGCTCAGGTCACTTTTTGACAGATCTTGAAAAGGACAATAAAATAGTGACACTGAGCTCCCTCTCAGGAGGGTGCCGTATTCTTTTTTTATAAGAAAGGACAACCACTGTATGGCCAAGCTGAATCAATCACAGGTGTACTTACTATATGGAGTAGAGCCGTATCTGATACAAGAGAATAAAGATAAAATCATTAAGCAGGCGTTAAAGAAAGAAGATCGCGAATTTAATGTATCCCAGTACGACCTGGAGGAAATCCCTGTCGAGGATGTTGTTACGGATGCGGAAACCTTTCCGTTTCTAGGGGACGGGAAAGTGGTGATCGCCGCCAGTCCTGTCTTCTTAAAAGCAAAACCGGACAAGCTTTCCTTTGAGCATGATGTGGATACGCTGCTGAAGTATATACAAAATCCAGCAGAATACACGACACTGATCCTCATCGCTCCCTATGAAAAACTGGACGAACGGAAAAAGCTTTTCAAGGAATTGAAAAAACATGGCGAGATCATTCACTGTGAGCCTGTGAAAGAATGGAATATGGATAAGTGGATTTCAAGTCTCGCGCGGGATTTACATATTACCGTGCCGGAGGATATTTATGAATTGTTCACACAGGAAATTGGCGCGAACCTGATGGCTTTGCGAAATGAAATGGAAAAGCTTGCCCTTTATGTAGGGGAAGGCGGCGTAGTTACGAAAGAAGTGGCGGAGCAGCTCCTTTCACACAGTGCGGAGGCATCCGGGCTTAAACTCGTCGATGCTGTGATGGAAAGGGATCTTGGAAAAGCGATCCGGATTTATAAGGATCTTGAGAAAGTCAATGAAGAGCCGATTGCGCTGACGGCCCTCCTTTCCTCCCAGTTCCGCATCATCAATCAAGCGAAAGTGCTTAAACAGAAGGGTTATGCCCAGAACCAGATGAAGACGTATATTAAAGCTCATCCCTACGTCATAAAAATGGCGCTGAAAAGAGAGCGTTTTTTCACAAACCAGGAACTGAACCAAATCATGAATGAACTTGCAGAGACGGATTATAATCTGAAGCAGGGGAAAATGGAAAAAGCGCTCGCTTTTGAAATGCTCCTGTACCGGTTGATCCACATTAAACAGCAGGCGGCTGATACGAAAGCGACGATATAAAACAAAGAAGCCCTCCGGCAGCAGGCCGGAGGGCTTCCTTCATGTAAAAACGACCCATTCATAAGAAGGATCGTCTGTTGGTCATAAATTACGATTTAATTATAGTGCGTTAACTAATTTAGTTAGGCGGGATTTTTTACGGTTTCCTGTGTTTTGAGGCAGGGCGCCGCGCTGAACAGCTTTGTCAATTTTCTTAACAGCTGTAGGAAGCACTTCTTTCGCGTTTTCTACATCTTTAGCTTCAACAAGCTTTTCTACACGTTTAACCGCCGTACGCATGTCAGATTTGAATGCTGCGTTAAGAGCGCGGGCATCATCGTTTACACGTACACGTTTTTTCGCTGATTTAATGTTAGGCATGGTTTCACCTCCTAGGTAAAAACAAAAGACTCATTCATATCGAACAAGAGACATTTTACCAGAGCAGCGAGGTGTTTTCAATACTTATCTCATTCCTTATCTTATCATCTGCATAGTTTTCTTCTGCTTGGGAGAACATTTGAGTAAGGAGGCTGACGATATGGAAGAACAATTACACTACTCCATCCGCACGGATCTGGCGCTTGAAGCGCAGGAAATGAATGTTAAGGATGATCCGTCATCCTCAGACAGCGACGGGGTGGAAGTTCATGAAAATAAGAAAAATGATATTACCATTACGTATGTGACCGTAGATGAAGCGGGGGCAGAAAGAATTGGTAAAAAACCAGGACACTATGTGACGTTGGAATCCCTGGCCATCCGCAAACAGGATAAGGAACTTCAGGAAAACCTGGCAGAAACGATGTCGGTTCAATTGAGAAAATTAATGGAAGCTTGCGGCATTAAAGATATGGACAGAGGCTTGATTGTCGGGCTCGGAAATCATAATGTAACCCCGGATGCTCTTGGACCGCTTGTTACCGAAGATGTCTACGTGACCAGTCATCTGTTTGAACTGCACCCGGAAACGGTTGCGGAGGGGTGGCGCCCGGTTTCTGCAGTGACACCGGGAGTGATGGGGGTCACAGGGATAGAAACGAGTGATATGGTCCATGGAATCATCGAGGAGATCAAGCCAGATTTTGTCCTCGTTATTGACGCATTGGCCTCCAGATCCATCAACCGGATTAATGCTACCATTCAATTGTCGGATACAGGTATTCACCCAGGATCCGGTGTCGGAAACAAACGAAAGGAAATCAGCCGGGAAACGTACGGCATTCCTGTCATATCTATAGGTGTACCAACAGTTGTGGATGCCGTTACCATTACGAGCGATACGATTGACTATGTTCTCAAGCACTTCGGCCGTGAATGGAGGGAGAAAGACCGTCCCTCCAACGCATTGTCCCCTGCCCTCAATCCATTTGAAAGAAAAACACTGACAGAAGAAGACCACCCTGATGACGAACAAAGCCAGGCGGTGATGGGCATGTTCGGTCAGCTTGCGGCGCACGAGAAAAAGCAGTTGATCAAGGAAGTCCTGACCCCTCTTGGTCACAATTTGATGGTGACCCCGAAGGAAGTCGACAGTTTTATCAAGGATATGGCCTGTGTCATTGCTGCCGGGATCAACGGCGCGCTTCACTCCGGAGTAGAAGACGGCCGGCTGGAGTCATACTGAAATAGAAAAAATGATAGAGACCGGTTCTATGAAAATCCTCTTTCTCATACCATTTACTAGATGTGTATGAGAGGAGGATTTTTTATGTCCCGTTACCCGGACAAGTGGAAAAAGGCGGACAAAAACGTAGTGAAGCGCGGGACCCGGTGGGTGGTTCTGAGTGTCACGATCCTGATTCTATTATTCATTGGTATCGGTGTGCTTACTGGTGCGAAAACGACCTACCGGCTGTATTCCGATACGATACAGGAGTGGACGGCGAAGTTAAAAGGGGGATCCTTCATCTACCTGTTTGAAATGGAAAACCGTGTGTTTAAGGACGCGCATCCAGAGGGGAACCGGATCCCGGGTCTCACCTCCCTCTCTTTTCAATTGCTGACAAGTCTGACTCCCAATGATCCACGAAGCCTGCTCGGCAGAGAGATTCCCGGGCTGTCCTCCTACAACAGTCAGATTATTATTGCCGGGCAGGGGACGGACTTTTCTACACTGCCGATTGAATCAGAGCCACCGCTTGAAGTAGAGGATCGTGGAGAAGAAGGGGATATAGAGGAGCAGGAGGATCCTGGTACAGATCAGGAAGCTGAACCGGCGGGCGAAGACTCTGTCTATATTTACCATACGCACAATACCGAATCCTTTTATCCTCATCTCCCAGACGAAACGACCGTGTACGATGGGAAAGTGAACATCACCCTTGTGGGAGACCGCTTAGGACAGAGTCTGGAAAGAAGAGGGGTTGGAGCGGTGGTGGATAAAACAGATGTAGCCGCCCTCCGGAGCGAAAATGGTATGGAGTACTACCAGTCCTACGATGCCGTCCGTCCGGTTGTGGAAGAGGCGGTAAGCTCCAACGGTTCGTTGACCTACTTCTTCGATCTTCACAGGGACAGTCTTGCAAGGGAGCACACAACGACAACGATCGATGGAAAGGATTACGCTCGTTTCGCTTTTGTCATTGGAGCAGAGCATCCAGGTTATGAGAAAAACCTGGCCTTTGCCACTGCCCTTCATAACAAGCTGGAGGAAACATATCCAGGCATCAGCCGGGGAGTTATTACGAAAAAAGGGTCAGGCGTCGATGGCGTCTACAATCAGGATATCAACCCGAATGCCATTCTTATCGAGTTCGGCGGGGTTTATAATAATCTGGATGAATTGTACCGTTCTGCGGATATCATGGCTGAAGTATTCAGCGATTACTACTTTGATGAACAAAAAGTAACGACAGAACCATAAGGAGGGACGATCATGAAGGGACTGGCCGGTCTGATCATCCTGTTCGGCGTCTTTATTGCTGGAGCTTTGTATGGCGTTGAGAAGAACAATGAAAAGTTTGATGAGGCCGCGCCTGTCCATCAGGACCGTGTGGAGGAGGAAAAAGTGGAAACAGAAAGCGGGCAGACCTCCTCCCAAACAACAGAACAAATCCCCACGGATGAAAAAGACTGCCGCCCATCTTTTCAAGAAGAAGACGTCCCCTGGATTACCCGTCTCGCTGCAGGGATCGGGGAAGGAGTGGCGGTCACGTTCAACGGTTTGATCGTCGTGGCTTCGGAAATCATGCAGGCAGGCTGACACGTCCTGCTTTTCTATGCCATTGAATAATCCGGGGGATACTGCTATAATCAACCTAGATATTTGTGTCGAATTCAGTAGGAGTGATTTAAGTTGACAGCACAAAACAAACAGGAGAGGGTTCGGAACTTTTCGATTATTGCCCATATCGACCACGGGAAATCGACATTGGCGGACCGTATCCTAGAAAAAACAAAAGCCTTAACCCAGCGTGAAATGAAAGAGCAGTTCCTTGATGCTATGGATCTGGAACGTGAGCGCGGGATTACGATTAAACTGAACGCCGTTCAATTGAATTATGAAGCGAATGACGGTTTGGATTATACGTTTCACCTGATTGATACACCGGGCCACGTCGATTTTACATATGAGGTTTCCCGAAGTCTTGCTGCCTGCGAAGGGGCGATCCTCGTCGTCGACGCTGCACAGGGAATCGAAGCCCAGACGCTTGCGAACGTGTATCTGGCGTTGGAAAACGATTTGGAAATCATCCCGGTAATTAACAAAATCGACCTTCCTGGTGCGGATCCTGAGCGGATTAAGCAGGAAATCGAAGACGTGATCGGCATTGATGCGTCCGATGCGATCCTTGCGTCAGCTAAAGAGGGAGTCGGCATCGACGAAATTCTGGAGCGGATCGTGACCGATATTCCTGCACCGGAGGGCGGTGTCAAAGACCCGACGAAAGCGTTGATCTTTGATTCCCTCTATGATTCCTACCGCGGTGTCGTTGCCTATGTCTGTGTCCGTGAGGGCTCTATTAAAATGGGCGACAAAATAAAAATGATGGCAACAGGCAAAGAGTTCGAAGTGAATGAACTCGGCGTCTTCCGTCCGACTCCGACTCAGAAAAAAGAACTGACGGTCGGTGATGTCGGTTACTTGACAGCCTCCATTAAAAACATCGGAGACAGCCGTGTGGGTGACACGATTACGCTGGCCTCCAACCCTGCGGCTGAACCGCTTCCGGGTTACAAGCGTATGAATCCGATGGTATTCTGTGGGATGTATCCGGTGGATGCCAGTAAATATAACGATCTTCGTGATGCGTTGGAGCGTCTGGAATTGAACGATTCCTCCCTGCAGTTCGAAGCAGAGACCTCCCAGGCGCTTGGGTTTGGTTTCCGCTGTGGTTTCCTCGGAATGCTGCACATGGAAATCATCCAGGAACGGATCGAACGCGAATATAAAATCGACCTTATTACCACAGCTCCGAGCGTTATTTATAAGGTTTCGACGACAGACGGTTCTGAAATGAATGTCGACAACCCGTCCATGATGCCTGATAATCAGACATTGGATGAGGTGCAGGAGCCTTTTGTCAGGGCTACGATAATGGTTCCGAATGATTATGTTGGTCCGGTTATGGAGATCTGTCAGCGCAAGCGCGGAAACTTCATGGATATGCAGTATCTTGATGACAACCGTGTCAACATCGTATATGAAATTCCATTGTCTGAAATTGTCTATGACTTCTTCGATTCCTTGAAGTCCCAGACGAAAGGATATGCGTCCTTTGATTATGAACTCATCGGCTACCGTGTATCCAACCTTGTGAAAATGGATATCCTTCTGAACGGAGACACCATTGACGCGCTTTCCTTCATCGTGCACAGAGATTTCGCCTACGAGCGCGGGAAGCTGATTGCGGATAAGTTAAAAGAACTCATTCCGAGACAGCAGTTCGAGGTTCCGGTCCAGGCTGCAATCGGAAACAAAATCATCGCCCGTACGACGATCAAGGCGATGCGTAAGAACGTCCTTTCCAAATGTTACGGAGGAGATATCTCCCGTAAGCGTAAACTGCTTGAGAAGCAGAAGGAAGGGAAGAAGCGCATGAAGATGGTAGGCTCTGTGGAAGTTCCGCAGGAAGCCTTCATGTCTGTGCTTGATTTGAACGAAGACTAAACGAACAGACTTACTATAAAGACCGCAGGAGACTATTCTCTTGCGGTTTTCCTTATGAAAGGTGGAAACATCCATGAATATCCCATCCGCTTATATACACATTCCTTTCTGTCAGCAGATCTGCCATTACTGCGACTTTACGAAGTTCTTTTACAATGAACGGCTGGCAGATGAATATTTAGAAGCATTGGAGAAAGAAATTCACACGTACATCCCGGGGGAGAAGGCCCGCGTGCGCACGATCTTCGTAGGTGGAGGTACCCCTACAGCCGTCAATCATAAGCAGTTGGAAAAACTGCTGAAGATGATTGATGATCACTTTGATACCGCCTCCTGTGAGGAATATACATTCGAAGCGAACCCGGGAGACCTTGACGTGGAGAAAGTACGTCTGCTGAAAGCCTACGGGGTGGATCGGATTTCTCTCGGTGTCCAGGTTTTTGATGATGAGATGCTGGAAAAAATCGGACGTGTACACAAAGTGAAGGACGTCTATACGAATATTGACCGTCTCGTACAGGCGGGCCTTACCAATATAAGCATTGACTTAATGTATGCTCTTCCCGGCCAGACGGTGGAAGACTTCGAAAAAACGGTGGATGAAGCGGTCCAGTTCGGTCTGCCTCACTATTCGTCCTATTCACTGCAGATTGAACCGAAAACGATTTTTTATCAACGCTATAAAAAAGGGAAACTGACAAAAGCGCCGGAAGAGGATGAGGCCGAGATGTATGAGCTGCTACAGCGTAAACTCGGTGCCGCCGGAGCCCATCAGTATGAGATCAGCAACTTCGCCCTTCCTGGGTTTGAAAGCAAACACAACCTGACATACTGGAATAACGAGTATTACTACGGAATCGGGGCAGGTGCCCATGGCTATATGCCTGGAAAACGAACGATCAATATCCGTCCGCTTCCAGCCTATGTGAAAAAGGCAGGAGAAGACGGAAAGCCGATTCTTCACGAAGAACCCATCACAACCAAGGAAGAAATGGAAGAAGAGATGTTCCTCGGATTGAGGAAAACGCAGGGCGTATCCATCGAGCAGTTTTACGAAAAATACCAGAAGCCCATGGATGACGTTTTCGGTGACGCACTGGGTATATTGAAAAACAGGCAGCTGATTCAGGAAAACAACGGGTTTATCCAGCTCACACCACGGGGAAGAATCCTTGGGAACGAAGTGTTTCAGGAATTCCTTCTGGACGAATGAAAAATTGATGGTTTTCCGTTGACATCACCGAACCCTTTTGATAATTTATTATTAGATTTAGCACTCACTTTAAACGAGTGCTAACAGAGGTGATCATCGATGTTAACAGATAGACAATTGCTGATTTTGCAAGTGATTATTGATGATTTCATTCTGACCGCTCAGCCGGTAGGATCGCGTACCATAGCGAAGAAAGAAGCTGTAACGTTCAGCTCCGCTACGATACGTAACGAAATGGCCGACCTTGAGGATCAGGGGTTTATTGAAAAGACCCATTCCTCATCCGGAAGGGTGCCTTCTGAAAAAGGCTACCGCTTTTATGTCGACCATCTGCTTTCTCCATTGCGGTTGTCCCAGCAGGAAATCGTTACGATCAGAGATGCCTTTAATGATAAAATGATGGAATTTGAAAGAGTGGTTCAAAAATCGGCGGGGATCCTGTCTGAAATGACCAACTACACGTCCATCATACTTGGGCCGGAAGTTTTTGAAACGAAGCTGAAGCAGCTCCAAATCGTTCCGCTCTCTGATCACTCTGCGATTGCCATCCTTGTTACAGACACCGGGCATGTGGAGCACAGGGCTTTCAATGTACCTGTGGAAATGAAAGGCACCGACCTTGAGAAGATGGTCAACATCCTGAACCAGCGTCTGCAGGGGGTTCCCCTTGTCAAGCTGCACGAGAAGCTCTATACGGAAATCAACGCCTTGTTAAGACACCATACAGAGCACCACGAAGAAGCGTTCGCTTATTTAAGAGCCGCTCTTGTGGAAGACCACCCGACGAAGCTTTACATCGGTGGTAAGACGAACATTCTCATGCAGCCGGAATTCAGGGATCTTGAAAAGGTCCGGTCGCTTTATGCTACGATTGAACAGGAAAATGAAATGGCTGATCTGCTGCGTTCCGGTCAGGAAGGCATCCAAGTCAGAATAGGTCAGGAGAATCCATTCGATTCCATGCAGAACTGCAGCCTGATAACGGCCACCTATCATCTTGGCAACAACCAGATGGGGACCATCGCTTTATTAGGTCCGACGCGCATGGAGTATAACCGGATGTTTTCATTGATGAATGTACTATCCAAGCATATGACCAATACGTTCCGGGGCTGGTATTAACCCTGCGGATGGCATAAAGAGGATGGGCGGGGTTTCCCATCGCTTCTTTTTGTGTGATGCTTTTTTAGGATATAGATTCATGTTATATTCATTAACGGTGTAATGGATAGTAGGAGGTGGAAGTCATGGAAGAGAACAAACAGGAAATCATTGATGAAAAAGATGAACAGCATGAACCGGAAGAGGTTCAAGGTGAAGTAGTAGAAGAAACTGAAGAGTCTCAAGGTGAAACAGAGCAGCTCCGTCAGGAAAAAGAAGAGCTGAACAACCGTCTGGTTCGTCTTCAGGCAGACTATGATAATTTCCGCCGCCGTACTCAGAAAGAAAAAGAGGCGGATCGGAAATATCGATCCCAAAGTCTTATTGAAGAGCTGATTCCAGCTTTAGATAACTTCGATAGAGCCCTTCAGGTGGAAGTCGACAGTGACGCCGCCAAAAATCTTGCCAACGGTATGAAGATGGTCTACGACCAATTCAAATCCGCTCTTGAGAAAGAAGGCGTTGAAGTCATCCCTGCACAGGGAGAGGAGTTTGATCCACACCTTCACCAGGCAGTGATGCAGGTAGAGGATGAAAACTACGAATCCAATATCGTAGTGGAAGAGCTCCAAAAGGGCTATCGATTGAAAGACCGGGTTATCCGCCCGTCAATGGTAAAAGTAAACCAATAAAAAAACAGGTAGATGAGTACGTAAAGGAGGACATTCAACCATGGGTAAAATCATTGGTATTGACTTAGGTACAACGAACTCTTGTGTGGCAGTGATGGAAGGTGGGGAAGCGAAAGTTATCCCTAACCCTGAAGGTAACCGCACAACGCCATCCGCAGTGGCATTCAAAAATGGAGAACGTCAGGTAGGGGAGGTTGCGAAGCGTCAGGCAATCACCAACCCGAACACTCTTCTTTCCATCAAGCGTCACATGGGTACAGACTATAAGGTGGAAGTTGAAGGAAAAGAGTACACACCTCAAGAGGTTTCTGCAATCATCCTTCAATACATCAAGAACTATGCTGAAGATTATCTTGGAGAAACCGTTGATAAAGCGGTTATCACAGTTCCAGCCTACTTTAACGATGCTGAGCGTCAGGCAACCAAAGATGCCGGTAAGATTGCTGGTCTTCAGGTAGAGCGGATCATTAACGAGCCAACAGCTGCAGCATTGGCCTACGGCATTGACAAGGAAGACCAGGATCAGACGATTCTTGTTTATGACCTTGGCGGCGGTACGTTCGACGTATCCATCCTTGACATCGGTGACGGTACTTTTGAAGTAGTTTCCACAGCTGGTGACAATCGTCTGGGCGGAGACGACTTCGACCAAGTCATTATCGACCACATGGTAGCTGAATTCAAAAAAGAAAACGGCATTGACTTGTCCCAGGACAAAATGGCAAAACAACGCTTGAAAGACGCAGCTGAAAAAGCGAAGAAAGATCTTTCCGGCGTTGCACAGACACAAATTTCCCTTCCGTTCATCACAGCAGGGGAAGCTGGACCGCTTCACCTTGAAATGAACTTGACTCGTGCGAAATTTGAAGAGCTTGCTTCTGATCTTGTTGAGCGTTCCATGAAGCCGACACGTCAGGCGCTTAAAGATGCCGGCATGAGTGCTGGAGACATCCACAAAGTCATCCTTGTTGGTGGTTCTACACGTATTCCAGCTGTACAGGAAGCCATCAAGCGTGAAATCGGCCAGGACCCTTCCAAAGGCGTAAACCCTGACGAAGTGGTAGCTCTTGGTGCCTCTATTCAGGGTGGTGTCCTTCAAGGGGACGTAAAAGATGTTGTGCTACTTGACGTCACTCCACTTTCCCTGGGTATCGAAACGATGGGCGGCGTAACGACGAAGCTGATTGAACGAAACACAACGATCCCTACAAGCCACTCCCAGACGTTCTCTACAGCGGCGGACAACCAGACAGCTGTAGACATTCACGTCCTTCAAGGGGAGCGCGAAATGGCTCAGGATAATAAAACTCTTGGACGCTTCCAGTTGACGGATATCCCACCGGCACCACGCGGGGTACCACAAATCGAAGTATCCTTCGACATTGATGCCAACGGTATTGTAAATGTCCGTGCGAAAGATCTTGGTACGAACAAAGAGCAGTCCATCACAATCAAATCTTCTTCTGGTCTTTCTGATGACGAAGTAGAAGAGATGGTTCGTCAGGCAGAAGAAAATGCCGAAGAAGACAAGAAAAAGCGTGAGACTGTTGAACTTCGCAACGAAGCTGATCAGCTGATCTTCACAACAGACAAGACCATCAAGGATCTTGGTGAGCAGGTCAGTGAAGAGGAAAAACAAAAAGCAGAAACAGCTAAAGAAGAACTTCAAACAGCCCTTGAAGGCGAAGACCTTGATGCAATCAAGGAGAAGAAAGACGCTCTTCAGGAGCAGGTCCAGGCTCTTTCCGTTAAGCTTTACGAGCAGGCACAGGCGCAGGCTGAAGCCCAGCAGGGTGAACAGTCAGGCGGAGCCGATGAAGATGTCGTAGATGCTGACTATGAAGAAGTCAACGAAGACGATAAGAAGTAAGATAGCGTAGAAAAAAGTCAAAGTCAGGGTCTTCTTGACTTTGACTTTTTTAATGAATAAGAAGGGGAAGCGGCGACAGTTGCCCGCCCCACCCTTCAATGTTAATATTAACGTTATGCAATAGCGTCCGGGAGAGTGATCTACAAGTGAGTAAACGTGACTATTATGAGGTGCTTGGTGTATCCAAGGATGCCTCGAAGGATGAAATTAAGAAAGCCTACCGTAAGCTGGCTCGTCAATACCACCCAGACGTCAGCAAAGAGGAAAATGCTTCTGAGAAATTCAAGGAAGCAAAAGAAGCTTATGAAACCTTGAGTGATCAGCAGAAGAGAGCGCAGTATGACCAATTCGGCCACGCCGGTCCGAACCAGGGAGGCTTCGGCGGATTTGGCGGTGGAGCGGAAGACTTCGGTGGCTTCGGCGATATCTTTGATATGTTCTTCGGCGGTGGAGGCCGTCGCCGTGATCCGAACGCACCGCGTAAAGGTGCCGATCTTCAATACACGATGACCCTTCAGTTTGAGGAAGCCATCTTCGGAAAATCCACAGATATTGAAATTCCTGTTGAGGAAGAATGTGATACGTGTGATGGATCCGGAGCGAAGCCGGGGACCACTCCGGAAACATGTTCCCATTGTCAAGGCTCCGGTCAGATTAATCAGGAACAGAACACACCATTCGGCCGTGTTGTGAACCGTCGTGTCTGTCATCACTGTCAAGGAAGCGGGAAAATTGTTAAGGATAAATGTAATACCTGCGGTGGAGACGGCCGTGTGAAAAAACGCAACAAGATCCATCTTGATATTCCGGCAGGTATTGATGATGGACAGCAGATCCGTGTGCAGGGCAAAGGGGAAGAAGGAGCCAACGGCGGACCAGCGGGAGACTTGTTTGTCGTCATCCGTGTCCAGCCTCATGAATTCTTCCAGCGCGAAGGCGACCATATCTTCTGTGAAGTACCCCTGACTTTCGCTCAGGCAGCTCTTGGGGACGAAATCCAAGTGCCGACGGTTCATGGGAATGTGAAGCTTAAAATTCCTGCCGGTACGCAGACTGGCAAAACGTTCCGCCTGAAGGAAAAAGGGGCACCGAATGTTCATGGCCGTGGTCAGGGCGATCAGCACGTGAAGACGAAAGTCATCACACCGAAAAACCTGACCGAACGTCAAAAGGAGCTGCTTCGTGAATTCAATGACATTAGTGGCAACGAAGCGGCTGAAGAACAGCACGGCAATTTCTTTGAACGAATGAAGCGCGCATTTAAAGGCGATTAAGGACGTATCAGAGTCTGTACGATGGAAGCTGCAGGTGATTTTTATCCAATGTCCTGTTTTTCATCGTACAGACTTTTTTTGAGAGGGAAGAAAGGGCCTGCGGGCTTTTTTAGAAATAAGAGAAGAGGGTGGAGTGTAATGAAATGGTCTGAAGTCTGTGTTCATACGACGACAGAAGCGGTTGAACCTGTATCAAACATCCTGCATGAATCCGGTGCCAGCGGAGTGGTTATTGAGGATCCTGCGGATATGCAGCGTAAAAAAACGAAGCTTGGAGAAATATACGAGTTGAACCCTGCCGACTATCCGGCTGAAGGTGTTTATGTTAAAGCTTATATGCCTATGAACAGTTTTCTTATGGAGACCGTCGATGGAGTGAAGAAAACCATCAGCAATCTGACTGAATTCGGCATTGATATCGGCCGCAATGAAGTGACGATCCAGGAAATCCATGAGGAGGACTGGGCAACAGCTTGGAAAAAGTATTACAAGCCCGTTAAAATATCCGAAAAAATCACCATTATCCCTGAGTGGGAGGATTATACCCCTGTATCCAGTGATGAAATTATCATAGAAATGGATCCCGGGATGGCCTTTGGTACAGGGACTCACCCGACAACGGTGCTGAGCATCCAGGCGCTTGAGCAGTACCTGGAAAAGGGAGATGTCGTCGCTGATGTCGGTGCCGGGTCCGGGATTCTGAGTGTCGCTTCCGTCCTCCTTGGAGCCGAGCATGCGTACGCCTACGACCTGGACGATGTGGCTGTTTCGAGCACGAAGAATAATGCCATATTGAACGGGGTCGAAAACCAGGTGACTTCCGAAGTGAATGATCTGCTTGAAGGTGTGGATTGGGAAGCGGATTTGATCGTTTCCAACATTCTGGCTGAGATTATTGTGAAATTCACAGATGATGCGTTCCGCGTCGTGAAACCAGGCGGCTATTTCATTACATGTGGAATTATCTCTGCCCGCAAGGAAATGGTGCGCGACCGTTTAATTGAATCAGGCTTCGACATTGTGGAAACAAATAAAATGGAAGACTGGATCAGCATTATCGCTAAAAAGCCGGAGTGAACCCCTATGCAGCGTTATTTTATAGACGCTCCGTATTGGAGTGACACGTCGGTAACCATTGCCGGGGATGATGTCCATCATATCAACAGAGTGATGAGGATGGGAGAGGGCGACCAGCTCATTGCGGTCCATCCTGTCCATGGACCTGCTGCATGTAAGATTGACAGCCTCTCTGAGGAGATTGTCTGCTCCATCACCCGCTGGATTGAAGAAGATCGTGAGCTGCCGGTCAAAGTGACTGTCGCCGCAGGCTTAGGTAAAGGGGACAAGCTGGAGCAGGTTGTTCAAAAGGGGACAGAGCTTGGCGCATTCTCCTTTATCCCCTATCAGGCTGACCGCTCTGTGGCCAAATGGGATGGGAAAAAGGCGCCCAAGAAAATTCAGCGGCTGGAGAAGATTGCGAAAGAAGCAAGCGAACAGTCAGAACGGACAGTCATCCCTTCTATCTCCGGACTTTATTCCATGAAGGACATTACTGACTTGAAAGCATCCCATGACTGGTGCTTGTTCGCCCATGCAGAGGAAGCGAGGAGTGAGTCAGAGCAGGAGTTTTCCGAAGTTCTGCGCGGCATTCGACCAGGCGATTCCATCGCTGTCATTTTTGGTCCGGAGGGCGGCTTTTCTGAAAAAGAAGTGGAAGCCTTCAAGAATGCCGGGTTTTTATCCATCCGGCTGGGACCTCGCATTCTGCGGATGGAAACAGCCCCGCTTTACTTTTTATCCGCTTTGTCCTACATGTTGGAGGAAGCATAAACCACTTCGTTAACTCTCGCAATCAAACCGCTTTCATGCTAAGATAGTGGAGAGGTACGTACAACCTATGATAAAGGAGCGTTTAGAAATGGAACAAAATCTTGCAAAAATGATTGATCATACACAGTTGAAACCAGATACACCGAAAGAAAAAATTACACAGATTTGTGAGGAAGCCAAAGAGAGCGGCTTCATGTCTGTCTGTGTCAACCCATACTGGGTGGAATACTGCGCAGAACTGCTGGCGGATACAGATGTAAAAGTCTGCACAGTCATCGGCTTCCCGCTTGGAGCAGTTACGAAAGAAACAAAAGCTTTCGAAACGAAGCAGGCCATTGAAAAAGGAGCCACAGAAGTGGACATGGTGATCAACGTTGGAGAGCTGAAATCAGGAAATCACGACAACGTGCAGCAGGATATCGAAGCTGTCGTTCGTGAAGCTGAAGGAAAAGCTCTTGTGAAAGTCATCATTGAAACATCCCTGCTGACGGAAGAAGAGAAAGTGAAAGCTTCTGAATTGGCGAAAGCAGCTGGAGCTGATTACGTGAAAACATCCACTGGATTCTCTGGTGGTGGAGCAACCGTGGAGGATATCAGCTTGATGCGCAAAACCGTAGGACCGGACATGGGGGTTAAAGCCTCTGGAGGCGTCCGTGATTATGAAGGAGCTAAAGCGATGATTGAAGCCGGCGCTACACGTATTGGTGCAAGCTCTGGTAAAGCAATTATCAGTGGTGGACAAGGGACATCTGATTATTAAAATGTCGAAAGCGGCCTCTTACGGCCGCTTTTTTTAATTTCCTTTTTTTGATACACTATTTAAAAAAGGAAGAATGGAATGGAAAAACAACCATTGAAAATGCACAGCTATCCAGGGATGGTGGCCGTTGTAGGCAGTGAGTATGATGGAGAAGTGAATTTCATGTCAGCTGGGTGGCATTCCTTTTTATCTATGGACCCGCCGATGTATGGAGTGGCGGTGGGAAGAGAACGTTATTCCTATCAGCTGATCCGGCAGGCCGGTGCATTCACGATTAATTTTCTGCCCTATGAGGAGGCGGCTTTTATTCAATATGCAGGAAGTACTTCCGGGGTGGATACAGATAAAGCTTCCAGTTTCGGTCAGGCATGGAAAAGAGGGAAGGACGGAGGGCCGGTCCTGGAGAAGGCCTACCTTACTTATGAATGCAGCCTTGATCAGGTGCTTCCAACTGGAGATCATGACTGGGTGACCGGGTCCATTACCGCCTGTTCCTATATTCCTGAAATTTTTAATGAAAATGGTCTTCCCAATTTTAAAAACCTGCACATTCCTTTGTATTTAGGTCGTTCCGAGTACATAAAGCTTGATGAAAAGATAAAAAAACAATCCTTTATCGACCCTTTTTCTTATAAAAAAAGTTGACCATCCTTAAACCATATACTATAATTGTCAAAGGTATGGGAGGTCCCATACAAGAGAAACAGTTTTGTTTGCTTCGGAGGGAGGGAAATTAGCATGTCAAATACAACTCGCGTTCGTAAAAACGAGTCTCTTGAAGATGCTCTTCGTCGCTTTAAGCGTTCTGTATCAAAGAGTGGTACATTAGCGGAATATCGTAAGCGTGAATATTACGATAAGCCTAGCGTACGCCGTAAGAAAAAGTCTGAGGCGGCTAGAAAGCGTAAGTAATCAAAGAGGGTGTTGAATAGATGACGATCACTGACCGTCTGACCCAGGACATGAAAACAGCCATGAAGGCGCGGGATAAGGAAAAATTATCTACGATCCGCATGGTCCGTGCTTCTATGCAAAATGAAGCAATTAAATTGGGTAAAGATTCATTATCTGAAGAAGAAGCATTGACTGTTTTATCTCGTGAGGTAAAGCAGAGAAATGATTCCCTCCATGAATTCAAAGAAGCTGGACGTGACGATCTTGTAGAAGGACTCGAGCGTGAAATTGAGATTTTACAAGTATATATGCCGAAACAGCTCACTGATGAAGAACTTGAACAGATTGTCAATGAAACAATCGAGGAAGTAGGAGCTGCTTCCAAGAGCGACATGGGCAAGGTGATGAGTGCCATCATGCCTAAAGTAAAAGGCAGAGCCGATGGTTCACAGGTCAATAAGTTCGTTCTTCAGCAATTATCGTAAATATAAAAGGCCTCTCTGTAGAAAGAGAGGCCTTTTTATTTTTAACGAAACTTTTTGTTTTGTCATTCGTATAGGAAGTATACGGAGGGGAAGATAAAAGAGGGGGTGATTGTTCGATGACACGTACTTGGCGTTTACGACTCTGGCTGACATTGTTTATGCTTGGAACCGCAGCTTCTTTGGTGCTCAGTTTCGATTTTGCTGCAGCAGAAGGAGAAGGAGAAACCGTTTACGTCATTCCAGTTGAAGATACCGTTGAACGTGGAATGGCTGCTTTTCTGAAGAGGACCACAGGGGAAGCTGAGGAAAATGGTGTCGATCACATTATTTTTGAAGTGGATACACCCGGAGGCCGTGTTGATGCGGCAGGAGAAATTGGAGAAATTTTCCAGGATCTTGATATACCTAACACAGCGTTTGTAACGAGCCGTGCCTACTCGGCGGGTTCCTACATCGCCTTGAATGCCGATAGCATATACATGAAGCCGCAGGCGACTATGGGGGCTTCCGGAGTGATCAACTCAGATGGGACAGCGGCTGATAAAAAGGCCCAGTCCGCCTGGATTTCCTCCATGGCTGCTGCAGCAGAAACGAATGGAAGAGATCCACTCTATGCCCGTGCCATGGCCGATGCAGCCGTTGATCTTCCCGATTACGGGGCTCCTGAGGGCGAGTTCCTTACCCTGGGACCGGGAGAAGCAGAAGAAGTCGGCTATGCAGAAGGAATTGTCGAAGACCGGAACGAATTATTAAATGAGCTTTCTTTATCCGGGGCGGAAGTGGTGGAACAGAATCCGACACTGTCAGAAAACGCAGCCCGTTTTCTAACAGATCCCGTTGTCATACCGATATTATTATCAGTCGCAAGTCTCGGGCTTGTGGTGGAACTTTACTCACCAGGGTTCGGGATACCGGGAACAATGGGGGCTACAGCCCTTGTCCTGTTTTTCTACGGTCATATTGTTGCCGGTCTGGCCGGCTATGAGGCCATTATCTTACTCGTACTGGGGATAGGTCTTATTGTTGCCGAATTCTTTCTGCCTGGTGGGATAGCCGGAATTGCCGGGGTGGCGGCCGTCGTCTTTTCCCTGATGCTTTCTTCAGCGGATATGGGACATATGGCGATGAGCATTGGTATTGCGCTTCTGGTAACTGTAATTGTATCCGTAATCCTGTTTAAGACGATGGGGCTTGAACGTGGCTTTTTCCGGCACATCATTCTGAATGATTCCACCTCATCCGAGCAGGGGTATGTTTCATCGGTTAACCGTCTGGATCTGATCGGTCTGGAAGGGACGGCCGTGACGCCGCTGCGGCCTTCGGGAACCGCTGAATTTGACGGGGAACGGCTGGACGTCGTTACCGAAGGTGTCTTTATCGGAGTGAATCAGAAAGTGAAAATTAAGAAAACCGAAGGATCACGAATCGTGGTCCGTGAACTGAAAAAAGAGGAGGAAACAACGTGACATTGCAGGAACTCATGCCGATTATCATTATCGGTATCATTATTATCGTACTGGCTGTGCTCTTCACATTTATCCCGGTCATGCTCTGGATCAGTGCCCTGGCTGCCGGAGTTAAGATCAATATCTTTACGCTTGTTGGAATGAGATTGAGAAGGGTTATTCCTTCCCGCGTCATCAACCCGTTGATTAAAGCCCATAAAGCCGGCGTCAACGTCAACACCAACCAGCTGGAAAGCCACTACCTTGCCGGTGGTAACGTCGACCGTGTGGTCAATGCGCTGATTGCCGCTCAGCGTGCGAATATCGAACTGAGCTTTGAACGCTGTGCTGCGATCGATCTGGCCGGCCGTGACGTTCTGGAAGCCGTACAGATGAGTGTCAACCCTAAGGTTATTGAAACACCATTTATCGCTGGTGTAGCGATGGACGGAATTGAAGTGAAAGCCAAAGCGCGTATCACCGTTCGTGCTAATATCGACCGTCTTGTCGGTGGTGCTGGTGAAGATACCGTGATCGCCCGTGTTGGTGAAGGAATTGTATCGACCATCGGTTCCAGTGAAAACCACAACAAAGTATTGGAAAATCCGGATCGTATTTCTCAAAACGTATTGAGCAAAGGGCTGGATGCGGGTACGGCTTTTGAAATCCTCTCCATCGATATTGCTGATATTGATATCGGTAAAAACATCGGTGCGATTCTTCAGACCGACCAGGCAGAAGCAGATAAAAACATCGCTCAGGCGAAAGCAGAAGAACGACGTGCGATGGCCATTGCGCAGGAGCAGGAAATGCGCGCCCGCGTACAGGAAATGCAGGCGAAGGTTGTGGAAGCAGAAGCCCAGGTTCCTCAAGCCCTTGCAGAAGCTCTTCGTTCCGGAAAAATGGGCGTTATGGATTACATGAACTATCAGAACATCAATGCTGATACGGATATGAGAAATACTCTCGGCCGCACATCAGACGAAGAAGCGGAAGAAGATAAGTAAATCCTCGCTGACTTAAAGGAGCATGCATATGGCAGATCTTATTGAATTGATATTCAGTAATTTTGTCATCGTCGCTGCGATTATCGGTGGAATTATCAGCTGGTTCAGCGGGATGTCAAAAGAAAAGGATCAAAAGCCGGGAGCTCCGAAGAAACAAACGGCGCCCCGTCCTTATCCGAATAAGTCCCAGGGGGAACCGCAGCAGGAAAAAGAGGGTCAGCAAGATAAAGGAGGCCGTCTCCGTGAGTATTATGAAGAAAAACAGAAGCGTCTGGAAGAAATAGCTGAAAAATCAAGGTCTGACGCTTCTGGATACAACAATAACCGGACCATAACGGATTCTCCGGTCTATAACGCAGAGAAATCCAGCCCTATGGAGGAAAACCCTCCGGCTGGGCGGAAAGCCTCGACAAAGGCTCCTCCGTTAACGATGGAGGGCCCTCTGGTAGAGCAGGCGCGGAAGTGGGATAAGAAAAAACTGGCCGAAGGAATTGTCATGGCTGAAATCCTTGGACCCCCGCGTGCGCACAAGCCGCATCGCTCGCACCCCCGAAAAAGATAGACGAACGCCCGAATTGTAGTGATACAATTCGGGCGTTTTTCGTATAAATGAAAAGAAGGGGGGGCGTTGTATGCCAAAATGGCAGCAGCAGATTAGAACATGGATCGGCCGTTACTTTGACCTTCCGGCTGATGTGATGCTGGATTTACCACGAATTACTACGATCGGCTCCATACATGTCTACATAGAAAATCATACAGGCCTCCTGCATTTTTCAGAGGAAGAAGTAAGGATTCAATACAAAAAGGGCCAGGTCCGGATTGTTGGCAGAGACCTCGGGGTGAAAATGATGCTGAAAGAAGAACTTCTCCTGGAAGGAGAGTTGAAATCTGTTGAGTTTTTTCCTGATTCCAAAGGAGGGTGAGTCTTATGGGAAACCAGCGGGGATATTTTGAAGGTGTGTTAACCATCGAGGCTTCCGGTCCACTGCTGGAACCTTTTTTACAGGCGTGCACACGGCGCGGGTGCAGGGTGACCAGCCTGAGGCGACTGGACGAAACGACTGTCCGCTTCACCATCCGGCTCAAGGATTGGAAAATTCTCCGGTCGCTCCGGAGAAAATACAAGTGCCGCCTGACCATTAAGGAAGGGAAGGGCGTTCCTTTTTTATACAAGCTCATGCGGAGGCGGCTTTCCGTGGCGGCGGCATTTCTGGCTGCGCTCGTTCTCGTCTTTCTGGCGGCGAATACATTGTGGTCGATCAAGGTCGAGGGATTGACGCCTGAATTAGAGGCAGCAGTTGAAAAGAAACTGAACACTTATGGGGTATCCCCGGGACGGTTGACCATCGGAATGAAGGATCCAAACGATATCCAGCAGCAGCTGTTGGAGGATATTCCGGATCTGTTATGGATCGGGGTGAAAAAACAAGGGACAAGCTACCATTTGTACGGTGTGAAAAAGACCAGGCATGATACGAATCAGGACAACCAGCCCTCCAACCTCGTCGCATCAAAGAAGGGGATGATCGTTCAGACCTTTATAAAAAAAGGCCGGCCGCTTGTGTCTGTCTATGATGTCGTAAAGAAAGGACAGGTCCTCGCCACAGGTGAACTCGTCGAAGAAGGAGAGACGTTTGTCCACACAGAGGGGGATGTTACAGCGGAGACATGGTACAGGGTGGAGCAGGAGCTTCCCCTTCAGCAGATCATAACACTCACTGACGGCACAGTTGAAACCGAGTATCACTTGAAAATTGGAGGCTGGTCTGTTCCGGTATGGGGGTGGTGGCGCGGAACAGATGGAAGCTACAGAGACGAAAATGTAACAACAGACTGGAGGGTTTTTTCTTACTCACTCCCTTTGAACATGAAGCGCGTAGACCATTTCGCCATTGATACAGGAGCGATGGAATCATCCCGTAAGGAAATAGAGAAAATAGGACGGAAGGCTGCGGGGCAGAGCCTGCTGCAGGAGCTTGAACCGGGAGCAGAAATCAAAGACGAAAAAGTTTTGCACCTTAGTGAGGAGCATGGTAAAGTAAAATTAATCCTATTGTACAAAGTTTATGAAAACATTGCAGAGACCAAGTATATTAGTCAAGGAGATTGAGTATGCCGGAAGAGTTGAAAACAATGGACATCCAATTGGATAATACAACAGAAACTCTGGCCCTGTTCGGGACAGAGGACCGTAATTTGAAGCAAATTGAAGAACAGCTGCAGGTGACGATCATCTCCCGCGGCGGCCAGGTCCGGGTGTCCGGGCAGGCGGAACATGTTCAATTAGTTGAGGATATTCTTCTGAGTGTCCTTGCTCTGATCCGTAAAGGACTTTCCGTAACAGAGCGAGACATTGTCTACGCCGTGGAACTGGCTAAAAAAGGAAAAATCAATCAGTTTGAAGCGTTGTTTGAAGACGAAATCACGAAAAACTCTAAAGGTAAGTCCATCAGGGTGAAAACTCTCGGACAGCGGAATTATATTGCTGCCATTAAAAATCATGATCTTGTATTCGGAATCGGCCCGGCCGGAACCGGAAAAACATACTTAGCTGTCATTATGGCCGTCAATGCCCTGAAAAATGGAGACGTAAAAAGGATCATCTTGACACGCCCTGCCGTTGAAGCCGGGGAAAGCCTTGGTTTCCTGCCCGGGGATTTGAAGGAAAAAGTGGATCCTTATCTACGGCCGCTGTATGATTCTCTTCATGACGTTTTCGGAGCAGAACACACAGCAAGACTGATTGACCGGGGAACGATTGAGATCGCCCCGCTTGCCTATATGAGGGGCCGTACCCTGGATGATGCGTTTGCCATTCTGGATGAAGCGCAGAATACCACCCCTGAACAAATGAAAATGTTCCTCACCCGCCTTGGCTTTGGATCGAAGATGATCATCACCGGGGATATTACCCAGGTTGACCTGCCGAAAGGTGTCAAGTCCGGGCTGCGTGTAGCTGAAGAGACGCTTGGCTCTGTCAAAGGTGCATCGTTCATTAAGCTTGATCAGTCGGACGTTGTCCGTCACCCGCTTGTACAGAGAATCATTGATGCATATGAAGGCGATAAACAATAAGACCCTCCCCGGGTCTTATTTCTTTTTGTGTCCGCTTACCATGAACCATTTGCCTTGGAGCATGACACCCTATATGATAGGGGGAGAGGGGAGCTTTTCACTTGGAAAAGCGGGTTTATGGCCGGAAAGAAAAAGATCCATCATAACATCCCCTGCAGCAGACGCAGTTACTTTACATGAGGCTGAAGAAGCCCTTAAATAAGGAGGAAGACAAGTGATCACCATTGATTTTCACGATGAAACGAACTCTGTAGACGAAGCTTTTGTTGATATGATCCAGCGCATACTTGAATTTGCAGGCGGACGGGAAGGCATCACCGGAGATGCTGAAGTATCGGTAAGCTTTGTTGACAATAAAGAAATTCAGGAACTCAACCGCAACTACCGACAAAAGGATGAGCCGACAGACGTCATTTCCTTTGCCATGCAGGAGACAGGGGAAGGCGAAGTGGACATCCTGGATGAAAACCTGCCAATGATGCTCGGTGATATCGTCATCTCTGTGGACAAGGCCAAGGAGCAGGCGGAGGATTATCATCACTCTCTGGAAAGGGAATTCGGCTTCCTTGCTCTTCACGGATTCCTTCACCTGCTGGGATATGATCATCTGAATGAAGAGGATGAAAAGAAGATGTTCACCCGCCAGGAGGACATTCTCCGTGAATTCGGGCTCCAGCGATCCTAAGAAAAAAGGAATAGGATTTGCCTATGCATGGAGGGGCATCAAACTGGTCTGGACATCGGAGCGGAATTTCCGCATTCATGCTGCGGCTGCCATCCTTGCCTTAACAGCAGGCGGAATTCTGCGGTTATCCTTAGTGGAATGGGCTGTACTTACGGTTACAATTGCTTTGGTCCTGACATTAGAGATGGTTAATTCCGCTATTGAAAAACTGCTGGACCACCTCCATCCGGACCGTCACCCTGCCGTGGGTGCTGTCAAGGACGTGGCAGCAGGGGCCGTACTTACGGCTGCCGGTGGATCTGTGGTCGTAGGTGTTTTCCTGTTCGGGCCTAAGCTCCTTGCTTTATTGATGTAACGGTAAACCTTACGGGATGTTATAATAGAATACAGAAGAACCTAAAGGTTAGATTTTATTGGAGGAACATGTATGACAGAGAATTTCAAATCAGGCTTTATTACGATTGTGGGCCGTCCGAACGTTGGTAAATCCACGTTCATGAACCGCGTAATTGGTGAGAAAATTGCCATCATGAGTGATAAGCCGCAGACAACAAGAAACAAAATCCAGGGTGTCTACACCGATGAAGAATCCCAGATGGTCTTTATCGACACCCCTGGTATTCATAAACCAAAGCACAAACTCGGCGATTTTATGGTGAATACAGCTGAAAATACGCTTAATGAAGTGGATGCCGTCCTGTTTATGATCAATGCAGAAGAAGGATACGGGCGCGGGGATCAGTTCATTATCGATCGCCTGCAGCGCGTGAACCAGCCTGTCTTCCTGATCATCAACAAAATCGACCGGGTTCACCCGGACAAGCTGCTGCCGTTGATCGAGCAGTACAAGGACATGTATGATTTTGAAGAAATCATCCCGATCTCCGCTCTCGAGGGTAACAACGTCAACCATCTGCTCGGGGTTTTAAAAAGCCATCTGCCGGAAGGTCCGCAGTTTTATCCGGAAGACCAGATTACCGATCACCCGGAGCGGTTTGTCATCAGTGAATTCATCCGCGAAAAAGTGCTTCACCTGACGAGAGAGGAAATTCCGCATTCCATTGCTGTGGTCATTGAAGGGATAAAGCCCAGGGAAGATGCTCCCGGCGTTTATATCCAGGCGGCCATCATCGTGGAACGCAAATCTCAAAAAGGGATTATTATTGGGAAGCAGGGCAGCATGCTGAAGGAAGTCGGCAAGAGAGCCCGTAAGGATATTGAATCCCTGCTCGGCAGTAAAGTGTATCTTGAACTGTGGGTGAAAGTACAGAAAGACTGGCGGAACAAGCAGATTCAACTCAGCGATTTCGGTTACAGGGACGACGAATATTAAAGGTTGGAAAAAATTAAGCCTTATAGATCAGGCCGGGGAAAGCAAGATAAGCATGTAAATGGTATCAGCGAATAAAAGAAAGGCGGTGTTTCTTGTGCTCGACAACCTTTCATGGAATGTTTTCAGGCAGACGGGAAGTGTGGAAACTTACTTGATGATGAAAGAATTTGAGTCGCAGGATCAACAACAGTCTCAGGAACCATTTGCTTCCTCCCCTGATCCCCTGACAACGAATGATCAAAATTCGTAAACGGAGCAGGTGATACACTTGATGGACAAAGTGGAAGGCCTTGTGATCCGTACTAATAATTATGGGGAAACACATAAGATAGTCACGATGATGACAAGGGAGAAAGGGAAAATAGGTGTCATGGCCAGAGGCGCTAAGAAGCCGAAGAGCCGGATGGCATCTGTATCCCAGCCGTTTATTCACGGAATGTATCTCATACAGTCAGGATCCGGACTTGGATCTATGAGCCAGGGGGAAATGTTATCCTCCCTCCGTTCCATCCGCGAGGATATTGTCAAAACAGCCTATGCTTCCTACATTGCAGAGCTGACCGACAAGCTCATAGAAGAAAAACAACCGGATCCTTTTCTTTTTGAACAGCTTCTGCAGACGATGGTGTGGATGAATGAAGATAAAGATCCGAACATCCTCACTATGATGTATGAATTGAAGCTTTTTAAAAAGGCCGGATTTGCACCGGTGGTCGATCACTGCCTGAACTGCGGCAGTACAGAAGGTCCGTATTCCTTTTCCATGTCCGAAGGCGGTCTTCTCTGTTACCGCTGCAAGCATATCGATCCCGGAGCCTACGGCCTGCCGGATCCGCTGCCAAAGCTGCTGCGTGTATTTTTACATATTGATGTAAAACGACTCGGACAGATTACCATGAAGGAAGAAAATAAAAAGCTGCTCCGTCAGCTGATGGATGAATACTATGACCGTTACGGCGGATATTTTATCAAATCCAAAAAGTTTTTGAAGCAGCTTGATTTATTTTCTGAGTGAGGTTTGACAGCATCCTTGCAACTAGAGTATGATTCTAATATCAAATATACGTACTGCAGTGAAAGAGAGGAGTAGCTGAACTCCGTTCTCCACAAGCGAGCCTGAGCCGGTGAAAGTCAGGCGGGAACCATTCAGTGAAGGCGCTCTGGAGCAGTTTTTTAAAGTGGCTTTTCTACATAGAAGAGCAATTAGGGTGGAACCGCGGAAATCCCGTCCCTATGTCTGATTCAGGCATAGGGGCGGGATTTTCTTTATCCGCTCACTTTCTAGGAGGAGGAAAAGACTTGAATATTCAAGATATGATTTTAACCCTGCAGAATCACTGGTCCAGCCAGGGGTGTCTGCTCATGCAGGCTTATGATACGGAAAAAGGGGCAGGAACGATGTCTCCGATGACGCTGCTTCGAAGCCTTGGTCCGGAACCTTGGAACGTAGCCTATGTAGAACCTTCCCGTCGTCCGGCTGATGGACGCTATGGCCAGAACCCAAACCGTTTGTACCAGCACCATCAGTTCCAGGTCATCATGAAACCATCTCCGGATAACATTCAGGAGCTGTATTTAGAATCCCTGCGTGCCCTTGGCATCGATCCATTGAAGCATGATATCCGCTTCGTTGAAGATAACTGGGAAAACCCGACACTTGGAGCCGCCGGCCTTGGATGGGAAGTATGGTTGGACGGTATGGAAATTACTCAATTCACGTACTTCCAACAGATTGGTGGATTGGAAGCGAAGCCGGTGTCAGCGGAAATCACGTACGGGCTTGAGCGTCTGGCGTCCTATATTCAGGATAAGGAAAATGTTTTTGATCTGGAATGGACCAACGGCGTGACAGTAGGAGACATCTTTACACAGCCGGAATACGAACATTCCGTTTATACGTTCGAAGCGTCCGATGAAAAGATGCTCTTTGATTTGTTTGCAACCTATGAGAAAGAAGCGGAACGCATCATGGAAGAGGGACTCGTGTTCCCTGCGTATGATTACGTGCTGAAGTGTTCGCATACGTTCAACCTTCTGGATGCTAAGGGCGTCATCAGTGTCACAGAGAGGACGGGATACATTTCCCGGGTCCGGAACCTTGCCCGTAAAATTGCGAAAACCTATGTAGAAGAAAGGGAACGCCTCGGATTCCCAATGTTGAAGAAAGAAGGTGGAGCAGATGAGTAAGACTGTATTATTTGAGCTCGGCCTGGAGGAGCTTCCTGCCCGTTTTATTAATGATGCTCTTGCCCAGTTGAAAGATAAGACAGAGAAGTGGCTGACAGATAACCGGATCCCTTTTGGTGATATCCACGGCTTTGCCACACCAAGAAGACTGGCTGTCCAAATCACAGAAGTCGCTGATAAGCAGCCGGACCTTGAGGAAGAGGCGAAGGGTCCTGCTAAAAAGATCGCCCTCGATGAAGAAGGGAACTGGTCGAAGGCAGCCATTGGATTTACAAAAGGGCAGGGCAGAGACGTCGATGATATTTACTTCAAGGAAATCAAAGGTACAGAATATGTGCACGTGCGTAAATTCATTGAAGGAAAGGAAACGGCCGCCCTGCTTGAGCAGTTTGGAGAGGTTTTTCTATCTCTGAATTTCCCAAAGAATATGCGCTGGGGAGACCGTGATCTCCGTTTTGCCCGTCCGATCCGCTGGATGGTGGCTTTATTCGGGGAACAGGTGATTCCTTTCCAAATCGAGAACGTTCATACAGACCGCCGGACATTCGGCCATCGTTTTCTTGGATCAGAAACAACCATCCCGAGTGCGGATCACTACGAACAGACGCTTTCTGATCAATACGTTATGGCTTCTGTGGAAAAGCGTCAGGGTCGAATTGTAAGCCAGCTTAAACAGCTGGAAGAGAAACAGAGCTGGAAGCTTATGATAGATGAGGAGCTTCTCGAAGAAGTGACCCATCTGGTGGAATATCCAGCTGTTTTCAGCGGAGCATTCTCAGAGGAATTCCTGGAGGTGCCTGAAGAAGCATTGATTACATCCATGAAAGAGCACCAGCGTTATTTCCCTGTCCGCTCCCATGATAACAAGCTGCTGCCATATTTCGTCGGTGTGCGTAATGGGGACGACCAGAACATTGATATCGTAGCCCGTGGAAACGAAAAGGTGTTGAAAGCACGCTTGAAAGATGCGCAGTTCTTTTATGAGGAAGACCAGAAGGGAAGCATCGATGAGAAGATGGAGAAGCTTTCCCGTATGGTTTATCAGGAGGAACTTGGTACGCTTGCGGATAAGGTTCAGCGTATAACAGCCATTACTGGTAAACTGAGTGAATGGCTCGGCCTGAGTGAAGAAGAAAAACAAAAAGCTACGCGTGCTGCGGAAATCTGCAAATTTGACCTTGTCACCCAGATGGTCGACGAATTCACCGAGCTTCAAGGAGTGATGGGTGAGAAGTATGCCCGTCTGTTTGGGGAAGATGAGGAAGTGGCTGCGGCTGTCAATGAACACTATATGCCTCGGCAGGCCAATGGTGAAGTGCCATCATCTACGATCGGATCCATTGTGAGCATTGCAGATAAACTCGATACGATCGTCGGAAGTGTTTCTATCGGTCATGTACCAACAGGATCTCAGGACCCATACGGGTTGAGAAGACAGGCCCTCGGTATTCTTCAAACGCTGAACAGCCGTGGCTGGGCCGTGTCCGTTGAAAAACTGATCGATCTTGTTCATCAGTTCTATATCGAACTTGAACTCCCGACAAGATCGGAAGAAGAGGTTCACAAGGATCTTCATGAATTTTTCCGTGTCCGTGCCGCCTATCTGCTACGTGAAAATGAAGTGGATCCAGACATCGTGGAAGCTGTTCTCGCACAGGGTATCGGTCACTTCCCTGTTGCAGGGCGAAAAGCGGATCTGCTTGTTGAAAAACGGAATGAGCCCTCTTTCAAACCTGTGCAGGAAGCCCTCGGCCGTGTATTGAATTTAGCTGAAAAAGCCGATGCAGAGGAAGTCCATCCAGAACTGTTTGAAAGCAAGGAAGAACAGCAGCTTTACGATGTGTTCCAGACGGTCCATGAATCGTACAGCCGTCAGATGTCTGAAGGCCGTGTGGAAGAGGCACTGGAGACCCTGTCCGGACTGGCGGAGCCGATTCACTCCTTCTTTGATGCGGTCATGGTCATGGCAGAGGATGAAAGAGTCAGAGCCAACCGACTCGGCCTGTTGAAGCAGATGGCTGGAGATATTTATCAGTATGCCGATCTGACACGAATCGAGTGGAAACAGCAGTTCTAAGCACCCTTCTTTTACCCATTCAGGAAAATGAGGTATAATAGTGAATAGTATGTCACATTCAGTGTTCAGGGTGGTGAGAACTTGGAATTATCAAACCGGCAGGAGCAGATTATTCAAATTGTGAAGGATAATGGACCGATTACCGGAGAGAACATCGCAGAAAGACTGGAATTAACACGGGCGACCCTGCGTCCGGATCTTGCTATATTAACGATGGCAGGCTATCTGGATGCGCGGCCCCGGGTGGGTTATTTTTTCACGGGGAAAACAGGTTCTGAACTTTTCACGGAAAAACTGAAAAAGTTCAAAGTGAGGGAATACCAGTCCCTCCCGATAGTTGTAGAGGAAGACGTATCGGCGTATGATGCGATCTGTGCGATGTTTCTTGAAGATGTCGGAACATTGTTTGTCACGAACCATAAATCCCATCTTGTCGGCGTCCTTTCCAGAAAGGACCTGCTGAGGGCAAGCATAGGATCGAAGGACTTAACGTCCATCCCGGTCCATATCATTATGACGCGGATGCCGAATATTACGATATGTGAGCCTGAGGATCTCCTTTTGGACGCCGCCCAGAAGTTAATAGAAAAACAGATCGACGGACTGCCGGTCGTGAATCCTGCAGAGGATGGGCTTGAGGTCGTTGGAAGATTAACGAAAACAAATATAACCAAAGCCCTTGTAGAACTTGCACGCGATCAGCATATTTGATTCAGGATTAGGAGGGGCAGTATGGAGAAACCATTAATTTATGTACTATCCGATTCCGTAGGGGAGACCGCTGAGCTTGTTACAAAGGCTTGCTTGAGTCAGTTTGATGACGGACCTTTTGACCTTCAGCGCATCCCGTATGTAGAAGATAAAGGGACGATTAACGAAGCTGTCCTTCAAGCGAAAGAGCACGATGCCATGATCGGCTTTACCCTTGTCGTTCCTGAATACAGGATTCACCTGAAACAGGAAGCCGAAAAACACGGGGTCCGCTGTGTTGATATTATGGGGCCGATGATGGAAGCGATGGAAAGTCACCTCAAAATACAGCCGAGACTGGAGCCGGGTCTCGTCCACAAGCTTGATGAGGATTATTTCAAGCGGGTGGAAGCCATTGAATTCGCTGTCCGGTATGATGATGGCCGTGACCCGCGGGGCATTTCCAAGGCAGATATCGTTTTGATCGGCGTATCCCGAACGTCCAAAACTCCACTGTCCCAGTATCTTGCTCATAAGAGGCTGAAAGTGGCAAACGTCCCGATTGTTCCGGAAGTCCAGCCACCGTCTGAATTGTTCCGGGTGGACCCGGAGAAATGCATCGGCTTGAAAATCAGTGCAGAAAAGCTGAATGATATCCGGAAGGAACGTTTGAAATCCCTGGGACTCGGTGATCAGGCTACATATGCCAACCTTGAACGGATCAGCCAGGAGCTGGAGCATTTCAACAGAATAGTCGATAAAATCGGCTGTCCGGTTATTGATGTCTCTAATAAAGCCGTAGAGGAAACGGCGAATATCATTATGAATAAGCTGAGGAAAGATGCTCAGGAATAATGCAGAATCTCAAAAAGTCGCGCTTTGATTAAGCGCGGCTTTTGTTGGGAAGAATGAAATTAGGTAAAATTAGACATAGCATTCACAGGAGAAATGTATTATAATATTTTTTTGTGGAAAAATCCTGACAGGTCCGTTTTCATATCTGCAGGATCCTTACTCCTTACGCACATTGTCTATTTTTCAGAAAAATAAAACATTTGCATTTTAGGAGGATTCTACCGCTTGCTGTAGAAATATTGATACTATGCCAAAAATACATCGAACGATCTGGGTGGACGCAGACAGCTGTCCCGTTCAGAAGGAAATCGAGGAAATGAGCGCGGAGTGCGGCGTGACGGCCAGATTCATTGCTACGGTAAATCATTTCAGTACAGAGAAGTCACAGGCATCCTGGACCTTTGTTGATGATGGTTCCCAGTCTGTAGACCTTTACATTTTGAATGCAGCTGCCAGGGGAGATGTGGTCATTACGCAGGACTTGTCGCTGGCTGTTCTTCTGACCTCTAAAGGGGTTTATGTGATGACGCCGCGAGGAAAACTGATAAAGGAAACCGATGCGGATCACATTATGAACCAGAAGTTTATCCGGCAGCAGACGATGAAGCAGAAGCGTAAATGGAAGGGGCCTTCCGCCTTTACGGACAAGCACAGAGAAGAGTTCCGGGAAACTTTCCAATATTTGTTGTCTGATCATGAAGGAATTTAGCCTTTGGAAGAGAATAATTGAGTAGTATGGTGATCATATGGCTGGACACATTCCAGAAGAAAAAGTAGATGAGATTCGGAAATCAGCCGACATTGTGGAAGTGATCGGCGATTATGTTGACCTCAAAAAGCAGGGAAGAAATCATTTTGGCCTTTGTCCATTCCATGGGGAAAACACTCCTTCTTTTTCCGTTTCACAGGATAAGCAGATTTTCCATTGCTTTGGTTGTGGAAAGGGAGGGAATGTCTACACCTTCCTTATGGAAATGGAAGGATACAGTTTTATACAGGCACTCAAGCAGCTTTCTGAACGCACGGGTGTGGAAATTCCAGAGCAGATTGCTGATGAGAACCACACCGGGGCGGATAACCAGGAATCACAGGCGATGCTTGAAGCACACCAGTGGCTGACAAAATTATACCATCATTTGTTAAAGAATTCCAAGGACGGCCGGAAAGCCTATGAATATCTTTTGGACAGAGGGTTCACAGAAGAAACCATCCAGAAGTATCAGCTCGGTTATTCGCCGGATGATAAGGACTTCGTCGTTACCTTTCTTGAGAAAAAAGGCTTTCATCCCCAGACGATGGTCAAAGCCGGCCTGTTGAGTGTGAATGATCAGGGGAACTATGCCGATCGCTTTCGCGGAAGGGTCATGTTTCCGCTGCGCAACCACCTGGGGAAGACCGTGGCTTTTGCCGGAAGAGCTCTTGGAGATCAGCAGCCCAAGTATTTGAATAGTCCGGAAACGGAACTCTTTCATAAGGGCCGGCTGCTTTATAACTTCGATCTTGCCCGGTCCTCCATACGTAAGGAAAAAACCGTTGTTCTATTCGAAGGGTTCGGGGATGTTATATCCGCTGCCCAGTCGGGTATCCCTTATGCAGTAGGGACCATGGGAACATCGCTTTCCAGTACACAGGCCAACTTGCTGAAAAAGTATACGGATCAGATTATCGTCTGTTACGACGGTGACCGCGCAGGGATTGAGGCGGCTGTCAAGGCTGCCAGACTGACAAAGAGCATCGGTTGTCAGACGTTTGTAGCCCGTGTACCCGACGGTCTGGACCCGGATGACTTCATCCAGCGGCACGGCGGGGACCGTTTCAAAAAGGAAGTGCTTGATACCAGCGACACGTACATCTCCTTTATGATGAGTTATCTCCGCAGGGATTATAACCTGCAGGTGGAAGGAGATCGTATCGCCTATATCGAAAAAGTACTACAGGAGATTGCCACTCTGGATCGTGCGGTCGAGAGAGAGCATTACCTGAATGAGATGTCGTCTGAATTTCAGTTATCTCTGGAAACCTTGAAAGAGGAAATCAGTCAGATAAGAAGTCAGCAGGGTGTGAAGGATAATGAGCCAAAGAACCGATATACTAATCCTAAGAGGGAAACATCGGTTCAGAACAAGCTTCTTCCTGCATTTCATAATGCGGAAAGAAAGCTGATTGCATATATGTTGAAAGATCCCTACATTGCTGATAAAGTTCAGGAGGAAATAGGAGGGGCTTTCAATATAGAAGACCATCAGGTCATTGTCACACATCTTTACGCATATTATGAAGACGGCTATGAATCAGATATCAGTCAGTTCGTTGAAATGATTGAGGATATGTCCATCAAAAACCTCGTGATCGAGCTCGCAATGGCGCCCGTCAGTGAGGAAGTATCCGATCAGGAAATCCATGATTATATGGAGCGGATCCGATTGGAAAACTGGGATCGAACGGATATTAAGAGCCTGGAATCCGAGTTGAAGCGGGCTGAACAGCAGAACGAGCCGATCAAGGCCGCGGAAATTGCGATGGAGATTATAAAACGGAAAAAAGAATTAAAAGCGTAATCAGGTAGAGTTTGGATAGATTGTTGGAAGGAGGGGGACTTATGGCAGAGAAGAAACAACAGCCATCACGTTCTAAAGAAACTGAAAATCAGACGGAATTGACACTGGAGCAGGCCAAAGAGCAGGTCGTAGAGTTAGGGAAAAAGCGCGGAATCCTCGCGTATGAAGAGGTGGCTGAGAAATTATCCAGCTTCGAACTCGACTCCGATCAAATGGATGAATTTTACGAGCACCTGAATGAACAGGGTGTAGAGGTCATCGGTGATTCTGAATCGGACCCTAGTATTAAGCAGCTTGATAAGGAAGAGGAATTCGACCTCAATGACCTGAGTGTGCCTCCAGGTGTGAAAATCAATGACCCGGTCCGTATGTATTTGAAAGAAATCGGCCGCGTCAATCTATTATCAGCCAAAGACGAAATCAGTCTTGCCCAGCGTATAGAAAATGGGGATGAGGAAGCGAAAAGGGATCTGGCAGAAGCCAACCTTCGTCTTGTTGTAAGTATTGCCAAGCGTTACGTCGGCCGTGGTATGCTTTTCCTTGATCTTATCCAGGAAGGGAACATGGGTCTGATCAAAGCGGTTGAAAAATTCGATTACCGCAAAGGTTACAAATTCAGTACCTATGCTACATGGTGGATCAGACAGGCGATTACCCGTGCGATTGCCGACCAGGCACGTACCATCCGTATTCCGGTTCACATGGTGGAAACGATTAACAAACTAATCCGTGTTCAGCGGCAGCTTCTTCAGGACCTCGGCCGCGAACCGACACCAGAGGAAATTGCTCAGGATATGGATCTTACACCGGATAAAGTCCGTGAAATCCTTAAGATTGCCCAGGAGCCCGTATCACTGGAAACACCGATCGGGGAAGAAGACGACTCCCATCTTGGTGATTTCATTGAGGACCAGGAAGCAACCTCCCCATCTGACCATGCCGCCTATGAACTATTGAAGGAACAGCTTGAAGACGTCCTGGACACACTGACAGATAGAGAAGAAAATGTCCTGCGCCTCCGTTTTGGCCTTGATGACGGACGTACGCGAACACTCGAAGAGGTCGGAAAAGTGTTCGGAGTAACCCGGGAAAGAATCCGGCAGATTGAAGCGAAAGCTCTTCGTAAGCTGAGACACCCGAGCCGCAGCAAACGCCTGAAAGACTTTATGGAATAAGAACAGCCGTAGACTCAGGGTTCTTTTACAACGCCTATGTAGGAGGATCTTGAGTTTACCTGTGTTTTGGAGGACAGTATGCAGGATGAGCGTACGAAAACCATCATTCATGAGATTCAGTATTGGAAAGAAAGCAGGCTTCTCCCCGCGGAATACTGTGACTTTCTTTTGGCGTTGTACACCAAAGGCGAGGAAGAAAAACCCGGCCATGCTCCTGTACAGACCGTACAGCTGCTGGTCCCGGCCTTTGTTCTGCTCAGCCTGTTTATGATACCCCTTACATTACTTGTCATTTATTTTACTCAAATGGGGTTCATAATGCAAACAGGGCTTTTGTCGTTTTTTGTAGGGTCGGTATGGTTTATAAGTGGATGGTTACACTATAAACGGACCGACTGGTATTTGATCCCTTTTGTCAACGGTCTGTTGATCCTTCTAACGATGTCCATCTTCGTAGTGGATCACTGGACAACATCCGTCCAGGCTGTCTACATAACGATGCTGTTTCATTTTCTTATCTGGATCAGCCTCGGAATGTTCATGAAAATCAGGTTTTTGTTATGGAGTGGCGTAACCGCTGTCATTTTATGGATCATTTTCATTGTTTTATAAGTTTTCGGTGGTTAAGCCTTTAATAAGTAACGGTTTTCATATAAAATAAAAATAGTCGAATAGACGCGAAAAATTCATATAGGGAATACATAAGGAGGTTGCCATTCATGAGAAAGAACCCTGTGATCCCATTTGCAATTATCGCTGTACTGGGGATCGTAGCCATGATCATTGTTTCTTCTGCCGGTATCAACCAACGTGAAGCGATTCAAAGCGAGGAAGAAGGCGGCGGAGAACAGACGGAAGAAACTGCATCCGCTGATCCGGAAGAAATGTACCAGAACAAGTGTTCAAACTGCCATGGCGGTGACTTGAGTGGAGGCGCAGGTCCGAATCTTCAGGAAGTCGGCTCCCGTTATTCAGCAGAAGAGATCCAGGACATTATCATCAATGGTAAAGGATCACAGATGCCTGCAGGTCTTTATACCGGTGAGCAGGCCACTCAGCTGGCAGAATGGCTCGCTGAGAAAAAATAAGAAGTACGTGAGAAGCTTTCTGCTGCTGTCAGAAAGCTTTTCTTTATGAGAGGAACGATTTTTTATGAATGTACACCAACTATCCGAACGGCTGGCAAAGGTAGCGGAATACCTGCCTGCTGGAGCTGTATTCGCTGATATTGGGTCTGACCATGCCTATCTGCCTTGTTATGTCTGTTTAAAGGATCCACAGGCACAAGCGATAGCCGGAGAGGTTAATCAAGGCCCTTATGACAGCGCCCTGAATGAAGTGAAAGCCCATGATCTTCAATCCAGGATCGATGTCAGATTGGGAGACGGTCTGGAAGTGATCCAGCCTGGAGAAGTAAAGCAGGTCACCATCGCTGGTATGGGAGGGCCGTTAATCCGGGATATCCTGGAAAGAGGCAGGGATAAATTAACAGCCGTTAACCGCATCATCGCCCAGCCGAACATTGACGCACGCTCGATTCGTCAATGGTTTTACACGCATGGATACAGCCTGATTGACGAACAGATTATGGAAGAAGGCGGGCACATCTATGAAATCCTCGCAGCGGAAAAAGGGGACCCTGCCAGTGCTTATGAATCCGCTGACTTGGAAAAAGAGCTTTGGCTCGGCCCTTACCTTATGAAGGAAAAGGCAGCAGCGTTTAGGAAGAAGTGGCGTGAGGAAATGATCAAGAAGGAATATATCCTGGATCAAATGCAGAAGGCTGCCACTGTCGATGCAGTAAAAGTGGACACGCTTCAAAAGGAAATAAAATGGCTGCAGGAGGTTTTATCACAATGAATAAAGTAACAGCCCGGGAAATCATAAAAACATTGGAAACGTGGGCTCCCAAAAGCTTTGCTTATGACTGGGACAACGTAGGGCTGCAGGTAGGCAGTCTGAACAAGCCGGTGCAGAATGTCATGGTAACGCTTGATGTTGTTGAAAGTGTAGTGGATGAGGCGGTTGAAAAAAAGGTGGATCTTATCATTGCCCATCACCCTCTGTTATTTGTGAAACTTCATCAAATCAATGTGGATACGCCAAAAGGACGGATAGTGCAGAAGCTTCTTAAACACGACATTACGGTTTATGCGGCGCACACGAACCTGGATGTTGCAGAAGGCGGAGTGAATGATGTGATGGCAGACCTTCTCGATGTTAAAAACCACCGGCCTTTGATTCCGACAGAAACGGAACAGCTTGTGAAACTGGCTGTTTTTGTCCCTGATTCCCATCTGGAAGCTGTACGGGATGCGGTGAGCGAAGCAGGGGCAGGCTTTATCGGTGATTACAGCCACTGCACCTATCAGGTTTCCGGTGAAGGGACGTTCAAACCACAAGAGGGTACAAATCCTTTTATTGGGGAGCAGGGCCGGTTGGAGCAGGTCCAGGAGAAACGTTTGGAAACCATCGTTCCGCAGAGTAAGCTGTCTAAAGTTCTTCAAGCGATGGAAAAAGCCCATCCATATGAAGAAGTGGCTTATGATCTTTATCCTCTTCTCAATGAAGGCAGGAGCCTCGGAATTGGAAGAGTGGGCCGGCTGGACGAGCCAATTTCTCTTCAGGACTTTGCTGACAAAGTGAAGGAGCGTTTTGATGTCCCTCATGTGCGTGTGGCAGGGAAAATGGGAAAAACCGTACAAACGGTCGCCCTTCTGGGTGGAAGCGGAGAAAAATATATCCATAAGGCTAAGAGCAGCGGAGCGGATGTATATGTGACTGGAGATATGACCTTCCATATGACCCAGGATGCTGTGGAGATGGGCTTACATGTGATTGATCCCGGTCACCATGTCGAGAAAGTGGTCTGCGTAAAAGTACAGCAGTATCTTGAGGAGCGCTGCAATAAAGATGGAGCATTGAACATCCTGGTGTCCGAAGTAGATACAGAACCCTTTACAATCCAGTAAAAAAAGGATGAAAGCGGGAAGCTTTCATCCTTTTTATTATCGTTTCACTTTTTTGCGTGCTCTTACAGGAGGGAGAATTTTCTTCTGCTCGACCTTGGATTCACGAATCCAAGTAGCATCGTCCTCATGGTCAAACTGCTCAATGAATTTGATCACTTCTTTTGTGATCGGCGTAGGAGTTGAAGCACCGGCGGTTACGGCTACTTTATGGACACCTTCCAGCCATTCCAGCTGAATTTCGGTTACATCAGCAATCCGGTAGGCGGTGGTTCCAGCTTTTTCTTTGGATACCTGGGCAAGCCTGTTGGAGTTATTGCTCATCGGGTCACCAACAACGAGCGTCAAATCGGCTTCACCTGCCTGTTCTGAAACAGCTTCCTGGCGTACCTGTGTTGCCATGCAGATTTCCTGCTGCTTCTCAAGCTGAGGGAACTTTTCCTTGGCTTTTTCCATGACATCATAGACGTCCCATTGACTCATCGTCGTCTGGTTGGTAATCATAAGCTTATCATGATCCAGCTCCAGATTCTCAACATCCTCTTCAGTCTGTACAAGGTGGACCTTTCCGGGAGCGACGCCCATCGCCCCTTCCGGCTCAGGATGTCCTTTTTTACCGACGTAGATGACTTCAAATCCTTCCGCAACTTTTTTGCGGATCAAGTTGTGGGTGTTGGTAACATCCGGACATGTGGCATCAAGAACAGTCAGTCCTTTATCGCGCGCCCTTTCCTTTACCTGCGGGGAAACGCCGTGGGCCGTGAAAATAACCGTACCTTCATGAATACCTTCCAGCATATCGCTGCGGTTTTTACCATCGACAGTGATGATGCCTTCTTCTTTGAAGGCTTCAGTCACATGGGAATTATGGACAATCATACCTAATATATAAATCGGGCGCGGCAGATTCTGGTCTTTTGAGGCATTTCTCGCAATGACCATGGCATCTACGACTCCGTAACAATAACCGCGAGGGGCGATTTTAATAACTTCCATTGATTAACGTCCTCCTCTTTATCCAATCGAACAACTTTTAAGATACCATCTTCATTATAAAGGGTAAAGCGTAAGTTGACAAAGAAAGCGGTGGTCAGACAACGTTATCGTGCAATTTATGGCGCACTCTATTATAATAGGGAAGGAACATTTTACTTTAAAGGAGAACGGACATGAGTAAGCATACTTTTGAACAATACGCAATTTCCTCTACAGTAAGCAGAATTGTAGAAGGGTTGGGCTTTAAACAGCCGACGCCGATCCAGCAGCAGGTGCTGCCGCCGGCATTAAGAGGGGAAAGTTTGATCGGACAATCCCACACTGGATCCGGTAAGACACATGCCTATCTGCTGGCATTATTCAGCCGCATGGATGAAAACGCTGATGCCGTACAGTTTGTCATTACAGCACCGACACGTGAACTGGCTATCCAGATTCATGAAGAAGTGAAAAAAGCAGTGAAGCACGCAGGTAAACAAGAGATCTGGCGGTCCAAGCTGTTGATCGGTGGAACGGATAAACAGAAGATGGTGGAGAAACTGGCTTCCAATCCGCCACACATTGTTGTAGGAACACCGGGCCGTATACTCGATATGGTCAAAGAGGAAGCCGTAGACCTTTATCAAGCAAAATCGTTCGTTCTGGACGAAGCGGATTTAATGCTGGACCTCGGATTTATCGAAGAAGTGGATCAGATTCTTGTTCGCATGGCCGAAGACGTACAGATGCTTGTTTTCTCTGCAACTATTCCTGAACGGCTGCAGCCATTCCTGAAGAAATACTTGACCAATCCGGTCCATATTCAAATCGAGGACGATAAGCCATCTCCGGAAACGATGGAGCACCGGCTGATTCCTCTCCGACATAAACAGCCTGGAGAAGTAATCATGGATATCACGAAGGCGATTCAGCCTTATCTCGCCATTATTTTCACGAATGGAAAAGGTCTTGCAGACGAACTGGCGGAGGACTTGATGAGCCGTGGACTAGAAACAGGCGTCCTTCACGGAGGTTTGTCCCCGCGTGAGCGTAAAAGAGTCCTGAAAGAAATCCAAAACCTTCGTTATCAATACATCGTAGCGACCGACCTTGCTGCGCGTGGCATTGATATCCAGGGTGTGAGCCACGTAATCAATGCCCAGATGCCGAAGGAAGAGGAATTTTATATACACCGTGTCGGCCGGACAGCAAGGGCCGGGTTGGAAGGTACAGCGATCAACCTTTATCAGGAAGCCGATCTTCCATTGATCCAGAAACTTGAGAAGAAGGGGTTGTCTTTCCAATTCTATGAAGTGAAACAAGGAGAATGGAAAGAAGTCAATGCCTATAATGAGCGGCAGATCCGTGAAAAGAAAGAAACGGATCTGGATAAACAGGCGAAACAGCTCGTCCGTCGTCCGAAAAAGGTGAAGCCGGGCTATAAGAAAAAGATGAAAAAGCAGGCGGAACAAAATAAACGCAGATTGAAGCAGAACCGCTTTAAAAAGAAATAAGAAAGGGTCGAGATCGTCATGGTTAAAATTGGTTCACACGTATCAATGAAAGGGAAGAAAATGCTTCTTGGGGCAAGTGAAGAGGCAGCTTCCTACGGATCCGGCACATTTATGATTTATACAGGCGCCCCTCAAAATACGCGCCGTCGTCCAATTGAAGAATTGAATATCGATGCGGGACAGGAGCATATGAAGGCCAACGGTATTCAGGATATCATTGTGCATGCCCCCTATATCATTAATGTAGGTAATACGACCAAGCCGGAAACCTTTCAGCTGGGTGTTGATTTCCTGCGCAGCGAAATTGAGCGTACAGAAGCGCTGGGAGCAAGACAAATCGTTCTTCACCCGGGGTCCCATGTAGGTCAGGGAGTGGAAAAGGGTCTTCCGAAAATCATTGAAGGGCTGAATGAAGTCCTTCATAAAGATCAAAATGTCCAGATTGCCCTGGAAACAATGGCCGGCAAAGGCTCTGAAATTGGAAGGAGCTTTGATGAGCTTGCACAGATTATTGACGGTGTCACCTTGAACGAAAAGCTTTCCGTCTGCATGGATACGTGCCACATTCATGATGCGGGCTACAATGTAGTGGAAGATTTTGATGGCGTGTTGAACGAGTTTGATAAAATTGTCGGACTGGACCGCCTGAAAGTCATTCACGTCAATGATAGTAAGAACATTCAGGGAGCAGCCAAGGACCGCCATGAAAATATCGGCTTCGGTCATATCGGCTTTGATGCCCTTCATCAGGTGATTCATCACCCGCAGTTGAAGGATCTGCCTAAAATTTTGGAAACCCCGTACGTCGGGGAAGATAAGAAGAACAAAAAGCCTCCGTATCGATTTGAAATCGATATGGTTAAACAAGGGACGTTTGATCCGGACCTTAAAGAAAAAATTCTACAACAGTCATAAGAAAAAGGCGGGGGTCTTGTACCTTCCGCCTTTTTTTATTTCAGCCAGTCCTCGACCCCGTACTCCTTCGCCAGTTTATGAAGCAGTTTATTTACAGAGCGAGCCGTGTCTGCGGAGGTCAGCCCGGCCAGTTTCTTCAACATTTTCTTCCGGCCGTCCTTTTCAAAAGGGTTTTCCTTATTCTTTTTCAACGCTTGAACAATAGCCTGTGCCTCTCCCTCGGTAATCGGTATCCGATACTTCCTGCTGTATTGAAGCAGTTCTTTGACGGTTAACTGCTTCAATTTCTGGGTAATGAACTGTTGGGCCATCTTCTTCATCACGTCATCACCTTTTTCCCCTGTTTCATACACCATATGAATTGTGGGAATGATGTGTGTTTTACAAAATATTCACGCGTGAGTAGATAAATTGAAATCAAACATCCATTCGGGTAAGATGGCGCAATGGGTTTCATTGGCTCTTATGTAAAAGGAAGAGTCATGGGAAGGAGTGAACAGAATGAGGGATCAAAAGCCAATCATTCGAACGGTCTTTGCTATGCTGTTAATGAGTCTTGTCTTTATAACTTATCATCAATGGCATCAAAACGAACAGCAGGCACTGGCAGATGAAAATAAAACGCTGGAGCAGAACCAAGAAAAGCTTGAGGGAGATAAGGAAAAGCTGTCTTCTGTCAACGATTATTTGAAGGAGCAGTCTTCAGAGAATAAACAAAAAAATGGATATCTGACTTGGCCGGGGATTGAAGACCAGGCTGATATTCTGGTACAGGAAAGTGAGGGAGCCTTCAAGAAGGCATGGGCCATGTATTTAGTGAAGGAGTCCAAACGCTATGATTTGGATCCATACCTCGTATATGAGTTGTTGAAGGTGGAAACGGGCGGGACATTTGATCCTGAACTTGTAGGACCTGAAACAAAGTATGGTCGTGCCTATGGTATGTCTCAGTTCATGAAGAATACAGCGCCGTGGATTGCGGATATGGCCGGGCTTCCCTATGAAGAGGAGCTGTTGTTTGATCCTTATTATTCCATGCAGTTATCCCTGGTTTATCTGGATTATTTAAACAGCCGTTATCAAAACTGGGACGAGGCATTAACCGCTTATCACAGGGGAATGTCAGGTCTTGAACAGTATAAAAGTGAACATGGACATGCGGAGAGCTGGTATGCCGTAGAGATTCAGGAAAACGCTGAAGCTCATACCACACTGGCTTCAGCTGAATAATGATAAAACCGGATGATCTCATCCGGTTTTTTTCTGCCATCAAATCCCTTCGTTAAATACAGAAGAAATGTCACATAATATAGGTGATTCTCCATACAGAAAGTGAGGGAATTCGCATGTACGATCCAAAAGAAACTGTTGAGAATCAAACGGAAAATGCGCCCCATTACGGGGACGCACGGGAACAGGTTCATGAAGATGAGCCGACAACGGAGCAGGTGCTGGATGAAGCGTTTGATGAAATCCAGGACAGCGATTTAAGAAAAGAATCCGGGTATGACAAGGTGGAGTCCGTGGATGACCATGGCCGCGGTCCTTATCAGCCTGTTTATGGCGACAGTTATGAAGAGGAATTTGCCCAGGAGGCCGCTGTCGGTCCCATTGATGAACCAATGAATAATGGTGAGCAGGAAACGACGATGGAGGATGATGTGAAAGTAGGAATGGGCTGGCTAGGGCTGTCAGCCGCTATTCTATCCTTCTTTTTTGCTCCACTTATTCTCGGTGCCGCAGGGATTATTCTTGGGATTGTCGGGAAGAGAAGGGGAGCCGATACTCTTGGAAACACGGCGATCATTATCAGTGTCGTTTCCATTGCCTTTTCTCTTTTCTTCGCTCCGTTTATCAATTTCCTGTAAAAAAAGGGTGGACCATAATGGTCCACCCTTTTTTATCTTAGGATTGCTGCTGTTCAAGCTTTTTCTGACGCTCTTTCTCATAGTGCTCTTCAGCAAGTTTATCTACTTCTTTTTTAAGTTCTTCGACCATGATGTCCTCAGGAACTTTCCGGATAATTTCTCCGTGACGGAAGAGAAGACCTTCCCCTCGGGCACCGGCGATACCGATATCAGCTTCACGGGCCTCGCCTGGTCCATTTACTGCGCAGCCAAGAACAGCTACTTTAATGGGAGCCTTGATGGTCTGGATGTATTCCTCAACCTCGTTGGCGATGGAAATCAAGTCGATTTCAATACGACCGCATGTTGGGCAGGAGATCAGCGTGGCAGCGTTGGACGCAAGTCCGAAAGTCTTCAGAAGTTCCTTCGCTACTTTTACTTCCTCTACAGGATCAGCACTTAAACTGATACGGACGGTGCTTCCGATCCCTTTGCTTAAAATGGCACCAAGACCGGCAGCACTTTTTACAGTACCTGCGAAAAGCGTCCCGGATTCTGTAATACCAAGGTGAATCGGGTAATTGAAAGCGGCTGCTGCTTTTTCGTAGGCTTCAATCGCCAGTTTTACATCAGAAGCTTTCAAAGAAACGATGATGTCGTGGAAGTCGAGATCTTCAAGAATTTTAATGTGGTGAAGGGCACTCTCAACCATTCCATCAGCCGTTGGATAACCGTATTTTTCAAGGATGTGACGCTCAAGAGAACCGGCGTTGACACCGATACGGATGGGAATCCCTTTTGCTTTTGCTGCTTTTACGACAGCTTCAACTTTTTCGCGCTTCCCAATGTTCCCCGGATTGATCCGGATTTTATCCGCGCCGCCCTCGATCGCTTTCAATGCTTTCTTATAATCGAAGTGAATATCGACAACAAGCGGGATATTGATGCGTTTTTTGATTTCAGGGATGGCGTCAGCAGCACGATCATCAGGGCAGGCCACACGGACGACCTGGCACCCGGCTTCTTCCAGACGTTTGATCTCAGCTACAGTAGCCTCCACATCATGGGTCTTCGTCGTGGTCATGGACTGAATGACAACTTCATCAGAACCACCTATAGTAAGGTCCCCGACTTTCACGGGACGAGTATCTTTTCTGTGCGTAATTGGCATGAATATCGCTCCTTTAAATTAAAAAAAGGGTTGCAGGATGTTTTTCCAATCTTCATTATAAGGCTAATGGCCGGAAATGAGAAGTAAGGACTCTTAAAAGCCCCGGATTTCACGTTAAATTTGTGTAAACAGATTGGATTTCCTCGACGTGAAAAGTATATCACGAGAGGAAACGGAAGAAAATTGTTATCATTTGAAACATAGCACCACAGTCGTTCGTATGTATAGTAATAGAAGAGAGGGTGAGCGGTTATGCTTCAAACAGACTGGATAGCACTCCTGATTACATTTTTAGGAACAATGTTCCTGATTGGTGAGCTGCTTGTTAACATGCGTGGGGTTTTTGCTGTGCTGGGGCTTGGATTTATTACCGTGTTTTTTTCCAGTTACCTGGCTGTCGATATGTTCATTATCATGATGTTTGTTTACTTTCTAGGTCTTACACTTATGATTATTGATGGAAAGCTGATTAATGATGGAACGCTTGCCACTATAGGTGCAGCAGCGATGATTACAGCTGTCGGTTTCAGTGCGCCCAACTGGACGGCGGGATTATACAGTGTCATCGGTGTCATTGCCGGAGGTTTTTCTGCCCTCATTTTTCTCAAGGTTTTTAAGCGGAGAAACATGTGGAACAAAATGGCGTTGAACGATCAGATGACCTCGGAAATGGGCTACAATTCCATGAATGAATCCTATCAGAAGCTTTTAGGGAAAACAGGGTCTGCACAGACGGATATGCGTCCTTCCGGTACGATAGAGGTAGATGGAGAGGACTACAGCGCTGTTTCGAACGGACAGTGGATTTACAAAGGGGAGCCGGTAACGGTCGCCTCTGTCGACGGGACTAAAATCATGGTTAAAAAGGTTCAGAATTAACAATTGTTCACATATTCTTCATCATTTCTTAACACTTCATTGTCATCATTTATTTGGATGATTATTCAAATGACAATGGAGTGTTTTCTAATGAACTTTAAAAGAAAGACCGGCTTATTAAGATTAACACGGGGTGGATGGCCTCTTCAGGTAAGGCTGACGCTCCTGATTATTTTACTTGTTCTTCTCTCCGTATCTGCAACTGGTTTTTTTTCCTATACGAAAGGAGAGGAAAACCAGCTGGGTCTTGTGCAGGACCGATTGGAACGTGAACTGCTAGTAGTTCAGGATGTAGCGCAGCAATTGATGTATGCCTTTGTAGGGGATCAGCAGGAATTCGATCAGCGTTTTCAAGGCTGTGCAGATGCACAGAAAGCTCAGATGCAGCAGGATGGTCTGACAGCGGATGCATACCTGTTCACTGAACAAGCTGTGTATTCCTATCCAGACTTGACTCCTGTTCCTTCTTTTACCGAAGAGGAAGTAGAGGAGATTTTAAGTAAGGAAAATGGCACAGAACAGTGGACGACAAATGGAGAATCGTTTGTGTATTCGTTTGCCCCTGTCCAGGAGCTGGGACGGCGGTTGTAGCTGGAGTCATGGTTTCCTATATTATTCGAAAGACTGTCCGTCCCCTTAAACAGCTGGAGGAAATGATGGGGAAGATTGGTGAAGGGGTGATCGGGGAAGCATCGGCTGTAAAAACGAGCCTGCCGGAGGTCCGGTCATTAAAAAGGAGTTATGAGAAGTCCATTACCACTATTGTAGATATTCTTTCTACGGTAAAAGCAGCCGTCCAAAACCTTGATCAAGGGGGAAGCCGCATGGATGAATCGGCGCGGGTCCTTGATCAATCCCAGCGGGCGTTAAAGGAAGAGCTTCTTAAAGTAGATAGAGCCGCTGCCGAAACAGAAGGATTTATGGAGGATCAGCAGGAAGTCTTTCGTGAACTTTCTCAAGTTTTCTCCCATTTGAAATCATCCATGGATAGCATGATGGAAAGACAAGGGCAGTTGAACCAGTCGGCTGCTTCCGGTAATGACGGGGTGGAGCGCGTGGAAAGCTCCTATATGACTATAAGAAGAGAACTGACAGAAATAACATCAAGAGTAGAATCTTTTCAGAGCTATATGCATTCGGTACAGGATTCGGGAGCTAAAATCCAAGGGCTGGCTGAGCAGACGAGGGTGCTTGCTTTAAACGCTTCCATTGAGGCAGCGGGAGCCGGAGACCATGGCCGGGGATTTGCTGTTGTAGCCAGGGAAGTGGGTAAGCTGGCCGATCTATCCTGGCACCCGGCCTTGAACATCGATCAAAGAATGGCGGATCTCATCGAGCTTGGAGCAGACTTTTCTAAACAGTTCAGGCGCCTTTCTGTTGAAATGCATGATCAGCAGAAGCAAATGGATATTTCAAAAGCAGCTTTCCGAGATCTTTCCTCTGGAATGGAAACGTTCAACGTACAATTAGAATCCGCATACCTTCATTTGGTGGATGGAGAAGAAGTGATGCCACGGATGCAGAAGATTATAAGAGGGATGGAACGCCTGACAAGGGACCAGTCCTCGTCCATTGACCATTTAGCACTGGCATCAGACTGGCAGGAGGAAAATGTGAGAATGACGGAGGAGTTCACAAGAGAATTGGTCGTTCTGACTCGGGAACTGTCCGACATGATTACAACTAAACAGTTGGTTTATGAAGGTGGGGAGGATTTTTCTGAGCCTCATGCTTCGTAAACATCGAGATTTTTGAAGTACCTGTACATATCGAAGGCTTCCTTGTAAAAGGAGGCCTTTTTTGTTTTAGAAAAGACTGATATGTATGGCAGCTAAGGTGGCTTGCACCCCGGGGGCAGTCTTTACAAGAAAAAACGCCAATGTAAATTTAATGTTAAGTTTTCTATTTCATCTTTACAAAAGAATCGTAGTTCGTTAATAATGGATGAGGTGTTTTAAAGAGAGACATACAGAAATTTTGGATGAGGAAAGGGTGGAAAACATGGAAATCGATGTGCAGCAGATGATATTTGAATTCATCGGCGGGCTAGGTATTTTCCTGTTTGGAATTAAATTTATGGGGGACGGCCTCCAAAAAGTAGCCGGAGACCGTTTGAGAGAGCTTTTAGACCGTTTTACCAGCAATCCGTTAATGGGTGTCATTGCTGGTGCCGTAGTAACGATTCTCGTTCAAAGTAGTTCTACAACAACCGTTCTGACTGTCGGATTGGTTAACGCTGGATTTATGACCTTTAGACAAGCCATCGGCGTTATAATGGGTGCCAATATTGGGACGACATTTACCGCATTCATTATTGGTATTGATATTAAAGAGTATGGACTGCCGATCCTGGCTCTAGGTGCCCTTTTGATTTTCTTCTTTAAGAATAAGAAAGTATCCAACATCGGCCAGACCGTTTTTGGACTCGGTGCTTTATTCTTTGGACTTGAATTAATGAGCGGAGGAATGAAGCCGCTGCGTTCCCTTGAAGCATTCAGGGAACTGACACTCAGTATGAGTGAAAACCCTGTACTTGGTGTTGTGATCGGTACACTGTTCACAGTAATCGTACAAAGTTCCAGTGCTACGATCGGTATTCTGCAAGGGTTGTTTGGAGAAGGCCTTGTAGATATACAGGCAGCTTTGCCGGTACTTTTTGGAGATAACATTGGAACAACCATCACAGCTGTCATTGCAGCGATTGGAGCAAGTGTAGGGGCGAAGCGTGCCGCTTTTGTACACGTGATTTTCAACGTACTCGGTGCTACCGTTTTCCTCATTCTATTGAAGCCTTTTACCTTATACGTGGAGTGGCTCCAGAACTATATGGACCTTGGGCCGGAGATGACCATTGCTTTCGCGCATGGATCATTCAACATTGCCAACACGGTGGTCCAGTTCCCATTCATCGCTGTTCTGGCGTGGATTGTTGTTAAACTCGTACCAGGAAATGATTCCCTGATTGAGTTCAAGCCTCAGCATCTGGATCCAATCTTTATCGAGCAGTCTCCTTCTCTTGCGCTTGATCAAGCGAAAGAAGAAGTGATCCGCATGGGTGAATATGCCTATAAAGGATTGGAAGAAACGAGTCTGTATTTAAACAATAAGCAGCAGAAGCATTCAGAAATTGCGATGCAGATTGAAGATGCATTGAATAACCTTGATCGGAAAATTACTGATTATCTGGTTGATCTTTCTCAAGCATCCCTTACGGACGAAGAAAGCCGGAAACACTCAGCTCTCATGGATTCTGTCCGTGATCTGGAGCGGATCGGGGATCACTTTGAGAACATCATCGAGCTCATCGATTATAAGAATTCCAACAAAGTAAATCTTACTGCTCAAGCTGTCGACGACTTGAATACAATGTTCGATCTGACATTGATGACAGTGAAGCAGGCAACAAAATCCCTTGAAAACATGAGCCGTGAGGAAGCACTCGCTGTTGTCCAGAAGGAAAATGAACTGGACCGGATGGAACGAAGCTATCGTAAGAAACACATCATCCGTCTGAATGAAGGAGTATGTACAGGACAGGCCGGTATCGTCTTTGTAGATATGATCAGTAATCTCGAACGAATCGGAGACCACGCTGTGAATATCGCAGAAGAAGTACTGGGAGAAAAAGAGAGTCTGTAATGAACGAGGTGAAAGCTTAAAAAAGCTTTCACCTTTTTTTATAAAATCCTTGCCGAGCCGTCAATTGCATGGTATATTATTTTTGTCGCTGAAAACGGGTCGAAAAAATAAATTGACACAGTGATACATAAATGGTATATTAATTAAGTCGCTTACAGAGCGAATATGGCGGTGTAGCTCAGCTGGCTAGAGCGTACGGTTCATACCCGTGAGGTCGTGGGTTCGATTCCCTCCACCGCCACCATACATATGATCTTATCTATAAACATGGCGGTTGTGGCGAAGTGGTTAACGCACCGGATTGTGGTTCCGGCATTCGTGGGTTCGATTCCCATCAGCCGCCCCATGTGGACCCTTAGCTCAGCTGGTTAGAGCTATCGGCTCATAACCGATCGGTCGCAGGTTCGAGTCCTGCAGGGTCCACCATATAGATTCCGGAGGAGTACCCAAGTTTGGCTGAAGGGAGCGGTCTTGAAAACCGCCAGGGGGTTTACGCCCCGCGGGGGTTCGAATCCCTCCTCCTCCGCCATCTTTTCTTTTATTATAAAAGAATATATAAAACAGCATACTTTTATGGCTCGGTAGCTCAGTCGGTAGAGCAACGGACTGAAAATCCGTGTGTCGGCGGTTCGATTCCGTCCCGAGCCACCATTTTGAATGAACAAGCGATGTGCTTGTTTTTTTTATGTTTAAGACCGATACATAAGGGAATTTATAATACCGGAAGATATTCCATTTCTTTGCCTTGCAAATCAGTTGCAACCGGCAGGTCTGTTTGATAATGTAAAACAAGAGGCAGAGGCTTCTTATTTTACATACTATTTTAAAGGAGGAGTTACATTATGGCTAAATTCGAACTACCAGAACTACCTTACGCATACGATGCACTGGAACCAACTATTGATAAGGAAACAATGAACATTCACCATACGAAGCACCACAACGGATATGTAACAAAGCTGAACAACGCACTTGAAGGACATGCTGATCTTCAGGACAAATCATTGGAAGAGCTTCTTTCCAACAACCTTTCAGCTGTACCGGAAGATATCCGCACTGCTGTGCGCCGTAATGGCGGTGGTCATGCCAACCACAGTCTTTTCTGGACGATCATGTCTCCAAATGGCGGCGGTGAGCCGGCAGGGGATCTTGCTACTCAGATCAACGACACATTCGGAAGCTTTGATCAATTCAAAGAAAAATTCGAAACGACAGCAACCGGCCGTTTCGGTTCAGGCTGGGCTTGGCTTGTAGTCAATAATGGCAGCCTGGAAGTGATTGATACACTAAACCAGGATTCTCCGATCATGGAAGGTAAAACACCTATCCTTTGCCTGGACGTATGGGAGCATGCGTACTACTTGAACTACCAGAACCGCCGTCCGGATTATGTTTCTGCATTCTGGAATGTTGTAAACTGGGATGAAGTAGCGAAGCGCTTCGATGCAGCTAAATAATCTTATGAAGAATATGTGAGAGAGGGACGGATATTTCCGTCCCTCTCTTTTTGTATATCTCCATATGTTCTGAAAACACTAAAGGAGAACATAAAGGAGACATGCATATGATGAGTAAGCTGAGCACATGGCTGAGCCGCCAAAACGTTTCTAGAGATTTATTATTGTTACTTCTCATTGGAGGCTTGTACTCCCTCGGAATATTCTTATCCAGTACCTTTGTGAACATATACTTATGGAAGCAGTCCAACAGCTACACGGATATCGCTCTTTACAACCTCAGCATATACATTTTTCAGCCGCTTACCTTTATCGTTGCGGGACGGTGGGCAAAAAAGATGGACCGTGTCATTGTTCTGAGAACAGGAGTAACAGTCCTTTCGTTATTTTTCCTGACTGTGCTGGTTGTGGGGGAACGGGCAGCTTCCTTCAACTTGATGCTCGGTGCCCTGCTCGGAATCGGTTACGGTTTTTACTGGCTTGCTTATAACGTACTGACTTTTGAAATCACAGAGCCGGACACAAGGGATTTTTTTAACGGCTTTCTCGGTGTCCTGCAGTCGCTTGGCGGTATGACAGGACCTCTGTTGGCCGGCTTTATTATTTCACGTCTCAATAACTTTACAGGGTATACTGTGATTTTCAGTGCTTCGTTTGCCTTATTTATTGTAGCGGTACTCGTGAGTTTTGGGTTATCAAGAAGAAAAGCACGGGGGAATTTTTCTTTCCGGCGGATTATAACCGAGCGGAAACATAATGTAGACTGGAAACGTATTTTGAATGCTCATGTAGCCCAGGGGTTCAGAGAGGGGACTTTTTTGTTTGCTGTATCCATTTGGATTTTCCTGCTTACAAAAAATGAACTGTCTCTCGGAGTTTTTAATTTGGTCTATTCCGGTTTTTCATTTATGTTTTATTTTCTTGTCAGCAGATGGGTGAAACCGAAGCGGAGGAAAACATCGATCTTTATCTCAGGACTCTGCTTATATGTCAGTGTCGTCATCCTTCTATTCAGCAGCACGATGCCGCTGCTTTTATTGTACGCAGCTGTTGCCGGAGTCTTCTTTCCGTTGTTGTACGTACCATATGTGTCTCTCACCTATGATGTCATCGGGAGATCGTGGAATGCGGCCGAAATGCGGATCGAGTATATCGTAGTTCGGGAAATTTTTTTGAATATGGGAAGAGTTCTTTCCATCCTCGTCTTTTTAGGGGCCATTACATTTATTCCACCGGAAACGGGGATTCCTTACATTCTGCTCCTTGTCGGCGGAGGACACTTCCTGATTTACTTTTTCATTCGAGGTATTGATTCGAAGCCTCCCCGTGTCACACATAATTGAAACCAAACACCCATGAGCTTCTTCTATTCTTAAGACCTGAAAAAATGGTATAATAGCAGAAGGATTTTGAAAGAAGGAGAGGAGTTCATGGGGAAAAACAAACGACATAAAGATAATACACACCTTCCCTTTCGGTTGAACGTGGTGTTTTTTATTGTGTTCGTCTTATTTGCCGGGATCATTCTGCAGCTTGGTGTTATTCAAATATTAAACGGCGAAGAAGCACAGGATGAAATTGACCGCACCGAAAATACAACAACGACCATTTCTGTGCCGCGGGGTGAAATGTATGATCGTAATGGCCAGGTGATTGTTGATAATGAACCGTTATACTCGATTACGTATACACCACCCAAAGGGGTGCAGGCCGGGGACAAGCTGGAACTTGCTCAAGCATTGTCCTCTTATATAGATATGGACTATGAAAACCTGACAGATCGTGACTTGAAGGAATATTTCTATCTGCAGAATGAGCAGGAGGTTCGTGATCGTGTAGAAGATCAGGTGACAGAAGATATGGATAACGGTGATGTATATCAGCTTCAGCTGGACAGCATTACAGAAGAAGAGATCTCCGGCTACGATAATCAGACGAAAGAAGTCATCGCTGTGAAAAAGGAACTCGATCAGGCGTATTCCCTGGCGCCGCATGTAATTAAGAATTCAGATATTACAGAAGCAGAATATTCCGCGGTGGCAGAAAATCTGGCTAAGCTTCCCGGCGTGAATGTAACTTCAGACTGGGAACGTACATATCCTTATGAGTCCACATTCCGCAGTTACCTCGGAAGTATCACATCCAGTGAGCAGGGTCTCCCTAAGGATGATCTTGATTATTACATGTCTTTGGATTACAGCCGTAATGATCGTGTAGGTACAAGCGGACTTGAACAGGAATATGAGGATGTTCTCCGGGGGACGAAGGAAAAGGTCCAGTATGAAACGGACAGCAACAACACCGTGATCAATTCCAAAGTCATCCGTGAAGGACAGGCAGGAAAAGACCTTCAATTGACACTTGATATGGAGCTTCAGGAAGAAGTGAATAAAATCGTCCAGGAAGAGCTTCAGTCAGCAATCGTCAATGCGCCTTCTCTAAACCGTCATCTGGAGAATGCCATTGCTGTCGTTTCCAATCCGCAGACAGGAGAAATTCTGGCGATCAGCGGACAGACCTATAACCGCAGTCCGGAAGAAGGAGAGGACCGTTTCACAGATACCTCCCATCAGGCGTTATATAATGCCTATATGCCGGGGTCAACGGTTAAGGGAGCGACGGTTCTGACAGGCCTCCATGAGGGTGTCGTTACACCGAATACATGGATCAATGACAAACCTGTCACAATTGGTGGAGGTCCACCAAAAGGATCTTATACTTCAGGAATTGGATCTGTAAATGATATTGCTGCTCTGCAGCAATCTTCAAACGTATATATGTATTTCCTGGCTATGTATTTAGGTGGGGAAACCAGTAACCGATATGATATGAACAGTCTTCAGCTTGAAGATGGGACGTTAGACAAGTTTATTTATAATTTTGATCAATTTGGATTGGGTGTGCCTACTGGTATTGATTTTCCTTATGAGGCTTCAGGCGTCAAAGGAAACTTGACTCAACCCGGACAAATCCTCGACTTTTCCATCGGGCAGTTCAATACGTATACAGCAATGCAGTTGAATCAATACGTCTCGACGATTGCAAATGGCGGCGACCGTATTCGCCCAAGCCTGGTCAACAGTGTCCACGAACCATCCAGCAGCGATGGACTCGGTCCGGTTTATAAAGATTATACGCCGGAGGTGCTGAACCAGCTTGATATGGATTCGTCCTATATTGAGCGGGTACAGGAAGGGTTCAGGCAGGTGGCCCAGACGAGCGAAGGAACGGCGAGCTCAATATTCTCAAAGCAGCCCTATGCCCAGTATGATATGGCTGTGAAGACGGGAACGGCACAGGCGTCTAAAACTGTTTTCAGTGAAGATGGAGAGAGAACCACCTACGATGAGCTTCTGAACAAGACATTGGTCGGCTATGCTCCATCGGATAATCCGGAAATTGCCTTTTCCATCATCTCCCCTTACCTGGGAGAAGGGGCAACAAGTACGTTCAGCATCAGCAATAACATTGGTGCCCGGATCGGTGAGGCGTACTTCGAGTTGAAAAAAGCAAGGGAAAATGGAACCGCTGAAGAAGGACCGGATGAACAAGAGAATAACAATGGAGAAGATGCAGAAACTGAGGAGTGATACACAACGTATCGCTCCTTTTTTTATATAAAGACGGAGGGAATAACGTGAAAACAAGTCAATTCTCCATCTTTTTCGCTAAAAAACCTCAATTTACAAAAGCTTTACGTTTCATTCATATGTTATTAAAACTCCGTCGTTAGTATAGAAAATGTGAGTTGGCCAAGCGGCCGACGGCATTAAATATCCGTAAACAATAGGGGGAGAAAGAAATGAAAAACTTCAAGAGTTTAGCATTAATGCTCGCATTCATCCTTGTAGTAGGAGTGCTTGCAGCATGTGGTGGTTCCGAGGAAGGCAACACAGAAGAACAGGACAGCACAAGCGGTGAAGGTTCTGGAGAAGGAAGCTCCGAAGAAGTATCCGGCCCAATCGACATTGATGGTTCTTCAACTGTGTTCCCGATCATGGAAAACTTAACTTATTCCTATCAGCAGGAACAACCGGAAGTTGACGCGACATTGAACTCTTCTGGTTCCGGCGGTGGATTTAAAAAATCTACAGTTGGTGAAATTGATCTAAGTAACGCTTCCCGTGAGATCAAGGAAGAAGAAAAAGCAATTGCTGAAGAAAATGATGTTACTCTTGAGCCTATAGAGCTGGCTTACGATGGTCTTTCTGTAGTAGTGAGTGCTGAAAATGATTTCGCTGAAGAGCTTACAATCGATCAGCTTAAGCAGATTTTCCTTGATTCTTCTGACGCTCAAATGTGGTCTGACATTAACCCTGACTGGCCTGAAGAAGAAATCAAAATCTTCAGCCCTGGTCATGATTCCGGTACATTCGACTACTTCAACGAAATTGTTCTTGAAGAAGAACCGATGAAAGAAGGCGAAAACACAACTCTTTCTGAGGATGACAACGTTCTTGTACGTGGAATTAAAGACAATCCAAACGCTATCGGATTCTTTGGATATGCCTACTATGCTGAAAACCAGGACAGCCTGAAAGCTCTTGCCATTTCTGAAGGTGAAGGCGAAGCTGTTGAGCCGAATCCGGAAACAATCCAGGATGGTTCCTATACGCCGCTTTCCCGCCCGCTATTCACATATGTGAACGTGAATGCTTATAAAGAAAAAGCACAGGTTCGTGACTTTGTAGAGTACACGTTGAACAATGCTGGTAAAGCAGCTGAAGAAGTTGGTTATGTAGCTCTTCCAGACGAAAAATATCAAGAACAACTTGATACAGTTCAAGGCTGGGCAGAGTAAGTTACTTTAAAACCTAACGAGGAGGGTGAGGCTGAATCCAGTCTCACCTTGCCTTATGGATGAGAGGAGTTTAATGATGGACAAAGGTTTACAATCAGAGGGGAATATGATTGACGTCCAGCAGATGATTGAGAACAATAAGAAAAAGAAAACGGTCGGTGAAAGAATAGAGAAAATCATCCCGTTTTTCCTGTTACTTTGTGCAGCGGTAAGTGTTCTCACGACACTGGGAATTCTATTTACTTTATTAAGGGAATCCATCGGATTTTTCTCCGATGTTTCAATTGTTAATTTCTATACAGGTACAAACTGGTCTCCGTGGTCCGGCGAATATGGGGTTGCTCCGTTAATCGGTGGTACGCTGCTTGTTACGCTGATTGCAACACTTGTTGCAGTTCCACTTGGACTAATGGCAGCCATTTTCTTGAGTGAGTATGCGAATGATAAAGTTAGAAGGATCATCAAGCCTATCCTGGAAGTACTGGCTGGTATTCCTACAGTCGTCTACGGATATTTTGCTTTGACGTTCATCACTCCAATGTTTCAATCCATTATTCCTGATCTTGGAATTTTCAACGCTTTAAGCGCAGGGGTTGTCGTAGGAATTATGATTATTCCTATGGTTGCATCCCTTTCTGAAGATGCCATGAACTCTGTTCCGAATGCTCTACGCGAAGGTGCGTATGGACTGGGTGCTACGAAATTGGAAGTTGTATTTAAGGTTGTTCTTCCAGCCGCTCTTTCCGGAATCGTTGCGTCTATTGTACTTGCCATTTCCCGTGCGATTGGGGAAACAATGATTGTAACGATTGCGGCCGGCGCTACACCGAATCTTACTTTCAACCCGACGGAGTCCATCCAGACGATGACTGCCTTTATTGTACAGGCTGCAACAGGGGATACGACATTCGGATCCACGATCTATTACAGCCTTTATGCAGTAGGGATGACCTTATTTGTATTCACCTTGGTCATGAACCTGATTGCCCAGTACATTTCGCGTAAGTTCAGGGAGGAATATTAATGCTTGGACAGAATGAACAAAATATGAAGAAGCGCATGGAAGGCAGAGTAGCCGCGAATAAAATCTCCATGGTTTTATTCGGACTTGCTACAGCTGTCGGCCTGATCGTTCTAGTTTTACTGTTTTACCGTGTATTGACTCAAGGGGTTGGATACCTCAGCTTGGATTATATTTTGAACTTTCCTGCACCGTACCCGGAAGAGGCAGGGATATATGCCGGCTTGATCGGATCGATTTTCTTAATGATCATCGTTGCCGTGTTTGCCATCATTATTGGTGTGGCAACAGCCATTTATCTTGAAGAATACGCACCACAGAACCGCTTTACAGACTTTATTCGTGTGAATATCCAAAACCTTGCCGGCGTACCGTCGATTGTTTTTGGACTTCTGGGATTAACTTTCTTTGTCTATATGTTCAGCTTTGGGTACACCCTTCTTGCTGGTGGTTTAACCATGGCGCTTCTTATTCTTCCTGTCATCGTTGTGGCAGCGCAGGAAGCTGTACGGTCTGTACCGTCTGAGATCAAGGAAGCTTCCTATGGAATGGGAGCCTCCAAGTGGCAGACGATTGCCCGCGTTGTACTTCCAGCGGCAATTCCAGGAATATTGACAGGCGCGATCATTGCCTTGTCTCGGGCCATTGGGGAAACAGCTCCGTTGATTATTGTAGGAGCAGCAACAGCTATTTATACACTGCCGGATTCACTGCTTGCGAAGTATACAGTGATGCCGATTCAAATTTATAACTGGACGGGCAGACCACAGGAAGAGTGGCAGTATGTAGCCGGTGCGGGAATCATTATTCTACTGGCTGTCCTGCTTTTGATGAACTCGATCGCTGTCTTGATCCGGAACAAATATCAGAGACGCTTTTAATTAGGATGAGGAGGGTTTCATTATGAGTAAAGTAATGGAAGAGAAAACAAACGTGAGAAACGAACAGACAAAGAAACCTGAAGTGAAATCAGAGGTTAAAAAAGAGAAAACCAACAGCATCATCGAAGTGAATGATTTGAATCTATGGTACGGATCCGATCAGGCTCTTTATGAAGTAAGCATGGATATTCCACAGGAGCGGGTAACGGCTATAATCGGACCTTCAGGCTGTGGTAAATCCACGTTCCTAAAAACATTGAACCGTATGGTTGAAATGGTGCCGATTGTTAAAACATCAGGTTCTATTAAATATCGAGAACAGGATATCTTCAGCAGCAAATTCAAGGAAGAATACCTTCGTACAAAAGTAGGGATGGTTTTCCAAAAGCCGAACCCGTTCCCTAAGTCCATCTATGACAACGTTGCTTATGGTCCGCGTATTCACGGTGTGAAGAAGAAAGAAATTCTTGATCAGATTGTTGAAAAGAGTCTGAAAGGGGCAGCTATCTGGGATGAGTTGAAAGACCGTCTTCATGAAAATGCGTATGGATTGTCCGGTGGTCAGCAGCAGCGTGTATGTATCGCTCGTGCCCTCGCTGTAGAACCTGACGTCATTCTTATGGATGAGCCGACTTCAGCCTTAGACCCTATTTCTACAGCAAAAGTAGAGGAATTGGTTCAGGAACTGAAGGAGAAGTACAGCATTGTCATTGTCACACACAACATGCAGCAGGCAGCGCGTATTTCTGATAAAACGGCCTTCTTCCTAAATGGGGAGCTTATTGAATATGCCGATACAGATAACCTGTTCCAAAACCCTCAGGATAAGCGTACAGAGGATTATATTACAGGACGGTTCGGCTAATTCAGGAAGGGGGATTCTATGTCCATTCGTGTTCACTTTGAGGGAGAACTTGAAAGTATAAAAGAACAAATTAAAGATTTAGCTATCGATGCCAAGTATTCCCTTGATACAGCTATCCATCTGTTGTATCAGGGTGATGTAGAGGCGGCTGAAAAATTAATTGAAAATGATGCGGTAATTGATTCTAAAGAAGAAAAAATCAATGATGATGCTATTTTGATGCTTGCCAAGCAGCAGCCGGTTGCCCGCGATTTACGAAGAATCGTAACAGCTATTAAAATTTCTTCTGATTTGGAGCGGATGGCCGATCACTCTACAAACATTGCCAAGGCGACGATTCACCTTGGAAAGAATCATGGGATAGAGATTGATCCTGAACTGCGTGAAATGGCTATATTAGCTATGGATATGGTGGATTTAGCTGTAAAGGCCTTTGAATACGAAGATATTTCGCTGGCAAATAAGCTTGCTGAAATGGATGATGTCGTTGACCGGAAATGTGGGGATGTAGTGAAGCAGATGCTTGCATTTACAGCCATCAACCCCGAACAGGTACAGCATGTCATGCAGATGGCTTATATTGCAAGGTATATAGAACGTTATGCTGATCACATCACAAACATTGGTGAAAATATATTTTACCAGGTCAAAGGGAGAACGTATGATTTAAACTGATAAAAAGCGTCTGGATACCTACATCCAGACGCTTTTTTGTAGTAGCTGTAAAAAACTTAAGAAACCGTTAGAGCGTGAGCTCTAACGGTTTCTTTATAGACGTTTATTTTGAAGTAATGGCTCCGGCAATTTCCTCCAACGACATTGTTGACTTGACCGTAGCCTGGCCGATTTGAATGTACCGGCTGTAATCGCCATCTTCCATAAATGCAGTAAAATCATCCGCATCCTCAATAATGCCGGCATCCACTAATTTCCCGCCGATTTCGGGAGTTGTCGTCCCTTCGGCAATATCAATGGTATACGTTGTATCCCCGGAACTGGATGGTTCTGCTTTTTGGGTTGAGGGATTTTCTGCTTTTACCGCTGCCCATTCCTCATTGGAGAGTACCCGGTATCCGGACTGCTCCAGATCGTCCATCATATCCTGTTCACTCATAGATTCTGTAATCACTTCCGCTTCAGGGGATTCCGTATTCCAGTATGTTATTCCTAGAACAGCGGTTGATGTCAGTAATCCTATGGAAAAGGCCTGTATCCACTGCTTCATGATTGCACTCCCTGCTTCGGTCGATGGACCATGGCAAGAACCTCATCTTCACTCAAATTCGTCTGCTTCGCTATGTAATGGGTTTTATAACCCTTTTGATACATGGTAAGCACCGTATCTGCTGCATTCTGTGGTGTGGAAGGCCTGCTTGTTTGTTTTTGATTGTGCTGATCGACAATTTCCTGTGTTAAATCGCCAGCAAGCAATTCTTCTTCAAGGACTTTCATTTTTTTCTTCATTTGATAATCGTTCTGCATCATTGTCAGGTTCATCTGTTCCATTTGATTCTCCAACTGTTTGATGCGGTCTTTAGCAAAGAAGGAAAGAATGAAAAAAACAATAGCTGCGCCCGACAGCGCTGCAACTGCATAAAGCATAATATCACTCCTAAACGAATCCCTGTTTATTTATATCATACAAATCTCAGCATGGCTATGGGATATTCAGCCGTTTTTACTGGAATATTCACTTGAAAGAAGGGAAGGTTTTTGTTATTATGAGTAAGTCTGATAATGTGAATAAGTCAGTGATTAGATACCTAGGAGGAATGAACATGCGTGTAAACATTACACTTGCCTGCACTGAAACAGGTGACCGCAACTATATTAGCACTAAAAACAAACGTAAAAACCCTGAGCGCATCGAGCTTATGAAATACAGCCCGCGCGTTGGTAAGCACACACTTCACCGCGAAACAAAGTAAGCAGTAGGATTTATTCCTACTGTTTTTTTTATACATATCGGAGGTGACGGGATGGATAAAACAGCGTACCGCTTTAAAGGGAAAAGCATCCTTCATAACATATCATTAAGAGAGAAACAGTCCATTGAATCATCCATGTATCAGAGCTTGTTCTCCAGTGAAGAATGGAATAAAGCCAAGATTATCGGAGTCACTCTTTCGCAGGACCATGAATGGTCTACAGAGCCGATTATAGAAGAAGGCTGGAAAGCAGGGAAGACCATTGCGGCGCCCCGGTGTCTGCCTAAGGAAAAGCAGCTGGAATTTTATCAGCTGGACAGCTACAATCAGTTGGAGCGCGTTTACTTTGGCTTGAGGGAGCCAGTGCGCGATAAAGATTGGTTCGTTGAAAAAAATGCCATTGATCTGCTGCTTGTTCCCGGACTGCTGTTTGATTCCAAAGGGTACAGAATTGGTTATGGTGGTGGGTACTATGACCGTTTTATTGAAGGCTTCCGAGGGAAAACGATGATGATTGCTTCAGAAAAACAGCGGGAGGATATCCTTCCATTTGAGGACTATGATCAGCGTGTGGAATATGTACTCACAGAAAAAGGGATTCATTCCACCTATACTCTGTAATACAATGCTGGTTTAAAAATCAAAAGAAGCTTGTATAAGGGAAGGGAGCTGAACAGAAACTAGGCGTATCCAATCACAAATGAGGTGGCTTACATGCGTCTATTCTTTCGGTGGATCTTCATTATCGGGTCTTTGACTACAGCGTTATACAAGTATCGTTACCAAGCCCTGGATATAGTCACGAGATTTCCTGCCCTGCGCCGGATGCTTGTACGTTTTTCTATGAATATCCCTTGGGTGCGGCAGAAATTTCTATCCCAGATGTTTCGGGGGCACTCTTGAAGCGGTCAGGTTATCCTGGCCGTTTTTTATATTTACAGTCAGGTAGTGTGAATGGCTGTGCAGGTGGGAAGCGTGGTAATATGAAAGGTGCAGGGAGGGACCGCCATTGTTTATTGAACAGGAATATTACCTCTGGAAAATGGCTGACTATATGGTCCAGGTTCATCATTTCCAGGTACTCCATGTGAATACGAGTCATGGGGAGATATGGCTGGAGAAAAAAGTGAATAAAAAAAACCATGTGTTCAGGCTTTCTCATAAACAGCTGAATTGGAGAAATGAGCTGGCGAGGGAATTGGAAACCGGGTATCGGCAGCTCAATCAAAACCGGTCTCTTTTTCGCGGAGGGAAGCTTGAGTTTCACATGGTATTCGTATCTGAACATCCTCCTGTTGACGAGTGGGAAGATACTGTAAAGGATTATAAAGGTCGAAAAATCCCATTGCATTTGTATTATATGAATGATGAAAACAAGGAACAGGCACTGGCCGATCTTTTTCAACCATTAGACATCGATAAGCCTGTAATCGACCGAAGTATGGGGGCAGAGGAAATGGAAGCCTCCCTTCCTTATATGAAGCATCAGCTCGTGAAGAAACAGAGAGAACAAAGAGAGGCTGCAGCTTCCATTTTTGATTACGGTCGTCCCCGATTGACCTATGTTCTGTTAGCCGTAAACATTTTGGTCTTTCTTTATCTGGAGATGATCGGAAGCACAACCTCCGTTGAAACGTTGATTTCCTATGGTGCCAAATATAACCCGGCTATTATGGATGGAGAATGGTGGCGGATCTTTACGTCGACCTTCCTTCATATTGGCTTCATCCACCTCTTTATGAACATGCTGGCCTTGTATTATTTAGGTTCTGCAGTAGAGAGGATTTACGGCACGGTGCGTTTTGCCGTCATCTATTTTGCCGCCGGCCTGTTCGGAGGCATGGCAAGCTTCATGATGAATCCTTCGGTCGCTGCCGGGGCATCGGGAGCTATCTTTGGGTTGTTTGGGGCACTATTGTTTTTCGGTGTTCAGTACAAGCAGCTGTTCCTCCGGACGATGGGGTATAACCTTATCGTAATTATTGGGATCAATATTGCTTTTGGTGTGATGGTTCCCCAAGTGGATAACGGCGCCCATATTGGTGGATTAATCGGAGGTTTTACAGCTTCTGCAATGGTCCATATGCCTGCGCATTCCATGAAAAAATGGCAGCCCGCTGCTGCGCTGCTTTATATTGGAGCCATGGCAGCTATGGTATATCTTGGTATCACAGGCGTATTTAATGGGGAGCAGGCCAGGGTGGTTGTTGAGGAAGTAAGTGAGTTGAACGAACAGCAGTCCTACGGGGAAGTAATCCAACGAACCACCCAGGCTCTTGAGGACCCGCAGGGCTATGAGGCGCAACTCCTTTTCCACAGGTCCTTTGCCTATCTGCAGTCTGGGGAGTCGTCAGAAGCTAAAGACGACCTTGAGCAGGTCATATCCATTGCGCCGGATCTGGCAGAAGCCCACTACAACCTTGCCCTTCTGCTTCAGCAGGATGGTGAATTGGAAAAAGCGGCTGAACGGGCGTCCACAGCCGCTGAATTAAATCCGGACAACACGAACTTCCAACAGCTGAATAAAGAATTAGCTCAATAATATTGAATGAGCTGATGCTTTTTCCCTGTATCATCTTCGTATAATACAATTAAATGCTTCCCATTCTTGTCAAACAGAATCAGGGGAATGTAACTTTGAATCGGATGCGATGATTTTGTATCGCTTATACCCAGCACATAATTTTTATACAGCCCTTCCCATAGTTGTCCTTTGATGCGTTCAGAATCAGCTTCATTTGTCCCGGGGAAGGGCTTGTTGTTGTAATCAGCAAGTTCTGTAAGAGCGACCGCTGTATATTTATCCCGTGGAATTTGATAATGGGTGATAAGCTCCTGCCACTGGGCTTCAATCTGTTGTTGAATAGAATGATCAAGCCTTTGTTTCCATTCCTTCTCCTCCTCGGTTCCCGGCTGCTTAAAAGCGGTTCGGAGCGAGTGGGGGGAATCGATGACGTACAGTTCATCCTTGGAGGTGGCCTGCATACTCTTAATTTCATTTTCACCTTCATGTACCTCTCCGTGGTGAAAGGAAACCGCCTGATATTTTTGACTGTCTTCGCCATGGAGCGACGTCTCTTTTTCAATGACGTCTGCATTCTCCTTCCACTTCGATACAACCCCTTTCAATCTTCCATTCACGTAAAGCAGGGAAACGTCCTGCCTTAAATACACAGGATTTTCACTTTTGGAAGCTACCTTCCAGGATACTTTGTATTCATCCTCGTCTTCCTCAGCGTCGTAGTCAAGGGCGGTTCCAAATGATTCGAATGTTTCCGATTGATCGATAGGGAAATATTTGATGACGGGCTGCTCTCCAGTCTGGGTAAATAATGCCAGGGCGACTGCCAGAGTCAGCAGGCCCAGCACCCAGTAGATCCACACTTTTTTCATTCGACTCTCTCCTTGGCCTGTCACAATCTTGAATTAGTAAAGGATATGTATTGAAAAAGCAGGACATGCCTCTGACCTGGAACTTCTACATGAACCTTTACGCATGAAATCGGGGGTTTGTAGGAAAATAAAAGATAGCACAGGAGAGTGTAAGGAGGCAGGCGCGTGGAAGAACAAAAGGAGCAGCGATTGTTTGACAGTTATGAAGAAAACGTAGCGTATATGAGAAAACGCCTCGGCGTGGATGAAAGCTTTGATATGGTTCATCTTGACCTGGTTTATGCCGGCCGGGGGATGTCCTTGTTCTTTATCGATGGTTTTGTGAAGGATGATATTCTTCACTATTTAATGAAGCTATTGTCCCGTCTGGAGCCAGAGCAGCTCGATCCCGATCCTTTAGATAAATTATTGAAAACCCATCTTCCCTACGTAGAACTGGGGCAGGAAAAAGATATGAATCAGGCGGCCAATCTCGTTCTGGGAGGGCCGACAGCCCTTCTTGTAGAAGGGGTCGACGAGATCATTATCATCGATGCCCGGACCTACCCCGTACGCGGGCCGCAGGAACCAGATCTGGAGAGGGTTGTCCGTGGCTCCAGGGACGGCTTTGTAGAAACGATTATTTTTAACACCGCCCTGACTAGAAGGCGTGTGAGGGACCGGTCCTTACGAATGGAGTATCTGCAGGTCGGGAGAAGGTCGCTGACAGATGTTTGTATCTGTTACATCAAGGATATTGCCGATACAGATCGAGTGGACCATTTGAAAAGGGTGCTGCAGGAAATTGATACAGACGCTCTTCCTATGGCGGAAAAGACGATCGAAGAATATATCAGTGGGCAGCATTGGAATCCCTACCCGGTCATTCGTTACACAGAGCGGCCGGATACAGCGGCCGCTCACTTGTATGAGGGACATATTCTTGTCATTATTGATGGATCTCCAAGTGTCATGATTACTCCGGCAACGTTCTGGCACCATATGCAGCATGCGGAGGAATACAGGCAGAAACCATTGGTGGGGGCTTATTTACGGTGGGTCCGCTATTTTGCGTTTTTTGCATCTATTTTTGTTCTGCCCCTGTACTTCTTATTTTCAAAAAATCCAGACCTGCTGCCGGAATCCCTTTCTTATATCGGTCCGACAGAAGCGGGAACCATCCCATTACTTGTGCAGTTCCTTTTTGCTGAGATTGGAATAGATATGCTGCGGATGGCCGCCATCCACACCCCGTCTTCTCTTGGGACAGCTCTGGGGCTCGTGGCTGCCATATTAATCGGGCAGGTCGCCGTGGAAGTCGGGCTCTTTTCAAGTGAGGTCGTGCTGTATCTCGCTCTTGCTGCGGTGGGAACATTTGCTACGCCAAGTTATGAGGTCGGCCTGGCGGACCGCCTTTCCAGGCTCGCGCTTCTTTTGGCTGTGGGACTTTTCGGCCTTAAAGGGTATGTGATCGGGATTACGTTCTGGCTGATCTACCTGACGCGGATGCAGACGTTTAAAACGCCGTATCTCTGGCCGTTTATGCCGTTTTCCTGGAAGCCCTTAAGAGATGTGCTGCTGCGTTCTCCCATTCCATTGAAAAACAGACGACCGGCATTTCTTCATCCGAAAGACCCTGACCGCTGACGGCCGGGGTTTTTCTTCATTTTCAATCGGACCGACTCTTGCTATAATAGGAACTGGTGATAAAATATGAAAACGATTTACGATGTTCAGCAGTTTTTAAAAAAATTTGGAACGATCATATATATTGGTGATCGGACAGCTGATTTAGAAATGATGGAAGATGAGATCCGGGAGCTCTATCAATCCCAGTGTATGACAACAGAAGATTTTCAGATGGCTTTATTGCTGCTCCGCAGTGAAATTGCCCGGGAGAGAGACCGGCAGGAGGGGGACAATAGACGATGAGCGGACACGTGTACATAGGTGCTGATATCGGCGGTACAACGATTAAGCTTGCTTTCATTAATGAAGAAGGACAAATTATGAAAAAGTGGGAAGTTCCGACGAATACAGATGACAAAGGGGCGGCCATTCCTGATGACATTGCCGAAGCCATTGAGCAGGTCCGGGCGGAGCTGGGCATCAATCCGTCACAAATTATGGGGATCGGGGCAGGAGCTCCTGGATTTGTGGAAACTTCAACCGGTTATATTCATGAGGCTGTAAACATAGGCTGGAAAGATTTTGACTTTGGCCAAATTTTAAGTGGACTGACCGGCTATGACGTTTGGGTCGATAATGATGCCAACCTTGCAGCACTCGGAGAGAACTGGCTCGGAGCAGGGCGCGGATGTAAAGAACTCATTGCGGTTACGCTTGGAACTGGAGTAGGCGGAGGTGTGATCGCCAACGGCAGTGTATTGAATGGAGCGAATGGCACAGCAGCAGAACTCGGCCACGTGACGGTCATCCCGGAAGGTGGGGCCCCTTGTAATTGTGGGAAGACCGGATGTCTGGAAACAGAGGCGTCAGCTACAGGGATTGTTAGAAAGGCGAAAGTGGCAGCGGAGAACTATGAGGACTCTGCTCTTCATTCCCTTATTCAATCCAATGAGCTTACAGCTAAAGATGTCTTCCAAGCTGCTGCGGAGGGAGACGAAGCGGCATCGGTTGTTCTTCATCAGGTAACCGATGTGCTTGGTATGGCGATTGCCAACATGGCGATCGTTATCAACCCTGAGAAAATTGTCATCGGCGGAGGGGTTTCGCAGGCTGGTGATCAACTGCTGAATCCCTTGAAGACGGCATACCGTAAATATGCTCTCTCCAGAACGGCGGAAGCGTCCACTTTTGAATTTGCAGAACTTGGAAATGATGCCGGGGTTATCGGCGGAGCCTATCTTGTGAAGAAGAACAAATGAAAAAAGCTGGAGCCTTGTCGGCTCCAGTTTTTTTGTGGGGATTCGGTTCATATAAAACATTCTTCATTCTGGAGGAGAGATCCATTATGATGGAATAGGCAGATGGACCTTATTAAAACTGGTAAAATCAGGGTAATAAAATTTGAAACTTTTATGGTACAATAGACGTCATATATAAAGTGACGGTTTAATATTGATAATAAGTGGAAAATGTAAAGTTAAATAATGGCTATGGTTAAAAAATGTAAAGATATGGCCATAGATGTACTAGAGGAGGAACCACCATGCAATTGAGAAATATTCGCATGCCTTTATTTATGATTGCTACGGTTTTGTTTGGTATTAAAACATACGTCGTTTACCGATTTATGTTCGATCTATCGATTGAAAACCCAATGCAGGAATTGATCCTGCTGTTTAATCCTATTGCGAGTGCCTATTTGATTTTCGCCATCAGTGTATGGATGAAACCAAAGAATCAACGGAAATACTTACGGTGGACCGTGCTTCTCGGTTCTTTTATTTTGTTCGTGAACTTGATCTTCTATCGGAATTTCACAGATTTCATTACCATTCCTGTATTGTTCCAGGGGAATAATGCAGCGGACTTAACAGGGAGTTTTCTTACGCTTCTGCATATCGAAGATGTTTTCATTTTTGCCGATGCAGCCATCGTCTGGTACTTGAGCAGACAGAGGTTTGATTTGACTGTAAAGCTTCCTAAGCGTGGGAAGATCGCTGCAACGGCCGTCACTTTTCTACTGCTGGCCGGCAATGTCGTCCTTGCTGAAATTGAGCGTCCGATGCTGTTTGTACGTGCGTTTGACCGCGAGTATCTCGTCAAAAACATAGGCATCTTTAACTATCACGTGTATGATGCGACCATGCAGACAAAAACGAGAGCGCAGAGAGTATTCGCTGATGGTAGTGAAATCAGTGAAATCGAGACCTATCTTCAAGAGAAATCACCGGATGAAGCTGATAAGGATGCTGAATTGTACGGGATCGCTGAAGATAAAAATGTGATTTTCGTCAGTGTGGAATCTTTCCAGCACTTTTTATATGATTCAGAAATCAATGGAGTAGAGACCACACCTTTCCTGAACGAATTGAAGGAAAGCAGTGATACGGTTACGTTTGAAAACTTCTATCATCAGACTGCCCAAGGGAAAACGTCTGACTCAGAGTTTATCGTTGAAAATTCGTTGTACCCTCTTGGCAGGGGAGCGGTGTACTTCACCCATGCCGGGAATGAGTACCATGCGCTTCCTGAAATCCTCAACAATGAAGGATATGAAACATCCGTTTTCCATGCTAACAATGGAAGCTTCTGGAACAGGGATGTGATGTATGACAATATCGGATACGATGAGTTCCACGATGAACAGTCCTTCGAAGTGACACCGGAAAATTCCTTTGGATGGGGACTTGAGGATAAGGCGTTTTTCGAGCAGTCGATTGATTATTTGAAAGATCAGGAGCAGCCGTTTTACAGCAAGTTTATTACGCTGACCCACCATTTCCCTTTCGAACTGCCGGAAGAAAAGGCGCATATCGACAAATACGATTCCAATTCCAATACGTTGAATGCATACTTCCAGACCGCAAAGTACACAGATGAAGCACTTGAACAGTTTTTCCAACAGCTGAAGGATGCAGATCTTTATGAGGATTCCATTATTGTTATGATGGGTGACCACTACGGCATTAGTGATTTTCATAATAAAGCGATGAGTCAGTTCCTTGGAGAAGAAGTAGATCCATTCGTTCAAACACAGCTGCAGCGTGTCCCGTTCATGATCCATATTCCAGGGTATGAAAATGGGGGCGTGGAGGATAAGGTCGTCGGGCAGATTGATGTGAAACCGACGCTGCTGCATCTCCTGGGGGTTGATTCCGGAGGGGATATGACCTTTGGTGACAACATGTTTTCTGAGAAGAAAAAAGATTTCATCGCCCTCCGAGATGGAAGTTTTGTGACGGAAGAGTATGTCTATACCAGTGAGACATGCTATGACAGGAAAACCGGGGAACCGCTGGAAGAAGGGCTGATGGAAGCCTGTGAACCTGTGAAGCAGGAAGTGGACCAGGAGTTGAACTACTCTGATAACATTATTTACGGAGATTTATTCCGGTTCTATGATTTTAAATAATAAGAAAAGCCTGTACAGTGAACTGTGCAGGCTTTTTTTCTGCTGCATAAATGTTTCTTCGGAAGGGTAAAGATAGGCAGATAGATGAAAAAGGGGGAAGGGCTGTGTTTCGTTTTGAACACGTCAGCCAGCAGCCGCTGGAGGATTTGAACTTTACAATTGAAAAAAAAGACCAAGTCATTTTATTCGGCCCATCAGGAGCTGGAAAAAGCACGCTGTTATTTTTATTGAATCGACTGAATGATCCCGAGAAGGGGACCATCTATTTTAAAGATGCGCCTATCTCTGAACATCCTGTAACAGAATTAAGAAAAAAGGTGGGGCTGGTCCTGCAGGCTCCGAATTTGTTTCCCGGAACGGTTCTGGACAATTTGAAATATGGTCCAAGCCTTTTTGGTGAGTGGCAGGAAGAGGACGGCAGGAGGCTCCTGGATTATGTGCAGCTGCCATCCAGCTATTTGGAAAGGAATGTCGATCAGCTGTCCGGAGGAGAAAAGCAGCGGGTCTCTCTGGCAAGGACACTTGCGAATTCACCGGATGTCCTGCTCCTCGACGAACCAACAAGTGCACTGGATTACCGGACGGCTGAAGAAATCGAAGAAGTGTTGGAAGGGCTCATACAGGAACATGAACTGACGATGGTGATGGTTACCCATAATTTGAATCAGGCCCGGCGGCTTGGAACGCGCGGCCTTTTTGTTGCTGATGGAAAGCTTCAAGAGGATGGAACCATCCCGGAAATGTTGGAGAACCCGGAAACGGAACGACTTCGTGAATTTTTGGAACAGTAAGGATGTGGTGAAGGTTGGCTCCTGAAATATCAAATCAGTCATTATTATTTTTAGTAATCTTTGTCATCGTCCCGCTTGCTTTGTCTTATTTTTATCAGCTTGGAGTCAGTAAAAGTGTATTGTGGTCAACATTCAGAGGGACTGTGCAGTTGTTTGCCATCGGCTACATCCTAACCTTTCTATTTGAACTCCCGGCCTCTTATGGTATTCCTTTTATGCTCTCGGTCATGATCATTATCGCTACTTTTCATGCCAGACAACGGGGAAAAGAGCTGCCTTATGTCGGCTATGTCTTATTTGCCGGTCTGGTTGCGATTGAGGCAGGAGTGCTCGGTCTCTGGCTGATTTTTGACATGATCCAGTTCAAGCCCTCAGAAGTCATCCCGATGAGTGGGATGGTCATTGGGAACAGTATGACAGCCATGGGACTGGCTCTTGAAAGGATGAAGAGTGAGTTCAAGGAAAATAATGGTCGGCTGCTGGCGGCTTTATCACTCGGAGCGGAGCCGAAGCAGGCCTCGCACTTAATCGTACAAAAAACACTGCATGCTTCATTAATCCCAAACGTAGACCGGTTGAAGACCATTGGTCTTGTGCAGCTTCCCGGAATGATGACGGGTTTGATACTCGGAGGTGTATCTCCGGTCATGGCGATTAAATATCAGCTTGTGATTTCCCTGAGTATCTTTTCTTCTGTATCCTTGAGCTCTATGTTTATTACGCTCGCTATGTATAGGTATTTCTTTAATAGGGAGAAGCAGCTCCTCCAGTCGGAAGAGGAAATCCGCAGTTCCAGATCCTAAAAAAAGCAGGCTCTTCATCAGAAGAGCCTGCTTTTTCATTTAAGCAAAGAGATTGTACCAGATTGTCATGACAGAGAACCAGCCAAAAACTAAAGCTGATGCCCCTGCAAAAAGGACAGCGAAAAAGTTTTTTGTTTTCAGTTCGCGGAAAATTGCAAAAACACAAAGAATTGTAACAAGTAATAGAAGAATAGCTGTTACCAAATTCAGCACCTCCCGGCTCACTTTTCTTTATTATCATCCCAAAACCATGGATGTTATACTATATGTAACGAACGTTGATACTCATATATTTTATAGTATTATAAGGAAAATGTCGAGTTATCTCTCCGTATTTTCTGAAAATCAAAAAGAGGTGGATCCTATGATGAAAATTTCCCGTCTTCCCTTAGGACCGGTATCCACAAACGCTTACATTATTCATGAGAATAAAAAAGCGCTGGTTATCGATCCCGGCGGTGATTACAAAAAGCTGGAAAGTTATCTCCAGGAAAGAGAACTGGACGTGAAAGCGGTCCTTCTTACTCATGCGCATTTCGACCATATCGGTGCCGTTGATGAGGTGAGGGAGGCATATGGTGCTCCTGTTTACATACACGAAAACGAAGCCGGGTGGCTCGGAGATCCTGAAAAAAATGGTTCTCAGCTGTTTGGGCTTGGCCGGATCACAGCGGCTCCAGCGGATGAGTTCCTTAAGGAAGGACCGATGGAACTGGAAGGCTTTCCGTTTGAAGTGCGTTTTACTCCCGGTCATTCACCCGGCAGCGTGTCCTTTGTGTTTAGAAATCAAAGGTTTACCATCGCGGGTGATACTCTCTTCCAGCGCGGCATTGGGAGAACGGATCTTCCTGGTGGAAGCCGGGAGGTGCTGGAGGACAGCATCCGGACGCAGTTGTTTTCGCTGCGGGCGGATATGCGGATTTTCCCCGGACATGGACAACCGACAACAGTGGGCGAAGAGATGGAAGAAAATCCTTTCCTGAACTAAAAAAAAGCTGTTATCCATTGAACTGGATAACAGCTTTTTTTCTAGTGTCCACCAAACCCCGGTACCAGAATAAACGAACAGTAGTAAGTAAAACCAATCATAAAGACTGTCAGGTATGAGAAGAATATGTACACATACATACGTTCTGACAGCTTAAGATACCCAATAGTAAGGAAAAAAGCCGTTTGAACTAGTGAAAGTAGAGATGCTTCCACCATATCACCGGTATAAAACATGACAGCGAAAATACCTGTCCAAAAGGCCAGAACTCGAAACATACGATCCATGCTTTTTTCCCCCTCCTTTTCTGTCGTTAAACCATCACCCATATTATATACGACCCTGAAATAATTGTAAATAAAACGGATACATGTTCCTTTGTGTAGTATATGTATATCCGTTAACGCTTACTCGTAATCGTCCTGATTCAGTACGAACCTTTCTTTTTCTCATCAGACCTTTGATGGACAGTACGTATATCTTTCGCGGAGTGCTGCGGAATGATGCAGAAAAATGCCTTAGAATTGTGAACATTTTATGTCAAGTGAAGAAATGTGTTTAAAATATTGTACAAAGGTTATACAATCACTGTACAACAAAAAACACACAGCGAGGAGAGCTGAGCATGGAAGAGTTGAAATTTTATACCTACCCGAGTTGCACGTCCTGCCGCCGAACGAAGTCATGGTTGAACAGCCAGGGGGTCGTTTTTAACGAACAGCACCTGTTCCGTGAAACTCCTACAGCCGATGAACTGAAGCAGATTCTCGCCCTTACAACAAACGGAATTGATGAGATACTAGCCAAAAGAAGCAAGGAATTCAAGGCTTTGGATATTGATGTAGATGACCTTTCCCTCAATGAATTTTTGAACCTTGTGATTGAAAAGCCGAAGTTGCTGCGCCGTCCGATTTTGACAAATGGAGAAAAGGTTGTCATTGGTTATGATCCTGAGGGATTGCGTGGAATTACAGATAAACGCGTGGAATACACGGAAAAAATTTCATGAACTTACTTAATGGTGCACCTGAATGGAGGTGCATTTTTATTTGTCTGGATATTGGAAAGTAACGACATATTTACTTCCCGATTCGTTTACGGATAATTCCCAGCTGCACTTCCATAACGTTTCTGTTTCTTTCCTGCAGTCGGCAGCAGCTGTTCCGTTGGCGGTACGGTAGGAATAGGGAAAAACCGCTTCGCTGTCCTGTGCTAGTGTCAGCTCAGTGTTGATGTAGTGCCGTGCTCTCTCCAGCAGATGCTTTTTTGTAATGCCATATTGATGGCTTTGTGTAAGCCTTTGGTGGTTTTCAAAGGAAGCAGCTGTGAATGATACAAGAAGGACAAAGACAAGGGTAACCATCAGGACCCATGGGAAAATCATGCCGGATTCATTTTTTGTGAGGCAGATGAACCACCTCTTCAAAGGTTTCCTCATTTGTTAAACCCACCTCTACAGATACCGTAAAGTCTTTTTCGATATACGACAGGTTTTTAACGTTTTCCAGAAGGATTTCGTATCCCTTTCCATTTACCGTTCGTTTAATCGTGGATCCGTTTTTGGAGATTTCGATAGTCCGGTCATCCTTGTCTGTAATGACAAGGACGTCCCGGGTGAAGGTATACGTCTTAGACTGACTTACCTCCTCATAAAGAACATGGGTGAATTGTTCCACAGCAAATTCCTCCGTATAGCTGCTCATACCTTTGATGAGAGGAAAGACAGGACTGATGAAGGCTGTCACGATTGTCAGGATCGTCAGACTCAGGACAACCTCCGTGAAGGTATAGCCCTTATTCGGGCGGAACATCATACAGGCAGAACTTATTTTCGCGATTTTTGGTATCCTTCCAATAGGCACAGCCCTTGCCACCGCCTTCCTCTGTGAATATCAGTGTGACTGGGTTGTGAATTTGATACACTTTTGTGTAAGGGTAGGGCCGGTTCTCTTTGAGGTGAAGGTGATATTCATCGTATAAAAGGGAAACAGCTTCCCGTTCCCATGATAGAGCAGCCCTGCCGTTTTCGAGTGAGATAAGAGCCGGGAAGAGGGTGAGAAGAAGCACCAGCAGGACACTGAACGCTGTAACGGTTTCCAGAAGAGTAAACCCGTTAGAGTTTCTCAATTCTCATCCTGCTCGTCCCAAAAGGAAACGTGATTTTATACGTAGCATCAGGTGATGAAATTCTCATCGTCCCGGCTTTCCGGATGACCCCCTGCTGGTTGAAGTAAACGTTATAGGGAAGTGTCAGCATTTCAATCGTCCACCCTTCAGGCAGTGTAGTTTTTGTGATGGTTTCCCTGTGAAGGGAGTCGTAAATATAATAGTATCTCCGGCTTGTATTAAAACGGAGTGAATGGTACGCATGATCGTTCATGGATAAGTGTTGAATGAGGTATACATCTTCCTTGAATTGTTCCAGGACCTGCGCAGCCTTTACTTGCTCATAAGTGGAGCGGTGGACCGGAGTCAGGCAGAGGATCAGCACAGACCATGTCAGCAGGACAAGAAGCGTTTCTGTCAGGGTAAATCCTTTATTCCCCCGCAGCTTCCACTACCTCGCCGTTTGTAATGGTCAGGGCTGTACCATCTGGACATTCAGTTGTCTTGATGTATTCAGCTGTTTTCAACTCTTCAATGGTCGGAACAGCATTGTTTTCGACTTGATAAGCTTCCATCTGAGCTTCCACCGTCACTTTTAAGGCGTCACATCCTTTAGTTCTGATATTTTCTGTGTTCTGCGACAGATTGGGGATGGTGATTATCAGCAGAACAGAAATCACGAGCAGAACAATCAGCATTTCTATCAGCGTAAACCCTTTTTCATTTTTCCACATAGGTCGATCTCCTTTATTTATAATTGATTCATCCATTGGTAGAGGGGCAGCATAATAGCGGCATAGACCATTACAATGACAAAAGCAATGCCGACAAAAAAGACAGGCTGGATCCATTGGATGGATTTCTGGATTTTTTCCTGCATGAGGGTCATGAGAAATTCCGAGAACAGATCCAGTTCGTGCTTGAGAGCATGCATATCATTGGTATGATGGAACACATCCGTGAGTTCTTTTCGTAACAAACGGCATTGGTGAAGGGAAGCGGATATGGTGCTCCCTTCAGACAGGTTTTCTAGAATGTTCGTACAATAATAGGACAGGATGTCATACTGCTTGTGCTCCTTGACCAGCATAAGGGCATCCTTCAGAGGAAGGCCGGCTTGGAAAAGAGAGGCCAGGTGAGAGGAAAAGAGAAAAGAAAGCCTGTAGGAATGATACATACGCAGTGGAGGAAACCTTCGATCACCTTCATTTTTTTCTCAAACGGCAGCATTGGGATGAAAACAGCGAGCCCTGCCCCTAGAATAAGGATAGCGGTAAACAAGATGCCGGCAGTGTTTAATCCATGGTTCATAAGGTGCATAAGCGTCAAAGAAGAACTTTCCTGATCAGCAAACAAGATAGTGAAATTAGGAATGATTGTCCTTTTCATAATGATAAAAGTAAGGAAAAGGAACAGAAGAAGGAAAACGGGGTAGCGGACAGCCGCGAGAAATTTCTCTTTGTATTCTTTCTTCATAAGAAGAAGTTCACGGCACTGTTTAAACGTTTTAGGAAGGTCATCCTGGTACTGACTGAAGGAGAGGTACTGGGTGACGGTATTGGAAAAATGGGCTTTCTCCAGCGCAAGGCTTAAGGTGTCACCTCCTTTCAGCACTTCAATCAATTGATGGCTGACTGGCTTGAGGCGCGCGTCCCATCCTGTCATAGAGAGGGAATCGAGCAGGGGGTATCCTTTTTCGAGGATATGACTCAACCTGTGAAAAAAATCGATCTGCAGTTGAATGGAAGGGCCCGGTGTTCGTTTAATCGGCCATTTCTTCCTCAGAAATGAAGCCGAGCGCATAAGCTTTCCTCCTTAGTTGTTCGAAAGTATGAATAGAGGCGGGACTCCCGTTCAGAGCCCGGAGCAGCTGACCGCCCTCCAGTGTTTCAAGAATGGCCGCACGTTTAGGGAGGCGGTCTCTTCCAGTAAGGGAAACCAGCTGCTGAGCGGCGATGGCCAGGAGCGTCTGTTCCATTTCCACTTGTTGAATGTTCATTTCCTTCAGCCTGTGCAGGGTTCCCTCGGCATTTTTAGCGTGGATTGTACTGATGACGAGATGCCCGCTTAAGGCCGCTCGGAAGGCGAATTGAGCGGTTGCCTGATCACGGATTTCACCAACCATGAGGAGATCAGGATCATGTCTGAGGGCTGCTTTCAACCCGGTATCATAAGTGATGCCTGCACGCTCATTCACCTGTACCTGGATGAGGTTGTTAATATTTTTCTCAATAGGATCCTCGAGAGTGATGGCCTGATACGAACTCTGCGTCGTCAGGGCTTGAAGAAGGGCATATAAGGTCGTGGTCTTTCCACTGCCGGTCGGCCCCGTGAATAAAATCATACCGCTGCGGTGATGAAGCCATCGTTTTAACCGTTTTCCTTGATGAGGGAAAAGAAATAACTGTTCCAGCGGGGTATGATCCATGGGATTGAGGATTCGGACAGCGAGGCTTTCGGAGTCCTGGATAGGAAGGGTAGAGAGACGGAGGTCAAAGAGACTGCTGCCGGAGCGGTGTTGAAAAGTCCCGTTCTGCGGACGTTTCTGCTCACCGATATCCATCCCGGATGTGAACTTAAAGTAGGAGAGTGTTTTTTGATACAAAGGCATAGGAAGACTGGAGTGGAAAATTCTTTCGCCGTGGATCCTGAAATAAATGGAGCATGATTCGCGGTAGGGGGAAAAGTGGATGTCCGAGGCGGACTGCTGTACTGCGGAGACGATCAGGTCATAAGCATAAGTCGCAATGGATTTCAAAGGGTTATCACCTCATTTATATCGTGGTTAAATAGAAGTATTCGACATAAAGTGAAAATATCCTGCATGGAAATGGGAAAGGGGAACAAAATGATTTATTTAATTGGTTTTATGGGAAGTGGAAAATCAACCATCGCTTCAAGGCTTGCAGAGAAACTGCAGTGCTCCTGCATAGAAATGGATGAAAGTATCGAAAAGCAGGAGGGTCTGACTATCCCGGAGATGTTTGCTCAGCATGGAGAAAGCTATTTCAGGGAAAAAGAGCGGGATTTTCTGCGAAGTTTAGAGGGTGAAGCTGTTGTTTCCACCGGAGGCGGTGTCATATTGTCCAAGGAGAACTGTGAGATGATGCGGGAGGGCACCGTGATCTACCTTCATGCCGGATGGGAGACCATTGTGCATCGATTGAAAAATGATACATCCCGGCCGTTATGGTCAGGCGACGAATCGGAAAAAAAGCAGCGTTTTGAAGACAGGCTTAGGCTTTATAAGGAAGCCGCTCATCATGTGGTTGTCGTGGACGACAAAGCTCCAGAAGTCATTGCTGAGGAAATCGCCGCACGTCTAAAATGATGAATTCCCGGGCATACTCATTGTAACTGATGCTTAAAAGAGGGGATTTTATGAACCAAAATGATTATGTAAAGTTTTTGACTCAGGAAATGGTCAAATACATGCAGTTGTCCAAAGAAGAAAAGAAACAGCGAAAGCGGGAAAAACCTTCAAAGAAATCGTCTGTTTACTGGTTTGGATTGATTCCCCTTGCCATACGCATGTTCAAAAGGAAACGGAACATCTCTCATCATTGAAAAAGCCGCTGGTCATCAGCGGCTTTTTTGATGGATCCAGGGAGCACTTGTTTCCTGAGAAATATAAAACAAACCTCCATTAACCACTTCAAGCTTAATGCAGGGCTTATAGCGGGTATCCATCTGGTCACGTTCTTTCGTGAACGACTCGAGATCGATGTCTTCCGACGCATAAAAGGACTCAAGCAGCGCTGTTTCTCTTTGTAAATGTTGATGGGATTCCACAGCCCATTGATTATTTTGTGATGAAATATACGTCTCCACGTGCTTTTCCATCCGTCTGTATGCGTTGGAAAGAGAAATGACAGGCGTCATGGGAAACGTATAGTCTGATACAGTGTTTCCAAACGGGACCATTTCCAGTTTTTCCATCATCTTCAGCATCATCGTTCCATGAATGAGATTCAATCCGATAGATAGTGGCTCATCCCGTGCCTGTTTCCCTCGGTAATGCAGCAGGAAGTTGACGACAAGCCACGGACTTACAGCTGTATGACCTGCATTCTCCGGCGGGATCCGCTCATACAGCCGTGCAGTTTTTCCTTTATTGATGGCTGTTTGATAGAGGGCATGCAGTTTAGGTGTTCCGGCATGAAGGTAGATGCCTTGTTTCTGACTCCCATCCGTCTGGGTGAACGTGAGGCGCATCGGTTCGCCTTCGCGGCCCATTTTTTTCATATAGTGCCAGTAAAAGGGGCGGTTCATGATCTCTTCATCCATCTCACTCGTCAACTGGACGGTGAAATGAGTCGGACCTTTTTCAAGAACCGGACAGTTATATGCGGCGAAAAAATGTTCAACAAATGCAGCGTAGGGGTGGGGAACACTCAACTGGATTCTCTCCTTTCATTAACCGTATGTTCAACGTAACTGACAAGATTTTTTAACTTAATGTCCATTTCCCCCTGACTTTCGGACTGTTTGACAATCGACTGTATCTGCTGCTCAAACGTCCCGCCGGGAATCTGCTCCAAGATGTGATCCAAATCCCCGACCGCATTCTTAAAGACCTCAATTTTTTCGTATAGCATGTGCATAATGTGGTCCTCAATCGTGTTTTCTACAGCAAAATTGTAAATGTTTACATCATACTTTTGTCCGAAACGATGGATTCTTCCAATCCGCTGTTCAAGACGCATGGGATTCCAGGGGAGGTCATAGTTGATCATATGGTGGCAGAACTGGAGGTTGATGCCCTCTCCGCCTGCTTCTGTGGCGACCATCACCTGTGCTTTGTTTTGAAAAAGCTGTTTCATCCAGTCACGCTTGCTCTTGTTAAATTTCCCGCTGAATGGAACAGAGGTGATCCCATGCTGCTGTAAATACCACTGCAGGTAAAACTGGGTGGCTCTGTATTCGGTGAAAACGATGAATTTCTCTTCTTTTTCCTTTATCAGATCCACCATACGTTCAGCTTTAATGTGGTGGGGAAGACGGCCGAGGGCCTCAATGAAATCATCATAAACCGCTTGTTTTTCAGGTGGGGCTTTCTTCTTCAATTGGTTCAAAGACATGTAACAGGCTTCCCTTGAAGAACACAGCTCTTTGGCCAGGGTCAGCCATGTGAACGAAGGATGATCAGCTTTTAACTGTTCAAGGGATTGGTACAGTTCGGCTTCTTCATTTGTAAACGTCAGTCTTTCATTCCTCACTCTGCGTTTAGAGGAATCCAGCCCTGTATCCTTTCTGCGGTTGCGGATCATAAGCTGACCGACAAGGGAGTGGATATGCTGGATATGCTCTTCTTCCTGGGCATGCTTTTGATATTTCTTTTTAAAGTCCGTCAGGTTTCCTAAATATCCGGGCTTCAGGATGGATACAAGGTTAAATAAGTCACTCAGTTTATTCTGAATGGGGGTGGCTGTGAGAAGAAGGCAGTAGGTCTTTTTTAAAGACTGGACAAACTGATAATTCTTCGTTTGATGATTCTTCAGCTTATGGGCTTCATCAATGATGATGAAATCGTATTCCTGGGAAAGAATCTCCTCCCTGTGATGGTCCCTTTTAGCCATATCAATGGATGTAACCGCCACATCCCATTCTTTCCAGGATGCCTGCTTTTTTCTCGGGGATGCTGCCTGGATGTAGAATTTCTCATTCAATTCCTGAATCCACTGATTGACGAGGGATGCAGGAGTAAGTATGAGAACTTTTTCAGCTCGGCCTCGAATCATGTATTCTTTTAAAATCAGTCCGGCTTCCAATGTTTTTCCGAGTCCGACCTCATCAGCCAGAATCGCACGGCCGTTCATATGGTGTACGACGGTTTCAGCCGCTTCTACCTGATGATCCATAAAGTCCACATGAGGAAGGTGATCAAGCGCAAGCAGACCCCCGAATTCCGGCACGGTTTTGAATTGGGCGGCCTGGTAGGCCAGTTTAAATCCTTCCCAGGAGGCCAGATGTTCCGATTGGTCAAGGTGGCTGGACAGAGAGTGAATGAACGTTTGATCTGGATGAATAGTAAACATGGAAACAACCCTCCGTATTCCGATATTTTAAGATTGTGAATTGTTGTAGAATTTTCGTGTTCTTTGCTGGAGACGCGTGATATAATGAACGGGAAAAGATGTGTCATCCATACATTACACGATAGTATGCCCGGTAAAATCTAGGAAAATACAAACGCGAATGACTGCAGAGGGAGAGACCCTTGTAAGGGCGCCGAAGGAGCAAGCAGAATTGTGAATCTCTCAGGCAAAAAGACCTCTGCAGGACGCAGCTCTGGAGAGCGTCTGCCTTCTACGGGCAGACCACCCAAGAAGCAAACACCCTCTACAGGTGTGAAACTTTCTGGTTCACGGACAGAGACTCCCGCTCATAGCGGAGGAGTCTCTTTTTTTATGGGCAGAACGACGTAAAGGAGTGGTTGAATTGACAGAATTGAAACGAACACCTTTATATGCAGAGTATGAAAAGCTTGGAGCGAAAACCATTGATTTCGGAGGCTGGGATCTGCCGGTGCATTTCTCCGGCATTAAAGATGAGCATGCTGCGACAAGAAATGCGGCTGGTCTTTTTGATGTGTCTCACATGGGGGAAATCATGATCGAAGGATCCGACAGCCTGGCTTTTCTGCAGAAAATGCTGACGAACGATGCTTCTAAGCTCGTCCCTGGAAAAGCGCAGTACACGATTATGTGCTATGAAAATGGCGGGACGGTTGATGATTTGATCGTTTATCACCTTTCTGAAAACACGTATCTATTAGTCGTTAATGCGGCGAACAGGGAAAAGGATTTTGAATGGCTTCAACGTCACGCAGAGGGCGATGTGTCAGTGAGAGACGTTTCCGATGCATATGTTCAACTGGCTGTCCAAGGGCCGAAGGCAGAAAAGATTCTACAGAAGCTCACGGACACAGATGTGTCCGCCATTAAGTTTTTCCGATTTGAACAGGGCGTTTCCGTTGATGGAGTGAAAGACAGCGCCATTGTTTCCCGTACAGGTTACACAGGGGAGGATGGATTTGAAATCTATCTTCCTTCAGCTTCAGGACCGGATCTCTGGCAGGTTTTATTAAAAGCAGGTGAGCCGGAAGGGCTGCGTCCGATCGGTCTCGGTGCAAGAGATACGCTCAGGTTTGAAGCGAATCTCGCTCTTTACGGACAGGAGTTGAGCAGAGATATTACACCGATTGAAGCCGGTCTGAATTTTGCCGTCAAAATAAAGAAAGAAGAGGATTTCATTGGAAAGGAAACTCTCATGAAACAGAAAAAAGAGGGGCCCGATCGGAAGCTGGTCGGTATTGAAATGCTCGATAAAGGTATTCCGCGTACTCATTATGAGGTGTATGACAGAGATGCGAAGATTGGTTTTGTAACAACCGGGACCCAGTCGCCGACCTTAGGTAAAAATGTCGGACTCGCGCTTCTTAACCGTGCGTATACAGAGGAAGGGACAGAAGTAACTGTTCAGGTGCGGAAGAGACGCCTGAAGGCCAGGGTCGTCCCGACACCTTTCTACAAAAGATAAATACCTGAGGGGGATGGAACAATGGAATTTCGATATTTGCCTATGACGGAAAAAGATAAAAAAGAAATGCTTGAGACCATCGGTGTCCAGACATCTGAAGAATTGTTTGCTGATATTCCTGAACGCATAAGGTTTCAAGGTGATTTGAATATTAAGCCGCCGAAAAATGAATACCAGTTGATGAAAGAACTGGCGGATACAGCCGGTCGGAACGTCAATCTCAAATCCCATACGTCTTTTCTTGGAGCAGGGGTTTATGATCATTACATTCCTTCCATTGTTGACCACGTCATATCAAGGTCTGAATTTTATACAGCTTACACCCCTTATCAGCCGGAAATATCCCAGGGGGAGCTGCAGGCCATCTTTGAATTTCAAACGATGATTTGTGAATTGACAGGCATGGATGTGGCCAACTCTTCTATGTATGATGGCGGAACAGCACTGGCAGAAGCCGTTAACCTTGCTGCTGGACAGACGAAAAAGAAAAAAGTGCTTGTATCCAAAGCCGTCCATCCAGAATCTCTCGCTGTGATTCATTCCTACGCCAAGGGGCCGGGGGTTGAAATTATCGAAATCGATCACAAGGAAGGCTTGACAGACCTTGAACAGCTGGACCATCACCTCGATGAAGATACAGCTGGAGTAGTCGTTCAATATCCCAATTTCTTCGGCCAGGTGGAGCCGCTTGAGTCTATCCGCCGCCTCGTAGACAAGCAGAAAAAGGCGATGATGATTACTTCAAGCAATCCGCTTGCGCTCGGGTACTTAACTCCTCCTGGAGCGTTTGGCTCTGATATTGTCGTTGGCGATGCTCAAGTGTTTGGAATTCCTGCTCAGTATGGCGGTCCGCACTGCGGTTATTTTGCAACAACGAAAAAGCTGATGAGAAAAGTGCCGGGCCGGCTTGTCGGACAGACGGTGGATGAGGATGGACGCAGAGGTTTCGTCCTTACCCTTCAAGCCCGCGAACAGCATATCCGCCGGGATAAGGCGACCTCCAACATCTGTTCCAACCAGGCATTGAATGCGCTGGCGGCTTCTGTTGCTTTGTCGTCCATAGGAAAACAGGGATTGAAGAAGATGGCGGCGATGAACATTAAGAAGACGTTATACATGAAACAACAGCTTCAAGCCAGGGGCATCGAAGTTTTGTATAAGGGAGCCTTTTTCAATGAGCTGGTCATCCGGTTGAAGAAGCCTGTGAAAGACATCAATCAACAGCTGCTCGAGAAAGGGTTCATCGGAGGATATGACCTTGGACGGACGGAGGAGCGTCTGGCAGGCTGTATGCTGGTTGCTGTTACTGAAATCCGTACAAAAGAAGAAATCGACACCTTCGCAGGGGAAATGGGGGATTTGAATGGCTAATCAAGACTTTCCATTAATTTTTGAATGGAGCCAGGAGAGCCGGACAGGGTTCAGTCTTCCTGAACTGGATGTGCCGGATACCGATATTGATGAGATGTTTGAAGATGCGTACGTGAGACAGGACGCACCTCAACTGCCGGAGGTCAGTGAACTGCAGATTATGCGGCATTACACAGGTCTGTCCAAACGTAACCACGGGGTGGACTCCGGATTTTATCCTCTTGGATCGTGTACGATGAAATACAATCCGAAAATGAATGAAGATGTAGCCAGACTGGCTGGATTCAGCCATATCCATCCATACCAGCCGGAGGAAACGGTTCAGGGGGCGCTCCACCTCATGTATGATCTCCAGGAATCGCTGGTGGAAATTACAGGAATGGATACCGTCACGCTTCAGCCTGCGGCAGGTGCTCATGGCGAATGGACAGGACTGATGATGATTCGTGCCTTCCATGAGGCGAATGGTGATCATCAGCGAACAAAAGTTATTGTGCCTGATTCTGCCCACGGGACAAACCCTGCTTCTGCTACGGTAGCTGGATTCGAAGCCGTGACGGTAAAATCAGACGAACGGGGATTAGTGGACCTTGAAGACCTGAAGCGTGTCGTAGACGAACAGACAGCTGCACTTATGCTGACAAACCCGAACACGCTCGGTCTGTTTGAAGAGGATATCGAAGAAATGGCGGCCATCGTCCATGAAGCGGGTGGCAGGTTGTATTACGACGGCGCCAACCTGAATGCTATATTAGGGTATGCAAGGCCGGGGGATATGGGCTTTGATGTTGTCCACTTGAACCTGCATAAGACCTTCACAGGCCCTCACGGCGGTGGTGGTCCGGGATCAGGTCCGGTGGGTGTTACGGCAGAGCTTGAGCCGTTTCTTCCAAAACCGATTCTTACGAAAAAAGACGGCCGGTACAAATTTGATGACGATCGTCCCCGTTCCATCGGCCGGGTGAAGCCTTATTACGGGAATTTCGGAATCAATGTACGAGCCTACACGTACATTCGCACCATGGGGCCGGAAGGGTTGAAAAAAGTAAGTGAGTACGCTGTTTTGAACGCCAACTATATGATGCGCAGACTGCAGGAAGCATTCGATCTTCCTTTTGACAGGCACTGTAAGCATGAATTTATTCTGTCGGGCCGCCGTCAGAAAAAACTCGGCGTACGAACACTGGATATGGCCAAGCGCCTGCTTGATTTCGGCTATCATCCGCCGACGATCTATTTCCCGATCAATGTTGAAGAAGCGTTGATGATTGAGCCGACGGAAACGGAGTCCAAGGAAACTCTTGATGACTTCATCGACCGTATGCTTCAAATAGCCAAGGAAGCAGAAGAAGAGCCCGAGACGGTTCAGGAAGCTCCTCATACGACAATTGTAAGCCGAATGGATGAAACTCAGGCGGCAAGAAAGCCTGTTCTTCGTCACCCGATGGAATAGAGAAAAACCGGCCCCTTCGCGGGAGCCGGTTTTCCTGTTTTGAGATATGTTCTGTTATTTCTTCGTTTTGATTTTACCGGTCCATTTCTTGAAGCCGCCTTCAAGCATGTTCAGGTCATTGTACCCTTTTTTATGAAGGGTCATTGCCGCACGTGCAGACCTTGCGCCGCTCTGGCAGTACAAGTAGACGGGTTTGTCCTTGCGGATTTCCACGAGCCTGTTGTTCAGCTGTGAGAGCGGAATATTTCTCGCTCCGAGGATGTGACCCCCGTCAAATTCCTTTGGTTCACGGACATCTATCAGCTGAGCTTTGCGGTAACCCTGACGGAATTCTTCTTCAGATATCGTGTTCAAGATTTTTCTTGTCTTGAAGAATCTATACAAACCGAAAGCAATAAGTAGAACTAGTGCTCCGAGTAAGATCCATAATTCCATTTTCATTTCCCCCCTGTTTTCTCTATTCTTTTATCTATTATAGAAGGGAAGGACAGGTATTTCAAAAAAATTTTTCTTTCTTCCTGAAAAAAATGCCGTTTTGAAGGGGATTATATCGATTTAACAGATGCAAGACAGGAAAAATCGAAAAAAAAAGACATGAGAGGTGCTTTCCTCTTATTCCCTGCTTTTTTCTACCTGTATCTTACGATTTTCTGATTGACAAATTTCAACACATTCGTTCAATAACACAATATATGGTGATCGAATAATAAACAAACACAATATATTGATTAAAAATCTGTATATGTGGTATGTTACATATATCAATTATGGAATTGGCTTTTTCAAGATAAGGGAGAGATGCGAACATGCAGACTACAACTTCTAAAGACGTGCATACAAAAATCAACATAGACCGGCTGAATGCCGATATCAGACAGTTCCCACAGGTCCACCCGGTTACGGACAACATGTCCATTACCCACAAAGGGGTATCCAGGCTTGTCATGCTGGACCGTTATGCGTTCAAAGATACAGAAAAGCTTACGTTGTCCGAAGGGGATTTTGTCGTACTTACTGTAAAGGACGATCCAAAGTTTCCAGCCCGCGGCTTCGGTTTCATTCAGTCCGTTGACTGGCAGACCCATGAAGCGTTTGTAAAAGTGGAAGATGAGTTCGTGAACGTTCTCGACCGTGAGGAAGAAAGAGAGACCGGTGTCATCAAACGAAATCTTGATACCATCGATAAACCGCTGGAAGTCTATTATGAGCAAATTGCTTTAAGAAATGCGACAGGACTATCAGAGGTTGAAACAGATCCGGAAAGACAGACGCAGAGCTTTGAGGAATTTTACGAGGAGCTATCCAGCCTGAACTTCATTCCTGCCGGCCGTGTGCTGTACGGAGCAGGATCCAACACGGATGTGACCTACTTCAACTGTTACGTGATGCCTTATATCCAGGATTCACGGGAGGGTATTTCCGATCACCGTAAACAAGTCATGGAAATCATGTCACGCGGCGGTGGTGTCGGGACGAACGGATCGACCTTGCGCCCGAGGAACACGCTCGCCCGCGGGGTGAACGGGAAGTCATCCGGTTCCGTTTCATGGCTTGATGATATTGCTAAACTGACCCACTTGGTGGAGCAGGGAGGATCCAGACGCGGTGCCCAGATGATCATGCTGGCAGACTGGCATCCGGACATTCTTGAATTCATTATTTCCAAGATGCAGAACCCGCGTATCCTCCGTTTTCTCATCGAAAACACGGAAGACGAAACTATTAAACAACTGGCGAAGGATAAGCTGAAATTCACGCCGTTGACCGAAGTGGAAAAAGACCTTTATCAAAGTGTGGTCAATTACAAGCACATTCAGGGTCAGGGTGGTTTTACAGATCAAAGCGTGCAGGAAGCACAGGAAAAACTGGCTCTCGGCGGGACGTATTCCGTTCATAATTCAGAATTCCTGACAGGAGCCAACATTTCCGTCTGTATTACGAATGAGTTCATGGAAGCCGTGGAAAACGACGACGAATACCAGCTTCGTTTCCCTGATGTAGAGAATTACACAGCGGAGGAAATGAACGCCTATAATGAAGAATGGCATGAGAGCGGCGATGTACGTGAGTGGGAAAAACGCGGCTTCGGTGTGCGTGCCTACAAATCCATTAAAGCGAAAGAGCTGTGGAATCTGATCAATGTCTGCGCGACGTATTCAGCAGAACCGGGGATTTTCTTTATTGATAATGCCAACGAAAAGACAAATGCCACAGCTTATGGACAGAAGGTCGTTGCGACCAACCCATGCGGGGAACAGCCGCTTGCACCATATTCCGTCTGTAACCTGGCTGCTGTAAACCTGGCGTCTGTAGCGGATAAGGAAAATAAAACGGTTGATTTTGACAAGCTTAAACAAACCGTTAAACGCGGTGTCCGTATGCAGGATAACGTGATTGATGCTACTCCTTACTTCCTGGAAGAAAATAAAGTACAGGCCCTTGGTGAGCGTCGTGTAGGCCTGGGTGTCATGGGTCTCCATGATCTTCTGATCTATTGTGAAACAACCTATGGATCAGAAGAAGGCAACAAACTGGTGGATGAAATCTTCGAAACGATTGCTGTAACCGCCTACCGCGCATCCATTGAACTTGCAAAGGAGAAAGGCAGCTTCCCGTTCCTTGTCGGAGCAACGGATGATGAAACACGACAGCTTCGTGAAAACTTTATTCAGACAGGGTATATGAAGCAGATGCCGGAAGACATTCGACAGGATGTTCTGGCTTATGGAATCCGTAACTCCCACCTGCTTACTGTAGCTCCAACCGGAAGTACAGGAACAATGGTAGGAGTGAGTACAGGTCTTGAGCCATACTTCTCTTTCTCCTACTACCGCAGTGGTCGTTTAGGCAAGTTTATTGAAGTGAAGGCGGATATCCTTCAGGAGTATCTGGATGCGCATCCAGAGCAGGATCCGGAGCAGCTTCCTGAATGGTTTGTGACGGCGATGACGATGTCTCCGGAAGCCCACGCTGATACACAGTGCGTCATTCAGCGCTGGGTCGACAGCAGTATCTCCAAGACGGTCAATGCACCGAAAGGATATACGGTCGAACAAGTGGAAAGCGTCTATCAGCGCCTGTACCGTGGCGGTGCCAAAGGTGGTACAGTGTACGTGGATGGGAGCCGTGACAGCCAGGTGCTTACTTTGAAAGCCGAGGAAAACGCTTTTGATGGAGAGCAGACGGAACTGTTTGAAGATGACAAGCGTCCTCGTGTTGTCCTGGTCGATACAGTTCATGAACTGGATAAGACTAACGTGACAATCGGATCAGAAGTCGGCGATACATGCCCGGTCTGCCGTCAAGGAACCGTGGAAGACATCGGTGGCTGTAACACATGTACCAACTGTAATGCTCAGTTGAAGTGCGGTTTGTAATAAATAAAAGAACAGCCCTTCAGATTTGAAGGGCTGTTTTTTATGTTAAACAGAGGCTGCTTGTATCGCATAAGAAACTAGTGTATCATTTTTCTATGTAGTCATCAGCAGATCACAAGCGTTATATCTACATAAAGACAGGGTATTGGAGGTTCATCATGCCAACACCAAGCATGGAAGATTATATTGAACAAATTTATATACTCATTGAAGAAAAGGGTTATGCCCGCGTCTCGGATATTGCTGAGAACCTGGATGTTCACCCGTCTTCCGTGACGAAGATGGTCCAGAAACTCGATCGCGACCAGTATTTGAATTATGAAAAATACAGGGGATTGATTTTGACTCCGAAAGGGAAAAAAATCGGGAAGCGGCTGGTATATCGCCACGAGCTGCTGGAACAGTTCCTGGAGCTGATCGGAGTAGATAAGGAAAACATCTATGAGGATGTCGAAGGTATTGAGCACCATATGAGCTGGAATTCCATCGACCGCATCGGCGATCTTGTCCAGTTCTTCGATGAGAATAAAGGGTATGTCGAAGCTTTGAGAGAAGTGCAGAAGAAAAACGAAGACCAGAATAACGAATAGAGTGCCTGAGACACGGATGTCCGTGTCTTTTTTTTGTGTCCAACAGCTCATGGGAGGGGTTTTTGAGGAAGGGTGGAATTCTTCCACCTGCGTTCTATTTAGTGGACCCGCTGTTTATAATGAATTAAAGCGGGGTGAAGCATGGTGAAAGTAGATGGGGTGTTTTCTGGAGGTGGGGTGAAGGCACTCGCTTTTATAGGAGCCGTTGAGGAACTGCAGAGTCAGGGCTATGTGTTCAGACGTGTTGCCGGTACCTCCGCAGGAGCGATTCTGGCAGCATTAACAGCAGCGGGCTATACAGCCGGGGAAATCAAATCCCGTCTGATGTCCATGTCTTTTGAAGAGATGATCCATGTTCCACTGACAGACCGCGTCTTCCCTTTTATGAAATGGTTGTTCCTGTATTATCGTCTCGGCCTATACAACGGAGCGCAGATGGAAACCGTAATGGCTCACTGGCTGGAGGAAAAGGGTGTGCGTACGTTTGCAGATCTCCGGCCCGGATCGTTGAAGATTATCTGTTCAGATCTTACTTTAGGGAGGATCGTCGTCCTCCCTGATGACTTGAAGAGCACTTATGGCATTGATCCTGCTACCTTTTCCGTGGCAAAAGCTGTAAGGATGAGCTCGAGTCTTCCATATTTCTTCATTCCTGTGAAGATTCATGGAAAGCGTGGGAAATCAGTGATTGTCGATGGAGGGGTCCTTAGTAATTTTCCGCTGTGGATATGGGAAAAGCAGGATGGGTGCCGGACGAGACCAGTAATCGGCTTAAAATTAAGTGATGAGCCGGATAAGCTTCCTGAACAGAAAATCAGAAACGCCATCCAGATGTTTCATGCGCTGTTTAAAACGATGCAGCGGGCTCATGACTCCCGCTACATTTCAAAATCCATCAGTAAGGATATTCTTTTCATCCCTGTAAGCGGCATTGAAACCACTGATTTTCATATGACGAATGAGGAAAAGGAACATTTGATGAATTACGGACGCCAGCATGCATTGGAGTTTTTAAAAAGGTGGACAAAATAAAATCGAGCCTTTAAAAAGAGGCTCGATTTTTGTCTTTGTTTTTATTTCCTTCAATGACCCGGAGTTGTGGCCCATTGGTTCTTCTGCTTTTTTTGCGTGGGAACGGAGCGGATTTAACAGCTGTTTTGGCAGCCGGACTTTTCTTAACGACCGGTGCAGGCTGTTTGTACTTCTGTTTGGATTGTTTAACGGCCTGTTTGTATTTTTTCATTTCATTGCGGTTGCCGGAACCCCCGCCAAATCCGCGTCCGCGGAGGAAGAAGTAGTAGATGGCTCCATAGAGGATAGCCGCCATCCCGATCATAACCACTATGTTTGTTAAGAAACCTGATGTATTGGTAAACAGCTGAACGCCTACAAAGAAAATGGCAAGCCCGATCAAAATGTACATGACTGGTGTCATCCAGTTACGCATATCAATGTCCTCCCTTCTAGTATTAGGTCACCTGTACGACATCTATTAGTTATATATACCCTGGATTGTACACTTTTCATCATTTCCTGTGGCGGGTATGTGCTATTTTCAATTGTTTCCGTAGTAGATGAATTTATGCAGTATTTATACTCAAAGTTCAGGTGAAAGATTCGGGGTTATTCTTTTCTTTCCTTTAGACTGTCACCTCTAAACTAGAAACATGATAAGTATCTCTGGACCTTTATTTTACAACAAATGGAGAAGAATCACTAGGTCTATTATGAAAGCAGGCATGAAAAAATGCGGGTTGGTTAAAATGAGGAAAGAGGTGATGGAGATGGCAGAACAAACTAAAGATCAACGGAAGCAAGAGCCTCGGCAGAGTGTTGCCTCAAAAGCGGCAGCAACAGGTTTTGCCGGGGGGCTTTTATGGAGTGCTCTGGGTGCCGGCGCCTATTATTTTCATTTTACGGAAGTGTCCGCAGCATCCTTTATATTCCGGTCCTTCTGGCAGACGGATTGGACTGGAACATGGCTCGCAGAAGTTCTGTCGGTGCTGATTGTTGCGCTTCTCTCAATCGGAACGGCGTTCGTTTATTACTTTACTTTAAGATCAAGAAAAGGCATTTGGCCGGGCGCCATTTTCGGACTGCTTCTGTGGGGCGTGGTCTATTTTGTGTTAACCCCTGTGTTTCCAGCGATCCCTGGTTTCATGGAACTGAGCAGTGATACGTGGGTGACAACGGCCTGTTTATTTATCTTATACGGTGTGTTTGTAGGGTATTCCATATCTTATGAGTATCATGAATTTAATCAAACGGCAGATTCTTATTCAAATAAGGAGGGAGTATGATAAGATTTAAATGTATGATCCTTTGGGGAACGGTGGGGATATGGAATGGAGAAAAAGAAGATTTATTTACTGAATGGGCCGAACCTGAACCGCCTGGGTGTCCGCGAGCCCGGTACATATGGTACCGGTACACTTGAGGATGTGGTCCGGCTCGTTACAGAGACCGCGCAGAAAGCCGGCTTCGAGGTGGAGGCTTACCAATCCAATCACGAGGGGGATCTCGTAGACTGGATTCATCAGGCTGAAGGAATGGCGGACGGCATCATCATTAATCCTGCTGCCTACACCCATACGAGTGTAGCCCTTCGGGATGCAGTGAGTTCTGTTTCCCTGCCTGTCATTGAAATCCACATTTCCAACGTCCACGCGAGAGAAGCTTTCCGGCACACGTCGATGCTTGCTCCTGTCACGGCAGGGCAGATCGTAGGATTCGGAATCGATGGGTATCGACTGGCGGTAGAAGGATTGATTCAAAAGCTGAATTGAGAGAGGAGACCACTAATATGATGAAATTGACAGGACTGCGTACAGCAGCTGCTTCAAAAGAACTGGATGGACTATTGATCACGAGTTCGAAAAACAGACGCTACCTTTCCGGCTTTACAGGTTCTTCCGGAGCTTTGCTCATTACAGACCGTGATGCTTTTCTAATTACAGACTTCCGATATACCAAGCAGGCCGCAGATCAGACGGAAGGGTTCGACATTATCGAGCATAAACGTCCCCTGCACGAAGAGGCGGCTGCCAAAGCCAGGGAACTTGGTTTGAAACGGATCGGCTTTGAAAAAGATCACGTTACATATTCGTCCTACGAGCAGTACAAACAGTTGATGGATGCTGAACTTGTCCCAACCTCAGGGCTCGTTGAAAAATTACGCTTGATTAAGACCGATGAGGAGATTAGTATATTAAAGGATGCTGTTAAGATTGCCGATGACGCTTTTGACCACATTCTAAGCTACATAAAACCAGGTGTGAAGGAAATTGATATTTCCAATGAACTGGAATTTTTCATGAGGAAGCAGGGAGCTGTCTCTTCCAGCTTTGACATTATAGTGGCGTCCGGTTACCGCTCAGCTCTTCCGCACGGCACAGCGTCGGAAAAGGAAATTCAGTCGGGGGAACTTGTCACGCTGGATTTTGGTGCTCTTTATAAAGGGTATTGTTCTGATATTACGAGAACCGTCGCTGTTGGGGAAATCAGTGATCAGCTTAGAGATATATATGACACGGTTTTGCAGGCCCAGTTAAGAGGTATGGAAGGAATTAAAGCAGGCATTACCGGTAAGGAAGCGGATGCTCTCACCCGTGACTATATTAAAGAAAAGGGATACGGAGACTATTTCGGGCACTCGACAGGCCATGGTATTGGACTTGATGTTCACGAGGGTCCGGGGCTTTCCTTCCGTTCTGAACAGACGATCCTTGAAGAAGGCATGGTCGTTACTGTAGAGCCGGGGATTTATGTGCCGGATGTCGGCGGATGCCGTATTGAGGATGACACAATCGTAACGAAGACCGGCAACGAGCGTCTGAGTCATTCAACGAAAGAGCTAATTACTTTGTAAGGAAAGAAGGAGGAGCAACGTATGATTTCAGTAAACGATTTTCGTACAGGTTTAACAATTGAAGTAGATGGTGGAATCTGGCAGGTCATGGAATTCCAACACGTAAAACCGGGCAAGGGAGCTGCTTTTGTTCGTTCGAAGCTTCGTAACCTGCGTAATGGAAACATCCAGGAAAAAACGTTCCGCGGCGGAGAAAAAGTAGAACGTGCTCATATTGAAAACCGTAAAATGCAGTACCTTTACGCTAATGGGGACATGCACGCATTCATGGATATGGAAACGTATGAGCAGGTGGAAATTCCTACTGCGACTATTCAGGAACAGCTGAATTATTTGAAGGAAAACATGGAAGTTCAGATTCAGTCATATCAGGGTGAGACGATCGGCGTCGAGCTTCCGAAAAACGTTGAATTGAAAGTAACAGAAACAGAACCGGGCATCAAAGGTGATACGGCAAGCGGAGGTACGAAGCCTGCGACGCTTGAAACAGGATTATCGGTTCAGGTACCTTTCTTCATTAATGAAGGAGAAGTACTACTCATCAGCACAACAGACGGCAAATATGTCTCCCGTGCGTAATGAAATAGATCATCAAGCGTGTTCCCGTTGGGAGCACGCTTTTTTTTATGTCCGCCCTCCTATTAGCATTAGATGCCCGCTCTAGTAGAACTCTAGTACGGGCTGATGTTCTTCTACTTTTATATGATTTGACCTGTCATAAGTATAAACGTGGGACATACATATGAAGTAAACCAAATAAAGGAGTAGGAGAAGGATGAAAGAGATATTACGTCTGTTTCCGCCTTCATTTCAGAAGGTTTTACTAGAGCAGGTGGATTGGAGGAGAGTCCAGGAGATCCGTTTAAGGGTGGATCGCCCCATAGAGATGATCAGCAGTTCAGGCTATTCCGTTATAGAGTCTCTCTCGATGACCGCGGATCATCTCTCCTACGTTTTGAACCAAATCAGCCAGTTTTCTCTCTATCGATTTAAGGATGAACTGAAAGAGGGGTTTATTACTATTGAAGGCGGCCACCGCGTTGGGCTGGCGGGCAAAGCGAACACACAGGAAGATAAAGTAGAGACGCTGAAGCATATTTCTTTTATGAACATCCGCGTCGCTCGGTCCACGAGGGGGCAGGTATCCTCTCTGCTTCCTTATCTTTATGACGATATGGGATGGAGAAGTGTTTTGATCATAGGCCCGCCTCATTCCGGAAAAACGACACTGCTCCGTGAACTTGCCTGTGTTATTGGCGCAGCAGCTGGTTCCTATTCACCGTCAAAAGTTGCCATTGTGGACGAGCGGTCGGAAATAGCAGCCAGTTTACGGGGAGTTCCGCAGCTGGATGTCGGCACCCGCACCGATGTGATGGATGCCTGTCCAAAAGCGGACGGTATGATGATGATGATCCGTTCCATGTCCCCGGATGTTTTAATCGTCGATGAAATCGGCGGTGAAAGGGATGCCCTTGCTGTTCAGGAAGCGGTTTATACCGGAGTGAAGGTCATATGCAGTCTGCATGGTAACGGGGTGGAATCCGTCAGCCGGCGACCGTCGGTTTCGCAGCTTATGCACGACCAGGTATTTGAACGTTACATCACACTCGAACGTCTGCGTGCAGGATCGGTCATTACGTGGAAGGTGTATAACCACCTTGGACAAGTTCTTGGTGAAGGGGAAGGAGGGCGGATGGATGGAGTGGATCGGCGCCGTCATCATTTTAACCGTTACAACACTGGGCGGGTTTGAAATTGCATCCCGGTTCAAAAAAAGACCCGGCCATATTAGACAGTGGAAAAATGCTCTTCAACTGATTGAAGCGGAGATGGTTTATGGTCAGTCTTCACTCTGGGAGGTGTGTGAAACCTTATCGAGGCATCTGCCTATGCCGGTAGCTGGATTTTTTGAGCAGCTTCAAAAAGAGCAGGACAGCTGCCGTGATTTTTCCGTTCTCTGGGAAACCCTCTTGAAAAAACATTGGCCCTGGAATGCCATGGGCAAAACAGAAATGGAAATTCTGCTTCAGTTTGGCCGGACCCTCGGACAACATGATCTGGAGCAGCAGCAGAAACAGATCCAATTGACCATCCACCATTTAGACAGAGTCCTTCATGAAGCATTGGAGGTAGGCGAGCAGTACCAGAAGATGGCCAGAGGGATGGGGGTTTTAAGCGGTCTTCTCGTCATCATTTTAATTATATAGAAGGGGGAAGGACCATTGTGCTCCAAGATGCCACAATCCTTTTTCAAATAGCGGGAGTAGGAATTATCGTCGCCATGATTCACAGTATTCTAAAACAAATGGGAAAGGAAGAGATCGCCCAGGCTGTCACATTGACAGGATTTATCATTGTACTGTTTATCGTCCTGCACCGTCTGGCTGACTTGTTCCAACAGATTAAATCCGTCTTTCTCTACCAGGGATAGCTTTATGGATATTATCCAGGTTGTTTCGCTGGGGCTTGTTGCGGCTATGCTGATCATTCTGCTGCAGGAACAGAAATCATCAGCCGCTTTTCTTCTTCTCCTTTTTACCGTCATCGTTATTTTCCTGACCGTCCTCGATCAGCTGACTTATGTATTTACATTGCTTTCCTATATGGCTGACCAGGCCCAGGTGGAACCGATGTATTTCAAAACGATTTTGAAAATCATCGGCATTGCATACATTGCTGAATTCGGTGCCCAGCTGATCCGGGATGCCGGCCTCAATGCTTTGGCATCGAAAGTGGAACTGGCTGGGAAATTATTCATTTTGATGCTTGCGATCCCGATTGTTACAGCTGTTATTGAAACCATTCTTCAATTTATACCCGGAGGTTAGGGAGGCGGGGAGCAGATGAAACGTCTATGGATGTGGCTGTGTGCAGGAATCATCGGGGTTATCCTTTTTCCTTCGGCTTCTGCGGCATCCCCTGAAGCTCCGGAAACGACAGGACCTTCCATGTCGGAATACATTTCAACAGAAGATATGGAAGCGAACTGGGAGGACCTGCAGCAGCAGTATGGAGATTATATTCCGACTTTTCAACATGACAATTTTATGGAGTTTATTCAAAAGGAAGGGGCGCTCGAATCCTCCGACTGGTACTCCGGAATGGTGGAATTTTTCTTTCACGAACTTCTTTTAAACGGCCGGCTGCTCTCTTCTCTTTTATTTCTAACCTTATTCAGCACGCTCCTGCAGTCTGTGCAGTCTGCCTTTCAAAATTCAGTCGTAAGTAAAGCAGCGTACATGGTCGTCTATCTTGTCCTGCTGACTCTTGCATTGGAAAGTTTCAGGCAGGTGATTGTCTATACATTGGATGCGGTGGAGCGGATGAGCAGTTTCATGATCGGTCTGATCCCTCTTCTTCTTGGTATCATGGCTTCCTTCAGTCATCTCATGTCCATTTCTTTTTTCCATCCCATCATTATCGCTCTCGTTCAGTCCAGTGGTCTGCTGGTCAAATACCTGCTTATTCCGTTATTTACATCATCAGCTCTTTTATTGATTGTCGGGAGTTTGAATGAAGACTTCAAGGTCGATCACTTAGCAGAGTTGTTAAGGAAGACGGGGATGGCTGTCATGGGGATCTTCCTTACCGTTTTTCTTGGTGTCATTTCCGTCCAGGGAACCGTTACGGCTGTACAGGACGGCATCACGATGAAAACAGCCCGGTTTGTGACCGGAAATTTTGTGCCTGTTGTCGGGCGTTTGTTTACAGATGCCACCGACACCATCCTGGGGGCTTCCCTTGTATTAAAAAACACCCTTGGGATTGCAGGAGTGGTCATTCTCCTCGGTATTGCTGTTTTTCCGTCAATCAAAGTCCTTGCTATCGCGATTATCTATAAACTGGCCGCTGCCCTGCTGCAGCCTCTCGGCGATGGACCGGTCATCCAGGCGATGGATGTAGTCAGCCGGCACATTTTCTACATTTTTGCCGCGCTGCTTATGGTCTCCATGATGTTTTTCCTTGTCATAGTCATTATGGTGGCGGCAAGCAATATTACAATGATGATCAGATAGGGGGGAGCGGTAATGGAATTATTTATTGAGTGGATTACAAGAATTGTATTATTCCTTCTATTGGCAATGGTCGCAGATGCGCTCCTGCCATCGGGTGTCATGAAGAACTATGCAAGGCTTGTGATGTCCATTTTACTGCTTCTTGTTTTCCTTGGCCCCCTGCTTCAACTCCTGCAGATTGACCCTGAGCGTCTGTTGCAGTCGGCCGATCAGAAAATGGAAGAACAGTGGGATACCGACGGTTTGGATGACACTATTGAATCGAAGAAAAATGAAATACTGCAGGGACAAGATGCATATAGATTAGAACAGGTTACCCAAGCTCTATCTGCTGAACTGCAGCCTTCGTTGGAAGAAGAGAAGGATGTCATGCTTCAGGATACGTCGATGACTTTTACCGGACAGCCATACAGCGTGGAAACTCTTGAAAAGGTGACACTGACGATATCACGGAGCCAGGAGATGGGGGACGTGGAGAATGTCGATATCTCCTTTATGGATGAGCCCTCCCCGGCAGTCTCTTCAGAAGAGGATGCGGAACTGGTGAACTGGGTGGCTGGCAAACTGGACTTGAAGCCTGAACAAATAGAAATCCACTGGGAGGATCAGGATGAATAAATGGTGGAATAAGATCACTCTATCGTCCGATAAGGAAGGGAAGAAGGTGAACAAGACCAAGTATTTAATTGGTCTTGGAATGATCGGGGTTCTTATCATTCTTGTCAGCAGCTGGTTCCAGCCGGATGCAGAGCCGCGCACCCCTCCCGCGGCAGGGAGTACACAGGAGCAGGCGGCATCGGAAACTTCTCCATCTCCGGAACAGACCGATTCCATCACACAGCTGGAGGGAGAATATGAAAAACAGCTCAAGCCGCTTCTTGAAAATATTCAGGGTGTCAGCGCTGTGGACATTATGATAAATCTATCATCCACACACAAAAAGGAGTATGACAAAAACTTAATCATAGGCAAACAGAACACAAAAGAATCCGATAAGAATGGAGGAGAAAGAGAAATTGAAGATTATACGAGAGAACAACAGCTGGTTCTAGTCCGACAGGGCGACCGTGAAGTTCCGCTGCTCACCCAGACATCCAAGCCTGAAGTCAGCGGAGTTTTCGTAACGGCCAAGGGGGTCGATCAAATTCAGGTGAAGGAATGGGTGGTCGAAGCTGTTTCCCGGGTGCTTGATGTACCGACACATAGAATATCAGTTCTGCCTAAACAATAAGGAGGGATTACCTTGGTAAAAAAACAAACGGTGTGGCTGTTGACAATGTTGAGTCTTTTGATTGTGCTGAGTGTTTACTACATGACATCCCCGGAAAACGGAGAAATGGCTTTTATTCAGGAAGAGGACTGGGCTGAAATGACCAGTGAAGAAGCAGAAGGGGAAAATGTTGAAACGGCAGGAGACGGGACAGTGATTTCTCAAATTTCCACCGATGAATTATTTTCAGCTATCCGCCTGGATATGAAAAACCAGCGTGACCAGGTCCAGGAGCAGCTTTCAGAAATTGTAGCGTCCAGTGATTTCACGACTGAGGAGAAAAATGAAGCACTGGAAAAAATGGAAACGATTAAAACCAATCAATCAAAAGAATCCATCATCGAAAATACAATTCTGGCAAGTGCCCAGTATGATGATGTGCTCGTCCGTGCTGAAGATGACGTCGTTCACGTAACCGTCAAAGCCCAGGAGTTATCCAAGGAAGACACGAACCAGATTATCCAGATGGTCTCCGATGAATTCGGACATAAGCAGGTCCAGGTTCAATTCCAGCCTGCAGGCTGAATAAAAGAAGCTGCCGTTGAAAACGGCAGCTTCTTTGGCTGTAGAAAAGCCTGTGTTAACCAGTTAGAGTTCTCCATTTGTCGTGCGAAGTGTCACTTTCCGCTTATCGGTGGATGAATGCCGCGGGCACGCCCTCAGCTAACTTGGTCAGGAAGAACACCTGCCCAAGTGGATCTTCGGCCCGTGCTGTTCCCGCAGGCATCACCACCAACGCTCCTCGTGCCGACGTTAGAATATAGAAGAGAGACTGCCCACTACGCAGGTTCGCAGATTCAAAAGAACGGCATGGGCTGCGCTATGGCCGCTTGCGTGGAAAAGTAAAAGGGGAAGAACAGGCGCTGATGACGGCTTCCTGCCTGAATATGACAAAGACTCTCCTCCATCCAGCAAGGATGTGTTGGGTGAAGGAGAGTCTTTTTCGATTTTAAAGAACGCCCAAGGAGCGGTGCCCCTTCCACTCCTGGGGAAGCTCGGTCGCTCGTCCGCGGAAAGGGAAGGGGCTTTCGTTCCTGGCGGTAAGAAAGAAAAAAGGTTGTAAAGAAAAAGAGGTTTCTCTACAAGCTGAGAAGCTGCCGTTGAAAACGGCAGCTTCTTTTTGTGCATGGTTAAAAAGCCGGCTGTATGGAAATAGTGGTGGAGAAAGAAATCCACAGACCTATAGAACTGCCAATTGTTAACGGATAAGGTCTGTCTTTCTACCTTCTTTCAGGAGGTTCAGTTGCAGGGAAGCAGGAATTTATAATAGAATGTTAAGAGGAGTTATTAGTACCAGTTATAAAGCAACTATACATAAAAGGGGTGCCAGCTATGTTAAAGGTACAGGAAATCAGAGAAATTATTAAGCTGATCGATCAGTCTTCCATCGATGAATTCAGCTATGAAGCTAATGGGACGAAAGTTTCGATGAAAAAACAACAGGAGCAGGTTGTTACAGAAGCTGTACAGCCGCAGCAGGCGGTCCAGGCACAGCCGAAACCACAGACTCAGGAGCCTGCACAGAGCAAGGAAGTAGAACAGGAGCCCGCTGTAGAGGAAGCACCTAAAGCAGATACACCCTCCAGCGATTACGATGCTGAAATCAAGTCTCCGATGGTTGGAACATTTTATGTATCTCCGTCACCGGACCAGGATGCCTACGTGAAACTCGGCGACGATGTCAAAGAGGACTCTGTCGTATGTATTGTGGAAGCGATGAAGCTTTTCAATGAAATTGAAGCGGAAGTTTCTGGTGAGGTTGTAGAAATTCTTGTTAAAGACGGCGAACTGGTCGAATATGGACAGCCGTTGTTCCGAGTGAAGTCTAAGTAAGCGGGGGATGAGACGTTGATAAAAAAAGTTTTAATAGCCAACAGAGGTGAAATTGCTGTCCGGATCATCCGTGCCTGCAAAGAGATGGGCATCGAGACGGTCGCCATTTATTCTGAAGCAGATAAAGAAGCCTTGCACGTCCAGCTGGCGGATGAAGCCTATTGTGTTGGACCTACATTAAGTAAAGACAGTTACTTGAGCTACACCAATATTTTAAGTCTGGCGACGCTGACGCAGACGGATGCGATCCATCCAGGATACGGGTTCCTTTCTGAAAACGCAGAGTTCGCCGAGATGTGTGAAGAATGTAACATCACTTTCATTGGCCCATCCGCCTATGCCATTCAAAAAATGGGGACGAAAGATGTGGCCAGAGAAACGATGAGAGAAGCAGGGGTTCCGGTTGTACCCGGTTCCGCTGGAATCATCAACAGCGAGGAAGAAGGCTTGAAGGTAGCGGAAGACATCGGATACCCGGTCATCATCAAAGCGACAGCCGGCGGTGGAGGAAAAGGAATCCGTGTAGCCCGTAATGAAGATGATTTGAAAACAGGAATCCGCATGACCCAGCAGGAAGCGGAAACGGCGTTCGGCAACCCCGGCGTCTATATTGAGAAGTTCATAGAGGATTTCCGCCACGTGGAAATCCAGGTGCTTGCCGATAATCACGGGAATGCTGTTCACCTGGGAGAGCGCGACTGTACGATCCAGCGCCGTCTTCAGAAGCTCATTGAAGAAACGCCATCTCCGGCTATTTCCGAAAAGATGAGGAAGAAGATGGGGGATGCTGCAGTCAAAGCCGCTCTTGCTGTCAATTATTCAGGGGCCGGTACCGTAGAATTCATTTTCGATAAAGAGTCGGACTCCTTCTACTTTATGGAAATGAATACGCGTATTCAAGTGGAGCACCCGGTGACCGAAATGGTAACAGGCGTAGATCTTATTAAAGAGATGCTTCTGGTTGCCAACGATGAAAAACTTTCCTTTAAACAAGAAGACATCGAGTTTGAAGGCTGGTCCATTGAATGCCGGATCAATGCGGAGAATCCTTATAAAAACTTCATGCCTTCTGCAGGTAGAATTGATATGTACCTGCCGCCGGGTGGTCTCGGCGTGCGTGTGGATTCTGCAGCTTACCCGGGTTATACCATCCCTCCCTATTATGATTCTATGGTGGCCAAGCTCATTACGTACGGCCGTGACAGAGATGAAGCCATCCGCCGTATGAGACGTGCTCTCGATGAATTTGTCGTAGAGGGTGTCCATACAACGATTCCGTTCCATCAGCGTATGATGGAGCATGAAGTCTTTGTAAATGGCGACTTTAATACGAAATTCCTTGAGAAGTATACGATTATGAAAGATGAAGCTTAAAAGGAGTGGTCATAAATGACTGATAAGCAATTGTTGAATGTGACAGATGGATCGACATTAGGCAATATTGAGATTGCTCCTGAAGTAATTGAAGTCATCGCGGGCATTGCCGTATCCGAAGTGGCTGGAGTTGCTTCGATGCGGGGGAACTTTGCCTCCGGTGTTGCAGAACGACTGGGTAAGAAAAATCACGGCAAGGGTGTCAAAGTGGAGCTGACAGAAAGCGGCATTTTGATTGATGCCTACGTCGTTATGGATTATGGCATCAGTATTCCTGATACCGCCCAGAAAATCCAGGACAATACCCGCCAGGCATTGAAAAATATGACAGCTCTTGAAATTAGTGAAATCAACGTGCACATCGTTGGTATCCAAATGGATGGAGCAAAAGAAGAAGAAAACGAAACGGAAGCCTATTCATAGGAATCAGAAAGGGGAGACCCTTTCTGATTTTTCTTTTTGCACAAAGGAAACACCAGGCTGTATATCCCTGTTATCATGGCTTTTATCCAACTAAAATGTTATGATTCTAACGGATATTACCTTAAAGGAGAATGAACATGAAACGACGCACAGCACGAGAAAAAGCATTTCAGGCGCTTTTTCAAACGATTACAGAGGATATTGATACGGATGAGGCCATCCAGCACGTGGTAGAAGATCCGGAGGTTGATCCATTTCTGCACGACCTGGTTCACGGAGTCATGGACTACAGGGATGACCTGGATCAGTGGATTGCCGACCATTTGGACAACTGGACGTTCCCACGTCTACCTAAAGTAGAGAAGACCGTTCTTCGAATGGCCGCGTATGAAATGAAACATAACGAAGATGTCCCGACACAAGTAGCAATCAACGAAGCAGTAGAACTTGCTAAAATCTTCGGTGAAGAAGATTCCGGGAAGTTCGTCAACGGCGTTTTATCCAAGATGATCTAACTTTGAACAGGGGGAATCGGAGATGGCAGCGGAAGTTATTTATGGAAAACAGTTAGCGGAAGATTTACGGGAAGAGATGAAGCAGGAGGTGGCGGTGCTCCATGAAAAAGGTGTACACCCTAAACTGGTTGTCGTCATTATCGGAGAAGATCCTGCCTCAAAATCTTATGTAAAAGGGAAGCAGCGGGCTTCTGAAAAAATCGGTATGGATTCTGATCTCATTGAACTTTCTGAGGAAACCTCCGAGCAGGAGCTTCTGGATTTGATTCACCGGTTGAACCAAGATGATACGGTTCATGGTATTCTGGTGCAGCTTCCAGTTCCGGAGCATATTTCTGACCAGAAAATAATTGAAGCAATCGACCCTGGCAAGGACGTGGATGGTTTCCACCCTGAAAACGCAGGCAGGATGCTGACAGGCCAGGATACCTTTTTCCCCTGCACGCCATATGGGATTATGGTGATGCTTGAACGTGCGGATATTGATGTGGAAGGAAAACACGCCGTCATTATAGGACGCAGCAACCTCGTCGGCAAGCCTGTTGGACAGCTCCTTCTCAATAAGAATGCAACGGTCACCCATTGTCACTCCCGTACAAAGGATTTAAAATCCCATACGAAACAGGCAGATATTCTGATTGTAGCCGCAGGCAGGCCGGGACTTGTATCCGGGGAGCATGTGAAGGAAGGCGCTGTCGTCATTGATGTCGGAGTCAACCGTGTCGATGGGAAACTGACCGGCGATGTTGACTTTGAATCAGCAAAGGAAGTGGCCTCCCATATCACTCCTGTTCCAAAAGGGGTGGGGCCGATGACCATTACCATGCTGCTCCACAATACCATTAAGGCGGCGAAGCAGATTCACCGCGTGTAAGGAGGCGTTGTCGTGCAGGATCAGTATTTGACGGTAACGGCTTTAACCAAATATATCAAACGGAAACTATCCGGTGATCCTCATTTGAAGACCGTATGGCTCAGAGGAGAAATTTCCAACTTCAAACATCATTCCAGAGGGCATATGTACATGTCCTTAAAAGATGATCAGGCAAGAATTCAGGCGGTTATGTTTGCCGGAAGCAACCGCTCGCTGAAATTCATGCCTGAAAACGGTATGAATGTCCTCGTAAAAGGTGAGATCAACGTATACGAACCGATGGGGCAGTATCAGCTTTATATTAAGGAAATGCAGCCGGATGGAATCGGTGCCTTGTATTTTGCTTTTGAACAGCTGAAGGAGAAATTGGAGAAGGAAGGTCTGTTTGCTGAAGAACGTAAGAAAAAGCTTCCTACATATCCAAAGCATATCGGTGTGATCACTTCTCCTACCGGTGCGGCTGTCAGGGACATTTTGACAACGATCAAGAGACGCTATCCGATTGTGCCGGTATCCATCCTTCCGGTTCTTGTCCAGGGGGAGCGCGCAGCAGAATCGGTATCCAACGCCATAAGGTACGCCAATGAGCATCTGGATTGCGATGTTTTAATCGTCGGCCGCGGAGGTGGATCTATTGAAGATCTCTGGGGATTCAATGAAGAAATAGTCGCCCGGGCGATTGCAGCATCTTCGATTCCCATTATTTCTGCCGTCGGTCACGAAACGGATACAACCATCAGTGATTTTGCAGCTGATTGGAGAGCTCCGACGCCTACCGGGGCCGCAGAAGTAGCCGTACCTTCCATTACGGAACTGAGAGAACAGGTGCAGCAGTTCAGACAGAGGCTCATAAGATCCATGGACGGGCAGCGGACTGAATCAAGGCAGAAGCTGAACCGATTAAAAAAATCCTATGCGTTTAAGTATCCGGAACAGCTGATGCGTCAAAAAGAACAGGACCTGGACCGAGTGCTCGAGCGTCTGACCAAACAGATGAACCGTCAGCAGTCGAGCCAGCGTGAGCAGCTGGGTTATTTAACCAAACGGCTGGAGCAGCAGGGACCGGATAAAAAAATCAAAGAAGGAACAGAGGCTCTTCAAAGGGATACGAAACAGCTCCAGAAAGCTTTCGATACCATCGTCTCCCGGAAAAAAGACCGTTTTCATTCGACGCTGGATAAGCTGACCCTGCTGAATCCGCTTGAAATTATGAAACGCGGCTATGCCATTCCTTTTGACGAGGAAAATCAGGTCATTAAAAAGGCTGCTCAGGTGTCGGAGGGAAACAGTCTTTCCCTTCAAGTCCAGGACGGTTTCATTCAATGTCAGGTTACATCGGTGAAGGAGGATGAACATGGAGGAAAATAAACAGGAAATCAGTTTTGAAGAAGCCATGAATCAGCTTGAGGAAATTGTCGAGAAGCTGGAAACCGGCGAAGTCCCTCTTGAAAAAGCTATTCAATACTATCAAGAGGGGATGAAGCTTTCAAAGGTATGCAGTGAAAAGCTCGGAACAGTGGAAGAGCAGATGCAGCAGATTTTGAATGAGCATGGGAATTTTGAACCTTTCACCGTACAGGAGGAAGAATAGCCTGTGGACTTGAAAGCTTATTTAACAGATAAACAAACATTCATTAACGATCAGTTGACCATGTATGTGAGAGATTATACCGTGCCGGGCAGACTTCAGGATTCGATCCTTTATTCCATTGAAGCCGGTGGGAAAAGGCTGCGTCCTATTCTGCTTCTGGCCACAGCGGAAGCCTTTGGCGCGCCGGTGGGAAAAGGGCTGACCGCCGCCGCCGCTCTTGAAATGGTCCACACGTACTCCTTGATTCATGACGACCTTCCAGCTATGGATGATGATGATATCAGGCGCGGGCTGCCTACCAATCATAAAAAATTCGATGAAGCAACAGCTATCCTTGCCGGAGATGCCCTGCTCACCATGAGTACCCAGCTGATTTCAGAAGACCCGTCCCTTGAACAGGAAGAAAAAATATTTCTTATTCAGGAGCTGACTAAAGCCGCCGGTCCAAGAGGTATGGTCGAGGGTCAGATGCAGGATATGCTGAGTGAAGGAAAAGAGATTTCTCTGGAATCTCTGGAAGCTATTCATAAGAATAAAACCGGCGAGTTATTGAAATATGCGATCCGTGCAGGTGCAAAGCTCGGAAAGGCCTCAGAGCAATCCATGCAGCAGATGAGTGAGATGGCGGAAGCGCTCGGCCTTATTTTCCAGATTCAGGACGACATTCTGGATGTGACCGGCGATGCAGAGGTGATCGGTAAGCCTGTAGGCAGTGATGTGGTGAATGATAAAAGTACCTATCCGGGTCTTCTCGGTCTGGACGGTGCAAAAGAGCAGAAGAATCATTACGTCAAAACAGCTGAGTCCGCTTTAACGGAAGCAGGTGTGGAAGGTACGGTTCTGTCACAACTTATTCAATATTTGAGTACGCGCGATCATTAATCGGAAGGATTTCGATTGAGGTGTGTGCTGAAATATGATATATTATTTTTACAAAAGGAATGGTGCAGTATTCTAGTCGGTCCTCCGTTCCTGAAGGCGGGCCTAAAAATCCGCCAAAGGGCACATCGATGAAGTTCCTTGTGTTGGCTTGAGGCGCCCAGCCTTGGGTCGATGCTGGGAGTTAAGGTCGCAGGGCGATCCACAAAGGCATGTGGGCGTTGACCCTGCTTCCGCGGAGGCCCATTCTTGTAACGGGCTCTGAGCCAGATACCGTTATGAAATGGGGTATGAACCTGCAGCATATGGAGTAACATCTATATGCGCAGCGTAGCCTGCCTTGAGTGGTTTTTGAGGGGATTACAGTCCATGAGCCCCTGTGACTACAGATGGCCACTGTGGTCCTGGGACGTAAGCTGTATGAAATCACAACTGCAAAAGAGGCTAAGGAACGGTCAAAGGCTGTCGGGGAAATCCCCTAGACTGTTCTATGGACATAAAACGGGAATTATAGTGCGGACTAAGTGGCAATCTAGTCCAGTTATCGGAAACGAGGCTGAGTCGAGTTTAAAGGGGAACCGCCAGAGTGGTGACACTCGGTACTTGATTGGGAAAACCTACTAGACCTAAGCCGCAATTTTTACCCGTTTTGTGACCATTCCTTTCTGTTTACATAAACAAATTATGATTATATATAGATATAGAGGTTAAGAATGGATAATAAATTAAAAAAAGCCGTAAATTTCAGTTTGAGCATTGCCGTTATCACATTTGTGTTAGCGGCTATTTTTTCAGTTATCTCTTCTTCCGTTTTAAGTGGAGTCATGTGGGTCATTGGACTGATCATTGTATTTATCATCGTGCTTACCGGTGTAGTCTTTGATATGCTTGGTATAGCAGCTACAGCTGCTGAAGAGAAGCCCTTCCATGCGATGGCTTCCGAGAAAGTCCCGGGCTCCAAGGAAGCTATTGCGATTGTCAGAAATGCGGATCGATTCGCAAGTTTCTGTAACGACGTTATAGGGGATATATCTGGTATAGTTAGTGGTACGGCCTCCACTGTCGTCGTACTTCAGCTCGCTTCGAGTTTTGGGTATACAGAAGGGTCTGCCGTCCAAATCGGTATTAACGTGGCCCTTACCAGTATCGTGGCAGCAGTGACGGTGGGAGGAAAAGCCATTGGTAAATTCTTCGCCATCAATAAATCCACGCAGATTATCTTTTTCGCTGCCAGGGTGATTGCATGGTTAGAAACCAAATTAAATGTAAGAATATTATCAAATGTCATGTCGTCCACTAAAAAATCAAGATAATTACAAGGGGGTCCTTCAATGGATCTGAGCAGAATCAACGACCCTTCGTTATTGAAGGATATGAATACGAAACAATTGGAAGAATTTGCAGCAGAAGTGAGACAGTTTTTAATTGAAAACCTGGCCACAACAGGCGGCCACCTCGGTGCGAACCTGGGAGTAGTGGAGCTGACCCTGGCTCTTCATAAAGTATATAACAGTCCCGTCGACCGTTTTATTTGGGATGTCGGGCACCAGTCGTATATCCATAAGATTCTGACCGGCCGTGGAGGGCAGTTCGACACACTGCGGCAGTATAAGGGACTGTGCGGGTTCCCGAAGCGGGATGAAAGTGAGCATGATGTATGGGAAACCGGCCACAGTTCAACTTCATTGTCCGCTGCCATGGGGATGGCTATTGCGCGCGACTTGAAAAAACAGGATCATTCAATCCTTCCCATCATTGGTGATGGAGCCCTGACAGGGGGGATGGCGCTGGAGGCGCTGAACCATATCGGGCATGAGAAAAAGAATGTAACCGTTATCTTGAATGATAATGAAATGTCGATTGCCAAAAACGTAGGAGCCCTGCACGGTGCGCTCGGACGGATGAGAAGCGCAGGGAAGTACAATCGTGCCAAGGATGATCTCGAATGGCTTCTTAAGAAGATTCCCGCCGTTGGAGGAAAGCTGGCGCAGGCAGCAGAGCGCTTGAAGGACAGCATGAAGTACTTTGTTGTTCCGGGAATGTTCTTTGAAGAGCTCGGGTTTACGTATTACGGACCGGTGGATGGGCATGATTTTGAAGACTTGATGGAAAACCTGAATTATGCAAGAAAAACAGACGGACCGGTTATCGTTCATGTGATGACCAAGAAAGGGAAGGGGTATCATCCCGCCGAAACCGATGTGAAGGATAAGTGGCACGGTGTAGGTCCTTATAAAATCGAATCAGGAGAGAAAATCAAACCGGTCGATGCTCCTCCGGCGTGGAGCTCGGTCATCAGTGATGCGCTGATTAAAAAAGCGCGTGAAGATGAGCGCATTGTAGCTGTGACTCCTGCCATGATTCTTGGGTCCAAACTGGAAAAATTCGGTGAGGAATTCCCGGACCGTTTATTTGACGTAGGCATTGCCGAACAGCATGCTACGACGATGTCCGCTGGCCTTGCAACTCAGGGCATGAAGCCGTTTCTGGCCATTTATTCCACCTTCCTGCAGCGTGGTTATGATCAGGTGGTTCATGATGTGGCCCGTCAGAAATTGAATGTGATTTTCGGTATTGACCGCGCAGGACTCGTCGGAGCTGACGGAGAGACCCACCAGGGTGTGTTTGATATTGCATTCCTGAGGTCTGTTCCGAATATGATTATCAGCATGCCAAAAGATGAGGATGAAGCCCAGCACCTCGTTCATACAGCTGCAGAATATGAAGAGGGGCCATTTGCGATCCGTTATCCGCGGGGTAACGCGAAAGGGATCGATACGGATAAACATATGAGGTCCATTCCCGTCGGCAGCTGGGAAGTCCTGAAAGAGGGGACAGAGGCTGTCATCCTTACGTTCGGGACGACCATTGATGCAGCCCTTGATGCGGCGGGCCGCCTGGAAAAAGAAGGACGGTCTGTGCGGGTGGTAAATGCCCGTTACATCAAACCGATGGACGAGTCCATGCTGCATGATATGATGAAGCAGGGGCTGCCGATTCTTACGGTAGAGGAAGCGGTTCTGCAGGGAGGATTCGGTTCAGCAGTGCTTGAATTCGCTGAGGAAAACAATTACACCTCCCAATGGGTGCGCCGGATGGGCGTTCCAGACCGGTTCATCGAACACGGCAGTGTACCGAAACTCTGGGAAGAGATCGGGTTGACCCCGGAAAACATGGTGAAAAACCTAAAAGAATTGATACCTACAAAACAACAGAGGGCATAAATCATATGGGCAGAAAAGTACGTTTAGATGTTTTACTTGTAGAAAAAGGCTATATAGAAACGCGTGAAAAAGCGAAACGGACCATCATGGCGGGACTTGTTTTTCATGAGCAGGTCCGCCTTGATAAACCCGGCTTGAAAGTGGATGAGGAACTGGAATTGATTGTTAAAGGCCGTCCCATTCCGTATGTCAGCCGCGGCGGATTAAAGCTTGAAAAAGCATTGAAGCACTTTGATCTTTCCGTTAAGGACAAGATCATGATTGATATCGGTTCATCCACCGGCGGTTTTACGGACTGCGCGCTTCAGAACGGTGCCAGGCTCAGCTATGCCGTGGATGTCGGATATAATCAGCTTGACTGGCGTCTCCGTAATCATGACCAGGTGGTCGTTATGGAACGGACCAATTTCCGATATGTGACGAAAGAGGATCTTACACACGGTCAGCCGCAGTTTGCTTCCATCGATGTCTCCTTCATATCCCTCCGTATCATTCTGCCGGTTCTTGCTGAGATTCTGGAGCAGCAGGGAGATGTGGCAGCACTAATAAAACCACAGTTCGAAGCAGGTAGAGAACAGGTAGGGAAAAAAGGAATTGTGAGAGACCCATCGATTCATAAAGAGGTCGTAAAAACAATTCTTGATTTTGCTTCCGATCACGGATATTCTGTTTATGGACTCACTTTTTCTCCGATTACCGGCGGGGATGGGAATATAGAATTCCTCGTCCATCTGCGGCTTGATGATGGCGGCAGCAGTGGAGAACAGGTGGATATCGATGCTGTAGTCAAAGAAGCGCATGAGGCGCACAGCAGAAACGCATAATGAGTGTAAAAGGGCTTAGCACAGGCCCTTTTCTTATGGAAGGACTTGAAACGGAGGATGGTCATGAACAAAGGACAACGTCACATCAAAATCAGGGAACTGATCACAAACGACGATATTGAAACCCAGGATGAGCTGGTCGATCGATTGAAGGGTATGGGATACAATGTCACTCAGGCAACCGTATCCCGCGATATCAAAGAACTACATCTTGTAAAGGTGCCGATGATGGATGGCCGGTACAAATACAGTCTCCCTGCAGATCAGCGCTTCAATCCGTTTGAAAAGCTGAAACGGCTCATGATGGATGCCTTTGTCAGTATAGATCGGGCCGGACATTTTATTATTTTGAAAACTCTGCCGGGAAACGCCAATGCTGTAGGTGCTCTCGTGGATAATCTGGAATGGGATGAAATTATGGGGACCATCTGCGGAGATGATACCTGCTTAATTATCTGCCGCAGTGAAGATCATACGGAGTCAATTAGTGAGCAGTTGCTAAATATGCTATAACTGAGGTGGATGGTTTCATGCTAACAGAGTTGTCTATTCGTGATTTTGCAATCATTGATGAGATCTCAATCACGTTCAAAGAAGGGTTGACTGTACTGACCGGTGAAACAGGTGCTGGTAAATCCATCATTATTGATGCGATCCAGCTTCTTTCCGGTGGTCGGGGATCCGTTGAGTTTGTTCGTCATGGAACAAAAAAAGCTGAAATTGAAGGGTTGTTTACCGTGCAGCCTGACCATCCGATCTATAAGGTCGGACAGAACTATGGTGTCGATATTGATGAGGACGGCATGGTGGTGCTTGAACGGACCATTACCCATCAGGGGAAAAGCATCTGCCGGGTGAATGGAAAGCTGGTTACACTCGGAATCATGAAGGAGTTCGGACATTCCTTGATAGACATTCACAGCCAGCATGAGACGCAGTCGCTTATGGATCCTGACCGGCACGTCGAGCTTCTTGATGTATTTGCCGGTGAAGAGCTTCGCTCGGTCCTGGACGAGTATGTAAGCGTTTATGACAAATACAGAACGATGAAGAAGCGTTATAAAGAATTGAGTGAGAATGAACAGGAAATGGCTCAGCGTCTGGATCTGCTTGAATTTCAGCTCCGTGAGCTTCAAGGAGCTGAAATGCAGCCGCTTGAAGATGAAGAGCTTTCCGAAGAGCGGAAGAAACTCATGAATTTTGAGAAGGTGTACCAAGGCATTCATGATGCGTATTATTCTTTGTACGGGGAACAGCGCGGAATGGACTGGCTGAGTCATGCAATGACCTCTTTGGAAAGTACATCCGATGTGGATGATAACCTGGCAAAACTTTCGGAAGAAATGACGAACACATATTACCTGATGGAAGAAATGACGTTTAAGCTGAGTAATCAGATGGCAGAGCTCGAATTTGATCCTGAAAGACTCAACCAGATCGAATCCCGGCTGAACGAACTGAACCGTCTGAAGAAGAAGTACGGAGCTACGGTGGATGATATGCTGCAGTATGCTTCACGGATTGAAGAGGAGATTGATGAAATCCGCAATAAAGATTCTCATCTGAGTAAGATGGAGAGTGAAATTGCCGAATTGTCCGAGGATGCTCTTCTTGAGGCGCAGGGGATGCGTGAAATCCGTGTGAAAGCTGCAGATCAGCTGGCTGAATTCATTCATGTAGAATTGAGAGATCTTTACTTGGAGAAAGCAGCTTTTGCTGTGGACCTGCAGACGAAACCGGGGAAACAAGGAGATCCGGAACTGGATGGTACTCCTGTCCAGCTGCTGCCGAACGGTATTGATTTAGTGAAATTCCTGATCACGACCAATCCCGGAGAGCCGTTGAAGGAACTACATAAAGTAGCATCCGGGGGTGAGATGTCCCGGATTATGCTTGCGTTGAAGCGGATTTTCTCTCGTCATCAGGGCATTACAAGCGTGATTTTTGATGAAGTGGATACGGGTGTAAGCGGAAGAGTGGCCCAGGCAATTGCTGAGAAGATTTACGGGATCTCAGAGGGATCACAGGTGCTCTGTATTTCCCACCTGCCACAGGTAGCGGCTATGGCGGATACACATGTCCGCATTGAAAAGCGTGTGGAGGATGAGCGGACGTCGACAGCAGCCAAGGAACTTTCAATGGACGAAAAAGCTGACGAAATCTCCCGCATGATTACCGGAGCAGAATTAACCGCTACAACCGTTGAGCATGCGCGGGAACTGCTTACGATGGCAGATAAACATAAAAGTAAATCATAATGATGTACCTAAGCGCATGGACGAGTCCATGCGCTTTTGTTTGTTTTATCATTTCCACCGACACACCTCTTTATACAACGTTTACCTATACGTTGGAGAATGTTTCAAAGCAAGGCAAACGGTACTATAATTACTCAGATTATGCTCGTTTAAAAAGGATTAAGGAAGACCACATTATAAGTAAGCCATTTAGTTGGTACTGGAGTACAAGGAGAGTGAACCCGTGAAAAATCAAGCCTTTAACTATATATGTGGTTCTGTTCTCCTGCTGTTTATGCTTATTTTGCCCTTTTATGCCCCTGTCCAGCACTATCTATCCATCCCGACAGAAGTAAAGGTCGGCGCCAGCCCTGATCAGCATTCTGTTGATCAAGAAGCGTGGACGGCGTTTTCGTCCACAAATGATCACGAAGTGTTTTATGAATTTGCAGGTGTACCGGTTAAGAAAACAAGCCTGGAGCCGTTCAAAGATATCCGGTTGATCCCCGGCGGTCAGTCGGTAGGTGTAGAGCTTCATACGAAAGGTGTGCTTGTCGTAGGGCACCACCTTGTAAACGGCAAAGGCGAACAACGGACTTCGCCAGGAGAACAAGCGGAAATTCTCATCGGCGACATCCTGCTTGAAGGTAATGGAGAGGAAATTAACAGTATGGAGAAATTATCCTCCATCGTAAAGGAAACCGGAGAAAAGGAAGAATCCCTGGAACTGAAAATTAAACGGGGAAAGGAAATAACGACGGCAAGTCTGACGCCGGCCTACAACCCGCGGGAAAAGGAATATCAGATTGGTCTGTATATTCGTGATTCTGCAGCCGGCATAGGGACAATGACTTTTTATGATCCTGAAACGAAAAAGTACGGCGCTCTCGGTCATGTCATTTCGGATATGGATACGAAAAAGCCGATTGAAATCCATGAAGGCACCATTGTCAAATCGCAGGTCACCTCGATTGAAAAAGGAGCACAGGGCGTTCCAGGAGAGAAAAAAGCCAGGTTTTCCTTGAGGAACGACCGCCTCGGAATCATCACCAAAAACACGCCGTTCGGTATCTTTGGAACATTGGATGATGATATGACGAATGAGGAATACCCGGAGGGACTTCCGATCGGTTTCGCAGAACAGGTGGAAGAAGGTCCGGCTCAAATCATGACGGTCCTTGACGGGGAAAAAATGCAGACCTTCGATGTGGAGATTGTCAGCAATATGCCAAAGAAATCTGCGGTGACAAAAGGAATGATTGTTAAAATCACAGACCCTGAACTTCTGGATAAAACGGGAGGAATTGTTCAGGGGATGAGTGGCAGCCCGATCATCCAAAATGGAAAAATCATCGGTGCAGTGACCCATGTGTTTGTCAATGATCCGACAAGCGGATACGGTGTCCATATTGAATGGATGCTTCAGGAAGCAGGTATTGCCCTTCATGAAGAAGAAGGGGAAAAGAAAGCAGGCTAGGAGCTCATAAAGGGCTCCTTTTCCTTTTTGTCGACAAATTTCGACAAAACTGACCGGCCGTATGTCGAATACATACGAAAAAACGAGTATTTTTAAGCATTTGCCAGATATTCTCTAATTCCTTATATTTTTTGTTATAATAAAAAAGGAATGTTTCTTATGACTGTCGAATACGTGTATTACGGAAATAAAGAGGACTATTCTCTTAAGGAGGAAAAAGGAATGGAAAAGATTCAAGTGTGTTTGGCTGATGATAATAGAGAGCTGGTAAAGCTTCTTGAAGAGTATTTTGAAGACACTCACGATATAGAAGTGGTCGGTACTTCCTACAATGGAAAAGACTGTCTGCAAATGGTCGAAGAGAAGAAACCGGACGTGCTGATTTTGGATATCATTATGCCGCATCTCGATGGTCTTGCTGTGTTGAACAAGCTGAGGGATATGGACAAGCATCCTGAGGTCATTATGTTAACAGCGTTCGGGCAGGAAGAAGTGACGAAAAAAGCTGTCGAACTTGGAGCGGCTTATTTTATGATGAAGCCATTCGACCTTGATCACCTTGGAGAGCAGGTCCGCCAGATCAAACATGCCGGCGATCCAATCAATCGTGCCCTCGGCAGCAGTTATTCCTCAGCAAGATCGAAAAAACCGGATCTGGATACAAGCATCACCCATATCATTCATGAAGTCGGGGTGCCGGCCCACATTAAAGGGTATCAGTACCTTCGTGAAGCCATCACAATGGTTTATAAAGATTTGGAACTGCTTGGATCCATTACAAAAGTTCTTTATCCAGATATCGCCACTAAATATAATACGACCGCTTCCCGTGTCGAACGGGCTATCCGCCACGCCATTGAAGTAGCTTGGAACAGAGGCAATATCGATGCTATTTCCTCCTTGTTCGGCTATACGATTTCCAATACAAAAGCAAAACCCACGAACAGCGAATTCATCGCGATGGTGGCTGATCGTCTCCGCCTGGAGCATCGGGCAAGCTGAAGGCTCTACAAAGGGATTTATAGAACTTATGTAATGTCTGTTGCTTGACACTAATGACCAATAAACATCTTTCTGTACCGATAAATATCGGTGGTGTAAGGCAACAGATTTATACCTCTTATTCATTGGGTGTGGTTTTTCACATCCATTTTTAGGAGGTTTTTTTATGAACAATTTTGAGTTTCATCTAGACAATTTCATGCTTTACTGTGACTCCAAAGGGTTAAGTCGAAAAACACTCACGAGTTATGAGCAAACGCTGAGGTTATTCACTTACTACGTGCAGCAGGAGCACGGTCTTACAGAAGTGAAGTATGTTAAAAGTGCACATATAAGAATGTATATAAAGTACCTGCGTGAAAGAGGTAAATACACTGTAGTAAGTAATCAAAGAAGCTTAAATGTAAACTTTCCTGACCGTAGAACGGATAATGGTAAAGAAATTTCAGATACTACAATTAGTAACTATGTACGGAATATCAAGGTGTTCTTTAACTTTCTTTATGCAGAAAGAGAAATACAAATAAATCCAGTAGATAAATTAGAGAACGTTAAGCCTCAAAGAAAGAAAAAGCCGTTGTTAAAACGGGAAGAACTTAAGAAAATGCTCAACACCATGGATACTTCTATATTTCATGAATATCGGTTGTGGGTTCAAACGAGGCTTATTTTAGATACAGGACTGCGTGCAGGAGAGTGCTGCAATCTAATGCCCGATGAGGTTGATTTTAAGTATAAGTCTATTCTGGTCAAAAATACTAAGAGCGGGCATGAGCGTTATGTTTACTTTTCACATAAGTTGTCAAATGAGTTAAAACGTTGGCTGAAATATCGAGATCGTTTCTCTGATAGTGAGTATATGTTCCCAACAATTAGAGGTACGAGGCAGGACATCAGGAATTTTAGAAGAAGCTTAAAGGAAGCAGGTAAGCGTGTAGGTGTTGAGGTACATCCGCACCAGTTGAGGAATAACTTTGCTAAATTTTACTTGTTAAATGGTGGTGATTGGGTTAGTTTATCAAGGATACTCGGTCATAGTAGTGCCGAGGTCACACAGAAGCATTACTTGGACTTTACAGACGATGAGATAAGAATTAAATACAATAAACACTCTCCTCTAAATACTTTGGATATATAAAATATAGGGAGGAAATCTCCTCCCTATATACAAAGTGCTACTTGTAGTTCTTGGATTTCATTATTAATTATTTTTGCCGCGTAAGTGGTATCCTCGAACGCAGCAATGTCATAGTCTCTTTGGATATTTTTAGTAATAAGCATAACTACCCCATGATGATAACTTTGTTTTGTTTTTAATTGTGGGAATAACTCATTAACCTGTGCTGTTACAACCTCTTTTATCTGCGTTATATCCATTTTAAATACCTCCTATTAAGATCTTTATGCTTTTATCATATTTAAAACAATACTGCGTATTTAGGGAGATATCACTACTTCATCCTCGTTTATTACTTCATATCTATCGTTGTTAATGATTTGCTCAAATAACTGAAGAGCCTTCTTTGAATATCTATGCTCAGGTTGGGTAATTCCAATATCAATATGATACAGGTTATTTGATCCTTTGATATTAAATCCAGTTTCTACATGAACTTGCTGTATCATCTTGTCAACAGGGTACCAGTATGAGAAACCTAATTTCTTTGCGACTTGAGAAATTTTCATTGGATACATTGCCACCAACTGCTCAGTGCTAGAAACATTCCCCACTCCAATTACTTTAACTCCATCATCACGACCAGTAAGATATTCAGTATCACTGCTAGTAGTGACTCCCAAAAGTTTACTTAGCTCTTCCTCATCTTTGATACTTTCTATACTAATCATATCCACTTCAAGGTTTGTAATCGTTCTGCTTTTTATAATATTATAAATATTGCTTTGTAATTCTCTTAATGTATCCATTGTCATTGAGTTGTGCTGGTATAAACTGTCATAAAGGGGCTTGAAGTTATTTAATTGTAAGTAATTCACGCGTATACTTTTACTTTCGCCTAAATCAATTGTCTTATCCATTGGTGGGTTATCATCGCTTTTTATATCTTCCTTATAGTCAATAAACCAAATATTATTTACGACTTCATCACCATCTTCATTTATAATTTCAGCAACATCTGACAAAATATTTTTAATATTAGAATCATTTATAGAATACCCTAAAAATATAACTGGATGTTCTAAGAAATAGGTTAACAACTTGGCTATCAAATACTTTTGCTTTTCTTTAAATATCTTGTAGTCTTCTGAAGAAACAATTATTTCGGAAGGATTAGTCATACATCCGTGAACCTTTAGGATATGTCCTATCTCAGTTGCTTCTTTTCGTTTAATAACTTGTTGACCGATTACAACTTTATAATTTGTTAGTAGTTTTTCTATGAGAGTATCATAATTTGTGGTTATTACAGCATGGGGGTTAAGTGTTATGAATGACTCCAGTTCTTCAGCGTAGGGGTTATTTTCTACATTAAAATGGTTTATATAATCTGTGAGTACTTCTGATATTTGATACTTTAAAAATATGCTTTTATGAAAAGTGTGACCATAGAGGTTTTCTGGAAAGATTCCCTCTTCATGTTTATCCCAAGCAAAATCTTGATATTCTTCAATTAATGCACTTGCAACTGCTGGGTAATCATTATTAGTGTTTTGGGTATAGTATCCAATTGGAAAACGTTTTTGTGGGTTTAAGTCAATTAGCTTTTCCAACAACCCTATCCAATCAGGAGTGTTTAAGTATCTTATTGACATTCCAGATCCTATAAATAAGATGGGTCTACTGCCGCTATCATCCAATACAGTTCTGAGTCTAGCAAGTGACGATTCTAGGTAGGTTTGGTACTTAGACATTAGGAATACCTCCCGTAAAAGCAAAAATTAATTCTGAGTCAAACACACCATATAATTATAATATTTACATATATTGTATTTTAGCCTATATCACTTAAGTGAACTTCAGAAGTTTACTCTTTTAGATACACATTTAGCCGGTCTATCTAAAAGATGATCAAATTCAATATGAGCAGTACTTAGTTTAAAATGGATATGGCTAGAGTCTGGAACCAGGGGTTCACCAGAGATAAGAAAAGGTGAATAAAAAACGAGATAGGAAAAAGCAAAGGAATAAATTAAAGAGCGATCTAAGCATTAATCATATAGTTTATTGTTTCCATTTAGCCACAATTCCCGAAAGTGATCCTAAAGTATTTCCCTCTATATTAAAATCATTCCCGTTAAAAATAACTAGCTCGTATTCATCATTCTTCGAAGATTTCCTTATCTCACCTATACCAATAAAAGTCAATATACCTTTCTTTTCAGCATACTTGGTGATATTTTCAAATAAACCGTCGTAGTTGGGAGTATCGGCGAAAAATGCTTCTTCGAACTTCACAGTAAGAACCCTTTTACCTTTAGAAATCCTTACTACAGCGAAATTTTTTTCAGAATATACATCAACCACTTCACCGGTTACTATCCTAGGATTGTTAAGGTCAGAGTCGTTAATAGCATCTACAGCTCTATTAAATAAACTAGGAGCTTTTTGCTTTTTTAAAGCAACTGCTTCTTTCTCTTCATCTACTTCTTTGCTGAGTGTATTTTTAATCCTTGTATTAGCTTTTTTTCCACTTGTGATTTTTGACTTGTTCCTTTTTTCTTTCTCTTTTTGTTTCTTCCTCTCAATTTCTTCTTCACTCATCTTTGAGAGACGATATGCTCTTTTAAGGGCATTTCTTTTCTGATTTTCAGACATTCTCACATTTATCGTTTCTTTTGAATCAATTCCACTTCTGGTAGCTGACCTTTCAAAGCTGTAGATACAATCTTCATTGTGATCCTCTTTTGGATGTGTTCTAAAATAATTAGGTCTAGAAAATCTAAATACAGTAATGAATTTGGCATCACAGTTTTCAGTTGTACAATATAAATTGCCTTTGTATTTATTTTTATACGAAACTGAATCAATATCTCTAGCATTTAGTTCATGAGAAATCGCTTCAAATCGATACAGAGCACTATAAGGCATAAATATCCTCCTGTGTAAGTATTTAGTTTTAACATTATTTTACAACACTGTTCAAAAAAATCCCACTATTTGATACAAATTACACCTATTTTAGAGATATGACTCAAATGAGTACACCCAATTGATACATTTTAGAGATACTGGTATCATTAGCTTAATAGAGTCTCATATACATGTATCAAAATAGGGAGTGAGCAAATGATTTATGGTTATGCTCGTGTATCATCTAAGGCTCAGAGTTTAGACATTCAGGTTGAACAATTAGAAAGGCACGGCTGTAAGGTAATATATAAAGAGAAAGTATCTGGTCGTAAGGTTGAGAAGAGGGAACGATTTAATGAATTACTGGTGAGTGTCGAAGCGGGTGATGTAATAGTAGTCACAAAATTGGATAGGTTCGCTAGAAGTACAAAGGATGCTTTAAAAACAATTGAGTATCTAGATGAAAAAGGTGTAGGTTTGGTTATTCTTAATATGGGTGGAGATAGTATCAACACATCTACTCCAATAGGTAAGTTAATGATAACAGTTCTTGCAGGAATAGCTGAATTTGAAGCAGATATGATAAGAGAAAGGCAAATGGAAGGGATAGCCGAGGCTAAAAAGAGAGGGGTATATAAAGGAAGACCGAAGAGGTATACCTACAATAACAAAGGTTTACTGCATGCTTTGGAACTTTTTGATAATAGAGAAAAGAATGGTTTAACAGTAAAGGAAATATCGAATATTACTAAAATAAGCAAAGCTACTATATATAGAGAGGCTAAAGTTAGGACTTAGTACGGTGGGGGTGCTTTACAGGACCATGTTAATTTAACCACTAAAATATGAAGGCAGTAGTTCATTCGCTACAGGTGCAGCGAAAAAAATGGTAAGAAAAAAACCGTGAGCATAATCGCTGCACGGTTTTTATATTTGAATCAACTGTATAAGCGGAGCAAACGTTCATTTTTCGTATCAAACTTACCATTCGATATGTCTTGTAAGTTACTTAAGAGAAAAGATTTTGCGTGGTCATCTACACTGTGGATTTCTGATTGGAGAACTTTTCTTAGGCGGAATACAGAAGTGTAGTTAAGAAAAATGAATCGCTCGTGTTCTTGATTAATAGTGAATAGAACATTAAGATCATCTTCACATGGGTATTCGTTATCGTAACCAAAACCTGAATCTAATGTAATAAATTCCATTGTCACCCCTCCTTTCACATAATAGTATAGTTTGTTTAGTTCAAAGCTACTATGTCTTTTACGTAAAAAAGAGGTAAAAAGTTTCAGTGGTCTGTCAGTTGAGCACTTAATCACCTGCTGGAGAATATCCTTTTTACTTATCTTTATTTTCCACTACACACCCCCACACCCAAGAACTAGCTGTTGTCATTTATATCCTTATTAAACACTTCTTCATGAGTATAGTAGGTGCCATCTTGTATATCCTTATCTGATCTCACAATTTCAAGAACTTCTTTCTCAGTTAACCCGTTCTTTTTGAGTGCCAACCTATCTAATGCTGAGATTACATCAATTAAATCCTTTTCCTCAAAGCTGTTTAGAATCATATGTGCAATTTCACGTTTATTCATTAACAACACTCCTAAATAAAGGTGTACACAGGAGTGTTAAGTTGAGTCACTCCTGTGTATAAGTGAAGAAGTAGCACACTCTTCATCCCCGCAAAGTTTGTAAAGTGTGCAAGCTTATAGTAGCACATTTGATTTTCAGGATTAATGGGTATATATAATCATTTATTATTTTAATATTTAATTCAGTATTTGTTTGTGATATAATATAAAATTTTAATTATAGCTAATGCTTTTTGTTAAACGTAACTTTCTGTTCTAAAGTTCATACGTACTCTTTGGAGTTATTGTAGAAAAAATTATTCCATTACTTTCATTAATATAAGTATGTTGTTTTGCTTAATGGAGGTATTGCATATCACGCCTATGTCGCTTGCCAGGTGCTTGGAACGGTGGTATATTTTTATGTACTCACCTGCACACATAATTTGTGTATAAATGAGTACTCTTTTATTCTAAAAAGTGAGTGTATTTATTCATTTATTATGTTGGTGAAGTAAAAATATAGTATCTTTTAAGACAATATCTAGACAGTATAAAACATAAAAAGAAACATAAAAACTAAAACATAAAGAGTGGAGGTAATGTTGCGGGGTACTGAGATTGGAAGTGATCATATTAGCAGTCAAGAGAAATATGTATCTATGCCGAATAGAATGCATGCATTTGAAAGTAAGGATTATGTATCGGATTTTGAGTTTGGGGTTTTCTACCTCTTAGGTTGTAATGTACTAGCACGAGACACTAAAACTGTAAAAACGAATGTACATTTAATCTATGATTTGTTTAAGTTTGGAGCAAAAAACCAAGGGAGAGCAAAAGCTAAGATAAGAGATGCTTTAATGAGTCTAGAAGAAAAAGGGCACATAGGCATTAGTTATACTCATGTCCCTATGAAGTATGACACCACTTTAAGTATAACTTTGCTTAGTAACCAAAAAAAATATACAGACAAAATGGTGAAGAGTGGAAGTTGGCAATATAGAGGGTACACTGAAGTTACAAATGACTATTGGGAAAAAGCTGCTACACTTAGGCAATTTAGGACTCTAGTGTATATATTGTGGAGGCAAACTATTGATTATCAGATTTCATACCTTGAGTGGAGTAGTGTTTTAAACATATCTCATCAAACAGCTATAAATAACATAAAAGATTGTGTTGAGGCTGGGTTAATTAAGAAAGAACGAGGGCAATATTACATAGATAGCTTTGGTGACATTCGCCAAGAGACTAACAGATATACTACAAATCAAGATGAAGAAACATCGGGTGATGAAGATGATGAAAGAGATCTGGTTCACGGGGATTACATAGATAAATTAGAGTCAGAATGTACTGAAATAAGAAATCATAATTGGTATGGCAGAAAAAACAGACTAAATGCAAATGACTTTATCATATTTTTAACAACAAATTCAAAGAACTTAAAAGAGGCTGCAACAGCGAGAGTTAATGCTATTGAGAGGAGTGGGGAAGGTGGTAAGACGTTAATTGAAAATCTTAGTAATGAAGCAAAGAAAGAAATTGCTGCAAAAGAACGTCAAGAGAGAATTAATGAAAAGTTGGAAAAGAAAATAGCAGAAGATTTAAGCGACGAAAGTTTTCATAGAACAGTAGAATATAAAAAAAGAAAACATAAAAAGGATATTTCCCATCTTTTAGACGAATTGCCTAGCGGTGATTTGCGAGGTAGTTTCTATGATGATGACGATATGGATGAGCTTCCGTTTGAATAACAACAACACTTTAAATAAAAAAACCAAGTAAAGGAGTGGTGTGAATACCACTCCTTTATTTGTTCAGTGAAGTGATAGTATTGGAAGAATTTAGACACAACTTTAAATATAACATCTTTAATGGCACCGAACGAAATTATTAACTTTGAACTGCTGTGAGCCTAGAGGGATATATAATTAAATAACAAGGGATTTATCTTTTTTATTTTTTATCTATAATTAGGTGAAAGGCTGTAAGTTATCCGATCGATAAAATATTCTTCGTTCGGTGTTTAATTTAGTATTTAAACGGGAATAATTATAAGTTGGTTTAAAATCTGCTTGTGCGAGGTATTATGTTTTTAATTACTTCGTGAGGTGATAGTGGTGAGGAATTGTAAATATTGTGGGGAACTATTTATTCCGCAAAAACCGACAGAAAAATATTGTGGCAACACCTGTAGGCGTTTAAACACAAATGAGATTCATCGAGAGAATCGTAAGAGAGACTATAGTAATGAAGCTTTAGTAAGAAACTTCAATGAGGTAGTTACAGCCCCTTACCATCTCACTACTAAAGGTTTTGAATCAGTATCTAAAATAGGGGTTAGATCATACGCGAGATTACTTAAACAGAAAAATTGGATAGCAGTGGTTGAAATGTTCGGAGAGCTTTCAACCTTACATCTTTATATTGTAAAAGAATATAAAAAATATATTGAGTTTACCAGTAAACAGAATCTCCAAGTGTTTTGTAGAAATCACCCGTATATTACTTACAGATTTTTGCAATCAATTGGTCTTGATAAAATAAGGCGGGCTGCTGGTGCGAAAAAATTAAGATACTCAGATTATGATTTAAAGGAAAACTTTCTTAAAGTGATGAAACGTTTAGAAGCAGTACCAACTTATACTGAATTCATCGAAAGAAGTGAGATAGCTATATCAACATATGCATATCGTTTTGAACTGACTGATGGGGAAGTATATACAAAAGTACTAGAGCAATACTGCTCAGAAGAAAAAATTGATATGTATAATAAGAGGAGAGCCGAATATAAAAAGAAAGTTGGTCAGCAAACTGGAAAAATGAGTGCGAAATACAGTGAATCTGATTACGAAGAAGAATTTAATAGAGTTTTTGAATATTGGTTATCAGAGTTCGGGGAAACTCCTACACGAAGAGGATTTAATATGCTTTCTAAATTTGACGATCGTACATATCGGAAAAAGTTTAAAATGGCTTGGACAGAAGTATGCGAAATGTACGGTTATAAGATAGAAGTATCTAATAAAACAGAAAAACAACTTTTAAACATGATTAGTGATATTTTAGGTGCATCATATGAAACGCAGAAACAATTCCCGTGGTTGGTAGGTGTAAGTGGGATGCCACTAAGATGTGATGGTTATTTTCATGAGTTTAAACTGGTAGTAGAATATGATGGAATACAGCACTTTGAACCAGTTGAGTTTTATGGTGGTATATCTTCATTTAATAAGACGCAAGAGAATGATGCAATAAAAAATAAAGAGATCCCTAACAATGGTTTGAAGTTACTACGGATACCTTACTTTTTCCCTTGGCTTAATAGAGATTACCTAAGTAAAGAAATCAAAGATGCATTGTTTAAAGATAAACCTATATTATATGAAACATGAATTTTATTAACATGTAAGGGGTAAACACAGTGGTTTTTATTTAGAAATAAAAACCATTTGTGGTACGATGAGTATATTAGTTCTTTTCGTAATCTACTGTATTTTATATGATAAAAGGTCTATAAAAATAAGTACTCTTCTTTTGTGAGTAATAGAAAGTGGTGAATTAAAACAGGAGTGAATAATAACTTCGGGAGTGAAATATGTGGAAAATATATGCTTGAGTTGTAATGAAAAAGAAATAAAAACGCCCAAAAGTAATTTTTGTAGCTCTATAGAATACTGTTGTGATTCTTGTAGTAAATTACTTTTAAAGAAGCACCAGGACGTAAAGAATAAAGCATTAAAGCTAATCCAAAAAAATAACGATATTAATTCTAAATTTGATTTAGTCTACAGCAATGAAATGAACCATATAAAGGTTACAGAAACTGATTCTAGGCAATCAGTTGGTTCTATCCAAGTTAGAGAGTATTTATTTTCTTTGCTGGAAGAAGTGCATCAATTTTCTTATAATGCATTGTTTGAATCTTATTTATACGCTGAATTATTTGAAAATTACACACCAGAGTTTTTTAATGAACGATTCTTCTTGCACAACGCTGTCCTAAAGTCGATAGGTGCATGGGAGAAGTTAATAAGATATTTTGCTGTTTTTTATGGTGTTGAACTTTCTGATAAAAGTTCAAAAAATACTTTGACGCAATTGCAAAAACAGCTTAAGAGAAAGGGATTTAAAGAGACAAAAACTTATAACTTACTTTGGAAACTTAAGAGTCATAATGTATTTAATGAACTTGATAAAGTAAGAAAGACTAACGACCACTCTTTGTCCTACCATTTAGGAACGGATTTATATACATATTCAAAGGTTTCAGAATACGTGGTTCAAGCGAATGAGAGTGTTTATGAAGCTATTACAGAGGCTTTGGAGATATTCTCCAGTAGATGTGTGTTGTCTAATGTTCACTACTCGCAAAGTAGAAAGTTGGTTGTAATTAGACCTAACGAAAAAGTAATTAAGAAAAAGTATGGTAGATTGCAGCATGCATACAATGAAAATTTGAACAAGCAGTTATATGATTCTACTGTAGAGTATATCCGAACTATTAGCACTAGACTAGCGGGTACAAAGAAATGGAATAAAAATTACTCTTCACCCAATCTAAGATGGGTAAATTATCAATTGAGTGATGCAGTTTTCAGGTTGCATGAAACTTCTAGAAGTTTAAGTTATATGGAAAAAATGTTCTTTGAAGCCGTTGATCAAAACTATAAAGATTTAGATAACTATTGGATTTATTTTGATGGATTAAATTATAGGTATTTCTTGCTAAGTGGGCTAATAAGAATTTATTCAGTCTATGACAAAATTAGTAAAGTTATTAGAGAGTTGTTTGAAGTAGATGCTTCAAACAACAGTTCTTTTAGTGGAGTGATAAGTCATATACGTATGCATCAACCTGAGCTTCATTTCTTGCCTCCTATAAAGATTTGTGAGCGGATATTAGGGAGCAAAGCATTTAAGAAACTTGATAAGAATAGACAAGATCATTTTCACCTTGTAACATTACAGAATTTTATTAATTCCAACTCTAAAGAGGTCATAGATTTAGAGGTCTTAGTAACCATTCAAGAGAATGCCAAAAATTTGTTTGAATTGATCGAAAGTTTAGATGTTGCTGTTACTGGATTTTATAAAATGTTCGAATAGGATGATAAAGATGATATCAAATAAAGAATATTACAAAACTATTGTGAGTATGGTTCCGCAATGGTTCATCTCAGACCATTGGGCTCCGCATGAAATAAATTTAAATATAAAAGGAGACGATACGAAATATTATATATCAGCCTACAGAAACGCTACTCCTATAATGCACAGGTGGAAAGAAAAATGTGAACATTTGGCGGAGGAGCTATTGCAGAGACCTTCTACAAATGCGAAGAGTATTGATGAAGAATTAATTCAAGCAACTCTAGTCAAAGAATGGCTAGATTTGAAAGGGTACGTGGGTGATTGGGAAAGGTTATTTGATTATAGCAGGATGCTAGAAAATAGAACATATGAGAATTCGGATATTAGTTTTACCTTTATATATAATCAAAAGCATTCAGGAGATTTTGATTTGCTGGACAATGAAAGTATGAAAATATTAGATGTACTAGGTGAAACCCAATTCACATTCTTTAGAATCGGTAAAAATTGGGATTATGTTGATTACGATTATGTTAAATGGGATGATATAAGCGACAGCTCGGGTTATGAGCTAGTACCTCAGTTTGTATATCCTTATAAATCTATCCTAAACCAGGGTGAATGTGCAATAACTAAAACTAAACGTGGGGACTTAATAATATATGACGGAAGTGGTTTGTTAGCTTCATGTAGAAAAGGTGAATGGAAGATTTATGATCCTCAACCTCTAAAAAATGCAATTGTAGATCACGTAGGTATATATAGAATTGGGTGTAATCTCTTTGAGATACTTTTTGATTTAAGCTATAGAAGACATGGAGCTTTAATACTCATAGATACGGATAATGTCCATGAAAGTGTCGTTAGTAATCAATCAAGTATAATAAATCATTCTTCCTCGCCATTATATCAAACACTTTCAGAAAGATTAAATTCAATAAATATTCAAAGTGGAGATAGAAAAAGCATATCCAAGGAATTAATATTGGAATTAGCAAGTGTTGATGGAGCGATTATATTTGATGCGAAAGGAGATCTGATTGCTTTTGGTGCTATGGTAAATTCTCATCCGGATGCAGATGGAGAATTAGGTGCTAGAAGTCTGGCTTCTTTATCAGCCCACCTGCACGGTATGAAGGTTTTTAAGGTTAGTTCAGATGGTCAAATCACTCTCTATTACAATAATAAAGATGACGATGGGGAAGAGTTGGTGAAATTAGAATTTCTTTAAGTAGGGAAAAATAATATAACTGAATATTGTTGATTATACCGTGGTTAAACTGATGCAATTTAACAGTAAATCTTTAATTTCATGATTTGAATCAGTTTGGTAATAGAAGGATAAGTGCTTATTAAATTTATATATTTGTTTAGAAGAGAGACTTAATATTCCTAAGCCGTGTGATAGTAAATATTTATTTAAACAAATTAAGCCAGTCCTTTTATTACCGTCCCAAAACAGCTGTGCTTTCATAAACCAAAGTGTATATGATATCGCTACTTCTATATCATTAGTGGAGCGGTATTTTTTTATTTGATCATTTACCTTTTCTTCCTGTGGAATAGGGGGCTTAAAAGTGGTACCAGTAATGCCCACTCGACCAGTTCTCAACACTCCCCATTCTATACTCTCGTTATAGGCAACGTAGCGGTTGATATTCTTCATAAAGGTTAAATCTAGAGGGGTGTGTATGTTATTTAACATATATCTCCACGCATATATAAGGTTCAGTACTTTTTGTAAATCATCTACACGCATACCTGATACAGAATGTCCTTGAAGTAATGTGGATACTTGAGATTTAGTAACAGGGATATTTTCTATAAGAGAACAACTGTATATTAATGAAGGAAGTGACTGTTCAGCTAACTTTATGTTGTCTTTTACAGATAGTTGGGGGGTCATATATGAAGCCTCCTTGATAAGTGAACAACTTTTTCTATTATAGAGGAACTGAGCTTTTAATGTGGGATATTATGTTTAACTAATGAGTTATCAGACAATTGCTTGAATTAATCGTAGTATCCATTTATACTACATATTATATAGTAGAAAAGAGACACAGTTGACCGACAAACTCTTGGATACTATCCCAACCAATACCCCAATGAATAAGAACATAAATAAGATCTTTAAATCCTTTGAGCTATCCATCACGCCATTGAAGTAGCCTGGAACCGGGGCAATATCGATGCCATTTCCTCCTTGTTCGGCTACACGATTTCCAACACGAAAGCAAAACCGACCAACAGCGAATTCATCGCGATGGTGGCTGATCGTCTCCGCCTGGAGCATCGAGCAAGCTGATCCATTGAAAAAGCACGTATGTGACAACATACGTGCTTTTTTATGTCATTAGCTGTTTAATTTGACCTGCGAGTTCTGCGTTATCATAAACCCCTTCGTCAATGGAGAAGAGCTCCTCCTTCAAGAAATCATGGGCTTCCTTATCGACAAAGGCAAGGCCGTCGAGGTTAATCAACCGGTAACTGAAAGGAAGGTCCAAATATTGAATAATGACATATCTGTGTCCTTGATCAAAATAGCTGCAAAGGACAGACATTTCGCTGTTTTCTGGATAATATCGTGTTCCACCGAACCCGTCATTCATCAAAACCATCTGATCACCCATCCTCCTAGTATCCATAATATAGGATAATGAACAAATATGTAACAAAATTATAAGGAAATTGTAAAAAACTTGTAGAAATATAAGAAAAAAAGTTTTTGAAAATTTTTTGATAAATCTGTTCAACTTTGCACCTCATTTGTGTTACAATTCTTAATTATTAATTACTTTGGTACTCTAATGAGGTGTTGTACATATGAAAGTCGTAAAATTTGGCGGCAGCTCCGTTGCCGATGCAGGACAGCTCCAAAAAGTGAAGAATATCGTTACATCTGAAGACAATCGTCGTGTTGTCGTCGTCTCCGCCCCTGGGAAACGATACAGCGGCGATCAGAAAGTGACCGATCTGCTCATCAAACTGGGCGAATCAATCCAACACGATCAGGTTGACCATGAGGTATATAAAATGATCGTTGACCGTTTTCAATCGATGGTGGATGAGTTGAACCTTCCGCTGAATGTATTGGAAGAAGTGAGGAAGCGGTTGGAGTTCTCAATGGAGCAGGTGCAGAAAAAAGAAGCCAAAGCCATAGACTCCCTGAAATCCTGTGGTGAAGATGGGACTGCATTAATCTTGAGCGCTTATTTAAGACAGGAAGGCTATGATTCCTCGTATGTAAATCCGAAGGAAGCGGGCATTCTGGTGCGTGATGAGCCAGGTGGCGCTCTTGTGTTAGAAGAAAGTTTCGACCAGCTTTACCGTTTAAGGGAGCGCAGGGAAATCCTCGTGATTCCTGGATTTTTCGGTTATACACCTGAAGGGACACTCGTGACCTTCTCCAGAGGTGGATCGGATATTACTGGTTCGATTGTTGCAGCAGGGCTGCAGGCGGAGCTTTATGAGAACTTCACCGATGTGGATTCAGTCTATTGTGTGAATCCGATGTATGTGGACCGGCCGAAGGAACTTACATCTTTGACTTACAGGGAGATGCGTGAATTATCGTATGCCGGCTTTTCGGTTTTTCATGATGAAGCGCTTATTCCTGCTTTTAAAGCTAAAATTCCCGTCTGTATTAAAAACACAAACAACCCTTCCGCCCCTGGGACGATGATTACAGCAGATCTGCCTGACCGTGAATCCCATGTAGTGGGAATTGCCAGTGACAAAGGCTTTCTTAACTTGTATGTCAGTAAATACTTGATGAACAGAGAGCTTGGTTTTGGGCGGAAACTTCTGCAGATTCTGGAAGATGAAGGAGTCTCTTTTGAGCATGCACCTTCTGGAATCGATGACATGTCTGTTGTACTAAGGGATCACCAGCTTCCGCCGGAGAAAGAGAAAGTGGTTGTCGGCAGAATTAAGGAAGAATTGAAAGTGGACACGGTTATCATTGAACGGGATATGGCAATGATTATGATCGTGGGAGAAGGAATGAACCAGACCATCGGAATTGCCAGCCAGGCAGCCTGTGCCTTCAGAGAAGCCGATGTGAACATCGAGATGATTAACCAGGGATCTTCTGAGGTTTCCATGATGTTTGGGGTGAAGACAGAAGGACTGGCCGATGCTGTTCAGTCGTTATACCGTACATTTTTTGAATAACAGATAGAAAAAGACGAAGCCCTTATGACCGGGGCTTCGTCTTTTTTAGACCATCTAACTGCTGGTATAAATCATTCAGCGTGTGAATGCCATGCTGTTCGGTCTTCTCCAAAAGGAAACGGAACAACTCTGCAGTCATAATGGCATCATTCAAGGCATGGTGCCGGTCCCTTTTTTCAATGCCGACATGTTTCAATAGTGGATCGAGCTGATGGCGGACATGCGGGAGCAGCCATTGGGCCATCACCTGGGAATCAATCACGTGCGGGTCATAGTCAGGGAGCTTCCATCGTTTCAACATCGTTTTGAGAAAACGCATATCAAATTTAGCTGGATGAGCGACTAAGACGGATCCTTCGCTGAACTCCATGAAAGATTGAAACCCTTCTATAAAGGGGCTGGCGTTTTTCAACTGATCCTTGGAAAGTCCTGTAAGGCGGAGAGTCTGCTTGTTGACAGGCCGGATTGGCCGGATCACTTGATAAAACGTCTTTCTGTGACAGGCATTCCATCCGTTCAGACGAATCGCCCCGATGGAAATGATCTCGTGACCGATCTCAGGAAGAAAGCCGGTGGTCTCTAAATCGAAGATGGTAAAATCGAGAGAGGTCAGCGACTGTTCTTTGAAGTGCGCCTCTTTCCCGGCCTCGTGAAGCCTCTGTTCCAGCTGGTGATACGTATGCCATTTTAAATAAGGCTTTATTTTGTAATAATATAAAGGTTTTTCAAAAAGCAGATACTTTATGATCTGTAAGTCAACAGGTAACATCAAACCACCCGATTTCGGTTATAACTCAGTTCAAGCACCTGCTGCAGCCGCTTCGCAATAATAAGTGCTTCTCTCAAGGAGCGGCGTTCTTCCTTTTTCAGTGGAGCGAGCTTTAAATCATTGGATAAGGTGTCTCCTTCTTCCAACTGCTCAAGGTTGGACTGCAGACGGAAAAGCATCAGCCTGTGCAGGGCTGTTTTTGCGTTTTCCACGTCCCTGGGGTGGAAACGTTCATGTTCGGCCAGGGCGTCCAGGCGGTTGACTGTATTGATTTCTTCAATTCCATATTTCATGCTGTATATGCGTATGGCGTTGACAATCTGCATGATGGCAGATTTTTTAATATTCAAGGTCCGTTTTTTACCGATGCCTGAAATCCTGCCAAAGGGCTGGACGGGTACGCGGAACCGGAGGGTATCCTTCATCAGAAGCTGATGAAGGTTCAAGGATTTCTGAACTTTTTGTGTTACGTATTTTTTTAAATCGTAGGCCAGGGAGTAGTCTCCGCTGATAGGTCTGAAATCCATAAAAATAGTGAAGTCGCGGATTTCTTCTGCATCCATCTTGGAGATCCATTGATCGATATCCGCATGCCACTCATCTGTCTGTTTTCTCCATTTATCCTCTTTGGCCATGATTCCTCCTGTGCAGTACGGATATCCGCACTCATTAAGCATATCATTGATCTTCCTGGAAAAAATGGAGAAATAGGCATCGATTTTCTTCTTATGCTTGGACTTATCGTAATCCGCCATGATCATCGCATTATCCTGATCGGTGGAAAAGGCCTGTTCTTTACGGCCTTCACTTCCGAGCACAAGAAAACAATAGTTCACCGGCGGCGCCCCATAGCCCTCGCGGATCATTTCATCTTCTGCAATTTGAACAATCTGCTTATGAATTCGATCGTTGTAGTTCGTCATCAATTCCGCAATATCATAGGCGAGCATCTTGTCTTTAATCAAGCTGCGGACAAACTGCTGGAACCGTTCATTATAAATCGGGGACAATGACTTGATTTCCTCCACACTCGCAGAATTGGAAATTTTGTAGGTAAGGTCGAAATAAACCGAGTTCTTAATGGTGAAAAACGACGACTGCCTTAAGATGCCGACCACTTTGTCCTTGTGCAGGACCGGAATGATTTCCGTCGGATGGTGTTTCAAATAACTAAGCGCATCATAGATGAACTCCTGCTCACTAATTTCATATGCTTCCTCTGACATATAGGCTTGGACGGGGTTGTTATGATCATTTTCGAAGTAGGCCTTTAAAATTTCACTGTAGCCGATCATCCCAAGCATTGACCTTGAATCTTCGCTCACGATAAGCGCTTCAATTTTCTGCTGCTGCAGCATCCGGGCTGCTTTTTCAATGGAGGCCTGGGGATGGATGAATGTAGGGGGCTCCATGTAAGCATCGGCTCTTTTTTTATATAATTCACGGTCGTCCTCCTCATCTGTGGAGGAACTCTTATATTTGACCTCGTCATACAAGCTTTTCATCAAGTGGCTGATTCCGTCCATCACCACTTTGGAAAACTGGGTGTTGTTTGACATGATCTGCAGGAAGGATTCACGTTCAAAACAGATCGTTTTTATCGGCTCAAGAGCCTGTACAGAGAATCGCATTTCTCCGCTGGTCAATAAGATCATGACCCCGATCAAATCACCTGGGTAATAAAAGCGGACAGACAGCTGCCGGCCGTTGGACCGGTGCATAATATTCTTGGCGAGACCGGAGATCATAAAGTGGATATCGATCGAATCATCTTCCTGATCCTCATGAATGATAAATTCGTTCGTGCTGTATTCCTTTACGGAAGCTTTTCCGAAAACGTCCTGGAATTCCTCCTCAGACAACAGATCAAACGGGTACTGCTGCCTGAATAATTCAAACTCTGTCACAGAGCAAAACTCCTTCATTCTGGATAGTTGGATTGTTTGAACCTTCCTTTAGTCAAGTTCCTTTTTCTGTCCCGGTGGAGAATGAAGCCTCCAATGAAAGCCAGTCCGCCTGCGAAAAATAGAATACCAGCCAGACCCTGGAGGGCAATATGAAAATAAAGATCATGGAATTCCCCGAACAGGGCATCACGGATTAATTTTATGCCGTAGACGGCGATCAAACCCGGAGTTACTAATAGCAGTAGTGCTATGAGGCGCATGGGCATCGCTCCTTTTTATAGTCCATTCACAGTATATCAAATGGGGAAGGAAGTGGGAACAATCCCATGCTTGCTAAAATGTGCAGATTGATATACGATGAAGTTACGCAAAATATTGCAGGGTGTGGTGAAATGAAACGAGTATTGATTGTTGGAGCCGGCAAAGGCGGTACTGCTCTGCTGAAGCTGCTTAGTCAAGTGGACCGTATGCAGGTAGTGGCTGTGACAGACATCAATTCAGATGCTCCTGGTCTTGCTCTTGCGGAATCCTATGGAATTCCAGCGGGCCGGTCCTGGGAGCAGTGGATACATAAAAAGATTGATATCGTTATTGAAGCGACTGGACAGGAAGGTGTGTTCCAGTCGATTAGAGAAGAAAGAGATGAAACGACGGTGGTTATTCCAGGGTCTGTGGCTTATGTGACAGCTGAACTTCTGGAAGAAAAGGAAGCTCTTGTTCAAAAGCTGAAACGACAGACGGATAACCAGCATTTCATTTTAAACAGCATTCACGATGGTATGATCGTCGTCGATCACAAGGAGAACATTACATTCATCAACCCCAGCGCTGCCCGGATTCTGGGCAGAAATCATCAGGACGTTCTCCATTGTCCCGTTCAAGAGATTATTCCTGCCTCCAGACTGCCTTACGCGATGGCTTCCAAACACGAGGAAGTGAACAAGAAGCTGGAACTGGAAAATGGAAAGACGGTGGTGACGACCAGGATTCCAATGATTGACGAAAGTGGAAGTGTCATTGGTGCCTATGCGGTGTTCAAGGATATCACAGAGGTGGTTCACCTGGCTGAGGAAGTCACCGATCTGAAAGAAGTCAAAACAATGCTGGAAGCTATTATACAATCGTCGGATGAGGCGATTTCTGTTGTAGATGAGAATGGAAGCGGTTTAATGGTGAATCCTGCCTACACAAGGATTACCGGTCTCCCGGAAAAAGACATCGTCGGAAAGCCTGCGACAGTGGATATTTCAGAAGGGGAAAGTATGCATATGAAAGTCCTCCGTACGCGCAGGCCTGTCCGAGGAGTGCGGATGAAGGTTGGTCCTGCCAGGAAAGATGTCCTCGTTAACGTAGCCCCAGTCATTGTCGATGGCAAATTGAAGGGAAGTGTCGGGGTTCTGCATGATGTGTCAGAGATTAAATCCCTGACGAGTGAATTGAAAAGAGCCCGTCAGATCATCCGAAGCCTTGAAGCGAAATACACGTTTGATGATATTATCGGAGATTCTCCTGAAATGACCCTGGCACTTGAACAGGCTAAGGTTGGAGCGCGGACTCCGGCTTCTGTGCTTCTGCGTGGCGAATCAGGTACAGGGAAGGAACTGTTTGCGCACGCCATCCATAACGAAAGCGGGAGACGTCATAACAAGTTTATCCGGGTGAATTGCGCGGCCATTGCCGAGTCGCTGCTTGAAAGTGAGTTGTTCGGATATGAGGATGGGGCTTTCTCCGGAGCGCGCCGTGGAGGGAAAAAGGGATTATTTGAGGAAGCAGACAACGGGAGCATTTTTCTAGATGAAATCGGCGAGTTGACCCTGCCGATGCAGGCGAAACTTTTGCGTGTGCTTCAGGAAAATGAAATGATTCGTGTGGGCGGAACCAAACCGGTTCACATTGATGTGCGGGTCATTGCTGCTACAAATATAAACCTGGAAAAAGCGATTATGAATAAAAATTTCAGAGAAGACTTGTACTACCGGCTGAACCGTCTTCCTATCTATATCCCCCCTCTCCGGGAAAGGATCGAGGACATCCCCTTGCTGACCGCCCACCTGATTCAAAAGCTCAATGAGGATTATGGGCGGAACGTAACGTCCCTCAATGGAGAGGCTTACCAGTGTTTAATGGACTATCCGTGGCCTGGAAACGTAAGGGAACTGGAGAATATTATCGGAAGAGCTATGATCTATATGGAACATACAGATGAAATCATAAAGCCTGAACATCTGCCCACTCTTAAAAAACAAGAGGATACCGTCGAACCGGGCCGGACAGCTTCCGGTTGGACAGGGGAGACGCTGCAGGAGGCTGTGGACGACTATGAAAAGAAACTGCTCGTCGAAGCGTATCGTTCGCACGAGTTTAATAAGACCAAAACAGCCAAGGCTCTCGGTATTTCCATTAGAAATCTTTATTATAAGCTTGAAAAGTATGGGCTGGATAAAAACAGCATGCAGTATTTTTCATAATGCAGAATCCTGCATGTGCCGAAAAGCCATGTATGGCTGTCCGGGCGCATCAGACTTTTGGCATGAAATTTGCATGAATGAGATTAGGGATGAGGTGAAGCTTTGAAATCGTTAGATGAACTGGTAGAGACAATTGACCGCACCAGCAGACAAACCGTGGCTGTCGCACAGGCCGCAGATCCAGAAGTGTTAAAAGCCGTGAAAATGGCCTTGGACCAGGAACTGGCTCGTTTTATCCTTACAGGTGAAGAAGCGGATCTTAAAACGTGTGCCGCGGAGGCGGGCCTGCCGCTTGACCACCCGGATCTGCAGTGGAAACCGGCGCAGCCGAAAGAAAGTGCCCTCCTGGCTGTACAGGCTGTAGCAGAGGGGGAAGCGGATGTCCTGATGAAAGGGCATGTAGATACGAAAACCCTTCTGCAGGCAGTGCTCCATAAGGAATACGGCCTTAAGAAAAGAAAGGTCCTTTCCCACGTAGCTTTGTTTGAAATTCCCGGGAGAGACCGATTAATATACTTAACTGATGCCGCTATGAACATTCAGCCAACGCTGGAGGACAAAGTGGAGATTATTCTCAATGCGGTGGAAGTGGCCCACAAAGCAGGGTGGGACAATCCGAAAGTGGCTGCCCTCGCAGCCGTAGAGGCAGTCAACCCTAAAATGCCGGCATCCACCGATGCTGCCTTGCTCACCCAGATGAACCGCCGTGGTCAAATCGCGGGATGTGTGGTGGACGGGCCGCTCGCCTTTGACAATGCGGTGGATGCAGAAGCGGCTGCTCATAAGAACATTCAATCAGAAGTAGCCGGTCAGGCAGATATCCTCGTTGTTCCTACCATCGAGACGGCCAATGCGCTTTATAAATCGTTTGTATACTTTGCCCATGCCAAAGTGGCGGGTGTGATCAGTGGAGCATCCGCTCCCATCGTGTTAACATCAAGGGCTGATGATGCCCAGAGCAAAATTTACTCACTGGCTTTAGCATTAAAAGCCAGTCAATCCTAGGAGGAATACAAAATGGAAATTTTCAGCTATATGCAGGAATATGATTACGAGCAATTGTTGTTTTGTCAGGATGAACAGTCTGGTTTGAAAGCGATTATCGCCGTCCATGATACGACCCTCGGACCCGCTCTTGGAGGGACACGCATGTGGACGTACGCATCCGAAGACGATGCTGTTGAAGATGCTCTGCGTCTTGCTAAAGGAATGACCTATAAAAACGCAGCGGCCGGTCTGAATCTCGGCGGTGGAAAGACCGTAATCATCGGTGATCCGAAAAAGGATAAAAATGAGGAGATGTTCCGCGCATTCGGCCGTTACATTCAAGGACTGAACGGAAGGTACATTACAGCCGAAGATGTGGGAACAACGGTTCAGGATATGGATTTAATTCATGAGGAAACCGATTATGTCACTGGGATTTCACCTGCCTTCGGTTCTTCCGGCAACCCTTCCCCAGTAACAGCCTATGGGGTGTACCGCGGAATGAAAGCAGCTGCTAAGGAAGGCTTTGGATCAGATTCCCTGGAAGGTAAAACAGTTGCTGTCCAAGGTGTCGGGAACGTAGCTTTCACCTTGTGCCGCCATCTTCACGAGGAAGGTGCGAATCTGGTTGTGACCGATATTAATAAAGAAGCTGTTCAGCGTGCTGTTGAGGAATTCGGAGCTAAAGCAGTGGAGACGGACGAAATCTACAGCGTGGACTGTGATATTTATGCACCGTGTGCCCTGGGTGCGACCATCAATGATGAAACGATCCCACAGTTGAAAGCGAAAGTCATTGCCGGTGCAGCAAACAACCAGCTCAAAGAAACGAAACATGGCGATATTCTTCATGAGAAAGGCATCGTCTATACACCGGACTATGTCATCAATGCGGGCGGCGTGATCAACGTTGCTGATGAACTTCATGGGTACAATAAGGACCGTGCGATGAAGCGAGTGGAAACCATCTACGATAACGTATCCCGTGTATTTGAAATTTCCCGCCGTGATAATATCCCTACGTATCTTGCAGCGGATCGTATGGCGGAAGAACGCATTGAGCGTATGCGTCGTTCCCGCAGCCAGTTCCTTCAGAACGGCCATCACATCCTAAGCAGAAGACAGAACGGATAACGGAGGTCTTTGTTGTGCACACTCATCGAATCCTGGTTATAAACCCCGGTTCCACGTCAACAAAAATCGGTGTGTTTGATGACCTGGAAGCCGTCTTTGAAAAAACGATCCGCCACAGCGGAGATGAAATCAATCAATTCAAACGTATTATCGACCAGTACGATTTTCGAAAGCAGGTCATTCTTGATGTGCTCGATCAGGAAGGGATTAACATAAGCAAACTCAGCGCCGTCTGCGGAAGAGGCGGACTCCTGCGTCCAATTGAAGGCGGCACCTACGAAGTGAATGCCGCTATGCTTGAAGATTTGAAAAACGGCTATAATGGAGAACATGCCTCCAACCTTGGCGGCATCATCGCCTATGAAATTGCCCGCGGCCTGAACATCGGAGCCTATATCGTCGATCCTGTGGTTGTCGATGAGCTCCAGGAGCTTGCCCGGATCTCAGGCGTGCCGGAAATCCCAAGGAAGAGTATTTTCCACGCCTTGAACCAGAAGGCGGTCGCCCGGCGTGCAGCAGCTGATCTGGAGATGGATTATCCGGAGGCCCGTCTGATTGTCGCTCATATGGGGGGAGGAATTACCGTCGGTGCTCATATTGGAGGCCGGGTGGTTGATGTTAACAACGGTCTTCACGGCGATGGTCCTTTTTCACCTGAAAGAGCCGGTACCGTGCCTGCCGGTGACCTTGTCTCGATGTGTTACTCAGGCCAGTATTACCGTGATGAAGTTATGAAGAAACTCGTCGGGCAGGGAGGGCTCATGGCTTATCTCGATACCAATGACGCCAGGGAAGTCGAAAATATGATCGCCCATGGCGACAAAAAGGCCGAAATGGTCTTCAACGCTATGGCCTATCAGATTGCCAAAGAGATCGGAAGCATGAGTGCTGTGATGGAAGGCCGGGTGGACGCCGTCGCTTTGACAGGTGGACTGGCCTATGGAAAAGCCTTCATCAAAGAGATTTCCAAACGGGTGCACTGGATTGCTGATGTGCTTGTTTATCCGGGAGAAAATGAACTGGAGGCATTGAACGAAGGAACGCTGCGCGTCCTCAATCACGAAGAAATTCCAAAGCAGTATCCGAATTTTCAGGAATAAAAAGGAGCGGTAGATATGGCAGAGGAGTATGATCTAGTAGTTCTAGGAGGCGGGACGGGAGGATACGTGGCCGCCATCCGTGCTTCAAGGATCGGCTTGAAAACAGCGATTGTTGAAAAACGTGAGCTGGGCGGAACCTGTCTTCATAGAGGCTGTATTCCATCAAAAGCATTATTGAGAAGTGCAGAAGTTTTCAAACAAACGAAAGAAGCCGACAGCTACGGCATTACAGTTGAAAACCCTGTATTGAACTTCCAGAAAGTCCAGGAGCGTAAGCAGTCGATTGTGGACACATTACATAAAGGTGTTCAAGGTTTGATGAAAAAAGGGAAAATTGATGTTTATGAAGGTTTCGGCCGAATTCTCGGCCCTTCCATCTTTTCACCGACCGCAGGAACCATTTCTGTTGAAATGAACAACGGTGAAGAGAATGAAATGCTGATTCCGAAAAACGTCCTTATTGCAACCGGCTCCAGTCCAAAAAGTCTGCCCGGCCTGGAAGTAGATGGGCAGTATGTGATGACCTCAGATGAAGCCTTGAATATGGAAGAACTGCCATCGTCCATCATCATTGTCGGGGGCGGAGTTATCGGCATCGAGTGGGCTTCCATGCTCGCGGACTTCGGCGTTGAGGTGACGGTCCTTGAGTATCTTCCTCACATTCTCCCAACAGAAGACGAGGATATTTCCAGGGAAATGAAAAAACAGATGAAGAAAAAAGGTGTGGACGTTGTTACCGGTGCCAAAGTCCTTTCCGAAACGCTTGAAACGGATGATGGTGTAACGATCCAGGCTGAAGTTGACGGAGAAACCACAACCTATAAAGCAGAAAAAATGCTTGTATCTGTCGGGCGGTCCGCCAATGTGACCAACATCGGCCTTGAGAATACGGATATTCAAGTAGAGAACGGCTTCATACAAACGAATGACTATTATCAAACAAAAGAAAGTCATATTTATGCGATCGGTGATGTGATCGGTGGTATGCAGCTGGCCCATGTCGCTTCCCATGAAGGAATGACGGCGGTGGAGCACATGTCAGACAACGAGCCCCATCCATTGAATCCCGAACAAATTCCAAGCTGCATTTATTCCAGCCCGGAAGCCTCCAGTGTCGGACTGACGGAAGCACAGGCCAAGGAAAAAGGTTATAACATTAAGACCGGTAAGTTTCCGTTTCAGGCCATCGGTAAGGCACTCGTACATGGGGAAACGGACGGATTCGTGAAAATCATTGCTGATAAGGACACCGACGATCTGCTGGGTGTCCATATGATCGGCCCGCATGTCACCGATATGATTTCAGAAGCAGGGCTGGCCAAAGTTCTGGATGCAACCCCTTGGGAGATTGCTGAAACCATCCATCCTCACCCAACCCTCGCCGAGGCTGTCGGAGAGGCAGCGATGGCTGTTGATGGGAATCAGATTCACGGATAAGAACAAAGGAGGGAAACCCATGGCTGAAAACCGCCATAAGGATTTAGGATTAACGGATGAACAGGTGCTGGATATGTTCCGCACCATGCTATTAGCTAGAAGAATTGACGAACGGATGTGGCTTTTGAACCGTGCAGGGAAAATCCCATTCGTCATTTCCTGTCAAGGGCAGGAAGCCGCCCAGGTCGGCGCCTCCTATGCACTTGATCGAGATAAGGACTATGCGCTGCCTTACTACCGTGACATGGGAGTTGTGCTTTCCTTTGGCATGACGGCACAGGATTTGATGCTTTCCGGTTTCGCTAAAGCGGAAGATCCTAACTCCGGGGGGAGACAGATGCCTGGACACTTCGGTCAGAAGAAAAACCGGATTGTTACAGGGTCATCTCCAGTAACCACCCAGGTTCCTCACGCTGTAGGAATCGCTCTTGCAGGGAAAATGGAGAAGAAAGATTTCGTTTCTCTTGTTACTTTTGGAGAAGGATCTTCCAACCAAGGGGATTTTCATGAGGGAGCCAACTTTGCAGGCGTCCATAAACTCCCTGTGATCTTCATGGTTGAAAATAATAAATACGCTATTTCTGTTCCTGTCTCCAAACAGCTGGCCTGTGAGAAGGTATCAGACAGGGCGATCGGGTACGGCATGCCTGGGTATACAGTCGACGGAAATGATCCACTTGCCGTTTATGAAGCAGTAAAAGCTGCTGCAGACCGCGGACGTAACGGAGAGGGGCCGACATTGATCGAGACGGTTTCCTACCGCCTGACGCCGCACTCCAGTGATGATGACGACCGTGTTTATCGTGAGCGTGACGAAGTGGATGAAGCGAAGAAGAAAGATTCCATCGTTACGTTTGCCAACTATCTCCGTGAACAGGGGATTTTGACGGAAGAGAAAGAAACAGAGCTGAATGACGAAATCAATCACATCGTCAATGAAGCCACCGACTATGCTGAAAACGCGGCTTATGCCGAGCCGGAATCAGCAATGAAATTCGTGTACGAAGAGTAAGGAGGGGGCACGATTATGGCAGTCATTTCGTATATTCAAGCTGTCACCCAGGCACTTCGGGAAGAAATGCAGCGGGATGAAAAAGTATTTGTATTAGGAGAGGACGTTGGTAAACGCGGAGGCGTTTTCCGTGCAACGGACGGCCTTTATGATGAATTTGGAGAAGATCGTGTACTGGATACGCCTCTTGCCGAGTCTGCGATTGCTGGTGTAGGCATAGGAGCGGCTATGTATGGGATGCGCCCGGTTGCTGAAATGCAGTTTGCTGACTTTATCATGCCGGCGGTCAACCAGATTATTTCAGAAGCAGCGAAGATCCGTTACCGGTCCAACAACGACTGGAGCGCTCCTATCACTATTCGTGCGCCTTATGGCGGGGGAGTTCACGGGGCTCTTTACCACTCTCAGTCTGTTGAAGCAGTATTCGCCAATCAACCGGGCCTTAAAATTGTTATGCCGTCCACACCATATGATGTGAAAGGTCTGCTTAAAGCGTCCATCCGTGATAACGATCCTGTTCTTTTCTTTGAGCATAAACGGGCCTACCGTTTGATCAAAGGGGAAGTTCCTGAAGAAGATTACACACTTCCGATTGGAAAAGCAGATGTGAAGCGGGAAGGCTCGGACATTACGGTCATTACGTATGGATTGTGCGTTCATTTTGCTCTTCAGGCAGCAGAAAAGCTTGCAGAAGAAGGCATTGATGCCCACATCCTCGACCTTCGTACGGTCTATCCTTTAGATAAGGAAAGCATCATTGAAGCAGCCTCCAAAACTGGAAAAGTGCTGCTTGTCACGGAAGATAACAAAGAAGGCGGGATTATTTCAGAGGTTTCTGCTATTGTCAGCGAAAACTGTCTGTTTGATCTGGACGCTCCTGTCCAGCGTCTCGCTGGTCCTGATATTCCTTCCATGCCGTATGCACCAACAATGGAAAAGCATTTCATGATGAATCCTGATAAAGTCGAAAAAGCGATGCGTGATCTCGCAGAATTTTAATGAAGGAGGCGTTCGTCGTGGGCGTAGAAAAAATCAATATGCCTCAACTCGGAGAGAGTGTAACAGAGGGCACCATCAGCACTTGGCTGGTCCAGCCAGGAGATAAAGTAAACAAATATGATCCGATTGCTGAAGTCATGACGGATAAGGTGAACGCGGAAGTCCCTTCGTCCTTCACGGGTGTGATCAAGGATTTAGTGGCTTCTGAAGGAGATACCATCGAAGTTGGTGAACTGATGTGTCATATTGAAATCGAAGGAGGAGGCTCTTCCTCAGAACCGGCAGCTGCTGAGCAGAAAGAAGAAGAACCTTCAACGTCGACTTCAAAGTCACAGGCATCCGAGTCAGCTTCGAATGGGAAAGACCAGGGGCAGAAGAAACGCTATTCACCGGCAGTTATGACCCTTGCTCAGGAAAATGACATTGATTTAAATCAGGTGGAAGGGACTGGACGCGGCGGCCGGATCACCCGCAAAGACATCGAGAAGGTGATTGAAAGTGGAGGGGTTCCAAAAGCCGAAGACCGTCCACAGGCGGAACAGAAAGCTCCGTCTGCCGAACCGTCTGCGCCCGAATCCGCAGCAAAGCCGGCTCCATCTGTTCCTGATGTCCAGGCAGGAGAAGGGGATATCGAAATCCCTGTCACCGGCGTCCGTAAGGCGATTGCCGCCAATATGGTGAAATCCAAAACCGAAATTCCACATGCGTGGATGATGGTCGAAGTGGATGTGACCAATCTGGTGGAGCTTAGAAATGCGAAGAAAAATCAATTTAAAAAACAGGAAGGCTACAGCCTGACGTATTTTGCTTTCTTCGTCAAAGCTGTCGCCCAGGCCTTGAAAGAATATCCACAGCTTAATAGTACATGGGCAGGTGATAAGATCATTCAACGCAAGGCGATTAACTTGAACATCGCTGTCGCTAAAGAAGATCAGTTGTTTGTGCCCGTGATTAAAAATGCGGATGAAAAAAGTATCAAAGGCATTGCCCGTGATATTACAGAACTGGCAGGTAAAGCCCGTGACGGGAAATTGACGTCCAAGGATATGGAAGGCGGAACCTTTACTGTAAACAATACGGGTTCGTTCGGATCCGTTCAGTCCATGGGTGTAATCAATCATCCACAGTCAGCCATTTTACAGGTGGAATCCATTGTGAAAAAACCGGTTTATCAAAACGGCATGTTTGGTGCGCGTGATATGGTTAATCTCTGTCTGTCGCTGGATCACCGCGTGCTTGATGGTCTTGTTGCTGGTAATTTCCTTGCCCGTGTAAAGGAAATACTCGAGAAAATGAGTGAAGAGAATACTTCCATCTACTAAAGAGGAAAAGCGGCTGCATCGGCTGCTTCCAGGCTGCCTGCTAAAGTTTCAGGCAGCCTGTTTTTTATTGGATGCCTCTTTGCCGGAAGATGTTTTATGATCTGCCGGACATCGATATGTCTCTGGGGGAAAAGTATAGTTCCAGGTTCCGGCAGGGGGAAAGGTTTTTATAGACAGGAAAGAAACGGCAGAAGAATTGAAAGCCTTCTGTTATCTTGGTAAAATGTTCATAGTATTTATAAAAAGGGGCCATGTCTAATGGATTTCAATATTTTCATGAATGATGTCGTTACAAAAGCACGTGAAGAAATTACGCAAGCGGGGTACACCGAACTTACTTCACCTGAAGAAGTCGATCAGGCACTGACTCAGGAAGGAACCACTCTTGTCATGGTCAATTCCGTCTGCGGGTGTGCAGGAGGGATTGCACGTCCAGCCGCTGCTCATGCTATTCATTATGATAAACGCCCGGACCGCCTGGTCACAGTGTTTGCCGGTCAGGATCGCGAAGCGACGAACCGGGCACGTGAGTATTTCGAAGGATACCCGCCGTCTTCTCCTTCCTTCGCACTTTTGAAGGATGGGAAAATCCAGACGATGGTGGAGCGTCATGATATCGAAGGCTTTGAACCGATGGAAGTCATCGGAAAGCTTCAGCGCAGTTTTGAAGAATACTGCGAAGAGGTATAATAAAGAAAAGGCTTGGGATCTTTGTGATGAGCAAAGGTCCTTTTGCTTTTCTGATTGGTTTTTAGACAGTATTAGGAAGAGAAAGGATTAGACACACATTGAAGATAGGATACCGTACCATTAAGACAGCGTTAGGCACCCCTTTTGCCATCTGGGTGGCACAGATGCTGCAGCTGGAAAACTTTGCATCAGCAGGGATCTTGACGATTCTCTGCATCCAGATTACGAGGAAGCGGTCATTTTTAAGTGCATGGCACCGTTTTTCAGCGTGTATTGTAGCTATGGTTTTTTCGTTCGCCTTTTTTGAGCTGATTGGATATAACCCGCTGGCTATCGGGATCATGCTGTTTGCCTTTATCCCTGTGACCGTCTGGCTGAACATTACACCTGGTATTGTGACGAGTTCAGTCATCATTCTCCATCTATACGGCTCAGGCAGTATAGGCTGGGAGATTATTATAAACGAAGTGATCCTGATTACTGTAGGAATCGGTACGGCTCTGCTGCTGAATTTATACATGCCGAGTCTGGAAAATAAACTGGGAGAGTACCGGAGTCAGGTCGAGCATAACTTTTCCCTGATCATGAAGGAGCTTGCTACGTTTTTAAGAGATGGAGACAATGACTGGACAGGACACGAGCTTACAGAAACAGCGGCACTGCTTGAAAAAGCCAAGTCCTTATCCTACAGGGATGTTGAAAACCACCTGCTTCGGACTCATAACCATTTTTATCATTACTTTCACATGCGGACGAAACAGTTTGAGTTATTGGAGCGGATGCTTCCGCTTGTGAGCCGGATTTCCACCTCGAATATGCACAGCTCTAAAATCGCTGATTTCTTTGATGATTTAGCCGGGGCAATTCATCCTGGTAATACAGCGGTCATTTACCTGCAGCGGTTCAAAGAGATGAAGGAGGAGTTCAGGGAGGATGACCTTCCACAGACGCGCGAGGAATTTGAGATGCGTGCCAGTCTTTTTCACCTGCTTAATGAGATTGAGGAATATTTAATCATTAAACGGTCATTTAAGAAGAGTGACGTATAAAGGACATGGGGGCGGGGAAACTTGAATTAAAAAGAAGGGATATGCATGACATTCTTTTTTCTGGTCTTCTCCAGCCTCCAGCTGCTGCTTCCTGCGTCAGCTGAAGAGCCTGTCGTTCTTGTCAACAAAGCCGTACACGAACTCGTAGTGTATGAGGACGGGCAGCGGACATTCCAAGCTCCTGCGGCTATCGGGAAAACCGATAAACTCACACCGGAAGGACTATTCGTAATTAAAGTGAAAGCCGTAGATCCGTATTATCGAAAAAACAATATTCCAGGCGGCGTTCCGGAAAATCCACTGGGAAGCCGTTGGATCGGGTTTGATGCAGAGGGAACGGATGGCCGGATTTACGGCATCCACGGTACGAATCAGCCGGAGTCGGTCGGAACCTCTGCTTCCGCAGGGTGTATCAGGCTGAAGAATGACGACGTCGAAACCTTATACACCATGATCGAAGAAGAGATGGACGTGTGGATCGTGGACGATCCGGACGTAACAATGGAAGTTTTGTATGAACAGTGGCTGAAAAATAAATGGCAGCAGTTTCTGAATTAAAAAAAGCCGGGAAGGGTGGAGAACCACCTTGCCCGGCTTTTCCTCTTTTTATAGGAAGAAGCTCGCTCCCGCCAGTACCGTAGAGAGAACCATGGAGAGAATCATAATATAAATAACGATTTTCATGCGGCGTTCCCGCTTTGAGCGTTTTTTCGTTTCAGCCAAGGTTGGTAACCTCCTTCTCAGTCGTTCCTGTTCAATATTTTACCGAAAAAAAAGAAAATGGACAAGGGGACGTTTGGATTCACAATTTGTTGTGAATTATGTTAATTTTTAGATAGGTAAGCGCTTCATTTCTGGTATGCTAGAAGAGAATAGACGAAAGAGGAGGCTTTTCCAATGACCCTGTCATCCAATGGACAACATTTCAAGCAGGAATGGGAGAAGAATGTAGAAAAAACCATGCAGCGTTTCCCAGAGCGCCGTCGTTCTTTTCATACGAGTTCGGATATTCCTGTGGATCGTCTCTATACACCCGAATCGTTAAGTGAAGATTACATAAACCAAATCGGTTTTCCAGGCCAGTATCCATATACGCGAGGGATTCAGCCGACGATGTTCCGCTCCCGGTACTGGACAATGCGCCAGTATGCAGGTTTTGGTTCAGCAGAAGAGACGAACGAGCGTTTCCGTTACCTGCTGAAACAGGGCCAGACAGGCTTATCCGTCGCCTTTGATCTGCCGACACAGATCGGCTATGACTCAGACGACCCCATGGCTGAGGGCGAAGTCGGCAAAGTCGGAGTAGCGATTGATTCACTGAAAGATATGGAGCAGCTGTTCCATGAAATTCCACTCGATCAAGTGAGCACCTCCATGACTATAAACGCGCCTGCAGGCATACTCCTTGCGATGTACATTGCTGTAGGGGAGAAGCAGGGGGTGCCGAGGGAAAAGCTGACGGGTACGATTCAAAACGATATTTTGAAGGAGTACATTGCTCGAGGGACGTATATTTATCCTCCTAAACCATCGATGCGGCTCATCACGGATATTTTTGCCTACTGTCAGGAGCACCTGCCTAAATTCAACACCATCAGCATATCCGGCTATCATATCCGTGAAGCAGGATCGACCGCTGTACAGGAAGTCGCTTTTACGATCGCCAACGGCATGGCATATGTAGATGCTGCCATTGAAGCAGGATTGAAAGTGGATCAATTTGCTCCCCGCCTGGCCTTCTTCTTTAATGCCCACAATCAGTTTTTTGAAGAAGCAGCCAAATTCAGGGCAGCACGCCGGATGTGGGCGAAAATCATGAAAGAGCACTACAAAGCGGAAGACCCAAAGAGCTGGAAAATGCGTTTCCACACCCAGACAGGTGGAAGTACGCTGACGGCCCAGCAGCCGGATAATAATATTGTCCGCGTAACGATGCAGGCTCTGGCCGCTGTATTAGGAGGCACACAGAGTCTTCATACCAATTCCAGGGATGAGGCTCTGGCGCTTCCGACAGAGGATTCTGCGAGGATTGCTCTGCGGACACAGCAGATTATCGCCAATGAGAGCGGTGTCGCTGATACAGTCGATCCGCTTGCTGGATCCTACTATGTCGAGTCCTTGACTGACCAGATTGAAAAAGAGGCCGGTGCGTACCTGGAGCGGATCAGTGAATTCGGCGGGGCTGTTCAGGCTGTAGAAGAGGGGTACATGCAGCGGGAAATCCATCAGGCGGCCTACGAGGCGCAGAAACGGATGGAATCCAAAGAGGATATCGTTGTCGGCATGAACGAGTATCAGGTGGATGAAGAAATCCACGCGGATCTCTTGAAAGTGGATGAAGCCCTTGAAAAAGGACAGATAGAAAAAACAAAGCAGGTAAGAGAGCAGAGAAATCAGGAAGTTGTCGATCGCTGCCTTCAGGAACTCCGCAACGCAGCAGCGAAGCAGGACAATGTCATGCCTCCGATCGTCAGGGCTGTCCAGGCGTACGCCACAGTCGGGGAAATTGCCAACGTCCTGCGTGAGGAATTCGGTGAATATACAGCGATGTAGAAAGGGATGAGTCAGTATGAAGCCAATTCGAGTACTTATAGCTAAACCAGGACTGGATGGGCATGACCGTGGTGCTTTAATCATCGCCCAGGCTCTCCGGGACCACGGAATGGAAGTTATCTATACAGGTCTCAGACAGTCTGCCGTGCAGATTGCCCGGGCTGCCGTGCAGGAGGATGTCGATGTCGTCGGTTTATCTTCGTTATCCGGAGCGCACAAATCCTTGTTTCCGAAAGTAGTGGAAGCTCTCAAGAAGGAAGGGGCCGATGACATCCCTGTCATCGGTGGAGGAGTTATTCCCGCTGAGGATATTCCGTATCTGGAAGGAAAAGGGGTCCACAAAATTTTCACCAGCGGATCGCCGACAGACGCTATTGCCGTTTATATTAAACAGCTGATTCATCAGGAAACGATCAGCACTCCAAAGAAAATTGCCCATATTGGGATTGCAGTGGAAAGTATAGATGCAGCACTTCCTTTTTATCAGCATACGCTGGGGATGGAACTGGAAGCGGTAGAGGACGTAGAATCGGAGCATGTTCGTGCTGCTTTTTTAAGAATTGGTGAAACGAAGCTGGAGCTTTTGGAGCCTCTGAATGAAACCTCCGCCATCGCTTCCTTTTTGGAGAAAAGAGGCAGTGGAATCCATCACATCGCCTTGGAAGTCGATGATCTGCATAAACGCCTCCAGCAATACAAGGAACAGGGAATCCGGATGATACATGACGAACCGAAAACCGGGGCTCATCAGGCCGATATTGCCTTTATGCATCCGAAAGCCTCCGGCGGTGTTCTTTATGAACTCTGGCAGTCCGGGAAGGAGGAGTAGACATTGGATATTTTTGATAAGATCAATGAACTTTACGATAAGCGCAGAGAGGTTGAACTCGGCGGCGGGGATGAACGAATCGATAAGCAGCACGAAAAAGGGAAATGGACGGCCCGTGAACGGATCGATCACCTTTTGGATGAGGACAGTTTCATTGAGCTGAACCCTTTCATAGAGCATCGCCATGATGCCTTCGGGATGGACGGCAAAACAGCGCCGGGAGAAGGGGTAGTCACAGGATACGGGAAAATTGATGGAAGAAGTGTGTATCTTTTTGCCCAGGATTTCACAGTGTATGGCGGAGCATTGGGGGAGATGCATGCAAAGAAAATTGCTGCCGTCATGGACCTGGCTGCCAAAAACGGAACGCCTTTCATTGGTTTGAATGACTCGGGAGGAGCGAGAATCCAGGAGGGGGTTTCATCTCTGGATGGATATGGACAGGTGTTTTACCGCAATTCGATCTATTCGGGAGTCATCCCCCAGATCTCAGTCATCATGGGACCGTGTGCAGGTGGAGCGGTTTATTCACCGGCCATCACCGATTTTGTCATCATGGTGGAAAAGACGTCCCAGATGTTCATTACAGGTCCGAAAGTCATTGAAACGGTTACGGGAGAACAAATATCCGCTGAGGATCTCGGAGGCGCCGGCGTTCACAATACGCTCAGTGGAAATGCCCATATGAAGACAACGGATGAAGCGGAGGCCCTGGATGCTGTACGAAGGCTCATCAGTTATCTTCCTCAGAATAACGAAGAGAAGACACCAATGATCCAGGAAGAAATGAAGGATCATTTCCGTCCGGACCTGACCGATAAGATCCCTTTTGATCCCATCCGTCCTTATGATGTCCGCGTCATTATTGATGAAGTGGTGGACGAGTCGTCATTCTTTGAAATTCAAAAAGACTTTGCCAAAAACATTGTCGTTGGTTTTGCCCGAATGAACGGCCGGGCTGTCGGCCTTGTCTGCAATCAGCCGAAATATATGGCGGGCGGACTGGATATCGACTCCAGTGATAAAGCCGCACGATTTATCCGTACGTGCGATTCCTTTAACATCCCAATTATTACGTTTGAGGATGTTACCGGATTTTTCCCCGGTATTAAGCAGGAACACGGGGGAATCATACGACACGGAGCAAAAATTCTGTATGCTTATTCAGAAGCTACGGTGCCCAAACTTACAGTGATCACCCGAAAGGCGTATGGCGGGGCCTATGTGGCGCTGAACAGTAAGTCCATAGGAGCGGATCTTGTCTACGCCTGGCCGAACGCTGAAATTGCTGTCATGGGGCCTGAAGGAGCAGCCAACATCATTTTCGCCAAGGAAATCAAGGAAAGTGAACAGCCTGAAGAAACGAGGAAGAATAAGATCAATGAATACCGCGAACGTTTTGCCAACCCTTACGTTGCTGCAGGTCTCGGGATGATCGATGACGTCATCGATCCACGGGAAACACGGAGCACACTTGTAAAGGCTTTGGATATGCTGCAGGACAAGCGGGAGGAACGTCCTTATAAAAAGCATGGAAATATTCCTCTTTAATTGACATGATTCTTTCGTTCCGCTAACGTACAAAGAGGAATGTGGTTACATATGAAGGAGGAAACATCCATGGCAGAAATCAACAAACAGCGCTTGCTGGACGAATTTTTAGAACTCGTACAAATTGATTCCGAAACAACGCAGGAAGCAGAGATTTCCAAAGTACTCAAGAAGAAATTTACGGACCTCGGACTTGAAGTACTGGAAGATGAGGCGGCTTCCGCGACAGGTCACGGAGCCAACAACCTGATCTGTAATCTCAAAGGCTCGAAAGATGGAGCCGATACGATTTACTTCACTTCGCATATGGATACCGTTGTGCCAGGGAACGGCGTGAAACCTTCCATTGAGGACGGGTATGTCGTCACGGACGGAACGACGATTCTCGGTGCGGATGACAAAGCAGGGATTGCTGCGATCCTTGAGGCCATCCGTTCTCTGAAAGAACAAAGCGTAGAGCATGGAGATATTCAATTCGTTATTACAGTCGGAGAAGAGAGCGGCCTTGTCGGTGCGAAAGCTCTGGACAGTTCCCTCTTGAAAGCGAAATACGGCTATGCGATTGACAGTGACGGGCAGGTTGGAAATATCGTCGTGGCTGCTCCGACACAGGCGAAAATCAATGCTGTCGTCAAAGGCAGAACGGCTCATGCCGGTGTAGCTCCTGAAAAAGGGGTTTCAGCTATCACGCTGGCGTCACGCGCCATCGCAAAAATGCCTCTGGGACGTATTGATGAGGAAACGACAGCGAATATCGGTCGCTTTGAAGGTGGTCAGAAAACGAACATCGTGTGCGATCATGCCGAAATTCTCGCTGAAGCCCGCTCGCTCGACCCTGCGAAAATGGAAGAGCAGGTCGAAAAAATGAAACAGGCATTTTATGAAACAGCAGAAGAAATGGGTGGAGAAGTGGACTTGGATATCCAGGTCATGTACCCGGGCTATAAGCAGGAGGCTGGTGACGAAGTGGTCGAAGTGGCCCGCTCGGCAGCCAAACGAATCGGCCGGGAAAGCGAACTGCTCCGCAGCGGCGGCGGCAGTGATGCCAACGTGATTGCCGGCCACGGAGTTCCGACGGTAAACTTGAGCGTCGGTTACGAAGAAATCCATACGACCAATGAGCGCATCCCTGTAGCTGAACTTGAAAAAATTGCCGAATTTATTACAGCTATTGCTGAAGAAGCAGCATCATAACGAAGAGGAAGAGTTCCTTCCCCGGTACAAAACCCGTACGGTGATCCACAACCACCGTACGGGTTTTTATTTCGGCCGTTTTTTCAGTTGAATGATGCAGCGTGTCCTCTGCGAGCAGTCCGCTCCATACATCCCGTGGTCTATGCTATAATAAAAGAACAAATGTTCTAATGGAGGAAAGACGTATGGCTTCAAAGTGGTATCCAAAAAAAGGGCGGGTCATTTTTCATGTGGATATGAACAGCTTCTATGCTTCAGTGGAAGCTGCCTTTGATCCCAGCTTAAAAGGGAAGCCTTTAGCTATTGCCGGAAATCCGGAAGAACGCCGCGGGATTATCGTGACGAGCAGCTATGAAGCAAGAAAATACGGAGTGAAAACGACCATGCCGCTTGGAGAAGCCAGAAGGCTCTGTCCGGACCTGATGGTGATGCGGCCGAATTTTGAACGCTATCGCACAGCATCCAAAGAGATGTTTAAAATTCTTGCCGATGTGACCTCTCTCGTGCAGCCTGTATCCATTGATGAAGGCTACATGGACATTACCGAGTGTTCCGACCAAGGTTCTCCTCCTGAAATTGCAGAACGCATTCAGCAGCGGATAGCCGAAGAGCTTGACCTTCCATGCAGTATCGGGATTGCTCCCAATAAATTTCTGGCGAAAATGGCTTCCGATATGAAAAAACCCATGGGGATAACCATTTTAAGGAAAAGAGATCTCGAACATACGCTCTGGAAGCTTCCGATTGAAGACATGCACGGCGTGGGATCAAAAACAGCAGAGAAGTTAAGAAAAATTGGGATCGAAACGATCGGCGGACTTGCTTCGCATTCCGTCATAGAACTGAAAAGAATCCTCGGTATAAATGGAGAGCGCCTGCAGAACAGAGCCAACGGATTGGACGACAGACCGGTGGACCCTGAAGCTGTGCATGATTTCAAAAGTATCGGCACTTCCACGACGCTTCCTCATGACACGACGGACGAGGATGAAATCCAAACCGTCCTGCGCCGTCTTTCCAATAAGGTTGCTGCGAGGATGAACGGGAAAAAGGTCCTCGCCAGGAACGTGCAGCTCATGATCCGGTATCATGACAGGAAAACGGTGACGAGGAGCCGCCAGCTCCAGGAATTCATCAGTAAACCCGATGAACTGTTCCAACACAGCATCCAGCTTTTTGACCAGCACTGGAATCAGGACCCTGTCCGGCTTCTCGGTGTAACCGCCGGTGACCTCGCAGAAAAATCCGAGGTCACCCAGCAGCTTGATCTATTCAATTATGAGCAGTATGCCGGTAAGGAAAAGCTGTATAAAACCATTGATACACTCACGGAGAAATATGGGAAAAACCCTTTCCGCACGTTGACGAATCCGGATGAAACTAAAGTATCCACCAGCTTTCAAAAAGACTTTCTGGACGATTACAAAAAGTGATTCCCAGGCATGACTCCGCTTTTTTGTTTCATACTAAACAGGAAGGGAGGAAGGAATCATGGGTAGAGATCGACAAGAAAAGAAATTGAAAAAGTCCGGAAAGGTCCAGTCCGACCGTGATCAGAGCCTCAGTTATCCAGGGGCGACGATGATGGAGGGGCCGGAGCCTGCTCGAAAACGCAGATAAGGAGGCGGTTTCTTATGGGTGGACGCCGCATGGGACCCAAACAACAAACGCGTCCGGACATTCCTCTCGGTCCGGATCAGGCATATGGCGAAAAGGCGCAGGGCTCACACAAAGCCAAGCAGGCCCGTCATTCCCGTCAAAAACAAAAAACTTCGCACGACATGTAATCAAAAGCAGCCGGAAGCGGCTGCTTTTTCCATTCTTTACAGTTCATAGCTTCAAGGCTTCAGGGGATTCTATAAAGGAGGAGGTTGAGAACTATGCCGGAACGAATTGTCGCTGTAAAAAAGAACGGGCAGGGAAGCATTGTTGAGATGCAGCTGTCGTCAGGACGTGTGGTCGATTATAAACAGGCCCACGATATGGCGCGCAGCGGTGAGCTGGAACACGTGAACCTGATTCGTGGTAAGGATGGGGAAGACCATCTGCGCAGTGAGCCGGATGGCATACAATCCAACAACCTGGACAACCTTCCCTCTTTCTAAAGAAAGCCGGACAGAGCACACAAAGCTCTGTCCGGTTTTTTTGCTTTCAAATATAGAGATCAATGGACAGATCAGATGGATGTGATGAAAATGAAATAAGATCATATAAATATTTCAAAAGTAGTTGACTTTTTTTAGGGGTGTTGTAAACTTAAAATGAAATATAAAACATAAAATATTACAAAACTTTTTAATGGGGATGATGAAATGGCGATCTTCGCAGAAAAGGTAACAAAGACGTATCAAAGCGGAGAGGTGACGGTTAAGGCGCTGCGTGAGGCGAGCCTGACTGTACCGGACAAAAAGATTGTCACAATTCTAGGACCTTCCGGATCGGGTAAATCCACACTATTGAACGTGATCGGCGGCATCGACCGCTATGACGAAGGACAGATTGTAGTGGATGGCCGGATGCTTGATGGATTGAAGGACAAACAGCTGACGGAATATCGAAGAAAAAACATTGGGTTCATTTTTCAACAGTATAATCTTATTCCCACTCTCACTGTCGAGGAAAATGTTGAAGTCGGCCGGGAATTGAGCAGTAATCCGCTTCCTATGGAGGATACGCTGAAAAAAGTGGGAATGCTTGATAAAAAAGACAAATTCCCCTTTCAATTGAGTGGTGGAGAGCAGCAGCGTGTGGCCATCGCCCGTGCATTAATCAAAAATCCGAACATCCTATTATGTGATGAGCCTACGGGAGCCCTGGATGAGGATACGGGTAAGAATATTTTGAAGCTGCTGAAATACGTGAACGAAACCTACGGAACGACCGTTCTCATCATTACTCATAACCAGGGAATCGGAGAGATGGCCCATCAGGTGATCCGGATGAGCAGCGGGGAAATCGTAGAGACGTATGAAAACGAGACACTGGTGGACCCTGAGCAGGTGACGTGGTCATGATTTTAAAAAAATCGATGATCCGTACACTGAAAGAGAAGAAATTTCAATATGCAGGTGTCAGTCTGCTCCTCCTGCTGGCTGTTACACTGTATGTCTCCTTGTCGATGGCTGTGACGACGTTGGAAGAGCGGAATGCCAGGTTTACCGAAGATTATAAACAGGAGACCTTCCATTTCGTACCATCTGAACCTGTGGACTCCTCCAAGCTGCAGGAGTGGGAGGAGGAGTTTGATGTCACCCTTGAGGCCAGGTCCTATTATGATGCTGATGTAGACGATTCAGTACTCAGGGTCTTTTCACAAACAGAAGAAATCAACCTTCCTTATCTATCAGAGGGTTCAAACCCGACAGACGGTAGTGAAATCGCTGTTTCCTCCGTTTTTGCTGAAAAAAATGACCTGCATATCGGTGATGAGGTGGAAATCAGCGGAGAACGGATGGAAGTGACAGGATTTGTTTATCTTCCTGACTATATTTACATGATTGAACAATTGACGGATTTGATCAGCGATGCCGAGAAATTCGGTATAGCCATAGCTTCAGAACGTGTCATGGATCAATGGTCTTCCCGGTCCCAGACAGAAATCACAGGCTGGTCCAGTGATGGAGAGGTTCCTGATGGTTTCATGGAGGCTGTCCGTGCGGAGACGACCATTCTGCAATTTGTAGAAGCCGGTGACAACCCCCGGATTCAGTTCGTGGATACGGAAATTGAAGGCGCAAAAAGTATGAACAATACGCTCCCGCTCTTCATTCTGGCTCTTGCTGCAGCGATGGTCCTTCTTTTAATGAGACGCCGGATCGAGATGCAGCGCAAGGAAATCGGGACGCTGCTGGCGCTTGGCTACCGGAGGAATGAACTGCTTCGGCATTACCTCGGCTATGCGTGGGTCATCGGCCTAAGTGGTACGGTTCTCGGACTGGCAGCGGGTGCCGGCTTATCCGTTCCGTTATCTAATCTATATGCAAACTATTTCAATCTACCTGCCTTATCTATGTTCGATTTTAATCCGATGGTGCTCGTCATTGGTCTGATTATTCCTCTGGTGCTCATGCTCTCATTGACAGCGTGGGGGATTCACAGGGCTTTAAAAGTCGAGCCTTTGACACTTCTGCGCCCGAAAGAAGTGACGGTCGGCAGGAAATCGTGGCTGGAGCGTCTTCCGTTATTGAACAAAGGCAGCTTTATTCAACGGTTCCGACTGCGTCTCCTTGTACGTAACAAAGCGAGGAGTCTCTATATATTCCTTGGTGTCATGTTTTCAACCGTTTTACTGCTGTTTGGTTTTATTACATTCAACAGTATGGATCAACTGGTTGAAACGACGTATGAGGACATTATGACCTACGATTATGCGGTTTATTACCAGTCTTTACAAACGGAAGAACCAGCCGATGGTTCTGATCCTTTTACCGTCGGCGAAGTGAATGTAAAAGGTCAGGATGCAAAATTGACGGGGTATGGAATTGAAACAGGCACCCCTTATATCCATCTTCTTTCTGACGAGGAAAAACTCAACTCCGAACTTAAGGAAGGTGCTGTTCTGAGTACACCAGCTGCGGCAGTCCTTGGTGTCGGGGCAGGGGAGGACATAACGCTTACCAACTCCTTAAATGACGAGGAAATGACCGTTCAGGTAGCGGGAGTGGCTGATGTGTATATTGGCAGTCAGATCTACCTGCCCCGGGAAGCCTTTAACGAATTTCTCGGCTATCCCGGTGATGCTTACAGTGCCGTCTGGCAGTCTGAAGAACCGGAACGGGGGGCGGATGTTTATCAAATTGAAGATAAGCAGAAGGTGATTGACAGTTTTGAAGCGACATCCGGAGCTACGCGGTCATCGGTGATCGGAATGGCTGTTTTTGCTGTCGTCATCAGTGTCATCGTCCTTACGCTGCTGACGAATTTAATTGTTGAGGAAAATTCGCCTTCCATCTCCTTGTTCAAGGTCATGGGCTATCACAACAGTGAAGTATCCAAGCTTGTTCTTAGTGTTTATACACCTGTTGTTATGCTCTCTTATTTGATTTCGATACCTCTGGCAGGATTGACGCTTGGGCAGTTGATGAATTCCCTCGTAGAGCAGACAGGATTCATTCTTCCGACAGATGTATCCTTGTGGATGGCAGCTACAGGATTTGTCGTCATTATGCTGACCTATGCGCTCTCGATTGCTCTTTCCAAACGGAAGTTGAAACAGGTCTCCCTGCAGGAAGCTTTGAAAAAACAACAGGATTAATATAAAAAAAGACACTCATGAAAAACGGAGTGTCTTTTTTTATTAGCTCTGCTGAAGTTTAATGTTGATATTATATACCGCTCGCGCCATCTTCATCGTTGGATGAAGTTTATTGAATGTATGATAGAGGGTTAGCAGCCAAGTTGATGGGAGACGTTATCCACGTAACCTTGTTCTATTGGAGGCACAAGCTTCTTTCGGCATTAAAACAGATGGAAAGTTCAACATTCCAGGGTATCGTTGAAATGGACGACACCTAATTCCTGTACCTGACCTTGTATCAGGTGTTAGAGAGTATCCATCATCAGCGGAATGAAGTGACGAAGAATGAGGTGATGGTAAAAAGGAGTTTATTTCCAAGTGTCGAAACCTATGATACCCTTAGTTTTTCTACTTTCACTATGTAACCATTGAATCTTATTGGATATTTATCTTGAAACTGAGTCTTTCGCTAAAGGGCAGGTTAGTTGAAGACTCAGTTTCGAGATAATTATTGATAAAGCATGTGTTTACTTTTTTGGAATTAGTGTTTCCTAAGCCTCAAGACTTATGGCTAAATAAATCTGAAGTTCATATATAAGTATAAATTTGTATGATATGATGGAAAAAATTAGTGTTTGAGATAGGGATAATGTCCTGTTTGTTACGTAAAAAAGTTATGAGGGAGGGTGTATGTATGAATGTTGGGATTAAAATAGTTAGCCTTTTTAGTCTACCAGTAATAGTTGTTCTTTATGTTGGATTGCTCTTTTCTGCTTTTATTGCAGTAATAAGCGGAGTACTTAGGGCTTCAGGAATAGAGAGCATACCAATGAGTATTTTACCAGGGGTTACTATGCCAGTATGGTTAAGTATGCCAATGGCAGTTATAGTCGCTGGTCTTTTACTATGGTTTACAAATAGGTTATACAAAATTTTAAAACAATTACTGTTTAACATAAGAAATTAAAATAGACTTTGGGATATTCACAGATCTTTAAAGAAATTTTCGGTGATACCTTGGTTTCTAGTCTTACAGAAACGGGGGCGAATCTGCAAGAAAGATTCGTCCCATCATTTGAAAATTGAGCACTCCACCTAGCTTATTTTCATCCAAAGAAACACTTCCTTCCTATGACTAAAATTCGACTATATGGGAGGAATTTCCTCTTTTTAGTAGAAGCTATAATTTAGAAATAGAAGGAGGATGTTATATGTTAGAATATTTTGATCTCCAGAGTATAAGTACTCAACTTACTTCGATTGCTACTAAAAATAGTTCTCAAGCCATTTATGACAAGATCCGTACAACCAAGGCTCAGAAGGATCAAGAAGCGACGATTCAAGAGCTCGAGGAAATCATAAGAGATTTAATTACTGAAAAAAATGAACTTATTCAAATTGCTCAAACGTATGATGAAGAGGTAATTTCACAAAAGATTTCTGAAGAAGATATAGAATACATTTCGCATAATCTGATTCCTCTTCTAGAGAAGTTTTTAGAGACTGATGAAGAAGCAGGAGATGGCGAAGCTTATGCTAAAGCTGAAGATAATTTGAAGAACTTAGAAAATATAAAACCTTTATTGTCTAAAAAAACAATTACTATTCTTCAGTTATTAGGCTTCAATTATAAGCGAGCGATAGGAGAACCTTTAACGGTTTTGGTTAACTCACTAATAACATCTCAAATACCTGAGTCGTCTGAGAGATTAAAGGTATTAGCAGCTGAAAGAGACTTGGAATATTTAAAAATAATGCGGGATGAAGCCGCATACGAAAGAATGTTGGAATCGCAAAAGTGAGAAAAAAGGAGCTCTTCCAAACAGGAAAGCTCCTTTTTCTCAAAATTTAACGAGAAATGCATCTCTTTTTTAACGATAATAAATTTAACGTGGTGGGGAGGCAGGCACGGACATACCAGGGGGTAATCATAAAGGATTTAAAATGCACTTTTTACATGAATGGTTCGATAGTAGACGTTACAGAGTTGAAGCTTCCCGCTATATATACCTTGAATTCGAGTCTTAAAGTAAAGGGGGCGATTATTCAATAAGAGTAATTCCCTTTTTTATGCATAAGACTATTAAAGGCTTAGTTGTTCGTGAAGACTATATTGTTTTAAGATTATTGAATATTATGTAAATAAGCGATATGATGGCGTAATATCTATCATTACTAGTTTTGAGGTGATAACTATGCGTCAAGAGGAAGCTGTTAATAAGTTAGTAGATAGTTTAAGGGAGGACCCTTGTGTTCGGAGTATTTTCTTAAAAGGGTCTATGGGAAGAAATGAACATGATAAACACTCAGATATAGACTTATATTGTCTAATTGATGAAGAGGAGGAAAAAACATTTTTATCTCGTCGATTGAGTCATCTTAAATCATATAAGGATATAATCTTCTATGATGATATTTTCATTGTAGCGCCGCAAATTATTGCTATATATGAAGATTGGTTGCATGTAGACCTCTTTACAGTGACAGAAAAGACATTTCAGAATAAGGATTATTTTACTGTCCTTTACGATCCAGATAATCTAATGAACGCCTATAATTCCAGCCAAAAACTTACTCTTTCAGAAGATGAATTTAAAGATCATGTAATAGACGTAGCTTGGTTTTTGTTTCAATATAAAAAAGCAATGGAACGAGGTAATCCCACATGGGCTCCTGAAATGTTGCGCCATGTAATGAGGGGTTTATGTAGCATCATCCTCTTTAGATATTGTAGAGACCGTTCTCAGCTGGGTTTAAAAGCGATACATGCACATTTACCTAAAGAAAAGCAAAATAGAATTCAAGAGATTTATGAATACACCACTCCTTCCGATCATGAACTCGCCATTAAAAAAATAACGTCTCTTATAAATATGGAATTTAACTGGATAAAAGGACAGTTTGAAAAAGATAATCGAACTATTCCTTTTCTAAAATTAATGTTGGAGACATTTTCGAAGGAAGAAAATAAACAATTAAATGTCGAGAGTAAATGATATCTCGAAACCTAGTCTTATAGAAACGGGGTCAACCCTTTAACATTTTAATTTTGCCACGACTTGCAAAGGAGAGTGGTTATGACAACTAAATACGTTAATTGGGGAGAAGCACTAGTTAAGTTAACGTGGAAGTATAATAAAGTGCTTCCTCCGAAAAGACTTATAACGAGTGTCCATGGATTTTGTTTTAAAGATGATAGGTTAATGTTAGTGAATTTAGATCACAGAGGATGGGACTTTCCAGGAGGTCATATAGAATTTAAAGAATCTCCAGAAGAATGCATGGAGCGTGAAGCGTATGAAGAAGGATATGTTACTGGAAGGTGCTCTCTTTTAGGGTATATTGAAGTAGACCACAGTAAAAACCAATGCTGGGATGAGAATAGTCCTTACCCTAAGGTAGGTTATCAGGTTTTTTATCGTATGGACATCGAACAACTACATAACTTTCAAGCCAAATATGAATCGACAGAAAGGATATTTATTAATCCAGATGAGTTCAATGAATATCATCATGATTGGAATGAATTGCACCAAGAAGTATTAGATTTTGCTCTAAACCGAACTTAGTTATTGTCTTGAGCAAAATATGGATACCACTTAAGATATCTCGAAATCGAGTCTTAAACAAACAGGGGCTTTAATTTAATAGGGAATATCATAAGTTAATATTTCTTGTTTACTTGTTTTGGCATAACCCCGATTAAAATAAAGAAAGAGGTGTGACATTGAGAAACGCTTTAGGGTATGGTTTCTTATTATTAATCATATTGTCAATTACAATATTCTTTAGCCTGAAAATGTTCATTAGTTTAGTTAATATTATCGGTTTTGGGTCAGCTTTAATTTCTGCTTTCCTTATGAAAACGTTTATTAGAAGGTCTGAATTAAATGTGGCTTCAACAGATAAAGGAGATAGAGAAGAAAGAAGGTTAGGAATGATGATTGGCATATTCGGTTCACCATTTCTGATTACTTCGATTATCTTTTTGATAACGTAAATTAAAGCAGTTTAAAGTTTTATAAGTAATGGCGAATTATCTCGAAATCAAGTCTTCATGAAACGGGGGCAAATCAGGAATAACGGTTTGGTCCTTTTTTATGAACTATCGACCAGGTTAGTGCAGAAAGAATAGTTGTTAATTAACTGTTAATAATACGCCTAAATATAATTTTAGGGTGGTATTATATGGAGAAATGTATATCTCTTTTATTAATCATTTTCAGTATTTTCTTTTGGGGAGGGAACCATGGAACAGTAAATGCAAATTCTAACGATAAACCTAAACCCATAGAGGAATTCTATCCTGAATTTGGCGGGTACACAACGGCTGAAGAAGCTATAAAAGAATTTGAAGAACATTATAACCAAGACTTAAAGCTGCCACTTAGAATTCCACCTATAACTTTTACTCATTATTTGGGGAGATTTAGTGATTTAGATGGCGACATAAATGATTCTTTAGAACTGACGTTCATAAGCGAGGAATCACCTGGAAATCATTACAAAATAGACGTTCGACCTATCGAGCATAAAATTCAAATCCCAGATAAGTATATTGTTAAAAAGGTTAACCTAAAGAACGGGAATAAAGCAGTCTATATGAAATTTAGTAGAGGGCCTTATGCATTAGTTTTTGAGAGGGATGATTGGCAATACATGTTTAGTATTGATAAAAGGGCTTCTGATAAGGTCAATGCTGAAGTATTAGTTAAAATAGCTAACTCAATTGATTATCCTAGTAAGAAGAAAAGTCCATTTCAATAATAGTATTTGCTTAATTAAGTTAATGGGTAACTAAAGTAAAAGAGGACCTAAACAGGGGCGATTACTCAATTTGAGTTGTCGCTCTCCTTCTTTACTTATGAAATAAACAGTTAAAGTGGGTAAACAAAATAATTAATGACTTTAAAATAGGGGATACTAGCCAAAATAAATTGGTTGAGGTGTTTTATGAAACGATTTATTTTGGTTCCAATGATTATTTTTTTACTTGTTATTTCTCCAAGTCAAGTAAATGCAATTTCTATGCCCTGCAGTATGGTTTTAGAACCTGTTGATCAAAATTTAATAAATGCAAAGGGAACGGCATTATTATATAAAGTCCAGCTATTCCCACCAAGTTTTGCTCGCACTAATATCAGCATTCTTGCTGTGCATCTTCCAGAACCATCAAATTATGGGGATTTTGATAGCTACGAAGGATTTGCCTATATTCCCGACGAAATAAGTTGGAGATTTAGACTATTTCCTACTCCTGAAGAAATTAGTCCAACATGGGCAGGAAGATTTGATTTAATTACAGCGGATATGAAAAACGTAGACGTACAAGTGAGACTCTCAAATACCAAAACCAAAAAGTTAGGTCCAGTTGTACTTAAAAGTAATATCGATCAGTGCAAATAGGGTAATTAGAGTTATATAACGTTTCAAGAATATCTCGATATCAAGTCTTACGTTAACGGGGGCGTTTCTATAAAATATTTTATTGATTTATTCTCAAGCTTTTCATTCGTAATAGGCTGGTTCATAGTAGTTGTTGCTACATGCTACTTCTTCCCCTCTATATTTCTTGGAGGGATATTTTTATTAGTCTCTTTTTTAGCTATTTTATTTGGAGGGATGCTCATTTGGGTGTCAAAACAAATATAGTTAATACCTACAATTACATGATGATTAAACACTTTGAAACCGAGTCTTCCCCAATAGAGGCGATTGCTCGATAGAGCGCTATAAGTGATGGCTCTCCCTCTTTAATGAGTTTCGGGTAAGTTTAATCTTATAGGTTGTGGTATTAAAGTGAATTTGAAATAATTGTAATTAACGAGGGATAATGCTACATACATTTTCTTATGCTTGGGGTTTTGGCAATGAAAGAACGTGTTAGTACTGGAATATTAATAGCCATATTGTTCTTAATTGTGTTTTACATAGGTCAACAATGGTTTATATATTCAATGTTGTTACTAGCCTTAGTTGGATATTATGAATTTACTACGATCATAAAGATTAAGAAATGGGGAAGGAAATGGTTCATAGGGGCCTTAGGAGTTTTCCTATTATTCATTCCTTTGTTTAACCCCTCCTATGAAGATATACATATAAAAGTAATACTTGCTCTGATTGTTTCTTTTCTTACAGCTACGATTCTAAGTGAAGAAAGAGCTACAGAACAATTTTCTATCGAAAAGGCTGGAACCCTTTTAATTGGGGTGTTATATATTGGATTCGGATTCCAGTTGTTAGTTCAAGCAAGATTAGAGGAAGGAATCATATGGACATTCACTGTTTTAATTATTATATGGTCCACAGATACGGGCGCTTATTTTGTTGGTAAAACGCTGGGTAAAACAAAGCTTGCCCCCAATACTAGTCCAAATAAAACGGTTGAAGGTTCAGTGGGAGGAATAGTAGTTGCTTTTTTAGTAGGACTATTAATGCAATGGCAATGGGAGGTTTTCTCCAGCTATTTTATTTCCATTATGGTTATTATTTTCATTTCCATCTTAGGACAAATAGGCGACTTAGCAGAGTCAGCATTAAAACGTTACTTCCAGGTTAAAGATTCAGGAAATATATTCCCGGGGCATGGAGGCGTTTTAGATCGCTTGGATAGCTGGATATTTGTATTTATAGGATTGAAAATTATAGGTATCTTTTAGAAACGTTAGATGGCGGTTGCTCAATAGAGCAATCGCCACAATTGCTTTTTGTATTTAGTCTTTTCTGGAGACATCTTGAAATCAAGTTTTACATTAACGGGGGCTATTGTTCAATATAATGCTTGCTTTCAACATTAATGATGTTTAATAAAATCGAAGCTAAGGTAAAGGGGAAATCGTTTTGGAAAGGAAAACTATGAACTTCGTAAAACTTTTATTAGGAGTAGTAGTAGGAATTGCAATTTATGAAGTGGTAAAAGGATTATTTTTTTAAGTGATAGGTATGGTATGTAGTTTTAATTTACCTCGAATTCATGTCTTACGCTAACGGGGGCTTTACTTCAATAAGCAAATTACTATAAAAAAAGGAACTCCCATAAAATTGGAAGTTCCTTTTTGTAGTAATATCAACTCTAAAATTTAACAGAGTCTTTTAATTAACCGAAGATCCGCTTCATGATAGCCAGTCCAAGGGATGACCCAGGGTAACGGAAGCTTTGATCGAATTTAGTGGTTTGTTTTGTAATGCTCTTCTGATGGGTGAACGTGTCAAAGCTGGCCTGGCCGTGGTAATGACCCATGCCGCTTTCACCAACGCCCCCGAAGGGGAGGTGAGGGTTGATAATATGGTAAAGGGTGTCATTGATACAGCCTCCACCGAATGAAATGCGGTTGAGCACCTGCTGCTGTTCGATTTCATTTTCTCCGAAGTAATAAAGGGCCAGTGGTTTTGGACGTTCGTTAATCTGTTCAACCACCTCATCCAGTTCATCATAGGTGAGGACCGGAAGAATCGGTCCGAAAATCTCATCCTGCATCACAGGATCAGCCCAAGTCACCTGATCGAGGATGGTGGGAGCGATTTTCTCCTGGCGTTCATCGACAGCTCCCCCGACAACGGTCGTACCGGACGTTAAATAATTGGAAAGTCTCTCAAAGTGGGAGGCATTCACGATTTTCGTATAGTCCGGGTTTTTGAGAGGATGTTCTCCGTAGAACTCCTGGATGTACTTCTTCATCGATCGGATCAGGTCAGCCTTCACTTCATGATGGACGTACAAATAGTCTGGAGCAATGCAGGTCTGCCCGGCATTGGTGAATTTCCCCCAGACAATCCGTTTGGCAGCAAGGTCTACGGAAGCATCTTTATGGACGATGGTCGGGCTCTTCCCGCCAAGTTCGAGTGTGACTGGAATCAACCGTTGGCTCGCTTTTTCCATGATGATTTTCCCAACCGGAACACTTCCTGTGAAGAAGATGTAGTCCAGAGGCTGGTCGAGCAGCTCCTGTGTCACGTCCTTATCCCCTTCCACAACAGTAATATAGGAGGAAGGGAAGTACTGCTCCACCATCTTTTTCAATACCCAGGAAACGGTCGGTGTCAGTTCGGAGGGTTTAAGGATGACCGTATTTCCGGCCGCAACGGCTCCGATCACCGGGGCGAGGGCCAGCTGAATCGGATAATTCCACGGGGCAATGACAAGGACGGTTCCGAATGGCTCTTTTTTGATGTAGTTTTTTGAACCGGTATGTGTGAGAGGCGCTTTAACCTTTGTCGGCTGCATCCAGTTTTTCAACTGTTTAAGATGATGGTCAATTTCACTCTTAAGAAAAGCAATCTCTGAGGCATAGGCTTCATATTCGGATTTGTTCAAATCAAATTTTAATGCATTCAAAATCGGTTTTTCAAAGGTGGTGAGCATCTGTTTCATCTTCTGCAGCTGCTCCCTGCGAAAGGTGTAGCTTCTCGTGTGACCTTCCTGGAACCATGATTTCTGTGCTTGTACAATGGTATGCATCCTAGGGCCTCCTCAATGATTTCTGGAAATATAATGCTGGTAAAAATCTTTGGAAATGGTCGTGTTCGGGAAAATTTCCCTGGCTTCATCCAGCAGCTGCTGGACAGCTTTTCCCTGGTACCTGGATGAGATGTGGTTGAGAATCAACTCGCGCACGCCGGCTTCTTTAGCAAGGGAGGCGGCCTGTTTCACGGTGGAGTGGAAATAATTAAAGGCCATTTCCTCCTGATCACCGGCAAACGTTGCTTCATGAACGAGGACATCAAAGTCTTTCAAGGTCCCTGCAAGCTCCGGAAGACAGCGGGTATCACCAAGAATGGCTACTTTCCTTCCTTTTTTAGGGGGACCGGTGACATCGTTCCGTTGAATGATTCGTCCATCCTCCAGCTCTGTTTCCGGCCGGCTTTTAATCTGCTGATAAAGAGGGCCTGGCTGGATACCAAGCTCCTGCAGCTTTGATGGGAGGAGTTCACCGAGCTGGTCCTTTTCCTTTAGGAGATACCCAAAGCTCTCAAGCCCATGCTCCAGACGGACAGCTTCAACAATAAACTGTTTATCCTCAAACAACAGACCCTCTTCAACCTCTTCGACATACAGAGGGTAGCGCAGGTGTGTTCCGCTTAATCTCAAGCTGATATCAATGTATTCTTTTAATCCGCGAGGACCGTAAACGGTTACAGGACTCTCGCCGCCCTGGAAGGACCGGCTGCTTAATAAACCGGGCAGCCCGTATATATGGTCGCCGTGCAGGTGGGTAATGAAAATAGCTTCGATTCTGCGGGGCCTTATCGTTGTATTCAGGATCTGCTGCTGGGTGCCTTCCCCGCAGTCAAAGACCCATGTGGTTCCCCGTTCTTCGAGCATTCGTAAAACGAGCGAAGAAACATTCCGCTCTTTTGATGGGACTCCGGATCCTGTCCCTAGAAAAAATAGTTCCATAGCAACACACTCCTACTTTCTCCATCATACCATCCGCGGAAGGAGAACTCACTTCATATGGTACAAAAAACTGCCGGACTTGGATCCGGCAGTTGAGGTGCATCCTTTACCAGGCTCTTGTATACGGCCTTGGTCCTTCTAATGAATAACCAAGATCATCAGCAGCCTGTTTCGGCCAGTAAGGGTTCCTTAAAAAGGCGCGGGCGATGAAGATCAAGTCGGCCCGTTCGTTCTGCAGAATTTCCTCTGCCTGTATCCCGCTGGTGATTAACCCGACGGCTCCTGCCGCGATATCCGCCCCGTGCTTGATCTGTTCAGCAAATGTCACCTGATAACCGGGGTAAGGCTCGATGGATGCAGGGACGACGCCCCCTGAGCTGACATCGATGAGATCCACTCCCTGCGTTTTCATCTCGGAGGAGAAATAAAGAAAGTCATCCATGGTATTCCCATCCTCATGATATTCTTCACCGGATATCCGTACAAACAATGGACCGGACCACACTTCTTTGACGGCTTCAATGACTTTACGAAGAAAGAGGTACCGGCGCTCGCGGCTGCCTCCGTATTGGTCCGTCCGGAAGTTGGTGAGCGGGGACAAAAACTGGTTAATCAAGTAGCCATGGGCGGCGTGAAGTTCGATGATATCGAATCCGGCTTTTTCTGCACGTTTGGCACTTTTGCGGAAAGCTTCGATGGCTGATTCAATTTTTTCCTTGGACATTTCCACAGGTTCTTTCATCGAAGAGTTGAATGCTTTTGCGCTCGGAGCGAAAATCTCTCCCTGGAGATTCGCTTTACGTCCGGCATGAGCAAGTTGTATGGCGGAGGCAGCTCCATGACGGTGAATGCCATCATTGATCTTCTTCAATCCTTCGATATGGTCATCCTCCCAGATGCCGAGGTCCTCGTGGGAAATCCTTCCTTCCGGTAGAACGGAGGTTGCTTCAATCATCACAAGACCAGCCTGGCCGGCAGCGCGGCTTTCGTAGTGGGCGAGGTGGAAGGGCTGGACTCTTCCGTCCTGTTCGTGTGAGGAATACATACACATGGGAGACATAACGATCCGGTTTTTTAACGTGACGTTTTTTATCGTGCAGGGTTGGAATAATTGATGTTTCATTCAGACTCCTCCTTGGTGTCCCGGAAATTCTGTTTCAGTTCACGAAGCGAATACCGGCTTCCCCGCCACTCAATGCCGCCTCTGAACCATGTCAGGATGAGGGCCCGTGCCAGCATGTAGAGAAACAGAACGGCGGACAGCGGGAGGGCAGAGGCGAGCCACAGTGGATACGTTGTAAACGCCCGGGTCGATAAGATATATAAATAAAATAACAAAAGGACATTGATGAAGCTAATCATCTGCACGGAGGAATCGGGATGAAACAAAAGGAAAAAGGGAAGGACCTGGGATAGAAAGACACCAAATAAAGCAGAAATGGAAAGCAGGAATGAATAGTTCAGTCCGGCAAAGGCGTTTTTCTCAAACCCTTTCAGGGCAGAAGGGAGATCTGGATACCATTCAACAGAGAGGTGCTGTGTAGCGGAAACTAACATTTGAGAGTAACCTGCGGCTTTCATCCGCTGACCAAGAGCCAGATCATCGTCCGCCCGCATTTTCATTTTTTCATGGCCGCCGATATTTTGATACGCCTCAGCTCGAATCAACTGGAAGGCACCAATTCCCATCCCTTGATTTGACTCCGGATCATTTGCGGTCCATGGTCGTTTCAAGTAACTGAACCCGAATAAGAAAAAAGAGATTAAACCTTTTAAAAGGAACGAACCGGCCTTGAGATCAGGAGCGGCTGTTACATAGTCGAGCTGATGCTTTTCCATCAGCTTCACGGCATATCGGAGGGTATCCTCGTGGAAATGGATATCCGCATCTGTAAATACTAGATAGTCTCCTCCGGCCTTGGAGGCTCCCAGGTGAAGGGCGTGATTTTTACCGAGCCAGCCTTCCGGGAGATCCGTTACGTGAACAGGGATAATCTGCGGATGACGGGCAGCCGCCTCATCAATCCATGTGCCTGTCTTGTCGGTAGAACGGTCATTGATGACGATGATTTCATTAGGAGGGAGGGTTTGTTGAACAAGGGAGTCCAGCGTCTGGGTGATCGCTGTTTCCTCGTCCTTCGCAGCGATGATAATGGAAATGTCCGACACAGGATTTGAATGTGAAAGGCCGGCTGAAGACAGGGAGGGGATTTTCCGTATCCCTGTCTTAAAATCAACAAGTAGAACGAACCATACAACCGCTGTCAGCACGTAGATCCAGAACAGCATTATCGTCCACTCCGTTTATGGTGCAGATCTCTGTATTCAAGAGCAAGGTGCGGCACATCGGTAAAAATACCATTGACTCCAAGCTTGTAGCATTTTTTCATCAGGGCCGGTCGATTGACGGTATAGATGCGCAGGGCCAGTTTTTCCTTGGCGGCCTGTTTAACGAGTCGTTTGTCCAACAGGCGGTGCTTCACATGAAGGGCATCGGCCTGCAGGGATTTCGCATAGTGAGGAAGCCGCCTCATTTTTGTAGAGGTGAGAAAGGCTGTCTCTACGGAGGGGTTAATTTTTTTCATCCGTTCGATAGAATCCGAATTGAAGCTTGATATGACGGTCCGTTCCAGAACGTGATACCGCTTTAAGGAATCGTAGACGATGCGTTCAATATTCTTGTATTCAATGACATTTGTTTTTAATTCCACATTCAGGAACATCGGCTGGTCCCGAAACCAGCGAAGGAACTCGTCTAGTGATACAATGGATGTATCAGAAAATTCCGGCGAAAACCAGCTTCCAGCATCAAGAAGCCGGAGTTCCGCATATGTATAATCTTGTACGAACCCGGTTCCGTTCGTCGTACGTCTCAGGTTTTCATCATGGATGAGGACGGGAACCTGGTCTTTCGTCAGCTGGACGTCGGTTTCAATTCCCTCTGCGCCAGCCTGACGAGCCAGCTCAAAAGCGGGCATGGTGTTTTCCGGAGCCAGTTTACTTGCTCCTCTGTGGGCATAAACGAGTGTTTTTACCAAGGGGGTCACCTCTTCCAAGTGGGCTCTATGAGTCTGATTGTGTTTGATATTCTTTGAAAAGTCAACAAGGAGTGTGGAGTGATGAAGGTATGGCAGACGAAAGAACAATTGACGGATCTGCTCTGTTCGCTGGTGGAGTATCCGAGTATTACGAACAGTGATGAAGAGATCGCCATCATTGAATACTTATATTATATTTTGGAGGACAGGGATTATTATAAAAAGCATCCCGATCACCTCAAGCGGCATCCTCTTGATGATGGACGACAGCTTCTCACTGCGCTTGTGAAAAATGGAGAAGCGGAGGAAACCATCGTCCTGCTTGCTCATGTGGATGTCGTTGGTGTCGAAGATTACGGATCGTATCAGAATCTGGCGTTCTATCCACGTGAGTTAACACAGGAACTACATAAAAACAGCAGCGACCTGCCAAAAGAAGCGTTGAAGGATTTGGAATCCGGAAACTGGCTCTTCGGGCGGGGGACGATGGATATGAAAGCCGGTCTAACCGTTCATTTGTCTCTTCTGGAAAAGGCGATGAATGGTGAATTTGAAGGGAATCTACTGCTCATTGCGGTCCCCGATGAGGAAGTGAACTCTGAAGGGATGCTGGCAGCACTCCCGGCCTTGAGGGAAATCAAAGAACAAGAAGGTCTCGTGTATAAGACCGCTTTGAACGGAGAGCCGATGTTCAGTAAGTATCCTGGTGATCCGGCCTACTATTTATATACCGGTTCCATAGGGAAAGCGCTGCCCGGTTTCCTGTGTTACGGGAAGGAAACCCATGCAGGGGAGCCCTTCGGTGGTCTGAATGCCAATTTAATGGTCAGCTATCTGGCTCAGGAAATGGAGCTGAATGAAGCCTTTATCGAAAAGGTCGGGGAGGAGCGGACACCGCCGCCGATCAGTTTGATGCAGCGGGACTTGAAATTTGAATATTCCGTACAGACCCCGCAGGCAGCTGTGGCCATGTACAACGTCCTGTATATGAAGCAGACGATCAAGGAATTGAATGAGAAGCTGCTGCTGGCCGCCCAACGTGCAAAAGCCAAGATCATCAATCATTATCATCATCAGGCATCGTATTATTTGGAAGGCACCCAGACGTCAGCCTTTCATCCGGATATCACGATCCTTACGTATGACCAGCTTTACAAAGAAGCGGTCGAAAGGTATGGGGAGATGGAAGTGGAACGTCGGCAGAACCGGCTTGTTAAACTGCGTGACCAGGGAGATCGTGATTTCTCAACGACTCTCGTGCAGAGTCTCGCCTCCCTGTGTAAGGATATCAGTCCAATGATTGTTCTTTTCTACAGTCCACCGTTCTACCCGGCGGTTTCCTCGCACCACGATCCAATGATCCAGCACGGAGCGCAGACAGCTATGGATTATGCCCGGACACATTATGGTGAAGAACTTGAAGTGGTGGAGTACTTTACAGGATTGTCAGACTTGAGTTTCATCGGCCCGACATCCGCCCGCTCGTCCCTGACGGATTTGACGAAACAGATGCCGATTCATGGAAATGGGTTTGAATGGCCGGCGGAGGACATGGAATCGATCACAATGCCGATTATTAACGTAGGCCCTCTGGGCAGGGATCCTCACCAGTGGACGGAGCGGCTTGAGTTGACCTACAGTTTTGAGAAGCTTCCAAAAATCGTAACCGAAACGATTCACGAACTATTTAAAGCTTGAAACACATAAGAAAAGCCTGGAATGAAAATCATTCCAGGCTTTTTGATTATCCATTGTATTCGAAACCGGCACCAGGACCGATTGGAAGACCTGTCATCATCCAGATGAGGAGCATAATCATCCAGATGATGAAGAATGCAATGGAATAAGGGAGCATGGCGGAAATCAGTGTACCAATGCCCACTTTTTTATCATATTTTTGTGCAAAAGCAATCACAATCGCAAAGTACGGCATCAACGGTGAGATGACGTTGGTCGTAGAATCTGCAATCCGGTAGGCAAGGGTTGTCAGTTCCGGTGAATAGCCGAGCTGCATCATAAGTGGGACGAAAACCGGCGCCATGATGGCCCATTTGGCGGAAGAGCTTCCGATAAACAGGTTGATGAAACCAGCGACAAAAATGAACGCAATGATTAACCCGATGCCTGTAAAGCCGAGATTATCAAGGAATTCCGCGCCACTGACGGCAATGACTTTACCAAGGTTGGTATGGTTGAAGTAGGCAACGAACTGTCCTGCCGTAAAGGCAAGGACGATGTACATGCCCATGGAAGCCATCGTATCGGACATCTGCCCGGCGACATCCTTATCGTTTTTAATTTCCTTCGTCACTTTTCCATAAATAAATCCTGGGACAAAGAACAAAATCAAGATAACAGGAACAAGGCTGTGGAAAAATGGAGAAGCCAGAATATCATCCGGATCCCGCAGCGGCCCCCACTCCGGGACAACAAGAAGAGCCATGAGAGCGATGGTCACGATGAAACCGACCAGAGCACCTGTCATTCCTTTTTTCTCAAGGGCTGTTAAGTAGTTGACTTCTTCCTTCACGCCGCCCTTATACGTGCCAAGACGCGGCTCAACGATTTTATCTGTTACAATGGTACCGACAATCGTTAAGACAAACACAGAGACAATCATGAAGTAATAGTTCATCGTATACAAAATCGTGTCCGCATACTCCGGATCAATGGTAGCAGCTGCCTGAATCGTTAAATCACCAAGCAGTGGATCCAGAGCGGTCAGCAGCAGGTTGGCGCTGAACCCGGCGGATACACCGGCAAAAGCAGCTGCAAGTCCTGCGAGCGGATGTCGGCCGAGGCCGGCAAACAGTACGGCACCGAGAGGCGTCAGTACGACATACCCGGCGTCTGCGGCCATACTGGACATAATTCCTCCGAACACGAGGGACGCGGTCATTAATGAGCGTGGCACGGATGTAACCAGACCCCGGAGCATCGCACTGATCAATCCGGACCTCTCAGCAATCCCGATACCCAGCATCGTGACCAACACGGTTCCAAGCGGTGCGAACCCTACAAAGTTTTCAACCATACTTTCAAACATATATTTAATACCTTCACTGGAAAGCAGATTCACCACCTGCAGGGTTTCACCTGAAGCGGGATCTTCCACTTCAACACCTGCTGTGGAAGCAATCCATGAAGCAATGATAACCAGCAGTGCAAAAACAGCAAACAATGTAACAGGGTGGGGAAGTTTGTTCCCGACACGTTCCACGCCGTCAAGCAGGCGCATTGTCAGCCCTTTTTTCTCCTGTTTTTCCATGATTCTCCTCCTTACAGCTTTTCAAAAAGTTCTTTCTTTTACATAGACGCGTTAAAGTATAAAGAATTGTAAGACTTTTTTGAAGGGTGTTTGAAAAAGTGCTACTAGAAAGAGTATTACGAATTATAGGATATTTAAACATCCGCACACGGGAAATCCGAAAAGAAACATGGTACAATATAAGAAATGAATGTTCATTCAGTTTGGAGGGAAGGTATGAAAACGTTGAAAGATACAATTACTCAAATCACAATGCCGACGCCCTATGCGGTGGGAGATGTCCATACGTACCTGTTGAAAGGGGACCGCCTTACCCTTGTGGATGCCGGTGTCCGTACAGAAGATGCCTGGAACGCGCTTGTCGATCAGTTGAAAATGACAGGGTACCAGCCGGAGGATATTGAGCAGGTGATCCTTACTCATCATCATCCGGATCATATGGGATGGGTGGATCGTTTTTCACGTGTCCAGACGATCGCAGGTCATCCAAAATTGAAGCCGTGGCTGGAGAGGGATGACGGCTTCTTTGAACGATACGAATCTTTTTTTAAGTGGATGTATAAGGAATCGGGTGTCCCGGAGCGTTTTGATTCCCTTTTGAAAGGACTGAAAAAACCTTTGAAATGGACGGCAGAGGGGAAAATGACGCACCTCCTGGAAGAAGGCCGTCTTCTTCCGGGCCATGACGAATGGCAGGTGCTTGAAACCCCTGGTCATGCCCAGAACCATCTGTCCTTTTTCCGCAAAGAGGACGGTGCCCTGATCGGGGGAGATCATCTTCTTGCCCATATTTCCTCCAACCCTTTACTAGAGCCTGCCTACAGTCCGGGAGAAGGACGGCCGAAGCCTCTTCTTCAGTACCGGGCTTCCATGAAAAAACTACTTCCTTTGAACATGAACACGGTTTACCCGGGCCATGGGAAGGTGTTCGGTGACGTGAACGCTCTTATACAAACGCGCCTGACAAAGCAGGAGCAGCGGGCGGAAAAAGTTTTCCGCATGTTTAAGGACGGACCGCAGCGTGCCTATGACATATGTGAGCGTCTGTTTCCCAAGCATGTAGAATCCCAGCTTGGGCTGACGATGTCGGAGACCGTAGGGCAGCTGGATTATTTGGAGTCGATAAATCGGCTGAAAACGTCTATCATAGAAGGGGAGAAATTTTACGAAATGAACGGGTGATGACATGAATGAACGTTTAAAGGGAAAAAAGATCCTGATTACCGGGGCCTCCAGTGGAATCGGACAGTTTCTTGCCATCCATGCAGCATCAGAAGGTGCTGTTCCGATTTTGACGGCCAGGTCAGAGGATAAACTGGAACTGATGAGTGAAACCATTGAAAGCACTTTCGGCACATCCTGCCCATGGTATAAAGCGGATCTGTCCAATGATGCAGAATGGAAAGACACGATTGACAGAATCTGCTATGAGCAGGGGTCTGTTGATGCATTGATTAACAATGCAGGGGTGGCAGTGTTCGATTATGTAGCCGATTCAAATTGGCAGGATATTGACCGGATGGTGTCGGTCAATGTGACGTCGTTGTTCCGCGCGACTCATCAACTGCTGCCCCACCTGCTTCAGAACGGGGAAGGGCATATTGTGAATATCGCCTCCCAGGCTGGAAAGATGGCGACGCCTAAATCCGCTGTTTACGCCGCTACGAAACATGCGGTACTCGGGTTTACCAACGCATTAAGGATGGAAGTAGAGCCGCTCGGCCTTCATGTTACGAGCGTCAATCTCGGCCCTGTCCGTACAAACTTTTTTAAACAGGCGGACCCGAGCGGGAATTATGAAAAAGCCGTGGATAAGATGATGCTGGATCCGAATAAGGTGGCAAGGATTGTCATCAGCCGCTTATTCACGAAACAGCGGGAAATCAACCTGCCTTCCTGGATGAATTCAGGAAGTAAAGTCTACGCGGTGGCACCTTCAGCGGTCGAAAAAATCATGCATAAACAGTTTAAGAAAAAATAAGGATATCCCACCTCCGGGCCTGCTGCCCGGAGGTTTTTTTATATTCAGGAGCAGGATGACAGGAATTGGAACTTGCAAACACGAACATATATTCGCATAATAGTAGTAAAAACGAAAGGAGAAGGGGCATGAGCAATCCGAATATTGATTACACCCGCTATCCGGATCGTGGAATCCTCTGTGTAGATATGAAAAGTTTTTACGCCAGCTGTGCAGCGATTGATCGCGGGCTTGATCCTTTAACCTGTCCACTGGCCGTCGTTGCGGATATGAACCGGAGAGGGAGCGTTGTTTTGGCTGCTACACCGGCCATGAAACAGAAATACGGCATCCGCACGGGGAGCCGTCTGTTTGAAATACCATCGTCACCGGATATTGTGATTGTGTCCGCTCAGATGAGGAAATATTTGGAGGTGTCTACACAAGTCACGCACCTCTTTCATAAATTCGTTCCCAAAGAGAACATCCATACGTACAGTGTCGATGAAAGCTTTTTGGAAGTTGGGGGGAACAAGGGGAAATTCGGCCGTCCGGATGAGACGGCACGGATGATTATTAATGAATTGAAGGAAACCTTCCATTTGGATGCCGCCATCGGAATCGGACCGAATATGCTGTTATCAAAACTGTGTCTCGATCTGGAAGCGAAAAAAAAGGGCATAGCCCGCTGGACGTTTGAGGACTTCCAGGAGAAACTGTGGCCCGTCGCTCCCTTGTCTGAGATGTGGGGGATCGGGCCGCGGATGGAGCACAGGCTGAACCGGATGGGCATCTGGTCAGTCGGCCAGCTGGCAAAATTCCCGCTGGAACGACTGGAGAAGGCATTTGGTGTGATGGGGAATCAGCTTTATTACCATGCGAATGGGGTGGACTTATCCGATCCGGGAGCTCCGATTATCCATGGCCAGGTCAGCTATGGAAAAAGTCAGATTCTCCTCAGGGATTATCCGGACCCTGAGGAAGTGAAGTACGTTATCCTGGAAATGTGTGAGGAGGTGGCCCGTCGTGCGCGCCGCAAGGGCCATGCGGGCCGGACGATTTCGCTCGGTATCGGCTACAGTAAAAGGGAAGATGGCAGCGGCTTTCACCGGTCTGTATCCATCAACCAGCCGACAAGCATTACGATGGATATTTACCATGCCTGCCTCACATTGTTTCACCGCTTTTACCACGGGGGAGTCGTCCGCCGCATATCCATTTCGCTTGGCAATATTACTGAGGATGCCAGTGTTCAGCTGGACTTGTTTGATCAAGGAAGGGATAAAAAACGTGACCTCGGTTATGTCATGGATGAGATTCGTGAGCGGTTCGGCCAGGATATGCTGCTCCGGGCGGTTTCCTGGACGGACGCCGGCACAGCTCGACATCGCAGCCGTCTAGTTGGCGGACATTATGCCGAATAAAATCAAAACGATTGTTCTTTGTCAAAGGATTTTTTACAATAGAAGGACAGGAGGGATGAAAGATGAAACTACGCATCACAGATGAAGCTAAACAACAGCTCGAGCAGATACAGGAAGCCGGCCGGCCGCTTCTCCGTCTTTTTTATGATACCGAAGGGTGCGGCTGTGGAGTGAACGGACTCCCGACCCTTCGTCTGGAGCATGAAGAACGGACGACGGATGAGAAAGTGGAAAATGAGGATTATCCGGTCATTATTGACAACCAGCAGGCCATTTTCTTCAAAAAGGAGATGAAGCTTGATTTTGTCCGTGGCACTTTCCGCCTTTCCAGCCCTGATGGTATCTTGAATCCGATCATCCCGATCAAAGACGTGAAAGAAGGAGCGACGATATGAGTAAAAGGAAACTGGAAGAAGGCTCTCTGGGCTCCCAGCTGAACGCCGATGTTTTATCCAAGCTCAAGTCGAAGCAGAATGAATGGAAACAGCAGGCAGCAGAACGGGAAGAACAGGAAAAACAGCGCCGGATGGAAGAAAGAAAGCGCAGAGAAGCCAATAAGAGTTTTGAAGAGCTTCTTAATGAGAGTGAACTCGATTGGAAAAGTTTTAAAAAATAAGCACGCCCTCCAGGGGTGCTTATTTTTTAGTTTGCAGAGAAACCGCATGTTTTTCTAAACGGATCAGGGACCCGGTGATTCCTGCGAAAAAGGAGGCAGTGCAACCACTTTAGACATAAACACTTCTACGGCAGGGACTATTTATTTTTTGATGACTTTATTATATAGTGAATGATTATTCATTCATGTTACAATAGGGAAAGAATCAAAAAAGGAGTGAACCCTATGTTTCAAGTCTTTGAAAAAGAGCAGGTCACATGTGTGGAAATGGTCGTCCCTCATATGGGCAGTGTGTATGCGTATTACGTAGACGGTATGATTGTGGATACGGGCACCCGACATTTTGAAAATGAACTCATTTCGTTTTATGAACGCATGCCGATAGATGTGACAGCTCTGACACATAACCATGAAGATCATACAGGGACTGCTGCGTGGCTGGAGCAGCACCACCGTTCTCCGATCTATGTTCACCCATCTGGTATTGATACGTGTACAGAATTTGCTCCTTACCCGGAATACCGGAGGAAGACGTGGGGGCTTCGGGAAGCCTTTCATCCTGTCCCATACCCGTCTCAGCTTTCCTCCCGGCATTTGGATTGGGAAGTGATTGAAACTCCGGGCCATGCTGTGGATCACGTTTCCCTGTTCAACAAAGATCGTGGTCTGTTATTTTCAGGAGATTTGTTCGTACGGCCGAAGACAAAGGTAATCATGCGGGAGGAATCCATCCCGCAGATCATGGATTCCATACAAAAGGTGCTCACTTACGATTTTGGCCCGATGTTTTGTGGTCATGCCGGTTATATAGAGGATGGGCGCAGCCGCCTGGAAGAGAAACTGGACCATCTGCAGCACCTCTATGGAGAAGTCAAGCACCTTCACGAATCCGGACTGTCCGATCGTGACATTCAAAAGAAGCTGTTCCCGAAGGAATATCCGATTATTTCTTACTCTGATGGAGAATGGGATTCCTTTCACATCATTACGTCCATTGTCGCTGACGTGAACGCCCGTGTGTAAAGGATGAAAACCGACGTTTAACACAAAAAGGCCGGGTTCATCGTGTCCGGAAAATACTACTTATCGCATGACATGTGTGTGGTCGCGTTCCGCTTATCGGTGGATGCTTAAGGCGGGCACGGCCTCCGTTGACTTGGAGAGGAAGAACACCTGCCGAAGTGGATTTTCGGCTCGTGCTGTTCCCGCAGGCGTCCCCAACGAACGCTCCTCGTGTACGCAGGTTCAAAAGAACGGCATGGGCTGCGCTATTGCGCACTTGCGTGGAAAACAAAAAGGGAAAGAACAGGCGCTTTCGCTCCTGGCGGTAAGAAAGAAAAAAGCTTGTAAAGAAACAGGGGTTTCTCTACAAGCTGAGACCGCTGCGGGGCAGCGGTCTGTCTTTTTGTTATGTTTTGGAGAGTTCGTTTGATACAGCTTCTCCTGCTTTTTTGAGGAGTTTCTCCCATCTTTCCTGATCAGCCAGGAGCTGATTGGTTTTTGCACCGACGATGGAGAGGGCTGCGGCGGTTTCGGTTTTGCTGAAAATCGGTACGGCCATGCTGATCGACCCATCAATCGGGTCATCCACGCTTTTGGAGAGCCGTTCTTCCTTTACGTGTTCCAGCTGCTTTATATATTCGCTACGATCGACAATGGAAAGGGATCCGTATTTCTCCAGTGGCTGGCCGGCTAAATAATTCTCCCGCTCGTCGATATCCATAAAAGCCAGAAATACTTTTCCGAAATTACCATACGTGACGGGGAGGGTTTGGCCTGCTTTGGAGAAAAACCTCAATTCCTTCGTTCCTTCCACCGCTTCGATGATCAGCAGCTGATCATTTTCCATAACAGCCAGCTGTACCGTTTCCCCCAGCCGGTCACGCAGGTCCACCATATGGGGAACGGCTGCATTTCTTAATTCGTGATGAGCCTTTAATTGAACACCGAGTTCAAGAATTTGATAACCAAGAGAGTATTTTTGTGTAGCGCTGTCTTGTTTAACAAATCCTCGGGATTCCAATGTCTGAAGCGTCCGGTGCAGCGTGCTTTTTGAGATATCAAGCTGGCCGCCAAGCTCCCGGATGCTCTTTTCTTTGTTCTGGCTGAGAACCATTAATATGTCAATCGCATTATCAATGGCTGCAATACGCGCAGGCATCGCATGACCTCCTTTACGTAACAAACGCATTTTCCCTCTATCATACCACGTCTTTTTAGTGGATGGACTTTTTAAGACGGGTACCGGGCAGCGAGCTTTTGATAACTGCTCATCATTTCTTTTGCGAGCTGGAGGCTGTCTTCCGGTCTGAAGCTGGCATGATCGAAATGCAGCATTTCTTTCAAAATCTGATGGGTGTAGTCCGAATAATAAATGGTCCCATCCTCGCTGATGTGATCAATCCCATCCAGCTTGGCAGAAGCTTCATTGATCTGAACGGCTTCTTCCAGCGTTAATCCTTCTGGGAGGACGGGTTCAGCCCCTTCCCGGCTCAAATAGACAGGATACCCGCCGGGCAGTCCTTGAGGAGAGGGGGAGTGTGTAAACCACTTGGCCGGCTGGAGGAGGGCAAACATATTTTTAATTGTGGAGCTTGCGGAAACGGTCGTGAATGCTGTGCCCTCCGGATACTGTTTGATGGCGTCCCACAGCAGCTGTTCGGTGTCAAACTGGCTCGTAACATCTTGGTCATGCACCATGATTTTCATATAATGCGGGGCTTTCTGATAGCCGGCTTCTCTTGGATAGACCCACCATTGATGATGGATGACCAGGTAGATCGTTACGGCGTCGGCCGGTACATGAAGGGTTTCAGCAACTGAAAGTTTTACAGAAGGTTCGATTACATCCACATTCCCAATGCCGATGGTAGGGGCAAGTCCGAGTTTCCCAAGGGCAGGATTGACCAGGTCGGATAAAGCTGTATTAATCACGTGCGGGGAAACAGAAGACTGGCGGACGGCCAGCATAAGGTGATAGACAAGGGCGAGCTGGCATGGAAGCCAGGCTCCCAGACTGGCTGCGCTCAACTTTTCATAGATTTCCTTAGGAAGCTTGCGAATGGTATGCCATGTCTGAAGAACGGCGCAGTTGATGATTACGTCTGGTTGCTCTCTATTAAGGAGATCAGCTGTTTCGTGGACATTGGTTACGTCCAGCCTTTTGAACGTAACTTCAGGGTACAAACGGTGGACGGCCGCTCCCCTTAAGGCGTTATGCACTTTCTTTCTGCCGTCTTCCTCATTAATATCACAAACCACCAGCTCTGGGCATTTAGGATCACGAACGAGAAATTCCATAATATGACTGCCAACTTCACCAGTTCCGATCAACAGCACTTTATTCATCGTAAAACCTCCATTTTGGGACAGTGTCCCTTTTTGATATTATACGTACGGAGATGATGGTGGGTCAATAGAGAACTTGTACTGCAAAGATATGAATATTGATTAGGAATAAAAATTTATTGTTTTTCGATAAATGTATCGATAAAATAGAAAATAAGAATGGGGGGAGGAAAGTGAAAAAAGGATCGACGATATTTTTAACGGCTGTGATTTATGTGCTGGGACTGGGAGTGCTGATTTTATGCGTGTTTCTGCTTCCTTGGACAGAAGCGGGAGCAAAGGGGATGTGGGGTTCGCATTATCCTGTGCTGATCGGAATGTATGCAGCGGCTGTTCCTTTTTTCACCGCCTTATACGAGGCACTCCGCCTGCTGCGGCTGATTGAAAAAGAAGCGGCATTTTCCGAGGCATCGGTACACTCATTAGCCAAAATCAAGCGGAGTGCTTTTACGGTCAGTGCGATTTATGTGCTGGTGTTTCCGTTCTTTTACAAAGCAGGGGAAGTGGATGATGCTCCTGGATTGATTGCCGCCGGCCTTGCCTTCATGGCAGCGTCCTTTGTCATAGGCGTTTTCGCTGCGGTCCTGCAGGCCCTGCTTAAACAGGCACTTGAAATAAAAAAAGAAAATGATCTGACGGTGTGAGGTGATGAGATGGCGGTGAGGGTTCATATAGATGTGATGCTTGCGAAAAGGAAGATGAGTGTGACAGAACTGGCGGATAAAGTGGGGATAACGATGGCCAACCTTTCCATTTTGAAAAATGGAAAAGCGAAGGCCGTTCGTTTTTCCACCTTGGAAGCCATTTGTAAAGCCTTGGACTGCCAGCCTGGTGATTTGTTGGAGTATGTAGAGGATGAACGTGATGAAACATAGATGTTTTCATAAGGTGTCAGACGCTGTGCATCAGCTTTTTCACTTTGGCTGGCAGCAGGCACTATCATGCATCTTTCCGGTTATCATTTTTGCAGCGCTTGCAGTTACGCAGGTATTCCCGCTGCCTGTTCTTCCACGTTATGACTGGCTGTTGATCTTCTTCTTACTGACGCAGTGGCTGATGCTTCGGTCCGGTCTTGAAACAAGAGATGAACTGAAGGTGATCACGCTTTTTCACGTCATCGGTCTGGCATTGGAAATCTTTAAAGTGCACATGGGTTCGTGGTCATATCCGGAGCCCGGGTACAGTAAGGTCTGGGGAGTCCCGTTGTACAGCGGATTTATGTATGCCAGTGTAGCCAGTTATCTGTGTCAGGCTTGGAGGAGACTGGACGTACAGTTGGTTCACTGGCCTTCCTCCCTTTTGGCCGGAGGTTTGGCAGGGGCGGTTTACCTCAATTTCTTCTTTCATCACTTCTGGATTGATATCCGTTGGTGGCTCGCATCCCTTGTCGTTCTCCTGTTTATTCGGACACGGGTAACTTATATTGTTCATGGGCGGGAATATTCAATGCCGCTCGTTCTGTCCTTTGTCCTGATCGGTTTTTTTATCTGGATTGCTGAAAACATTGCAACATTTTTCGGTGCGTGGCAGTATCCCGGCCAGCAGGAAGCCTGGACGCTTGTTCACGTGGGGAAGATCAGCTCCTGGCTGCTGCTTGTGATTGTCAGTTTTCTTATTGTTGCTCTCTTGAAGCATGTGAAGGGAAAGCGTTCAGGAACGAGGAAGCTCAGGCGCTCGTCCGCGGAAAGGGAAGGGGCTTTCGCTCCTGGCGGTAAGAAAAAAGCTTGTAAAGAAACAGGGGTTTCTCTACAAGCTGAAGAGGAAGCCTGATATCAGGCTTCCTCTTTTTTATAGTCTGCGGATTGTATGAGCATGTGTGCTGTTTCTTTCGCTCCAGCGGTCCCTCGTTCATAAATATCAAGGGAATAGGTCACCATTAATCCTTCGTGAAGAATAAACAATTGTTCTGCTATAGGATCAGGATTTTCCAGCTGCAGTTGTCTCAAAAGAGAGGCAAACAATTCCTTCAGCCATTTTTTCTCTTCAATAATAACCTTCCGTCCTGGATGGGTTTCTTCAGAAAGCTCAGCCAGGGCATTTACGAAGGCACAGCCTCTTTTGTTCCGTGTGCTCATCCAGTTTTCAAGGGCATCGAAAATACGCAGGATTTTATCCATCGGCTGATTGTCCGGAACTTCGTCCATGCAGGAGAACAGGTGCTTCCTCCACTTTTGATCCCGCTCTTCCAAGTACGCCACAATAAGCTGATCTTTGGATCCGAAACGGTCATACAAGGTCTTTTTGGTGACACCAGCTTCACTTGCGATTGTTTCCACACCTACAGCATGGATGCCTTTGGAATAAAACAGCTCTGAAGCGGTATCAAGAATCCGCCGGGCCGCCGGTGTCATTTTTGTCGTTTCACCCATGCAAGCCACCTCCATCTATCTGTTTGTATGGATCGGTCTCATAAGGATCGGCTTCTGCCTTTTGAATGACCCATACACCTAGAAAACATATTATCATTCCTAAGAGGGTTAAGAAACCAATTGTATCTCCAAACATAACATAAGCCCAGATCATTGTTACAGGTGGTGTTAAATAAAGGAGACTGCTGACTCTTGTGACACTGCCGATTTTTAAGTTCAACCAGTAAAAACCGTATCCTCCAATGGTGGACAAACCGGCGACCCAGGCGATTGCGAACCAGAAATCAAAGGTAGCCGGGGGCTCCGCATTGTCCGTTGCTATCCCAATGGCTGTAAAGAAAACAGCAGTTACGGCCGTTTGAATCGGCAGCGCATCCATTAAAGATAAGGGACGTTTGATTGTCTTTTCAAATAGTGTGGCTATGACAAGGGAAATCATGGCAGCAAATGACAGTCCATAAGCCCAGATCGGTACGTCTGAAGCTTTTCCGAGATCACCGTAAACGACGAACAATACGCCTGTGATGCCGATGAATAATCCGATCCACTGTTTACGTGATGTCCCTTCCTTTAAAACAGGTCCCGCCAGCAGTGCCGCAGCTATAGGCTGCAGCGTCGTTATTAAATTGGAGGTCCCTGCTGAAACTCCTTGTTCCACGGAAAGGAATACACAGTATAAGTATCCTCCCTGAGCCAGCAGTCCAATCAACACCTGTGTCATTACACTCTTAAGACTCAACCGGGTACGCTGTTTCCATAACCACCAAATTCCCCAAATAGCAGCGGCCGTTATAAAACGCCACATCAACACCGTCATAGAAGCTGCTTCATCGGTCCCGAGCCTCGCTCCGATAAACCCTGAGCTCCACATGATTACAAAGCCTGTCGCAGCCAGTATATTTAATTGTTTATTCATGAAGCATCATCCTTCCTTTCAAGTAAACCGAACGGTATATCTTAATGCAATATAACCATACCGGTCGGTTTACTGTCAAGAGGAAGGAATAGATGGAAAATTGACGGAATTTTTTAAAAAAATGAAACATTTGAAAACGGAGTGACGTAAGGAGGTGTGAAAGGGGAGACTGTATATGGAGTACTGATGTCCAAAAGACCAGAAGTCTCTGCTCCTGGAAATTGAAAAGCACTGGGACCGGTCCATCCAATGACAAGGGGGAAAATGAATGACGAAAATTACAAAGCACAACGAAAAAGCCTGGGATCGAAAAGTCGAGGATCAGGTTCGATATACAAGAGCGGTCGATGCGGAAGTCATTAAGAAGGCTTCTACTGGTGATTGGTCCGTCGGGGTGACGGCCGTACGTCAGGTGCCGATGGACTGGTTTCCTGCTCCTGTCCATACGTTGAAAATTCTGTGTTTAGCTTCCGGAGGTGGACAGCAGGGCCCGGTGCTCGCTGCCGCAGGAGCTGACGTAACGGTATTCGATTTATCGGCAGCACAGTTGGAACAGGATAAAAGAGTCAGTGAAAGGGAAGGGCTTTCGCTTCAAACCGTTCAAGGAGATATGACCGACTTGTCCATTTTTGAAGATGAAACCTTTGATTTGATTGTTCACCCGGTTTCCAACGTATTTGTGGAAAATGTCCGGCCGGTATGGAAGGAAGCCTCCCGGGTGTTGAAAACAAAAGGCACATTGATTGCTGGTTTTATGAATCCAGTGCTATATCTGTTTGATGATCAGAAAGAAGAGGAAGGAAAGCTTGAAGTGGCTCATGCGATCCCGTACTCAGGACTGGAAGATCTTGTTGAGGAAAACGAGGCAATAGAGTTTGGACATACGCTTGAAGATCAGATTCAAGGACAGATCGAAGCCGGACTGTTGATGACCGGTTTTTACGAGGATGATTTTGGAGACGGCCGGACTATCGATAAGTACATAAAGACGATGATTGCGACAAAGGCGGTTAAAGGGTAGGGGGACAGAAGGTTTTGGTTGTAGGAGAATAACAGCAGGCAGCACCTTGATCAAGGTGCTGCCTGCTTTACGTACATCAGGGAGAATCTCTGATTACGGAAAAAAGGTTTGTTTCGCCTGGACCGCGGTGTGGACTTCCTCCAGAGACTGGCAGCAGGCAGCTTCGATTTCTCCTGAAAATTTTTCCGGTTTCTTTTTCAGCAGACGAAGCACATGACAATCGGTAAACCAGTCTCCTTCTTCAGCGGGAGGGTGGATCCAGTCATCCCAGGCACTTGTTAGCGCCGGACTGAAAAGCTTGTTTCTCCCAAGCCCTCTGCATGGACTTGAAGATGATACAGGTGTCGAACTGTTCCCTTCCATAAGGAATAACTCAGGCCAGTAATCCGCTCTTGATCCGGTATGAGGACGGGATTCGGCCCACAGAATGATGGATTCCAGCCGTGATTCTATAGAATAGAGGAGGTCGTAGAGGGAACGCCCCAGTGATACGCGTTTATTTACGGAAGTGAAATGGTGAACCGTCCCACCCGTCAATTTTATCCGCTTTTGTACAGGTGTCAGATAAGGGAAAAGGATGTGGTTCATGGACATGAGTTCCTGAAGCTTAAACATGACTTTATCCATCACTGTCTGCATGTACAGAGAGTTGTTAAGGACACGATTTTCAATATAATGCTGTTCGTTTACAATCAGGGCTTTGGTGATTTCTTCACTGCAGCCGCTTTCCCAGAAACGTTCCCAGAAAGGGCGCATGAAGGCGGATACATTCAGAGAGGGTAACAAATGCCAAAGGGGCTCTCCCCGCTTCCGGCTGTATTCATAGAGAAGAAGTTGAGGATAGGCATCCTGAAAAATGAGCCAGTTCCCCCGTTCCAAAAACATATAAAAATCGACCGCTTCTTTTGCTGTCAGCAGTTTAGGGAGATAAGTTCCCTTTAAATCGGTCATATTCCAACCGGCATTTCTCGAGACTAAATGGGCAAGGAGAGCCCAGTGGATTTCTGGGTGAATGAGAAAGAAATCCAAATAGGCTTTTGTACGGGTGACATTGTTCTGATTGGCTTTCTTCGTTTTATATCTAATGGTCTCCAACAGTTTTTTTTCTTTATTATCCAGCTGTGGTGGTGGACTCGATTTTAAAGCATTCTTCAACTGCTTCTTTAGAACACCTGCATCAGAACGGAAATTCACTGTACCCCCTCCCCTATACACAAAAGTGCTGAAGTTTTTCATGATTTTTCTAGTGTATGCAGGAATTTAAACCGTATGTAAAACAAGGAAGGAATATCGTTGGATCTCAACGAATCTTTCTAAAATAAGGGGATAAAGAGGGGGAAGTGTGGCAGCGGAGTGTCGAAATTACAAAGGAGGAAGTCCTATTGGTGCAGCGTATGATGTGGGATCATCTTGATGCCGCCGGTTCGGAATATGTCACGATAGACAAAGGGGCAGATGGTATGGAAGTGAACGGTACCGTGCTGTTGATCAGTGACAGCAGCCCCTGCCGCATCTCTTATGTTTTAAGGCTTGGTCATGACTGGAAAACGAAGAAGCTGAAGGTTTTTACCAACGAAGAAAAAGACCCGTTCGTTATTGAAGCAGTTAAAGAGGACAAGTGGTGGGTGGGAGGCTGTTATATGGAGGCGCTGGATGGGGCGTCCAATGTCGATATGCCGATCACTCCTGTCACCCACTCGCTTCCGATCAACCGGGTTTCATGGATGGTTGGAGAGAAAAGAACGTTTAAAATGGTCTCTGTACAGCCGCTGAGCAGGGAAGTTATACCACTAATGCAGACGTATACGTATCTAGGGGATTCTGATGGCTGCCGGATTTTCCAGTACAGGTGCCGGAATTACGAAACGGCGCTGGTCGTTGACCAAAACGGATGGGTTGTCGAATATCCAGGATGTTTTTACAGGCAGGGAGTGTCAGATTACACGGGTATTTTTCCCGGGACACAGGTATTTCTCACTTCGGAAGGAAAATCAGGGGGAAGGCTACCATCCTGACGGCAATTCCGTCGGAGGAGAAGAGGATGGATAACTTGCTCGATATCAAAAGTTTCTTTACACTTTTTGTAAGCGCTTTAAAATAGGAGGGTGTTGGCATGCATGTACCTTTAGTCTTAACAGATTTTCTGGATCGGGCGGTCGATTTATATGGAGAAAAAACAGCCGTTATTGATGATACCTTTTCCTTGACCTACAGTCAGTTGAATCAGAGGGTCAACCGGCTTTCCCGCGGCCTGCAGTCCATCGGCGTCGGAAAGGGGGATAAAGTCGCTTATCTGGCTCCCAATTCAACAGAAATGCTTGAAGGATTCTACGGGGTCTTTCAACTCGGAGCGGTCATGACACCGTTGAATACCCGTCTGCAGCCGGGAGATTATCAATTTATTTTGAGACATAGTGAAAGTAAAGTTCTGCTTGTTGATGAAACGTTGTATCCAATGGTTGAAGGCATTGCTGGTGATATTCCTTCCCTGGAGCACGTGATTGTCCATGGGGATTCCTCCGATCAGGGATATGAACATTGGCTCCACTCCTTTTCCGGCGATCCATTTCCACGGGCTGAAGTAGAGGAAACGGACCCGGCCTCTCTCTTGTATACAAGCGGGACCACCGGAAACCCCAAAGGTGTGTTGCTGAATCATCGGTCGAACTATTTACATGCTTTATCATCGATGCACCATTTGCGTGTATCAGATCAGGATACCCTGCTGCATGTACTTCCGATGTTTCATGTAAACGGATGGGGGTCTCCTTTTTACTATACAGCAAATGGGGCGACACAGGTGATGCTCCGTAGAACTGAACCATCCCTCATCATTGATAAGGTGGAGAAGCATAAGGTGAGTGTCCTACATATGGCTCCCACGGTGTTGAATATGGTGATTGAGGCATATGAAGCGGCTGATCCAAAAATCGAGCAGGATGTCCGCGTCGTTATTGCGGGGTCGGCTCCTCCTCCGGCTTTTGTCAGGAAAGTGGAAGAGGGCTTAGGGTGGAAGTTCATTCAAGTGTACGGCATGACTGAAATCTCCCCACTCATTACGACCTCTGAGCTCAAGTCTATGGATAGGGAAAAGGCGCCGGAAGAACGCTATCGATTGAAGGCGAAAGCAGGTTACAGTATGATAGGAAGCCGGGTTAAGGTCGTGGATGAACAGGGAAATCAAGTGCCTCACGATGGAAGATCGATAGGCGAAATCATTACACGATCGAATAATGTCATGGATGGTTATTACAAAAACGAAGAAGCTACGACAGCTGCCATTCGTGATGGGTGGCTGTACACAGGAGATATGGCTGCCGTGGATAAAAACGGTTATATTGAAATCGTAGACCGGAAGAAGGACGTCATTATCAGCGGTGGTGAAAACATCTCTTCCATCGAGGTGGAAGGAACATTGTACGATCACCCCTCTATATTGGAGGCCGCGGTCGTAGCGGTTCCACACGAAAAATGGGGGGAGGTTCCGCACGCAAGCATCGTTCTCAGAGAAGGGGAAATGCTCACAGAAGAAGAGGTGGTACGTTTCTGCAGGGAAAAACTCGCTCATTTTAAAGTGCCGAAGAGCATTTCCTTTATTGAAGAATTACCAAAAACCGCATCTGGAAAAATACAAAAAGTGGCGATCCGGAAGGAATTCTGGAAAGGTCACAGCCGGATGGTCCATTAATCAGTATCTCCCTCATTAAAATGGGGGGATCTGCGTTGACATTTATACCTTTGGGGGTATAAAATACAATTAGAAAAGGAGGGACGGATCATGACGGTAGTAATGACTGCCCTGGTTATGTTTGTCTTATACCATATCCTCTATCGGATTTGGCCGGTGCACTCGGTTCATAAAGTTCCCATGACTCCAGGTAAATCTTTTACAGGCAGAGCGGTTGTCGATACACGGGATTATCAGATTTCATATAAAGATCCGTATCCTCAGGCGTACTGCCTGCCTCTTGCCTATTTAAAACGGCACGCAGGAGAGCTGCCGGAGCAGCCGCTTGTGTTGATCTCCACGAACGAAGTTGAGAAAAACATGGCGGCAAGGGTCCTTAGAAAAAAAGGATTCACCATTGAAGGCTACGCCATTGCCGGCGAGTGTGAAGAATGTCCGAAAGTTCCTTGTATGGCCGGCTCATAAATGTTCATGGTTAACGTAAGTACTCATGACGGATTCTAAAAAACGCTCCATTCCTCAGCTGCCCCTGCACAGGAATGGAGCGTTTTTTATAAAGAGCCGTCCTTTAATCTTCCTCACACAAAACACGCTGCAGCTGCGTCTTCGGTACGTTTTGCAGCCCCCAGTCACAGATCAAATCAAGCACAGGAATCAGGGACCGCCCGCGTTCTGTCAGCGAATATTCAACCTTGGGAGGAACTTCTGGATAAACCTTCCTGGAAAGAAGTCCGTCTTGTTCCAGTTCTCTTAACTGTCTTGTCAATGTTTTGTGGGATACATCTTGTATATACTGCTTCAAATCACCGAAACGTCTACAACCGGACTCATGAATTTCATACAGGATCAGAACTTTCCATTTTCCTTGAATGATCTGCAGCGTCGCATCGAACTCATTTAAATAAAGCGCCTTTTCCATATGGTTTCCTTTCCATACGTTACCTTCATGTCACCATCTGACATGAAAGTGCGTACTTTTTTCTGCATGGTTCCTACTGTACACTACCCATGAGTGAAAGAAAAGAAAGGGGAATGAAGATGAAATCGGGATTTATCGCCATTACAGGTGCTTCCAGCGGGATAGGGAAAGCGACGGCTTCATTATTTGTGAACAAGGGTTTTAATGTCCTGCTTTTGGCCAGAAGACAGCATCTTCTGGAAGAATTTTCAGGAGATCACGTCATGAAAGTGGAAGTGGATGTTACAGATGAAAAGGCATTGAAGGAAGCCATAGGGAAAGCGGAGGAGCGGTTTGGTGCGGTTGACCTGATCGTAAACAATGCAGGACGGATGCTTCTTGGTGACATTACCAGTCAAAACTCAGCTGAATGGAAAGAAATGTATGATGTTAACGTGCTTGGGGTATTGAATGGGATGCAGGCCGTTCTCCCCTCGATGAAAGAACGGCAGCGCGGGACCATCATAAATATCGGATCGATTGCCGGTAGAAAAACCTTTCCGGATCATGCGGCTTATGTAGGGACAAAATTTGCCGTTCATGCGATGACGGAAAATGTGCGGGAGGAAGCAGCCGGCGACAATATCCGTGTCACGATCATAGCCCCGGGTGTTGTGGAAACAGAATTGCTCGATCATACATCTGATGACGGCATTAAGCAAGGCTACAAGGATTGGAAAGCCTCCATCAATGGAGGTCTTGAGCCGGACGTTGTCGCTGAGACAGTTTACTTTGCCTATCAGCAGCCATCATCTGTAACCATTCGGGAAATTGACCTGGCACCGACGAAGCAGCAGGATTAAACAGAAAAAAAGCACAAATTGAAACGGTTTCCTTATCTTTTTCGTACGGTATAGTAGAGGATGAACAGGGAGGCTTATCCAATGATTCAAGTTATTGTGATACTCGTATCAGGTTTCGGTTTGTATATGTTATTCAACTGGCTTATGGGATACCGGAAAGGGCATATCCAAATGGATTTGGATCAGCGGTACTTTGATTTCGGTCCATATGTCAAAGCTGTTCTCGCTGAACTGAAGGATCGCGGATATGAAGCATCCTACGAAGGAAACGGTATATTTTCAATCAATGGAAGACGCTATGTTTTTATGGAACGAAATGTTTCCATGGGCGGCGCCCCTCTGCAGCGGACTATCTTAAAACCGGATAAATAAGCGTTAAGGCTCTCTCCATTTACGGGGGGAGCTTTTTTTCATGGAATAAGAAGGCCGACGCACACACGAGTGTAAGATCATAGATTAAGCCGGTTGAGGACACGTTCTCAACCGGCTTAATCTATGGATCAATAAAGAATGGTCTCATCGTATCTGCCGTAGGATTAAGTAAAGAAATGTAAAGAATCCTTACACAAACAATTGTGTTAACATTCTGACTTTGTTACAGTAGTATATATCATATGATGTTAAGAAATCTAACATGGAGGGAAAAGTCATGGAAGCTGCTTTTTTAATGAACAATCTCTGGATTGTTGTCTGTACGATTCTTGTTTTGTTAATGCAGGGTGGTTTTATCCTTTTGGAGGCAGGCTCAACACGAATGAAAAATGCTGGTCACATTGCAGGAAAGACCGTTTTTACAGTAGGGATCGTCTCGCTTGTTTTCTGGGCGGTCGGATATGGGTTGATTTACGGGGAAGGTAATGCCTTTGTCGGCTTATCCCAGTTCTTTTACGGGGATGCAGAAACAATGGGGGAAGGGTTAGCGGGTTCTGTTGATTTTATGTTCCAGTTGGCGTTCGCTGCTATTGCCATGACCATTGCATTTGGGGGCTTCGCTGAACGGGCGAAGCTGATGGGTTATGTTATTTTTGCCGTCTTATTTTCTATACTTATCTACCCGGTTATCGCTCATTGGATCTGGGGAGGCGGCTGGCTTGCCGAACACGGGAAGCAGGACTTCGCCGGCTCCACGGTTGTTCACCTGACCGGAGCTATGGCAGCTCTTGCCGCAACCATTATCTTAAAGCCTCGGATCGGAAAATATAACAACGATGGGACCTCCAACGAGATTGCTGGTCATAACCAAGTCTTTACAGCTCTTGGTGTACTTATTCTGTGGGTGGGATGGTTTGGGTTTAATGCAGGTAGTACGTTTGGTGTGGCGGATGCCTTTTTCGGTTATGTAGCCTTGAACACTCAGCTGGCAGCCGGAGCGGGTGCCGTGGGGGCCATGCTTATGGTGTGGGCTGTCACAGGTAAGGCTGATGTACCGACAACACTGAACGGGGCTTTGGCTGGTCTTGTTGCCATTACGGCCTCGTGTGCGTTCGTTGCTCCATGGGCGGCTGTTCTGATTGGTTTAATCGGGGGAGCGTTCGTATTTTTCAGTATGAGATTCTTTGATAAGCGGAGAATCGATGATCCTATATTCGCTCTTTCCGTTCACGGGACTGTAGGGGTATGGGGGACGTTATCCAACGGGTTGTTTGCAACGCCGGAACTTGCTGTTGTCGGTCGGCCCGGACTTTTCTACGGTGGCGGCTTTGAACAGCTGGGCGTCCAGATTCTGGGGGTTGTAAGTGCAGGTCTCTATGCGTTTATCGTTTCCTTCATCATTCTGAAGGTGATGGATAAGGCGATGGGCGGTCTCCGTGTATCTGAAGAAGAAGAGATTCTGGGTCTTGATATAAGTGAACACGGTGGGTATGGGTATCCGGAGAACTTGACCCCGCCGAAATCGAATTCCGGTGCCTGAATGGAGATAAAGGATGGAGTCAAGATGCACGAAAGCTACGAAGACCTGCGTATATGGCGGGACAGGGAAATTCCTGGTCTGTTATCCGACTCGGAGCAATTGAACTTGTTCCATGATCAGCTCATTTCCAGGACGATGAGACTTGCAGAGGAACGGGTGAAACGTGAGCAGGGAAATCCGCCTGCTCCATATGCTTTTTATCTCATGGGGAGCGCCGGACGCTGCGAGCAGTCGATTTGGAGCGATCAGGATCACGGGCTGATTTTTGCAGGGGGAAGATCTGAACAGGATTATTTTCTCGTCCTCGGTGCTGAAATTAAGCGAGGACTCGCAGCGGTCGGTTATGATGAATGTGAAGGTGGAGTCATGTCCTCCAATCCACTTTGGTGTCTGCCGGAAGAAGCAATGAAGCAGCAGGTATCGGGGTGGCTTCAGCAGGGGGACTGGCAGGCTCTCCGTCACATGCAGATTTTCTTCGATTCACGAGTTCTCATTGGTGAAAAAGACATGCTGACCCCGGTGAAAAACATCATATTCTCCACATTGAAGGAGCGCAATGACCTGTATCAAAGGCTTATTGAAAATGTAAGGCTGATAAAAAAAGGAAGGGGCGTATTTGGACAGCTGCTGCCTGAACAGAAAGGGAGCAGACAGGGCAGCCTCGACCTTAAACAAACGATTTATTTTCCTTTTGTCAACGCAGCGAGACTTCTGGCCTTTTATAAACAGCTGCATGTCCCTTCGACCCTTTCCAGGTATGCATGTCTGGAGGACGATTATCCCGCTCTCCGTTTTTATAAACGGCAGTTCAGTGAATTCCTTCAGTTCAGGCTCCGAAAAGTAGAGAAGTCGGACGGGTATGACCACGTGCATTATATTCCTGTACAGTCTTTGAATCCGGGGGAAAAGAAGCAGTTAAAAGCATGGATGAAATACAGTCATGAAGCCTTTGAGTACGCCGGGAAGATTTTATCTAAAGCAGGTGTACTATGAATCCATTTGCTCAATTTGTGAAGGACCTTTCCGGGCGGCTGGGCAGCGGTTTTTCATCCCTGAACCAGACCAGCGCTTCCAACCAGGCTTACATTCGAAACCTGGAGCGCGAAATCAAAGAAAAAAACGTGCTGGATCAGTCACTTATTGATCTGCCTGTAGTCGTCTTTGATTTGGAGACGACCGGCTTTCATCCTTACCAGGGAGACCGGATTCTTTCCATAGGGGCTGTAAAAGTCAGAGGTTTGCAGGTGGAAGAAGAACCGTTTTATTCACTCGTCCATAGCGGTGTATCCATATCTGAGGAAATCACCCGTCTCACCGGAATTACAAATGACATGACGGAGGCAGCCCCGTCCCTGAATGAAGTTCTGAATGGTTTTTACAGGTATATCCAAAGTGATGTTTTAGTGGCGCATCACGCCGGCCACGAGCGGAAGTTTATGAACCATGCTGCATGGACGACGATGAAGCGGAAGTTTCATCACCGCCTTCTTGATACAACTTTTCTCACCAGGGTGAATCGTCCGGACCAAGCTCTGAATTCGCTTGATGAATGCTGTGCAGCGTATGAGGTATCGATTGATCAGCGTCATCATGCTTTATCGGATGCCAAAGCCGCCGCTGCTTTATGGATTCAGTCTGTCAAGGAAGCACGAGAGAACGGTTACCGGACGCTCGGGGAAGTCTATACAAAACTTGCTTCTTTAAAATAAGGCACTCCTGATTGAAAGGGGTGCTTTTTTGTGTGAAAAAATCTCCGCATGTGTTACATATCTTTAGAAAAAAATGAAAAAAACACCCTTGTGTTGTAAAATTCAGACTATTATGTATAATGTGAGACACAATACAGGCAGGAGGAATAGCAGTGGCAGTAAATATGACCCATCTCATACAAGAATTAAAACAGGTGCTTGAAGAACATCAATTTTCAACGAATGACACCGTTCTTGAACATCACAGCAGGGACGAATCTTATCATAAACCGGCAAAGCCGGAGCTTGTTGTCTTTCCAGAGACAACTGAGGAGGTGCAGGTGGTAGTAAAAGCAGCAGAATCTTTCGGCGTACCGATTATTCCTTTTGGGCTTGGGACAAGCCTTGAGGGCCACGTCATCCCTTGTGGACGCGGGATAACGATTGATTTTTCACAAATGAACAACGTGCTTGAAGTGAGGGAGAAGGATTTTCTCGTAAAAGTCCAGCCGGGAGTGACCAGGTCTCAACTTAATAAGGAGTTGAAGAAATACGGCCTGTTCTTTACTGTAGATCCGGGGGCGGATGCCACACTCGGGGGGATGGCAGCGACTAATGCAAGTGGAACAACATCCGTCAAATATGGAGTCATGAAAGATCAGGTCCATGACCTTGAAGTGGTCACGCCTGATGGAAGTCGAATACATACAGGCAGTATGGCAAGGAAGTCCTCCTCCGGTATTCATCTGAACAGTCTTTATGTAGGTTCAGAAGGGACTCTCGGGTGCATAACGGAATTAACGCTGCGCGTCTATGGCATTCCGGAGCACATCATGGCAGGAAGGGCGGCCTTTCCAACCGTCAATGATGCCGTAGAGGCAGTGGTATCCATCCTGCAGGCAGGCGTTCCCATTGCAAGGGTGGAGCTCGTGGATGACCGGTCGATCCAGCAGGTAAATCGCTACAACAACACGACGTATGAAGAAAAGCCGACTTTATTTTTAGAGTTTCACGGGAATGAGGCCGGCCTGTTACAGGATGTGGATTTTGTGAAAGCGATTGTGCAGGAACATGATTGTCAGGGCATCCATTTTGAAGAAGATAACGCTGCCCGGGTGAAGCTGTGGGAGGCGAGGCATCAGCTGGCTTATGCCTATATTCACAGCTTTCCCGGCAGGAAGCTGATGGTGACGGATGTGTGTGTTCCGATTTCTGAACTGGCTGGAGCTGTTATTCACGCGCGAAGAGTCATTGAAGATCTCGGTCTTCAAGCAGGGATACTGGGTCATGTGGGCGACGGGAATTATCATGCACTTCTTATGCTGGATCCGGATCTTCCCAGTGAAGCTGCTAAAGCGGAGCAGTTGAATGAAGCCATTGTAGAATATGCGCTTGCCTGCGGTGGGACCTCGACAGGTGAACATGGAGTTGGACGAGGAAAGATGAAATACCAGGAGCAGGAACACGGCTCCGCGCTTGCTGTAATGGAGAAAATTAAGCAGGCACTCGACCCGAAAGGAATTATGAATCCAGGCAAACTCGTTCCAACAAGGAGGACAAACGTATGAAAATGTTGGAGTTAATCAGCCATATCGCTGGGAAGTATTTTGCTTTCTGGGTGGTGGGAGCTGCTCTGATCGCTTTCTTTCTCCCTTCCACATTTCTCGGCCTGGGAGCCTATATCACCATTCTGTTAGGTGTTGTTATGTTCGGAATGGGACTCACATTGAAGCCGGTGGATTTTAAAATGGTCGTACAAAAGCCGGTCCCTGTAATCATCGGTGTGTTGTCCCAATATTTGATTATGCCGGTCGCTGCTTTTGCCATTGCTTATCTACTGAATCTTCCCGCTGAACTTGCGGCAGGACTTGTGCTGCTCGGTTCAGTTCCGGGAGGGACCTCTTCCAATGTCATGGTTTTTCTTGCAAGAGGAAATCTCGCATTGTCTGTGGCGATGACCTCGTTGTCGACGCTTCTGGCCCCTGTCTTTACGCCGTTGATTCTTCTTGTTTTGGCAGGGCAGTGGCTTCCTGTTGACCCGGTATCTATGTTTGTTTCCATCGTTCAGGTTATTATTATTCCTATTGCTCTCGGGGTTGGGGTGCGTAAACTCGCCCCCGTAGTCGTTGAAAAAGGAACGTCCATCATCCCGCTGATCTCTGTTCTGGCAATCATCATTATTGTTATGGCTGTAGTGGCGGCGAATGTTGACAGTATCGTCAGTTCTGGTGTGATGGTTTTTGCTGCCGTTATGCTTCATAACCTTTTCGGGCTTTCCCTTGGTTATGGAACAGCGAAAATGATGAAGCTGGATGAGAGCAAGCGACGGGCGATTTCTATTGAAGTAGGGATGCAGAATTCAGGTCTTGGTGTAGCTCTTGCTACGGCCCATTTTGGTCCCCTTGCTGCGCTGCCGAACGTTCTTGCTGCTGTATGGCACAACATCTCTGGTCCAATACTTGCGACGTTCTGGTCAAAGAGACCGGTAGAAAAACAAGAGGAAGATCCTTCCTCCCGGGACGCGTGGGTGGAGGATATAAAACAAACCGGTCTGTAAATGCTGTCAAATGTGAAACTTTTTTCCATTCTTTTCCGTAAACCATGATAACAGCGGAGGAGGATGCATGTGAATCATAACAAGAATCATGGGCGAAGAAGAAGTGGACGTGTATCCGCCTTCTTTGAATTTCTTATCGAATGTATTGGCTGGGTTCCGGAGGTGGCTTTCGGTATCGGGCGGCTGTTTTTCTGGGTGTTTACATGTATAGGAAAGCTGTTCAGGGATGTGTTTGATCTTTCTTAGAAAAAGTATGGAGGCAGGGGGCTGATGAACAGATACACGGCGCATTCTTCATACATCTGCCAGCATTGTATCCGGTATTGTATCGACGAAAGAGGGGGCTTATGAAAAAAATATGGACAGGCATCTGTTTAGTTCTTCTTGTTCTGCTTTCAGGCGTCGTTTTGTATTCTTTATGGGGAAGCCAGGAGGTGAAAGCTGTGACGGAGTATGAAAAACAAGAAGTTGAGAGGTTTGAAATCGAAGTGGCATCCATGGATGTGGACATTCAGACCGCATCTGTTTCCGACATTGAAATGAGCGCAGAAGGAAAGACGGACCAGCCTCTTTTTACGTACCACTACTCCGAGGGAACATTACATATTGAAGAAGGGGAACGAAAAGGGATCCGTCTGCTTCCTTTTTCTCCATTCAAAGATGCTTCCTTAAGCATCGTGTTACCTAAGAAAAAATATGAGGGGTTAACCATGCAGGCATCGTCCGGAGACATCCGTATCGAGGGGCTGACAGCAGAGACTATACATATCGAGGCTTCTTCAGGATCTGTGGACATGGTGGATAATGAGATTCAAAAGACGCTGGCTGTTGAAACTTCCAGTGGAGATGTCACAGGGGAAGCTGTTACAGCAGGCGCGCGAACATACAAAACAAAGAGCGGATCCATTAGAGAAGAAGACGCTGATGGTGGGAAAACAACAGTCGACACGACTTCCGGTGATCTATCCTTGAGCGGAATGCAGGTGCTGAATGGTCTGGAAGTGGAAACGAACAGTGGGGATGTGCATGTAAGTTATGCATTGGCAGCTCCTCAAGACGGAAAAGTTTTATTTACGAGCCAGTCAGGCGACGCGGTCGTTAACTGGAAAGATTTGCTATATGAAACGAAAAAGGAGCACTCATTCGAAGCTGTACTTGGGGATGGAACTGAAGAGAACATCATCCGGATTGCTACTCAGTCCGGGGATCTGCATTTGGAAAACAGGTGAGAGGAGACCCTCCCACCTGCCGTGTCTAATTAGAATGAATCAGCGCCCGGGCCTGGTTTAGGACGATTTTTATTGGTGCGGTGTCCTGTTTCTTCTTCAACAGGCAGGCTTTCTTTTGGTGTTTTATTATTAGTTTTGGCAGCGTTCATTTGTGACGTGCGCTTTCCCATATAACATCCCTCCTTACAATCATCGTCCATAGTGTTCGGCTGAAGAAGGGATGTTAATCGAGTAAAATATTCCACAAAAAAGAGCGCCCAGAGGACGCTCTTTTTTTATGTGCTCATAATTTCGGAAATGATTTCATAAGAGCGCAGACGTTTATCGTGATCGTAAATTTGGGAAATAACCATCATTTCGTCTGCCTCCGTCTCTTGAAGGAAGCTTCCCAGTTTCGCTTTGACTGTTTCTTTACTTCCGATAATGGAAGAGCCGAGCTGCTGCATGAGTGCCAGCTTTTCCCTTGGCGTCCATACGTCCTCCATGTTTTCTACAGGTGGCTGCAGAAGCATGTTTGTGTTCCGGACGAGATTCAGGAACTGCTGCTGCAGGGACGTTGCCAGGTATTCTGCTTCTTCATCGGTATCGGCGGCAATCACATTCACACCGACCATCACATAAGGCTCATCCAACACATCAGAAGGGCGGAATTGTTGTCTGTATAATCGAAGCGCCCCTTCGGTATTGTTGGGGGAAAAGTGGCTGGCGAATGAGAATGGCAGCCCGAGCTGTCCGGCCAGCTGTGCACTGAATCCGCTGGAGCCAAGCAGCCAGATCGGCACATTCAGCCCTTCCCCTGGTACAGCATGAATACGGTTTTCTCCTGCAAAATAGCCTCTTAATTCTTCCAGCTGTTCAGGAAATTCATTTGGATCACTTTCCAGGTTTCTCCTTAACGCACCAGCTGTCAGCTGATCTGTTCCCGGTGCCCGCCCGAGGCCTAAATCAACGCGCCCTGGGAATAAGGTTTCCAGCGTACCAAACTGCTCAGCAACGACGAGTGGGGCATGGTTTGGGAGCATAACCCCGCCTGATCCGACACGAATAGAATCAGTGTGATGCAGGACGTGGCTGATGGCTATAGAAGTAGCCGAGCTTGCGATGAACGGCATATTGTGGTGTTCGGCCATCCAATATCTGTTAAATCCCCAGCGCTCCGCATGCTGAGCCAGATCCACTGAATTCTTAAAGGAATCAGCGGGAGTGCCGCCTTCTGTTACAGGAGCCAGGTCCAAAACGCTGTATTTCGTTTGCGAAAGTGTTTTTTCAGTCATATCCTGTCCTCATTTCTTTGTAAAATCCTATCGTTAATCTTATCAATTTTGTTTCGAGACTCAAAATAATTTGTTTGCGTTCTTTTTCGATTCCTTCCAGAGAGCTCCAGTTCATTTCCTTCATATCCCGTTCTGGAATGGACACACTAAGTAACCACAGAGAAAGATGGTTAGTTCTTTTACAGAGAAAGGAAGGGTTTCGGTGAGAACGGCTGTTTTTTGGATCAATGAGAGCCTTCTTATACTATTTCTCAGTCTTGCCGTTGCTTATACCGTAAGTAGTGAAGCCACAGATTTCGAAGGGGATGGGAAATTTAAAATTGTTCTACTCCCGGATACCCAGTTGTATTCGGATGAATTTCCGGAAAGATTTTATGCTCAGACTCAGTGGCTTGCAGATAACTTTCAAAAAGAGGACATACGCTTTGCAGCCCACTTAGGAGATGTGGTGGATAAAAACCAAAAACATCAATGGGAAAATGCGGACCAGGCCGTTGATCGGTTGGATCAAGCCGGAGTGCCCTATGGGATAGCGATAGGAAACCATGACATGGGTGGGAAAGCGTCCCGCTATAAACAGTACTTCGGAAGCAGGCGGATGGAGGAGCGTCCAGGATATGGAGGGCACTCTCGAAATGAATTGAATTCCTATTATACATTTTCAACAGAAGGAAAAGAGTTTCTTCTCCTTTTTCTAAATATCGATCTGCCCGGTGAAGATCTTGCCTGGGCCCAGCGTGTCCTGGATGAACATCCCGGCATGCCGGTCATCGTTGTGTCTCATCTGCTTATGGATACAAAAGGAAGGCTTGCTGAAAAACCATACGTTAGAAAGTCTCAAGGAAATTCTCCTGCTTTCATTTATGACGAATGGATTGCCAAGAACAGTCAGATCTTCATGACAGTGAATGGCCATTACAGCGGGACTCACCGGAAGATTCGTAAAAATGAGGCAGGGCTGCCGGTTCATCAGTATGTATCCGATTACCAAGGTTACCCGAATGGTGGAGAAGGGTTTCTGCGGATCATTGAATTTGATTTAAACAAGAACACGCTGACCCACAGAACCTATTCCCCTTATTTAGACGAGGATATGATTGGAGAGCAGCATAACTTTACGGAGTATGTGGATTTTGAGAAACGGTGGAACCTTGAAATTCCCAACCAGCCTTATGAATAAAAAAACAACCCCCGGCAGATTCTGCCGGGGGTTGTTTCAGGCCCCTTCCTGCCACACAGCGGCTGCTTTTTTCTCAGACGGTCTGCGGGTCATATGGAAAACAATGTGAAGTCCGATAGCTGTAAGGCTTCCGGCTACAATGCCGTTGCTTGTTAAGATTTGAATACTGTTTGGCAGCTGGGCGAATAGCTCCGGTGCTACAGTTACACCAAGCCCCATGCCGATGGAACAGGCAACAATCATGGAATTCTCAGGAGAAGCGGCGGCTTCTCTGCTTAACATTTTGATTCCCTGGGCGATGACCATACCGAACATGGCAAGCATGGCTCCACCTAGAACAGGGGTCGGGATGATTGTTGTTAAAGCGGCTGCCTTAGGGAGCAGACCCAGTCCAAGCAGCATGCCGCCCATAATAAAGATGACTTTTTTTGATTTCACACCAGTCATGTTCATAAGACCGACATTTTGAGAAAATGCGGTGTAAGGAAAAGCATTGAAAAAGCCGCCGAGCAGAATGGCGATACCTTCAGCCCGATACCCATTTCTCAAGTCTTTTTCCTTCACTTCTTGATCAGTCAAATCACCGACAGCAAAATAAACGCCCGTCGATTCAACAAGGGATACCATAGCGACAAGAATCATCGTCAAAATGGCCGACCAGTGGAATGTAGGGACACCGAAGTAAAGCGGTTCAATCATGTGGAAGAAGGAAGTTTCCGTAACCGCTGATGTATCAACCCGGCCGAAGAAGAACGCGGCCAGTGTACCGGCAGTAATTCCCAGAAGGATTGAGATTGACTGGAAAAATCCACGGGTGAACCGGTATAAAAGGATAATGCCTCCCAGAGTACCGAAAGCCAGAGACAAGTTGAATAGTGAACCGAAGTCTTCTGCTCCCTGTCCGCCGCCCATGTTCTGTACGGCAACCGGGATCAAAGTAATTCCTATGATGGTAACGACAGAACCCGTTACAACCGGAGGGAAAAACCGGACAAGCTTACTGAAAAAGCGGCTGATTATAAGTACGAACAGGCCGGATACAAGGATGGCGCCGTATATGGCTGTTACTCCATATTCGCTTCCGATAGCAATCATCGGTCCCACGGCGGTAAAGGTACAGCCGAGGACAACAGGCAGTCCGATACCGAAATATTTGTTCTTCACAACCTGCAGGATGGTTGCCGCTCCACACATGAAAATATCGACTGCTACAAGGTAGGTGAGCTGTGAAGAGGTTAATCCGAGAGAACTTCCTACAATCAATGGGACGAGAATCGCACCTGCGTACATCGCAAGAAGATGCTGAATGGCCAGCGTGATCTGTTTCACTGTGCTCCCACCTTTTCAACAAATTGGACACGTCCGTTTTCCAATGAAGCAATACGGGCTAAGGATTCAACTCGGACCCCCCTGTTTCTTAATCCTTCTCCGCCTTCCTGGAAGGCTTTTTCGATAAGAATGCCGATTCCTTCCAGGGAAGCTCCTGCTTGTTCAACAATATGTAGGAGACCGAGTGCCGCTTGTCCATTCGCCAGGAAATCATCAAGGATCAAGACGTGATCGTCTGCGTTTATGAAGTCGTGAGAGACGGCAATCTCATTCGACTGTTCTTTTGTAAAGGAGTAGACTTCTGATGTGTACAACTGATCGTTCAGCGTCAATGATCTGCGCTTTCTCGCAAAGATAACAGGAACCTGTAAGTGAAGGCCTGTCATTTGAGCAGGAGCGATTCCCGAGGATTCAAGCGTCAATATTTTTGTAATGCCTGCTCCTGAAAATCGGTCGGCGAATTCGCGTCCAATGCTGGCCATTAATACAGGGTCGATCTGATGATTGATGAAGGCATCCACCTTTAAGACAGATGCGGAGAGTACACGTCCTTCTTCTCTGATTTTTCTTTCCAACAGTTCCATGGGATTCCCACCTTGAAGATGAATTACATTGGATGTTTCATAAAAAAATGCGTATCGCCCACCTCTCAAAGTCATGAGAAGCCGGACGATACGCACAGCTGGCATCGTAAGGAGAAGAATCCTTCCTAAGGATCCTTCGTCTGTCAGGCTTTTCATAGTCGGTTCATTTACGGCAAACCGGTAGAAACTTGCAGGCCTTATCCCTGCTATTATATGAAAATATCCGAATGTTATTGGTATTGTAACATATAAAAGTTCGATATCAAGATCCTATGACAGATAATCGGAGGAGTTATGGAATTTTAAAAAGAAATAAGCAGGCTACTGCGCCTTTTTCTTCATTCTGGACGGCTTGGATTCTACTTTTTTGAGCTCTTTGATTTCACGGTTGGCTTCCTTGAAGAAAGAACCACCCATAAGTAAAATGACCACTGAAAAAGGGAGGGCGGCAATGATCAGGACGTTCTGCAGGCCTTGTGTACCCCCGAAATAAACGATGGTGGCGGCCATACCTGTGAGGGCCAGCCCCCACAAAATTTTAACTGCACCATCTGGATTTAATGAGCCTTTGGTCGAAAGCATTCCTAATACGAACGTAGCGGAGTCCGCAGATGTGATAAAGAAAATCGCAATTACAAAAATCGTAATGAAGGACATGAGTGTGCCAAGCGGATAGTAATCCAGTGTCGCAAACGTTGCGGTTTCAATCGGGAATTCTGAAATAGCTTCTATGCCACGCTGCTGCAGATCGATGGCTGCTGTTCCGAAAACAGCAAAGAAGACGAAGCAGACGAGAGATGGAACCACCAGCACACCGGTCATGAATTCCTTGATTGTTCGTCCACGGGAAATCCTTGCAATGAAGATACCGACGAAAGGCGACCAGGAAATCCACCACGCCCAGTAAAAAATGGTCCACGAGTTGATCCACGATCGGCTTTCCTCATTAAGAGGGGCAATGCGGAGACTCATATCGAAAAAGTTGGTCACGTAGTTTCCAAGGGACTGTGTGAACATATTCAATGTCAGGATGGAAGGTCCGACAATAAACAAAAGAATCATCAAAGCAAATCCGAGAAATAGGTTCGTATTGCTTAAATATTTGATTCCCTTACTGATTCCGGACCAGGCGGATGCGATAAAGAGCACCATGGAAACAATGAGTATAATAAACTGGGTGGTGAAGTTAGTGGGAACGTTGAATAAGTACCCCAGTCCTTCGTTGATCTGGGCGGAGCCGAACCCAAGTGTCGCGGCTACACCAACGACGGTGGCGACGACGGCAAGTACATCAATCAGCCTGCCCGGCAGGCCGCCCATCGCTTTTTTGCCGAACAACGGAATCAAAGTGGCGCTGATCAATCCGGGGTAACCTTTGTGGAATTTGAAGTAGGCAAGGACAAGAGCGACGAGAGCATAAATCGCCCAAGCGTGGATGCCCCAGTGGAAAAAAGAGTACTGCATGGCATCCTTGATCGCCTGTTCGCTTCCCTCAGGAGCTATAGGACTGCTTTTGAACGCGTGGGAAGCAGGCTCGGCTGTTGTCCAAAAGACGACGCCCATTCCCATACCGGCACTGAAAAGCATGGCAAACCATGTAGGCAGGGAGAATTCAGGTTTCTCGTCCTGTTTTCCGAGCTTCAGGTTTTTGAACCTGGAGAAAACTAGATAGATACAAAAAATCAGCATTGCTAAAACAATGATCAGGTAGTACCATCCAAACGTGTTTGAAATACCGGCCGTAATTTCGGCAGTGGCGTTCTGGAGCTGATCAGGGCTGATTGCTCCCCAGGCCACGAACAACGCGCAAATGGTCAACCCATACCAAAAAACAGGAGTTACATTCTTCATTTTTTCACCTCATATGTAATAATAAAAAGCAGGGGATTGATTCTTCTTATTACCCTTAAAGTCTACAATTAAATCCTATTTTTGTTAAATTTGTTACAAGATGTAGAAATATGTAGAGGAGGCAGCCGTATGGAGCCACAAATCGTTCAGCTTGAAAACGTGTACGTTATTGGAGAAAGCAGGAGCATGACGTTGACCAAAGATAAGACCATAGAATTGTGGAAAAGCTTCAAACCAAAGGTGAAAATGATTCCAGAGCGGAAGGATGAGTACTTTTATAACCTATCCATTTATCCGGAAGGTTTTGAATGGAACACGTTTGCCTGTGATACGTGTTTTACCCGATGGGCAGCTGTACACGTTCCTTCTAATGATGAACCTCCAGAAAGTATGGAAAGCTTTACTTTAAATGGAGGATTGTTCGCCGTTTTTATTCATAAAGGACCAGCGCGAACCTTTGTTCGCACACTTGATACTATTTTTAATGAGTGGCTTCCGAACTCTCTCTATGATCTGGATGAGCGCCCTCATTTCGAGAGAATGGGTCCGGAATACCGGATGGATGATCTAAATGCTGAAGAAGAAGTGTGGATTCCGATTAAATGAAAAAGGTCAATGCCGACCGCGGCATTGACCTTTTTTTATACTTTTTCTAATTCATGATCATCTGCAAGAACTTCGGATTTATCGGGATAGCAGTTCTCGATGTGCTGTTCTCCCCATGCACAGAGCATATCCAGAGCAGGCTTTAAGGACCACCCGTAGTCTGTTAGTTTGTACACGACTTTCGGGGGCACCTGATTGAAGACCACCCGGTCCAGCACCCCGTCCTGCTCGAGCTCCCTTAGCTGCTGGGTAAGCATTTTCTGGGTAATCCCCGGCATGAGTCGCTTCAATTCACTCGTTCGTAATTCGTTCTTTATCAAATGACATAAAATAACGACTTTCCACTTCCCGCCGATGACTTCAAGAGCTGCCTCTACGGGGATGTTGTATTTTTTCATCATGATCCACTCCTTCATGACCCACGTTCCTTATGAATGGAAGACACGTCTTTTATACTTTTCAATGCTTTAAAAAATTTATCATATCTTAATGAAATGTTCCATCGTTATGACTTCCTTTGTCGGGATCCGTAAAAAATTGTACCGCCAGGGTTCCGGTCAACTCCTCTGATGGCACAAATGTTACTAAAAAGTACCTACGTGACTTTAAAGTACGTACTTTGCAAAAAGTTGGATTCGTAGCATAATCATTTTTGTCCCCGGGGGGATGGGCCGGCATTAAAGAGCCCGGGCACGTTTAACTGCCCGACGATATGCCATCTATGTTCCCCTGGCGTGCATAACATTCAAGAGAGCAATCCGGAAATGGTCAAAGGCGCCTTTGCTTTTCCGGACTCACAAAATGAAAGAGGAGGACTTCTTCATGAGTTCATACGCAGAAACGATTGATCAACCTAAATCAAAAGGAGGCACTCCTGCGCTGATTGCTTTAGCCATTAGTGCCTTCGGTATTGGAACGACGGAATTTGTTCCTGTAGGTTTATTATCTTCCATTGCCGATGATTTATCGATATCCATTACACTGGCGGGGCTTTTGATTTCCGGCTATGCCCTCGGGGTAGCTGTCGGAGCGCCGGTGTTAACGGCTCTGACGAGTAAGATGAGCCGTAAATCACTTTTATTGTCGTTGATGGTCTTGTTTATTATCGGGAACTCGGTAGCTGCCCTGTCGACAAGCTTCGGCCTGCTGCTCGTGGCGCGCTTCATTACCGCTTTCTCCCATGGGATCTTTTTTTCCATCGGTTCCACGATAGCCGCAGATCTTGTACCTGAACATAAACGGGCCAGTGCCATCGCCTTTATGTTTACAGGACTGACGGTCGCTACGGTCACGGGTGTTCCGTTGGGGACGTTCATTGGACAGGCTTTCGGCTGGAGAGCCACCTTCTGGGGTGTTGCATTGCTGGGTTTAGTCGGTATTATTGCCAGTTCCATTTTAGTTCCAAGTAACTTGAAAGAAGCGCCGCCTGCTAAATTCAGTGACCAATTGAAAATCCTGAAAAACGGAAAACTCATGCTTGCTTTCCTGATTACAGCCCTTGGATATGGAGGGACCTTTGTCGCCTTCACTTATCTGACTCCTTTACTTGAAGATGTAACAGGATTCAGTTCCAAGTGGGTCAGTATCATCCTGCTTGTGTATGGGGTGGCTGTAGCGATCGGTAACGTTGTAGGTGGGAAAGCTTCTAACAAAAACCCGCTTCGAGCATTATTCTGGATGTTTGTGCTTCAAGCTGTCATCCTATTTGGATTGACGTTTGCCGCTCCTTTCAAAGCTGCGGGTCTTATCGCTATCTTCCTTATGGGGCTGTTTGCCTTTATGAACGTTCCCGGCCTTCAAGTGCTCGTCGTTAACCTGGCTGAAAAATACGTCCCATCTGCAGTCAATGTCGCATCTGCGCTGAACATTGCCGCCTTTAATGTCGGAATTGCCATCGGTTCTTTTGTTGGAGGAATCGTCGTAGACGGTATCGGTCTTATTCATACCCCTTGGATTGGTGCCATCATGGTTGTCGGGGCTGTATTCTTAACAGGTTTATTGAGAAAAGTAGAACAGTAACAATGTTTGGACTCTCTTTTTTTCGGTAATTATTTTCAAGCAGCCGAAAAGAAGCAAAGAAAGAAGAGGAGGAAAATAACATGAAAACCAATACGAAAACATTGAACAACGGTCTGGAAATGCCGGAAATCGGTTACGGGGTCTTCCGTGTCGACGAAGGGGAGGCTCTTGAGGAAGCTGTCGTTACAGCGATTAAAGAAGGCTACCGCAGTATCGATACCGCTGCGATTTATGGAAATGAACGCAGTGTAGGGAATGGAATTAAGAAAGCCGTGGATCAGGGGCTTGTAAAACGCGGGGATCTTTTCGTGACTTCCAAAGTGTGGAATGACGGCCTCGATTATGAAGGGACCATCAATGCCTACGAAGAGAGTTTAGAGAAACTGGGTCTGGACTATCTGGACCTTTACTTGATTCACTGGCCGGGAAATAAGAAATATGAGCAGCCGTGGAAAGCCATGGAATCCCTTTATAAGGAAGGGCGTGTAAAATCCATAGGCGTCAGTAACTTCCAAGTGCACCATTTGGATGATCTGTTGTCCTACGCAGAGGTCAAGCCTGTTATCAACCAGGTCGAGTTTCATCCTAAACTGACCCAGCAGGAGGTTCGTGAATACGGGAAAAAACACGACATTCAAGTCGAGGCATGGTCTCCATTAATGAATGCGGATCTTTTGGATCATCCGGTTATCCAACAGTTGGCACAGCGTCATGATAAATCACCGGCTCAGATTATTCTGCGCTGGGATATCCAGCATGATGTCGTGACCATACCGAAATCCATGACACCTTCCCGAATTAGAGATAATATCAGTATCTACGATTTTGAACTAGATACGGAAGAGATGAAGCAGCTGGATGGACTCAATGAAAATGCCCGCAGCGGCCCACATCCGGATGAATTCGATTTTTAATTAAACAGTGAAAGGACAGGGAGCTCCCCTGTCCTTTTCTGTGTTTACAACTGTTTATTGTACTTTGGATCTGATGATTTTCTTCCGGCTCCATCGATATAGTAGGTTTCCTTTAACCGGTGGGTGTCCTCAGACTGAGTCTCCCGCTTCATACGTTTTCTTCTTTTTTGATCAAAATAAATTGACACAGCAATAACTACAGCCAGAATGCCGAGCAGCAGCCACAACATAATCATCCTCCTCGGGGTTTTATGACTTGTATTCTACTATTCCCGGTTTTCAGATGGTCTAGTGCTGTCTGACAGGAAACAGGGCATCCGGCCCATTATTTGTAAAAAAACACAGGGGAATGTCATCATTTTGATATAAGAGCTATATCGATTGGACGGTTTGTCTTTGTTTTTGATAGGCAGCGGCTATTTCTGCTCCTAAGGCCGCATTGGATTTGATTAACGCAATGTTCGCCTGGAGACTTTTCCCTTGTGTCGCCTTGTGGATAAAATCAAGGAGGAAGGGGGTAACGTCCTTCTGTGTAATATTTTGTTTGCCGGCCTCTTGTAAAGCTTCGTCGATCATCTGGTTCATGTAGGATTCTTCCAGTGCGCTGTGTTCAGGAATAGGATTGGCAATGACCAGGCCACCGTCAAGGCCAAGCGACCATTTGGTGTCGATCACTGCGGCAATTTCCTCCGGATGATTGACTTGATAGTTGGAGGAAAAAGTGCTCGATCTTGAGAAAAAGGCAGGAAGCTGGTCTGTTTGATAGCTTAGGACAGGAACCCCTTTCGTCTCCAGATATTCCAGCGTCAGGCCGAGATCGAGAATGGATTTGGCACCGGCACATATAACGGCCACGTTCGTCTGTGCCAGTTCCTCAAGGTCCGCTGAAATATCCATCGTGGACTCGGCGCCCCGGTGGACGCCGCCGATGCCGCCTGTGACAAAAACGGGGATACCGGCAAGGCCGGCGCAGAACATCGTCCCCGCCACGGTAGTCGCACCTGTTTTTCCTGAAGCAGCCAGGTACGCAATATCTTTGCGGGAAGCTTTGATCACTTCTTTTTCAGAGGCAAGTCTCGTTAATTCTTCTTTTGTCAGCCCCACTTTAATTTTTCCATCCATAATGGCTGTTGTGGCTGGTACTGCGCCATGCTCCCGGATAATGGCAGCCACTTCCTCCGCCGTTTGTAAATTGTGAGGATAGGGCATCCCGTGTGAGATGATGGTCGATTCAAGAGCGACTACGGGGAGGTTTTCTGCCAGAGCGTAAGCCACTTCTTTTGAGATGTCTACATAAGGGTTCATACAAATTCCTCCACATCCTGGGTCAGCAGGGACGGTGTCAAATCCTGCCGGACCGTGTAGGGGGACTGAATACACTTTACTGCATTCATCATCCCCGTTTTTATAATTTCCTGAAGTTCCATGCCTTCCATCCATCCGTATAAAACCCCGGCGCAGAAAGCATCTCCCGCACCGGTCACATCGTTGACATCCCCTGTTGAAAAAGAAGGGAAGTGATGGATATCTCCTTCCTTCTCTCCAACGACGACGCCGTCCTTTCCGGAGGTAATGGTCACTTTTTCGATGCCCATCTCCAGCCATAAACCTGCGGCGAGGTACCATTTTTCTTTGGAGTCAATGGACATATCGAATTGGGCTTCGGTTTCTTCAATATTGGTCATCAGCCACGTAAGTCCGTGCAGATTTTCGGGCAGGCGCTTCATCTTAGGGGCAGAGACGGTAACAAACGCAAGGGGGACAGAGAAACTGCGGCTCATCCGAAGCAGGAGTTCCAACGTCTCTTTTGGACAGTTGAGGTCAGCAACCATACATTCCGACTGCCTCATCTTTATTTCACTTTTCATAACAAGGGGAGGAAGAATCGCCTCGAAAACCTCCATATCCGCGAGCGCAGTAAGCAATTCCCCCTGAGGATTCATCAATGCTGTGTATGTACCTGTGGTGGCGTGAGGGAGATGAAGAGTACCTTCCAGATTCATAAAGGGACGGGAGGCTTTTTCGATCATGTCCCAGTCAGCATCCATGCCGGATGCTGTAATAAGCGAAGGGTGAAAACCCAGCCTTCCAAGGTTTTCAGCGATGTTTCTCGCAACACCTCCGGCACTGGAACGAGAATAAACAGGGTTGGATGTGTACATTTGAAGTGGCTCATAGGTGTGGAGTTTCCGGTCGACATTGGCTCCACCGATGCAGAGCACCTGTCTGGACTTGTTTAACACATAGGCGCGGCCGAGAAGGACATTTTTCTGAACGAGACCGGAAATAAGATTCGCGACAGTGGAACGGGACAGTTGAAGAGCTTCTGAGAGGGTCTGCTGGGATATATAAGGGTTTTTGACAATCTGCTGGTACACCTGACGCTCACGTGTGGTCAACTTTTCCATTTATCATAGGTCCCCCTTTGTGAACAAATGTTTGAATAGTCAAACATTTGTTTGATCTATTATAAAAACGCTTTCATGGAAAAGTCAATAAAAACCAGAGAGAAGGATGACAGGTGATTGGTCGTCCCGTTATAGTAAAAGAGATCAGACAAAAGGAGGGATTGGATGCACGTGAAACAGATACACCATGCAGCGATTATTTGTTCAGATTATGAAATTTCAAAGCATTTTTATGTACATATTCTCGGTTTTTCGATTATCGCAGAAAACTACCGGGAAGAAAGAGGGTCTTATAAACTCGATCTTCTGGCAGGTGAAAGTCAACTTGAATTGTTTTCCTTTCCATCACCACCAGAACGGCCGGATGCTCCGGAAGCGAGAGGTCTAAGACACCTTGCCTTTGCCGTGGAGGACGTGGAGCACTCTAAACAAGAGCTGGAGGAAAAAGGGGTGAGTGTAGAAGAGGTGAGGGTTGATCCATATACCGGCAGGAGGTTCACTTTCTTTAAAGACCCGGATCAGCTGCCTTTGGAACTGTATGAAACAAGGGAAGTTGGAGCGGGGAGGTAAACGCTTTGGAAGTTTCTGTTGTTTTATCATTTATCGGCATTTCTCTTTTGTTGACCCTGAGTCCGGGACCTGACATCCTTTTTGTACTTGCTCAAAGTCTTGCTCAGCATGCGAAGGCGGGAATCGTTACGTCTCTTGGGTTGTGCACAGGGCTGGTGGTTCACGTTTCGGCCGCTGCCCTTGGGGTATCAGCGGTCATCTATCAGTCAGCGGCCGCATTTGAGGTCGTGAAGTATGCAGGAGCCGCTTACCTGCTTTTTCTTGCTTTTCAATCCTTCCGGGGTGGAGCACCAGCGAATGGAGCAGCGCAGGGGACTACGGAAAAATACCAAAAGCTTTACAGGAAAGGGATCCTTATGAACCTTCTCAATCCGAAGGTATCGTTATTCTTCCTCGCCCTTCTTCCTCCTTTCGCCGATCCGTCCCGCGGGAGTGTTTCTTTACAGATGCTTTTACTCGGATTGATTTTTATCACCCAGGCTTTTCTCGTTTTCTTCCTGGTCTCGGTGTTATCAGGAAAAATTCAACAGAACGTGCTTCACCGGATTTCGACCGGTAAGCTTCAAAAAGCACAGGGCCTCATCTTCAGTTTCATTGCCATGCAGATTGTTATCAGTGGAAAATAATCCCTCTCCTTAAGGAGGGGGATTTATTCATGAGGATATCTGCTTGAAAGGCGCAGCCGAATGGGCTGCGACCTTCCTTATGTGAGAAGCAATCGTATCCCATGCCTCCGTAGCCGCTTCGGTGGGACCAAGATGGGTGAACAGGTGGTAACAGTCTTCAAATAGGTGGTGATGGACAGGGACACCTGCTTTTTTCAGATTTTTGGCATACCTCTCCGCTTCAGGTTTGAAGGCATCATATTCCGCTGTAATTATGACAGTTTCAGCTGCACCGTGAACATTCTCTGCATAAACAGGCGATGCGTAGGGATGGGCATCCTGTCCTTGTTCCGGGACATAGCACAGATTCAGGAAATGAGCGAACTGAGGGTATTTGGAGCGCCATTTATTTGGTTCTGGTTTTTCGGAAAACGGTGTAGCAAAATCAAGCATGGCGCATGATAAAATTTGAAGGAGGGGCTGAGGCTCCTGTTGATCCTTCAAGTATAAACACAATGCGGCAGCGATGTTGGCACCGGAACTCTGTCCTCCAATCATCCACTTGTCAGGATCGATGTTCAACCCTTCTGCATGGCTTTTCATCCAGGCCAATACTTCATAGAGCTGAATGATTGGAGCAGGGAAGGGATGCTCCGGCGCTTTGGCGTATTCCACGTTGATGATCACACAACCTGTCCTATTGGCCAGGTACCGGCAGTAAGGGTCATCCATTTCTTTGTTATACATAATGAAGGCCCCGCCGTGGAGGTTTATATAAACAGGCAGCTTTTTATAGGGAGAGTGGAGCGGTTCGTAATAGGTGACAGCTACTGGAGCAATTGAAGTGTCGACTAAAACATCGACGCGCTTCTTTACCTCCTGTTTTTGTATGGTAGACGTGCGTGCTGCTTTATTGGGAAGCATACGCAGGAGATGAGCAATCCATTGGATAAACATAAAAGACCTCTCTTTTTTTTAGGGTAGTGTTCCCTTAGATATCCAACATTAATCAAACCGTCTGAGGTGAATACACCTTTGGAAAAAGGGGAAAACGAAGCCCGAGAAGCACCAGGTGATAAGGACTTGATTATTATGTATATGGAAAAGGATAAAAGAAGGTGAATCGATGATCTTCAATGCAGTTATGTGGTTGTTCATCCATATAGCCGTCAGCGGCATCACAGCTATGGCACCTGCTTCCTTCATTCGGTTCCTGCAGCCATTGTTAAGGACGAAAAGCTGGGAAGGTCGTGGGCGTATTTACCGGTCTTTCGGAATTCATAAATGGAAAACGATGCTTCCGGAAGCGAGGAAGTGGGTGAACAAAGGTAGAGGAAAGACGGCGGCTTCGATCAGAAACGTGTATGCATATGATGAGCTGGGAGAGCAGCTGACCAGGTCGGAACTCTCACACTGGATGCAGATTTTCCCAGCCCCCTTGTTTTTTCTATTTAACCCACCATGGGCAGGGTGGGTCATGATTATGTATGCACTGTTGTTTAATCTGCCATTCATTATGATCCAGCGCTATAACAGAGCAAGAGTCAGCCATCTTTCGGACAGGATCCTGCATGCATTTCCGGAAAAGTAGAAAAGAGTCAGAGTGGAGCACTCTGACCGGCGTTTCATTTTAGTATTTAACATAAGCAGCTCCAACAATAATAAGGAGAATGAACAAAACAACAATCAGCGCAAAGCCTGCTCCGTATCCGTAGCTCATGATCTCACCCCCTGTTCATAATTAGTTTATGCGGGGGGTTTTTGTTTGGGAAAGGCATCCATCATGGGTTATGGTGAATTTCACGTTTTGCGGAGTGGAGGATTTTTTTGCTTCAGACACATCCAAAATGTGTTTTCTTCCGTATTCTATATAAAACGTGAAGGATTTGATAAAAACAGATATACTAGTATCATTATGGATTTAAAGGAGATTTCTGAATGGCCCAACCGACAGACTTGGATTTGTATGAACGAATCAGGCAGAAAGATAAAGAGGCCCTTGAAGTTCTTTACGACCGTTATGAAAAGCTGTTGTACTCCTTTGCCTATCGGATGATGAAAGATTCGCAGGCGGCAGAGGAAGTCATGCAGGATGTATTTATGAAGTTGTGGAGAGGAAAAGGGGCAGGTCAGTATGTCAGCGGTCGGGGAAAGTTCTCCAGCTGGCTTTTGACGATCACCAGAAATGCTTCCATTGATTTAATAAGAAAGAAAAAAGTTCAGGAAGTAGAATGGGATCAGCGTGATTCTGTTCATGAAGACCTGCCGGGTGTTGAGCAGGAAATTGAAGATAAGGAGGAGCGGGATCAGCTTCGACGAGCTGTTCATACGCTCCCGGACGAACAACAAAGAATGATTTGTCTCTTTTATTTTCAAGGGATGTCTCAAAGAGAGATTGCGGAAAAATGTGATATTCCCCTCGGTACCGTCAAAGGACGTGTCCGGCTGGCGCTGAAGAAATTGAGAGAGCACCTTGAGAAAGAAGGGGGGATCGTTTATGAACGATAAACCATGTGACCACATCCTGGATTATATAAATGATCAATTATCAGATATTGAGCGGAAGCAATTTGAAAAACACTTATCCGAATGCCCCCGGTGTCAGGAAGAACTGAAGGAAATGGAAGATTTGATGGGGGATCTGCCGACGTATATGGAGCAGACGGAACCGCCAGCAGGTATGAAGCAGAGGGTATTGGACGAAGTCTTCTCCAATGAGGAGGAAGACACCGCACCTGTCCGTACGAAGAGACCTGTGAAGTGGAAAGCCTGGTCAGGTGTACTGGCTGCAGGACTGCTTCTTTCCATTGGTATGAATGTGTATACGGGACTTGAAGTGTCCGATCTGGCCACAGAAAATGAACAGTTGGAATCAAGTCTTACAGAAATCCAAACAGCTCTTTCCGAACTGGAGGACAGCGAATCCGGTACAGCTTCACCGCTTCAGCAGACAGAACTGGCTTCTGCTGAAGGGACCAATGCTGCTGGAACAGCTACGTTATTAAATCGGGAAACTAAACAGGAACTTCTCGTACAAACGCAGAACCTGGAAAACCTGGAATCAGGCGAAGTGTATCAAGTATGGCTGATTGAAGGAGAGACACCAGAACCGGCTGGTGCTTTTACAACGAATGATACCGGCAGTGGTGGAGTAGCGTTTACGATTAATGAAGAAAAATCGTGGGACGCCGTCGCCATTACGAAGGAACCACAGACAGGCAACCAAACCCCGCAGGGAGAGATTATTCTCCAAGCCGGACTTTAATAGAAAAGAGCTTTCCGTCCAAAGACGGAAAGCTTTTTTTGATTAGATCAGGCCCCGTTGTCGATTAATCTCTTAATTTCATTTAAGATCTGTTGCTGGTCTTCTATCCGGTTTATTAATTCTCCTTCTCTTACAAGCCATTGTCCCCGCTCAAGCTCAAGCTCCTCAATCTGTTCCTGAAGGTGGTTCATCTCTCCTTGAAGCGTCTCCAATTCCTTACGCAGCTCTTCTAACTCCTTTTCCGAGCATGTGTCATCATAATACCAGTCATGGATGACCAGGGCGGTTTCAGGCTCTACTCTGTACGAATATTCCGGATCGTTATTTCCGATGACCCATACGGAGAAGCCGAGAAAATAGGAAAGGTCCTCCAGCATTTCTTTGTAGGCAGTCCAGCCATTCGCTTGAACGGCGGGGGATTTAACAGGAGAAACGGCTTCGTTCCAAGGAAACTTCAATCCATATTCAAGTGCTGGAATGTTAAACCCGCCAAAGTAAATATCTTTTCCGGTTACTTCATGGAACCGCTGAATTTCCTGCAGAACATTCTGCTTCCTGTTGTAAACCTCTGTGGAAGTCATGGAAGATTTAATTTGTTCGACAGATGGAACGGCCTGGTTGTTCAGTTCAAACCAGGCATCAATGGATATGAAATCAACGAGTTTCCAATAAGAGCGGTTGATTTTTGTTGTGAAGGCCTGCTGTGTCTGTGGACTCCAGGATGCTGTATACCACCAGTTTGTACGGAATACGACATTACCTCCGAATTGGCGCCTGGTTTCCTCGATCATTGCATCCCATTCGGCTTCCATTGATTCAAAGTTGACGAGGTTGGAGGCAATATTCAAACCCCAGACTTGGTAGGGGATGGCGATGGTGTTAATTAATGGATTAAGCACCGTCGTCTGCCACAACATAAACCATCGCTTTTTATCTGCGGGGTTCCATTCGGTTTCCCCGAACTGCCCTCCTTGGATGAATGGGAACGGCTCCAGCATCACTTGAATCCCTTTACCTGTCAAAACCTCAATCAATTCGACCGCTTTTTGTTTTTGAGCTTCATTGATCGTCATGGTTAATGATGTACGGCTGGGAATGTCCACACGTATCGGTACATTCACAGTGTTTAAGTTCAGCCGGAGGATATCATTTAAAATCAGCTCCGGATTAAAGTCATCCAACACCCACAAGTTTCCCGATTTAATTTTTCCAGGCTGCACAGGGTTGTTTATATTATCCATATTAATAGTAACCTCCAGGTTATGAAAATGTCCTAGGAATAGTATATGCGCCTGCCTCTGCTCCGGCAGGGTGACAGGCCAGATGAAATGGAATAAGTAAATAGAAAACATACCGAGTTCTCTGTCATAGAGGGCTTTATAGACGTTATTTCGGAGATGCGTGACAAGTTTCCCAAAAAAATAATAGAAATAGTGATCCATATGTCATCTCCTCTCGTTAGCTGTATGAAACCAATTCAAAGAGGAGTGGATGAATCAATGACACACAAAGTAAATTGGAAGAAGACTTTTGCAGCGCTTCCGCTGTCAGCAGCTCTATTAATACCTACAGCAAGCCCGGCATTTGCCGACCATCATGGCGACCATGAAAAAATGGACAAAGTAACGGTGTCTACGCCAGCCGCCGATCTTCGTGCGACATTGGATCATTATCTTTCTGAACATGCCTATCTGGCTGTTGTAACCATGCAGAAAGGATTAGAAGGCGGAGAAGACTTTGAACAGGCAGCCGCTGCCCTGCAGGCGAATACGAAGGACCTATCCGGTGCTGTCGGATCTGTCTACGGGGAAGAAGCCGGCAGCCAGTTTGAAGACCTATGGTCCGAACACATTGGTTATTTCGTGGATTATGTAAAAGCAACAGCGGAAGATGATGAAGAAGGACGTCAGACAGCCCTTGATAATCTTGACGACTACAGACAGGACTTCTCATCCTTTATGGAATCAGCGACAGGAGAGAGATTAGAAGCCTCTGCCTTGGCTGAAGGGCTTCAAATGCACGTAGATCAACTAGTTGGAGCTTTTGACAGCTACGAGGAAGGCGATTTTGATGAAGCTTACGAAAATCTCCGTATGAGCATCGAGCATATGTACGGTGTTGGAAAAGGTTTATCCACCGCCATTACAGACCAGTTCCCGGAGAAGTTTGAAAATACAACGCCGGCCACACCTGCGGCCGATCTCCGTGCTGATTTGAACCATCTCCTTTCTGAACATGCGGCCTTGGCAGTTCTGGCTATGCAGAAAGGCGGCGACGGAGCGGAGGACTTTGAAGAAGCTGCCGAAGCTTTGAGTCATAATACAGAAGATCTATCAGCAGCTATATCCTCTGTTTACGGGGAAGAAGCGGGTGCACAGTTTGAAGAGATGTGGTCCGAGCACATCGGCTACTTTGTTGATTATGTAAAAGCAACAGGAAATGATGATGAGCAGGCGAAAGAAGAAGCATTGAAAGCTCTTGATGGGTACAGACAGGAATTCTCCAAATTCCTTGATACAGCGACCGAAGGTAAATTGATGGCTGAAAATACAGCAGAAGGTCTGCAGATGCACGTGCAGCAGCTTACTGGAGCGTTTGATAACTATGTGAACGGTGACTACGAAATGGCATATGAGCAGGTACGTGAAGCTTACGGCCATATGTACGGCGTAGGAGAAGGGTTATCCGGAGCCATTGTACAGCAGAATCCTGATATGTTTGCCAGCGACATGCCATCTGAAATGCCGAAAACCGGCATGGGCGGTACGAGTGAAGATGGCGGGCTGAATGCCTGGATGATCGCCTTTGCTTCCATGGGTATGGCTGTTCTAGCTGCCTTCATCGGCTTCCGCCGTAAGCAGGATCAAGCATAAAAAGAACGGTTTCCAATGACGGGGTGTTCTCACCCCGCCATTGTTTTCTATAGAGGGTTTTAAAAGGTGGTGTCTGATATGGACGCCGCCTTTTTTTGGATGTAGTTAGAATTTTTTGATAATCAAGGCGTTTTCTTTTCTTCTATATGAACTTTGTCTTATGATTTATAGTAGGAACCTTTCTCGTAAAGGCAGCTGCAAATGAAAGATGAACACACAGGAGGAGATGAAATCATGAACGTAACAGAATGGTCCGTTCCATCGATACCATCCATGGAAGGAAAAGTCGTAGTTGTGACAGGTGGGAATGGAGGGCTGGGTCTGGAAGCAGTCAAAGTCCTCGGTGAAAAAGGGGCCACAGTTATTATGGCTTCACGTTCTAAGAAACGTGGAGAAGAAGCTGCCGATCTACTAAAGAGAAAAAAGGCGGATATCATCGTAGACGTGATGGAACTGGATTTAGCAGATCTGGATTCTGTCGCTTCCTTTGCAGAACAATTCAAGGGAAAATATGACCGCCTTGATATATTGATGAATAATGCCGGGGTAATGACAACGCCTTATGGCAAAACGAAGAATGGGTTCGAGCTTCAGTTCGGAACCAACCACCTGGGTCACTTTGCTTTAACGGCCCGCTTATTTGAACGGTTAGCCGCTACTGATGGCTCCAGGGTTGTGACAATCAGCAGCAATGCCCACAAATCGGGCTCTGTGAACTTTGAAAACCTTATGTTTGAACAGGGGAAAGGATATACCCCTATGAAATCATACAGCCGCTCAAAGTTTGCTAATTTACTATTTGCCTTTGAACTGCAGCGAAGGATCGATCAGGCTGGACTGTCCATTAAATCGCTGGGGGCCCACCCCGGGGGAGCACAGACAGATCTCGCCCGTCATATTGAAGACCGCTTCTTATACAAAGCTCTGAGTGGTGTGTTGAAACGTGTCACCCAGAGTGCCTATGAAGGGGCACTTCCAGGGATCCGCGCAGCTACTGATCCGGACCTTGAGGGCGGCCGTTATCTTGGACCTTCAGGATTTATGGAGATGAAAGGAGATCCTGTTGTGGTGAAACCGAAGACGGAAACCCTCGATGTGGTGGATGCGGAGGAACTTTGGGCAGAATCTGAGCGTCTTACCGGAATTTCTTTCCCAGTCACGAAATAATAAAAGGGACACCTTTTGACGGTGTCCCTGGACTGTAGAAAAAGCACTTGTTTCTCCGTGGAGCTGTCCCTTTTTTATGGATATTCATGTTCCGCTTATCGGCGGAAGCCTGACCCAGGCACGGCCTCAGCTAACCAGCCGTGAAAAGTCACTTGACCTAATGGATTTTCGGCTCGCACTGTTCCCACAGGCGCCGATCGCTCCACGGCAGCTCAATCACAATCCGTTGTATACGAACCGTTTCTATTGGAAATGTTCTTTCATACTTAGAGGCAGACAAAGCGTGAATCTATCAAAAAGGACACCTTTTTAAGGGTGTCCTTTTTGTACTTACGTATGAACGGTTGTTTCTTTTACCTGCTTCACGAACTCTTTCATGATGTTCGGGAGATCCGGCCAGGCATGTCCGGATACGAGATTACCATCAACATAATCCATTTCATTCATATATTCGGCTCCAATACTCTCCACCTCCGGCTGACAGGCTGAGTAAGCAGTCATCTTCCTTCCCCGGACCACATCAGGGACCGTTGTCAGGACAAGGCTGCCGTGGCACATGACGGCAACCGGCTTATCGTTTTCAAAAAAGTGTCGGACAATACCCGGAATTTCTTCGTTCATGCGGATGTGTTCCGGCGAGCGTCCACCAGGGATGATCAGGGCATCATAATTTTCCGGTGTCACATCAGCAAAGGCGATTCCAGCTTCAATTAAGTATCCAGGCTTTTCCGTATACGTTTCCCAATCCTCGAAATCGTGGATGACGGTATTCAGTTTCTTTTGATGAGGGGCGGCAATGTCAACTTGGAAACCTTCCTCCAGGCAGCGGAAATAAGGGTAGTACACTTCCAGGGCTTCAACAGCATCTCCAGTAATAATCAGCACTTTCTTTGCAGTCATTCCATACCCTCCTTGTCATGAATCAAATACAGTACGTCCATTCCCTTATTCCATGATTTGTAATCCGTTTTCCAAAAGAATAAAACAGAGGCCCTGCACAAAGCAGAGCCCCTGATTCAGGTTGTTAGTACAGTAACCCTCCAAAAATAACAGGAACTTAGAAATAGACAATGACAAAAGAGAAGAGGATGCAGCTGATGTTCAGCCAGATTCCTGTTGAAGCCATCCGTTCATCTTGATGTATCGGAGCAGCAGATCGTGATCGGAATTGATGCGCTATTCGCTTATTAGGGCGGAGACAGGATGAGAGACCGTTCTTTACGGCAGTTTCTCACAGAAAAACGAGGGCGCTCCTCTTCTATTATAACTCCGACTATGATTGCTCTGTTCCAAAAGAAGTGCTGGATTGGTTGAGAGGTCAAATGAATATGCTCCGTATTCCGGAAGAATCATTGGATCTTGTCCATACGCTGGCCGCCTGCGCAGCTGCTCTTGCCGCATGGGGCTGGAATGACTCAGAATTGGCCTCTCCCTGGATCGATCAAGCCGAACCGCCTCTGCACCCTTATGATTTCTGTTGGTAAAAAGCACTCCGTTGATGGGACGGCTTTCCCACCGTCATTACAGGACCGGCACCATCAATACGAGCGGACGTTGAACAGGAGCCGTCTCGCTTGGAAAAAACACCATGGATAGAAAGCAAGCAGGACCCGCCGAAATAATAGACGACGGGTCCTGCTTTTTTTTAGGAATTCTTTCACAGATAAAGGAATATGGTCTTCTCAGTCTGTTTTATACAATTCCGATATAGGACATCAAAATTCCTACTACTGTTGCCACAAAAGGAATGAGCAGAGCAACGATGAAGATATCTTTATAGGAATCTTTATGGGTTAAGCCTGTAATCGCAAATACGGTCAGAAGGGCACCGTTATGCGGAAGAATGGAGGCTCCGGAAGCGATGGCTGTAATCCGGTGAAGGATTTCCGGGTTCATTCCCATCTCCATCGCCTGCTGATAGTAATCAGAGCCAAGAGCATTCAAAGTAATATTCATTCCGCCGGATGCGGAGCCGGTAATCATCGCAAGCACCTGTGTGGCTAATGCATCAGAGATGACAAGTCCACCTTTGATGTTCAATAGCGCTTCTTTAATCGCTGGAAAAGCAGGGGAAGCCTGAACAACTGCTCCGAATCCTACGGCTGCACCTGTATTCACGACGGCAGTTACAGCACCTTTGGCTCCATCATTCAATGCTGTGATGAACTCGTGAAATGCTTTCCAATTCAAGATAATCGTTAGAATAATTCCGATGAATAAAGCAATCAGCATTTCTACGTTGAAGATGTTAATCAACAGGACTACACAAAGTAATGGCAGGAAGGATAAAAAGACGCTGGGATCGTTCCCGGAACTTTCCGTCCCCACTTTGTTCTTCGGTTCAGTAAAGCCTTCTCCTGCTTTGGTCAGTTTATTTGCGCGGTAGGAAAGATAAAAGTATCCGCCGACAGCCATAATCAATCCAGTGACAATACCGATGATCGGCGCGGCCATCATCGTTGTATTAAAGTATTCGGTAGGAATATAGTTCTGGACCTGAGCTGTACCGGGCAGAGCTGTCATCGTAAAGGTGAATGCACCAAGCACAATCGTACCCGGAATCACTTTCCGGCTGATATCGGCCTCTCTGAACAAGTTAAGAGCCAGAGGGTACATAACAAAGACGACAACAAACAGGCTCACACCGCCGTAAGTAAGGATGGCAGCACCTAAAAGGACCCCTAAAATCGCCCGCTCTTTTCCGACAATTCTTGATAAAAAGCTGGCTACTTTGCGGGCACTTCCTGTAACTTCCATCAGTTTTCCGAAGACAGCACCAAACAGAAAGATCGGGAAGAAGTCTCTGGCAAATGAAGCAAATCCACTCATGAAGTCAGACGTGAACGCGTCCAGAATATTCATGCCTGATAGAATCGCTACGATGGAAGCAGCAATTGGGGCAATCCATAGAATGGACCAGCCTAAATACGCCATAATCATTAAAGAAACAAGTCCAATTATGATAGCAAACATGGGATAACCTCCTTTGGTATTCGTTTTAATAGAATGATGTTTGACAAAACTCGACAATATTTTTGCAACAAGAAATATCTTACTCTCACGCTTTATAGTAATCAATAGAAATAGAAAGATAGAGAATTCATGCATTTTTCGGGGAAAAACGAATATTCCGTATAATTCGTAATGCATGAAATGGAAAAAGTTTTTGGGTACAATCGAATTTGAGTTAAAAGCAGCAGCTCATCAAGAACATACATGAGAGAGGTTGATAGACATGGTTGAAAACAAAGTTGTATTTATTACAGGAGCGGCCCAGGGTATCGGGTATCAAATCGGAAAAGTTTTTGCAGAGAACGGCGCGAAAGTCGTCTTGTCTGATATTAACGAAGAAGGTGTACAAGAGGCGGCCAAATCGCTGACCGAGCAGAATTTAACAGCTATTGGTGTAAAAGCGGATGTCACGAGTGAAGACGAAATCAATGCCGCTATTAACAAAACGGTTGAAACCTATGGCCGCATTGACGTACTTATCAATAACGCAGGGCTTCAGCACGTATCTCCTCTTGAAGAATTCCCAACAGAAAAATTCAAGCTGATGCAGGACATTATGCTGACAGCACCATTCATCGCAACGAAGGCTGTCTTCCCAATCATGAAGGAACAGGGACAGGGACGTATCCTGAACATGGCTTCCATTAACGGAGTCATCGGATTCTCTGGTAAAGCCGCTTACAATAGTGCGAAGCATGGTGTCATCGGATTGACGAAAGTGAGTGCCCTTGAAGGTGCAGAACACGGCATTACAGTAAACGCCGTAGCCCCTGGGTATGTAGATACACCACTTGTACGTGGTCAATTGAAGGATCTTGCCAAATCCCGCGGTGTAGAACTGGAAAAGGTGTTGGAGGAAGTTATTTATCCACTAGTTCCTCAAAAACGCCTGCTTCAAGTAGAGGAAATTGCAGACTACTCTATGTTCCTTGCCAGTGATAAGGCGAAGAGTGTTACTGGTCAAACCGTTCTTATTGATGGCGGGTACACAGCTCAGTAAGTAGGAGAAAATGAGTAGAATCACAAAAAAAGGAACCGTTCATTTCATGAAATGAACGGTTCCTTTTTTGTGGAAATAGGTTGAAGCAAAGAGGCCTTCCCGGCTAATTGGCTGCTGCTCTCTCCTTTTCCGGGTTGATGGAACGGGTGTTTTTCTTCGAATCCTGTACCACAATGACAGCCGTAATGACGAGGCCGACTCCTGAGTACTGCCAAAGCGTCAACTGCTCCTGAAAAACGAGAAAACCCATAAGTGTCGCAACCACAGGCTCAATGGTAGCGATAATGGAGGCCTTGCTCGATTCTATGAAGCTCAAACCTTTCGTGTATAAAATAAACGGAAGCATCGTAGATAAGAGCCCCAGCCCCAGTACATAGAGCCATGTGGATACGGTTGAAAATAAAGAAGCCTCATTCCAAAGGCCGCTGAATGGGACGATAGCGATCGATGCGAATACAAATGTATAAAAGGTGACGGTCAGTGAATCGTAGTGCACAAGGGCAAACTTACCGAAAATGCTGTATAAGGCATAAAATAATCCTGACCCAAGTCCTAGTATCAAGCCATACATGGAAATGGACTGTTCCGAATGTGGAACGATGCCAACGACGAGTGCACAGCCAAGAAAAGTAATCAAAAGAGCAGATACTTTGCGCACCGTCAACGATTCTTTAAAAATCAGTCTTGAAAGTATCGTGACAAACGCCGGGGCTGTGTAGAGAAGGATGGATGCTACAGAAATAGACGTTTCCTCAATCGCACTGAACAAGCACCAGTTAAAGAGGACGATACTGATGATCCCGGTTCCGATAAAGTATCGGCTGTCACCTGCTTTTATTTTAAAGAGGCGGCGGTCTTTTGATAATAGGTAAAATCCCAGAAGCAGGCTGGCTGATAAAACCCGGAGCGATACGACTTGGGCCGGGGTGAATCCGATATTGTACAAGTAAGTGACGTAAAAACCGATGATCCCCCATAAAGCGGCGCCTGTACCGATTGAAAAAAGAGCAGACTTTTGACTCATAGTGACTTCCTCCATACGATTTGATATATGGAATGCTATCAGAATCTGGAAGGATTGGATAGATTCTGTTCCTTCTTTTCTAAAAAAACGGCATCTGTATGGACAATGATGTAAAGATTGCCGAGACCTACACCAGGGTTTTTGTAAGTGAATCTATGGATGATGAATGAGTGGGGAACATAAAAGAGTAGGAGCAAGGGACCCGGTGTAAAGTCTCTTTTTGGTCATTTTTTCCTCATGTTATACTGTCCTCTTCATTAATTAAGGGAAAAAATGGACATCAAACCATTAGATCCCTTCTCACATGACCTGACTATGAGAGGAGACATGACCATGCAGACGATTTACTACGGAGGAAATATTCATACTATGGAAGAGGAAAGTTCGATTGTCGAATCGATCTTGATCGAGGATGGATGGATTAAACGTAAGGGCGCGCTTCAGGAAATCGAGAAGGAAGCACATCCATTAGAGGTGGAAAAAGTGGATTTGAAAGGGAAAACGTTAATGCCTTCATTTATTGACCCTCACGGACACATCTCTTTTGTAGGTCCGGTTTCCCGAATGGCAGATTTGAGCGGCTGCGAAAATTTTGAAGATGTAAAGCGCGCGCTCAGACAATACATAAAGCAGCAGGAGGATGGACAAGGTGAAGTGATCATTGGGTTTGGATACGATCATACTATCCTGGAGGAGGGGCAGCATCCTACCAAGGAAATCCTGAACCAAGTTACAGATCAACCGGTATTTGTCTTTCATGCGTCGGCTCATATGGGCTGTGCCAACGACGCTCTTTTACAAATGGCAGGTGTAGATTCCCGAACGGAGGAAGTCGAAGGTGGAACCATTGGTCGAATGGCAGACAGTATGGAACCAAACGGATATGTGGAGGAAACAAGTCTTTCGTTGATTCAGCCGTATTTACAAAAAGGAATGGAACTTGATTATTTGAAGCTGGTGGAAGAAGGTCAGGACGTTTATATACGAAATGGGATAACGACTGTCCAGGATGGAGCCGCCTCTCTGCAATTCGTCGAGTTGTGTAAAGCTTTAGCTGAAGAGGAAAGGCTGCTCATTGATGTGGTATCCTACCCGCTCATGGACACAAATCCGAATGAGATTTTTACATCAAATCCTCTTTATGCGAAACAGTATCATAAACGCTTCAAACTCGGTGGATACAAAATGTTTTTGGACGGGTCTCCCCAGGGAAAAACAGCCTGGCTTACGGAACCATATGAAGGAGAGGAAACGTATAGAGGCAGTGCCTGGTACAGTGATGAGCAGGTGAAGCAGTTTACAAAACAGGCGGTGCAAGACAATGTCCAATTGTTAACCCACTGTAATGGAGATGCAGCAGCCGATCAATTGCTGAGAAGCTATAAAGCCTCTCTGGCAGAAACAGAACAACCTGAAACAAAAGCAAGGAGACCTGTTATGATCCACTGTCAGACCGTTCGTGACGATCAATTGGATGTAATGAAAGAAATCGGGATGATTCCCTCTATGTTTGTTGATCATACGTATTACTGGGGAGATGTCCACTTGAGAAACCTCGGGGAAGAGCGGGGAAACCGGATCAGTCCGGCTAAATCAGCCATAGATAAAGGTCTTCCTGTCAATTTTCACCAGGATGCCCCCGTCATTAAGCCGGATATGCTTCACACCATTTGGAGTGCGGTGAATCGAAAAACGAGGTCAGGTGTAACGATAGGGGTGGACCAACGCGTTTCTGTAAGGGAAGCTCTTCAAGCCGTTACGATTCATGCCGCCTATCAATATGGAGAAGAAGAGACAAAAGGAAGCCTTCAGGCAGGGAAGCTAGCTGATTTGGTCATCCTTGATCAGAGCCCGTTCCAAGTAGACCCCATTCAGATCAAGGAAATACAGATTGTAGAAACAATTAAGGAAGGACGCACCTTATACAAGAGGGAAGAAAAGTAAGGGAATCCATATGCTTTGTGAGCCTTGCCGTTTTCGTTTGAATAAAGCCGCCTGTCCAGGTGGGAAAGGCGTCAGGCTGTTATCCAGCTAGAGTTCTCCGCATGTCGTGTTGAGGGGACACGTTCCGCTTATCGGTGGATGCTTGCCGCGGGCACGGCGGCCTCACCTGACTTGGTCAAGAAAACCATTGGACCAAGTGGATCTTTGGCTCGCGCTGTTCCCACAGGCGTCACCACCGAACGCTCCTCGTGCCGACGTTAGAATATAGAGGAGAGAGATTGTGCACTAAGCAGGTTCGCAGATTCAAAAGAACGGCATGGGCTGCGCTATGGCCGCTTGCGTGGAAAAGAAAAAGAGAAAGAACAGGCGCTGATGACGGCTGGCTGCCGGAATATGACAAAGACTCTTCTCCATCCAGCAAAGGTGAGCTGGGTGAAGGAGAGTCTTTTTCGATGTTAAAGAACGCCCAAGGAGCGGTGCCCCTTCCACTCCTGCGGAAGAACGAGTGGTCCGAGATCGCCGAGCGTGGGTTTTGCGAGGAAGCTCGGGCGCTCGTCCGCTCGTCCGCGGAAAGGGAAGGGGCTTTCGCTCCTGGCGGCAAGAAAGAAAAAAGCTTGTAAAGAAACAGAGGTTTCTCTACAAGCTGCCGCCTGTCCAAGTAGAACAGGCGGTTTTTTTGCTTAAGCTTTCGTTTTATAAGATGTCATGTGATCCTGAAGGGTGTCATCACTGCCGAATAAGAAATGTTTCTTCATATCCGGAGAGTACGTAGAGTTTACTGCTGTACGTCCGACGGTTTCGGCTACTTCGCGAAGCATAGCCGGAGACGCTCCACAGCAGAGCCCCAGGTAGTTCACACCGATACTATGGGCTTCCTTAGCCCATTCCGCCAATTCATAGCGGTTCGTGTAGAGTGGGTCAAGTGATGTTGGGAACGTTGTTTCCGTTGGAAGGGTGCAGGCACAGCCACCGTCCGGCAGGTTGAAGAAAGTAGGGTGCTCCTCCGTTGTCCGGTAAGGGATTGGAAGGGCCCCTACATAACCGTCCACGGTGCTGCGGATTTTCTCTACGTACGGCTGCATCGTTGCCGGACCGCGGAAACAGTTCATACCTACAACAAGCGCCCCTTTTTCTTCCAGCAAACGGCAGGCTTCTTCAACTTCATAACCGTCCCGCAGAACATTTTCACCCATAAGACCGAAGGTGATGACAGCAGGGAGGTCCTGCTTTTGAATTTCTTCAAGAGCAATAAGAGCTTCTTCATAGTAGTAGAAGGTTTCACCGTTAACAAAATCTACACCTTCCTCTTTACACCATCCGATCATCTCTGCGAACATGCTCCTTGTTTTCTCAACAGATTCAGGATCATCCGGATTGAACAGGTTGGTATTGGAAACGTTCCCAGCGACAAGAGCTTCTTCCTCTGGATGCTCTTGAGCCACCTCTTTAGCCAGACGAACCGCCTGGCGGTTCAGCGGTTCTAAAAGATCCTCTTTGCCAATGATCCTCATTTTTTCACGGTGACCATTGTAGGTGAAAGCTAAAACAACGTCGGAGCCAGCAAGCATATAGTCGCGATAGGTCTGTTTGAGTGCCTCTGGGTTATCCAGCGCTACTTCCGGTACGAAGGATCCAGCTTGTAAATAGCCGCGTCGCTCCAGTTCAAACAAGTAACCTTCTCCACAAATGACGGGTCCATCTTGTAACCTCTGCTCTAATGATCGTTTCATTTCACAACAACCTCTCCATTTAGTATTGATCAAATATATTAGAAAGCTCATCCTTCTACAGGAATATGCTGACTCGCAGTTTATGAGGGAGATCTTTTCAACAGAAGAGGTGGTGTATATTTCCATTAAAAAAAGACCTCCTTTGATAAGGGGGCCTTCTATTTATCTAAGACTCCTTATCTTCAAGGCAGTAAGACTGCCTTCTGGATTTAGCACCGTGCCAATGGCTGGTTGCTGAGGTATCAAAGGGCCAGTCCCTACACCTCTCTGGATAAGTTCGTATGTAGTTTTTAAAGCAGCTGATCCGTTTGATCAACGTTTATCCTTTCGCTTGCGTTTTACAATACAGGAAAATATAGTGAGAATCAATAGAATTTTCGGAAAAAATCTACCGGTATTAAAAAATCGTGAAGAAGAAGGCTGCGCCGTTTCGACGATGATGGGAAAATGACCATAGACTTATAGATGGATGGATATTCTTCATTATGAAACTTTTTACAAGCCAATTCGTAGTCGATGAAAGAAGTTTCTAATGGAATAGTAAATAGGCAAGGGCTCCATTTTAACCGGAATGGTTTTTCGTCTTAAGGATTGAGTTAGGAAGTGAGTAATGAGTGGAGATTAGTAGAATGAACGTTTACGTTTATGCTTTATGAACCTTGGCAGACTGGGGAATTGACTGTGTAACCGCTGGGTTGAGCTCAGGGGCAGTGATTTAAGAGAAGACGGGAGGGATGAGGCGTACACCTGATATAACGACGGATGAGATCTCCTTTATCCTCCACTTAAGCATTTAGACATTTGCTCAGAAAGAACCTTGGAAGGATGGTATAAGGATTTCGACACAGGTGTTACAAATTAATGGTAACTTTGGAGAAATAGATTCAATTGAAGTGATGAAAGTGAATTCTCAAGGTGGGATAGGAGGGGAGCATGACAAAGCATTCCAAGCCACTCGCTTATTAGCTGAACTGGAGCCACTGATGCATCAGGACGAATGAAAGGATTTCATAATACATCACACGAAAAAAAGGGAGCACTATAAAAGTGTCTCCCTTTTCTTCGTTCAATGACAAGGGTCGATCCATTCGTTTACTCCGCCGTCTTGTTAACCTTTGTGATCTGCATAGGCTCCTCCTGCAGTGGAAGTCCTTTTTCGACACTTCCTACATCACATAGAGGAATGAAACTGGTTGTCCCAGGTACAAGGAGATCATCAATTTCAAGAACATAGTCTTCCAGTCCTCGATACCTGCCGACAAAAATCCCTGCTCCTTCTTCTACGAAAAAAGTGATTCCTATCGTATCTCCGCAGCGGAAACGGCTGGAGATGACATTAGCTAGTCCAGTAACACAGCAGCTGCATGTGATCACATCCACATCGGAATGACAATCCTTTTTACACGGTTTATGGTTCATACTATACACCTCCTAAACATCAAGATAGTTCATTCTATGACAGGATATGAACTATGGTATAGATGTATATCACAGTCTCTAAAAAGATAGAGAAGAAGATGGATCTTCTATTATTTTTACTATGGCAAGTGGAATTGCGATAGCCCGAGTTATACATGTAGGTGAAGCATGCCCCATTAGATTATGAAACGTAAACTTCGTTCTTTGCGGGAGGTAACCAAGATCGAGGTTTATTTCGTTTTCTATTCGGCTCAGGTTCCGGACAGAGGATGGCTTCCATGGCGGGGATAGGTTGGGATCTATGATAGGAGAGATAGGAAAGAAAGACTATTCAAGGGAAATAATTGAAAAGTCTTTCTTTTTATATAAGTGTTTAAAACTCATTTTTCAGCGGGAATCGGGGGAAAAGGTTATTCATGAAATGGATTGAAGTCAAAATAACAGCGGGGTGAAGGGATAATGAGTCCGGAACAAATAGGTTTTGCGCTATTATACATTGGTGTATTTCTTATCATCGGGAAGATTATCAGAGTAAAAGTGAAAATATTTCAGGATCTCTTTTTGCCGGCATCAATTATCGGCGGCTTTATTGCTTTATTATTAGGGCCGCAGGTGCTTGGTAAAATTGCATCTCTATTTGTATCAGAAGGGCATTTCTTAACGAACGGGATTATGACAGATACGATTATCCAGGTTTGGTCAGCCCTTCCAGGGTTAATGATTAACGTAGTTTTTGCTTCTCTCTTCTTGGGAGCGGCTATGCCTAAATTGAAAGATGTCTGGACATACGGCGGCCCACAGCTTGCTTTCGGCTGGGCCGTAGGGTGGGGACAGTATGTAATCGGCTTGTTAGTGGTACTGCTGATTCTTACACCGTTTTTCGATATTCCAGCGATGGCCGGTGCTCTTATTGAAGTGGCTTTTGAAGGAGGACACGGTACAGCTGCGGGAATGGCAAGTACATTCGAAGAGCTTGGTTTTTCAGAAGCCTTCGATTTAGCGATCGGCCTGGCCACCGTGGGTGTTTTATCAGGTGTCATCTTCGGTATTATTCTGATTAACTGGGCGGTCCGGAACAACAAGACCGAGGTCATCAAAGATGCTCATGGATTTTCTGAACTGCGGAAGAGTGGGATCATGGAATATCAGAATCGTGAACCTGCCGGGAAAATGACGCTCCGCCCTGAATCCATCGAGCCGTTATCCTTCCACCTCTCCATCATTATGGTCGCCATTCTGATCGGCTGGGGTATTTTACAGGGACTGATCGGACTTGAAAGCATTACGATTGCCAATTGGACAGGATCGAGCTTCATGACATACATTCCATTGTTTCCGGTTGCTATGTTCGGCGGCATTATCATTCAGATTTTCTTTAACAAAAATGATAAGTACAACTTGATTGATCGGAGAATGGTGAACCGCATCCAGGGGCTGGCTCTCGACTTGTTAATTATCTCAGCCATCGCAACGGTTTCCCTGGAAGTGATCGGAGACTATCTTGTGCCTTTCTTAATTTTGGCTGTGGCCGGGATTTCATGGAACCTCTTCAGCTTTATTTTCCTTGCTCCCAAGATCATTCCAAATTACTGGTTTGAACGTGGAATCGGAGATTTTGGTCAATCCATGGGTGTGACGGCAACGGGCCTTCTATTGATGCGTATCGTCGATCCGGACAACGAGTCCCCGGCATTTGAAGCTTTCGGCTATAAGCAGCTCGTTTATGAACCATTTTTAGGAGGTGGCCTCGTCACCGCACTTTCTGTCCCATTCATTGCCGGGGTCGGTCCGTGGGCAGGACTTATTCTCTCTTTATGCATGACGGCCCTGGGTATATTGGTCGGCATTTTCCATTTTGGGAAACAAAAGAACCAAGAGTAGACAAGGAAGCTGCTTAAACGCAGCTTCTTTTTTTCGTCGACAACGTTTGATACGTTCTAAAATAAGGAATCATTTACTAAATTTTGAAACTGGATGCCCCTGGTGTTCGTAGAGTCAGGAAAGAAGGAGAGGTGGAGGTTGTTTCATGATCAAAAAGGTTTCCATTGTCTTTGCTGTTCTTTTTTTTACTGCAGGATGCACATCTTCACAGTCTTCTTTGGACCATGAAGAAAATAACACAACGAAAGATGATGTATCGAAAGTGCTCACGCAGCTGTTCACAGGACCGGGAGAAGAGGTTAAGGAGTTGTATGAAGAAGGCAGTTATGAAAAGGTTCATGCCTATTATACGGAGCAGTTCGCACCCTATTTAACGGAGGATTATATGGATCAGGCGATGCAGACGAATCTGCTTACAAGGTATCACCAACAAGCGTACAGCAGCGAAGTGAAGATGGGAGTGGAAAATAAAGACATCCAGCAAAGCGACGTTGAAACAGGTTATATTTTTGATTACCAGGTGAATGTAGATAATGGCGAAACGGCTGATGTTCGTGGGAGAGTAAACACAAATGAAGATGGGGAAATCACTCGGATCTATTTTACGGAGGGCCAGGCATTGAGTCATGCTCTTGATACCGTAGAAAAAACATCGGAAGGATTATATGAGTATGACCATTCAAGTCTGGAGACCCGTTCTTCTGATGAATCGTTTCAGCCCCAATTCCCTCGAGTGATGCCTTATGAGGTGGATGGTGTCGAAATAAAAGCTGGAACGAAGGAAGATAAAGATACTCTTTTAACGTTTATTTTTCATGGTGAGTCAGGAGAATCCATGACATTGACCACGATGAAAGAGGGAGGCCTTTCATTGGAGGGCATGGAAACGGAAGAGGTTGCGGTTGGTGATGGGACAGGAAAGTATGCCGTGGATAACAACACAAAATATTTGAAATGGACGGCAGATTCTATCACCTATAAACTCGAAAGTCGTCTGGAGCAGTTATCTATAGGTACCCTCGTTTTAGTAGCGGAGTCTTTTGAATAAGTGGAAGGTGCATCCTGATCTTTTTATAACGCTCATGTCTATTTATGTGGAGGTTAAAGCGTTTTATAACCACAAGAGTACGCTGTTCCCTTCCAAGCATTAAAGAGGTGGTGCTGAAAAAATGAACAAGGACATCATGCTATGCCCTGACTGTGGCCGTAAACTCAAAGCGGGGTACATATTCTCTCCGCGGAAGATTTGCTGGTCAGAATCGCCTGATTCGATGGTTATGGATTTTGGCAGTGAGGTTCTGGTAGAAAGTGCTCTTCTTAAAGTAAGGAAGATTCCAGCTCACAGGTGTGAAGTCTGTCAAAAGGTGATATTCGGATATGAGCAGTAGAAATGATGGAGATGAACGGATTTTAAAAAGTCATCCTGAGAAAGAGGTGTAAAGGAAGGAACCTTGGATCGACGCAGTCTTTTCCTGACTGCTGGTTGGTCACCTTGATTGATTATCCTTCAAATTCGACAAACCATACGACATCCTTTGTCCCTTCTCCAACAAAATGGTTTAATGAAAGAAAGGAAAGGGTGGGAGAACTGTGAATATTCTCATAAGTGAAGTGATATGGCTGGAGGGCGTGGAGATTCTTGAGAATCAGGGTCACAAAGTAACATACGATAAAGAATGGTATAAGAACAGAAGAGAGCTGCTGGAGCATCTTCGGGACGCTGATGCGTTGATTGTGCGGAACCAGACCCAGGTGGATGAGGAGCTGCTGAGCCATGCACCAAATCTTAAGGTCATCGGCCGACTGGGCGTAGGTTTGGATAATATTGAACGGAACGAAGCGGAAAACCGTGGGATTTCTGTCATCTCAGCTAAAAACGCGAATGCCGTTTCCGTGGCGGAGTATGTGATGCAGGCAGTTCTCAGCGCCGGTCGCCCTCTTCATGAGGCCCACAAGAGTGTAACTGAAGGCAAGTGGGAAAGAAAGGTACATACCGGATTTGAAATAAGTGGAAAAACGCTCGGGTTCATTGGTCTGGGGGAGATTTCCCACAGGACAGCAAAACGGGCTAAGGCTTTCGGCATGAATGTGATCGGCTATGATCCTTTTCGTACTGAATATGATTATATGATTGACGAAACAGGCGTTGTGAAAAAAGAATGGGAAGACGTACTGAGGACGTCCGATTTTCTTTCCATTCACGTGCCATTAAATGCGGCTACGAAAAACCTTGTGGACAGAGAAGCCTTACAGATGATGAAACCTTCTGCCTGGGTCATCAATACCGCGAGGGGCGGCATTGTCGATGAAACTGCTCTGGCTGACACCTTACATGAAGGGCGTTTGGCAGGTGCTTTTCTAGATGTGTTGGAAAATGAACCTGCCCAACCTGAAAACCCTATCCTCCATGCACCGGGCGTTAGGCTGACTCCTCACATCGCCGGTTTAACAGAGGAATCGCAGAAGAGGATTTCTGTAATGATTGCGGCCGAAGTGAATAAGGAACTTCAAGGCACCCCTTCTTTGTGCCGTGTATAGTATTTAAGCTGTATTGACCACTTCTCTATCCTTCTGCTATAGTTTTACTAGTTATAAAGGGGAGTAGCTTTAACAGTAAAGTCATCGTGACAGAGTTTCCGCTCTCGGCTTTACTGGCGGCATACATGCTGCTGGCAGGACCTTTACCAATCAGGGTAAGGGTCTTTTTGTGTGCTTCTGTAAATGATACTGGAGCCTTTATCAGGAAGGGGAATAATACATGGAATCTATTTGGATTGAATACGGGTGGACCCTGTTAATTTTAATCGGCCTTGAAGGTTTGTTATCTGCGGATAATGCCCTTGTTCTCGCCGTGATAGCTAAACATCTGCCGGAGGATCAGAAAAAACGAGCCATCAATTATGGAATTATCGGAGCTTTTATTTTCCGTTTCAGTGCTTTATTTGCTATATCATTCATCGCCAGTGTATGGCAGGTGCAGGCTCTTGGTGCCGCCTACCTGATCTACCTTGGTTTGAAAAATATTTTATCGAGGGATAGTGACGATGAAGAAACAGCACAGGAAGGGAAAGGAAAGGGCTTCTGGCCGACGATCGTGAAAATCGGGTTTGCCGATTTGGTTTTCGCTATCGACTCCATCCTTGCAGCTGTGGCCCTGGCTCTTGCGCTTCCAGATTCACCGCTGCCAGTGATCGGAGGCATGGACGGTGGTCAATTTATCGTGGTTATAACAGCAGGTATTGCCGGTTTGGTTTTGATTAAATTCGCTGCTTCCTGGTTCGTGAAGCTTTTAGAAACACGTCCAAGTTTGGAGACGACGGCTTATCTAATTGTTGCCTGGGTCGGGGTGAAACTTGCTGTCATAACGTTATCCCATAAGGATGTCGGTATACTGGATGAACATTTCGCTCATGGTCTTGGGTGGACGGTGATCTTCTGGACCATTTTACTTGGTGTCGCTGTCGGTGGCTGGCTCCTGTCCGGTCGTGACCTGAACAAAGCGTACGAAAAAAAGGCTTCTTAATGAGAATGGATCCCATAGAAGGGGTCCATTTTTTGCATTATCGGACAATTCTTACTTGTTATAAACCTATTGCGGCCCTTTTTTTCAACTGGTATCATTTATCCTTTAGTTCGAAACGGTAGCACATGAAACAGTGGATGAAAAGGAAGAGGGGTTTCAACATGATAAATATCTTGTGGGGGTTAGGCGGCGTGAGTATCGTCTTCATTCTGGCCCTGCTATTTTCAACAAATAGAAAAGCGATTCGCTGGAGAACTGTTGGCGCAGGTCTTCTGCTTCAAGTTTCTTTTGCCTTCCTGGTTTTTGCAACCAGTGGAGGGCAGAAACTTCTCGGAGCCATGTCCTCCGGAGTAAGTAAGCTGATCGGATACACAGAGGAAGGAATCGGTTTCCTTTACGGACCGCTGATCAATCAGGAAGGGATGGGGATGCTGTTCGCCTTTCAAGTCCTGCCGACGATCATCTTCTTCAGTTCCTTGATTGCTGTATTGTATCACCTTGGCATTATGCAGATTGTCATAAAGCTGATCGGAGGATTCCTGTCTAAAGTTCTTGGCACGACGAAGGTGGAAAGCATCAATGCTGCAGGGAATATTTTTGTCGGACAGACAGAGGCTCCGTTATTGATCCGTCCATTTATATCCAAAATTTCCAAATCGGAATTATTTGCTGTTATGACTGGTGGATTCACATCTATAGCCGGGTCAACGCTTGTAGGATATACACTTCTGGGCATTAACGTAGAGTACCTGCTGGCCGCTTCTTTTATGGCTGCACCCGCGGCCCTTGTGATGGCTAAATTATTTCTTCCAGAGACTGAGCCGCGTTCAGAAGAGTTCTCTGATATCAATCCGGAAGACAGCGATACGTCGAACGTATTCGATGCTGTGGCAAACGGAGCGGTGACCGGTTTACGGCTGGCCTTGAATATCGGAGCGATCCTGCTCTCGTTCATTGCCCTTCTAGCCCTGTTGAACGGGATGGTCAGCTGGATCGGTGGTTTGCTCGGCTTTACGATTACCATCCAGCAGCTGCTTGGATATGTGCTGGCTCCTCTGGCTTTTGTGATTGGTGTCCCATGGGAAGAAGCTGTTAGAGCAGCTGGATTTATTGGGGAGAAAATCATGGCCAATGAATTTGTTGCGTTTTCCAGTCTTGGCGAAGCTAAAAATGAATTAAGTGCGAAGGCAGAGATAGTGACGACCTTTGCATTAACGGGCTTTGGCAGCCTGTCTGGTATCGGCGTACAGATCGGCGCCCTTGGCGGTCTTGCTCCTGACAGGAGGAAGGACGTAGCCAGCTTTGGTCTTAAAGCTGTTGTTGCCGCAACGCTGGCCAATTTCCTGTCAGCCAGCATTGCTGGAATGTTTCTTTTGTAAAACGAAAGCACCTGAGATCCTCGGGTGTTTTTTTGTGCGCTCTGTTCGAACATCCGTACGTTTATTTTTTTATGGAAAAGGCAAAGGATGAAGGACGACAGATCATAATTGGAGGAGAATCCGTGAAGAGAAGTCTTTTAATTATTCTTGCTGCTATAGATATCCTATACATGCTTACCATCATTTTCAGATACGATTTCACCTTTGAAGGGGTACTAAATCTATTGTTCGGCTTTGCCTTCGCTGCAGGCATCGTTGTTTCTGCTCTCTTCATATTCCAGGCTCAGTATAAAAAAGGGTTCCATCCCATATTGTCTATATTCGTACTGGCTATGAGTGCCGCTTCCTTAGCATGGCTCGCCTTTTTCAACTTTCTGGCAGACTTCATATCCTGAAGCATACCCGGGGGCGCTCCCCGGGTATTTTGCATGATCCGAGTGATGGGTATGTTTATAAAAGAAGAACGTTATCGTAAACCTTTCTTCCGGAAAGATAAATTTTCCCCTCCCGGGTACACTGGAAATACAAAGACTCCCGCTTCATAAAACCACAGAATACTCGGAATGGTTTAAAAATCAGGGTTGTTTTCGCTATAATAGAACCATAGACAAGAGAGGGTGTTGGTATGAATCCATTGGAAACACGAATGAAATTTCGAAATCAGGAGTTGACTGGAACAACTTCCGGCTTGTGCGAACAGTATATACAAACCAATCTGGTAACGCTCCCGAAAGCCTACGCTTTCGATTTTCTTTTATTCTGCATGAGAAACCCAAAACCATGCCCGGTTGTGGAAGTTATGGAAGCAGGGGTGACGAAGCCCTCTACCGCTGATGCGGACATCCGCACCGATCTCCCGCGCTATCGGATTTATAGAAATGGCTTCTTTTCAGAGGAAGTCCTGGATCTCAACGAAGTCTGGCAGGATGATTTTGTTACTTTTCTCATCGGATGTTCCTTTACCTTTGAACAAGCCCTTCTTGACGGGGGGATTCCTCTGCTGCATCAAGACCAGAACAAAGTCGTCCCAATGTTTGATACGAATATTCCCTTAAAAGAAGCAGGCATCTTCAAGGGAAATATGGTTGTAAGTATGCGTGCTGTTCCGAATCATTTAGTGGATCAGGCTTTGAAAATCTCCCACCAATTTGAATCTTCCCATGGTGAGCCTGTCCATATCGGTTCTCCGGAGCAGATCGGAATCGACGACATTCAACAACCGGATTATGGTGAAGCTGTTACATTTGACAGGGATGAAATGACACCGGTGTTCTGGGCATGCGGAGTAACTCCTCAGAATGCCGCCCTTCAGGCACAGCCTTCGATTATGATTACCCATGCGCCCGGACACATGCTTATTACAGACGAAAAAGATCCGAATTATTCCTGACGTGGGAAGGGGAGGTGTGTACAATGAAAAGGAAAGTGATTCTCGACTGTGATCCCGGTCATGATGATGCCATATCGATTATTTTAGCAGCTTCTCAAATAAGTCCGCTTCAAATAGAAGCAATAACGACAGTGGCTGGAAATGTAGAAGTGGAGAAATGTACATACAATGCTCTAAATGTCTGTGAAATGATAGGACTGGACGTTCCAGTGGCTGAGGGAGCAGCAAAACCTTTAAAAGGGGGTCGGGTGACGGCAGGGGATTTTCATGGCGAATCGGGGCTTGATGGTCCTGAACTCCCAACCATTCCGACAAAAGGGCCGGTTGAACAGCATGCGGTTGACTTGATTATTGAAAAAGCCCTTCAAACAGAACAGAAAATTACACTCGTCCCGACAGGTCCTTTGACAAATATTGCCTCAGCTCTCATCAAGGAGCCCGGAATTAAGAAGAATATTGAGGAAATCGTCTTGATGGGCGGGGGAACGTTCGGAAACTGGACACCAGCGGCCGAATTTAATATATGGGTGGATGCAGAAGCGGCGAAGCATGTATTCGAAAGCGGCATCCCGATTACGATGTTTGGTCTTGACGTGACACATCAAGCACTCGCAGACCGGAAAATTATGGACATGGTTGCAGCTGTCGATCACCCCGTTGCTCAATTTGTTTTTGAGCTTCTGGAATTTTTTTCGAAAACGTATAAGGATGTCTTTAACTTTGAAGCCGGACCCATTCATGACGCCTGTACAGCTATGTACCTTATAGAACCAGATATCTTTGAATGCAGGCATGTGCATGTGGACGTGGAGACTAGAGGAGAATATACCACGGGCATGACAAGTGTCGATCTCCTTGGTGTGACGAAAAAAGAACCGAATGTCCATTTCGCTGTTGATTTGGACAAGGAAAAGTTCTGGAATGTTTTTGAAAAAGCTTTGCGGTCCTACGGTGACTAACCGCTATATTTTCATAATTGCATTGAATATTCTGAAAAATAACCTTATCCTTAAGATAAGGTTATTTTTTGGCCTTAACATACTGACTGGTAGGTATTTCGAGGAGGAGGAGGAGTCCATGCAGTACGTTGAAACGGTAACAGGACCGATCAAGGCAGACAAGCTTGGGAAAACGTTGATTCACGAACACTTTTTCTTTGGGTATCCTGGTTTCCAAGGGGACCTGACCCTTGGAGGGTACGATTTTGAAGAGAAAAAACAGCAGGGCCTTAAAGTGGCCGAATTGATTCAAACGCAGGGGATTGAAACAGTCGTCGATCCTACCCCGAATGAATGCGGACGTCATGTTGAACTGCTCAGAGCCGTTTCTGAAGCAAGTGGCCTGAACATCATTTGTGCTACTGGTTATTACTATGAAGGGGAAGGGGCGACGCCTTATTTTAAGTTTCGTCAGCAGCTAGGAACAGCGGAAGAGGAAATCTATCAATTATTCAAAGCAGAAATAACCGAGGGGATTGAAGGGACCGGTATTAAACCGGGCATCATCAAGCTCGCTTCTAGCAAGGGCGAAATTACTGCATATGAGCGCATGTTTTTCCGGGCGGCGGTGAGGGTTCAGAAGGAAACCGGCGTCGTTCTTTTAACCCATACGCAGGAAGGAACGATGGGACCGGAACAGGCAGCATTTCTAATGGAAGAAGGAGCCGATCCTAAAAAAGTTGTGATCGGCCATATGTGTGGGACGACAGACATTACCGAACATCTGCAGGTGCTGAAGCACGGAGTCTATCTTGCGATGGATCGCTGGGGACTTCAGGGGATAGTCGGGGCTCCTGCGGATGAGGAGCGGACAATTGTTTTAAAGGCTCTTCTTGGGTCAGGGTATGAAGACCAGCTGTTTCTTTCGCATGATACAGTCAACGTCTGGTGGGGACGGGAACCAGTCATGCCTGAACCTCTGAAGGAACTCCTGAAAAATTGGAAGCCGGACTATTTATTCCAGCATGTTCTTCCTGGTCTACTGGAGGAAGGGGCCGTAACCAGCGGGCAGCTGGAGCAGATCTTTTCCAAAAACCCCGCCAGGCTTTTTGGACAAGCCTATGAACCCCAGCCGGAACAAACGCAGTCACAGGAAGAAAGGATTTAGATCAAGGAAGGATTATGGACCTGACGCAGTCAGGTCTTTTTTTGATGGATGAAGGAACCGCTTTCTAATGTCTGTTTTCTATCAAGAGCAGTGAATCATTAAGAAAATCATAGACTTTTCAAAGGAAGAGGGATAAAATCGAAGTTTAACAAACAGGTGATTGAGGGATATATAGCAGGGATTGTTTACAGATAGAGAGAAAGAGGAAGGTGTTTGAACAATGTTACAAAATCCTACAGGGAAAGAAAGAATCGGATTAGCGTTTCTGCTTGGAATGCTCGGAATTCTGGGTCCGCTGAATATTGATATGTATCTGCCGAGTTTTCCCGCCATCGCGTCTGACCTAAATACAAGTGCTTCATTGGTGCAGCTCAGTCTGACCGCCTGTCTTATTGGTCTGGCTGTTGGACAGATCGTCGTAGGTCCGATTAGTGATGCGCAGGGCAGAAAAAAGCCATTAACCATATTTCTGGCCTTATTCTCTATTGCTTCACTTTTAAGTGCACTGGCACCGAACATTACCATTCTTGTTATAGCAAGGTTTCTGCAGGGTTTTACTGCTTCAGCAGGAATCGTTCTCTCACGTGCCGTTGTGCGTGATGTTTTTACAGGACGCGAATTGACGAAGTTTTTTGCATTATTGATGGTTATTAATGCGACAGCTCCAATGATTGCTCCAATGACAGGAGGAGCGATTCTTCTTCTGCCGTTTTCAACATGGGAAACGATTTTCTTTTTCTTAAGTATTGTCGGAGCGGCTATTGTTTTGACGGTCATTGCGAAAATGCCGGAAACTCTTCCAAAGGAGAGAAGGATCCCAAGCTCTGTCAAAGAATCTATTTTGACGATTGGACGTCTGCTTAAAGATCGTTCCTTCATTGGGTACGCGTTGACCATCGGCTTTGTCCATGGCGGAAGCTTTGCGTATGTATCCGGAACACCGTTCGTTTATCAAGGTATTTATAACGTATCTCCTCAAGTCTTCAGTATCTTGTTTGGAATCAATGGACTTGCCATCATCACAGGGAGCTTTTTGATCGGCCGTCTCGGCGGAATCATCCATGAACGCAGCCTGCTGCGTACGGCTGTCCTGACAGCGGTAACCGCCACAGGGTTTCTCTTGGTAATGACTTGGATAGAGGGGCCGTTGTATTCCATCGTTACCCCTATTTTCATTTATATGACAGCGATGGGAATGGTGCTGACGAGTACCTTCACCCTTGCCATGGAGCATCAAGGCCACCGGGCAGGAAGCGCCAGTGCAGTTCTCGGTATGCTTCCGCTGTTGTTTGGAGCCGTTGTTTCGCCGCTCGTCGGTTTGGATGAAACGTCTGCTGTACCTATGGGGCTGATTTTATTCAGTACATCCTTTATTGGAGCGGTTCTTTTCTTTACACTCACAAGTAAACATCAGCACGCGTCTGCTTAAGACGGCGAAACACCTCTTGGATGAGTTTTCTTAATCACCATATGATGAATGCTGGTATGCAAAGAAGGCTTTTGGGAACAATAAGCGTCGGATCTTTGTTCACTCTATGAGCGGATGATTTCTCTACTGAAATGAGTTTTTGTAAAATGAAAAGGCAGTAAGTCATCAGCCGGACCCGGCTGTAAAAAAAGGAGAATAACTATGATTACCATTAATGCATTTCTAACAGCGAAAGAAGGGCGTGAGGAGGAACTGTTCAACGAATTGAAAAAAGTGATTGAGCCCTCCCGCAAGGAAGCGGGTTGTATTGATTACGTCCTTCACCGTTCTCTTGATGATGCTTCTGTATTCGCTTTTTATGAAACATGGAAGGACCAGGAAGCCCTGCAGATGCATATCGATTCTGACCATTATCAGGCCTATCGTGAAGCAACCAAAGATCTGACCTCCTCACGTGAAGTTCATAAATTGGAAAAAGTTCAATGAAACCGCCGTCTCCCGGCGGTTTTTTTATGGGCGGTTTCTTACATAAGTGCAGAAGGGCATAAGAGAAATCAACGAAAGAGCGGTCAAGGTTAAACCAATCATATAGACGGGGATTTGAATCCTTTCAGTTAAGACAAATGGATACAGGACTAAGGGTATAAAAGAACACAGGAAAACCATTCTCAACTTTATCCCGACCTTGCTTTCTCTATGGCATGAAGGACAGGTGCTTTGATGTTTCCGGACCGCCCACATCCGGGTGAACGTTTCCATGTAGGTCCACCGGCGGCCGCATGACGGACATGTCGGCATCGAACTCCCTCCTAAACGTTGGTTTGATAGATTGACAGATTCTCTTGTCTGTTTACCCTTTTTTATAAAGGAATATCGTAATCTGCTGTGAATAATCTAATCGATTCTACCTATCAAAACATTCTACGGCTTATGTTAAAATATAGGAAGTTTTCTATCAAATAGGAAACTGAATCTACTACATAGGAAGTGACTGCATGAGAAAGATTACAGTGATACTATTTGTGTTGATTCTGGGAGTATTCGCAGCCGCATGCTCAGAAGAATCATCTTCGGATCAACAGGAAAATAAAACAGAAACGGAAGAAGAAACGAAGGAAAAGGATGAAACAGAATCAGCTTCATCAGATGCCCAACATTCTGAACAACCATTTAAAGCCGTAGAGCCGGATGATTCAGCAGCTCCTGTAAGAGAAGGATTGACCGAAGAAGAATTAAACAACATGCCGTCTGCAGAGGCGCATGGGGGTGACCGGACCCGGATGGTGCCGGTGGGAGAAACACTTGTGAAAGGGGCTGAAGATGAAAGTTCAGGTCCTTTGAAGGATCATAGAATCGTTGCTTATTATGGGCACCCGGATTCTGAAAATATGGGAATCCTTGGGGAAATGGAACCCGACGCACTCATGGAAAAACTAAAGGAACAGACACAGGCCTTTTCCAACGCTGATCCTGAGCGACCGGCTGTTCCGATGATTGAGTTGATCAGTACGGTCGCGCAGCGCACGCCTGGTCCGGAAGGTAAATATTATCACCGCACCTCGCCTGAAGATATCGACCGTTACGCGGAACTCGCCGAGGAGAATGATGCTTTGTTGATGCTTGATGTTCAGCTGGGAACCGATTCTGTGATGAATCAGGTCAAGCTGTTGGAGAAATGGCTGAAACTCCCGTATGTCCATCTTGCCATCGATACGGAATTTCACGTGGCTGAAGGCGAAACGCCGGGAGTGAACCTAGGTCAGGTAGATGGAGCAGAAGTGCAGCAGGCGGTCGATTATTTATCGAAGTTGGTGGAGGAAAACGACCTGCCGGATAAAATGATCCTCGTCCACCAATTCATGGATGAAGCTCTGACAAACAAGGAAGCCATCACGCCGACAGATAACGTTGAAGTCGTTCTCAACTATGATGGGTGGGGGGATTCAGCGACTAAAATGTCTCTTTACCGTAAATTTGTGCGCAATGAAGCCGTCCAGTACGGTGGTTTTAAAATCTTTTACAACAAGGACGAACCGGTGATGAGTGCTGAAGATGTACTGAGGCTGGACCCAAACCCTGCGGTGATTAATTATCAATAGTAGATATGTAATACCCGGAGGAAATAGGGATACATCCTCGGCCTTATCGATGTTGGGGTCCATCACGTAAATGATAGAAAGAAGCACTCGGGAAATCACCACTAAGTCGGACGAGTAGAACGATTACTTAAAGCATATCCATGAAGCAATAAAAACAATAGGGATTCATTTTCAAGAGATGCAGAGATGCATCTCTTCTTTTCGTTTAGCTCTGTTAAAGTCTGTTGTTGATATTTTAAATGATTACTAAATCGTCTCCGTCTGGAATTAAGGGTCCGGTCCGTTATTTACTCAGAGCATGGGATGGCAGGGAAAACCGTCCGCTTTCCGCGGGGAACGATGAGCCTCCTCGAACTTCGTTCTCCGGGGTCTCACCTTGTTCCTTTTTCCCGCAGGAGTCTACCTGTTTTCCCTGCCATCCCTTTCGTAGTGGTGGAACGGACTTCGGTTATGTCCTTTCTAACCACCCTTCTTTGAAGAGGCGGCCTTGGGAATGGCGAGACTCCTGTGGGATGAAGGTACATCGTGAGACCCCGGAAGGCGCAGCCTGAGGAGGCTCACGGTACCCCACGGAAAGGGAGTCATTCCCAAGGCCGCCTCATACAAATCCCATGACAGAAAGGGGTGATCTGAGCTCACATGTTAAATAACAACACCAAGCAATAACAGAGCCTTTCGTTTAAATTCAAATGATTCCTTAATAGATGGGTTAAATGACCTGGTCTGCTATAGAAATATGGTACAAAAGCGGCTATTTGTGTTTTATTTGGAGGTAAAATCAGGAAAAAAGAGAAGTTCATCTATAAGAGACTTACTATAGTAAAGGAGGCTTTTTATGAAAAAAATAAAAACTTTATCGGCAGCCTGTGGGGCGGTCCTCCTCTCAGCGGGACTCCTTGCTCCAGTTTCAGCGGCTGCGAATCCCGGTACGCCGGTGAATCAGACGTATTCTGTGGAAGGGTTTATCAGCCATGAAGAATTAGGCCGGAAGCTGAACCAGATAGAGAAAAGCAGCCAAGGACAAGTGGATGTGAATACTGCTGGTTATTCCAATATGGGGAGAGAAATTTATACCGCTCGTGTAGGAGATGGAGATAAGGTAATGCTTGTTCAAAGTGAAATTCACGGGAACGAAAAGACAGGGACAGCCGCCCTGTTGAACATGCTTCAACAGCTGGGATCAAATGGTTCAAAGGAAATACGATCCATCCTGAATGAAGTAACTATTGTAGCTATGCCAATGGTGAATCCAGATGCTTCAGAACTTAATCGAAGAGGAAACGACCTTTCATGGAATGAAATCATTGAAGATTTCCCTCAGTTGGAAAATGCGTCCCCATCTTGGAATTACTATACATATACAAATCAATACTGGGACTATGAATCGAATCCCGGATTTGATGTAAACCGAGACTTTAATCCTGATTTAAACTACCAGCCGTCACCTGAAGATTTTCCAGGCGCTTCTTCCAAGCCAGGTTGGTTTATCACACCTGAAGCCCAAACGATACGGGACGTTTATAAAGGATTGATTAAAGAATTTGGTAAGGTGGATGTCTTTGTTGATCTTCATCACCAGGGCGAATACTTTGTAGAAGGGACAAAAGATAAAGTAACCCTGTCACTTTCAGGGAGTTTTGTGCCTGATCCTGCTTCGAAAGCGGGTGAAAAATACGAGGAATACGCAGACAGGTATGATGGGGATTTTTCCAAACAATTGAATGTAGCTGCTTATCGTGCGCTGCAGACAAGGGGGAATTCTCCTTTTGATCATATTTCCCTTTATCCTCAAGACCTGGATCTACCTGGAACGGCGCTTGGTTCATTTGCGCTTAATGGAAGTGGAACGGTGCTGTTTGAGGTGACGGGGCAGACACAGAGTTATGGTCAGAAGAAACGAGGGCAGCTCGTTAACGCTGTTGAAATGGGTGTTTATGGAATTTTAGAAGGTGTCGCATCCGGTGATGTGTACGCGATAGATGTAGAAACATATGAAGATATTCCAAATACAGAACGATAACGGACAACGGTTTTTCATTACAACCGTCAACCTGTCATCCAAGAGCATGGGATGACAGGTTTTTAATATTTACACGTGCTAAAGTAAAGGAGAAGGAAAGGGGGGAAGATGTGAAGGGCATTGAAACAATGCAGAAAGCACTTCAATATTTAGAAAGCCATTTGAAAAAGGATATTTCGGTGAAGGAAGCTGCCAGGGAGGCCTGTCTTTCTCCGTTTCAATTCCAAAGAACATTTCATCTTTTAACAGGTACAACGGTAATGGAATACATCAGAAGAAGAAGGTTGACACTTGCAGCCCTGGAGTTGAAGCAGGGGAACACCAGAGTCATAGATGCTGCGTATCGATATGGCTATGAATCACCGGAATCTTTTACCCGGGCCTTCCGAAAACAGCATGGATGCCCGCCGAGAGATATACGGCTTCCTGAAAGGAAGGTGACTGTTTATAATCCCCTCGTCATTCAAGTAACTATTAAAGGAGCTGAGCCGATGAAGTTTCATATTGAGGAAAAGGAAGGGTTTAAGGCTGTTGGAGTGAAAAGGGAAATATCCTGTCTGCACGGGGAAAACCTAAAGAAGATCCCTGAGATGTGGGTGGAATTAAATACGGATGGCACGGTTGAGGAAATCGCAGCAGTGAATAACGGACCGGTCAGAGGGATTCTGGGGATATGTGAAGACCGGTCGGATGAAAAAGAAGGTGTCATTGATTACTCGATTGCTGCAGCCAGTGTGAACGAAGTTCCTGCCTCTATGACCTCCATCTCTATTCCAAAAGCTGTTTGGGCTGTATTTGAAGTGAAAGGTCCAATGCCTCAGGCGATGCAGGAGAAGTGGGAACGCATCTATTCCGAATGGTTTCCTTCAAGCAGGTACACCCAGGCCCCCGGGCCCGAACTCGAAGTCTACCCTGAAGGAAATCCCTACAGTAACGATTACTCTTCTGAGATTTGGATTCCCGTACAAAAGTGAGGGAAGTAAGCACAATTCATTCTCGAATTGTGCTTTTTTTTGTTGGGAAAAGGATTTTTCTGTTCCCAGAGAGAAGTAAAAGGTAAAGGAAGAGTATGGATCTTGAGAGGAGCAGACGAATGAAAACAGCAACGAATTTCTTTATGCGGGAGATTACATCAGAGGACTGGGAAGCGGTCCACAGCTATGCGTCCATTTCTGACGTCTGTCGTTTTCAGGCATGGGGCCCGAATTCAGAGAGGGAAACAAAACTTTACATAGAGCAGGTCCTTTCCGATACGAGCGTGGAGGACCCGACCAGATATGTTTGGGGGCTGGCGGATATTGAAGAAGGTCACTTGATCGGAGCTGCTGAAATGAATATTTTGGATAAGGAAAATGAAATCGGCCGGATCTCTTATGTGATCCATCCCGGGTACTGGGGACGCGGCATCGCTACACAGGCCGCGGAGCAGATGATTTCCTACGGATTTCAAAACTTGACCCTCCATAGAATTGAGGCTGTCTGTGATCCACGCAACGCCGCAGCCATCCGTGTTTTGGAAAAGAACGGAATGGAAAAGGAAGGACGGATGAGAGGGCATTTGAAACTCGATCAAGGCTGGCGGGATTCCTACTTGTACAGCATCCTTGTGACGGATGCTCTTTATCGGTGAAGGTATAACCTAAACAGAGGAGGAAGTAATATGACCACCCCGGTCAAAAATGAAATCGGGACCGTTTTTATCCCTGTCCATGATATAGAAAAATCCCGTGACTGGTACTGCCGCCTATTAGGTGTACCCAATGACGGTGAAATCGTCCATGACCACTTGTATATCCTGCCGATGAAGGGTACTGGAGCGGTTTTGGACAGCCGGATGTATGAACCCGGCAAAACATTTGATACTCCGGTTTTTCATTTGAATACGACAGATATAGAAGCTGCTTATGATTTTATGATGTGTCATAACTTCAATGTCGTGACAGAAATTCAGCATCACCACTATTTTAATTTCAAGGATCCAGATGGCAATCTGCTGATGATCTGTCAATGTTGATTTTGGATGCATCTGAAAAGAGGAGGTTCGGTAAATGGAGAAGCAAAACCGACTTGTCCATATGCTTTCTATTAAGTATCCCATCATACAGGCGGGAATGGCAGGTGGAGTCACGACTCCGTCCCTTATAGCAGAAGTGTCGAACCATGGAGGTCTCGGTACACTCGGCGGTGGCTATATGCACCCTGAGGAATTGAGATCGGCCATTAAGAATATCAAAGAAAAAACCAGCAGGGCATTTGCTGTGAACCTGTTTGTGCCAGAATATCCCGATGTAAGTGGAGAAGAGGTGACAGCCGCCCGTAAGGCGCTGAAACCCTACTATGATAAATTGGCTGTACACGAACGTCAGGACCCCTTTCTTGATGTGGAATTGTTTGAACAGCAGATCAATGTCGTATTGGAAGAAAAAATACGAGTCGTAAGCTTTACATTCGGTCTCCCTTCAGGAAGAGTGATGAAAGCATTGAAACATTCAGGTGTGATCACAATAGGAACAGCAACAACCGTTGAAGAAGCTGTTTTGAATGAAATGAAAGGCCTGGATATCGTCGTTGCTCAGGGAAGTGAAGCAGGCGGGCACAGAGGCTCTTTCCTGCAGAGTTTTGAAAAAAGTATGATCGGTCTCTTTTCACTCATTCCCCAGGTCGTAGATGCGGTGAAGGTTCCAGTTATTGGAGCGGGCGGAATCATGGATGGCCGTGGTTTTTCGGCTGCTCTGTCCCTTGGCGCTGAAGGGGTCCAGATGGGAACCGCCTTCGTAACAAGCCGGGAGAGTGGAGCCCATGAGTTGCATAAGGAGATGATCCAAAAGGCCAGAGAAGATGAAATGACATTAACCAGCGCCTTCAGCGGAAAGCCGGCCCGGGGCATCCGTAACACTTTTACAAAATCGTTGAGCAGACATGAGGACCTGCTCCCATACCCTTTGCAAAACCAGATGACAAAAGCGATCAGACAGGCTTCCGCAGCCGAAGGAAACCCGGAATACATGTCCCTCTGGTCGGGGCAGAGCCCAAGGCTCAGCAGAGACACTTCAGCTGGAGAAGTAATCAGCGATCTTGTATCCTATGTTGAAGAACATCGGGTGCTGCCCATCACCTGGTCATCTACATAAGGAAGAGCAGGTGAACATACGCACAGTTTACAGAATAAGGGGAGGTTGCGGGAGGAATGGCACCAAAGCACATCATATCGGCAGCGACGGTCATATTGAATGAAGAAGGAAGATTTGTACTGATTCAAGGGCCGAAGCGGGGCTGGGAGATTCCCGGTGGGCAGGTGGAGGAAGGAGAATCCTTAACGGCAGCTGCTGTCAGGGAGGCTGAAGAGGAATGTGGATTGAAGATTGAAGTGATCCGGTTCTGCGGCATTTTTCAAAACGTTGATCGGTCTATCTGTAATGCCCTTTTCATTGGAAAAGTGATTGGAGGAGAATTGAAAACGACAGAAGAGGCTCTTGATGTTGGTTTTTTCAATTTGGAAGAGGCTGAAAAACTTGTCACATGGACGAATTTCCTGGAAAGGATTCAGGCGTGTCTTGATGAAAAGAATCAGCCCTTTTTACGTGAATGGTAAAGTGAAGAACCCGGGCGTTAAGAAGCCCGGGTTCTTGTTATGAATGGGAATGGTTAATGAAAAAGCCTGCAGGGAAACATGAGGTTTCTCTGCAGGCGGATGGTAAAACAATTCGATTATGCTTTAATAAGGAGCTTCCTGATAGGCTTTATCTGCTGCTGCCGGCAGTCGGTGATACAGCGGATAAACTCTTGTATAAGCCAGTTGGATCACGGGACCGAGAAACAGCATAGGGGCCAGTGTTCCAATTCCCACAGGTCCTCCAATAAGGAAGGCCAGAGAGGTCATGATGACCGCTACAATCGTCTGACCTGCCTGAAGGCTTAATTGGAAACGTTCACTGACAGCAAGGAAAAGCTGATCGACAGGCGCTCTCGGGAATTCCGGCAGAATGTAGATGGCTACACCAATACCGATAATGATGACACCGGCAAGCAGAGTCAAGACTTTAACGAAGAACGGGGCAGCCGTCAAGTTTACACTTGCAAAGACGATTTCAAGCCAGAAGTCCAAGATGAGACTTTCCAGAAATACAGGGATGACCGCCCGGACTTCAGGCATCGATTTCATGAGCTTTGCATTGATAAAGATAATAATCAGCTGAAAAGCCCCGTACCAGAAACCGACCGTAAATCCGAGGTGGTCAGAGACCCCGATGAAAAATGACGTCCAGAATCCAGCTCCCAGTGTGGCATTGATAAGCAGCGCAACACCGAAGAAGTTAATAAGCATACCGGTCAGATAGACGATTGAACGGTAAAGCATACATGTTCCTCCCTTCCTTTTCCAAATGAAAATGCACAGCACTCTCTAAATTTCTCACCACATTTTATTAGGGTGGAAGAGGGGGTGTCAATCATAAAATTTTGGAAGAGGAAGAGAAGTGGCTGCGTTCTTGTGAACGTCTTAAAAAAAGTCCGGAACTCAAAATTCGGACTCATCTTTAAAACCCTTCTGTTTCTGCAGCAGTGGAGGAGTGTGAGCTCGTTCCGGAATTGCAGAGGATACTCCCGCACCTGCTGCCTCTGACATTTAAAATGAAAAAAGGAGGTATTCTGTTGGACAGAATACCTCCTTTTTTTGCCGTGTGTTCGAAAGCTGCTGAAAAGGATGCAGCCTTTTTCCATTAAAAGACCTTCGTCGTCCAGTCTTCGCAATTCCATACATCCGTTACGATATCCTGGTAAAATTCTGGTTCGTGTGAAATGAGCAGAACGCTGCCCTTATATTCTTTAAGGGCTCTTTTCAGCTCATCTTTTGCATCCACATCCAGGTGATTGGTCGGCTCGTCAAGAACGAGAAGGTTGGTTTCTTTATTGATCAGCTTGCAGAGGCGGACTTTTGCTTTTTCTCCACCACTGAGCACCTGGACTTTGCTCTCAATGTGTTTTCTAGTCAGTCCGCACTTAGCGAGGGCGGCGCGTACTTCATACTGGGTGAAGTGCCGGAACTCTTCCCAGACTTCTTCAATGCAGGTGCGGCTTCCGACATCGGTCAGCTCCTGTTCGAAGTATCCGATGTGCAGGTGTTCCCCAAGTTCCACGGATCCGGAGACAGGTTGAATTTCCCCGAGAATACTTTTCAGCAAGGTCGTCTTACCGATTCCGTTTGCCCCGGAGAGGGCTATTTTCTGGCCGCGTTCCATAGATAAATTCAAAGGACGGGACAGAGGCTCGTCGTAGCCGATGACGAGGTCTTCGGTCTCAAATAGATACTTTCCTGGTGTACGGGCCTGCTTGAATTGGAAGCTCGGTTTCGGTTTTTCTTTATCCAGTTCGATGACATCCATCTTATCCAGCTTTTTCTGGCGGCTCATCGCCATTTTACTTGTAGCGGCATTCGCTTTATTACGGGCCACGAAATCCTTGAGGTTGGCGATTTCCTTCTGCTGTTTTTTATAAGCGGCCTCCAGCTGTTGTTTCTTCATTTCGTATACTCTTTGAAATTCCTCATAATCTCCCGGATAACGGGTCAGCTCCTGGTTTTCCATGTGATAAATCAAATTGACCACACTGTTCAGGAAGGGAATGTCGTGAGAGATGAGGATAAAGGCATTCTCATACTGCTGCAGGTAAGTGCGCAGCCATTCAATATGCTCGACGTCCAAGTAGTTGGTCGGCTCATCCAGAAGCAGGATATCCGGTTTTTCCAGCAGCAGCTTGGCAAGCAGCACTTTCGTTCTCTGACCACCACTCAAGTCGTGAACATCCCTCTCAAGGCCGATATCATCCAGCCCGATGCCATTGGCGACTTCATCCACCTTTGCATCAATGGTGTAAAAATCATTGTTGGTCAGCATATCCTGAATACTTCCGGTTTCCTCTAAGAGGGTTTCCAGTTCTTCCGGGGAGACTTCTCCCATTTTTGCGAAGAGGTCGTTCATTTCCTGTTCCATATCAAATAAATACTGAAAAGCTGTTCTCAGCACGTCACGGATGGTCATGCCCTTGGCAAGGTCTGCGTGTTGGTCAAGGTAACCAATCCGGATCCGCTTGGACCAGGTGATGGAACCTGCATCCGGTTCAAGTTTTCCAGTAATGATATTCATAAACGTTGATTTACCTTCGCCATTGGCACCGATCAACCCGATGTGCTCCCCTTTTAAAAGACGGAAGGACACATCCTCAAAAATCGCACGGTCACCAAAGCCGTGGCTCAGGTTTTTTACTGTTAGTAAACTCATAGTCGTAAACACCTTTTTTCCTTGTAGTAAAATTGCTCTTACTCATTATAAAGGGGATGGCCGTTGGATGACAGGGTGCGGAGAAAAAAAGAGTAAATAATCCGCACGTGGGTAAGGTAAGCGAAAAGGTTGAACGGGCGTGGATATGATGAAATATGACTGTATTATTATAGGAGGAGGCCCGGCTGGTCTGCAGGCAGCCGTCCAGCTTGGAAGATATATGCGGAGCGTCCTTATCGTAGATGCTGGTTCCGGGAGGTCCTCGGCGTGCCGGAAATATAGTAACCTGCTTGGTTTTCCGGAAGGTGTCAGCGGGGATACATTGAGAAGGCGTGGTCTGAAACATATAGAGGCTCTTGGAGTTACGCATGTGGAAGAAGAGGTCAGCCGTGTTCATAAGTCTTTCACAGATTTTATTGTCCAGACCCGGAAAGACCGTGTTTACAAAGGGAAGAGTCTTTTGTTCGCTACAGGTATCCAGGATGCCTATCCGTATGTCCCTGGTTTGCAGGAATGTCTAGGGGTTTCTGTGTATATTTGTCCAGATTGCGACGGGTATGAAGTGAAAGGTAAACGGACAGCTGTCTGGGGGCGTGGAGACCCAGGGGCGGACATGGTGGGAACCATCTATTACTGGACGAGAGATATTATTTATGTCAATCATGGTGCCTTCCCATTGTCTGCTGAGAAAAGAAGAGGGCTGGAGGATAAGGAAATCCCTGTCTATGAAGCGGTGGTTACGGACCTTATCCAGCATCATGGACAGGTCCAGTCTTTGAGAAGTTCCACGGGAGAGTCATGGGCTGTGGAAAAAATCTTCCTTGCTTTCGGTGGAAGCCGCCCCCGAACTGAATTAGCTTACTCACTTGGTGTCATTCAGGATGATAAAGGACACGTTCTCGTGGAGCCCCGCACGAAAATGACAAATATTGAAGGCGTCTGGGCTGCGGGGGATATCTTGATGCATTCCCAGCTGGTCAGTACAGCTGCAGCTGATGGAGCTCAGGCGGCGGTTTGGATTCACAAATGGCTTCACAGGCAGTCTTTTTGATTTTGGACCGGTCCTGTAGGATAATTATAGATGACTCACGTCTTTTTCCTCAAAATCCCCATTACCAACGAAGGAGCATAGACCTTCCATGTTTTTCGAAGCTTTTGGAACAGACTCATTTTTATTATTAACCGCTTTATTACTTTTCAGCGGTGTATTTGTAGCTAAATTCTCAAGCCGCTGGGGGATCCCGGCGCTTATTTTATTCATTTTGATCGGCATGTTATTCGGAAGTGAGGGCCTCGGTATCGTTTATTTCAACGATGCATCAACGGCACAGTTGATAGGTGTATTTGCCCTTGTCATTATTCTATTTGAAGGTGGGCTCCATACGAAGTGGGCTACAGTGAAGTCTGTCGCACTTCCGTCCCTGTCACTCGCGACCCTCGGTGTGCTCCTTACCTCGATGATTGCCGGGTTTTCCGTCTATTTTTTGTTTGAACTCAGTTTATTGGAGAGCCTTTTGTTTGGTGCCATTGTAGGATCCACTGATGCTGCAGCCGTTTTCGCTGCCTTGAAAGAAAGGAATATCAAGGCGAAAATGGGAGCGACTCTTGAAGCCGAGTCAGGGACGAACGACCCGATGGCCGTTTTCTTAACTTTATCTTTCATTGAATTGATTACATCACCGGATACGTCCCTATGGATGCTGATTCCGCGCTTTTTCTTCCAGATGGGTCTTGGTCTTGTATTTGGTTTTGTGTTGGGGAAACTCGCTTCGGTTTCGATTAATAAGATTAAACTGGATTCCAGTGCTCTTTATCCGATTTTCTCTGTAGCCTTTGCCCTGGCTACTTACAGCATTACAGCATTCAGCGGAGGCAGTGGCTTTCTTGGAGTATATGTAGCAGCGCTTGTGATTGGTAATAGCGAATTGACATATCGGTATTCCATCTTCCAGTTTAACGAAGGCTTCGCGTGGATGGCACAGATTTTAATGTTTGTGATTCTCGGCCTTTTCGTTTTTCCGAGTGAATTGTTCACAGCCCCGATCATGATCAATGGTCTCCTGCTTTCGGCGGTGCTTATTTTAATTGCCCGACCCGCCGCCGTATTTTTGTCATTACTTGGAATGAACTACTCGAATAAGGAAAAGTTGTTTATATCGTGGGCTGGTTTACGGGGAGCTGTACCCATTGTTCTCGCCACGTTCCCGATTGTAGAAGGTTTGGAAAACAGCCAGAGCTTGTTCAACCTCGTTTTCTTTGTAGTTCTGACATCAGCCCTTGTACAGGGATCAACGATTTCCTATGTAGCCAAGAAGATGACATTGGTAGGTCCGAAAAAGGATGTGCCCCACCACAGCATCGAACTTATATCTATGGGGAAAGCCAAGGCAGAGATGATTCAGTACCAGACCAATGCTGAATCAGCGGTTGTCGGAAAAAAACTCCATGAGGTAAGCTTTCCCAACCGTGCCAATATCAGTGCCATTATACGCGATAACGAAGTGATTACTCCCTACGGAGAGACAGAGATTCACGCTGGGGACTTTTTATACATCCTTGTCGAGGAGAAGTATAAGGCCCAGCTGAAGCGGACACTGGAGGAGCGGGTGAAAAAAAGTAAAGAGAAACAAAAAGAAAAGCAGAAACAGGACGCGGTCAACTAACGTGTCTGTTTCTGTATTTTTTTGCATCTATGACAAAAAAGGACATATGTCCTTTCCGGGCGCTCTGTCTTCCTTTTTAATATAGGAAGAACAGGAGGTTGACGTATGAAAGGTGCATTATTTTCCCTGCTTGGAGGTCTTTGCATCACCCTGCAGGGTATTTTCAACGCGAGAATGAGTGATTCCATTGGCGGCTGGCATACAACATCAATGGTTCATTTGGTGGCCTTTGCCATTTCATTCTCCATTTATATGAAAGTAAGAGATGGAAAAGGGAAAAGCTTTGCGCGTGTTCCCTTCGTATATTTGACCGGAGGAACTTTTGGTGTCATTGTCGTCTTTTCCGAATTAACCGCTATCCATCAGATCGGTCCGGCAGCTGCTATTGCTGTTTTACTCGTCGCGCAGATTGGTACCGCCTTTATCATTGAATCACGCGGCTGGTTTGGAGAGAAGAAAATTCCAATTACCCTGAGGCAGGCGGCAGGACTGACGATGATGGTGCTGGGCGTGATCCTTTTTCAACTTTGATTTAGAGGAGACATCACCATGAAAGAAGCAAGCACAAAGAAAATGATGGACTACCTGTCCATGTATAATCTTGATCCGTATTTTCCTGGAACTTACAAGGATAAGCTTCAATTGTTTTCCTTTACAGAAGGCGAAGATTTATTTGTCCCGGGGGAAAGGCTGGACCGGCTTTATTTCTTAGTCGAAGGGAAAATTAAAATTTACACCCTCACACCAGAAGGCCAGTCACTGATCAACCGGTTTAAAAAACCGCTCGCGGTCATCGGAGATGTTGAATATATAAAGCAAAGTGCCGTACTTAATTCTGTCGAAGCGGTCAGTTCGGGTGAAATGATCGGCTTTCCTTATGCAGCACTGAAGGATTTGGAAAAGGAGCACCCGGCTATTCTCCGTTTCCTTTTGGAAATGGTGGCGCATAAATTTTATACAGAGGCTCATTTTACGAGTATGCATATGCTTTACCCTGTTGAAGTCCGGCTGGCCGGGTACTTGCTGTCTATCTCTTCTGTAGGTGAAGGGACCGCTTTTCATCAGGAAATGCGTACGTCTAACTTATCCGAACTCGCCGAGTGGATTGGAACGAGCTACCGCCACTTGAACCGGGTCCTGAGAAAGATGGAAGCTGATGAAGTTATCGAGAGGTCGAGAGGATCGATTATGATAAAAAATTTACAGGAGCTTCGGCTGCTGGCAAAAGGTAATATTTATGAATAAGGAGGAATTCGATGTCAGGCATCGTTCTTGCCGTCGCGGCAGGCATATTAATCAGTCTGCAAAATGTCTTTAATGCCCGGGTCAGCGAAAAAACAGGGCCATGGGCCACAACAACTCTTGTACTTGGTCTTGGCCTTGTCTGTTCGCTGCCAGTGTTTTACGCAGTTGAAAGGGAAAGTCTGTTCACTTTTGGAAATGTAAATCCGATTTATCTATTCGGCGGGGTCTTCGGTGTTGGGATCGTTTTCTTTTTAATGCAGGGAGTTACGTTGATCGGCCCGGCTTATGCTATATCAATTGCTTTGATTTCCCAGATCGTTCTTGCATTCATCATTAATACAGGAGGATGGTTCGGATTTGCTGCTTCCGATTTATCCTGGCAGAAGCTGCTTGGTATTGCGCTTCTGATCGGTGGTGTCCTCGTCTATAAACTGGAGAAAAAGCCGGAGGTAAGTGAACATACAGAGGAACATCAGCTGCGGGCTTGAAGCCCACGGCTGATTTATTCGTCCATCTGCAGGTATTTTTTCAAGGCGATGAGCGGCCAGATAGCATTATAGCTGTGGTAGTGGATATAGAAATTTCCGGGCAGGCCGGCTCCCGTAGGGTATCGGGTGCTCCAATCATCGTTTTTCAGCTGCTTTAACAGACTGGAGACTCCTTGATCGATGACAGGAGTCCTTTTTTTGTAAACAGAAAGAAGAGCATCCAAAGCCCAGGCTGTCTGAGAGGGTGTGCTGGTGCCTAACGGAGTGTATGTTCCATTTTGATCACTCCGGCATGACTCTCCCCAGCCGCCATCCGTGTTCTGAATGGACATCAACCATTCAGCTGCCTTGAGGACGGCAGGGTGGGCGGTGGTTTTTCCAGCAGCGGCCATACCGGTCAGTGCCGCCCATGTCCCGTAAATGAAACAGACTCCCCAGCGTCCGTACCATGAACCATCCTTTTCTTGATGATCGGTCAGCCAATGGACGGCTTTTTTTACGCTTGGATGATCAGATTTAAGACCTCCATCTGCACATAAGAATTCCAGTGTTCTCCCTGTCAGGTCCGCTGTGGATGGATCAAGAGCAGCGTGCTCAGCTCCATCCATCGGCACATAGCGGAGGAGCGGGTTTGTTTTCCCTTTTTCAAAAGCCGGCCAGCCCCCATCCTCATTTTGAAGTCCCAGCACCCAGTTCAACCCACGGGTATAGTGGTTCGTGAGCGAAGGGTGACTTTTTAAAAAGGGGGTAAGAGCTCGTAAAGCTGCCGTGGTATCATCAATATCAGGATGGATGGAATTGCTTTTTGAAAACCCCCATCCTCCGGGTAGAAGAGAAGGGGCTCCCATCACCCAGTCTCCGTATCTGTATTGCTGATGTTGGAGGAGGAAGGATAATGCTTTGGTACAGCCTGCTTTAGATGATGGAGGAAGGGCTAGAGCATGAGCCGCCAGGGCCGTATCCCATATGGCTGAGGGGGAGTTCTGCATATGGTACCCTTCCTTGAGTGGAAAGAGGTGGGTTCTCAATCCTGAAATGGCCTGTTGAATAACAGGATGGGATTCTTTATACCCGCATGACAGCAGGGCATAAATCATATAAACGGTGGAGCTCGTATAACTATAAAGTGTTCCATCCGATTCAATTCGATCGATCATATAGGATTCCAGTCTTTTTCTAGCGGTCCAGTACAACTGCTCTGGAGCACCGGCAAGATTGAGGATTTTCCTTTTTATATGAGAAAGCAGCTGCGGAGAACGGGGGTCCGAGCCATCTTCCACTGTTCGGTTGTTCAATGTGTGAAAGTCTGGAATCCCTGGTTTCAAAATACGGAATTTTATGTCAGACATAAGCAGAATCGGTGCCATATGAACCCTTGCATAGCTGCTGAAATCATAAAACGACAAAGGCGATGCAGGGGGGAGAAGACTGATATGAACAGGCAGGTGGAAGACATGCGGCCATTCATATTCCCCATAGATGGCAAGTATAATTTTTGTCATGGAGTGGGAGCGGCGAAGACCTCCTTTGGCACGGATGAAATGAAAGGCTTTTTGTATTTCCTGACTTTCCTTCTTATAGAACCCAGCGTAAAGAAGAGCGAAGGAAGCTTCGATCGTTGCAGATAGGTTCCCTTTTTCATCATGATAGAGGGACCACCAGCCTTCTGCATGTTGTAGGGAAGCGAGTCGTGTGCACAGACTCTGGACGGTGGAAGCATCATTCGTGAACGAGTGCAGCAAAAGGATCATCGAGACATCTGTGGAAAGACTGTTTTCAAAACAGTATGAGTAGTGACCATCATAGTCCTGTTCAGCCTGGACGGCAGAAGTGATTTCCGAAACGGCCTTTTCTGCTGCATCCTTCATGAGCGGTCCTCCCTTTTCAGATGTGCCCTGGTGGAAATGGGGAATGAGCTGATGGTAAAGATGAAATCATCGATAAAAGCCTGCACATCAAATTCAAGACAGATCGCAGGGTCACCCGGGTTGGAGCGCGACCCCGGGCGGAAATCGGCAATAGACGTTCCTTTTCCTTCCCCTTCGACTAAAACAGATACGGATCTCCTTATATACCTTCCCTTTCCAGGGTTGAGCATCAAGTATAAAGTCAGTACATCATGGAGAGGAGCCCCTTTGATTCCGGGGATAAGGGTTTGATAAGCTTCTGTATAGTAATCCATAAGTTCTTTGATAATCGGTACAAGGGGATGAGAAGAATACGCCGTGATCTGCTGGATATGGTGAGGGGTAATGACGGCTTTTGATGTCACATTCAAGGGAATGATATAGATGGTCGTAGCCCGTTGAAGGACGATGTTGGCGGCCACAGGATCACCAAAAAAATTGGCTTCCGCAGATGGGGTGACATTGCCTGGAACCAAAAAGGCCCCGCCCATGAGGAATATGTCTTTAATGTGTGGCTCTATATCGCTCCCGAGGAGAAATAAATGCGCAAGCGCCGTGTTCCGCCCGATGTCCACTATCGTTACATCGGTATGGGCATGGAGGATATCATACAAATCAGAAAAGTTGTTGAGTCTTCCTTTAAAGGGTGGAGGAGTCAATGGACCGAGTCCGTCCGGCCCATGAATTTCCGGGTAGTACTCAGGGGTTTCACCACTCAATGGACTGTTTGTTCCACCGATCATGGGAATGGAAGAGAAGCCGGCTTTATTCAAAAGAAAAGCTGCGTTATCAACAGCTTTTTGTTTCGTTACATTTCCGTAGCTTGAGACGATGGCAAGCACTTCAATTTGGGGATGCATCAGGGCATACATAATGGCGATGGAATCATCAATACCAGGGTCGGCAAACAGGATGATTTTTTTCACTAATCTGCTCCTCCCTCATCATACGTGCTTCTACCATCGTATGGGCAGAAAGAATATTTCATGTATATCAGAAAGGGGGACATCCCGTGGCAAAATTATCGAGCAATGATATGTATATCCGATCCCTTCAATTGTTAAGAGAAAAGGTTCCATCCTTTCAATCCTATCCTTTTCATTTACCTGTGCTGAGGGAATTAGACGAACTTCAGTTCCATCCTAATGTCACGTTCATCGTAGGTGAGAATGGAATGGGGAAATCCACACTGCTTGAAGGAGCGGCTGCAGCCTATGGGTTTAATCCGGAAGGCGGGACAAAGAATTTCAATTTCTCCAGCTATGATTCCCACTCTCACCTTGATGAGTACCTGCGCCTTGTCAAAGGGATAAAAAAACCGGACGATCAATTTTTCTTCAGAGCAGAAACGTTCTATAATGTAGCAACAAATATTGAGGATATGGATAGTGATCCAATGGGAGGGGGGAAGGTTATTGATTCCTTTGGCGGTACCTCCCTGCATGAGCAGTCCCATGGAGAGTCTTTTTTTGCTGCCTTCAATCATCGTTTCTTCGGAAAGGGGCTGTATATTCTGGATGAACCTGAAGCTGCCCTCTCTCCATTGAGGCAGCTTTCGATGCTCTCGAGAATTCATGATCTTGTAGAGAATGAATCCCAGTTCATCATATCCACCCACTCCCCGATTCTTATGGCTTATCCTCATGCTGATATTATTCAGCTTACAGAGGAAGGATCCCGGAAAGTCGGGGTTGAAGAAACGAGCCATTACCACATTATGAAACAGTTCATCGAAGATCGGGAACGATTGTTTTATCACCTGCTGCAATAAGGAAGACCGGTGCGTTCAGCACCGGTCTTTTTGTCGATACAGTACGTTTTAGAATAAAAGCGGATAGAGTCCGTTGTGCATGGACCATAATACAGCAGCAGATCAAGGATAGAAAAAGGCTGACGGAAATATTCCCGTCAGCCGCAGGACCAGTGCTTTTCTCACCGGTCGTATAGGAAAAGGTCTGTTATTTCAGGTTGCTTCGGATATACTTAACGATTTTACGGATTTCATTTGGGTGTGGCCGGCCGAACGGGCTTGTCTGACGCTGTTGATACAAGACTTTCCCCTGATCATCTGTCAGAAAGTAGGCCGGTTCTCCATGAGTACCGTGATCTTCATATGGCGCCTGCTCATCATGATAATGGACACCGTAGGAAGAAAGGAATTCCAGGTTCTCATCAATAAGAACAGGGAATGTGAAATCATGCTCTTCCACCATTTTCTCAAGAGCTTCCTTATCGTCATGCGTGACAGTTATGAGGCGGATGTTATGTTTGTCGAAATAGTCTCTGCTGTTTTGGAATTCATCAAGTTCACTCATGCACGCCGGGCACCAGGAACCGCGGAAATAGACGATGAGGTTCCAGTTTTCCCCTTCTTCTTTTAACGTGTCTGAGAAGCTGAAGGTTTCCCCGGACACGGTTGGTAGTGTGAAATCAGGTGCATCTTGGTTTAATTTGAATGTAGTCAAAGTTGGACACTCCTTTTCTATTTCATTCCTAGTCCTATACCCTTTTCACACTGGATATAACATAAAATGATAGGAAAACAGGAAAGCGGGTGCCTGCGATGGGCACCCGCTGGTTGATCAGCAGACGAAAGCTGCTCCAACGATAATCAAGAGAATGAACAATACAACAATCAATACGAAACCGCCGCCGGATCCGTATCCGCCGTATCCATAACCACAGCCATAGCCGCCGAAACCACCAGGGTATCCACCATATCCAAAGCCCATTGAGGAAAACTCCTTTCTGACATGAATTGAGGATGGTTCCTCTACACTGATAGCATATGTCCAGGTCTGAATCATGCGTGTGCGGTTGTCTAACTCACCAGGGATTCACATGAGTTTAAAGTTGATACATATACTTGTACAAAAGTTAAGCTGAAGTGGGGGATAGGCATGGGCGTGGTGCCGACGGCGGAATCAGTGGAACGGTTTTGCAAGGCTGCAGCGAAAAGCAGAGCGGATGCAAACGAAATACAGCGAAACATGTTATGCAGGGCGGAGGACCATCCGTTTCCAGAGTTTACAGAAAAGGAGATCCAACGGCTTCTCCATTTCTATGGATTGTTCAAGCCTGAAAACTACCAAAGAGCAGAAATGTTGGTGAAAGAGTGGAAGGAGCACCAGTTATATTCGCGTCTGGAGAAGGAATTCAAGCGTCTGAAAAAAATGTGGCGCGGTCCTGATGTGCCCGTCTATTTGTATCCTTTTCAAGAAACGGGAGGTCTCTTCGGAAAACGAGGAAGAGGTGGAGCAGCTTTCAAAGAAGCCTTATATATCTTTTATGGCGCACCTTCAGAAAAGGACGACTGGAAAGCTGTACTTGCTCATGAGTATAACCATGTCTGCCGCCTCCACCAAGGGTCCTATTCATTAAATAAGGTCACACTTCTGGATTCCCTTATCATTGAGGGTTTAGGAGAATACGCAGTCCTGCAGCTCTATGGGGAAGAATACACCGCACCGTGGACACAAAGGTATTCCGACCGGCATTTGAAGCAGATCTGGAAAAAGAAATACCTTCCTTCCATCTATTTGAGAGGTCAGGAGAAGCATATGGATTATTTGTATGGCAGTCAAAGGCAGGGACTTCCGAAGTGGGCCGGATACCAGCTGGGCTACCGGATGGTGGAGTCCTACCATAGGTCCCACCCGGAAGAAACGATGCTTTCCCTGCTGCAAAAGAGTGCAGCAGAAATCTATCATGGTTCCCTTTTTACTGACAAGTAGTTAAAAAAACGCTCCGTAGCTGCTACATGGAAGGAATCAAGGAAACAGGGACAGATGCATATACGGCCTTTCTTTTCTGCACATAGGATATGTATGAATCTTATGAATGGAGGAGGAGGGTTCTCGTTGTTTGATAAATTTGAAAAAAAGACAGGCGTCAAAATGGATGAAGTCTTTAAGCTGGCACAATCCCTGCAGGGGGCAAACTTTAAAGATGAAAAAACCATTCGCAACGTAATTAAGAAAGTATCTTCCCTTGCCAATCGTCCGGTATCCAGGGAGAAAGAAGATATGATCGTCAAGGCTATTCTTGATGGCAAAGTACCGAAAGACATGGCTTCTATGGAGAAAATGATGAAGAAGAAAAAGTAAAAGGAAAACCTTTATCTGGCATGATCGTACCGGATGAAGGTTTATTTTTTTACTTTTTTCTTTGTTACAATGAACAAAAGGAGAGTGAATCGTATGAAGTCGATCATATGGATGATGGTCATCTTATTGGTGATTGTCGTAGGAAGCATGGTCTGGTTCATGGTTGCAGCAGGGTCTTGAAATGCAGGAGGAGGGGGAAGATGAAAGGGTACAAAATCATAGAAATGAAAACGGAATCTGATATCCGTTCTGTTTTTCCAGTCATGCAGGAGCTGCGTCCCCATTTAAGTGAGCAGAGCTATGTAGAACTTGTTCAAGAGGCCGTCTCTGTGGATCGTTATCACCTTTATGGATTATGGAACGATGGAGTGCTTGTGGCTGCTGCAGGTTTCAAGCCGATGACGACGCTGTACTACGGCCGGTTCGTATGGGTATGTGATTTAGTCACGACTGCCGGAGCACGCTCTTCTGGATGGGGAAGCATCCTTCTGCAGTTCATTGAAGGATGGGCCGAGCGGAACGGATTTACAAGCATCGCTTTATCTTCAGGACTCACAAGACAAAGAGCTCATAAGTTTTACGAGAAACATATGCAGTACGACAAAGTGAGTTCGGTATTCCGGAAGCAGCTTGATACATAAGATCGGTTTTGCGATGAAACCAGGGAAAAACTGTCTCTAGAGAGGCAGTTTTTTTCATTCTAATCTTCGTTTGAATGTTGACGCGTGAAAGCGTAAAGCATATGATGAGTATATAATCAAACATGTATTTGAATGAGGTGGACAGAATGCCTGAAGAGGTAATGAAAAAGCAAGCCAAAGATACGTGTGATATCTTCTGTTACGATGAGGCGCTTGTTCAGCGCGTGCAGCCTCAGGTGGAGCGGGTGTCCGGGGTGGAGCAGATTTTTAAAGCTCTGTCCGATCCGACACGCATGAAAATCGCCTATGCTCTGACCCTGGAAGATGAGCTGTGCGTTTGTGATGTGGCGAATATTATTGGATCGACAACCGCTACGGCCTCTCATCATTTGCGGCTCCTGCGTAATATGAATCTTGCTAAGCATAGGAAGAAGGGGAAGCTCGTCTTTTATTCCCTGGCTGATGAACATGTCCGGCAATTAGTATCGATCGCCTTGCTGCATAACGAACATGAGTGATGTTACAGAATGGAGATGGGGTTAATGAGTACGAACGAAAAAGATATACAAAATAGCTGTTGTTCCGGCAGTAACGAACAAATACCGGGAGTGATCCAGTCCGGATCTTCCTGCTGCTCGAAAGAGAAACCCAGCAGGAGAGTTGAGGAAAATTCCTGCCCTTCCAATCAACGAAAAGAGGAGCGGGAAAACTTATGCTGTGAAACCAGTGAAGAAGAGGAAGATGAGGATTCCAGTCCATCGGCACCTCCGACACAGCTTGTGGAATACCAGGTTAAAGGTATGGATTGTCCGTCGTGTGCCGCAACGATTGAAAAAAGTATCCGAAAAAAAGAGGGTGTTCAATCTGTTTCCGTCCATTATGGTACGGCTAAAATGGCTGTGGGCGGGGAAAACCAGGCTGTTTATGATCAAATTCCTCACCAGATGAAAAAGCTGGGATTTGAAGCCGAGCCTCTTCAAACCGGCAGGGAGATGGAAACGTATAAAGTTGAAGGGATGGACTGTGGTTCGTGTGCCGCAACCATTGAAAAGCACCTGTCAAATCATCCCAATGTTCAGGATGTACGCGTGAATTTTTCCACAGGTAAGCTTCATGTCCTTCACACGATAAAACCTGAAGAAATCATGAGGGAAGTCCAAAAATCGGGTTTTGAAGCTTATCTTGAAAAAGGGGATTCCTCTAAGGAGAGACAAAGAACTGCTCGAAGACCTTTCCCTTCTGCTGCAATATCGGGGGCTCTTCTTGCCCTGGGCTTTATCGGGACCTTCACGACGCTGTCTGCTGAATGGGTGACGGCTTTCTATGCGCTGGCCATTGCAGTGGGAGGGTGGAAACCGTTAAGAAGTGCCTTCTATGCTGTGAGAAGCGGCTCGCTTGATATGAACGTGCTGATGGCTTCCGCGGCTCTTGGAGCAGCCCTGATTGGGGAATGGTTCGAAGGAGCTATGGTCGTCTGGTTGTTTGCATTAGGGAATTCCCTTCAAAATCGATCGTTGGAAAAAACGAGAGATTCGATTCGCAGCTTAATGAACATAGCTCCAGCTGAAGCGTTGGTGAAAGAAGGCCGTCAGTGGGTCAGCAAAGCTGTTGAAGAGGTATCGATCGGGGAGGTCATCGTTGTCAAGCCGGGGGATCGCGTCCCTTTGGATGGAGAGATCATCCAAGGAGCTTCCAGCTTGAACCAGGCACCCATTACAGGTGAATCTCTTCCTGTTGATAAGCAGGAAGGAGATTCAGTTTATGCCGGGACGATTAATGAGAGTGGCTCTTTGGAAGTCCGTGTAACGAAACGATCCGAAGATACAGCCATCGCAAAAATCATACATCTGGTTGAAGAAGCACAGGAAAAGAAAGCTCCTACCCAGGCGTTTGTAGACCGATTCGCAGCTGTTTATACACCTATTGTGTTTATGCTGGCTCTTTTAGTGATGGTGATCCCTCCGTTGTTTATAGGAGGAGCATGGGGTGAATGGCTTTATAAAGGGATTTCCCTGCTTGTTGTTGCCTGTCCGTGTGCCCTGGTCATTTCCACACCGGTTGCGATCGTATCGGCCATTGGTAATGCAGCCCGGCAGGGTGTACTGATCAAAGGTGGAACATTCTTAGAAAAAGCGGGTGCCATACAAGCTATTGCCTTTGATAAAACCGGTACCCTGACAGAAGGTAAACCGAAAGTAGCGGATGTTATTGCTCTTAATGGGGAAAAGGAGAATCTGATCAGGATTGCTGGGACGATCGAAGAATATTCTACTCATCCGATAGCGGCAGCCGTATCTTCCTATGCATCAGAACGGCATATATCAACAGCCCACGGGAGTGATTTCCGTACACTGCCTGGCAAAGGGGCCCAGGCCCGGATTGCTGGGACTGTCTATTACGCAGGGAATCCGAAATTGTTCAAAGAAATGGGAGTCGATCTGGGTCAATTGAAAAATCAATTGGATCAGCTCGAGTCAGAAGGGAAAACCCTTGTTCTTATAGGTACGGAAAAAGAAATCCAAGGGATCATCTCTGTCGCTGACTCTATTAGGGAAATCACGATCCGATCGATCCAATCCTTGAAAAAATCCGGATTAAAAGAACTGGTTATGCTTACGGGAGATAACGAGGGGACCGCCAGGCGGATAGCAGCAGAAGCAGGTGTGGACCGTTATTTTGCCGATTTGATGCCGGAAGATAAAACTAAAGCGATCGAGAAACTGCAGGAGGAAGGGAAACAAGTGGCTATGGTAGGAGATGGGATTAACGATGCTCCTGCTCTTGCTTCCTCAGATCTCGGTATTGCGATGGGCGGTGCAGGGACGGATACAGCTATGGAAACAGCTGACGTTGTTCTGATGGCGGATAATCTGGAAATGCTGCCTCATACGATACGATTGAGCCGGAAAGCCTTAACCATTATCAAACAGAACGTTTGGTTCTCCCTGCTTACGAAACTAGCGGCGCTCGTTTTGATTTTTCCAGGTTTCTTAACTTTGTGGATGGCTGTGTTAAGTGATACAGGTGCTGCTCTGATCGTCATTCTCAATAGTATGAGACTGCTTCGCAAAAACGCATAAATCGAAGGAAATCCCGGATGAGAAATCCGGGATTTTTTATGGTTGATGAGATATTCGTTAGTTGAACCGCAGAAATATTCCCAAGTTCGATGAAAAAAGACAATCTTAAACGGTTTTAAACCCTCTTACTTTCACAATTTCATTAACTGAAAATTATGATATATTGTAAATGTGCTAGATAAATAGGAGGGATTCGATGAATTGGAAATCAGTAATGGCTACCTTTGTGCTGGGTACGAGTCTTGTGTCTGGCGGGACACTCGCTCATGCTGAAACAGGCAAAGATGTAAAAGAGGTACCAAACGCATCGGAGTTTATGCAGAAAGAATGGCAGGCGAAAAATGTCAAATCAGAAAAAGGGATCCAGGAATTCTTTAAGCAGAACGCGAAAGACTTTCAGCTGAACCCATCCAAAGATTTGAAACTGGTGGATGCAGAAACCGATGAACTTGGAATGAAGCATTACACATACCAACGGGTGATTGAGGGAATTCCTGTCGCTGATTCAGAAATCGTGGTACATACCGATAAGAACGGGACTGTTACAGCTGTGAATGGTGAATTTCATATGGATGCACCTGACAAGCTTGAAGAAAAACGAAGAGTAAGCAAGACAAAATCGTTGATGCTTGCTTGGAAGCACATTGACGTGGATCGCAGTGAAGCGGATAAAGTTCAGAAAAGTGATGTAGGTGAAGATTTTGAAACGTTAACGGAAAACACGGACCTTGTTGTGTTCAATGGTGAACAGGGTTACACGCTGGCTTACCAAGTGGAGCTTCAGTTTGCTCAGCCTTATCCTGCCAATTGGAAGGTTTATATTAATGCGGAGTCAGGAGAAGTGTTGAAAGCTGCCAACGCTGTCCACGAAGCTACAGGTACGGGAACAGGTGTATTGGGAGATACGAAATCACTTAACACCTACGCGTATAACAACACGTACTACTTATATGATACGACAAAGCCAATGAGCGGCGTTATTGAAACATTTGATAACTATGGTGGGCAATTTAGTAATCTACCAGGAAGCTATGTTACCGATTCTGGTAACACATTCACAAGCGAAAGACAGAAAGCGGCTGTAGATGCTCATTACTATGCTGGAGAAGTTTTTGATTATTTCTATGATACATTCGGTCGTGAAAGTTATGACGACCAGGGATCCAATATCCGTTCCACCGTCCATTATGGTTCGAATTACAATAACGCAGCCTGGACAGGGAACCAGATGATTTATGGGGATGGGGATGGCAGTACGTTCACATATCTTTCCGGTGCTGACGATATCGTCGCTCATGAATTGACTCATGCTGTGACAGATACAACCGCTGACCTTGTGTATGAAAATGAGCCGGGAGCGTTAAACGAATCATTTTCAGATGTATTTGGATATTTCGTGGATTCGGAGGACTGGCTGATGGGTGAGGATGTGTATACACCAGGGCGTTCCGGAGATGCGCTCCGTTCCATGTCCAATCCGAATGCCTACGATCAGCCGGATCATATGAATGAATACCGGAACCTTCCAAATACAGAAGCTGGAGACTGGGGCGGCGTCCACATTAACAGCGGAATTCCGAACAAAGCTGCATACTATACCATTAACAGCATTGGGAAATCGAAAGCAGAAAAAATATATTATCGTGCCCTTACCGTTTACCTGACACCAAACAGCAACTTCTCCAGTGCCAAGCAGGCGCTTGAGCAGTCAGCCCAGGATCTGTATGGATCTTCAACAGCCAGCGCTGTTACACAGGCTTGGAATAATGTAGGAGTCAATTAAGAAGAGGACCAAAAGAAGCAGAGCCACAGCTCTGCTTCTCAGCTTGTAGAGAAACCCCTGTTTCTTTACAAGCTTTTTTCTTTCTTACCGCCAGGAGCGAAAGCCCCTTCCCTTTCCGCGGACGAGCGTCCGAGCTTCCTCGCAAAACCCACGCTCGGCGATCTCGGACCACTCGTTCTTCCGCAGGAGTGGAAGGGGCACCGCTCCTTGGGCGTTCTATAAAATCGAAAAAGACTCTCCTTCACCCCGCTCATCCTTGCTGGATGGAGGAGAGTCTTTTTCATATTCCGGTAGACAGCCGTCATCAGCGCTTGTTCTTTCCCTTTTTCTTTTCCACGTGAGCGGCCATAGTGCAGCCCGTGCCGTTCTTTTGAATCTGCGAACCCGAGGCATTCATCCACCAACAAGCGGAATGTGACTCTTCACACGACAAATGGACAACTCTAACTGGTTAACACAGACTTTTTCTACAGCCAAAGAAGCAGAGCCACAGCTCTGCTTCTTTTTTTATGGAAAATACAAAATAGGATCGTATTTTTTCATGGAATGGGTATTTTCGCACATTTGAGAGGGAATGAAGCGTTGACAAATTTCTCAGCAGCACGTAGTATAATGTACGAGAGTGAGAATCATTATCACTGTTAAATGGTTTAAATGTTCGAAAGGGGTCCTTATTATGACACGTCTACATACGGATGGTCTCCATGTGGGCTACGAGGATAAACTCATTGTAGAGGATATGACACTGGAAATTCCGGAAGGGAAAATAACGACGATTATTGGGGCCAATGGCTGTGGAAAATCCACACTGCTGAAATCGATTGCACGTATCATTCCTAAACAGGAAGGCAGCATTTATCTGGACGGTGAAAGTATCCATAATCACCCGACGAAGGAACTGGCGAAAAAGATGGCGATTCTTCCTCAATCTCCGGAAGGTGCTCCAGGATTGACAGTCGGTGAGCTTGTATCGTACGGACGCTTTCCTTATCAAAAAGGATTCGGCCGTCTATCGAAAAAAGATCGGGAGGTCATTGACTGGTCGATCGAAATGACAGGAATGATGGAATTTAAATACCGGCCCGTGGATGCCTTGTCGGGTGGACAGCGGCAGCGGGTATGGATTGCGATGGCTCTGGCTCAGGAAACAGATTTAATCCTGCTTGATGAACCGACGACCTATCTTGATATGGCACACCAGCTGGAAGTTCTAGAACTGCTGGAACGGCTGAATAAAGAGGAAGGGCGTACGATTGTCATGGTGCTTCATGATGTCAACCAGGCTGCCAGGTTTGCTGATCACCTGATTGCATTGAAGCACGGGCGAATCATAAAAGCTGGATCCGGACAGGAAGTCATTCATAAAAGCGTGTTAAGAAGCGTCTTTCATATTGATGCTGAAATCGTTGCGGACCCTCGAACAGGAAAACCTATTTGTTTGACATACAACTTATTAAAGGGAGATAGAAATCATGAAGAAAATCTGGCTGATCGGTCTCTTGTCACTGCTGCTCATTCTTAGCGCCTGTGGTGGTGGCGAAACAGAAAACGAAAATACAGGGAATGAAAGCGATGACGATACACAAACCGAAGAGACGAGCTCTGATTCAGAAACAAGAATGTATGAGTCAGAAAACGGTGAAATTGAAGTTCCTGCTGATCCGGAGCGCGTTGTTGTCCTTTCGTCCTTCGCAGGAAATGTCCTTGCGCTGGATACGAATATTGTAGGGGTGGACGCATGGTCTAAAGGAAACCCGTTGTTTGAAGAGGATCTTGCGGATGCAGAAGAGCTTTCCGATGAAAGCCTTGAGAAAATCATCGAGCTTGACCCGGATTTGATTATCGGGCTGGCGAACACGAAAAACACGGACAAGCTGAATGAAATTGCTCCGACTGTCACCTACACATATGGAAAGCTCGATTATTTGGAACAGCATGTGGAAATCGGGAAACTTCTGAACAAAGAAGAGGAAGCCCAGCAGTGGGTGGATGAATTTAAGGAAAAAGCCGGTGAAGCAGGCACAGAAATCAAAAATGAAATCGGTGAAGATGCGACGGTCACTGTATTCGAAGAGTTTGATAAGCAGCTTTATGTCTTCGGAGATAACTGGGCACGCGGAACAGAAATTCTCTATCAAGAGATGGAACTGAAGATGCCTGAAAAAGTGAAGGAAATGGCACTGGAAGATGGTTTCTATGCGATTTCTCCGGAAGTGCTCTCAGACTATGCCGGGGATTACATGATTTTCAGTAAGTCCGATGGTGCAGACAGTTCCTTCCAGGAAACCGAAACGTACAAGAACATTCCTGCTGTAGAGAACGATCAAGTGTTTGAAGCAGATGCCGAAGCTTTCTACTTCAATGATCCCATTTCACTGGAACACCAGCTCAGCTTCTTTCAAGAGAAGTTTTTGAACGAATAAACCTTTGGTAGAAAAGATGAGACTTTATGCATACTTTTTCATTAAAGCAACTATATAAATTCATAATTGGAATCGCCGTCCTCATCCTTTCTTTCTTTGTCGCCATGACATTTGGGGCGGCGGACACCACCTTTAAGCAGGCGTGGGCTTCCATGACGACCAGTTCGCTGGACTCGACTACGACGATGTTAAGGGAAATTCGTCTGCCCCGGGAGATTGCTGCAGCCTTGGTAGGGGCAGCGCTGGCGGTGTCAGGAGCGATTATGCAGGGGTTGACCCGAAACCCTCTTGCTGATCCGGGTCTGCTTGGTTTAACCGCAGGGGCAAATGCTGCTCTTGCGGTTACACTTGCTTTTTTCCCTTCTACGAATTACATGGGAATTATGCTGGCCTGTTTCATTGGAGCGGCAGTCGGAGTGGTTCTTGTGTTTGGAATCGGTTCAGCTAAACGCGGCGGTTTTTCTCCGTTCAGGATTGTACTTGCCGGAGCCGCCATCTCTGCGTTTTTGTTCGCTGTGGCCGAAGGTGTAGCCCTTTATTTCAAAGTGTCCAAAGATGTATCCATGTGGACGGCCGGCGGATTGATCGGAACGTCCTGGAGTCAGATACAGCTGATTGCTCCCATTGTATTCATCGGGACCATTGTTGCTGTTCTGCTGGCCCGTCAGCTGACGATTATCAGCTTGAACGAAGAAGTGGCCGTCGGACTCGGGCAGAACATCCTGACTGTAAAAATTATATTATTCATCGTCATTACCCTGCTGGCCGGAGCAGCGGTGGCGCTTGTCGGAAACCTTGCCTTTGTCGGCTTGATGGTGCCCCATATGGTCAGACCGATCGTGGGTAATGATTACAGAATGGTGCTTCCGATGTCCGCTTTGTTCGGTGGGGCTTTCCTTCTCCTCGCGGACACATTGGCCCGGATCATTAACGCCCCTTATGAGACACCTGTTGCAGCGATTGTTGCTGTACTCGGTCTGCCGTTCTTCCTCTTTGTTATACAAAAAAAGGGGAGTGCATTCTCATGATTCATCCTTCCGTCTTGAAAAAACAACGTCTATATCTGATCCTGCTTTCTCTCTTAATTGTAGCAACCGCTGTAGTAGGACTTGGCCTTGGATATTCCTCCGTTTCCTATGATCGGATTCTTCCAACGATTCTCGGGAACGGCGAATTCAAAGAGGCATTTGTTTTATTTTCGATTCGTCTTCCCCGGATGATCATAACGGTACTGGCGGGGATGGCCCTTGCTTTATCCGGCGCTATTCTTCAAGGGATCAGCCGCAATGATCTCGCCGATCCGGGAATTATTGGAATCAACGCCGGGGCAGGGGCTGCTGTTGCGCTCTTCTTTTTGTTTGCCCCCATTGATGCAGGCTCTTTCGTTTATATTCTTCCACTGATCGCATTCGGGGGAGCAATGATTACGGCCTTGGGAATTTATTTGTTTTCCTATAATAAACGGACCGGTTTTGAGCCTGTACGATTAGTGCTGGTCGGTGTCGGATTTTCCATGGCTCTTTCCGGTTTAATGATTATTCTCATATCATCAGCACCAAGGGAGAAAGTGGACTTTATCTCCAAATGGCTGGCAGGAAGTATCTGGGGCACAGACTGGCCTTTCATCCTTGCGCTGCTGCCATGGATCATCGTTTTGATTCCATTTGCGCTTTGGAAAAGCAACGTTATGAACATACTAAACACAAGTGAACCGGTTTCCATCGGTGTTGGTCTTCCGCTTAAGAAAGAGCGTTTTATTATGTTGATGACCGCTGTAGCTCTTGCTGCTTCGGCTGTATCCGTTACCGGAGGGATTGCGTTTGTCGGTTTGATGGCTCCCCACCTGGCCAAAGTACTGATCGGTCCGAGAAGTCAGCTGTACCTGCCTTTGAGTATCCTGATAGGAGGATGGCTCCTGTTGTTTGCTGACACGGTCGGGAGAAACATCGCAGAACCTGACGGGATTGCTGCCGGAATTATGACCGCGCTAATCGGAGCTCCTTATTTTATTTATCTATTATTGAAGAAGTCTTGATAACCTGTTTCCTATTGAGGAACATCAATTACCATTCGGAAAAGTATGGAGGTCTCCCGGTAATCAGAACGAGGACTCACCAAATGCTTGTCTTGAAGAAAGGGAGATTTTCTGAAGTACAGAAAGTCTCCCTTTTTATATTTTAGAGTCGTAGGGCAGCCGAATGTCCCTTGGATCACTTGAAAGCGGGCTGTAAGATACGTAAATGGATGTACATGTACAGGAGAGTGGCTTCGGCTGCTGTCCGTTATACAAAAAACGCCTCCCGATCAGCCGGGAGGCGTTTTTACCATTTATTGAGTCAATCCTTCTTTTATGGTTTTGATATTCCATTCCATCATGGAGATGTAACTGTCTCCATCCTCTCCAGGTTCAGCAAGGGAATCGGTAAAGACTTTACCTCTGATCGGAACATCGGTTTCTGATGATACAGCTTCCATACTCCGGGCATCAATACTGGTTTCGAGGAACAATCCAGTGATTTGTCTTTCGTTGATCAAATCTACAATTCTAGTAATTTGATCAGGAGTTCCCTGGTTTTCCTGGTTGATTTCCCAAATGTATTCGGCTTGGAAGTTGTAAGCCTCACTGAAATATTTGAATGCTCCTTCACTTGTAACGAGCACACGTTCCTCTTCGGGGATTTCCTCGAACTGGGCCACTGCTTCATCATGCAGATCTTGCAGTTCTGCGATATATTCTTCTGCATTTCTTTCATAGACTTCCTTGTTTTCAGGATCCACCTTAATCAGGCCGTCCCGTGCGTTTTCAGCATACTGGATACCGTTTTGAATATCCAGCCAGGCGTGAGGATCTTCTTCACCCTCCTTGCCTTCTGTCGTTAAGTACATGGCTTCAACATTTTCACTCATTAAAAAGACAGGAGCATCGTCGCCGGCTTTTCCGGTGGTTTCCATCAGTTTATTGAACCATGAATTTCCGGCTTCCAAATTCAAACCATTGTAGAATACGGCATCAGCATCCGTTGTTTTCTTGACATCTTCCGGTAGTGGATCGTATTCATGGGGGTTGGAGCCGATGGGAGCGAGACTGTGAATATCCACTTTGTCACCACCGACATTCTTAACGATGTCATAAATAATGGAATACGTCGTAACGACCTGTACTTTTTCATCTTCATCTTTCGTTCCGCTTGCTTCGTTGTCTCCACAGGCTGCCAGAAAGAGCAGAGTGGAAAACACGAGTACACTAAGGATCCAATTCTTTTTCAACATAAACATAATTCCTCCTGACTATTCGTAAAACGTTGTTTTATTCAATGGTGCTTTAGATAACAAGTGTTAGAAGGGAAGAGGTACTTGTCTTCCCGGCATAAATGATGACTAGGGGAGTGATGACTCCCATTTACCTTATTCATTCATTAAACAAGGGATGCCCGCTTTTTTCTTACCTTCAGCATTTTCCATAGAAGCCCGTGCTTTGGTGAAAAAAGGAATACGAGAATAAAAAGGGCGGTTGCTGCTAAAACAATGGCAGCTCCTGAAGCCAGGTTGTAGGTGAAACTGAAGTACAACCCTGTAATGCTTGATATGACGCCGATACCGGCAGCAAGAAAAATCATGATGGACAGCCGGTCTGTTAATAGGTAAGCGGCGGCTGCCGGTGTAATCAGCATGGCTACGACGAGGACAATGCCCACGGTCTGCAGAGAAGCCACGGTCACCATCGTTAACAGAGTCATAAGAAAATAATGAATCATACGTACAGGCAGCCCATAGGCGGCTCCCATTGTTTCGTCAAAAGATGTAACGAGCAGTTCTTTATAGAATAAGTAAACAGCTGCCAGGACAACTAAACCTATGCCCATGGTGATCCACATGTCTGAGGAACGGACGGCCAGGACATTCCCGAACAGAATGTGATACAGATCTGTACTGCTTTTCAGCAGTGTAATAATGATGATCCCGGCAGCAAATGCAGCGGTGAACATAATTCCAATGGATGTGTCATGTTTGATCCGGCTGTTTTGACTGACGAATCCAATGGCAATGGCGGTTAGTACACCGCTGAAAACGGCACCGAAAAAGAAGTTGATTCCCAGCATATAAGAAATGGCAACACCAGGTAGGACGGCATGTGAGATGGCGTCTCCCATAAGTGCCATCCCTCTTAAGATAATGAAGCAGCCGATGACTCCGCAGATGATGCCGACCATAATCGATGTAAGCAGGGCTTTTTGTAAAAATTCATATTGAAAGACGGCCTCGATAAATTCCATAGTTACACTCCAATCTCTTTCATGAAGGCAAATTGCCCTTGATACGCTTTGGCAATGGTTTCTGTACGGAAAACTTCACTGACAGGGCCGAAATCAACCAATTCCTTATTTAGTAAAATCAGCTGGTCAAAATATTCTTCTGCTTTACTTAAATCGTGATGGACGACCACGACGGTTTTTCCCTGCCAGCATAATTCCTTTAGGATTTTGACGATCGTTTCCTCACTGGACACGTCGACTCCTACAAAAGGCTCGTCAAGAAAGAACATATCCGCTTTCTGGGCCAGAGCACGGGCGAGGAATACACGCTGCTGCTGCCCCCCGGAAAGTTCACCGATCTGTCTCTTGCTGAAATCTTTCATACCGACTCTGTCCAAACACTCCAGTGCCCAGATTTTTTCTTTTTTTCCCGGTCTACGGAACAATTTCAAGTTGGGGTAGGTGCCGAGCAGGACAGCATCCAGAACAGTGATTGGAAAATCCCAGTCGATATCATTTCTTTGAGGGACATAGGCGATTTTCCGTCGTGCTTCCTGAATGGAATTCCCGAATAAATGAATGGTTCCTTTATCTTTAGGAATCAAATTCAGTACAGCTTTTAGAAACGTAGATTTACCTGCGCCGTTAGGCCCGATAATTCCTATAAGGTTCCCTGGCTGCACCGAGAGACTGATACCTTTGACAGCTTCATTTCCGTAATAGGAAACGTGAAGGTCTTTGATGGAAATAGCAGGGTGGTGCATGATGATCCTCCTTTAATCATTTTCTTTATACATAGTTCGTGCATGTCTTCATGAAATTTATATTAGGGCATTTAAATTTGCCGAGTGCAACTTTTAGTTTAAAAAAGATACCCCTTTACTATATGGGGGTCCCGAAAAAAGATGACAGTATTGCTTTCAGCATAAAAAGTTTCCTTAGTGCAAAATATATAGCTAACTCCACGAAATGTCAACAGTGAAGTCAGAATATTATACGAAAGTTTATAAAAAAGGTACATTCCCGGGGGAGTGTACCTTTTTGGCCTTCTTCTTATTGGGCGCTGTTCACTTTTTTCTCGGCAATATAATCTTCCAGGCGTTCTTTCTGTGCGATTAAATCCTCCATCGTTACTTCATGTTGGTTGGTTGAAAGGGAAGGCAGTGAATTCATAGATTGAACGCCGGGGTTTTGAATGAGCTGTGAAAGCTGACCCTGGTTTTGTTCATAGAGCCGGTAGCCGACTGCTCCAACGACTGTTCCTGATACAAATCCCATCATGAAATCCTTATTTAATACCATAGTAATACCTCCTGTTTTTTTAGAATGGCAGTATTCTTTTTTTGTTTGAATCATTTAAAAGCTCAAGGACGTTGACAGCCCAAGTTACCATAGCTACCTGAAGAATGTTTCCTGCCCCGATGGACAGCATGCTTACAATTCCCGTGAGAACATCCGGGTGACGGAGTTTGTTTTCTCCGTGGGACAGAACCGTATAAGCAGTGGAAATGACAACGGCATAGTCGAGCATTCCAGGGACGCTGCCGGGCTTGTTGTTCAAATAGGCCAGCAGAATAAGGATTCCTGTTACAAGACTTCGGAAAAAATCCTTGCGCTGGGCAGGGGCAATATTGATCATGATATTGTCCAGCGGATCAAACTGCGTCTGCTTAAAAAATAAACTGATAAAACGGAGGATGATTTTTCTGTTAATCACATCCTTGGAGTAGTGGACCGTCATCGATTGAATAGCCGGTTCAATGTTTACCTTTTGTATTCCTTTAATGGACGTAAACATATCCTGGATCTGCCCGTGCTCTTTCTTATCGTAGAGAGCAGGAATGATCAGGCGGAGTCGACCAGGTATGTCGTGGACGATGGTAAAGGTTGCCTGCATGGTTTTCTCTCCTTGTTCACCAACAAGCGTGTGCTGTTCAGGACAACTCCGATTGTAGCCGAGTTGTGTATGGCGGCACCCACTGTCGGTGTAATCCATCCGAAAAGGCCGAACAATATAGCCGCGCTATTTAAAGCAATGGTGACAGCGAAATTCCTCCGGATCATCCGCATGGTGGACTTGGATAGATCGACCATATCTGCCAGGATTAGCGGATCGTCTGAGGTGATAACAAGGTCACTGGCTTCCACGGCAATATCCGTCCGTTTTCCTCCCATGCTTACTCCTATATCAGCTGCTGCCAAAGCAGGAGCATCATTGATTCCGTCACCGACCATCATGACATTTCTTCCTTGATTTTTGTAATGATGGACAAAGGCTGCTTTCTCGTGAGGGAGGACTTCAGGGTAATAGTGATCCAGATGAAGCTCCTTGAAAACTTCTTCAGCTGTCTCCTTTTTATCCCCTGTAATCATGACAATTTCATCAATCCCGCTTCTTCTTAATTGGTTGATCGTCCGCTTCATTCCTGAGCGGACAGCATCTTCGATAACAATCACACCGGCAATGGACTGATCAACTGCTGCATATACGGTGTTTTTCTTTTTTAAAGATTTTTTAAGAAAAGGCAGGCTGGTCATATCCACATGTGACTTTATGAGAAGTTCCTGGCTGCCGACCAGTACTTCCTTTTTATTGACGATCGCTCTAACTCCGTGACCTACGATATTTTCAATGCTTGAGTGGTCATGGTCATAGGCAGTAAGGCCATTCTTTTTCATTTTAGTTAAAATAGATTCAGCTATTGGATGAGAGGAATGCTCCTCAGCAGACGCCGCGTATCGGAGTATGTCGTTTTCGGTGAAACCATTAAATGGAAGGATTTGAACAATTTCAGGGCGTCCTTCCGTAATTGTTCCGGTTTTATCCAATATAGCCGTATCGACAGAGGCTAAGGACTGCAGGTGCTGCCCGCCTTTCATGATGGCACCTTGACTGGCTGCTCTGCCGATTGAAGCGGAAACAGCAGTAGCTGTAGCCAGCTTGATCCCACATACATAATCAATGACAAGCATGTTCAACACACGGTCCCAGCTTCTTGTAAGGGCGTATGTCAATAATGCCAGCAGGAATGACACGGGTACCAGCCGTTCCGACATGTCGTCGGCGTAATTTTGAATCGGGGCTTTGGAATCCTGAGCATGTTCAATCATATGAATGATTCCGGCAGCGGTCGTGTCTTCTCCGACGCGGGTGACTTCCATCTGCAGACTTCCGGACTGTACAATAGTCCCAGCATACACTTCCTGTCCTTTGAACACTTCTTGAGGCATGTATTCTCCTGTAATGGCCGATTGATCTATGGTGGCGGTTCCTTGGCACACTTGGCCATCCGCTGAAATTTTTTCCCCTTCGAAAACCGCCAGTGTATCACCGGGATTGATGGTTTGAATGGGGACTTTCTCTTCCCTGCCGTTATGAATTACTTTCCATACATATGGCGTATCTACACTCATCATATCCCGCACGTATGTTTTCGTTCGCTGTGACGTCATATCGGTAATAATCTCACTTAACGTCGACATGATGAGAATCATAACGGCTGACTTCGGATTTCCTTTTATAATAGAAGCGATGATAGCAGCCATACTCAATGTGTCGGCATTTGGGCGGGTCTTTTCCTGAAGTGGCCGCACCCCGTTCTTTAAAGTATTCCTGCAAGCGTACAGGGTGGTCAATGCTGAAGGGGAAAGGACTTTCAGCATTCCAGTGAACCGGGAGGCAGGTAGGAAAAAGTCCATCAGGAACGCAGCACCTGCTGTTCGAAGTTCTTTTTTATACAGTGAAAGTTCAGACACAGAAGAGAGTAAACGAGCTGTCCTGCTGCTGTCCGCATTCCAGTGAACGTCGTGGTGGAGCAGCAGCGATCCTGTTTCCGGGGTGTAAAGGGCGGATTTCACCCCTGGAAGGTTTCGATGAAAAGCTTCGACGACTTCTGGCCTATGTTCTTTTTCCATTCTCAACCGTGTCCTTCCTGGCAGCTGATGTATGATTGTTCCTTGCATCAAGGTTTATCGTCACCATCTTTCTGGATGAGAGTATAAGCCCAGTAAAGGAGGCTGCTGGCAAAGGCCGGGTTGCCGCCGAAACCTGTTGTTCCTTTATATAGGAGCCATAAAACCAAAAGGGATTCCGCATCGGTTTTCCCTCCGGTTTGTTTCTTAACCGCATTGTTCAGAGAGTTCATCCCTTTTCGGAACGAACTTTTCATCTTTGATTCTATGTAGGGGTAGGTCGATGTAGACGTGTCGACGGCCAGCTGGATTAAGGCATCAAATTGTTCTGATGTCAGGGTACTGCTGTTGAACAAGATCAGAAGACTCCCTGTGATTCCTGAAGCTTCCACATGCTGGACGATGGGGATTTCCGTGAATACTTCTTCCAGAGCAGCGGCTGTCGTTTCATTTTTCCAATGATCGCTTTGGAGACGGACTCTTCCCGGCATCGCATGGAGGACCTGAACTTTTTGATCCTTCATCCGCTTCATGATTTCTGGAGCGGCCAAAGATGCACCCAGCCCGATTAAATTCTGGATCATAATTCAGTCACTTCTTTGGAGATTACATCATTGTGAACGCGTTGAATGATGGTTAACCAGTTTTCTATTTGTTTTTCCCCTACATTTGGATCAGGATCGTACTCTACAAGCAGTGTTCCGGTCTCTGGTGTGTGTTTGACGGTATATATTTTATTTTCCAATTCCAACAATGGAATCAAACGCGTAATAATTTTAGAACGGCCTTCCCAGTATGGTGACGAAAGCCGGACTCTGCCGGGAATAAAATGGAGAACGTCTATCCTGTAAGATCCCAGCATTTTTTCCAAGCGTTTTAAAAATAGGACTTGCTTTACTTTAGTGAGCATGGTGGACTCCTTTGCGATAGATTGTTTAACATGTTTATGATTAAGTGTATGTAAATTTCCATTATATGACAAGGTAAATTCCTCCTGTTCATGATTAACATAATATGGTTGAAATCAACAGTTTTAGACAGTATCTTTCACCATTTAACAAGATGAAACAAAAACTACCCGGACTTTTATCCTGCCAGGTGCAGCGTGAAAGATTCGTAAAGATAGAGTGAATAAGGTCAATGGGAGGGGATGTTTTTTCATTTGGAAAGATTCCTTGACTATGGCGTGTACCCCACGGTTTATAATAAGTGCAGGAGGGTGTGTCATGTATAAAAGAAGTGAATTCTCAAACCTTACGGGACTCAGCAAGGATACACTCCGGTATTATGCAGAGGTGGGCCTGTTGGAACCGGCTTTTATTCATCCGGAAAACAAGTACAGGTACTATGATGACGGCAGCTATTTTCTCGCTCTTCTGCTTGGTAAACTGCGGAGGTTCGGTTTTTCCATACAGGAAATGAAAACCGTAATGGACGATGAATCCTTTGCCAGTCTTGAAGAATTGTTAGCAGAAAAGAAGAGAAAGATGGAACAGGAGGCCGAAGATATTCAGGCAAGAATTAAGGAACTGGATGCTTTTATCCAATCAGGTAAGGAGGAGAACGAATGATAGAATGGGAAAAAGAAAAAATGATCGACGCTTCTCTTGAGGATGTGTGGGATCTTTTCAAAGATCAAAACATTAAGCGGATCATGCCTAAGGTGGAAGAGCATAAGCTGATTGAAAAAACAGAAACGGAAGCAGGTGCGAAACACCTGCAGACCTACAGAGAAGGGAAGCGTCTCGAAACCTATACTGTAGATACGCTTGTGTATGAGGACAAGCCGGCATTTAAACATAAGAAAATCGCTTTTGTGATCGGCAAAGCTTTTGAAGTAACGGCGTCCTTCCGATTGGAAAAAGTGGATCAGTCGACAACAAGGTTGATATATTCCGGGTCCAATCGTGGGACTAACTTTGTCGGCCGTGCCATGATGAAGCTGGCGAATAAAAAAGGGAATGATAAAGTCGTCCAGGAGTTCGTCGACCGTGTAGAAGAGCAGGCAACGCTGTCCAGCGAATTATGGAAACCGTAAGGTGGAGGACCTGATCATTTATAAGGGCTGGATTGGAAGGGAAGAGACTCATATGTAGTAGAGAAAACAGATTGAACGTCTCACATAACTAATCAATCCTGTTTTACGGGAAAGGAGCGAGTCTATGGAAATCATTACGCTTCCGGAATGGAAGGCAGCCTGCAGGAGATGGGAAGGAGGTTACACAGAACTTTCGGATCTGAAAGGGTTGATTGAGGGTGTAATGGAGGAAATAATAGGAAGAGCTGACCTTGAGTATGTATCTGAACAGTGGGGGTTTTCCTATCATACAAGGACTGATGGATTTGTGCACTATTCAGGGTTTCAGGTTGACGAGTCGGTGGAATTTCCTTCGACGATGAACATTCAAACGATTCCAGAACAAACCTATCTTCACGTGCAGCATATGAAAGGAAAAAGTGTTGCAGACACCTATACAGCTGTCTATCAATGGTTTAAGAATACGGGGAGACAACCTCATCGTGAACCTGATGTGGAGTATTATGATGATCTGCCAATCAAGTTCGAGAAGTACCCGGTGCCAAGGAAAATGGATCATCATGATTTTGATATCTACATCCCACTTCAGCAGCGAGATCATTGATCCGGATCAAAAAAGAAGACCGTCCCAGCTTTAGAAACATTACGTAGAGGTAGCTGTATGTCATCTGGATTGCGAAGGTCCGCATATTGGGAAGAAGTCTGTAGGGAGCACGGCCTCCGTTACCTTTTTCCGGTAGAGATTCCTGACCAAGCAGATCTTCGGATGATGGTGCTTCTTCAGGCATACTTAACGGGCTTTTTTCATAAGATCGGGAATCCAAGTACAAAAAAGCTGCCGGGAACTTTACCGACAGCCTCACCGGCCGCTCTTACGGCCGGTTTTCTTTTAATAAACTTTGTCTCCATTGAAGATGGAGTTTTTCACAATGACATAGTCCACGTGTCGGATGCCATCAAGATCGGTACCGCCCGCATAGCTGATAGCGGACTGAAGATCCTGTTCCATCTCTGTGAGGGTATCTTTCAAATGTCCTTTGTATTCCACGAACATCTTCTTGCCCTCGACGTTCTTCTTTTCTCCTTTTTGATATTCAGAAGCTGAACCAAAATATTCTTTGTATAGTTTCCCACCTTTTTCAACGGTTTCTCCCGGAGATTCTTCGTGACCGGCAAAGAGAGAGCCGATCATTACCATGGAGGCGCCGAAACGGATGGATTTTGCGATATCTCCATGGGTGCGGATTCCGCCGTCGGCAATAACAGGTTTACTGGCTGCCTTTGCACACCAGCGTAAAGCTGCCAGCTGCCACCCACCAGTACCGAAACCGGTTTTGACTTTTGTAATACAAACCTTTCCTGGTCCGATTCCTACTTTAGTGGCATCGGCCCCGGCGTTTTCAAGTTCCCTGACAGCTTCGGGAGTACCGACATTCCCGGCAATAACGAACGTGGATGGGAGGTGGGCTTTGATGTGCTGAATCATATGAATGACAGCGCTGGAATGTCCGTGGGCGATGTCGATCGTAATATAATCCGGAGTCAGATGGCGGGCAGCTAAGGATTCGATAAATTCATATTCGTCTTCCTTCACACCTACACTAATGGAAGAAATCAAACCTCTTTCCTTCATTGTTTCAATAAAACGGGTACGTGTTTCAGGCTGGAAGCGGTGCATAATATAGAAATATCCATTTTCAGCAAGCTTTGTTGCTGTTTCATCATCAATAATGGTCTGCATGTTGGCGGGAACCACAGGCAGCTTGAACGTATGATTTCCAAATTGAACAGAGGTATTGCATTCAGAACGACTATTTACGACACATTTTGCGGGAATTAATTGAACATCTTCATAATCAAATACATTTTCCATCAAAATCACTCCTGAAACACGAATATTTTAGTAATAATTAAATATATTGTTCGTACAATAGTAATTTACATCATTGTGCGCTTCCTGTCAAAGAAAGATTGATTTCCTTTCTATTAAGAGGGAAGCCATTGTAAAAGCCGATTAAAATGATCAAAAAGAAAAACAAAACCCTTGCAAAAGTGAATCATTTTATAGAACATAGGGAAGGATTGTACTTTGAAACAGAAGATGGAGGTTCAAAATGGAGACGACGCAGAATAGAAAAATTATTTTGGCAACGTTTATGATCGGGGCGTTTTTCGCGATTCTCAATGAGACGCTTTTAAACATAGCATTAACAGAACTTATGGATGTTTTCGGCTTAAGTGCTCCGACGGTCCAGTGGATGGCCACGGGCTTCATGTTGGTGATGGGGGTATTGATGCCGATATCCGCCCTCTTGATTCAATGGTTTACCACGAGACAGATGTTTATCGGAGTTATGACGATCTTCTTAATAGGAACGACAATTGCTGCGACCGCATTGAACTTCCCGATGCTTTTAACAGGGCGCATGATTCAGGCGGTTGGAACGGGTTTATTAATACCTGTAATTATGAATGCCCTCCTTTTGCTTTATGAGCCTGCGGTCAGAGGAAGGATTATGGGGACATTCGGACTTGTCATCATGTTCGCTCCAGCGATTGGACCGACATTATCGGGAGTCATTGTCGATTTCCTTGGATGGCGCTGGTTGTTTATTACTGTCATTCCATTTGCCTTGTTTTCCATCGTTTTTGCATGGAAATTCCTTGAGAACGTCGGTGAGATCACACGACCGAAGGCGGACGCACTTTCGATTGTCCTTTCTTCTATAGGAATCGGGGGGATTGTCTATGGATTCAGCAGTGCCGGGGAAACAGAAGCAGGATTCGCCTCACCATTAATCATTGTGATTCTAGCTGTGGCAGTCATCAGCATAGCCTGGTTTGTTTTCCGGCAGCTCCGTTTGGAAGAGCCGCTTCTGGATGTGCGGGTTTTTCAATATCCCAGCTATACTAGAGGCATCTCTATTTTTGTTATTGTCATTATGGCAATGTTCGCTTCCGAAATCGTCATGCCGATGTATCTCCAGGGGCCGCTTGGTTACTCTGCTAAAATCGCCGGACTGCTTTTACTTCCCGGCGCTTTGCTTAATGGGTTAATGTCACCGGTTATGGGGACGTTATTTGACAAAGTCGGCCCGCGGAAGCTGATTATTCCCGGGACTATTGTCCTGACAGGCGTCATGTTCTTCTTCAGCCAAATCACGCCCTCCATCCCGACGTGGAGTTTTGTTCTTGCTTATATACTGCTGATGTTGTCAATTTCAGCCATTATGATGCCTTCCCAGACCAATGCGCTGAATGAGCTGCCGAAGCACTTGTATCCTCATGGAACAGCGATAGCCAATACGCTGCAGCCGATCGGTGGAGCGCTTGGAGTATCCATTTTTGTCAGCATAATGAGCCAGGGGCAGAGAAATTACCTCGATGGAGAACAGGCACAGGAGGGAAGTGCCCTTATGACCGAAGCCATGACCGCCGGCGTCCATCAAGCCTACTGGTTTGCGCTTGCCCTGGGAGTTATCACAGTGGTCATTGCTCTTACGATTAAGCGTGCGGTTTCTCCTGATTACGACAAAGAAACTGAACAGAAACAAGCATAAAAAAGACCCATCCGGATTCCGGATGGGCTTTTTTTATTATAGATTCATCATACGGATGATGAACGACTCCAGAGGTTTTCTGGATTTAATATTTTCGTTGCATTTCCTGCTGTCATAGCAGATATAATTCCCACGGCTTACGCTTTCTTCAGCATCTTTCCCTTTGCTGGTGACCGTAAACAGGCCGACACGCTCCTGTTCATGGCAGAGCGTGCATATGTTTTTCTGCCGGGATGGCAGGTAGTGTCCGTAAAGACCGGTATACCGGCCGTCGACTTTAGTGATGATATATTTCCGATTGGCTGCAGGGTCATTCCATCCCATATAGGACATTTCAGCCCAGTCCATTTCATCGAATTCCGGAACCTGGAGTTTTTTTACTTTAGGAAACAGTAGACTGATTTCTGCGTCAGTCAGCTTCGGGAAAGGAATCACGTAATGCTTCAGTCTGGAAAAATAAAAAATGGCATCCGTTTCTTCCTGCACCTGTTCAATCTGACGGATCAATTCGTGCTGGCCTTCCGTTAACGTTTCAAAAACATCGAGGGCTTTTTCGGAAGAGAGAGAGGTAAGTGCCTGAGTGACCGATGAATCATTGGTCGTCCGGTGGCCGTTCAACAGATTCTGGGTTTCATTCTTTATATAATGGTATTGATCGGAGCGGATAAATGCATCCATGTTCATACCTCCGTTTCTAGTAGGTGTGGTCTTATTATTTCAGAGCCGCTTCATTTCATCAACTTAAAGGCTTTTCATTCACACTGGAATACCCTGTAAGTGTAAGATTCGGGGGCTTTTTCATATTCCCTGATGATTATGGAACGCTAGGATTATGGAAAAAGAGTAAGGAGGGTGACTTATGAATACGGTTATGTACCTTGGAAACGGGATCGTGTTATTTTTTGTTTTATACATGCTGGCCCGGACGCTTGGAAAGAAATTGACATCCCAGATGACGCTTTTCGATTTTATTGCAGGTATAACCTTGGGAAGTATGACAGCGACGACGTTTCTATCTCCAAGTGTGTCCCTTCCGCGTGGCATCCTTGCCCTCGCTTTATTTTCCGGACTGGTTTTTCTTATCGACCATTTGACGTTGAAAAGTCTTTTGATCCGCCGGATTTTCAATAGTGAAGCAAGCATGCTCATGAAAGATGGGCGGATTCAGATGGAAGAAATGAAAAAAGTACGTTTTACAGTGGATGAACTCATTGCAGAGTTAAGGAAGAAAGGTGTCTTCAGCTTCAGTCAGGTGGAGGCAGCTGTACTCGAAACCGACGGGACTGTAAGTGTATTGAGGAAAGCGGACGCTTCTCCGGTCACCCCCGCACAGATGAACCTTGTCACTCAAACCATTTCTTCTCCCTACCTTGTGATCACTGATGGAAAAGTTGTCAAAAAACAGCTGCAGCAGAGCGGTTTCAGCGAACAATGGCTTCAGGAGCAGGTGAAAACGGCGGGGTATGTTTCTTTTAAGGAAATTTCAGCCTGTCAAATTCATCAGGATGGATCCCTGTACCTTTCGGGAAAGTAATCGACGGTCCTCCCAACTATAGACCCAATCCTTCGACAACATCTGGAATAAAAATGCAGAAAATGAGGATTTTATGTTTAAGAGTAGGTAGGGTGGGTTATTAACTTGTAGGTGGAAAATAGTGGGTTGTGTCAGCTTTTGGATCATACATACATAGGAAACTCACCGTAGAAGCCAATATGAAACGGGAGTGTTTGGATGAAGAAAAAGTTTTTGAGTACGATGATGGCCGGTGCTGTAATGTTTGCGTTACCTCTTCAAGCCGCTGCGGCTGACATGAGTGCGGAAGACATCTTGAAAAAATCGAATGAAGCGATGATGGATCTGGACAGCTATACGATCCATACGTCTTCTGATCAGAAAGTACCTGGTATGGAGGGTGGAGAAAACTCAGAAGTGACATCTGAATCAAAAGCGGATGTCATGCTTGATCCTCTTAAAATGCATATGACGACGACCATTGCCGGTCAGGAAACGGAATCATATTTGACTGAAGATGGGTATTACGTACAGATGCCTGAGGAAGGCTGGGTAAAAATGTCCGGAGATCTTGGAAATCTTCAAAAATCCATGATGGCAGAAGGCCAGATGTCCCAAGCCATGCCGCTTGCCTCGGACATGACCGTCAGTGAGGAAGATGACGCTTATGTTCTGACCTATGAAGGTGACGGCGAAAAACTATTGAAAATGTCCACGCAAATGCTTCAATCTTCCGGCAGTCAGCAGGATTCGGAGCAGTCTGCTGAAATGCAGAAGATGATTGAGCAGTTGATGGAGAAAGTTGAAATTGAAGATTTCTCCTATCAAGTAACCATTGATAAGGAAAACCATTATATGACAGGTATGATGATGGATATGAAACTGACGTTTGAGGACAGCAGTGAATCTATAACCATCAGTCAGACATCTGATGTCACTCTTTCCAATTTCAATGGAGTAGGCTCTATCGAAATTCCTCAGGAAGTCCTGGATGCCCAGACACTCGAAGAGACTGCCGGTGGTGAGCTTCCAGACACATCTTCCCATGAACCGGTTTACGCATTAGCAGGCGCACTTGCTGCCGCTGCTGCCGGAGCCGTCCTTTTGTACAGAAGAAAAGAGACAGCATAAGAAGGAGATAGAGAAGCCGCACAGCGGCTTCTCCCTTTCTTTATTAATGAAAAGGAGGTTTTTTCGTGAATAAATTTCTTATTGGGATCATAACCATCGGGCTTTCCATCTCTCTGTTTTATGGACTTCAATGGTGGAATGCTGCCGGTGCAGTAGAGAAGGTCTCCCAAGAAGAAATCAGTACATGGGAGGAAGCTTCCACGGAAATAAATGAAAGGGCGGTCATGGATGGGCCGGACCGTAAAACGGCCGGGGAAGAAAAGGTATACAGTGAGCAAGTATCTACATATGAAAAAGGAGAACAGATGGGAAGGTTAATCATCCCGATGCTTAACAAAGGATACACCACTTACTGGGGAGCAGATGAGGATTCACTGAAGCGAGGCGTCGGCATGTATGTGAGTGAGTGGACCACCACTCCTGATGAAAAAGGGCATACCGTGTTAAGCGGGCACCGGGAGACGGTTTTTACGAACCTGGGCGATATCAAGCAAGGAGATTCCCTTTTTTATGAGTATGAACAAAAGCGTTATGAATACAAAGTAGAGAAGACCTGGATTACCGATGCAGACGACCGCTCTGTCATTGTGGATAAGAAGGAGCCGACATTGACATTGACTACCTGTTATCCGTTTAATTTTGTTGGAGATGCGCCGGAAAGGTATATTATTCAAGCTTCTTTGGTGCACGTTAGTGAAATGGACGGATCATGACAAGAACAGGATGGACAGCTTTGAAAGGCAGGTTGGGTTCAATAAAGTCCGACGGAAAAAAAGAAAATGGGAGCAATTTAGTCAAATTTCGTTTACAATAGAATTGAATTACATATTGGAAAAGCAGGCGCAATTGAACGACTCAATTGCTTAATAGGGAAGCTGGTGTAATTCCAGCACGGTCCCGCCACTGTAACAGAGAGAGACCCGCATGATCCACTGTACGCGAAATCGTATGGGAAGGAGCGGGGCTTGTTGACCTGAAGTCAGGAGACCTGCCTGCTTTAAACACCAAAAAAACCTACGCGGATAGGAGGGTGTGTCGAAAGATTAGAAGAGACCCGTCTGCGGTGTTTTCTAATGGTGCACATCTTTTCCGGGGATGTGTTTTTTTGTGTTCCAAGGAATAAGGGGAGGAATAAAGATGGAACATTTATGGAGAAAGCTGCTGGCTGTGTTATTTGTCATCGGTCTATTGGCAGGGTGTGCTTCAGGTGGAAATGAGGAGGCAGAGTCTTCCGATGACCAGTCTGAACAAACGACAGAAGAAAACGAAACGTCCGGAGATGAGGGTTCTTTTCCATTGATCTTAACGGATGCTATGGATAATGAAGTAACCATAGAAGAAGAACCGGATCAAATCATCAGTACAATTCCAAGCAATGGGGAAATCCTGTTTGCACTTGGCTTGAACGAGGAAGTGGTCGGGGTTAGTGATTTCGCCAATTACCCGGAAGAAGCTGCCAAAAAGGAAAAAATTGGAGGTCAGGATTTGAATGTAGAGAAAATCCTTTCTCTTGAGCCGGACGTAGTCCTTGCTCATGCTTCCGGAGCGCATACTTCCCAAGAAGCCCTTCAGCAGATTCGTGATGCTGGGATTGCCGTTTATGTCGTCCAGGATGCTTCTTCGTTCGATACGGTCTATGAAACGATTGCCACGATTGGAGATATTACCGCAACTAGCGAAAAAGCTTCAGACATCGTCTCTGGTATGCAGAACGACTTGAAAGCGGTCGAAGAAAAGGCGGCTGCAATTGCTGAGGAAGACAAAAAAGATGTATTTGTGGAAGTGTCACCGGAACCTGAAATCTACACAGGTGGACAAGGGACATTTTTGAATGAAATGCTGGCTGTTATTCAGGCGGAAAATGTCGTCGGGGATCAGGAAGGCTGGTTCAAAATGAATAATGAAGCGATCGTTGAACTGCAGCCGGAGGTCATCATTACGACGTATGGCTATTACACAGAAGATCCTCAAGGCAGTGTGTTAAGCCGGGATGGCTGGGACACCGTACCTGCTGTTGAGGATGAACAGGTCTATGATGTTCATTCCGACCTTGTCACACGTCCGGGTCCACGTTTAGTTGAAGGGGTTCAGGAACTTGCAGAAGCCGTTTATCCAGACGTTTTTAGCGAATAAGACCACTCATTATACTGGTAGTGTCTTGTTTTTAGTTTTCAGCATTTTTCTTGGGACGTCCCTAGGCAGTGTCCCGATTTCCTTCGAAGCGATTGCCCGCATCATCGGCGGGCAGCTGCTTCCATTTTCACATATGTCTGAAGGGACAGATCCTACTCTGCAGGCGATTATTCTGCAGATCCGGCTGCCGAGGGTCGTTCTTGCAGGGTTGGTAGGCGGCGCACTGGCTGTATCAGGGGCTGCTTTTCAAGGGCTGCTAAAAAACCCACTCGCAGATCCCTATACACTCGGCGTGTCATCAGGTGCGTCGGTGGGAGCCGTTGCGGTTTTGTTCCTGGGCATAAGTCTTCCTTTTGCCGGTTCTTTTACGCTTCCAGTCGTAAGTATTACGGCTGCGATCTGCACGATTTTTATCGTCGTAGGTTTTGCCAGGCTTGTGGACCGATCAATGTCCATGACGACGATCATATTAACTGGGATCATCTTCAGCTCATTCCTCGGATCATTCATCTCCCTTATGATTTCTTTGACAGGAGAGGAGCTGCGGCAGATCATCAACTGGCTGCTTGGCAGTGTCGGTAACCGTGGCTGGGATTATGTCCATTTGATTCTTCCTTTCTTTGTTGGTGGAGTCTTATTACTCATGTTTACAGGACAGGAACTGAATGCGATGACATTTGGTGAGGAACGGGCCAGGCAGCTCGGGGTTCATGTGGAGCTTCAGAAATACGTGGTCCTGTCTGCGGCCTCTATTTTGACTGGTGCGGCTGTCGCCGTATCCGGGACGATCGGATTTGTCGGACTGGTGATCCCTCATATATGCAGGAAGTTGTTTGGGAGTGACCACCGGCACCTTATACCATTGTGTGTCTTGAATGGCAGTGCGTTTTTAATTCTCGCTGATTTACTGGCCCGAACGATCGTCACCCCATCCGAGCTTCCTATAGGTGTGGTGACCGCTCTAATCGGGGCACCGATGTTTGCTGCCATACTAATCCGAAGAAGAAAAGGAGGTAGAAGTTCATGATTGACGTGCAACATCTCTATGCCGGCTACGACCATGACATTCTTCATGATCTGTCCTTTTCTGTACTTAAGGGTGAAATGTTTGGTGTCCTCGGTCCGAACGGCAGTGGAAAGACGACGTTACTCAAAGCGATAAACGGGACGCTGCCGGGAGTCAGGGGAGACATTGCCATTCAAGGCCGTCCGATCACCCGTATGACAGCGAAAGAAACAGCGAGGGAAATGGCAGTCCTGCCCCAGCATCATGATGTGTCCTTTTCCACAACAGTGGAGCAGACCGTATTGATAGGCCGCTACCCTTATCAAAAAGGCCTTTTCAAGCAGTGGACAAATGAGGATTACCGGATTGCTGAAGAGGTGATGGAACAAACCGGGGTGACACAGTTCAGACATCAGTCGCTGTTATCCCTTAGTGGAGGAGAGCGCCAGCGGGTTTTCCTGGCACAGGCGCTTGCTCAAAAACCTGGTATTCTACTATTGGATGAACCGACGAACCACCTGGATTTCAGTTATCAAAAGCAGATGCTGGACGCGTTAAAGCAATGGTCCTTGAAAAACGGACTGACGGTCGTCGCGATCTTCCACGATTTGAATTTGGCAAGCCTGTACTGCGACCGTCTCCTTCTTTTGGATCAAGGAAAGGTGAAGGCGCTTGAAGAACCGGAAATAGTGCTGAATGAACAGCATCTATCAGCCGTCTACCGATCAGATATCCATGTCCATGCCCACCCCTCCTTTTCAAAGCCTTTTACAAATGTCGTCCCCTCTTTTAACGAAGATAAACCAAAATCCATCCTATCACCAGATGAGTTGGACGTTTCAAAGGAGCGGGTCTATTACAAAAGTCGTCAACCTTTGAAGTGTTATTCCTCGGCCGTTCTTCATCCCGGCTTCGGCTGGTTTGAAGAATTTATCAACGTCCAGGTAGACCATTCTTTCCGATGTGATGATCCAGCGGGGTATTTAATGACAGAAGCGGAGCGATGGGGCTGTCAGATCCATAGGACCGTGGGCATGATGACAGCGGCGGACGTCGAGGATGTTTCAATCGAGTTTATGGAAAACGAAGATTTTACGCTGCTCGTCGTCGTCACTGCAGGAACAGGTAACGCTGTGGATGTCGTCCACGGCAGCAGTCATATACAAGAAACCGTGCCTGGGACGATCAACACCTGGGTGTTCATAGACGGACATTTATCTGAACAGGCCTATGCTCAAAGCTTGATGACCGCCACAGAGGCCAAGGTGAGGGCTTTGATGGATATGGGGATTAACGATCCTGTAACGGGTACAGCGGCAACAGGAACTTCTACGGATAGTGTATTAATCGCAGGCACCCAGCAGGGAACGACGTTGGAATATGGGGGAACCATTTCCAAATTAGGCAGAGCGGTCGGTCTTGCTGTATACAAAGCGACGAAGGAAGCGGCTGCCCGATACCTCAACCGAAAAGAGGACGGGTTTTGATTCCCCATCTGCTTGCCCTCACATTAGGCTGCCTGCTTGACTACTTTTTTGGTGACCCGACAAAGATGCCTCACCCTGTCACAGGAATGGGAAAGCTTATTGCGTTTTTGGAGAAGTCCTGGAACAAAGGCCGTCACCAGGTTTGGAAAGGAGCCCTTCTTTGGATTGCCGTTACAGGTTCTGCTTTTCTGATTGCATGGGGGATGACAGCCGCTGTGGCTTTATGGAGTCAACCGGCGTCCGTCATTGTAGAAGGGCTTCTCATATGGACGACGATTGCAGGAAAAGGGCTGAAAGAAGCCGCTCTCAAGGTATATTTACCTTTGAAGGACGGGGATTGGAAGACCGCACGTGGGGAGCTTGGGTGGATTGTCGGCCGGGATACGGACCATCTTGAAGAGGATGAGATTGTCCGTGGTACGGTCGAGACGGTGGCTGAAAATGCAAGTGACGGCGTTACAGCACCACTTTTTTACGCTTTAATCGGAGGAGCACCTCTCGCGGTGTTGTATCGAGCAGTGAATACGTGCGATTCAATGGTCGGTTACAAAACAGACCGATACAAAGCCTTCGGGTATGTATCAGCGAAAATGGATGATGTGTTTAACTATATCCCAAGCCGGCTGACGGCTTGGGTGACGCTCATCGTTTCCAATGGAACATTCCGTGAAAAGCGATGGAGGTTCCGTCACCTGCCTTCTCAGGCCTCGCATCACCCAAGCCCGAACAGTGGCTGGGGGGAAGCCGCAGCCGCTTTATCGCTTGGCGTACGTTTAGGTGGAGAAAATACGTATTTCGGGGAAAAGTCATTCCGCCCGTATATTGGTTTTCCTCATCATGAATTGGCAGACATACATATCAAGCAGGTCAATGTACTGTTAACACGGACGGTGGCAGCATGGATTGTCCTGCTCTGGTTAGGGGGGATTGGGTTTGAACTGGCCGTCTCATGGGGCAAATCCTTATAAACTTTATCAAATGCATGGGAAAATACCGAAAGAAACGATTACGGACTTCAGCGTGAATACAAATCCATACGGGTCTCCGGAAGGGTTGAAGGATCATATGGCAAACCATCTGGACTTGATCCAGGAATACCCTGATCCTGAACAAAAGCGTCTCACAGAACGAATTGCTTTGATGCAGGACCTGCCGGAAGAAAAAGTACTCGTCGGCAACGGAGCTTCTGAACTTATTCATATGCTAACCCGGTTTTGGCAGGGCAGGAGGGTAGGGATTATTCAACCAACCTTTTCTGAATACCAAAAAGCGTGTGAGGCGTATGGCTGTGAAATCATCGACTTTCATGTATCTGAAAAGAGGAATTTTCATCTCTTTATTCCAGATATTCTTCCACACCTCCCGAACCTGGATCTATTAATCTTGTGTCATCCCAACAATCCCACAGGGAGAACCTATCGGCCTGATGTATTGTATGGGTTATTAAAACTCTGTAAATTCAACAATGTCCAGGTCGTGATTGATGAGGCTTTTTACGATTTTGTTTCAGGAGAGCCTTTCTTCTCACCAGACTTGTTTGAATTTCCGAATGTTCTTCTTCTTCGCTCACTCACAAAAATGTACAGCATTCCCGGACTCCGTCTCGGTTATCTGATGGGGGAGGCAGCGGTGGTTGAAGCACTGAAGCGTCTGCAGCCGGAGTGGAGTGTCAACGCACTTGCTGAGGAAGCGGGTATGTATTGTTTAAGTCAGGAAGGATTCGCCCGGAAGACAGCTGCTGATATTTCCAGGGAGAAAGCCTATCTCTTTTTACAATTGAAGAGGCTGGGCTACACTCCTTTATCCACGGAAACCAACTTCTTTCTTATGAGAGACCCTTTCCACACCCAGGCCGATGACATGATCGGGTTTCTTCTGCAGGAAGGGTTAACGGTCCGGCATACGAATAACTTCAAGGGGTTGAACGGTGCGTTTGTTCGTGTGGCGGTGAAACAGCGGACGGATAATGAACAGCTTCTCGAAGCTCTGGAAAAATGGAGAAGTGTATGCTTACAGTAGTGATAGGCGGTGTCAGAAGTGGCAAAAGCAGCATGGCGGAGAGGAAAGCTGTGGATACAGGAGAAGAAAGCCTTCATTATATTGCTGCAGGGGTTAACACAGATGAAGAAATGCAGCACCGGATTAATCATCATCAAAAGTCCAGGGAAAATTCGTTATATACATGGGTTCTTCATGAGCATCCAGTACAACCTTCGGAAGCTTCTTTTCCTGATGGGAGCGTTGTCATCCTGGACTGTTTGACGACCTGGGCGACGAATGAATGGATGAAGATGGACGATGATGACGACGTCGATGATCTTGTGGCCGCGATTCTGGGTGAAATCATTCATTTAAATGGACGGGCAGGTCATTTGATTGTTGTTTCTAATGATCTTTTTTCGGATGCATCCAATCATCCGCCTGTGATTGAAGAATATCTACAACTGCTGGGAACCCTCCATGTAAAATTGGTTGCTATGGCCGACTTTGTTTATCAAGTGCAGTTCGGTCATGCCCAGCTTAAAAAGGGGAAACAGCTATGAAGGGACTAATGATACAAGGAACAGCTTCCAATGTAGGGAAGAGCTTCATTGTAACTGCAATCTGCCGGTGGCTCTCCAACCAGGGATATCGAGCAGCCCCGTTTAAATCGCAGAACATGTCGAATAATTCTTATGTAACCGATTGGGGTACAGAAATCGGAAGGGCACAGGGAGTCCAGGCTGAGGCGTGCAGGACACCGGCCCTTCCGGAAATGAACCCAATCCTGCTAAAGCCGAGAAACGATCAGCATGCGGAAGTCATCTGTCTCGGAAAGTCGGTGAAGACATTATCAGGGAGTGATTACCGGGCCGGTTTTTATGAAGAGGGGCTTCAAGCCATCAAGCAGAGCCTTGACAAACTGAATAATTCTTTTGACTATATCGTGATTGAAGGAGCCGGAAGCCCTGTTGAAGTGAATTTGAATGACCGGGAGCTTGTGAATATGGCTGTCGCCGACCTTGCTGACGTTCCGGTCCTGCTGGCAGCGGATATCGACAGGGGCGGAGTTTTTGCATCCATTGTCGGTACGCTGGAACTTCTTCCCCCGCATCACAGGGACAGGATCAAAGGGATCATCATCAATAAGTTCCGTGGGGACCCTGCCTTGTTCGAAGATGGACGGAAGTGGCTCGAAGTCTATACGGGACTCCCTATCCTTGGGGTTCTTCCGCATGTCGAACATCATATTGAAGCGGAGGATTCCTTGTCATTACGTCCCCCTAAGGCTTCCACCGTTCCCAAGTCTCTGGACCTTGCCGTCATCGTTTTTCCTTACGTTTCCAATTTTACAGATGTCGATCCGTTCTATAGGGAAAAGGATGTCAGTATACGCTATGTGTATAAGAAGGAAGAATTTGGATGTCCGGATGCCGTACTTCTTCCGGGAACAAGAAGTACGATTGAAGACTTGAAAGCATTGCGAAGCAAAGGTTTGGCTGAAGCTCTGACCTCTTATATACATAGGGGAGGAACAGCAGCGGGGATATGCGGAGGATATCAAATGCTCACCCGGCAGTTGACAGATCAACACGGTTCCCATGAGGGACTGTCCATTCTGCCGATGAGGTCGGTGTTTCATACCGACAAGCAGACGAGGAAGGTGCACGGAGAAGTACACTCTTCCAGTGGTTTCGGACTCCAGTCTGTTGAAGGGTATGAAATTCACCTCGGAGAAGTCACAGCTGAAGACGAAGTTTCAGCTTTGTTCAGTTTTAATGGCCATGAGGAAGGAGCAGTCTGGAACGATGGCAAAGTGATAGGCACCCATCTGCATCATGTCTTCCATAATGATGGCTTTCGAACGGATTGGTTGAACAGGCTTCGTAATGCAAAGCAGCTTCCCGTCCGTCCTGAAGCGGATCAGGACGGAGATCCTTATGACAAAGTGGCGGAAGAATTCGCAGCAGAAGTGGATACCGATGCGCTCCTGCGTTTATTAAATGGGGAGGAGCTTATACCATGAAGGCATGGGTCCAAGGGTTTCTTCTGGCTTTTCAATTCTTCTCCATTTTACCTGTGCGCCGTGAGCTGCCGATGGAGGAAAGACAGTTGAAGGGAGCCATAGTAAGTCTACCCTGGGTCGGGCTTGCTGCCGGGGGATGCGCACTAGCAGTTTCTTTTCTGTTGGATGTGTATACGCCTATGTCTGTTGGAGGGATTGCGCTCGCAGCTTTGATTATCAGCAGTGTGTTCACTGGAGGTATTCATCTGGATGGGTGGATGGATACAGGGGATGCTTATTTCTCCTATCAATCCATCGATAAACGATTGGAGATCATGAGTGATCCACGCACGGGGGCTTTCGGCGTCCTTTCCGTCCTTCTGCTCCTTTCTGTCCGATTCCTGTTTTTAATGGAAACCCTGCATGTATCCTTTGCTGCATTTGCGTTCGGACTCCTTGTCCTTCCATGGATAAGCAGAGGTATCCTTCTTTATCATTTTGCCTGGACACCGCCTGCGAAGCAGGTAGGGTTATGCGTGCTTTTTCAGTCAGCCTATGAAAAAAAACTAATGATCATCAGTCTTATGCAGAACATTATTTTGACTGCATTATTCATTGCTGGATATCACCTGTTCTGGGTTCCGGTCTTTCTTTCGTTATCAGCTGCTTTTTTGATGTATTGGCTGTTCCGGTACTTATCTATCCGATCGTTCGAGGGAATGACGGGCGATGTTCTAGGTGCAACGGTAGAAGGAGGGGAAACACTGTTGTGGATCGTATGGTGGATCTCTATTTTATCCGTCATGGATTAACCAAAGGAAACAAACAGAGACAATATATTGGCTGGAGTGATTTTCCGCTTCTCAAAGAAGGGAAAACAAACATACAAAAGCTCAAGGACCAGCTCCCTGATATGGGGTTGATTTACAGCAGTGATCTGCTTCGCTGCCTGGAAACGACGGAGCTGTTGTTCCCCGGCTGTCGATACGGAAGAAGTTCTTCCTTGAGGGAAATCCATTTCGGTGATTGGGAAACCTGCACATATGAGGATTTAAAGGATAAAGCCCTCTATAGGGCGTGGGTGTCCCGGCCGGATCGGTTTACACCGCCCGAGGGTGAATCGTATCCTCATTTCCAACAGAGAGTGGAACGATTTTTGCTCTATCTGCTAAAAGCAGTCAAGAAACAGCCGGTTGAATCCGCTGCGGTCGTGACCCACGGAGGTCCGTTAAGGGAAATGATCAGCTGGGTGACAGGAACACCTCTCTGGACATATCGAGTCCACCCTGGAGAAGGCGTCAAAATTAAGCTTCAGCTAAAAGGGGAAGGGGGGATGTCATGGAATTTGTTACAGGTGGAGCCTATAACGGGAAAGGAAAATGGGCCAGGGATATGTGGCTGAACCATTATAAAGAGCACACATGGATGGATATGAAATCCCAGGAGGTGCATATGCCGGACACAGATCAGCTTGTTGTTGAAAACATTGAATTCATGGCCAGGGAAACGGAAGAAGGCTGGTCCTGGCTGAAGCCGTTGTTGTTATGGGAGAGCCAGGCCCCTCAGCGCCGTCTGCTTCTGATAGGTACGGATATTACCAGAGGGATTGTTCCATTGGAAAAGTTGGACAGAGAGTGGCGTGACCGGACAGGTTTCTTATATCAAAGGATTATGGAAGAGGCAGCTCATGCGTATGTGGTGTGGTTCGGTATTGCAGAACAATTGAAATAAACAGGAGGTTATCAAATGAGACTTTATACAAAATCTGGTGATAAAGGCCAGACGAGTGTCATCGGTGGACGTGTGGACAAGGATGATATCCGTGTGGAGGCCTATGGTACGGTTGATGAAGCTAACAGCTTTGTCGGAAAAGCAAGAACAGAATTGGATCTGTCGATCGATTCACTTCAGCAGGTGGATCAGGAACTGGAACGGATTCAGCATGAATTGTTTGACTGTGGAGGCGATCTGGCTAATAAAAAAGCGGATCATCCCTATAAATTGGAAGAGACAAGTGTGAACTGGCTGGAAGACCGGATGGATGATTATATTGCAGAAACGCCTGAGCTCAAACGGTTTATCCTACCTGGAGGGGCTCCGGCTTCCGGCACACTGCATATCGCACGGACGGTTACGAGGAGAGCGGAAAGGAATGTAGTTTCCCTTGCGAAAGTAGAGGACATTCATGATGTGTGCCTGCGATATTTAAACCGGTTATCCGACTACTTTTTTGCGGTGAGCCGCTACATCAATTTCGTAAGCGGGGAGAAGGATGTAGAGTATATCCGCAGTGCTGAAGTGTTCAAAGGCCGCCCGCGGAAGTCTAAAGATACGTGAAGAAATTCGTGTGGACTGCAATGTTCACTTCCATGGCCGCTCTAGGCGGCTTATTGAAAATTCCTGTCGGTATTGGAAGTATCGCGCTTGATGCGGTGCCGGCGCTTCTTGCATCTATTCTTCTTGGACCAGTCAGTGGAGCGGTTGCCGGTGGTCTCGGCCATCTTCTTTCCGCATTAACCGGCGGTTTTCCACTCGGTCCTTTTCATCTGTTTATTTCGGTGGAAATGGCTATGCTCCTTTTGTTGTTTCCTTTTATCTACAATAAGAGCAGATGGATGGGATATTTGTTTTTCATCACCTTCAACAGCCTTGTTTTACCGCTCCCTTTTTTATGGATGATGAACTCTGTGTTTTACTGGACTCTTGTACCAGCTCTCACAGCAGGGGCTTGCATTAATGTCATCTTGTTCTGCTTCGTATTACAGAAAATAAAACCGGCACTCATGGGGGTAAAGGAGGAGAAAGTCAGTGCGGGATAGTACGTTTATTCCTTTTGATAAACAGTTCGATTTGGTCATCAGTTCTGATAACGCAGCGAACATCGGCGAAAAGGATGCCGATCACATCCAAGCTCCTTATCCACTTGTGGCGGAATCTATGTTCAGGGTGGCTTTTATGGAAAATTACGCAGTAGGAGCGGAGCCATTATCCATTCTGCTGCACAATTTTTCAGGAGAAGGAGTGTGGCAGCCGTGCGTGGATCGGATCAACGAATTGACTGAAGGTCTCGGTCTTTCTGTTTCCGTGACTGGAAGCACAGAATCCAACTTTCCTCTGCAGCAGTCTGCGCTCAGCCTTACTGTCATGGGGAAAGTAAGCCCGTCAAAAGTAAAGACAGGCTGTACGCCGGAATATGCAGCCTTTGCTGTCATCGGTGAGCCGCTGGTCGGGCAGGAAGTGATGGAAAAGCAGGACCGGATAGCGCCGTTGTCGTTATTCAAAGAACTCGCTGATCATCCGTCCGTTTTTGAAATGGTTCCTGTCGGCTCCAAAGGAATTCTTTACGAGCTGCAGGAAATGTTGAAAGCGAACGATTTAGCAGAAACTTTTCCTGAACATTGTTCATTGGATATAAATAAATCAGGCGGCCCTTCCACCTGCTTTATCATCAGCTATAAAAAAGAAGAGGAAGCAGCGATCCGTAAAGCAGCAGGGGCGTTGTTCCACCCTCTTCTTCCACGTTAAAAAACCCCCGAGGGCTGCATCAGCCTCGGGGGTTCTGGTTTTAATTGGTTTGGTCGGCCATTTTTACAAGAGCGTGTGCAATGTGCTCCCGCTCATTATTGTCCGCCGCATTCCACAGTTCATTGAGAACCTTTTCTTCCCTGTTTCTCGGTTCTTCGTATTCAGCTAAATAATCCGCTACGCGTTTAGCGCCCTTTGTAAGACCTTCTTCACCAAGGCCCAATTTTTCGCCTTTATGGACTTTATCGCCGAGGTAGTCCTTAAATGTTTGGAAGTTGCTCATGATTTCATCTTTTTTCTCTTCATTCATCTGTGCTGCCTGTTCTTTTGGATCTTTCATTTTAATTTCCTCCTCTGGTAGTTTCTAACTTGTGTATCATTACGCTCTTTTTTGTAATTCATCGTGTACACATTAAGGTGTATATCCGTATTGATGGGTAGTGAAACATTCGGAAAACATCCAGTGGAAAAATGAGGAAAATGGCAGGGGATCCCATCATTCATCTAGAAGGACATATAGTAAGGAGGCGTTTCCATTGAGTATTTCCATGATACTGACCTTGTTTGGATTGTTCCTCGTAGGAAGTGCTCTTGTATGTACAGGTCTTGGCTGCTATTTCACGAAGAGAACGGATGTAACAACGGGATACCTGGCTGTGCTTCTTCCCAGTGTCGTCCTCGTTACGCTGACGGTGAAGTGGTTCATTTTAACAGCCGTGCCCGTGAGTGTCAGTATGTTCACCTGGGTGATGCCGGTCGCACTAGCCCTTGTTTTTTATCCTCTTTTCCTCAGTATGAGCTGGGTGCTGTTAAAACGAATGGACCATGCATAAGCGGGAATTCCATGACAGATGATATAGAAAAAGAATCTTGGTGATGGTTATGACTTTATTCCGACTCGGTTATGTGGCTATGAGTGTTCATCTGCACAATGCTTCTCCTTCTCAGACCGTAACTTATAAACGATTTGCTCAGATGAAAGATCAGGAAGCTGCAAAAAGGAAACTGGAGCGGACCGCTTCTGCCAATTTACAGAACTGCCTCAGACTTTTGAAGCATAACAAAGCACACGATATCCAGTTTTTTCGATTGAGTTCCCGTCTTGTTCCCCTCGCCACGCATGAGGCTTTGCAAGGGTGGGATTACATCGGTCCGATTAAGCAGGACTTGAAGATGCTTGGAGATTACGCGGGAGAGAATAGGATGCGCCTGGATTTCCACCCTGATCATTTTGTGGTGCTGAACGCCCGTGATCAAGAGATTTTCCAATCGTCTATCACTGTGTTGAAGTATCATTATCTCCTTCTGCACCATATGGGGATCGATCCGACCCATCGATGCGTCTTCCACCTCGGAGGGCGGTACAAGGATAAAGAATCATCTCTGGAGCGTTTTATAGAGAACTGGGCACTTGTGCCGAAAGGGATCCAGAAAATGGTGATGATCGAAAATGATGATACTTCCTACACGTTGAATGATTGTCTCTATGTATGTGAAAAACTTCAAATCCCCCTCGTTTTTGATCTTCATCATCATATGGCGAACTATGATCATGAGGAATGGGAAGAGAATTGGAGCCGCGTACTTGAGACGTGGACTCATTCCCCACTTCCTGTGAAAATGCATATCTCCAGCCCGAAGAGCCCGGAAGCATTCAAAAGTCATGCGGATTACGTTGATCCGGATATGTTCCTGACTTTCATTGAGAAAACTGCCGGTACAACAGACCAGATTGACTGTATGATTGAGGCGAAACAAAAAGATGAAGCTCTTTTTCAACTGGTTGGAGAGCTTCGGAAGCATCCTCGAATCAAAATGAGAAGTGAGAGCAGCTTTGAGTGGATGAGGTAAGGAACAACAGCCTGCAGGGGGGCACCTGCAGGCTGTTGTTTTTTAATTGATTTATGACTTCCACGCCGGCAGCATGCGGTCTAATGGTTTATCTTTCCGATATCCGAGGACATACTCGGCCTGCATGATGGTATGGATCTCCCGTGTGCCTTCATAAATGACTGGAGCTTTGGAATTCCTCAGATACCGTTCAACTGGGTATTCATCAGAATAACCATAAGCACCATGAATCTGTACAGCATCATCAGCGGCTTTGTTGGCAAAATCGCACGCCTGCCATTTGGCCAGAGATGTTTCTCTTGTGTTTCTTTTTCCTTCGTTTTTTAATTCACCTGCTTTATAGACGAGCAGGCGGCTCATCTGCAGGCCGGCTTCCATTCGGGCGATCATCTGCTGGACGAGCTGATGCCTGCCGATTTCCATTCCGAACGTTTTCCGCTCAAGGCAGTAATCCACGCATGCTTCCAGGCAGGCCATAATTTGTCCGCAGGCTCCGGCTGCCACAGTAAAGCGTCCATTATCAAGGGCGGACATCGCTATTTTAAACCCGTCCCCTTCCTGACCGACCAGGTTATCTTCCGGCACGCGCACACCATCAAAAAACAATTCTCCCGTATTCCCCGCACGTATGCCGAGCTTTCCTTTTTGAGCTTTTGATGAAAAGCCTGGGAATGTCCGTTCGACTATAAAGGCGGATATACCGTGGTGCTTTTTACTTTTATCTGTATAGGCAAAGACGAGAAAATGATCGGCAGCATCACAGAGGGAGATCCAGGTTTTCTGCCCGTTCAAAACGTATTCGGTCCCATCTTTGACAGCCGTCGTCTGAAGGGCGGCAACATCAGATCCGGCGCCTGGTTCCGTGAGTCCAAACGCACCCACTTTTTCTCCTTTGGCCTGAGGGATGAGATAACGCTGCTTCTGTTCCTCGGAGGCCCACTGCAGAAGCGTCATACAGTTCAGGCCTGTGTGCACAGACACCGCGGTGCGGAAAGCGGTATCGCCACGCTCCAGTTCCTCACATACAATCGCCAGGGCGTTATAATCCATCCCGCTTCCTCCATAATCTTCAGGTATGCATACCCCCATCAGCCCAAGGTCTGCCAGCTGTCGAAGGACACCGTGGTCAAAATGACCGGAAGCATCCCATTGTCTGATGTTCGGCATAATTTCCTGATCAACGAAGCTGCGGACCGTTTTACGAAGCATGTCCTGTTCCTGCGTAAATGAAAAATTCATACCATCACTCCTTATATGATCTCACCTTTTTTCAGTCGTTGTATTTCGTTTGGGGCATAGCCGAGTTCCGATAGAAGGACAGCACTGTCGGCACCTGGTTCAGGTGGAGCCGTGCGGAAGGTCACGGGAGTTTTTGAGAGTTTCAACGGACTTCCGATGATGGATGTCGCTCCGGCTTGTGGGTGATGCATGCGGATAAACATTTCTCTGTCCTTTAATTGCGGGTCGTTCCGGACGTCCTCCAACGTTTGGATGGGGCCGAAAGGGATATTCCTAGCCAGGCAGGCTTGTTCCCAAAAGGAAGTATTTCCCTCTAGAAACAACTTCTGCAGGATGGCTGAAAGTTCCTTCCTGTTTTCTACTCTTCCCGTATTGGAGTTGAACTTCTCATCCGATCCCAGTTCGGGTTTACCGAGCATTTCTGCCAATTGCATGAACTGTCGGTCATTTCCTACAGCAATAACAATTTCTCCGTCCTTCGTATAGAACGATTGGTAAGGGACGATATTGGCATGACGGCTGCCGAGTCTTTCAGGTAGATGACCGGTCATTAAATAATTGCTGCCGATATTCACAAGGGCGCTTACAGCTGAATCGAAAAGGGACAGGTCGATTTTCTGCCCTGTTCCGGAAACCTCGCGTTCCAATAAAGCGGACTGGATGCCGATACACGCGTAAAGACCGGTCAGAATATCGGTAATCGCTACTCCCAGTTTCTGCGGGCCGGATGTTTCATCTCCGGTAATGCTCATTAAGCCGCTCATGGCCTGAATGATAAAATCGTATCCCGGTCTGTCACGGTACGGTCCGGTTTCACCGAATCCGGTAATAGAACAGAAGACGATCCCTGGATGGATCTCTTTTAAACGGTCATATCCGATTCCGAGCTTTTCCATCGTCCCTGTCTTGAAGTTATGAATGACCACATCGCATGTTTGGACGAGTTTTTCGATGATCTGTATGCCTTCCGGCTTTTTGAGGTTCACCGTTAAGCTTTTTTTGTTCCGATTGGTACACAAAAAATAGGAGCTGACCCCATTTTTGAAGGGAGGACCCCAGCAGCGTGTTTCATCACTGCCGCCCGGGGCCTCTATTTTTATGACTTCTGCGCCAAGGTCACCGAGGATCATGGAACAGTAGGGGCCTGCCAGCACACGGGTCAAATCAAGGATCCGACGTCCTTTCAAGGCTGTCTCCATTTACGACCACTTCCTTCCATAGAAAAAGCCAGAAGAACCCATACGTGGTATGAATCCGACTGGCTTGGGAAACGCGGGGGTTACGGTTCAAAGTTGTCCTTTACGGGGTGTATCTCATCCTATGCAGAAAGGGGGCAGCCTATGAATGGGTAAAATCTATCATCATACCTGCCTTATCCAGCTAATAGGATAAGACAGTACGGTGAATGTGAATATAGGACAGGCTGGAGGTAGGGTAAATGATTCCACTTTCCAAACAGGTGCAGAGTCTGCCTGCATATCTGTTTTCTCTTTTTCATAAAAAGAAGATGGCTCTTACGGCGCAGGGGATTGATGTGATTGATCTGGGGATCGGAGCTCCGGATCTTTCTACACCGCCGTTTATTATAGACAAGCTTATTCAGGAAGTCAGAAAGCCGGAGAACCATAAATATCCCCCTTATCATGGGTGCATGGAATTCAAGCAGGCCGTGACCGATTTTTATCAGCGCCGTTTTCATGTATCCCTTGATGTGGACAGGGAGGTCTTGGCCCTGATCGGTTCAAAGGAAGGCATTGCCCATTTAATCCAGTCCATGCTCAATCCTGGCGACGGCGTCCTGGCGCCGGACCCCGGCTACCCGGTGTATCAATCAGCTGTGCATTTGGCCTACGGGATGACGATTCCTTATCCTCTCAATCCAGAGGAGAATTTTGCACCTGCATTTGATCAAATTTCGGAGCGGGACTGCACCCGGGCAAAATTGATGATCCTGAACTATCCGAACAATCCGACCGGTGGAACGGTTGGATTGGAAACGTATGAACAAGCTGTCCGATTTGCGAAGAAAAATCAACTGATCCTTCTGCAGGATGCCGCTTATGATCTTGTGACCTTCGGAGACTATCAATCTCCAAGTCTTCTACAGGCTGAGGGAGGAAAGGATGTTGGGATTGAATTCGGCTCTCTGTCTAAAAGCTTCAATATGGCAGGGTGGAGAATGGGATATGCCGCGGGGAACGAAGAACTTATCCAAGGCCTCGGTCTTGTCAAAAGCAACAGGGACACAGGGCAGTTCCCTGCCATTCAAAAAGCGGGAGCAGCCGCTTTAAACAGCAGTTTTGATTCTGTCGCGGCCAATAACAGGACGTACGAGATGCGCTTTACTATTATTCTTCCAGAGCTGGAGGAAATGAATGTCCGTGCCGTAAAACCAAGAGGGACGTTTTTTGTCTGGGCGCAGGTCCCGGAAGGGTTCACATCCCAGAGCTTTGCTGAAAAAATGCTCGATGAAGCCGGAATCATTCTAACACCCGGAACAGCCTTTGGGCAGCAGGGAGAAGGGTACATCCGCATCAGTCTGACCCACCCCGTCGAGCGTCTGCATGAGGCTGTGCTCCGGATGAAAAAGGCGATGAAGGGAGGGTGATGGTGTGAAGCAAGCGGTTATGTCCAGTGCCCGGGCCATTGTGGAGTGTATAAAAATGGAAGGTGTCCGACATATTTTCTGCGTCCCAGGTGAAAGTTTTCTGCCGGTGCTGGATGCTATATCAAGGGAACGTTCCATGCAGTTGATTTCCGCCAGGCATGAAGGCGGTGCATCGTTTATGGCGGAAGCCTATGGGAAAGCGGGCTCCTGTCCTGGAGTCGTCATGGCCACTAGAGGAGTTGGAGCGGCCAACCTTGCTATTGGTGTCCATACGGCTGCGCAGGACTCCACACCTCTTGTCGTTCTCCTTGGACAAGTGCATTCCAGCTTCAAGGGGCGTGAAGGGTTTCAGGAAGTGGATTTGGAAGCCTTTTTCAAACCTATCGCGAAGTGGGTGGCGGAAATCAGAGAGCCGCCCCGGACAACCGAAATCATTCAGCGTGCCTTCCGGATTGCACAAACGGGGCGCCCCGGACCAGTGGTGGTTTCGCTGCCTGAGGATGTTTTGAACAAAGAAGCCCTTATGACATTCGGGACGGCGGTTACAATACCTGCACCTGCACCTTCTGATGAGGAAGTAGAAGCCGTAAAGACTGTCTTGAATTCCGCTGTCCGTCCGGTGGTGATTGCCGGGGGCGGGATTAAGCGTGCAGGCGCAGAACAAGAGCTGGTCTCTTTCGCAGAACGCTTCAGCCTTCCCGTCGTTACAGCCTTTCGCAGACATGACAGCTTTCCAAACGACCACCGTTTATATGCCGGCCATCTCGGGTTAGGAACCGATGCGGAGATTCTGGAAACGGTCCGTCAAGCCGATACGATTGTTGCGGTCGGCACCCGTTTATCAGAAATTACAACACAGGACTATAAGCTTCTCACTCCCGACCACAAGGTCATTCATATAGATATCGATGAACAGACGATTGGAAGTGTGCATCCGCCGTTTCTGGGGGTGGCCGCTGACGCACGACAGACATTGAAAAAGCTGAGATCCATGGATATTACCGCCGGATGGATTTCGTGGGCGGAACAAAGGCGGCTGAAATATGAACGCACGCTGACCAACGCTGGAAGGCAGATGTTGAACGGCCGGGTTATCGAGTGTTTGCAGAACAAACTCAAAGAAAACAGTGTGATTACCAACGATGCTGGTAATTTTGCGGGATGGCTTCATTCATTCTTTGTGTTTCGTCATCCCCATTCCTATGTGGGTCCGACATCCGGGGCAATGGGCTACGGACTCCCTGCAGCCCTTGGAGTGAAGCTGGCATCTCCTGACAAAACCGTCGTCTCTCTCTCCGGAGATGGAGGGTTTATGATGACCATGCAGGAAGTGGAGACCGCCGTCAGATACAACATTCCTGTAATCAGTCTTGTCTTTAACAATCGTATGTACGGAACCATCCGCATGCATCAGGAAATGCATTACCCGCATCAGGTCGCCGGAACAGACCTGGGGGAGGTCCGGTTCAGTAAAATAGCCCGTCATATGGGAGCGGAAGGGTTCTATGTACAAACAGCAGAGGAATTCGAAGGCGCCCTGGAGAAAGCTCTACGGTCGAACGTCCCTGTAGTCATTGAAATTGAATGCGATCCGGAGCAGATTTCCTTGAACCGGACCATTTCAAGTCTCCGGTCAAATCAGTAACCAAGAGGAGTGAGCACGTGGAAATCACCCAGGTGAAAAAGTTAAAGAACTTTATCAATGGTGAATGGAAGGCACCTTCTACAGAAAAAATGACCAAGGTGTATAATCCGGCTGATTCTGAAATACTAGCCGACGTTCCGTTGTCCAGCGCAGAGGACGTCAAGGCGGCGACCAGGGCGGCCGTTTCTGCCCAGAAGAAATGGGCGCTTGTTCCTGCACCGCAGCGGGCGGAGGTCCTTTATAAAGCAGGCTTGATCATGAAGGAGAAAAAAGAGTATCTGGCTCGTCTGCTGACGATGGAAAACGGTAAAGTCATTGAAGAGGCGCGTGGGGAGGTGCAGGAAGGGATCGACATGGCATTCTATATGGCTGGAGAAGGACGGCGCCTGTTTGGACAGACGACTCCTTCCGAGCTGAAGGATAAGTTTGCTATGAGCGTCCGTGCCCCAGTAGGTGTCGTCGGAATTATTACCCCTTGGAACTTTCCCATTGCCATAGCAACGTGGAAGTCCTTTCCTGCCATCGTGGCTGGAAATGCCGTCGTTTGGAAACCTGCAACCGAAACCCCGTTCATGGCCTTCGAACTGGCCGGGATTCTTCAGGAATCAGGCCTTCCAGAAGGGGTTCTGAACGTTGTGTTCGGATCCGGTTCCAACGTAGGGGAGGCGATGATCGAAGAAGATGACATCCGTGTTATATCCTTCACCGGATCGAACGAAGTTGGCAGGCACATTGCTGGTAAGTGCGGAAGCCGCCTGAAGAAAGTGTCATTGGAAATGGGTGGAAAAAATGGTGTGATCGTCATGGATGACGCTGACTTATCCCTTGCTGTTGAAGGGATTTTGTGGAGTGCGTTCGGCACGAGCGGACAGCGCTGCACCGCCTGCAGCCGTGTTATGGTGCACGAGAACGTCAAAAAAGAGCTGGAGGAGCGGCTGCTCAGGGAAACGGCAAAGCTGACGATAGGAAGCGGCCTTGATGAGTCGATAAAGGTGGGACCGATTATCAATCGGGGCGGCCTTGAAAAAATTCAGCAGTACGTAGACATTGGAAAACAAGAAGGGGCCAAGCTGCTTACAGGAGGTTCTGTGATGAACCAGGGCGCATTGGAAAAAGGCTGTTACTTCGCCCCGACCATTTTCACAGATGTTACCCCGGACATGCGGATTGCCCGTGAAGAAATTTTCGGTCCGGTGGTATCCCTTATTCCTGTTAAAAGCTTTGAAGAAGCGGTTCATATCAATAATCAAGTCGAATTCGGCCTGTCCAGTTCGATTTTCACTAAGGATGTAAACCGAGTGTTTGCTGCTCAACGGGATCTCGACACAGGAATCGTTTATGTGAACGCAGGAACGACAGGTGCTGAGATCCATCTTCCGTTTGGCGGAACAAAAGGCACAGGCAACGGCCATAGAGATTCCGGAGTAGCTGCTCTTGATGTGTTCACAGAATGGAAGGCCGTTTATGTCGATTTCAGCGGCCGCCTGCAGCGGGCGCAGATTGATGTAGAGGAAGGTTCATAACGGGCAGAAGGAGTGATCCAATGAAGGTGGCTGTTTTAGGGTCCGGTCTCATGGGAAAGGAAGCGGCCAGAGACCTTGTTCACAGTCCTGGTGTAACACATGTCGGTCTGGCTGATATTGATCAGAAAAGAGCCGAGGCTGTGGTTAATACGCTGCATTCTCCAAAGCTCTCCGCCTTTCAGGTTGATGCAGGCAATGAACAGCAGCTCGAGAGCTTTTTACAAGATTACGATGTCGTGATCAATGCCTTGTTTTATTCGTTTAACGAAATCGTTGCGCGTACAGCAGTGAATGCGGGTGTCCACTCCGTCGATCTTGGAGGTCATATCGGTCACATTACCGACCGTGTGCTACAGCTGGATGAATCGGCCCGAAAGGCGGGGGTTACCATCATCCCTGACCTCGGTGTAGCCCCCGGGATGATTAATATCCTTTCCGGGTATGGCGCATCAAAACTGGACAGCTTGAGTGGTATAAAGCTGTTCGTCGGGGGGATTCCTGTCCGCCCAGAGCCCCCGCTCGAGTATAACCATGTCTTTTCTATGGAAGGACTGCTGGACCACTATTCTGATCCTTCCACGATAATAAGAAAAGGGAAACTGGAAGAGGTGGAATCCCTGACAGAAATAGAGCCGATTTACTTTGACCGCTTCGGCCCTCTGGAGGCTTTTCACACTTCCGGCGGCACATCAACGCTGCTGCAATCCTACCCGGATATTGAAACGCTGGAATATAAAACGATCCGTTACCCCGGCCATGCAGCGAAGATGAAGCTGCTCGTGGACCTGAACCTCACAGGAGCCGGCAAAGAAGTGGAAGTAGACGGGAGGAAAGTAAATACGAGAAAGGTTCTACTGAAAAGCATTGACCCTCTTTTGGAACTAAAAGAAAAAGATGACGCTGTGCTTTTAAGAGTCCTGGTAGAAGGGCGGAAGGATGGGGAAGACCAATCCTGCTGCTATGAAATGATCACATATAAAGACAGGGAAGCCAATGTAACGGCGATGGCAAGAGCGACCGCTAATACGATATCCGTTGCTGCACAGATGATCGGAAGCGGCCGGATCACAAAGCGGGGCGTCCATCCTCCCGAAAGAATTGTTCCTGGTGATTTTTATATCAGGGAAATGGCGAAGCGGGGAGTTGTCATTACAGAACGAAATCATAAAGTGTAGGAAAAGAGGGGGCGACCCCCTCTTTTCTTAATTTTTACATAGAATTCAGACAGGATGAATATCCCGGAGCTATACTGGTGACACCGCATGAAATCAGTGCCGCTCAACAGTAGGATGGGTGATGATGTTTAAAAGAAGAAGATATTGGTAAGGTAAAGAAAAAACAGGGAGTGCGTAAACATGGTATGGAAAGAAATCGACAATCTGCAGTTTCTCAGCCAGCTATCCTTGAAGCAGGTCGAGGACAGACTCTTAATCACTGCTGATTTTGCACCTGAACTGAAAAAGACACTGGGGATGAAAGAGCCCTTTCTTTACGTCACGCTTTATGTTCGTGGAGGGGCGAGGGTAAAGATCATTGATGAGGATAGTGCTGCCCTTTTTAATACAACCAAAAAAGATTTTGACGAAGACACGTACGAGCGGATTATAGATTTTGCCAAATCCCATGCCCGTCAATTCAAGAAAAGAACATGACCTTCATGGTAAAATAAACCTATGGTTTACATGCCATAGTAAGGAGCGTTTTGCTCTTTCATTATTTTCCTGAAAGGTGGTTTACATATGAAAAAAGTGGTATTAGCTGGGGGAACTGGATTTATCGGCAACTATTTTAAGCAGCGATTCGAAGAGATGGGTGTTGAAACCTGTATGATTTCCAGGCAGCCCGGGTATATTCACTGGGAAGACTTTGACGGGATTGTTCAGGCTCTTGAAGGAGCCGATCTGTTGGTGAATCTGGCAGGCAAATCTGTGAACTGCCGGTATCATCCACGTAATCAAAACGAAATTATGATCTCTCGCGTCATGACGACGCATGTTCTAAGTAAAGCTCTCAAAGCGTGTTCCCACCCGCCGGAAGTGTGGATGAACTCGAGTACAGCTACGATTTACCGGCATGCGGAAGACCGGCCGATGACTGAGGAGTCGGGGGAAACAGGGAGTGGGTTTTCCGTCAATGTCGCATCGACCTGGGAGGATCACTTCTATGCCCACAGCCTGCCTGGAGTCCGCAGGGTCGCGCTTCGGACAGCGATCGTCCTCGGTAAAGAGGGAGGTGTGATGGGCCCTTATAAAAATTTAGTCAAGTTTGGTCTCGGAGGTGTCCAAGGGAGTGGAAAGCAGATGTTCAGCTGGATTCACGTGGAGGATTTGTTCAGGATTGTGTTATTCCTGAAAGACCGGTCTGATTTAACCGGTGCTTTTAATTGTTCAGCACCCGGGCCGGTCACCAACGCTCATTTCATGGAAATCATGCGGGAACAAATGGGGCGGAGCTCTGGACTTTCCGCTTCGAAGTGGATGCTTGAGATTGGTTCTGCATTTATCCGCACAGAAACCGAATTGGTGTTGAAAAGCCGTTGGGTCATTCCGGATCGTCTGGTCAAAGCAGGGTTTTCCTTTGAATATCCTGCCATCGACGATGCACTCTCGGAAATTCTACAAATGTCGTCATAATTAGTCCCTCGAGACATATTCCTTCTTTATCCAGGCCCCTGTAAAATAAAAGAGTAGAGGTGAATGAAAGCTGACTTGAAACTCATAAAGGGGAGAAAAAGTGATTATGTCTAAGGTGGATCTTTCTGTTCAAACGCTTTTGGAAAACGATGATGTTCATTTGGAACCTGTCAATAAACGGATCAAGGTGTACAAGCTTCCAGACTGGATCACTGAGGAAGAACTGGATGAACTTTCTCAGACGGCTCTGGATAACGACTGCGATAAAATCATTTTCTATGTGCGGGCGGATCAAAAAGAAACATCGATTGCAGAGGAGCTTTCCTTTATATATGAAGGTGAAATCCAAGGTTTTTTTCAAGGGGAGGATGCGCTGATTTATGCCAGGTACTTGAATCCTGACAGAGGGAGAGCCGGCACGGGCAATGTGATCCCACGCCTCAAGGAATTAAACATACAGGAGCAGACCGGGGTTAAGCACCTGCCTGAAGGTTATGATATCCGATGGGCGGAGGAAAAGGATGCAGAGGAAATGGCCGAGTTGTACCGGGAGGTTTTTCCGAAATACCCAACCCCTATTCATGACCCTTCCTATATTAAACAGCTGATGAGAGAAGAAGTTTATTTTTCCCTCATTCATGACCGGCACCAGCTGGTGAGCTCCTGTTCCGCTGATCTATTTCCTGAATTTAATGCAGCGGAATTCACGGACTGCGCAACCCTTCCTTCTCATAGAGGAAAAGGTCTTTTATCCTGTCAATACCCACACCTGGAAGAAAAGATGAAACATCTCGGCGTTCAGACGATGTTCTCCTACACGCGTGCAGCTTCCATGGGGATGAATATCGTAGCAAGACAGCAGGGCTTCACGTTCGGGGGCTGTATGATTCAAAACAGTATGATCGGCAGTGGACTCGAAGATATGAATATATGGTATAAAGCTTTGTAAACCTAAAGCTTAGTAAAACCGAATAAGAAAATAACACCCGTACGGTGAAAAATGGGATCATCGTACGGGTTTTTCTTTGCAGACCGTCTTCCCTGCCGGCAGACATCCACCGTAACTCTTTTCTGTCGGAGTATGAAGATGCTGCTTGCAGGGCAGGCAGAATGAGATTGAACATATGAGGAGGGATTTGGTTGAGTTTAAATAAAAAAGCTGTAAACAATGCGTCCTTCTATCAGGAGAATGCCAATGTGGAAGCTGTCATTTTAGCTGGTTCTTTGTCCAGGAACCTGGATGATCAGCATTCTGATATTGAACTGCATGTGTTGTGGAAAGAGCCACCGAGTGATTATGACCGCATGGATCCGGTAAAAAGAGGAGAAGGGATTCTTCATACGTTTTACCCTTATGAAGATGGTGAGTGGTCTGAGACGTATCACGATCAAAGCGGGGTGAAGTTTGAAATCAGCAGCTTTTTAACGACTACGATTTCAGAGGTGATTCACGATGTAAAGAAAAAGCTGGATGTGAGTTATGAAAAACAGTGCCTTCTTGCAGCTATTCAGGACGGGGTCGTATTACATGGCCATCATGTAGGAGAGATACTGAAGCAGGAGGTGGATGTTTACCCGGATGCCTTAGCGGAAAAGATGATCAAAATCCACCTGGATTTTGGCAGCCCGTGGCGCAGCCGGAGAGTATTGTGTGAAAGAGAAGACTGGCTGATGTTTTATTCTGTCATCTGCAGAGTTCACCAAAATCTTTTCGGCATTCTTCACGGATTAAACCGGATGTACGTCAAACACCCTTCCTTTAAATGGATGAAAGAAACCTTGAAGCAGATGGACGTTCACCCTGAACGGATGTCTGAGAGATTGACTCACATCTTTCACGCATCTCCTGCACAGGCGCTGCAGGAGACAGAGCATCTCGTTAAGGAGGTCGTCCGGCTGGTGGAAGTTTCTGATTATAAAGGGCTCCTTCAGGAGGATAGGGCGTCGCACTGGAAAGGAGCGGGCCCCGTCAGTTAAAGCTGTGACAGCAGGGAAGGGAAGGTATACCCAATGATATACAGGGTCAGGCCCAAGGTATAGCTGGCAATTGTATAAGCTGTAAGTGTTTTCCACTCCCTTCCCCTGTGGAGGTGGAGGGCTTCCAGTTTAAACGTGGAAAACGTGGTCAAACCTCCCATGATCCCTGTTCCGGCCAATGTTATCCATGCTTCTGAAAGATGCATGCCGGCTGTTGTACCGAGCAGGAAGGAACCGGTCATATTGACAGTAAAAGTGGCCCAAGGAAAGGAAGAAGATGTCCGTCTGTTGATCCATTTACTTATGGTATAGCGCAGGACAGCTCCAATGAATCCGCCTGCCCCCGCCAGGAGTAATAACAGTATCGTCATCGAGTCTTCCTCCCTGCGAGGTGGTATCCAAGGGATGAGCATAGAAATCCGCCCCCGATGCTCAGGCTTATGTAGAGAAGGCTTTCCCATTCACTGCCATGCTCATACAACGAAAACGCATCTGCTGTCAAAGCGGAAAACGTCGTGTAAGATCCAATGAGTCCGGTGCCCAGAAAAGCTTTCCACTCAGCCGCCAGCTGATATTTGTTGATCAGTCCCGCGGTCAACCAAGCCAGCAGAAAGCTGCCGGATAGATTCACAAGCAGGGTGGAATAAGGAAATCCACTCGTATTTACAAATAATAGACCAATCAAGTACCTCAGGGATGCCCCGATAAACCCACCAAAGCCGACATAAAGATAGATCATTCCACAAACCTCCTACCATTCTCATCGATATTATAAAGACTTTTGATTTAATTTAAAAGGAATGCTTTTTTTACATGGGGAGAACCCTTATAATTTATCTATCAGCACCAAAATGAAAGAGGGTTACCAATGATAGTCAGAATCTTAAAGAACATCGATTTTTCAATCCTTTTCGCCGTACTGGCACTTTCCGCCTTTGGTACTGTCATGGTATACAGCGCGAGCATGGTCAGTGGTGTCATGGTGTATGACGTAACCCCCGGATATTTCTTTGAAAAACAGCTGCTTTCCTGGGGTCTGGGAATCGGCGCTTTATTTTTCGGGATCATCTTTCCGTATAAAAACTACCGCCGTTTATTTAAACTCATTTTACTGGTGACCGTCATTTTATTAGGAATGGTTTTTGTCATTGGACAAACGACCAACAACGCTCAGTCCTGGATCAGCCTCCCGCTGATCGGACGCTTTCAGCCGGCGGAACTCGCAAAGATGTCACTAATTATCTACCTGGCTGCTATTTATACGAAAAAAAGCAGCTACATACAGGATTTCACACGAGGGCTGCTTCCTCCTATGATCATTACGATGCTTGTCGTGGCCATGATCTTAAAGCAGCCGGACTTGGGCACGGCAGTGATCGCGCTGGCTGTTTCCGGATTGATCATTATGTCCAGCGGCTTGAAGAAGTCCCATTTGTTCTTTATGCTCGGTCTCGTTTTAGTGGCTGCAGTTACGATGTATCAATTCGGATTGAGTGAAGAACAGCTCTCCCGGTTTGATGGTGCCTACCAGCCCTTCGAATATGCGGATGACGCAGGGTACCAGCTGATTAATTCCTATCTCGCTATCCATAATGGCGGGATTATCGGTACAGGCCTTGGGGCAGGTGTGCAAAAGCTTGGATATCTGCCGGAAGCGCATACCGACTTTATTATGGCCGTCATAGCGGAAGAGCTGGGAATTATCGGAGTGGCTGTTGTGATCGGACTGATCGCTCTTATCGTCCTGCGTGGTTTTTATGTCAGTATGAACAGTCATGATACCTTCGGAAGGCTGCTATCTATCGGTGTTTCCGGTTTGATTGGCATTCAGGCTGTTATCAATCTGGGAGGATTGACAGGATTAATTCCTTTGACGGGAGTTCCGCTTCCGTTTGTCAGTTTTGGTGGAACCTCGTTATTGATGATGATGTTTTCTGCAGGAATTTTAATCAATATCCACGCTATTTCTAAAATCAAAAAGAATCAGGAAGAAAGAGCTGCCGCATAAAAAGGCGTCACCCCTTGAGGGTGGCGCTTTTGTTTTTATAAAGCACGTTCCAGACTGTGGTGCAGCGCTGGTCAAAGGATGACCTGAACAGCTGAGACGGGACGCAGAAGGTTGGTAACACCAGTCCGTAACTTTATTCTTTACATATCCATTGTTTTATTGTTTTTTATACTTCACAAACCATAGAAAAAAGGGTAGTGTATAAACCATGATTTGTTCTATAACACATGACCTCGTTAAATTTTTACAAATGAAGAAGGGGAGAGGGAGATGAAAAGAATACCATTATTAGTAAGGATTGTCCTGGCAATAGCGCTGGGGATCATTATAGGACAGTTTGCACCGGAGATTTTGATTGAAATCGCTGCAACATTCACAGGTTTATTCGGTAATTTCCTAAGCTTTGTCATCCCGTTAATCATTCTCGGTTTTATTGCACCGGGGATTGCATCAATGGGCAAGGGGGCAGGAAAGATGCTGGGTCTGACGACTGGATTAGCCTATGCCTCCACAGTTCTGGCAGGTACAGCGGCTTTTTTATTCGCCAAGAATCTGTATCCATCTTTTTTGCAAGGACAAAGAGGGGGGTCTTTTGCTAATCCGGAGGAATCCCTGGTGGAAGCACCTTTTTCAGTCGAAATGACTCCAATTATGGGCGTAATGGCCGCACTTATATTATCTTTCCTATTAGGAGTTGGAATGACGGCTGTTCAAGGCGATTCCTTATTACATGTCATGAATGAGTTTCGTTCCATTATCCAAAAGGTAATAGAGAATATCATTATTCCACTCTTACCATTTCATATATTTGGAATCTTTGCGAATATGACGTATGCAGGACAAGTCGGTACGATTTTAAGTGTATTCGCCAAAGTATTTCTGATGATCATAGCCCTGCATCTGCTTTATCTTGTCGTTATCTATGGTATTGCAGGCAGTATGCATGGCAGAAATCCATTCAGCTTATTGAAGAAAATGACGCCAGCCTACTTTACAGCATTAGGAACGCAGTCTTCGGCAGCTACGATTCCAGTTACATTAAAGCAAGTGAAGAAAATGGGAGTGCGCGAACGTGTCGCAGATTTTGCTGTACCGTTACTTGCGAATGTCCACTTAGCAGGAAGTACAATCACAATTACCAGCTGTGCCATGGCGGTTATGTATATGCTTGGACAAGCCACAACATTTGCCGATGTATTTCCATTCATTCTTATGGTAGGAATTACAATGATTGCAGCCCCAGGTGTGCCGGGAGGAGCAGTTATGGCAGCTATCGGCCTCCTCGAATCCATGTTAGGGTTCGATTCCACCATGGTTTCCTTAATTATTGCTCTCTACCTAGCTCAAGACAGCTTTGGTACAGCAACGAACGTTACAGGCGATGGAGCCATTACTGCGATTGCTGATAAACTTATGAAAAAAGGGAAACAAGAGGATATTCCTGTATCTGGTCAAAACGTTGGATAAGGAAGACCGATTGTAGTAAAAAGCCGCTGCTTAGGCAGCGGCTTTCTGTCTGTCGAGAAACAATCGCTGCCCACCATGTCGTAGTTGCGTTAACGTATCGCTTATCGGTGGGTGTCATCCGAGCCCCTGCTCTAGTAGATCTTTGGCGCGCAGTCATCATCATTGAACACCCCCCGTACCCTCACCCAATAATCATTTGAAAAAGGGAAGATCTTTTGTTTAACAAAAGATCTTCCCTTTGTATCTTTCGGAATCAAAGCTCTCAAAGTGATGTTGGAATCCATGAAGGTCTTTCAGAAAATGAAAGGAATAGGAATGGAAATGGTTTTACTTTCCTACACCGTATTCCGTGATATTAGGCTCCATATGCAACCTGTTAATATCCATTTTATGGTATCATATGAGCCACATAGACATAATAAAATGGAGGGAATTTTATGATGATTTACGGACCTTTACTCGTATCATTCTTTCCAGGGATCCTTGTATTGGGTCTTACGTGGTGGTTCAGCAGAAAGGGTTTTTCTCTGTTTATCAGGATGTTACCCGGAGCTTTATTGAGTATTGCAGCTCTTATCCTTTTTTATATTGGATTTGTTAACATCAGGGGATTCGAAGGGGCAGCTTATGGCATTCTTTGTTTCTTTTTTATGCTTTTTGCTATTCTGTCCTTTGCTGTTGCATTTAAGGTGAAATGAAGTACGTGAAAGGGTCATGGATTGAACAAGGATTCAATGTTAAATAGGAATACAATCAATAGTACCTTTGTTAACTCGCCCTCTGGTTGAAGGAAATATCAATTTCGCGCAAATCTCAAATATCCAAAGCCCGGCTTCTGCCATAACAGGATCTAAAAAAATATAAGCAGTCATAACGGAGGAGTGTTTTTGTGAATCAGTTATTGGCCTTTTCTATATTAGGTTTAAGTTGTAGTGGTGTGATTTTAATGCTATCTGTTCCTTTATTATTTAAATCTCCAACAGGAGACTTTGAACTCTTATTGGCTGCTGGATCAGCAGGTTCTTTTGCTGTTTTTGCCGCCTCATCTCTCATTTTACGAAACCGTTTCAACCACTCTAAGGATTGATGGTTCAGCTTTCCCTGTTGATCTTATGCAATGAAAGGAAGGTTTTTTTGGATCTTCTAAACCAAAGACTACAAGAAGTGAAAAAGTCCCCCATTCATTCAGAAATGATTAAAGGGGCTCATGCAGGTAATGTGATCCGGATTGAAACTTTCAATCAAAATGGTGAAAAGGAAAAACTCATCTATAAAGAATTTGCTAAGGATAGAAACAATGAAATAGACATGTATAAAAAGCTGGGAGATCAAAGCAGAAGAGAGCCTGGCAGGAGAATCTATCATACTACTTCTGGGGAGTTATCAAATGACTACAGGAATCTATGAGTGTGTAAGTGAAGAAGCATTATACAAGTACGCAGAACTCGCTGTAAAAGTTGGTGTGAATCTACAAAAACAGCAGATGTTGATTATTCATAGTGATATCCAAAATGCTCCGTTTGCACGTCTCATTCTAACGGCAGCCTATAAGGCAGGTGCATCAAACGTACATATAGATTGGACTGATGTGCAGTCTGCCAAAGAATTTTTCTTACATGCACCAGATCGCATCATCGGGTACTATCCGGATTGGCAGGCCGCCCGTTTTAAGGAATGGGAAGAGGCAGACGCCGCTTATATCCATATTATTACTGAGAATACGGAGATATTTAAGGAGGTTTCTGCTGAGAGGGTGGCCCGTTTTCAAAAAGCTTCTCGTACCAAATTGAGGGATTATCACAATAAGGTTAGATGCCACGAGATACGCTGGTGTCTTCTGGCTGTACCGAGTGTTGACTGGGCATTGAAGGTATTCCCGAACCTACGTAAAGAAGAAGCTGTGCAATCATTGTGGACGTCGATTTTAAAAGGAGCCCGGGCAGACGGGGATTTCCCTGTAAAGGATTGGAAAACGCACCATACAGCCTTCGAGTCCCGGAAGAATTTCCTGAATGAGAGCCAATTTGAATCCCTGCATTTTAAGAATAGCTGGGGAACTGATATACACGTTGGTCTACCTGAAAACCATCTCTATATCGGCGGGGGAGTCTCAGATAAAGAAGATATCCCATTCTTTCCGAACATTCCTACCGAAGAAGTATTTACTGCTCCCCATAAAAATAAAGTGAATGGCAGACTGGCAGGTAGTAAACCCCTTGTTTATGAGGGGCGTGTTATTGATGGGTTTTATCTAATTTTTAAAAACGGTCGGATTACGGACTATTATGCGGCAGAGGGGCAGGAAGTGCTGGAGCATCTTATTGCTGCAGACGAGGGATCCCATTACCTCGGGGAAATCGCTCTCGTCTCTCATACATCCCCACTTGCTCAGGAGGATACTCTTTTTTACAACACGCTGTTTGATGAGAATACATCCTGTCATATCGGAATTGGACATGCTTCTCCTTCCAATATTCAGAACGGCATGAACCAATCTGAGAAAGAATTGAAGACAGCTGGGCTGAATACGTCGCTATTGTCCGTTAATGTGACCTTTGGTACTGGAGATATGGAAGTAACAGGCATAAACGAGGATGGAAGTGAAGTCCTGCTGATGAAAGAGGGGGAATTTCAATTTTAAATTGCCGGCAGCTGAAAAGCGTCATCCATGGAGGATGACGCTTTTTTAATCTTTCCCTTAATGAGGAAGAAGAGTGATACGAATCTCATCCGTATCGGATGTTTTACGGTTATTTCCGAGAACAAGTTTCGTTTGAAGAACATAGGCGATATCGGGAGAGCTCTGTTCCATGTCTTCAGGCAGGACGAAATGGAACGGGTACTGAGTTTCTTCGTTGGAATCAAGTTCTCTATTCATTAAGATGGTTGTAATGGGCTGGATGAAAGCCGGTTTTCTTCCTGCTTCCTTTTTAAATAAGTCACATTCCAGACGTTGAATGGTTTGATGGGTGAGTCCCCCTTTAACGTGAAAAGAGCCCTGGACTGAATCGCCGGGTTTGAATTGGTTTCCTGATAAGACTAGATCCACTTGAGGAAATCCGGTTTTGATCCAGCTGAAAAGTTTGGCAAGCATAGGCTGATTTCTCCTTCATAATCAGAATAAATGACTCCACCCGGGAATGAGGGTGAATGAATATTTTGTTCGCTTTTTCAAACGGGGTAGTGAAGAGCTGGTTATCGTTCTTTCAGCTGTCTACACTTGTATAATATTCCAACCTCATGGAGTCGTCAATCTTTTATTCTATTCTTCTTTGATTCCATATGGCAGGGTTATAGTTGTTGGAAAATTATGATAAAGTAGAGGGTAGGAAGGTTCTTGAATGCAAGTGAATCATTTATTTTCCTATCTGTTTTCAAATAAAAAACAGGAGTGTACACAACGTTCCTGCGGATAGATTATAACAAAACAGCTTCAAAGCTTACACAGTCGGGGCTGGATTACAAAACAGCAGTCATCCATCATAAGGCTGTCGTGTGGGAAGTGCCCGGTTCGCAAGGGTTAACCAGTGAATATCGCTTTTATGTACGTAAAAACGGTTATAACATGACAGACAGCATGATTTTATTTCGGACATAAAGGATTAAGTTAGATGAATAGGCTCAGGATGGCGGATGGGGGAACGATATGGAGTTTAAGGAATTGACTACAGAACGGCTGCGTCTTGTGGAAATGACTGATGGATATATTGATGACTATTTTCACATCTTGTCCAGAGACGAAGTGACAAAGTATATTGGGATGCCTTCCCTCACCCACCGGGATCAAGCTGACGGAATGATTCAAACCTTTAAAGAACAGTTTAAGTCTGAAAAGGCTATACGATGGGGTATTTTGCTCAGCGAAGAAGAAAAGTTTATCGGTACGGTGGGGCTGAGTCATTTAAGCCTCTGGGGGAGAAAAGCTGAAATAGGGTATGAACTGCACCCCGGCTATTGGAAAAGGGGATTGATTACGGAAGCAGTTGCACATGTTCTTACTTATGCGTTCGAAGAATTAGGACTGTTCAGGGTGGGAGCGGTTACCTTCCCGGCGAATACTCCTTCATCAAGAGTGCTTGAGAAAACAGGGTTTCTTAGAGAGGGCTTGCTGCGGGGCTACCTGTTTCAAAATGGAGAAAATCATCATGCCTATATGTATTCCATACTGCGTACCGAATTCAGTAAACGTCAAAGTAGGGATGTGTAACCAATGAACATAGGGAAACTTTTATTATGGATAGCCGGTATTGCACTTATTTTTGGTGGAGGGTATGCGACTGCTGTGTATGTTGGTGACACGCCTTCCTATACGCTGACTGCCGTGAAAGCAGGAGAGAATAAAGAAACGGCTACCACACTTCATAATGGAGAGCATCAGGCTGAACTGGATACGATGCTCAATATTTTGCTGAATCAAAAGCCGATGGAAGGGGCATCTGTGGACATGGAAAATCCAGATGTAACCTTGAAGTTGATCAGTCCGGAGCGTTCCATCGGCATTCTGGATGCAAGGGTTTGGTTTGAAGAAGACAGGGCTGTACTTGGGATCCGTAGTGGACAGACGTGGAATAGTATCCGGTTTTCGGAGTTGTCACAAAACGATGCCTCATACATCCGGTCCATCGTCGGCGAAGAATAATTCATCGTTTTTGGTAAGTGCTTTATTTAAAGTGAATGGAATGATAGAGAGGGAGGGCGCCCTCTCTTTTTTTCTCTAGTAATATCCGGGGAGGTATCCAGCTCAACATGGATTTAAAACTGGCCGTTATACCATTGGAAATAGTCCAATTGAATAGACAGAACGATCAATGCCCCCAGCACCGTAAACATGAGTAGAGGAAACCCCCAGTCCTTTGTGCTGATTTTCATAGGTCTGTAAAACGTACGTGACCGTTCCCCCGTAAATCCTTTGGACTCCATCGCAGCAGCTGTTCGCTCTGCTTTTCTGACAGCGCCTGCCAAAAGAGGGATGGAATAGCGCTTCAGCTGTTTGAATCTTCCTTTTACTGATTTGGATTCTGTGACTCCACGTATCCGGTGGGCCGCCCGGATCTGATCGAATTCTTCTTTCATCATTGGAAGGAAACGGTATCCTGCCATCAGTCCATAAGCAAGCTTCGGAGGCAGTTTCAACTGTTGAATGAGGCTTAATATGAAATGAACCATGTTTGTCGTAAATACAAACAAAAGAGATAAGGCGGCAAAGGCCATTACACGAAAGGAAAGCGCCAGAGCCATCAACAAGTCTTCTTTTGGGAACAGAAAACCAGCAAGGCGGATAGTCTCGCCGGGCCTGGCTGGTTCATCGGCAAAGGCAATGGTCGTCCACAGCATCCCGAAGGCGAACAGGGTGAACGCTGAGAGGTATAGGAGATATACTCGTTTCCGAAACCTGCCGAAAATCAATGTCAAAGCGATTGTGAATCCTGTGAAGACAAAAGGCGTTACAGGATCGAATAAAAAGGCAAGGACAAAGACGAGTCCGATTATCGTGCAGGCTTTCATGGCAGGATTAAGAGTATGAAGGGACATGAAGGCAGCTCCTTTCTATTAATAATCGATCCAGTTGAACAGGAAGGGGAGGTTCAATATGCCAATCCGAAAGTCGGTTATGTTTCCACAGATGCTCTGGGAGACCATCGTAAGCGATCCTTCCTTGTTCCAACACGATCACCCTTGTCGCATAGTGGTGAACAAGCTCCATATCATGTGTGATCATAAATAAGGTGGTCCCTTGTTGAAAGCGCTTTTCAAGCAGAGCCATCAGCTGTTGGGTGGAGACTGCATCCTGGCCGAAAGTCGGTTCATCCAGCAAGAGAAGTGATTGATTTTCCACTATCATCGTGGCCACGCTTAAGCGGCGTTTCTGCCCCTGACTTAACTGATAAGGATGATGCTTGTCTAATCCATCCAATCGGCAAAGGGAGAGCAGATTTTCAACCTGCCGGCATATTTCCAATTCGGGTGTTCCCCGCTGTCTTAAACTGAACGCAATTTCCTCGAACATTTCATCGGTTACAAATTGGTGCTCCGGATTTTGAAAAACATACCCCACCTGTGACCGTAAGTCGTCCGCTTTCCATGTAACCGTGCCTTTGTCGGGCTTTGTGATGCCGGCCATTATTTTGGATAGGCTGGATTTGCCACTTCCATTCGCCCCTACCACAGCAATCCATTCTTCTTCATAAAGGGAGAACGTAAGATCTTGTAAAATAGCTTTCCACTGAACATCGGATAATTCCAGGAGCGGCTTCCCGCGTCGGTTCGGGTGACGAACACCTGAAGGAACTTCAATGTCCCGCTGCGTCAGTTCTTCCAGGGTAAATGGATAGGGAGGAGGGCTGCCTTCGTCTATGCTGTACTGCACAGCATAGGGAAGCCGGATACCTTGATTGTGGATGGCGCGGGCCTGGTTATTGAGGACTTCTTTTAACGGTCCCTGAGTAAGAATCCCTCCATCGGAATGGAGTACAACGACATGCTTGAGAAGCTCCAGCCATCCTTCTAATCTGTGTTCGATTACAATCAAGGTGAGACTCCTTGTTTTTTTTATTGAAGTCAGAGTTGTAATGAAATCACGAGCTGACTGCGGATCCAGATTGGCTGTCGGTTCATCCAGGAGAAGGATGTCCGGTTCCATCACCAGCACACAGGCAAGGGCCAGTTTCTGCTTCTGTCCGCCGGACAAATGATGGATGAAGGATGTTTTTTTATCCAGTAAATTCACCTGTGCAAGGACATCATCTATTTTGTGTTCCATCTCCTCAGCAGGTACATGAAGGTTTTCTAAACCGAAGGCGATTTCATCCTCGACGGTGAGCATACAAAATTGAGTTTCGGGGTCTTGAAAAACACTTCCAACGGTTTTAGCCAGCTCTCCAGGTTTGAATGCGCGTGTTGAACGTCCGTAAATGGTAACACGGCCCTTCATCTCACCATCCAAATCCTCCGGGTAAAGCCCGTTTATACATTGGACAAGTGAGCTTTTTCCTGAACCGCTCGGGCCAAGGATGAGTGTGTCCTGTTCGTTTTGGATGGAGAGGGTGATATCCGTCAATACGGTTTTTTCATTTTCTTCATACGTAAGCGTCAGGTTTTCCAATTGTACAGCCGTCTTCATCAGGAAGCCCTCTTCTTTCTCAGTTCCCGTCCGAGAGCAAAACTGGAAAGGACGCCGGTACGTGCAAGTCCGTCAGCGATGGCCTTACCAAATACTCCGGAAATCACAGCGCCGCTGACCATACGGACAATCAGCATGGCAGCAACGTATCCACCACTTAACGCAGCGTATCCAGATTGGAAATACCCCCATGCAAAACTGAAAACGGCAGCCATCACGCCGGCGAGCATGAGTACAGAAAGATGATAAGACCGGTAACGCGTCAGAGCAAACGCACTTTCGGCTCCGAGTCCCTGAACCATTCCCGTTAAGATCAAAATAGGTCCGGAAGCATTTCCAAGCAGAACTTCAATTGTCGCTGCGATGGTTTCAGAGAGAAAAGCTGCGCCCGGGCGGCGTAAAATATAGGCGGCAATGATGGATACGATGAACCAGATACCAAAGATAAAATCATATCCGATTGGACCAAAGAGACCTGAGAGAAGTTTTCCAACAGGCAGGAAAGCGAGGTAGACAACAGCGAAAACGACAGACAAAACAGATAGAACAACGATTTCTTTGAGTTTCCAGTTTTTCATAAGATGCTCTCCTTTGAGGAAGGGCTGTTGACCGACACCGATACAGTCATGACGGTGTGAGACGACCCTGAAGCTTCTGTCTCACGGAAAACATTTTCCAACCCTTCGAAAACCGTATGGGTATCTCCGTCAAGCCTTGTAGAATAGTGGGCGGGCGTCACTTGGATGCCCTTCGATTTCATCGCTTCAATCTGCTTGTATATTGTATCCATATAGCTGCCCCCTCCCATTGGATACAGGGAAAACTTAGCTGCCAATGGCTGGGTGATCGAGCGGGAGGCGTCTTCATTCCTCCGGTGCAGGGATTCAGCCATATACGTATCTCCAGCCGAATCTCCCGGGCACCCAATTGAATAAGTCGCATGAAAAGCCGCATGAACATTTGTTTTGGATACATGAAGAAGGATGGCCTTCGTCACATCAAAAATATGTTCCACTCGTCCCCGTACCGTCGTTGTGACATCATCGGTATCGAGCCATACTTTAGATGTATCCACTTTCTTTAAGCTTTCCAGAATTATACCCGCAAACTCATCACTCATCGGATGTATAGAAAACGAACATCCGGCAATTTTTGATGTACCACAAACTTGATCCATCCATCATTCCTCCTTTTTTTAAACACAAAAAAACTGCATCCCATGGGAATGCAGTCCGTTGATCGATGAATAAAACCTGTAAAGGCCTGATTGATAGAACGGCTGCACTTCCCCACGCTAGTATTATCTAGTTCGGGTGCCAAGGGTCGGATCATCCTCTCAGCCGCTCGCAGCAGCTCCCCTAGTGCCTCATATGTATACAGTTTTTTGTATTGATTCTATCGTAGCGGATGTTGGAATATTTGTAAATGTTTATTCTTCTTTTTATGAATACGAACGATAGAGTTCATTTTCAAAATCTTCCAATCGTGGTACGCTGAGGGTAATAGAATCCGTCATTTATTGAGTGGAATAAAAGAGTCGGGCAATCAGAAGACAAGGGATACCATCAACAGGAAGGGGAGACAGGCATGAACAATCACATGCATCGGGCAAACAGGTGGATAAAGCGGTATGCACGTCCATTGGAAGCCGCCAGATGGGAAGCTCTTTTTGGAAGAGGTCCTAAAGAAAAAGTTCTCGATTATTTGAGTGCGTTCCAAAATGAAGATGGAGGTTTTGGTCATGGAATTGAGCCGGATTTTCAACTTCCAGCTTCTTCTCCAATGGCCACATGGGCAGCTTCCCAAGTGCTGACTGAATTGAATGTATCTTCCAAAGAGCCGATGCTTCAACAGATGGTTTCCTACCTGCTTCGCTCGTATGATCGTCAATCAGGGATGTGGCCCTCGGTTGTTCCTGAGGTCAACCATTTTCCTCATGCACCCTGGTGGTCGTGGAGGGAAGGGGTGCAGTCCAACTGGATGTTTAACCCGGCGGCGGAATTGGCCGGTTTTCTCATCGACTGCTCCCAACGGGATACGGAAGCCTGGGAAACGGGTGTGGCTGGTGCTGTTAAAGCTGTAGAACATTTGATGAGTGTCAGTCAGATGGATTTCCACGAATGGCAGTGCTTTCAAAATCTACTGATCTCCTTGGACAAGCATAAAGGACATGTTCATAATCTAATGCCTTATGGACTTGATCAGGTGCAGTCCCACCTTCTTGCTTTAGGCGAGAACTGCTTTAGTCAGGATCCTTCGGAATGGGGAAGTGGGTACGGTGCTCTTCCGACTGACATAATATCGTCCCCACAGCATCCGTTATATGCTAAATATAAACCTTTAGTATTGGAAAACATCCGTTATTATTTGAAGACGCTGAAGGAAGAAGGCATCTGGGATATCACCTGGGACTGGGGAGACGGAACAAAAGCTTTTGCTGTAGCCGAACAACAATGGAAAGGAATTATGGCAGTTCAGCGTTGGAAAATCATCCATGCTTTTCAAGGAGAATGGTAAAACGACATAGAGGCCATAGCGTCTCTGTTGTACGTGGAGGTTGGAAAAAGGGGCGTTTTTTATCTTTTCCCAGCCCCTTCCTTCTTTATGGAATCCTGTTTCCCGTTATCTCCCGATAGAGGAAATCGGTTCTTTATACAGTGGGGATAACCAGCACAGAGGGAGGAGCAAAGATAAGCGGGCTCATACCTGTTTGTTTCACTTAGCAGCAGGTGCTGGTTTTGTGGTTATCCGTGTCCTGATTCATGAGGGGGACGTCCTGGTGACCGGGAGTATCTGTGCTGCTTTTGTTAATGGTTGAATCAGACGATGTTTCACAAGCGTCTACTCAGTGGATGACCTGAAGGAGATCACCCTTGGTTAAAAGACCACTTGCTGTGAAGGCTCCTTTTTCAGTAATATAAAGGAATAAAGAAAACCGGGATACATGTGTTATGTATCCCGGTTATTTTTATGGCTTAAACAATCTTAATTTTAAGTTGTCTTCATTCTGAGAGCAGTCCAGATAAGGAAGTTTTTCATAAGGATAGTACCGCACAGTTGTCGGGTTCATATCAAGCAGGCCGAATAGTTCCTTCATATCCGTAATCCGATTCAATTGAATGAGCGTATCTTTCCCTGCGAACGATTGGAATCTTGCAGACGTAAATCCTTCTTCCTTGATAAAGTTAAGAATGTCCATTAGTTAGTCTCCTTATGGCCGTAAGCTGGTTGGACATGTGCTCATTATATTTTCATAGACTTAACCGGCTTCGATACCTACCGGCTGTTATTCTACAATAACAAATATCTTGGAAAATAGCCAACTTTTCCCGTCTACTTATTGTTTTTGTAATATAAAAAAGAAAAAAGCCACGTATCCAAAGACACGTGACTGTTCTTAGTAATAGGGAGAAATCATTAAATAGACAACGACGCCTGTGAAACTGACATAAAGCCAGATCGGCATCGTCCAGCGGGCGATTCTCCTATGTTTATCCACTTTCATTGCCAGACCTCTGAACAGTGTTAACAGGGCCAGGGGTACAATAAGTGCGGCCAGCACAATATGGGTGATCAGAATAAAGTAATAAATACCCGCCACCAGACCCTCGCCGCCGAAGGACGTTGATTCAGACATGGAATGGTACGTGAGATATGAAACTAAAAACAACGCTGTAGTTGTAAAGGCAGCAAAAATGAACCGTTTATGCCACGTAATGTTCTTTCGGATAATCATAAATAAAGCCGCCAAAAGAAACACGAATGTGAAGGAATTGAATACGGCATTAAGTAACGGGAGCAGCGTAATATCAAAGCTGGTCTCGCTTCCAATCTCCGGAAGGAACAACAAGGCCACCACAATTAGATTGATAGCAATGGATAGTCCCACCACCCATGGTACATAATTAAAATCTTTTTTTATTTCCAAAGTAATACCCCATCTCTTAATAGACTGCAGGAATAGTATATAAAAAATCCGCTTGAAAATCATCTCATGATGTCGAACGTTAACGAAACTGTCACTTCATGATGGCTCACACTCGTGACAAAAGACGGAATAATGGGCTGACCTTATCCAGAAAGAATCCATAGGATACGTACAAGGAGGGAAGTTTATGCGCCGTAAATACTTGTTTTTGAAATTTCTAGGATTTGGCGGGGAGCTGCTCATATCCGGAATATGGGCTGCCCTTTACACGTATCTGCAGGATACCGGGAGGGGATTTGATCCCAATCCTGTATTCTGGCAGGCCTTTATCACGATCCACCTGAGCACGTTGATGGTTCTGCCATTATTCCTACAGGGCAGAACTTTAGGCATGCTGCTGACAAATATGTCTGTCGTATCGACGCATGGAGGAAGCCCCCATGTATTTCAATCCATGGTAAGAGCTGTTCTTGGATTCGGCCCGGTGCTGTTGACCAACGGGTGGTGGCTGTTGGTCTCTGCCGCAACATCCGTATTGGATAAAAAAGGACGGAGCTGGGGGGAACTCATATCCTTTACAACGATGAAGCCAAGAGAAACAAAAGAGAAGTAATGTTCCTGTTTTAAAACGAAAAACCGGTTCCTGTAAAGCAACCGGTTCTATTTATTGGTTTAAATCTTGAATAAGTTTTTGCAGGGTCTGCTGCTGGATTTCTATAGACTTCTGCGTGTATTCGGCCATTCGTTCATAGATTGATAAAACAAGCTGACCATACTGATTGCCGGGTACAGCCCATTTTCCATTCAGCGCAGTCCATGTGCGCGCGCTTCCCCGTGCAACAAGATCGAATCGTGGGTCTACAAGCTTCACCCCTGCTGGAATCGGATCGCTGGAAGCATAGGCATATAAGTGTTGAATCTGAGCGTGGACACCTTCTTCGGGTGTCGAAAAGGATGCCCCGGCAGCTCCACCGCCTACAGCTCCAATTCCTGCAAAATTATTTTGATCTCTTTGTACATCGCCCGTGAAACGGAAATAGTTCGTTTCATGAACGGCCTGGGCGAATGCAATATCCCCTCGTATGCCGTAAAGGTTTCCGTATACCCTATAGTACCTACCAAGCTGTGGAGCATCTGGATAGACCGAACGGACAAATTGGTCAAGCTGACAACCGTCAATCACGCTCTGCCCAAGAATTGTCCATTTGTCCTCCGGTGTTTCAGGGGCTGGTGAATCTGGTAAGGGTGGCAGATCAGAACCCGACCAGATGAAGGCGTCGATGATACCGAACGACTTCAATTTTTGCACAAGAGCTTTCGCATGATCCATTTCTTGAAAAGCGCCGGCTTGAACACGGTAATAGGTGAGGCCGCCAATATCTAAAGTCGTGATAAATGATGGAAATCCGGCAGCGGTAAGCAGGTTCACCCGTTCCTCGGCATTTTTCCTTTCTCTGAACGATCCGGCAATGACCCGGTACAGATCATCTTCACGCACAGGGGATTCGGATTTGTCGGTTCCGGCAAGGATATACGCGTCTGCAATCCCTATCCGCTTTAATTGTTCTACCTGTGATTTGGCATTTGTTTCCTTAGAGAAGGCCCCTGTTTGAACACGGTAATAGACACCGCCTGAGAAGGAGGCAGGCACGATAAAAGCAGCGACACCGTTTTGAGATAAGAATTCGGCTCTTTGTTCTGCGTTTTCTCTGCTTTGGAAAGATCCAGCCATCACTTTGTATAACGTGGAGCGCTCTGGCGATGCGGCGCTGGAAAGCTTCGGCAGCTGTAGAGCTTTGGCTGTTCCTTCCGCGATAGCTCTGGATATGTCGTTGATGAATGTGGAGTTTCTCAGCAGGGCCAGATCGTCGGGGTGATCGACAAATAATAGTTCGAGTAAAAGGGAACTCATATGTGTTTCGCGGGTGACGAACAAGTTGGCTTGTTTCATGCCGCGGTTGTTCACTCTGTATTTCGAAGCCGTTTGATAAATCGTGTTATGGATGATGGACTGGTAAGCTTGAGTATTCGGAGCAAGAGCCCCGTTATAGATATAACTTTCAAAGCCGCTTCCACCGGCGGCATTATTGTGGATCGATAGGAAGAAGTCAGCGTCGATGGCATTAGCGGCCGCTGTCCGCCTGCTCAAGGAAACCGTTATATCGGATGTTCTCGTCATCACAATTTCAGCTTCATAATGCTCCGTAAGATAACGCTGGACGTTGAGGGCAATGGATAGGTTAAAGGTCTTTTCCTGATACCCTCGGTAAACGGCACCTGGATCTGTACCTCCGTGCCCCGGGTCAATGACAATGGTTTTCATATCAATCTTTCTCCTCTCAAGAATCTCTTTTAGTATATGAGTTTTCTTAGATACTTGTATGGATGAAGCGGCAAAATCACCTTGTCAAACACATGCTTTAGCTGGATACGACTTGTATTGTATAATAATAGAATGACGTGAAAAGGAGGAGACTCATGGATCCACTGGATATTGTAGGGAACTTACATAGAATAAAGCCTGTCTTTCAACCGATTGTCAGTGCAATTAATCACGATGTGATCGGATATGAGGTGCTGGCCCGTTATAAAGAGAATCAGACGTGGGAGAGTCTTGGTCCCTTTTTCCATGATACGGACGTGCCGGAGGAATTCAAAGTGGAGGTCGATCAAGTCGTCCTCACTCAAGCGGTCCAAATGATGATGGATAACAGAAAAGAAGGTCTGCTGTTTATTAACCGCAATGCTAAGCAGCTGATGGTGAACAATGGGGATGATCTCCTGCAGTCGCTCCTTCAATTCAAGGACCAGGGGTTTGACCTGAGTCGTATTGTCATTGAAGTGACTGAACATGATTTTGATGAAGACTTTGAAACCCTGAACCACCTTCTGCTGTATTTTAAAACGTACGGTATTCAGATTGCCGTGGATCATGTTGGAGCAAAGAGCTCGAATATCGACCGGATCAGGCTTTTGGAACCCCATATTTTAAAAATTGATACAGGGATCATTCGCAGACAGGATGGAGATGCTTTTCAGGATATCATGTACTCGTTATCTATGCTCGCCCATCGGATCGGGGCGGCTCTTTTATTTGAGAATATCGAGGATGATTTTCAATTGTATTTTGCCTGGAAGCACGGCAGCAGGTTCTATCAGGGATATTACCTTGCCCTTCCATCCTTCGACCCTGTCGGTAAAGGGGCGCTGTCGGTGGATATCAAAGAACGGATGAGCGGCTTTGTACAGCGGGAAAAACGCCTGTTGGAAAATCGCCAGCAGTATGTGAAACATTGGGAAGCAAAGGTGAGGCAGCTCCTGGCCAGGTGGGAAGGACCAAAGAAATCAGATGCGTTTATTGATGGTGTGACAGAGAAGTTTCACAATGAAAGTTTCCGTATGTTCATTTGCCATATGGATGGTCAGCAGGTATCCTCCAACTTCCGTAAAAAAGAAGACGAGTGGTTTGTGGAAACGGATAAAAAAGGATCCAACTGGGCTTTCCGTCCATATTTTCTGGAAAATGTGATGAAAATGAGGGAGTCGCACGCTGGTCTGCTTTCGGACCTTTACTCTGATATAGAAACGAAAGAAATGGTCCGCACATTCAGTTTTCCATTAACCGACCAGCATTTTCTTTTCATTGATTTGAGATACGCCTATTTGTATGATCATGAATGTCTGCTTGCCTGAAGAGCGGCACATTCAACTTCTCGCAGGAAGGCCTGAGGGACCATCGATGACATGGGCCCTCAGGCTTGTTTTGTTTACAGAAAGAGAATGTGATGAAAGGGTCTATGATGGTGGCTATGGAATAAAGTAAGGCAAGGAGGGATAGCTGATGAAAGTGAGAGCACTGGAAGATGTTGTTGGATCCAACAGGGAAGTGGATGGAGGGAACTGGATCAGCCGGCGTTTACTTGTTGCTGAAGACCATATGGGTTATTCTGTCCACGATACTTTGATCAGGGCGGGGACGGAAACGAAAATGTGGTATAAGCATCACCTCGAATCGGTCTACTGCATAGAAGGGGAAGGTGAGGTCGTGACAGCTTCTGATCAAAGGATCTGGCCCATTCGCAAAAACACCTTATACGCATTGGATCAGCATGATGAACACGTGCTGCGTGCCTTCACGGATATGCGGATGGTCTGTGTGTTTAATCCACCTCTACAAGGGCAGGAAAAACACGACGCAGATGGTACGTATCCAGTAGATTCGAAACAAGGAAACCCACCTTTGATGTAAGGGGTTTTTCCCTCTCTGTATTTTTTTGGTAAAATAACAAAAAAGGTAGGAAGGGAGCATGTTATGGAAAAAGCGTTGGATGAAGAAAGTCTGGATCAAATTTCCATTCGAATGAAAAGCCGGAAATCCATGTGGTACAACTTTCTGATTATGGCTTTTCTGGTAGGGGTCTCTCAGCTTTTTTTTGAATCGGTGACTGGAATCATTTATCTTGCGGCCATGCTCTTTTTCGGGCTGTTTTTATATGAAACCTTAATGGCTCGTAAAACGAATGAACAATTATGGCAGATTTGGGAAGAGCGTTGGCTGGAACGGCCGTTTTTATATAGTCTGCGCTCATCATTTTCCCAATCGGCTCAAGTGTGGCTTCCGGCTATTATCACTACGGACTTCTCCTGGGTTATGGCAGTTGTTCTTTCCGTGTTTAGTCTGGGGGTCGGTTTTTATTCCGGGTTTCAAAGGTGGAGGGCCAAAAATTATTATTACCGGATCGCTGCAGGCAAGGGGCAGCCGGCGGTTTCATAGATGTATGAAAACGAGGAAGAATGGGAAAGGCCTTCTTCCTCGTTTTTATTTTTAATCAGATGAATGTGAATCTTTTTTCTAACAGGTTAACAGTTTGGTATTCTATTATTAAGAAAGGGGAGAGGAAATCTTGGATCCTATACATATCGACGTTCCCTATGTTCTGCATACCAAACGCCTTTGTCTACGGAGGCCGGAGGCTGGAGACGGCCAGGCGATTAATGAAGCTGTCCACCGGTCGGAACAGGAATTGAAGCCGTGGCTTCCTTTTGTTCAGGAGATGCCTTCGGTTGAAGATGCAGAAAGCAATGTCAGGCAGGCCCATGCAGATTTTATGGAAAGAAAAAAACTCCGGTATCTTGTTTTTCGCAAGGAAAATGGAGAGTTTGTTGGGTCGACTGGACTTCATAATATTGACTGGGATATTCCGAAGTTCGAAATCGGGTACTGGATCGACACCAAATGGAGCGGACATGGGTATATGCAGGAAGCCGTCCGTGAAATAACGCGGCTTGCTCTTTATGACCTCGGTGGAGCGCGTGTAGAAATCAGATGTGAAAGGGAAAATGAAAAAAGCAGGCAGGTTCCAGAAAAACTTGGCTACCATTTTGAAGGAATGTTACGTAATGATGACCGGTCCGTGGATGGGAAACATCTGACAGATACATGTGTCTACGCAAAGATAAAGGAACGGAGGCAGAAACATGTATGATGTGACCATTGTCGGTGCTGGTGTAGCGGGAACATTTATGGCCTACACCCTTGTCCAGAAACACCCCGGTCTTCAAGTGAAAGTCGTAGACGTAGGAAAACCGTTGAAAGAGAGATCCTGTGCACAGGGGCATGGACAACCTTGCACGTGCTCTGGAGCCTGCGATCAGTACATAGGCTTTGGCGGTCTTGGGAAGTCAGAAGGGAAATTCAATTTTACCAATGCCTTTGGAGGAGAGCTTCCACGAAAAATCGGCGAGCAGGAAACCGACCGCCTTATGAAAGAAGTGGACCGCATTCTAACCGGTTATGGAGGAGACCGAGTGGACACGTATTCAACGGATAACGAGCATGTGAAAAGAAGGGCTGCATGTGGTGACTTGACAGTTTTAACGACGGAGGTACGCCATCTTGGTACTTCCCTGGCGAAGGAGGTATTTCAAAACCTTTATGAACATTTGGTAAATAAGCTGTCCTTTTCTTTTAACAGCCGTGTCAAGTCCATTACACGGCTGGGTCAAGGTTTCCGTCTCGTTACAGATTGTGAGGAGTTTTTAAGTCGGAAAGTTGTGCTTGCGACAGGAAACAGTGGTCGTGAGTGGTTCGCGCGGATAACGGAACCGCTTGGCATCGAACCGAGGGATACGCGACTGGACCTGGGTATACGGGTGGAAATGCGGGGCGGCCAGCTGGATGCTCTCCTAAGGGAAACATTTGAAACGAAACTTTTGAAAAAAACGACACGTTTTACGGCTTACACATACTGTATGAATCCCAATGGCAGGATTATTCAGAAGCATCAGCATGGGCTTGTCATGCCTGATGGCCAGAATTTACGTGAACAGGATATGCCGGGAGACAATTTGAATTTCACTCTGTTTGTCCCGCGTTACTTTCCGAGTCAAAAGCAGGCGGTGGAAGAAGCTTCACGTGTAATCGGTGGAATCAATCGTTCGAGGGGAAGAATTGTTGTCCAGCGCCTCGAAGATTTGAAAAGGGGAAAGGGGACGACTTCTCTTCATACAAACCCCGTGATCCCTTCCCTTTCCGCTGAAGAAGGGTCGCTGATAGAGGAAGTGCCACATATTTATATAGAGGCTCTCATCGAGTTCCTGACCTCTCTTGAAGCAGCGATAGGTGAACCGGTGGATCCAGACACACTGCTTTATGGTCTTGATGCTAAATTTTACGAACCAGTTATTCCAACCAACAGGAATTTCGAAACAGACGTCCCGGGACTGTTTCTGGTCGGAGACTGCTCATCCGTCACTCATTCCTTGTCCCAGGCAGCGGCTAGTGGGATTTATGTAGGAGAGGTAATAGGAGGATAACGGAATCGGCCGTTTTTCTCAGGCTGTAGAAAGAACGTGTCTTCTCGTGGAGCTTCCCTTTTATGTGGAAATTCACGTTCCGCTTACTGGTGGATGCCTGATGCGGGAACGGCCTCAGCTGACTTGGGCAGGAATCACAAACCGTTGTATTGAGCAGTTTCACTTGGAAATGTTCATCCATACTAGGGAATAAGAAAATTGAAAAAGGTTAACCGCATCAGCGGTTAACCTTTTTCAATCTTTGTCATCGCTTCCTCGACTTGAGCTGCATCCATGACGTTCATTAATCGGATGGATTCCCCGGGTTTTACGGCATGTTCCGCTGTTATGGAGATGGCTTCTGCTTTGTTGGTCAAGTTGAAGTCATCGAGGGTTACCGGCAGGTCCATTTCCTGATAATAAGGGGTGAGTGCTTCAATTTCGTCAAAGCGGCCTTCCAGAGCAAGCTGGACGAGAATACCATAAGCCACTTTTTCACCGTGAAGAAAATCGTGGGTTTCAGGTACTTTGGTCAAGCCGTTATGGATCGAATGGGCTCCGGCGATTCTTCCATAACTATCCCCGTACCCACCTACCATACCTCCAGCCATGATAATGGTTTCCGCGACTCTCATAAAGGCAGGTATGACAGCTTGCTGACGAACGGCTTCCACAGCTTCTCTGCCATCTTGTATGAGAACATCCCTGCATAATCTGGCCGCGTGCAGCGCAATGTCTACCGAGATCGGCTTGGAGGCGAGAGACCTCGTAAGAACATCCGCTTCATACCATTTGGCGAGCGTATCGCCGATGCCGGCCCTGAGATAAGGTTCCGGGGCACGAACGAGCAGATCAGGCTCTACAAGCAGCATCCATGTACTACGTGGATAAATAATGTACTCCTCAAAATTTCCTTCATCATCGTAAAACACACTGAGCGGCGTCCAAGGTGCGCAGTTTGAGGCTAGTGTGGGGATGAGCACGGCTGGAATATCCAATTGATCGGCACAGGCTTTTCCGAGATCAAGGACCTTTCCGCCTCCGATGCTGATCAAGACATCACAGCCCCGCAGGGCTTCACTGAGGCGCATGACCTCTTTGTGGGAGCACTCCCCAGCGTAGGCTTCCGATTGGACCGGCATCGTCAGCTTTGGAAAATAGGGCTGTGCAGCCTTCCACGACTGCTCACCGTGAATGATTCCTGCTTTTGAAAAGGCCTGGTTTTCCAGCATTTCTGGAAGATCCCTTAGAATTCCAGGCTCAGCTTTATAAATCGCAGGTGCTCCTTGTACAGTTACGTTTTTCATGGTTGATCACCTCTGGAAATGATATAGCCATCATTATCCAGATGACAGAATAATATGTCAATAACAAAACCGGGAGCAGGCCTCCCGGTTTTGTGAGTTAACGGTTTCGGAATTCATGAAGAATGTTCAGACCTGTGGTTACGGCCTGACTCATGGCAGAGCCTCCGCCATAAGCAGCTGATACACCCATCGTTTCAAGAATTTCCCTGTCTGAACAATCTGCTTCCACGCACTGATCCATATGGTAGGCCATACTGGCTTCATCTCCATCTTTCACACTGATAGCAAGAGCCATTAAGTGCTTGGTGCCCTTGCTCAGTTCTCCGTCTTCAAAGAACGAGCCGGTAAAGTGATTGTATTCCTTTGTGGCCTCCGGCAGGTGTTCGGTAAGGGTTTCAATGCCATTTCTATACTCTTTGAGCAGGTCTTCTCCTTGCTTGTTCATTCTTTCACTCTCCCTTTTCTTTGTTATTCCTTTTATTCCTTACTCTTCCAGACCTTTAAACAGCGTAATAGGCTTCCCGGCATATCTGTCTTCATTGATGAAATGTTGAGAAAATTGTTTACAAATGCAGAATGATGCGTTAAAGTTGTAAATCATAAACGAATAGCAACAACTAATTCTTATCAAGAGTGACTGAGGGAAAGGCCCGTAGACGTCACAGCAACCTTCCATGTGGAGTGGTGCTAAATCCGCCGGAATGATGATTTCCGGGAGATAAGAGTTTGGCTGATAGTTATGCGAAACTCTCTTCTTGATAAGGAAGAGAGTTTTTTTATTAGGTAAAGGAGGATTGTTATGATTTCCATCCAAGAGCTCAGTAAAATTTACACATCCAAGAAAAAACAGGTGATCGGGGTGGACAAGGTTTCTCTTGATATTCAGGAAGGGGAAATCTATGGAATCGTCGGATACAGTGGAGCTGGCAAAAGTACACTGCTCCGATGCATGAACATATTGGAACGCCCGACATCAGGAAAGGTTTATATCGATGACATCGATCTTCTTTCTCTGTCCAAAAAGGACCTTAGAAAAGCACGACAGTCCATCGGCATGATCTTCCAGGGGTTCCACCTTGCTATGGGGAAGACGGTTTTGGAAAATGTGGCCTTTGCATTGAAGGCGGCCGGTAAACCAAAACAGGAACGCAATGATCGTGCCAGGCATCTGCTGGAACTTGTAGGTCTTAGCGATAAAGCCGATCAGTACCCCGCTCAATTGAGTGGAGGGCAGAAGCAGCGGGTCAGTATTGCCCGGGCACTGGCCAACGATCCTAAAGTGCTGCTGTGCGATGAAGCAACTTCCGCACTCGATCCGAACACGACACAGTCAATCCTGAAACTATTAAAAAAAATCAACCGGGAACTTGGACTGACCATTGTATTGATTACACACGAAATGGAAGTGGTGAAAGAAATCTGCGACCGTTGTGCGGTCATGGAAGAAGGAAAAGTGGTAGAACAGGGGGCGGCCTATGAAATTTTTGCCTCCCCTCAAAATGCTTTGACAAAGCGGTTTATTCGAACAGTGATCGATTTCCATGTTCCGGAAGAACTGCTGAAAAAAAGCAGCGGCACCATTGTTCAGATGAAGTTTACCGGCGGACAGGCCGGGGATACGGTTGTGTCGGATCTGCTTCAGAACTATAAAATCAAGGGAAACATCCTGCATGGAAATGTGGATTACATACAGGAAAAAGCCCTCGGCACATTTGTCATGGAATTAACCGGTGACCCGCAGGAAGTCGGGAGAGCCGTGGAAAGTCTGAAAACGATACTGGATGAAGTGGAGGTGCTGAATCATGATCGATCAGCTGATCAACCTGTGGCCCGAGCTGAATAAATCATTTATGGAGACATTGATCATGGTGGGAATCGGACTTGGCGTAGCCGTTATCGCCGGTCTGCCTCTTGGACTGCTGCTTTTTGTAACCGACCGTGATTTATTTTTGGAAAACAAGTGGATCAAAGGAGCTGTGGGCATTTTTGTAAACCTTGTCCGTTCCATTCCATTCATTATCCTGCTTGTGTTCTTATTCCCATTTACTAATTTTCTATTAGGTACGACAACAGGACCGATTGCCGCCTCCGTTGCTTTATCGGCAGCTGCAATTCCTTTTTATGCAAGAATTGTCGAATCATCCGCCAGGGATATCGATAAAGGGGTCATTGAAGCGGCTATCGCATGTGGAGCTTCACCGTGGCTGATTATTAAAGATATTATTTTTCCTGAAATCAAGCCTGGGTTGATCAGCGGCTTAACCATAACAGCAATCAGTTTAATTGGTTATTCCGCCATGGCCGGGGCTATCGGCGGGGGAGGGATCGGTGACCTCGCCATCCGGTACGGCTATTACCGTTATGATAATTTCGTCATGTTTACAACGGTTATTGTGTTGATCGTCCTTGTTCAGGTAGTCCAGTACGCAGGGGATTTCCTGGCAAAAACAGTGAAAAAGAGTTAATCCAAGACGAAACGAAGTTCAGGAGGAAATTAAAATGAAAAAAATCGTAACCTTGTTTGCAGCCTTAACAATCATTACTTTTTTGTCTGCCTGTGGTGGCGGAGAAGAAAATGCAGATGCAGAAGAGAAGAAAACCATCCGCTTTGGAGCTACATCCGGTCCTTACAGTGATATGGTCACCGAAGCGATTGCCCCGCTGCTGGAGGAAAAAGGATATGAAGTTACCAATAAAGAGTTTACAGATTATGTGCAGCCTAACAAAGCGTTAGCCAATGGTGATCTGGATGCCAACCTGTTCCAGCACAAAATCTATTTAGAGTCCTTTGCCGAAGAACACAACCTGGATCTGTCCGAGGTCATTATTGTTCCTACAGCTCCTATGGGGATTTATTCCAGTGAGTATAAGGATATTGAAAGTGTTGAAACAGGCAGTACGATGGGGATTCCCAATGACCCGACAAACCTGGCGCGTGCTCTGATCATTCTCGAAGATGAAGGTCTTGTTACATTGAAAGAAGATGTGGACCCTCTTCGAGCGTCCCTGAATGATATTGTAGAAAACCCTAAAGAAATCCAATTCGTTGAAGTAGAAGCCGGCCAGCTGCCACGACTGGTGGATAGTGAAGATCTTTCCATGGTCCCTGGTAACTATGCGCTTGCTGCCGAGATGGACTTGTTGAGTGCTCTCGCCCTCGAGGATATGCCGGATGATTACAGAAACCGGGTAGCCGTGAAGACTGAAGATCTGGATGCCCAGTTTGCCAAGGATATTAAGGAAGTTGTGGAATCGGAAGAGTTCGAACAGATCATTGATGAGAAGTTTGAAGGCTTTGGAAAGCCTCAATGGATGAAAGAAGAAGAATAACATTTGAGCCGTCTTCCTTTGGAAGGCGGCTTTTTTGAGTGGAGGTTTATGCAGGTGAAGAAGGAACGATGGTATTTGACCGGGATGATCTGACGTGTCGGACAGAACCGGAGGAATTTTTCAACCATCGGTCTTATGATGGAACTATAGCAGGCGCGTGATTTTTCCTGCTATTCTGAAACTTATCTCTGTATGATACGTAAGAAGGGTCAGAAAGGACGAAGAAGGGGTGGAGAGCAAATGGAGGTTGTAATCAAAGTTGACAGATTGACCAAAAGCTTCGGAAAAGTGCAGGCTGTCAAAGGGGTCTCATTCAGCGTCAAAAAGGGAGAAATTTTTGGAATCATTGGACCCAATGGCGCGGGCAAGACAACGACACTGGAAATGATTGAAGGCATTTTAAAGCCTGACAGTGGAACCATTGATGTATTAGGACTTACGCCGAATAAGGAACTTCAACAATTGAATCAGCGGATCGGTGTTCAGTTTCAGGCGACATCCATCCAAAAGAAAATGAAAGTGAAAGAAGCCCTGGATTTATTTGCTGCCTTTTATCCAGGAAAAGTAATGAAACAACAGCTTGTGGAGATGCTGGGCCTGGAGGAGAAAATGAATGTCCGTTTCGAAGATTTGTCAGGAGGATGGAAGCAGCGGGTGACCCTGGCACTGGCTACCCTCCATCAGCCGGAAATCATTTTTCTTGATGAACCGAGTATGGGGCTGGACCCCCACGCCAGAAGGGAAATGTGGACGTTGATCCGCCGGTTGAGAGAGAAGGGAAGCACTATTGTGTTGACAACTCATTATATGGAAGAGGCTGAACAGCTCTGTGACCGGGTGGCAATGATTTACAGTGGTGAACTGAAAGCAATGGACCGACCCTCCGCTCTACTTGAGCAGAGTGGTGCCATGCTGATCACATTCCAAAGCGATGACTTTCCTTATGTAAAGCTTCCAACTATGCCGGGGGTGGTCAAAGTTGAAAAAGAAGAGGATACGTTTAAAGTGTACAGTGACGATCTGCAGCTCACCAGTTATCATCTCTTCACCTATGGTCATCAAGAGAATCTATCCTTAAATCATTTCCAATTTACTAAAGGAACGTTGGAGGATCTGTTTGTCCAGTACTTGGAGAAGGAGGAAGCCAAATGAATGTCGTATGGAAGCTTGCACAGCTGGAAACGAAAATGTTTTTCCGCGACCGTCTCAGTGTATTCTGGACCTTTTTATTTCCAGTCGTCATGATCTGGCTGTTTGGATCCATGTTTGGAGACAATGCTGAAGGAAACTTTTCATTTGCTGCATTATTTGTACCCTCCTGGATCGGGGTGAATATCGTGACTACTTCCTTTTTTACCTTGGGAACCGTCCTGGCCGGCTACAGGGAGACCGGAGTCCTGCGCAGATATCAATCCACCCCTTTACAACCGTGGAAGATTCTGGCTGCTCATACGGTTCAAGGGACGGTGATTTTTCTTTGTTCTGCTCTGCTTCTTCTTGTATTTGGAATGCTGCTGTACGACCTGGAAATTCCTCTTTATATAGGAAGCACACTAGCTGCTCTTTTTCTAAGTATAGCTGCCTTTTTCCCTTTTGCTCTTTTTATCACATCTTTGGCTAAAAATACACAATCTGCGGCTGCGATCAGTTCATTGTTTTTGAATGTGATGATCTTCTTGTCAGGAGCTACTTTTCCCCTGGAAATGATGCCGGAAGTCCTCCAATATACAGCCAGAATCCTTCCACTTTATTATGTGATTGAACTTCTGCGTGGGACGTGGAACGAAGCGCCAATTATGGAATATGGACTGGAGTCAATGGTGTTGATCGGCATCGCCGTAGTATCCACGATACTAGCCGCTAGATTTTTCCGCTGGAGTGGTCAATAAAGATCCTTTTTGTAGAATCTTACGCAGCATCTTGAATCATCCGTTGAGCATCATCTTGACAATAGAAGGAATATGAAAAACCCCGTTCAGTGGGGAAGATGTCCCTCACTGGACGGGGTTTTTTATCAGTATCCACTAGAACGGATTGGTGGCCCATTGAAGGGACTGTTTGATGAAGATTCTCGGGTGTAGTTTCAATTGAGCCGTCATATATTCGGCGATATCCTCCGGCTGCATGTATTTTTCCTTATCCTGCTCTTCCAAGTCCTCTCCGAAAGCAAGTTCTGTAGCCACAAGGCTCGGATTTAGTGTGAAGACGCGGATGTTGCTGCGGCGCACTTCCTGCATCAGTGCTTCTGTCATTCCCTGGACAGCAAATTTTGAGGCACTGTAGGAAGTGGATCCAGCTGTTCCTTTAAGTCCATTGCTTGAAGAAACATTGATGATGTCCCCATGATTTTTGTTAAGCATATGAGGGAGGACTGCTCTTGTTATATGGTATGTGCCGAACACATTGACTTCAAATGTCCGTTTCCAATCTTCGGGATCGATGTCGAGAAAGTCTCCGTAAAGACCAATACCGGCATTATTAATGAGAATATCGGCGGGGCCGATCTCATCTTTTAATTGCTGCACAGCCTGCTCTACATCCTCCAGTCCGGAAATGTCCACAGAGACCGCAGCGGCTTGTACTCCAAAAGCTCTTGCTTCATCTGCTGTTTTGTTTAACTCGTCTTCTGTGCGGGCCATCAACCCGACGTGAACGCCCTCAGCGGCAAGTTTAAGTGCGGCAGCTTTACCGATGCCGCGTCCAGCTCCTGTGATATAGGCGGTTTTTCCTTTGATTTCCTGTCCCATTCTGCTCATCCTTTCTTACATTTTCTATTTAAAGTGTAAACGGTAGAACGAAAGGATTCAAAGGATGTTACTCCATATTGAAGTTTTGTGTGCCAAAGTCTTTTATACTTACATCCGCTTGGACATCAATGTCCATCTGAGTGAAAATTTCATCCCACTCCTCTTTATGTTCTTTCCAGTAGTCCGGCTGATGGATGCGGACCCATTGGGAAAGGTGGGCAAAATCCGTTTTTAATTCTTTCTGGGCTATTTGAAGAATGACATCAACCTTATCCTCGATATCTTTGTCCGCAGCTTTTTTGATTTCCTTTTCCCACCCGGTTTTAAAAACGTTGCGGTCGACACCCCAGTCTTCTCCAAGGGAAGTGGTCACCTCTACATCGACCCTCATGGAGAGATTTCCGTCAGAGAGGGAAACATCAAAATTGGAATTGGCTCCCTTAATCTCGAGAACAACCGGTCCGTCTGTTATATCTTTTTCGCTTAAGTAAAGGTATCCGCCTTCCACATTGTTATGAAGGTACCGGATGCCCTCCATTTTTTCAAGAGGGATCCAGCCGATGTATTGGGAAGTTTCACCTGAAATGACGCCGGCTCCGTAGGATTTGATATTTCCATTAATCATAGCCATTCCAGGTATAATAAAGCTCTTTTTTTCTGAAATATACTGGGACATATCTCCGATCGTTAAGTTTTTAGGGTTGGTATTATTCTTATGATAGTTCTCGCTTAATTCCTTAATCTGTATGGATGGAAACAGCTCTTTTTCAGGCTGGGCGTTGAATATCTTCTGAACGGGATCCATCGTAATGAATACAGGAACAGTTCTACGGAATTCGTGATCACGGATGTAAAGATCAATCAGTTGATTGAGCGGTTCTTTTTCGAGCAGTTTGGTTGAAAATAAAATCGATTTTAAATGGGTATAGTTGGGCGGACGGTTACTCTCCAAAGAGTTCTCACGTATCATTTCAAACAGCGTTGTTCCGGTCGATTCAAGATTCTGATAGGGGCTGTCCTGCTGAGAACTATCCTGCTGTGTAGGAATCTGCCCCGGTTTTACATATTGGTTGATCATTAGCAGCTCTTCTTCTTCGGCTACGTCCAATGCAAGTCCTGTAACAATACCGACATCTTCAATTTCCTTAGTATCCCAGCATCCTGATAAAAGGACGGCGGAACAAACCAGGCAGAAAAAAGATTTAAGTGTCATGTGTCTGCCTCCTCATCAAGGATATGAGCAGCATAAGTGCGGGAAAACCAATAACCGCAACAGCACCGATCCATTGGATATGTGAGGAATAATCCAGCACTTCCGTAAGCCCTTCCGGATAAAGGGCCACGGTGAAAATCAGAAGGCCTGCGCCAGCCATACACCACCAGCCCGACTTGGTTACCTTTTCGATCCCAAGAATCATGCCGTAAGTGTAAGTCGTAAATGAGGTGAACACAGTGATCAGCCAGCCGAAAATAAATATCAATTCAAATCGTTCAAAGAAAAAGCCTTGAAACTCAATGCTCTTTGCCATTTCAATCGTAGGAAATGTGATTTCCTTCAGTTCTGCTATGCCTAGAACTCCAATAGTTAAAACGTGAAAGATCACATAGATCACAGCTGTCACAATGATACTGATCCATACAGATAGTGCCAGATTTCTTGTTTTTTTCTTTTTGATAAGGGGGGAGAAAATCATTAGAAATTCAATGCCGATAAACGAAAAAAACGTAATTTTCGATTGTGTGACCGTTGTCAGCAGATTGCTTTGCAGAACAGGCCTTACGTTCTGGACATCTACATCCTTGATGCTCAGCAGAGCAAGAATCAGAAACATAAACATCATGACAGGAAAGTACAATTGGAAAAACCGAACGACATCTCCCGGCCCGTTACTGATTAAATAAAGACTGACCAGCAGAAATGAGCCAATAATGACGTATAAAGGAGTGGTATCCAGCAGGTAATTTTTAATAATCGCTGTGGTCACTCTTAAAATATAAGAGGCTACAATCAGACAGTAAAAAATGAAAAAGAGGTTGATCAGCGTTCCGATCCATCTGCCTGCGATCTTTTTTGACATATCAAAGAAAGTGAGACCTGGATAACGGGTGACTAGTAAAACATACATAGTGGCGATCAGGCACATAAGAAAAGCACCGGTAATGATACTGACCCATAAGTCCGGGGAATTAACAGCGTTGGCCAGGTCTCGCGGCATTAATATGATTCCTACACCAATCATCGCCGATATAAAGATGACGATCAGCTGGATGGAGGTCAATTGTCTTAAATCACTCATCCGAACCACCTTCTTTATCAAATCGTAACCGGATCAATGTGTCTTTCCATCTGCTTGGGTAATAAGGAGCAAAGGGCTCCAGGTATGGGACTGTAAAACTGTTTAACCGGATTAAATGGATACTTAAAATAAAGACAGCGAGGATTAAGCCGTAAATGCCGAGCATGGCAGCAGCAAACAGCATGATGAAACTCACCGTCCTTAACGCAAGGCTGAGGCTGTAGTCTACAATGGTAAAGGAACAAATGGCAGCAAAAGCGACGACGATAATCATCAATGGACTGACGATTCCGGCTGTCACAGCCGCTTCACCTATTACTATGGCTCCTACGATGCTGACAGCAGGCCCGATAGGCTTAGGCAGCCGGATACCTGCTTCCCTGAGGATTTCAATGGTCATCTGCATAATAAATGCTTCCATAAACGAGGGGATCGGAACGCCTTCCCTCGTTTTGGATATGGAAATAGCCAGATCTGTAGGAATTAATCCATGATGAAAGGAAATCAGCGAAATATAGATAGAGGGAAGCATAACAGCAAGAAATGCGGCAGCAAACCGCATCAGACGAATGAGAGAAGCAGGGATCCATTTGAAGTTATAATCATCTGATGTCTGAAAAAGGGAATTCAATGTTACAGGAGCTAACAGGACGGAAGGGGATCCTTCCACGAAAATGGCTACTTTCCCCTCAGCCAAAGCGTTGGCGACTTTAGCAGGTCGTTCGGTTTCCTGTAGCTCAGGAAATAAAGAGAACGTATTCTTTTCCAGACTTTGTTCGACAACCCCTCCATCAGGGAGGTAATCTTCCTTAACCGCCTTTATGCGCTTTCTGACTTCTTCCAACAATTTTTCGTTGGCTTCATCCTCCACATAAGCAATGGTGACATGTGTGAAGGCTTTTAAACCGAGAGAAAGGTGTTCGAACTTTAAATGCGTAGACCTCAAATGAACCCGGAGGAGCTTGATATTTTCCTCCAGTGATTCAATAAACCCATCCCTGGCACCCCGGAGAGTCATTTCAGATACGGGCTCTGATACAGCGCGGTAATGGAATCCGCACGTTTCAACAGCATATACGGTCTCATTCTCAAGCATTAGTGTATATCCATTGAGAAGATGACTATCCATATCCTTTGTTTTAGATAGGATTGTCAAAGGTTCCGCAGAAAATGCATGGTCTACGGTTTTGTCCTCCGGGTTGTTCCACTCAAGCAGCGGAGCAAGAATGGAATCCTGGATCTTGGTCATATCTGTATTAGAGGGCATATACAAGACATAAATGTTGTGGGAATCAAATGGGATGGTTTTGACCGTCACACAGTCATCGTTTTTCTTCTGGGACAGGAACTCCTTAACATTCAACGGAAAGCCCTCCATAAGATTCTTGGAATTTTTATTAGTATGAGCCAATCATGTGGGATTACCCTGAAAAGCGGAAGAGACTTCTGAATGGAAGAAACTGCTTCATTATCTGCTGAAAAATAACAAAGGATAAGAAGGAAAGGAGGGTGGAACATGGGAAAAAAAGCGAAAAATAAAAGCAAGAAGGATTTAAATGCGCTTCGAAGAGAAAAAGGGGAAACGAACGGTACGGGAAAACAGGATCCATATCGATGAAAAAAGCCTGCTCCTTCTTAGGGAGCAGGCTTTTCATTACTTGTTGTTCTCTTCGATCTGCTCGTTCAATTCTGTGAAACGGTTTTTGATCACAGAAGTATCGGCGAACAAATCATGGATGCCCTGGTGGCGTTTTGTGAAGGCCACGACAAGATACGGAATTCCTCCAAGGGCCATGCTGATATAACGTCCGATGCACTCCCGGAAGATAATCTGACTATTACTCATCCTGCTGCGTGTCAGGGACACAACGGATAGACCGAACACCATCTTTCCAAGCGATGCCTGGAAAAACTTTGTCATCAGAATGAAGTACAGGAAGAAAATCAGGGACGTCATGATATTTTCTGCACTGAACAAAGGGATCCACACCTGCGCATCCTCCAGGTTAACGAGGCGCAGCAGCGGTTTTGTTACGATGGAATTCACACTCCAGATGACGAGAAGGTCGATGAGATAGGCAAAAAAGCGGGGGATAAATCCCGCAAAGATGACTCTCTGAATATCATCCTTCTGCTGAAGGACTAAAGTGGATAATGGGTGATTGGGTTGTTCAAATTCTGTCGTTTCCATCTTTACTCCTCCTTATTCTGTGTACATATACATCAATGTCGGTCCTTGACGCTCACTGATCAACTGTTCAATATAACGGATTTCACTGTCAGGCATCAAGCTCTGCGCCATTGGAAAATCAAAGAAAGAGGTAATGTTATTTTTGTATTCGAACACCTGTGGGTTTCCACCTATTTCCTCTTTTAAAGCAGCAAGGGTATCTTCGCGGAAGCCGATCTGGTCAACAAGTCCGTTTTCAGCTGCCTGCTTACCGGAATAAATTCTTCCATCAGCCAGTTCCTTCACACGGCTTTCCGACATATCTCTTCCTTCAGAAATGACGTCAACGAACTGTTGATAGGATTCATCAACCAAGGTCTGGAGGATTTCTCTGTCAGCCTCCGTCATTTCTTTAGTAGGACTCATAATATCCTTGAACTCGCCACTCTTGATCGTGTTGAATTTGACGCCATACTCATTAGCGAGCTCCTGATAATTCACACTCTGCATAATGACACCAAGGGAGCCGGTGAACGTGTCGTTGGAAGCATAAATTTGATCAGCGGGCGCTGAAATGTAATACCCGCCGGAAGCGGCCGTGTTCCCCATGGACACGTAGATCATTTTGTCTTCTTCTTTAATCTCCATCAGTTTATCATGGATTTCTGCACTCTCATAAACACCGCCGCCCGGCGAGTTCACATATAAGTGCACTCCTTTAATGGTTGGATCATTTTTGATCTGTTCGAGTTTTTTCATAAAACGGTCATGCTGGTAGCCTCCACCGCTGAACGGATTGGTGTTGGAGCTTGGGCTGTCCATAATCGCTCCTTCAAGGTTGATTTCTACAATGCGGCTGGATCCAGACCCTTGCTCCACCACTTTTTCTTCCAGCTTTTCACTGGAGGAGAAAAGGGACATGGCCCCGTTTTTTTCTTCGTCTTCCTGTGATAAAAATGCTCCAGCCGCCTGGACGGCAATCGCTACAATCAGCAGGGCACCGGCAATGACTGCCGCGGTAATTCTTTTTGTCATATGTACTCTCCTTTCAATCTCTTCCATAGTATACATGTTCATCGAATTTCTATCGACAATTACTATACGGATGGGGGGAGGAGTTGGTTTCAAAATTTCCTTATGAACCAAAATTTAGGTCATGACATTAAAATTCAATAACATCATGAAAAATTTTGTACGTGAAAGGCAGACTTGTTTTAGAATAAAGGCTGTAACTGAATGTCGCAGTAAAGGAGTCGTCCACGTGAAAATCAACAAGGTATTCGAACTGTTAAACATAGACCCCCAGCCCTTTACAAAGCTTGGGTTGGAAAAAGACATAACAGGAATCACAGATGATTCAAGACAGGTGAGTCCTGGTCAAGTATTTACAGCGGTAGAAGGTCATGAAGCAGATGGCCATGATTATATATTGGAAGCCTGCCGTAATGGAGCCGCACTCATTGTAGGAAGCAAAAAGCCGGAAAATATCCCCGTACCATTTCTGTACGTCGAACATCCGAGAAGAGCGCTGGGCATACTGGCAGCTGCTTTTTATCAATATCCAGCACGTGACAAAAGGATTATAGGAGTGACAGGGACCAATGGAAAAACGACCATTACACACCTGCTTCATCATCTTCTGGAATCCAGCGGTTTTTCCTGCGGACGCTTTGGAACAGTAGGGAATTATATGAATGGGAAATCCGTGGAAGGGTTCCAGACGACCCCCGGCGTGGTGGACCTTCATAAATGGTTGTATGAAAGCAGGGACGATGTGATCGTGATGGAGGTCTCCTCTCATGGGCTTGACCAGCATCGCCTGGAGGGGGTGTCTTTTGATATTACGATATTCACCAATCTTCAGCAGGATCACTTGGATTACCATCCATCAATGGAAGAATATTTTAAGGCGAAGTCCAAACTCTTTTTTATGATGAAGGAGAGGGGACAGGCCATCATCCATGTGGATGACCCATGGGGGGACAGACTCTCCAACCTGCTAAGAGACGAAGGACTTGCGGTCACCTCAATAGGTGGAAATGATGCTTGTGATATCCAGATCGATGAGGTCAGTGACGAAGGGATCCGCTTCCTTGAAGGAGGAAAACCTTCTTATTATCCAACCCCGATTGCAGGTGTCTACAACAGCTATAATACGCTGCAGGCTTGTACAGCTGCTGCTTATTTAGGAGTTTCAAAAGGGAACATGGTCGATGCTTTAGAATCGTTCCCAGGTATTCCTGGTCGCTTTGAGCAGTATTCCATGCCGAATGGTGCTCATGTGATTATCGACTATGCTCATACAGCAGACAGTATTCGTCACATCCTCCAAACCGCTGCTCGGCAGTTTGACGGGAATATAACTCATGTGTTCGGATTTAGAGGGAATCGGGATGAGTCCAAGCGGCCGTCTATGCTGCAAGCTTCAGCAGAATGGAGCGACGGCTATATCCTGACCCTTGACGATTTGAACGCGGTTTCTCATGAGGATATGACGGCCGCCCTCTCCAAACTTCATGAAGAAGAAGGCCGGGCTCACGGGCGGATCATTCCTGATAGAACCTCAGCCATAAAAACGGCCGTCGAGGCTGGCAGGGAAGGAGATGTCATTGTAATCACCGGCAAAGGTCATGAAACGTACAAGCAGTCCTATCAACGTCCGTTTTCTTCGGACCGTGAGACAGTCGTAAACTTGCGTAACGAAATGAAGACAGATGTCCATCAGTATCAATAAAACGGTAATCCTGAAAACGTCCAGCGGTTGCTGGACGTTTTCTTATTTATGGTTTCTCTTAGGGCTGGATGTCCCGGGGGAACGGTTAATTTTTTTCCATTTCAGACCATTGGCAATGATTCCGATCACACCCGTAATGACAAAAATCCATGCCACCCATACCGCCATATCTTCCAGCTGGCTTGTTAACATCCGGCTTGCTCCCGCAAAAGTCAGAAAAAAACTTGCGATCAAAGCAATCCCTGTTTTTAATTGTTCATTCATGAGCGGATTCACTCCTTTTTGGAACTTCTCATCCATCCTATCATATTTCGATGGTCGTCAAAGAACGAGTCTCTGCACAGAGAGGTGCATTGAAAATAGTGGCGCTCCCTATCTTTCCAGACATTTTTGCTTTAAACTGTCATAAGAAAATGATTAAAATGTAGGTGTATAGGATGAATTATATAATTGTTGGAGCTGGGATACTGGGAGCTTCCACAGCTTATCATTTAGCTTCAAAAGGAGAAAAAGTGGCGATTGTAGACCGTGGGGAAGGTGGACAGGCTACACGGAATGCAGCTGGAATCATCTGTCCGTGGCTGACGAACCGGACGAGTAAGGACTGGTATCAGCTCGCTGTCAACGGCGCCGGATATTACCCTGAACTGGTGGAACAGCTCAAGGAAGCCGGTATTTCTGAACCGGGATATAAAAGAGTGGGCGCCCTCAATATATTCGATACAGAAGAAAAGCTTGACCGGAAAGCCGCTTATGCAGAAATGCGGAAAATGGAAACGCCCGAAATGGGGGAGATTTCGAAGCTGTCTCCAAAAGAAACAAGAGAGATGTTTCCACCTCTTGCGGAACATTACCGCTCTCTTCACCTGTCGGGGGCGGGCAGAGTAAACGGCAGCCGTATCACCGAATCCCTCTTGAAAGCGGCCGAACGGAAAGGAGCAGAAGTTATCCATGGGAACGCCTCTTTGCGTACGTATAAAGGGGAAATCCAAGGTGTCGACATTGATGGTGTGCCGCAGCATGCCGATCAAATCATCCTTACGAATGGATCCTGGATGCGGGAATTGTTTGCGCCTTCTGCCCTGAGCCCCCGGGTCACCTTCGAGAAAGCGCAGATCATCCACCTTCATCTGACCGGGCAGGCAACGGAGCACTGGCCGGTCCTCCTGCCGCCTTTCAGCTACTATATGCTTGGTTTTGAAGAAGGGAAACTTGTTGTTGGAGCCACGAAAGAAAAGGTTCAGGAGCATGATTCACGAGTTACAGCCGGTGGGATTCATCAATTGCTGGAAAAAGCTCTTCGTACAGCTCCGGGGTTGAAGGAGGCTGCCTACGTAGAAACGAAGGTAGGGTTCAGACCTTTTACCCCTGGATCCCTCCCTGTCTTCGGCCGCCTGCCTAATCAGCCGCATATCCTTGCTGCTAACGGTCTTGGGGCGTCCGGCCTGACGAGTGGTCCTTTTGTCGGGGCACAGCTGGCTGCTCTTGCAGCAGGAGAGGATACGTCCATGGACATCAGTCCTTACACAATCGACCGGTTATTTAAGTGATAAACGACTGTTTTGTATATTGTAAGGTCCGTGCATCACTTCTATTTCTGCCATGTCAAAAGTTTGTCTTTAAAGAAAAGTATGTGGTATTCATGAAGTACATCACTGTTCAGTGGTGTGTTTTTCTTTACTTCAAAGACTCTTCAGGAAAACGAATATTCCAATCACAAAAGGCATCAATCTCCCATCACTTCAGCGTTTCATGTATGTAAAAGACCTGCTTTGATTTTTCTTTTTCTGCTGTCAGATCTTTTTACAAAATGAAAGAGAAAGAGGGAATGTCAGCACAATAACTGTATTATTATATGTTTTTCTTGCGGTTCAGAGAGTTTGTCAGCATATCGTTCTAACAAATGGGGTTGCGTTAGTTTTTGCGAATATAGTCAGCCCCTGCCTCTGTGATTTGTGTGCCTGCCCGGCCGCGTTTAATCGTAACAAATCCACGTTCCTTTAACTCTGTCAACACTCTGCGAACCTGCTGTTCAGATAAGGGGATGGATTCTTCGGCGGAGAGTTTCTCAAGGATTTTTTTACGGCTCGCATTGATCAACGCTTCATTTAATGACAAGACAACCGACAACACTTTCTTGTTCAAATGATCATCCACCAGACTTGTCGTTTCGCGTTTAGTATTCTTCTTCGGCCTTTGGAAAAAATCTGCATCAGGAAGGTCATCAATCGTAATGGTATCCCCTTCTGACACGGTAAGGAGATAGGAAATTGTATTTTTTAATTCGCGGATGTTTCCGAACCATTCATAGCTCATCAATTCTCCAAGCAATCCTTTGCCCAGCGCTTTATTGGGCGTATAGTTTTCCAATAAGAATTGTTCCACAAGTGCAGGAATATCTGTTTTTCGTTCTCTAAGTGGAGGAACGGATACGTATAGAACTTTAAGTCTATGGTAAAGGTCTTCTCTAAATTTCCCCTGATCGATGAGCTCAAGTAAATCCTTATTCGTAGCGGCGATGACCCTAATGTTAATGGGGATGGTCTTAGATCCTCCAATCTTACGGATCTCCATCTCCTGGATCACGCGTAATAAACGAGCTTGGAGCTTCAAGCTGATATCTCCGATTTCATCAAGGAAAATGGTTCCGCCATCCGCTTGTTCAAACAACCCTTTTTTACCGCCTTTTTTAGCTCCTGTAAAAGCTCCTTCTTCATACCCGAACAGTTCACTTTCCAATAAGTCTTCTGGTAATGCGCTGAAGTTTACCGCGAGGAAGGGTTCATTACGGCGGTCGGACTCATGGTGAATCGCATGGGCGAACAGTTCTTTTCCGGTTCCGCTCTCCCCATGTATTAAAACAGGGAGAGGAGTCTTCGCAAGTTTAATTCCGATGTTTTTCGCTTTTTGTATCGCCGGGCTGTTTCCGATAATATGTTTGAATGTGTACTTTGCGATATATCCCGTTTTCAACAATTGTTTCCGGGCCGCTTTTTCCATTGTGATGGTTTCATCAGAGTTTTTGAAAATGAAGATCACATTGTCGCTTTCTTCCCATTGGATTCGGTAGATCATAAGGTTATAGCCGTTTAAAGGAAAATACAGTCCTTCTTCCTGAGGGGAGGTCATAAATTTAAGGAGCTTAGGTTCCTTGAATAATTGGTGGACCGGTTTTCCCATAGCATGTACTTTCGCTAGACCACTGTATTTTTCAATGAAAGGATTGAACACTGTAACCTTTTGATCGGAGTCAATTGCCATAACTCCATCGTTCACCCCATCGACCACCTGCTGAAGGTGTTGGTTTAAGAGCTCCGTTTGTTTGTTCATTTCTGAAAGTTTTTTGCTTAAATCAATGATTTTTCCTGTGTACCGGTTTGAAATCATTCCCCCGAGCTTTTCCTTTAAGTGGAAGTGATCGAGAATTTCAATCAATGTCGTAATATCGATAAGGCGTACACCGATATCAATGATTTTGTCTACCGAAGGAGGGGCGAGTGTAACCTCGCCTGGGGTAATGGCGGTTGAGATGTCATATGTATTCTTTTGTCCTGGATAATAAGCGGTATAGGAAAGATGGTTCATACCCATCTTTTTTAATGTGTCGATCGTTTCTTCTGCCATTTCAAATGTGTCATTGACACAAAGAACGGAGGTTCCTTCTTCTAGTTCCAATAATCGTTCAATGTGTTGGTAATTAATCGTGCGTATGGCTGTTTTTTGATGTGATCCAGGAGCAATGAAAGGTGAGGCTTCCTTTTCAATTAAATAAGAAGAAAAGATGATTAAATCGTCACGGATTTGATCGAGGACTTGTTCATCCACGGCATAACTCTCAATGTGAATGAATTCTCCTAGAATATCTTCCAATTGCTGGTGGAGTGCCATTTTTGTTTCTTTTGTTCCCGTTAACAAGGTTATTTGATTTTTCATCCTATCATTCCTTTATTGGTCTTTATTGGGTTATATTATAACACCCAATTCAAACCGGTTTTAGGTTTGCGGCCTTATGCCAGGTGGAATTTTCAGAATTTATCTTTGGCATGAAACTTGCATGTGTAATGGTAGGTGGATCAAAAAGGGGGAAAACGCATGGATAAGAAGCGGAAAAAGAAGTTCGAGATGCCTCATACGTACATCATCATCTTTTTCGTTGTCCTATTTGCAGCTTTATTAACCTATATAATACCTGCTGGGACATTTGAAACAAAAGAGGTGACGTATGACAATTCAGGCACAGAAGAATCAAGGACAGTTCTCGTACCCGATAGCTTTTCAGTGGCTGAAGAAAGTACGCTGCAGGGGACAAGCTTGTTCGAGCCTTTTGGAGGAGCCGGTCTTTTAAATTATGTATTTGAGGGGTTAGTTTCAGGGGATAAGTGGGGATCTGCTGTGGGAGTCGTCGCGTTTATCCTGATTATCGGCGGTGCCTTTGGGATCATTATGAAAACACGGGCTGTTGAGGAAGGGATTTTGTCGGTCATCGATCGAACGAAGGGGAAAGAAGTATTGATTATTCCGATCATGTTCTTTTTGTTTTCCTTGGGTGGCGCTGTCTTCGGTATGGGAGAAGAAGCCATCGCTTTCGCTATGATTCTGGTGCCGCTCGTGGTGGCGCTTGGCTATGATGCCATTACAGGAATCATGATTACTTATGTAGCCACGCAAATTGGATTTGCGACATCCTGGATGAACCCATTTGGTGTGGCCATTGCTCAAGGAGTGTCAGATGTACCTGTTTTATCAGGGACCCCGTTCCGGTTTACCATGTGGCTGGTCTTTACGGCCATTGGTACTTACTATACATGGAAATATGCCAGTTCTGTGAAAAAAGATCCGACCCGATCACTAGCTTATGAATCCGATCAATACTTCAGGGATGACTTTGAGCAAAAAGACTTGAAGGTCAATTTCAAATTCGGTCACATTCTTGTTATTTTAACGGTTGTATTAGGTATTGCTTGGATCATATGGGGAGTGATTCAACACGCTTATTATATTCCGGAAATCGCTAGCCAGTTCTTTACGATTGGTCTTGTGGCAGGAATGATTGGTGTAATCTTCAAGCTTAACAATATGAGAGTCAATGATATTGCCGAAGGGTTTGCTCAAGGAGCGAAAGATCTCCTGCCAGCTGCTTTAGTCGTAGGGATGGCTAAAGGGATCATTATCATTTTAGGAGGTGACGATCCGGCTGCAGCTTCTGTGCTGAATACGGTTCTTCATTCAGCGGGACAGGTGTTCGAAGGTGTGCCTGAGGTGATCTCTGCATGGTTGATGTTTTTATTCCAATCAGTCTTCAACTTCTTTGTCGTATCAGGTTCCGGTCAAGCGGCTCTGACGATGCCGCTGATGGCTCCGTTAGCTGACATTGCAGGGGTGACGAGACAGGTAGCTGTCCTTGCATTCCAATTAGGTGACGGGTTGACGAATATCATCGTACCTACTTCTGCGGCTCTTATGGGTACATTAGGAGCAGCACGGTTGGACTGGGCGAACTGGTTCCGTTTCATCTTCAAATTCCAGCTGCTTCTCTTCGGACTCGCGTCAATTTTTATCATTGTCGCCGTACTTATCAATTTCAATTAAGTGAAACAACACAGGAGGTATGAGAATTGATCACTCTATTCAAACAGGCAACCGTATATGCTCCTGAGTTTTTAGGGGAAAAAGATGTGTTGATTGCCGATGGGCGGATTGCAGATATCCAGGACCGTATAGACTTGTCCGGTGCACAGGTGAATGTCATCGAAGCTGAGGGGAAGGTGTTGACTCCAGGGTTTATTGATGGCCACGTCCATATTACAGGAGGGGGCGGAGAAGGAGGCTTCCGTACCCGCACACCGGAATTAACCCTGACGGATGCCACCTTAAGTGGAGTAACAACCCTTGTAGGTGTCATCGGCACGGATGGGACGACACGGACAATGCCGAATCTGTTGGCTAAGGCGCGTGCATTGAGGGAAGAGGGAATTACCTGTTATTGTCACACAGGTTCCTACCAAGTCCCGGTAAAGACTTTGACAGGAAACATTGAAGACGACATTTTGTTGATTGACTTGATTATAGGAGCGGGAGAAATCGCCATATCCGACCATCGATCTTCTCAGCCGACTGTTGAAGAAATAGCAAAAATCGCTTCGGAGGCGCGTATCGGTGGGATGCTGTCCGGAAAGAAGGGAGTTGTGAATGTGCATGTCGGGGATAGCCCAGATAAATTAAATCTTATAGAGAGAGTTATCGAAACGACTGATATACCCATAACGCAATTTTACCCGACACACATCAATCGTAATGCCGATCTATTTGAAGCAGGCATCCAATATGCCAAAAAGGGAGGATATGTAGATTTAACGACAAGTACCATTCCGAAATTTTTAGAAGACGGCGAAGTAAAAAGTAGTGAAGCCTTGAAACGCATGCTCGATCAGGGGGTGCCGGTTGAACAAATCACCTTTACTTCCGACGCCCAGGGAAGCCTTCCGGATTTTGATGATCAAGGCATTCTGATTGGTTTGAAGGTAGGCAAAATCTCCTCGCTTTATGAAGCTTTTAAAGAGGCCGTTCTGGATCAGAAGGTGCGCTTGGAGGATGCTCTGCGTGTCATCACGCTTAATCCGGCTGTTATTTTGGGGCTGCCTGCTAAAGGGAAGATCGAAGTTGGTAAAGAGGCTGACCTTATCTTGATGGAGCCGGAAACACTGAGAATTTCTCGTGTCATCGCTTTAGGAAGGGAAATGGTGAGAGATGGAGAGCCTCTAGTTAAAGGAACATTTGAATAAAATTAAATATACGCCCCGATTCAGTCTATCCACCGGCCCGGGGTGCTCTATTTATATGTAATGTTATTTCTATCGATGCAAGCTTATAGGATTGAAACAATGAGAAGTTCTGAGACTATATTGTATTGCGGATACGGCGTGGTCAGAGAGCTCGTAAGAAAAAAGCGTGTAGAAAAACATGAAGTTTCTCTACACGCTTTTTTTATTTGGAATGCCCATATGAAGTGTGAAGGGAAGCTTCTTCTTTGTCCGTTTCCGGTGCAGGAGAAGCTGCTTCTGCTTCATCAGGCGGGTGGGTCTTTTTCACAAAAAATGCCAGCACAATTCCCGCAATAGATAAGGCTGTAATGACCATAAAGGCCGTGTTCACTCCAAAAATCGCAGGATGATCAATGGCGGGATCAGCTCCAGCTGTCTGGGTTGTTGATGTCATAATCGTTACAAGAACGGCTGTGCCAACAGATGCAGCCACCATCCGCATGGTATTACTCATCGCAGTCCCGTGCGGAATCAACCGGTTAGGCAGCTGGTTCAATCCTGCCGTTGTCACAGGCATCATAACCATGGAGAGGCCGAACATCCGAATGGCATACAGGACTGTAATGGTCGTGAATGTTGTCTGGATATCCAGGAACGAAAAGGCTGCTGTGGCTCCGGTAAGAATGATCAGTCCACAGACCGCCAGCAGCCGGGCACCGATTTTGTCAAAAATCCTTCCTGTTATCGGAGACATGAATGCTGTAATAACGGCACCCGGAAGCAGGGCCAGTCCGGATTCGAAGGCTGTAAATTCCCGCATGTCCTGCATGTAAAGAGGGATCAAGGTTTCCGATCCGATTAAGCCTAAAAAGGCAATCATGGCAATTCCGGTCGTTATTGAAAAAACAGGATAGCAGAACACACGGAATTCCAGCATCGGATGCTCCATTTTCAGCTGCCTTGTTATGAATAAAGCGAGGGCAGCTGAGCTTCCAGCGAGAACGGCTAGTGTAAATGGTGAAGACCATCCGGCGTTTCCTGCCAGTGTAAAGCCATACAAAAGTCCTCCAAATCCTGCTGAAGACAGGATGATTGATAGGGGATCGACCGTTGGATAGGTCAGTTTTGTTACATTTTTCAATATGAAATACGCAACAATGATGATAAGAATGGGCAGCGGGAGAATGAGCCAGAATAAAAATCTCCAGCTGAATTCAGAAGTGATCCATCCTGACAAGGCGGGGCCGATGGCCGGTGCAAAAGAAATAACCAGTCCAATGTAACCCATGGCCGTGCCGCGGCGCTCGACAGGGAAAATCATTAAGAAAACGGTCTGCATCAATGGCAGCATTACACCTGCGCCCATGGACTGGACCACCCGGCCGAATAAGAGCATAGGAAAGTTTGGGGCAATCCCTCCGAGGATGGTCCCCACTGTGAAAATTCCCATGGCACTTAAAAATAGCTGCCGGGTGGAAAAACGCTCAATTAAAAAGGCGGTCACTGGTATCATGACGCCGTTGACAAGCATGAACACGGTTGTCAGCCACTGGGCCGAGTTGGCCGACACGTTCATTTCATCCATAATCGGTGGGATGGCTGTGATCATCAGCGTCTGATTTAATATGGTTATAAACGATCCTGCAAGCAGTAAAGCTGCCATCAGGATTCGATTGGGGGTCTGTTCGGACACATTCCTTCCTCCTTTTTCAACCTACTAAACGTCCATTATACGCCGTGTTCTTCAGCGGGAAAACCATTCTGCTCTAATAGATTACAAGTATATTATTATGTAAACTAAGGGTATAAAAAAAGCCCTCAGTTCTTCGCTGAAGGCTTCCTTGTTATAATCCTTTATACACAGGCCGGCCGACAGAGGAGTAATAAATAGGCAGATGTAAAGCTTGTTTGATTGCGTAACAATTTCTTCCATCAAAAATATTGGCTTCCTTCATAAGTGAAGGATAGCGGTCTGGAGGGAAGTCAACGATTTCTTTCCATTCTGTACATATGACGGCCAAATCAGCACCTGTCAACGCTTCTTCCATCGTTTCCGCCAGAGGGATCTGCCATATCCGCTTCCTGCTTTTACTAATAAGAGGATCATATCCAATGACCATTGCTCCTTCCGAGGTGAGGAGATTGATAACGTCCCGGGAGGGGGATAGACGCAGGTCATCTGTATTGGGCTTGAACGTTAAACCAAGCACAGCGGCTTTTTTTCCTTCTATAGACCCAAATCGATCGAGGATCTTTTGAATGAAAGCCCCCGGCTGTTTTCGATTGACTTCATGGATGGAGGAAAGCAGGGGGACGGGCAGTTTTTTCTGCTGGGCTGAATAAAGCAGAGCGGCTGTATCTTTAGGGAAACAAGAGCCACCGTAACCGATGCCGGCCCTTAGGAAACTTTCACCGATCCGTTTATCCATCCCCATTCCTGCAGCCACTATCGTGATATCGGCGCCTTCAGCTTCACATAAGGACGCCATCTCATTGATAAAGCTGATTTTAGCGGCCAGAAAGGCGTTGGATGAATATTTGATCATTTCTGCTGTCTGTGGATCTGTATGAAGGACCGGGGCAGGGAGGCTCTCATAAATATGCTCAACGAAGGCAGCTGCACAAGGATCGGTTGAACCGATGACAATACGGTCACCGTAAAAAAAATCGTTGACAGCTGATCCCTCTCTTAAAAATTCAGGGTTGGAAACCACTTGGACGGACTGCCCGGTCGTTCGGTCCAGCTGATCTTTAATATCTGCATGAGTACCAGCAGGAACCGTACTTTTGATGATGAGGACTGTATTTCTTTGAATGAATGGAGCTATATCGTGGGCGGCGGCATGAAGGTAAGATAAATCAGCACTCCCGTCTTTGCGTGGAGGTGTCCCGACAGCAATGAAAACCGCTTCTGCATCCTGGACAGCTTCTTCCGGACTCGTCGTATAGGAAAGGCTGCCGGCGGCTGTGCATGTTTCGTGGAGCTCCTGTAACCCCGGCTCGAAAAGAGGGAGGTCCCCCCGGCTGATCTGGTCAATCTTAGATTCATCAACATCCATACAGGTGACATGATGCCCGCAGGAAGCCAGGCAGATTCCTGTAACTAGTCCCACGTACCCTGTTCCAATGACAGCCAGCTTATTCACATCATCATCTCCTTTTTACGCATGGGACAGCATCGGAACTTCTTCCAGGATGGTTTGATACTCCTGCAACAAGCCATAGAATACTGCATCCCAAGAACGGGTTAAGGCATATGCTCTGGCCTTTTCGCTCATGGCCTTCAATAAAAGCGGATTCTGCAGCAGGTGTGTGACTGCTGAAACGAAGCTGGAAGGATCATCTGGTGTACAGGCCCAGCCTGTTTTCCCGTGCTGGACAATTTCCTTGACGCCCCCGGAATCTGCTACAACGGCCGGTGTTCCGGATGCCAGAGCCTCCAGCACGACATTTCCGAATGTCTCCGTCGCAGAGGGGAAAACGAGCAGAGCGGATTCTGAATAGATCCGGCTCAGATCCATCCCACCTTTGTAACCGGTAAAGGTCATGTTGGACGGTGCTTCCTGTTGAAGCGTTTGATATAAAGGCCCTTCTCCGACTATCATCCAATGAATATATGGCTGCCATTCTGAAGGGAGAGCGGCAGCTGTTTTCATGAGAATGTCCAATCCCTTCTCAGGAGCCAGCCGGCCGACATACGTTAAGATGAAGGGCTCAGTGGCCCCGAATGTGTCTTGCAGGTAAGTAGAGTGTGGCCATGGGTGGAAATGGTCACTGTCCACTCCTCTTGACCAGATGCGCACATTGGTTAATCCTTTCTTAAGCAGCTCGTCCCTCGTCTCCATGGACGGGACGAAAATCCGTTTGAAAGGCTTGTGAAACCACCGCATATACTTCCAGATCAAGGGGGTTAAGCAGGACATTTTGTAAAAGTCAAGGTACTTGTGAAAATGTGTATGGTACGACGCGACCAAAGGGATGTTCAGTTTCCGGGCATAATGATGACCTGTCCACCCCATATTGAACGGTGTCGCAACGTGAATGATGTCTGGTTTGAACTGTTCCAGTTCCATTCGGATATGGGACAGACGGGGAAGGGCCAGACGGCATTCCGGATATAACCAGAAAGGAAGACTTTTAAAGCGGTGGATATTCTCGTTATAATCACAGGTTTCAAGGGGGTTCGGTGCGAATAGGCGGTAGGATATCTGCTTTGTTTCCAGGAAATCTGTCCATTTCTTCAGCGTTTTGGCAACACCATTGATTTGAGGTGCGTAGGTATCGGTGAAGATGGCGACTTTCATGATTTTCCCCCTCCATGTTTTTCACGCATGTCTACTGGTATTTATTTATTCGCCTGAAAAAATGATTATGCGGGGGAGGCGGATATCGAGGTGAACTTTACACAGCGTTCATAATGTACATTTGAAAACAGCAAAAAACCTGCCTGGGCAGGTTTGACCATACGTATAGGAGGATGGTTGTCGGTTTCCGCTGCTTTCCCGGGGCATGGGTAAAGTAGAAAGATTTATGCGGATTTTTTAGAGATGGACTGCTGGCTTACCGCTTTTAAGAGAATCATTTTGTCCTTGTTTGTCAAACGCGTCCAAATACCAACTTTGATTTTCATTGGTTTTCCTCCTCAGGGGTTTGAATGGATTTGGGGACAAGTGCCGAACGGAGAGAACCGATTTGTTAGTACTTAGCATATACCGTCATTTCACCGGTTTTAAACCACAAAAATATCTACATAATTCGATGGATGTTTCTGTTACAGAAAGGTAAACAGGTGGTTTTGTCGAATAGACAGGCAGAGGGAAGGAAAAATTCTGTTATTCTATCTGATTCATGAACATTTTGTAAAAAATAAATGAGGTGTTTTTTTGATTTTTTATGAAATACAAGCTGAAAAAGGGTTTCCCACCAAAACCGGAGAGCTGGTCCGGAGGATGAATCACGTCTGGTCGGTCACGATGAAAGAGGTCCGTGATCTGACTGTGAAAGAATTGGATCAAAGGGAGGAAGGGGGGGGATTCCACCGGAGCTCTTCACCTCCATACGGCGGCCGGAGAATATGTCCGTCAAGTGATCAGTTTTGAACATCGAGACGTGAATGAAGAGGAGGGACTGCGGTGGGGAGATGCCCTGGTGCTCGGAAGAAGAGCTGCGGAGTCCATCCATTCAGCCCCCGTTTCATTATATATTAAACAATTGAAAGGCGTCCGCAGAAGGACATTGGAAAGGTTTGAAGAGAGGGGATGAGTGGCTTTATGAACAGAGGTTAAATCCGCGCGCTGGTAAGAAAAAACAAATCCATTCATGAGGAAAGGAACATACATATGCTTCGATTTATCGACGGACATCACGACACGCTGCTGGAATTGAATGATGGATCTGACGCTTTCTTTACGGGACTCCCGTCTGCTCATCTGGACTTTACCCGTGGGAAAAAAGCAGGTTTTGCGGCCGGTTTCTTTGCGGTTTTTGCTCCCAATCCAATATCAGATCCTGATCCCAGCATTGTACATACAGAGGCAGGTTATATGAAATCTCTGCCTCCAATACTTTCACGGGAATATGCGCTTGCTGCTACTACCAGGTCTATGGCCCGTTTTTCCCAATTGGAAGAATTGTCAAAGGGAACCTTCAAAACCATACGGACGATTGCAGATTTGAAGAAAGCCGTTGATGGGGACTGGATGGGAGGGATTCTCCACATGGAAGGCGCAGAGGCGTTGGATGACGATCTTGATTTGCTATATGTGTTTTACAAGGCAGGGCTGCGGTCCATCGGGCCCGTCTGGAGCAGGTCGAACCAGTTTGGGGAAGGCGTTCCTTACGGATACCCTTCTTCTCCTGATACCGGCCCGGGACTGACACCTGAAGGGAAAGAACTTGTCCGAAAGTGCAGTGAACTGGGAATCATGGTTGACCTTTCTCATTTAAATGAGCGGGGATTCTGGGATGTGGCAGCGATTTCCGATAAACCCTTGGTGGCTACACATGCCAACGTTCACAGGATCTGCCCGGTATCGAGAAACTTAACAGATCCTCAAATCGATAAGATAGGGCAGTCCGCTGGTCTGATAGGGATTACGTACAGCATTGATCCGAATATGGTAACGCCAAGTGCCGAAGGGGACCCTGGGGCATCCCTGGAGGATATTGCTGATCATATCGATTATGTCAGAAATCGGATTGGTGTAGACCATGTTGCTCTGGGATCAGATTTTGACGGTACGATGGTGCCGGATGCTATGAAGGATGTCACAGGGGTTCCTATGCTTTTAAGTGTTCTTGAGCAAAGAGGGTGGAAGAAGAGCGAACTGGAGAAGCTCACTTATAAAAACTGGATCAGGGTGTTGGAGCAGACATGGAAAGAATAATAAAAGCCTCCGGGTTGATCCCGGAGGCTTTTATTTAAGAACGGTGTTTTTGATAAGTAAGAGGTTTTGTCACCGACTGTATCTTCCTGTACGTTTCATCTGTTAGAGCAGGAGCAGTCCTGTATGTCAGGCTGTCAGCCAATTGGCCAGTCGTCCGGGCGCCAAAAACGGCGGAGGCCACTGCAGGGTGGTGGAGGACATACTGAAGGGCGAGCGCTTCAGCGTTTTTATCTGAATCTGTAAAGGAAGGCCACTCTTCAGCGATGGCGAGCACTTCATCCCTGCTGTATTCCAAATACCCGTCTTCTGCTTTCGAGGCGGCTTTCTCACGCCCTTGGCTTGAGAGCATGCCTTTGGCTAATGGACCGCGGGCTAATACGCTGATGTCATGTTCAGCAAGATAATCGAGAAGCTCCTCCGGGCGCCTGTCCAAGGCGTTGTACTGCATCATTATGCTTACGATATTCGACTTTTCCACGTATTGTTTGATGACATTCGGGCGGATGGATGATATTCCGTAGGCGCGTACCAATCCTTCGTCGACGAGTTCATCAAAAGCCTGAATACTTTCATCTACAGGGTCTTCAATCGTCCCCCCGTGAAGCTGATATAAATCGATATAATCCACACCAAGCCGTTTCAGACTGCTCTTCACCCCTTCTTTGATGTGTTTTTTAGAAGGGTCCCATGTCCAGCCTTCTTCACCGGGGGTGAATTTATTCCCGACCTTTGAACCAATGATCACGTCATCACGGCGGCCTTTAACCGCCTGACCTACGATTTCTTCATTTTGTCCGTAGTCGTACAAGTCAGCGGTGTCCAGATAATTAATGCCGGAGTCCAGAGCCTCGTGGACGATGTTTTCTGCTTTAGCGTAGTCGGTTCCGAGGGACATGCATCCCAGCCCGATTTCTGATACGTATAAATCTGAATTTCCAAGGCGTCGTTTCTTCATATAATCATCCTTTCCTGTATAGTTTATCGTAATATTCATTGTAGACGCTACTCCTGTGATAGAATGGCGGTAGATAATCAGAGAGGATGAAAACGATGAAAAAATTCGAAGAGAAAACCTACCAGACCGAAACTATCTATACAGGTAAAATTGTCCAGCTTGATGTAGACAGTGTTACTTTACCCGATGGTCATACATCTAAACGGGAGCTCATCAGACATCCGGGAGCAGTAGCTGTTATCGCGACGACCCAAGAAGGGAAACTCGTCCTTGTGGAACAGTATCGAAAAGCGATGGAGAAAAGCATCGTTGAAATTCCTGCCGGCAAACTGGAACCTGGAGAGGAACCGAAAGCATGCGCCATGAGAGAGCTTGAGGAGGAAACCGGTTATACAACCGAAGATTTGGAACTGGTCACCTCCTTCTACACATCCCCGGGTTTTGCAGATGAGCTCGTCTATGTTTATTTCACAGATCATATCAAGCCGATGGATATCCAGCCGGACGGGGATGAAGACGAATTTGTAGAAGTGATGGAACTGACTTTGGACGAAGCCGTCCAGCTGGAGAAGGACCAGCGAATTCATGATGCGAAAACAGCCTACGCCCTCCTATATCTGCAGCTGAAGCAGAAATGAAGGATTACTTCGCAGATTTACATATCCATATCGGGCGCGACTGGAACGGCGGTCCTGTGAAAATTACCGGATCCAAGAAGCTTACCCTGACGAGCGTGGTTGAAGAAGCTTCCCATTCCAAAGGACTGGATATAGTAGGAGTTATTGATGCCCAGTCTCCTGCTGTCCAGGATGAAATTCAATCCCATTTAATGAACGGTCAAGCAGTTGAGCTTCAGGATGGGGGCATTCAATACAAGCATACGGTTTTGATTCTTGGAGCAGAAATTGAAGTATATGATGCTTCTTGTTCAGGTCCTGTGCATCTGCTCTGTTATTTTCCGTATTTGAGGGACATGGTTCGTTTTTCAAGCTGGCTTTCCAACAAAATGAAAAATATCTCCCTGAGCTCCCAGCGTTTCTACGGTACAGCCCGTGAGCTCCAGTCGTATGTCAGGGAGCATGGAGGGCTGTTTATCCCGGCCCATATCTTCACCCCATTTAAAAGTCTCTATGGCAGGGGAGTGCGTACGTCATTAATAGAAGTATTGGACAGTACCGCCATTGATGCTGTAGAACTCGGGTTGAGTGCGGATACGGAGATGGCTTCGCATATCTATGAACTTCAGCCTTATACGTATGTAACCAATTCAGACGCCCATTCTACGGCCAATATGGCAAGGGAATACCAAACCATCCAGATGGAAACCCCTTCATTTGAAGAACTGCGTCTGGCTCTGCACAACCTTAGAGGGAGGAAAGTGAAGGCCAACTATGGTATGAATCCGAGAATGGGCAAATACTTTCAGACGGTGTGTGCCGCCTGTCTGCAGCAACAGTCTGCTGGTCAGGAAAGCCGCTGCCCTTCCTGCGGGAAAGGAAAATGGGTCAAAGGGGTGTCCGATCGAATCCGTGAGTTGTCAGACAAGCGCCAGGAGCGGGAAAGGCCGCCATATGTTCCACAGGTGCCGCTCCATACCCTTCCAGGAATCGGCCCGAAAACCTATCAAAAGCTGATAGAAGCGTTCCAAAATGAGATGAATATCATTCATCATACAGCAGAACAGGACCTGGGCGGTATTCTGCCCGAATCAACCATTCAAAAAATTATGGACATGAGGCAGGGACGGCTTTCTATCACCAAAGGAGGGGGAGGTAAGTACGGGAGGATCCGCTAGCTTTTTCAGGTCTACTTTTTCACCTTTTCTCATAGATTGGTCATAGACCAGGTAGGAGAAAGGATGAGGGATAATGCACCAGGGCATGCGGATGGTTAAAAATGATGTACAGTCGCATATGAATATTTTCGTATTCATTTTTGTGTTGTTTCTTATGGGGATCATTTTCGGGGCTGTCATCGTAAATAGTATGAACTTTGTACAAAAACAAGATCTCTTTTTCTATTTGAAGCAGTTTTTTGAGCAGCAGGCTTCGTCTCCGGGAACGGGGAAAGCTGTTTTATGGAAGGACAGCGTCCTTTACCATGTAAAGTATATGCTGCTGTTGTTTTTGCTGGGCATTTCCGTCATCGGTATGCCTGTCATTACTGTGCTGCTATTTATTAAAGGACTGGTGCTCGGCTTTTCCGTCGGCTTTCTTGTCAACCAGATGGGATGGTACGGTCTGCTGATTTCCACCGTTTCCATAGCACCTCAGAATTTGATTATCATTCCCGTTTACCTGATTGCCGGCTCTCTTGCCTTGATATTCTCACTTACCCTCTGTAAGCAGCTTTTTATAAGAAGGGTGCACCAGCCTCTGATGAAGGGATTCGTCCGGTACAGTGGATTGTTCGGCGCATTGATGGCTGTGTTGATGGTATCTTCCGTCGTTGAGGTTTTTATTTCGAATTCCATTTTGGAACTGGTTTTAAAGTGGCTTTACGAATGAATGAATCCATCTCTAGATAATAACGATTATCATTAACAGATTAAAATGATTATAATTTGACACTCGTTCTGTCTCTGATTATAATGAGAATGGTAAGACGAGGGAGGGACGAACGATATGGAACATCGTATTGAAAAGATAAAGAAGCAGCTGCATTCCCAAAGTTATAAGCTTACACCACAGCGGGAAGCAACTGTACGGGTTTTACTGGAAAACGAAGAAGATCATTTAAGTGCGGAAGATGTTTACCTCCTCGTAAAAGAGAAAGCACCTGAAATTGGTCTTGCTACCGTATATCGTACACTTGAACTTTTATCAGAATTGAAAGTTGTCGACAAAATCAATTTTGGAGACGGCGTTTCCCGTTATGATCTTAGAAAAGAAGGGGCCGAACATTTCCACCACCATCTCGTCTGCATCGAATGTGGATCCGTGGAGGAAATTGAGGAAGACCTTCTACTTGATGTTGAAAAAATAGTTGAAAGTCAGTGGGGATTTGAAGTGAAGGATCACCGTTTGACCTTTCACGGCATCTGCCGGGTCTGTCAAAAGCAGGCGGTCGCTGCTTCATCTGCGGAAGAAAATAAAAAGTGAACGCCGGAGGCCGCTATGCAGAATCATAGTGGCTTTTTTTATAGAGGGACCGGGCAGATGGTAAGCATCTGCTCGTTTTTATTTACAAATGAAGAAAAATCGTGTACGTTAATGCTAGATGGACTTGTGTTCTAGATACGGATTCTTTCACCTCCGCCGCGTATATTTTGAGCCGTTTCCGGCATATCCTTGAATAAAGGACAGCGGTGGGGGTGATGGAGTGGGCCGGCTTCGGCATAGTTTAAGAGATTTAGTCAAAGTCCTCTTAGTTTTTACTGTCTGCACGTTCGTATTTTATATGGCATTGAGAATGGTTCATGGAGAATACGAAAGGCAGCATCGATATGATCCTCCAGGAGGGTCAGCCGTGAAGGTGTCCAGTTCTCAAGATTCTGATTGGGCCGATCGTCTATCGATATTTTTTCGATTAGGAGAGTAGGTGGAAGATGCAGTATGCTCTTGAAGATTTTTATCACTATTTAACGGTGGAGCGCGGACTTTCACCTAACACAATACAATCCTATAAAAGGGATCTTACGCAGTACACGGCGTTTATGCAGGAAAAAGAACAGATCAAATCGTGGGATGTGGTGACGAGGGCACATATTATGCAATACCTCCACCACTTGAATGATCAGGGGAGATCTCCGGCTACAACGGCACGTTTCCTGTCTTCCATCCGTCTTTTTCATCAGTTTTTGATCAGGGAGAAAAAGACAGAGCATGACCCGAGCCTACATATAGAAACACCGAAAAAGGAACGCCGGCTTCCTAAAGTTCTATCCTCGGATGACGTGGATAAACTTTTGAACATCCATGCCAGGGATCCACTTTCCTCCAGGAATAAAGCGATGTTTGAAATGCTTTATGCCACAGGCCTCCGTGTAACGGAACTGGTGTCTCTGAAGGTCAGTGACCTCCATTTGACGATGGGATTTGTCCGCTGCCTTGGCAAAGGGTCCAAAGAACGGATCATCCCACTTGGGGATATGGCGAAGGAAGCCGTGGAAAATTATTTGGATACAGGCCGCGGGGCGCTGGTCAAACAGAAAAACACGGAAGAATTATTTGTGAATCATCATGGAAATAAGCTGTCCAGACAAGGTTTTTGGAAGATTCTGAAAGCGGTTGCTCGGGAGATGGGGGTGGAGAAAGAACTGACTCCACACACGCTCCGCCATTCGTTTGCCACTCATCTGCTTGAGAATGGAGCGGATTTAAGAGCGGTACAGGAGATGCTGGGACATGCGGATATTTCCACCACACAGATTTACACGCACGTCTCAAAAACAAGGTTGAAAGATGTTTACCGCTCGTATCATCCGCGAGCGTAAACTTTTTTTGCTTTACAGATGTCTGACATCCTACATCTCTGGAAAAAGGGTAGTTTCAGACGAATTTGGGAAATTAAAAACAGGAGGGATCGTTGATGAATTCATTTAAACGCGTATTTTTGATTGTAATGGACTCTGTAGGGATCGGGGAAGCCCCGGATGCAGAAAAGTTTGGTGATAAGGGAGCAGATACGCTCGGCCATATCGCCGACCACATGAACGGCTTGAACATGCCGCATATGGGAGAGCTCGGATTGAGCAATATCAGAAGGATTCAGGGAATTGAACAAGCTTCTGCACCTAAGGCGCATTATACGACTATGGTGGAGGCCTCCAATGGGAAGGATACGATGACCGGTCACTGGGAGATTATGGGGCTGTACATCGACCAGCCGTTCCGCACCTTCCCCGATGGTTTTCCTGACGAACTGCTGGATCAAATCAAGGAAAAGACAGGTAGAGGCATCGTAGGAAATAAGCCGGCCTCAGGAACAGAAATCATTAAAGAGCTTGGCGAACACCATATGGAAACCGGGGATTTAATTATTTATACTTCGGCTGATTCTGTTCTTCAAATTGCTGCCCATGAAGATGTTGTTCCACCCGAAGAACTGTTTGAAATCTGTGAATTCTGCAGGGAGATTACCAAGGATGAAAAGTATATGGTCGGCCGCGTAATTGCCCGGCCGTTTGTTGGCGAGCCCGGCGCTTTTGAACGGACGTCCAACCGTCACGATTATGCTTTGAAACCATTCGGTCGCACAGTCATGAACGAAATGGCAGATGCAGGTCTTGACGTTGTAGCCCTTGGTAAAATTTCCGACATCTATGATGGAGAAGGTGTGACAGAAGCGGTTCGAACGAAGGACAACATGGACGGAATGGACCAGTTAGTGAAATCCATGGATAAAGATTTCCGAGGCATGAGCTTTTTGAACCTCGTTGATTTTGATGCCAAGTACGGCCACCGTCGTGATCCTCAAGGATATGGGGAAGCTTTGGAAGCTTATGATGAGCGCCTTCCAGAAGTATTGGAAAAGATGGAAGACGATGATTTGTTAATCATTACTGCTGATCACGGCAATGACCCGGTCCACCATGGTACAGATCACACGCGTGAACTCGTTCCCCTTGTCGTTTACCATAAAGGTATCGATCAAGGGAAAGAACTGGAGCAGCGCCGGACGTTCGCAGATATCGGGGCCACAATTTCCGATAACTTCGACATTCAAATGCCTGAGCATGGACGGAGTTTCTTAAAGGATATCCAATAGGAGGGGTATGATTATGAATCAATCGCAAGTAAAAGAAGCATCTCAATTTATTAAACAGCAGCTCACCGGACAGCCTGGGGTAGGTCTGATTTTAGGATCCGGCCTGGGGGTTTTAGCGGAAGAAATCCAAAACCCTACAGCCATCCCTTATTCCGAAATTCCTCATTTTCCGGAATCGACGGTTTCGGGTCATAAAGGGCAGCTCGTCATCGGAGAGCTTGAAGGACAGCAGGTCATTGCCATGCAGGGCCGCTTCCACTATTACGAAGGCTATACAATGAAGCAGGTTACCTTCCCTGTACGCGTGATGAAGGAGCTTGGTGTTGACACTCTATTCGTCACAAATGCTGCCGGCGGCATCAATACTTCCTTTGAGCCTGGAAACTTGATGGTGATTACCGATCATATCAATAACATGGGTGACAGCCCGTTGATTGGACCGAATGATGATGAACTGGGAGCTCGTTTCCCGGACATGTCTGAAGCTTATGACCGGGAGCTGGTTGCTCATGCAGAAAAAGCTGCAGAGAAGTTAAACCTTGGCATCCAAAAAGGTGTGTACGTCGGTAACACGGGTCCTGCCTATGAAACGGGAGCGGAAATCCGTATGCTTCGTACACTTGGTGGAGATGCTGTAGGAATGTCCACGGTTCCGGAGGTCATGGTTGCCAACCACGCAGGTATGAAAGTTCTCGGCATTTCCTGCATTTCAAACATGGCTGCTGGTATTCTTGACCAGCCGCTTACCCATGATGAAGTGATTGAAACGACAGCACAGGTTCGTGAAGATTTTCTCGGTTTCGTTAAGGAACTGCTCCGTACACTTTCTGTTTGACGCGTTTGGAATGAAGCAGCTAAGGTGGTGGCTGTTCAGTCACCGCCTGAAATTCTTAGTAAAAGCAAAGGGTGATAGGATATGAGAATGTATGATGTAATTGTTAAAAAGCGTGACGGCGGGGAACTTACAAAGGAAGAAATACAGTTTTTTGTGGAAGGGTATACAAAAGGAGACATTCCTGATTACCAGGCATCCGCCCTTACGATGGCCATCTATTTCCAGGGCATGACACAGGAAGAAACGGCAACGTTGACGAAAGCGATGGTGGACTCTGGTGAAACGATCGACCTTTCGGAAATTGATGGGAAAAAAGTGGATAAGCACTCGACAGGCGGTGTTGGTGACAAAGTCACCTTTATTGTAGGGCCTCTCGTTGCATCCATTGGTATTCCAGTTGCGAAAATGTCCGGGCGCGGCCTCGGTCATACAGGCGGGACACTGGACAAGCTGGAATCTGTTAAAGGCCTTGAAATTGAGATGAGCAAAGAGAAGTTCATCGAGAATGTCAACAAATTCAAGCTCGCGGTTGCAGGACAGACGGGCAATCTGGCACCAGCTGATAAGAAGCTTTATGCACTGAGGGACGTAACTGGAACGGTCAACTCCCTGCCTCTCATCGCCGGTTCGATTATGAGTAAGAAGATTGCATCCGGGGCAGACAGCATCGTTTTGGATGTAAAAACAGGAACGGGTGCCTTCATGAAGACACTGGAGGATTCCGAAGCTCTTGCGCGTGAAATGGTGAATATCGGTAATAACCTGGGAAGAAAAACCGTAGCAGTGATCAGTGACATGAATCAGCCGCTCGGTTATGAAGTTGGAAATGCGAACGAGATTAAGGAAGCGGCGGAAATTTTACAGGGAAGCCCTGTGGAAGACCTTCGTACACTATCCTTGGAAATCGCTTCCCATATGGCTGTCCTGGCTGAAAAATTCCCTAGTTACGAGGATGCATATGAAGCGTTGGAAGCCAATATTGAAAACGGCAAGGCGTTCCAATCCCTGCGCAACCTTATTGAAGCACAGGGGGGAGATGTATCTATGATCGACGACCTCTCCAAACTTCCGCAGGCGAAGTATCAAGTAGAAGTAAAAGCAGACAAAGATGGATTCGTCTCAGCTATTAACGCCGAATCCATTGGCGTCGCCGCTATGTACCTCGGTGCAGGTCGTGCGACAAAGGATGATGAAATCAACCATGGCGTCGGGATTACGATGAAGAAAAAGATCGGAGATTCGGTAAAAGCCGGAGAACCTCTCGTCGTTCTTCTAAGTGATGATGAACAGCCGGAAGATTCGATCCAGAAGGTACAGCAGGCGTATACAATTTCAAACGAAAAGGTGGAAAAACCTACGTTGATCCACAACATCATTAAATAAACCGGAAGACGGAGTCCTTAGGGCTCCGTCTTTTTTTTATGGTGATGATCATAAAACACATGCGGCAAAGAGATTTGTATAGAAGATCATGGAAAGGGAAAGCTAGGGACACTTACAGCTATATGGGAGGTTTAGGGAATGAGAAAATTAATAGGTGTCATCCTGGCTATATGTTTATCCGCCGCTGTCCTTCCGGCGGGCATATCAGCGGAGGAAAAGGCGTCATTGGATATTGTGAACTCAGCAAAATCGGCTGTGCTGATGGAAAAAAACAGCGGGCGGACACTTTTTGATAAGGATGCAGATAAAAAGCTGCCTCCAGCAAGCATGACAAAGGTCATGACGCTTTTGTTGATCATGGAGGAACTGGAAAAGGGCGGTATCACGTTGGACGAAATGGTCCGCGTCAGTGAACATGCCGCTTCCATGGGAGGGTCGCAGATTTTCCTTGAAGCGGGTGAGGAGATGACAGTGGAAGACCTTCTCAAAGGGATTGCCGTAGCTTCAGGTAATGATGCCAGCGTAGCAATGGCTGAACGAATTGCGGGTAGTGAAAAAGAATTTGTAGCGATGATGAACGAAAAAGCAGAGTCGCTCGGTTTAAAAAACACCCATTTTGAAAATCCGACGGGACTCCCGGCTGAAAACCACCTGAGTACCGCCCGTGATATGGCTGTTATGGCCCGTGAACTACTTCTGCATGATGAAGTAACCACCTATACAAAGATTTATGATGATTATTTGCGTAAAGGACAGGATAATGAATTTTGGCTGGTGAATACGAACAAGCTCATCAAAACCTATCCCGGGATGGATGGTTTGAAAACAGGCTACACGTCCGAAGCAAAATACTGCCTGACCGCATCCGCCCAGCGGAATGATATGCATATGATTGCGGTCGTGATGGGGGCGGCCACTCCGAAAGAACGCAATGCTGATGTCTCCAGTCTGCTGGACTATGGCTTTTCCCAGTTTGAAGGTGTCAAACTTTATTCCAAGGACGATCCCATGACAACGTTGAACCTGACAAGGGGAGAGCCTCGTCAAGCGGTATTGAAACCGGAAAAAGATGTTGTTGTCCTGAAGAAGAAAAATGATAAAAAGACGGATTATGAAACAGAGTTGAAGATCGACGACAGTCGAAGTCTTCCCTATGAAAAAGGGGCGCACATGGGATGGGTCGTTGTAAAAAATGATGGTGAGGAAGTCGCCAAAGTACGTCTGGAGACTTCAGAGCCAGTGGAAGAAGCAGGGTTTTTCCAGTTGTGGGAACGGTCCTGGAGGAATTTGACGAGCTTTCAGAGGTTTTAGCACTTTCCCACTAGTATTGTTCCAGGGCAGGAAATGACTCAGAAAAGGACGAAAAGACTTAGGGACTCTTAAATGTCAGAGGAGGAATTCACTTGAGTCTTCAAAGTCAATTCGCTGTCAGGGAAAATGTTTTAATCGTACGTTTAAATGGGGAACTCGATCATCATGAGACAGGATACTTGAGGGAAGCCTGGCAGAAACATCTGGAAAATGAAGCGGTAGAACATGTGATCGTCAATTTAGAAAAACTTTCCTTTATGGACAGTTCCGGCCTTGGTGTCATGCTTGGTCGTTATAAAGAAGTACAGGCTAAAGGGAATGTTATGGTCGTTTGTTCCGTATCCCCTGAAGTTACACGCTTGTTTGACATGTCCGGTCTATTCAAAATAATACAGCTGATGGAAAATGAAGCCGTTGCACTGGAAAGTCTGGGGGTGGCATCATGCGGAATGAAATGACCCTTGAGTTTCTAAGTATCAGCGCCAACGAATCTCTGGCCAGGGTTTCCGTCGCTTCCTTCATCAGTCAGCTCAACCCGACGATGGAGGAACTGACGGATATTAAAACCGTTGTATCCGAAGCGGTTACCAATGCAATTATTCATGGCTATGAAGAAAAGAATGACGAAAAAATTGTTCTTACCTGTGCCATTGATGGTGAAGAAATCGAATTGATTATTAAGGACCATGGAAGCGGTATTGATAATATCGATCTTGCCAAGGAGCCCTTATATACCTCCAAGCCGGAATGGGAGCGTTCCGGTATGGGATTTACAATTATGGAGAACTTTATGGATCAAGTGGATATCACATCTGAGCCCGGGGTCGGGACGACCATCCGTATGACCAAGCAGCTGACGTCCACCCGTGCGCTCTGTAATTGAGGCTGCGCCTATGGGAGATGCCACTAAAGAACGTCTGTCGGATAAAGATGTAAAGGCATTGATTAAGAAAAGTCAGGCAGGAGATCAAGAGGCCAGGGATTTTCTTGTTGAAAAGAATACCAGGCTTGTTTGGTCGGTTGTACAACGCTATCTGCGCCGGGGGTATGACCAGGATGATCTTTATCAAATCGGCTGCATCGGTCTTTTGAAGTCCATTGACAAATTTGATCTTAGTTATGATGTGCGTTTTTCTACGTACGCCGTTCCTATGATTATTGGTGAAATTCAACGGTTTATCAGGGATGACGGCAGTGTCAAGGTGAGCCGCAGCCTGAAGGAACTGAATCATAAAGTCCGGGCAAAAAAAGAAGAGCTTTTAAAGGAATATGGCCGGTCGCCAACCGTCAATGAACTGGCTGAGGCCCTCGGCATGTCCAAGGAGGAAATTGTCCAGGCAGAAGATGTCGGGCGGGCACCTCAGTCCATTTATGAAACCGTTTATGAAAATGAAGGAGATCCCATTACCCTTGTCGATCAGATCGCTGAGGAGGATGACAGCTGGTTTGATCAGCTTACACTGCAGGATGTGATGAGCCGGCTGGATAAACGAGAGCGTCTCATCATTTATCTCAGGTATTACAAAGACCAAACACAAACAGAAGTTGCTGAAAGGCTTGGAATATCACAGGTCCAGGTATCCCGGCTGGAGAAAAAGATTCTGGCGGATATGAAAGCTACCATGAATGATACGAGTTAAACGACTGCGCCTGCTGAAGGTGCAGTTTTTTTATTGGTCACATGCTGCAGGGAGAAGTGGATGGCGTATGTTTTTTGCTGCACCACGCATAATAAACGTATCTAACCATTACAGGGGGCGCAAAAGATGGCAGCACCTGTCTATATTCGTCTGAAACAGTCCATTTACGTTCAACCTCAGGCTGAAATTCGTCTTAAGGATACGGCTGGAATCGCAGGGGCTGAACAGCAGATCGCCCCTTTGAAGGAACTCGTTCTGCATGCCGTGACACCCGAGGACCAGAACATTGTCGTCATTGACGCGTTCATGATTGTGGAGCAGATCCTTCACCAACAGCCTGGTACAGAAGTCCAATTGATCGGACCATCCTGCTGTGTTGTCCATGTAGAGAAACACGGGAAGGAACCGAATCCCATACTGATCAGTGCTATTTGGATTTTATTATTTATTGGAGCCGCCATGGCCATTATGAATTTCCATTTCGATGTCAGCATGCAGTCTGTGCAGCAGAAGCTGCACCTGATGCTGACAGGCCGGGAAGCCGAATATCCATTATGGATACAAATTCCTTATTCGATCGGACTGGGAATCGGTATGATCTTATTTTTTAACCATTGGTTCCAGAAAAGGTTCAATGAAGAACCAAGTCCCATGGAAGTGGAGATCTTTAACTACCAGGAGGATCTGGATCATTATGTAGCCATTAAAGAAAATAAGGTGGAAAAAAAGGATGTGGATCGTTGAAATCTTAATCGGGTTGGCTTCAGGGATTGCCGTCGGAACAGGATTTGTAGCATTCCTGACTGTTCTTGGCATTGTACCACGGCTCATGCAGTTAAGTCATTCGGAATCAAAATTGAGGCATTACGAATGGGCGGTCATCACCGGTGTGTTTTTCGGGATATATTTGTCATTTGGCAGCTTTCCTCTTCAGATGACATGGTGGGGTCTCGGCGTGTGGGGACTGTTTCATGGCATCTTCATTGGCATGCTTGCAGCGGCTCTCACAGAAGTATTGAATGTTTTTCCGCTGCTTTTTAAAAGGATAGGAGTCGATGGTTATCTCTTTACGCTATTAATGGCGCTGGTACTTGGGAAAATCGCAGGTTCGCTGTTTCAATGGATCATTTTTGTCAGATAATCCGCAAATTGGAGGGATATGAATGGATAAGCAGCCTTTGAATGAGCAGAATTTTGAAAATGCCGTTAAATCCTATCAACCGAAGCCGCCTTATGTAATGAACTGCATAAAAGCATTCATCGTAGGCGGCCTCATCTGTGTGTTTGGAGAATTGTTATCACAAATGTATATACATTGGTTTGACTACAATGAGGAAAATGCAATGAACCCTACCGTGGCCACCCTTATTCTCTTGGCGGCGCTCGCGACAGGTTTTGGTGTTTACGACAAGCTGGGGCAGTTTGCCGGGGCTGGATCGGCAGTGCCGGTGACTGGTTTTGCCAACTCGATTACGAGTGCGGCCCTTGAACATAAATCGGAAGGCCTTGTTCTCGGGGTGGCGACCAACCTGTTTAAACTTGCCGGGTCGGTCATTGTCTTCGGTGTAGTGGCTGCTTATGTTCTGGGGATTTTTCGATATCTTTGGTCACTTATATTCTAGGAGGAAACAGGAATGGGTAAAGCTGGAAAGCATACATGGACATTTTCTAATCAAGTTTATATACAGGCTTCAGGTACAGCTGTCGGGCCGATGGAAGGGGAAGGACCTCTCGGGTCAACGTACGATGTGATTCATGAGGAACTCCATTGTGGAGAATCCAACTGGGAGCTGGCGGAAAGGAAGTTGATGTTTGATGCGGTATACGCGTGTCTGCAAAAAGCAGGAGTCGATCAGTCCGCCATCGATCTGTTTCTTGCGGGTGATCTTCTCAATCAAAACGTGACCGGAAATTACGTGGCCCGCCAGCTTGGAATTCCCGTTCTCGGAATGTTCGGTGCCTGCTCGACGAGCATGGAGACCCTGGCCTCAGGCGCCGCTCTCGTCGACAGCGGGTTTGCAGATCAGGCTTTAGTAGCTGTCAGTTCTCATAATTGTACAGCCGAACGCCAATTTCGTTATCCGACGGAATATGGGGGGCAGAAGCCGAAAACAGCGACGTATACGGTAACCGGAAGCGGTGCCGCTCTTCTTTCCAGGACTCCTTCTCCTGTTCAAGTTGAAGCGGCAACAATCGGAAGAGTGATGGATTATAACATCAAGGATCCTTTCGATATGGGATCCGCTATGGCTCCGGCGGCTTGGGATACGATTAAAACCCACCTGGAGGATATGGGGAGAATGCCTTCGGATTATGATGTGATAGCCACGGGGGATTTGTCATCTGTAGGTTCACCGATTTTCAGAGATATGATGAAACAGGATGGGTACGACCTTAGTGAAGTCCATAAAGACTGTGGCATGCTTGTCTATCACAGCGATCAGCCTGTATTTGCCGGGGGGAGCGGCTGTGCCTGTTCCGCTGTGGTTACGTATGGAAAACTGATACAGGATTTGATGGAAGGAAAATATAACAAGGTGCTCGTCGCAGCCACCGGAGCTTTGATGAGTCCAATGATGATTCAACAGAAGGAATCGATTCCAGGTATAGCGCATGCTGTCGTATTAAAGCGCGGGGAGGGAGCCTCATGACCTTTTTATGGGCTTTTATCGTAGGGGGAGGGATCTGTGTCATCGGTCAGATCCTGCTGGATGTATTCAAACTGACACCTGCGCACGTGATGTCCTCATTTGTTGTGGCGGGGGCGGTTCTCGACGCTTTCGACATTTATGATAAACTCATTGAATTTGCAGGGGCTGGGGCTACGGTGCCGATTACAAGCTTTGGACATTCCCTTCTGCACGGAGCGATGGAACAGTCGGAAAAGCATGGGTTCATCGGGATAGCCGTCGGTATTTTCGAACTAACGTCTGCAGGAATTGCCTCTGCCATTTTGTTTGGCTTTATCGTTGCTGTGTTTTTTAAACCGAAAGGATAATGATGCCTCAAGGAGTGAAAGGAATGCCGGATCAAAAAGAAGCACCCATCGTTATGAAACTGGAACAAAATAGAAAAGCAATGAACGAGAGGATAGGGGTTGAACAATCCTTTGATCTTGGATTCCGCACCGTTCATATTCTTGGATCAGAAGTCAATGTGTATTATGTGACAGGTCTTGTAGAAACGCCCATCATAGTAGAAATTATGAGGCAGTTGTTTGAATTGAATGAAGGATCGGAAAAGGAGGATTCCGTCCGGTCGCGGATCAAGAACGATATTCCGCACCAACAGGTGGAGTCCTCTTCAGACATGAACCAGTGTATTACCCAATTGTTATCCGGGCTGATTGTCATTTTTGTAGAAGGGGAGACGGAAGCGTTTATCGTGGATGTCCGTACCTACCCGGGCCGTACACCAGAAGAGCCGGATACAGAAAAAGTAATCCGTGGATCCAGGGATGGGTTTACTGAAAATATTATTGAAAATACTGCTTTAACAAGGCGCAGAATCCGTGATGAACGTCTTCGTCATGAAATTCTCCAAGTAGGAGAAAGGTCAAAGACGGATATCTGTATTTCTTATATAAAGGATGTCGCAGATCCCGGGCTTGTTGACCTGATTAAGAGTGAAATTAAAAACATCGACATCGACGGACTGTCCATGGCAGATAAGACGGTTGAAGAATTCCTCGTCAAGCAGGGGAGGAACCCTTTTCCGCTTGTCCGCTATACAGAGAGACCGGATGTCGCATCGTCCCACTTGTTTGAAGGGCACGTCGTAATTATGGTGGACACCTCTCCGAGTGTGATCATTACGCCGACGACCTACTTTCATCATGTTCAACATGCGGAGGAATTCAGGCAGGCCCCGGCCGTAGGTACATTTGTCCGCTGGGTGCGGTTTTTTGGAATATTTTCATCCATATTTGTCCTGCCGCTCTGGATGCTTTTCGTGATGCAGCCGGATCTGCTTCCTCAGGCGCTGGCATTTATCGGTCCGAATGAAGAGACGGCCATACCGATCATTATTCAAATTCTACTTGCGGATCTCGGTCTTGAAATGCTTAGGATTGCCGCCATTCATACCCCGACACCGTTATCAACGGCAATGGGTCTGATTGCGGCCGTGTTGATTGGACAGATTGCTATTGACGTGGGGATGTTTGTCCCGGAGGTTATCCTTTATGTAGCCGTCGCGGCGATCGGGTCCTATTCCACACCCAGTTATGAATTGTCCGTCGCTAATAAGATGGCCCGTGTACTGTTTGTCATTTTAGTAGCCGCTTTTGGTATCAAAGGTTTAATGATCGGTTTCCTGGGTTTTGTTCTCCTGCTGGCTCATACGAAATCGCTGAACACGCCTTATCTCTGGCCTTTCCTGCCTTTCAATGCCAAAGCCGCGCTGCAGATTATACTGCGTCTCAGTATGCCGTCGCTCAAGGTACGGCCGAGTGTGGTCCATCCTCAAAATAATCAGCGGCAGAAATAATCATATTGCCGCTCATTCAGCAATGTGATAAATTATAGACAATTAAAAAAATGTCCTTTTCCAATAAAGGGCATTTTCTTTTTATTCCAAGTACATACGTTTGAACAAAAAAGGCGGGATGGTATGAATCACGAAGTAAATGAACAAGGGCAGCTTATGATTGCCGGAGTGCCGGCAAAAGAGCTCGCCCACCACTACGGCACGCCGTTATTTGTCTATGATGTCGACCGAATCCGTGCGAATGCGCAGGCATTTGTGCGCACATTCGAAGAATATAACGTTCCTGCCCAGGTCGCTTATGCCAGTAAAGCTTTTTCTTCCACAGCGATCCTTCAAGTCGCCCATCAGGAAGGGCTGAGCCTGGACGTCGTTTCACAGGGAGAGCTTCATACTGCTCTCGAAGCGGGTTTTCCAGTAGAAAAAATTCATATGCATGGAAACAATAAGAACATCCAGGAAATTGAGATGGCTGTGCGCTGCAGCATCGGATGCATTGTCGTCGATAACTTCTTTGAAATTGAACTGCTGAGCGCTGTATTGAAAGAACAAAATAAAACGATGGATGTGCTTCTTCGTGTTACACCAGGGATTGAAGCGCATACCCATGACTATATTCTGACAGGTCAGGAAGATTCCAAGTTCGGGTTTGACTTGAGCAGCGGCCAGGCCGAGGAGGCTTTTCTGAAAGTCAAGGAAGACCCGAATATACAGATGAAGGGGCTCCACTGCCACATCGGTTCCCAGATATTTGAAACGGATGGTTTTCAAATGGCTGCCCAGCGCCTATTCCGCACCCTTCATGAGTGGAAAGAGACCTATTACTATGAAGCTTCTGTCGTCAATCTTGGTGGAGGATTCGGAATTCAGTATACAGAAGAGGATCAGCCGCTTGAACTGGATCAGTACGCACACGCTCTTATTAAAGAGGTGAAAGCCTTATCCCGTCAGTTCGACTACCCGATGCCTGAGATCTGGATTGAACCCGGCCGGGCGATTGTGGGAGAAGCGGGTACGACCCTTTACACAGTAGGTTCTGTGAAAAACATTCCGGACGTGCGGACGTACATATCTGTTGATGGGGGGATGACGGATAATATCCGGCCTGCTCTGTATAATGCAAAATATGAAGCCGCCCTTACGGAAAAAATGAAGGAGCCGGCAGAAAATAAATATTCAATTGCCGGGAAGTGCTGTGAATCCGGAGATATGCTAATATGGGATGTGGCGCTTCCTGCTGTAGAGCATGGAGATACACTTGCAGTTTTCAGTACGGGAGCGTATGGTTATGCTATGGCAAGTAATTATAACCGCTTTCAGAAACCGGCAGTCGTGTTTGTGGAAAACGGGGAACATCAGCTGGTCGTCCAAAGAGAAAGTTATCAGGATATGACCAGACTTGATTTGTCATACGAGAAAGGAAAGGGGAAAGAGAAATGAAACAAGCAACGATTCAATTTGAAAACGGTGAAAAAATGGTGGCTGAGCTTTATGAGGAAGCTGCGCCGAATACGGTAGCCAATTTCGAGAAACTGGCCAACGATGAGTTTTATGACGGCCTGACTTTCCACCGTGTCATTCCTGACTTTGTCATTCAGGGAGGCTGCCCGAACGGAACAGGTACTGGTGGTCCTGGATATACAATTAAATGTGAAACAGAAGGAAACCCGCATAAGCATGAGCGCGGATCCTTGTCTATGGCCCATGCGGGCAAGGACACAGGAGGAAGTCAGTTTTTTGTCTGTCATTCTCCGCAGCCTCACCTTGATGGCCGTCATACGGTATTTGGAAAAGTCATTGAAGGTGTGGATATCGTTGACCGTGTACGTGTCGGTGACGTCATGCAGAAGGTAAGAGTAGAAGATAAATAAGGTATTGGATGAGCCGACTTGAAAAGACAATGACCCATTGTTGGATCAGCGGCTCCTCTTTTTCTGTCCGGCCGGGAGGAAAAGAGCGGTTGCATCCGCTTATGAAATGAACGATGAGTCATTCATTGAAAGAGGGCGCGTTGAGGTGGACGGGCGTCCGCCTGTTTTCCAGCATAGGCGCGGTGTGGTATCATCTCTCGTCAAACCGTAGTATGTTGCGCTTGTGGAGACAGGGTTGAATATTTTCTCCTGTTGCTATATTCTTATTGAACGGGGATAAGAAATTCGTTCGACCGGGGGAAACAAGATGAAATGGAAAAACTGGACACTGTTTACCATTCTCGCTTTATTCAGCATTGGCTGGGGCCTGTTTTACTGGTTTGGCATTGTTATGTAAAAACGTTGAGTACGGCCTGACAGACTAGTGGACAATTACTTGAATAGAATGATATGACTTAAATGTATGAGGGTAACCAATACGATTAGTTATTTCATAATTGAGGGGTTAATATGCTGATTCGATATAAAAAATCTTTTGAAAAGATAGCTATGGGTCTGCTTTCTTTTATGCCGGAAGTTACAGATATCCGCAATCTGCAGGATGTCATCCGGCAGTACGATGCAGATCCTGACTGGCATCTGTTTTTATGGAAAGAAGAAGATATTCTGGGGGCGGTCGGCGTCCGTCTGGAGGGCGGCAGAGCCGTCGTACAGCACGTCTCCGTTAATCCATCCCACCGTAATCAGGGGATCGGACGCAGAATGATTCAAAGCATCCGTCTTCACTTTAAAGATCAATGTGAAATCTGTGCTGATACAGCTACAGAAACGTTCATGGAAAAATGTGATGAGGAAAGTGCTTCTTCCCAGTTGTAAGATGAAAGAGGTGCCGCTGCGGCACCTCTTTTCTCATGGGGAATTTTATCTTCTGCGCTTATGCTTATGAATCAGCCTTTCATCTTCCATCCTGCTGGGTGACCCGAAGTCCACTCCCCATCTTTTACAGATCTCACCAACATCCTGTGAAAGCTGTGGGTCCGTAATAGAAAAGTTCCAGCTTACATAAGGTTCACCGCTCCGTACACGAGAGAGTTCTGAGGAAAGCTTCTGTTCCATGTGCACTGGATCAAGCCCCAGATGAACAAGAGATTCCCGCTGTGCCGGCATATGATGGACACACCTTTTTAAAAGAGTGGCAGCCCCGTTTTGGTTGCCCCGCCGGTCATGGTACATAGCCACAGCTGTTTGTATAAGCAGAACCCATACAGACTGCCGGTTGCCCGGGTCTGTATTTTTCCAGTGCTCCTCGAGCACTTCATGGCATTCAAAGTAATCCCTTGTCCCATGAAAATGGGCCAGGTATTCTAAGTAAAGAGAAGGGTACATCGCAATCACTCCATTTCAAGCGGGAGCCTGTTGGTCCGAATCATTTTCCGCAACCGGAGCGCCCGCTCTCTATAGTTTATAGGACACACCATTCCACCTACAAGGGGCACCGTTTACACCACCTGTTGGCAGAAGAACATTTCTGATATGATAAAAGAGAAGAATCAGTGGTAAAGGAAGAATAACATGACAAAAAGCTACCAAGTGAAAGTGGAAGGCTTCGAAGGGCCTCTGGATCTTCTTTTACATCTTATCAATCGATACGAAATTGATATCTATGATATTCCTGTTTCGCAGATAACAGATCAATACATGCATTACATTCACACGATGCAGGAATTAGAACTTGATCTTGCCAGTGAATATTTGGTAATGGCTGCAACACTGCTGGCTATAAAGTCACAGATGCTGCTTCCTCAGCCTCAAATGGAAGAAGATATGGAAGATATGGAACTCGAAGAAGACCCACGGGAAGAATTGATGCGGCGCTTGATCGAATACCGTAAATACAAGCAGGCCGCGGATGAATTGAAGCAGAAAGAGCTGGATGCTAACCGGATCTATACGCGTCCACCTTTGAGTATGGAGGACCAGCAAGAGGAAAAGGCGGAAGTCCGTCCGGGAGAAGCGTCGATTTATGACATGATCCAGGCCATGGGCAGGCTGATGAAACGTAGTAAAGAAAAGCAGCCTGATGAAGCCAGAGTCCGGCGTGATGAAATCCCTATCCAGATGCGTATGGACGAAATATTACATCAAATGGAGCGTTCACCAGAAGGGACTCCGTTTTACCAGTTGTTCGAAAAACGGACGAGGCCCCATATTGTCGTTACGTTCATTGCACTTCTTGAGTTAATGAAAAGCAATGAAATTACCTGCGTGCAGCAGAAGCATTTTGAAGAGTTAATTGTGTTTAAGATGGAGGATGCCCCATGGAATTAGAGGAATACAGAGCAATCATTGAAGGGGTGCTGTTTGCCTCCGGTGAAGAAGGAGTGCCAAAAAAGAAGTTGATGGATTTGCTGGGGATGGACAAATCTTCTGTAAATGATTTGATTGAGAGTATGCAGGAGGCTTATATGCATCCATCACGGGGGCTGATGATTATGGAGTCCCAGGGAACCCTGCATCTCACAACGAAACCCGAGCATGCGTCCTACTACAAACGTCTGCTGGATTCCCCGAGCGCAACCAGACTTTCGCAGGCGTCCCTTGAAGCGCTGGCGATCATCGCTTATCAGCAGCCGATAACGAGAATTGAAGTGGACGATCTGCGCGGGGTGAAAAGTGACCGCTCTATACAAACCCTTGTTAATAGAGGTTTGATTGAGGAAAAAGGACGCAAAGATGCCATTGGTCGTCCGATTCTTTATGGAACAACGAAGGACTTTTTAATTTACTTCGGTTTGACATCGATCGACGACCTCCCTCCTCTTGAGGACCTGCAACACCCTGAGGATATGGCAGGAGATGCCGATCTTTTCTTTGAAAAATTTGAGAAAGATCCGTTAAATGATGAAGACTGACACATGCTGCTCCTGATCCAGGGGTAGCATTTTTTTACGGCCGGGGGAGGGCTTCTGGATTCATATGCCTGTACATTCAGGCATAAGGTGTAGCAAACGACTAGAATGGGAGGAGCTCCTCTTGAAAAGGTGTTTATATATGATTTTAACCGCCCTGCTCGCTTTCCAATGGTTTAGTTTACACCCGGTTCAAGCTGAAGGAGCGCTGTCTGTATCAGCCGAGCATGCGGTTTTGATGGATGCAGCATCCGGACGGGTCCTGTATGAGAAAGATGCGTACGAGCCAGCTTTGATTGCCAGTACAACAAAAATCATGACGGCGCTGATTGCTGTTGAATCAGGTAAAATGGATGAGAAGGTTACCGTAAGTAAGAGGGCCGTGTATACAGAGGGATCTTCCATTTATTTAACAGAAAAAGAAAGCATTCGCTTAAAGGACCTTGTTTATGGTCTCATGCTCAGGAGTGGGAATGATGCGGCGGTCGCTATAGCTGAACATGTGGGAGGAAGTGTAGAAGGCTTTGTCCAGATGATGAATGATAAAGCCGCATGGCTCGGAATGAATGACAGCCGGTTTGAAAATCCTCATGGACTGGACGGGGAATCCCACCTTTCCAGCGCCTACGACTTAGGGCTGCTGATGGCTTATGCAATGAAAGACGAAACGTTTCGTGAAATTACGGGTAGTGAGTCCTACCTTTCAGAAAACAGGGATTATGCCTGGATGAACAAAAACAAAATGCTGACTCAGTATTATGATCCGACAAATGGTGGAAAGACAGGTTTCACCAAGGCAGCAGGACGGACGCTGGTCACTTCTGCTGCTAAAGAGGGAATGGAATTGATTGCGGTTACTTTGAATGCCCCGGATGATTGGAATGATCATAGAAACATGTTCGAATGGGGATTCGCCCATTTTGAAACCGTCCTTCTGCAGAAGAAAGGCACGGTGAAAGTGGGGGGAGAAGCTTATTATGTACCGAGAGATTTAGCTTATCCCTTAACCTCATCCGAAAAAGAGCAGCTGGAAGCGGTGTTTTACCCTGTGGAAGAAGGGACCGGACTCATGGCGGGGGTTACCTATTATAAGTCTGGTAATAATCCTATTGTTGAAGCTGCTGTATGGAAGGAACGTCCACCGCAGTCTTTTTTACGGGAAGTCGGTGATTTTCTCCACCGGATGATGGGGGTGGCGCCATGGTCAACCTGATCTGGGCGCTTCTTGCGATCATCGGTATTGTTTATGCGGCGTTCAACGGCACGATGAAAGAGGTCAACCAGGCGATATTTCAGACGTTGGATGAGGCAGTTATGATTACGATCAGCCTTGCAGGTGTGCTGGTGTTCTGGCTCGGGTTGATGAAGATTGCGGAAGAAGCTGGATTGTTAAGAGGACTTGCTGTTTTATTTAAACCTGTAGTCCGCCGGATCTTTCCAGATATCCCGGACAACCATCCTGCGCTTGGATACATTTTATCGAACATGACGGCCAATATGTTTGGACTGGGGAACGCAGCGACGCCGATGGGGCTGAAAGCGATGAAGGAATTGAAGGATCTATCCGGATCGGATCATGCCAGTCGTTCCATGATTACCCTGCTTGCCCTCAATACATCCTCGTTAACGTTGATTCCTACAACCGTTATAGCGGTCAGGATGAAATATGGATCCTCTGACCCTACATCGATCATCGGGGCTACTATACTCGCCACAATCATTTCCACCTGCGCCGCCCTCTGCATCGACCGCTATTTTTATTACAGGAGAAAGCGGAGGCTTGGATTATGATCAGTATATGGCTGATTCCGGGAATCATCTGTCTCGTACTGGTCACGGCTACCATAAAAAAGATTCCCTCTTATGAGGTTTTCGTAGAAGGAAGTAAGGAAGGGCTACAGATTGCTGTGTCCCTGCTGCCCTTCCTTCTAGGCATGATGGTATCCATTGCCGTTTTTCAGGCCTCAGGAGCTATGGAAGCGGTGCTCGTATTGTTCGAGCCCGTTATGAATGCTTTCGGCGCACCGGAGGAAATTCTGCCACTGGCTTTTATCCGACCCATCTCTGGAACGGCCGCATTGAGTATGACGACAGAACTGATCCGCACGTTCGGTCCTGATTCTTTCATCGGCTATCTGGCATCCGTCATGCAGGGAAGCACAGATACAACGCTCTACATCATCACCGTCTATTTCGGTGCTGTTGGAATCAAGCGGATGGGTGATGCATTGAAGGTTGGACTGCTTGCAGATTTAGTTGGTATACTGGCATCAATCATAATTGTTATCATCCTATTCCAATGATAGGATGATTTTTTTGTTCAAACCTTTATAGAATGTGTATAATGTAAATGGTATGTTCACTTGCTGTAGGAAAGTTGCAGGGAACATGTGAGATTTTAGAAGCAGAAGAAAGTTGGTGACGGTCGTATGGCAGAGAAAGAACGACTACAAAAGGTGATCGCCCATGCTGGTGTTGCATCACGAAGAAAAGCAGAACAGATGATTTTGGATGGAAAAGTGAAAGTGAATGGTGAAATTGTCACGGAACTTGGAACAAAGGTTGGAAGAAACGACGATGTTGAAGTGGAGGGTGTCCCGATTGATAAAGAGGAACCTGTCTATTTCATGCTTTATAAACCAAGAGGTGTGATTTCCAGTGTAAGCGATGACAAAGGCCGGAAAGTCGTAACAGACTTTCTTCCTGAAGTGAAAGAGAGGATTTTCCCGATCGGACGCCTGGATTATGATACATCCGGCTTGATCCTGCTCACCAATGACGGAGACTTCGCCAATATGCTTATGCATCCCAGCCATGAAGTCAACAAAGTATATATCGCGAAAACGAAAGGGATTCCGACACCGGAACAATTGAAGCAGTTGAAAAAAGGGATCACGGTGGACGGGGAGTATTTGAAAGCTGTCCATGCAAAAATCAATTCTACGGATTCCAGGAAAAATACAGCAATCGTTCAGGTTATCCTGCACGAAGGGAAAAACCGTCAGGTGCGCCGTATGTTTGATACCCTCGGATTTCCAGTAGATAAACTGAAGCGTGAACGGTACGGAACGCTGGACCTTAAAGGGCTGAATGCCGGGGATTACCGTCCTCTGAAGCCTTTTGAAGTGAAACAGCTGCGCCAGCTCGCTGAAGAAAATGTTGAATAACGTTCATATTCTGACTTTCCAATCGATGATATAATGATCTGGGAGTGACTGCTATGAAAGAGAAAACCATCCGGAAAAAGAAAAAAAGGCTGATCTTCCGGGCTGCCATGCTGACGGTTATGATTGGTCTTGTCGTTTTTGCTCTTGTGGCAAATGGAAAAGATGATCAGGTGGCTGTTGCCAAAGGGGAAGAGGCGCCTGATTTTCAATTGAAGAAATTCGGTACGGAAGAAACGGTTCGATTGAGTGATTTGAAAGGGCAGGGAGTCATGCTGAACTTCTGGGCCACGTATTGTGGTCCGTGCAAGGATGAGATGCCTTATATGGAAGAGTTATACGACGAGTATAAGGAAAAAGGTGTGGAGATCCTTGCCGTCAACCTGGATTCAACAGAATTGGTTGTAGAAAACTTTGTGAATGAATATAACCTCTCCTTCCCGATTCTTCAGGATAAAAAAGGACAGGTGATGGACCTGTATAACATCGGTCCGATCCCTTCGACCTTATTCATCAATCCGGAAGGTGATATTGAAGAGCAGGTGATCGGCCCGCTTACGCTGGAAAAATTGGAGGGGTACCTGCAGGAGATTTCACCAGAGGAATAGAGTCTACTTATATATTGTGAGGTTTTATTATGAATGAGATTACCTGTGAGTGCGGACACGTAAACCCCGAAGGTACCGTTTTGTGTGAGTCCTGTGGAAAGCCGGTCGAGGGGAATCAGCATATCGACGGCAATGACCAGAAGGAACTGCTGAACATGCGCTATGATGGGAGTGCCCGCAGATCCCAGACGTATAATCGGACGTGGGTTGATAAAATATGGAATTTCTTTTCCTCTGTTAAAGTGGGCGTGTGGCTCATTTTTATTACTGTCATAGCTTCAGCGGTAGGAACTATTTTTCCGCAGGAAGTGTTTATACCTGGTAATGCTGATCCGGCCACCCACTACCGGGATCAATACGGAATCGCCGGCCAGATTTATTATCAGCTTGGTTTTCATGATTTATTCAGTTCCTGGTGGTATATGCTGCTGATTGCCATGATTGGTATTTCCATCGTTATCGCCAGCATTGACCGGTTTTTTCCGCTTTACAAAACCTTGAAAAACCAGAAGCCGAAACGGCATGAGCTGTTTATGAAGAAACAGCGGGTGTTCGGAACGACAGAAACTCAGAACGTGGATGTGGAGCGTTTTAAAGCCAACCTGAAGAAGCGGCGCTTTCGTGTGTATGAACAGGATGGCCATCTGCTGGCTGAGAAAAACCGCTTTGCCCGGTGGGGTCCGTATGTCAATCACATCGGCCTGATCATTTTTCTGCTCGGGGCACTTCTCCGATTCGTCCCGGCTTTTTATGTCGATGAATTCATCTGGGTCCGGGAAGGGGAAACCATTTTAATTTCCGGAACGGATGGACAGTATTATATTGAAAATAAAGCTTTTACACTGGAAACGTATGACAAGGATAATCCTGATGATGCCCGATTTAAAGAAGCGATTGAAAATCAGAACGGAGCCATTCCTAAAACTTTCCGGACGGATGCTGTGATCTATGAGCGCACCAACTCGGATGTCACAGGAGCTGAAGCGGAGCTGGAGCAGGTGAAGGAAGGTGCATCCACGATGAACAATCCTTTGAAATTCGGTGATTATGCCCTTTATCAAGCCAGTTATCAATTGAATGAATTCAAGGAAATGTCCTTTAAGATTCATGACAAGGATGACGAATCGACCAACTATGGAGAATTCACCGTCGATCTGACAAATCCTCAATCTACATATGAACTGGACGAAGGCTACAGAGTGGAAATCGCCAACTATTTTCCTGATTATGAACTGGAAGATGGGGAACCGGTTTCCGTGTCGAAGTATCCAAGGAACCCGGCCTTTGTTTTTCAATTATTTCCTCCAGGGGAGTCAGAACCTGAAACTAGTTTTCTCGGTATAGGAGCCAATGTTGATGCTGGTGGTGAAAATGAGTACAAGCTTGGTCTGACTGAATTTGATGTCAGGGATGTGACCGGTCTGACAGTGAAAAAGGATGAAACGCTCTGGTTGATTGCTTTTGGAGGCGCTGTCTTTATGATCGGGGTTGCCCAGGGCATGTACTGGAACCACCGCAGAATCTGGCTTCAGCCTCGAAGTGATGGCGTCTGGATTGCAGGTCATACGAATAAAAACTGGTATGCATTAAGGATGGAGATTGATAAAGCGATTGAGGGAACAGGGATAGAGGCTCCCGTCGATCAGCACGAAATGAAATCATAGAGTCAGGAGGATGAACATGGGAGATTTAACGACCATAAGCAGTAACCTGCTTTATGCGGCATTTTTCATCTACTTGACGGCTACCTTCTTCTTCGGCGGAACAATAAGAGACAAGAAGAAAGGCAGCAGCAGAGTGGCTGGAAATATCGGTATTACGATTACCATCATAGGATTTCTTACGCAGCTTGGATACTTCTTTACAAGGTGGGGAGCAAGTGGTCATGCCCCTGTCAGTAATTTGTTTGAATATACGACATTCTTTGGGATGATGCTCGTCTTTGCCTTTATTGTCCTTTACTTTATTTACCGTGTGGATCTGCTGGGTCTGTTTGCACTGCCGATTGCTTTGCTTCTCATTGCATTTGCGAGCATGTTTCCGACAGAGATTTCACCTCTCGTCCCGTCCCTGCAGTCGCACTGGCTATATATTCACGTAACGACAGCTTCTCTCGGTCAAGGAATCCTGTCCGTAAGCTTTGTCGCCGGTTTAATATTTCTTATCCGGCAGGTGGATCAGACGAAACGATCCAAGCATACGATGTGGCTCGAGTTTGTCATTTATATCATTGCCGCTACAGTAGCGTTTATCGTGCTTTCCTCAACCTTCAGCGCTCTTAATTATCAGGCGGAGTTTGAAGCACCAGTCGAAGGACAGCCGGTGACCATTACCTATGAGATGCCCGCCATTACGGGTCCTGCTGGAGGGGAATTACTGACAGAAGATGCTGCATCTCCTTTGTTTGATGCTCCTGAATGGATGCGTGGCGAAGATGCAGCGAAGAAATTCAATACATTCCTCTGGGCAGTCGCAGGCGGACTTGTTTTTTACTGGGGCTTACGCCTCATTTTCCGCAGACGTATTGCGGCAGTCATTCAGCCACTATTGAAAAAGGTTAATCCTGAGCTTGTTGATGAAGTGTCTTACCGGGCGGTAGCCATCGGATTCCCGGTCTTTACGCTTGGGGCACTGATCTTCGCTATGATTTGGGCCCAGCAGGCATGGGACAGGTTCTGGGGCTGGGACCCGAAAGAAGTCTGGGCTTTGATCACCTTCTTCTTTTATGCCGCATACCTGCACCTCCGCCTTTCCCGTGGATGGCAGGGGATGAAGTCTGCCTGGCTGGCTGTCGGTGGTTTCGGCATCATTATGTTTAACTTGATCGCCGTTAACTTAATCATTTCAGGTTTGCATTCTTATGCATAAGGTCAAGGGCAGACGGTTTTGAATCGTGCTGCCCTTGATGTACATTCAATCGATTTAAATGGTAATGGAGGAAGATATTATGGAACGAGAAGCTAAAGTACTGGTCGTGGACGATGAAGAACGTATCCGCCGGCTGATCCGTATGTATCTTGAGAGAGAAGATTACGTGATTGAAGAGGCGGAGGATGGCGAAGAAGCCTTCCAAAAAGCGCTCCAGGAAGACTATGATGTGATCCTTTTGGATTTGATGCTTCCGGGGAAAGACGGCATTGACGTATGCCGTGAACTGCGTGAGAAGAAGGCGACACCGGTGATTATGCTGACGGCCAAAGGAGAGGAAGCCAACCGTGTCCAAGGCTTTGAAGCAGGGGCTGACGATTATATTGTGAAGCCCTTCAGTCCCAGGGAAGTGGTTCTGCGGGTGAAGGCCCTGCTGCGCAGGTCTTCCTCGACGAAGTTTTTGGAAACGGAAACCTCTGCCCGCAACGTCCTTGTTTTCCCGCACATGACAATTGATAATGATGCCCACCGTGTAACCGCTGACGGGAATGAAGTATCATTGACACCGAAAGAGTATGAACTGCTGCATTTTATGGCGCAGGCTCCGGATAAGGTTTTTGATCGGGAAAGGCTTTTGAAAGAGGTATGGCAGTACGAATTCTTCGGGGATTTAAGAACGGTCGATACCCATGTGAAACGACTGCGTGAAAAACTCAGTAAAGTGTCCGCAGAAGCTGCCGGAATGATTGTAACGGTATGGGGGATCGGCTATAAATTTGAGGTCTCCGGCGATTGATGTTCTGGCGTAGTGTTGTAGGTAAACTATGGTTTACCATCCTCTTTCTCGTGTGTTTTGTTCTATTTATTTTAACCATTCTTCTATTGGAATTTTTTCAGAACTACCACATTCTTGAGGCGGAACGGCATCTTCTACAGACCGCTGATAAAATTTCGGAAGTGGTGGAGAGGTATGAGGAGGATGAGGATCTTCTTTTGTCTACGACAGACCTCGTCAAAGATCCAGCGAGCCGTGCTGTCATTACCTGGGGACCGGGCCGTCAGATTGCGGCGGAAAGCTCCTCTGAGAATCTTCCTGTCATCAATTATGAATGGTTTAGTAACGACCCTGATTTATCCACGGTTATGGAAGAAGGCATGGATGTGAAAAAAGTAGCTGACCTGAGTGTCGGAGAAACCGGCATTATGGTTGTAGGTACACCTCTGAACAAGGGACAGGGTGCTGTGTTTGTCTATCAGTCGCTGGATACAATTGAAGAGACTTCTGAACAAACGACTAAAATCATCTTCCTTGGTGCAGGGATTGCAATTGTTTTAACTACCATCTTTGCTTTCTTCTTGTCGACGAGAATCACTTCGCCCTTGATAAAAATGAGGGAAAGCGCCCTCGAACTTGCTAAAGGCCGCTTCAATACGAAAATCCCGATCCGTACTCATGATGAAATCGGCGAGCTTGCCATGGCTTTTAATCGGATGGGGCGGGAGCTGAAATTTCATATTAATGCACTGAATCATGAGAAAGAACAGTTATCCGGGATTCTTCGATCCATGGCGGACGGGGTCATTACCGTGAACCGTCAAGGGGATGTTCTTGTATCCAATCCACCTGCTGAACAGTACTTGGAAGCGTATGAGTTTGAAAATCAAGGGACAGATGGACACGTAGATCTTCCTGAACCATTACAGGAACTGCTGCAGCGTGTCATTATCGAAGAACAGGAGTTGATGACAGAGGCAACTCTGCAGGGGCGTTCATGGGTTATTTTAATGACGCCTTTATACGATCGTCAGAAAATCCGTGGTGCAGTGGCTGTTCTAAGGGATATGACAGATGAGAGGCGTCTGGACAAACTAAGGAAAGATTTTATTGCCAATGTATCCCATGAGCTTAGAACGCCTATTTCAATGCTCCAGGGCTATAGCGAGGCTATTGTGGACGACATCGCGGAAAGCAAAGAGGAAAAGAATGAACTGGCTCAGATTATCCATGATGAATCGCTTCGGATCGGCAGGCTCGTCAATGAACTGCTCGACCTGGCCCGTATGGAGGCGGGCCATATCCAGTTGTCCATGGAAGCGCTGGATATGGAATCCTACATGCATAAGATTATCAGGAAGTTCCAGGGGGTTGCGAATGATAAGGGCGTGATCCTTCATTCGGCTATAGATCCTGAAGTGGAAACGGCCTCCTTTGATCCCGACCGGATTGAGCAGGTGTTTACCAATCTGATTGATAATGCCATCCGTCATACAGAAACAGGCGGCGAAGTCATGATCCGTGTGGAAGCCGGAACCGGGGCGTGGGTGGGATCAGTCAGCGACTCCGGCCTCGGTATTCCTGAAGAGGATCTGCCGTTTGTATTCGAGCGTTTTTATAAAGCAGATAAATCAAGAAAGCGCGAAAATATGAATTACAAGAAAGGGACCGGCCTTGGGCTTGCCATCACGAAGAACATTGTGGAGGCACATGAAGGTTCGATCAGTGTCCACAGCCGACTGAAGGAAGGGACAACCTTCACCTTCAAGATCCCTTACCACCAGTAACGTAGAAGCTGCCTGCTGCAGGCAGCTTCTACGTTTTTTTATGGACGGTTGAAAGATCTGGTTTTCTTTTCTAAACGAAGACTTTAAGATGAAAGTGTAACGTTTGATACATAGGAGCGTCTAAATAAGTATCGCAGGAGGTACAGCCATTGAGAGCGTTCTTTGATGAACTTTATGATCATTACCACCAGGACCTGTTTCAGTTCATTTATTATATGGTAAAAGACCGGAACCTGGCGGAGGATCTTGTCCAGGATGTTTACGTGAAAGTGTTGAAATCCTATCATTCTTTTCATGGGAAAAGCTCGGAAAAAACGTGGCTGTTTTCCATTGCTCGTCACGTAACCATCGATCATTTCCGCCGTCAGAAAAGAAAGCGGGATCGAGTGGCTGAATTTTTTGACTGGGGTGAAAAGGGCCCCCAGCTTCCTGACCGCGATCCGCTCCCTGAAGAAATCATTATCCAGAGTGAGGACGTAAAGCATGTCTACCGGGCGATGAACCAGTGCTCTGTCGATCAGCGGACCGTTTTAATCCTGCGTTATATCCAAGGGCTTTCAATTAAGGAAACTTCCGAGGTTACGGGCTGGACAGAAAGCAAAGTGAAAACGACGCAGCATCGAGCGTTGAAAGCCGTGAAGGAATACACAGATTCAGTGGAAGGAGGGGGAGGAGAATATGAAAAAATCTAATAGACAGGATGTGGAAGAGCAGTTGTCCAGGCTCCCTTCCATAAAAGATCATCAATCCAGAGAAATCCTCTATCAGGCAGTAAACGAAAAGTTACACCGGAAGAAAAAACGTGTCCCTTCGTGGCTGGGGCCTGGATTTTCCGTCTGCGCTGTACTCATACTGCTCGCCGTCTTCATCCCTGTCTTTATGTCACAGCATCAGCAACTAAATACCCAGCCTTCCACACAAACCAGTGATAAAGCTTCTCCGTCTCTGGAGAACCCTGAAAATGAAAGTTCTACAGGGTCCGCTGCAAAGGAAGGGGAGGAGTCTTCGGAGGCTCCCGATGCCTCCTTGTCTATCATGGAGGATGAGTGGTTTACATTTGTTTATCCAGGAAGGAATGCGGAAGTTGTCATACCGGTTTCCACTCATGATGCTCTTCCTTTTACAAAGGAAATAGCGGAGGAGAAAGGCTTGTCAGACAGACTGCTGCAGAACGTCGAAATTGATATTGATGAAGCGGCGGAAAAGGCGGAGGTTACTTTTCCGGATGAATTTGATCCAGCAGGAACAGCTTATGTGCAAATGCTTATGGAAAGTATCCGCTGGGAGCTGGAAGGTAAAGGAGTGCAGACCATTGCGCTGAATCGTCCTTCCTATGATTCGGTCCCGATGGGGAATTATGGGGAACTGGACAGCCTGGACCCGATTTCGGAAGGGGAATATATGTTTAAGCTGTACCAGTATAACGCGCAGTCTCCCACCTATCTGGCCCCGGTGCCTACGGAAGGAAAACCATCTCTGGAAGAAGTGTTGAACTTGATGAAGGAGAAAGGTGGTGGAACGTATATCAAACCCTCTGTTCCAGACCATGTTGAATTTGCCGTCGATAAGGCTGAAGAAGGGCATGTACAGCTGGATATTTCTCATCAGGAATGGAGGAGCGAACAGGAGCTCATTCTGATGATTGAGGCTGTTTCAGCTACGGCCCGCCATTTCGGGATGTCCCGGGTAACCTTTGGTGGAATGGGAGTGGAGGAAGCCGGAAGGTATGATTTAACAAAACCTGTTGATCTGCCCGCCCCGTTCAACGTAGAACCATGATCCTTTGCAAACTCCCCTATTTCAGGGGAGTTTTTTTGGGACGTTCCGGCTGATGCGTGTTAAAATAGAACCGTCTGAAAAAGGAGACATGCAGATGGATCAAATGCAGATACAGGAATTAATTTCTCAAAAAATGAAGCTCATCCGAGTGGAATATGGATACACGCAGAATCGGATGGCTGAAATCATCGGGCTGTCCAAAAAGACCCTAGTTCAAATTGAAAAGCAGAGAACGACGGCCGGGTGGACAACGGTCACTGCGGTCTGTGCGCTCTTCAGAGAAAGTGAGATCATCAGGAGAGTCTTGGGGGATGCGCCTCTTGAAATATTGGAAACGGCTGCCCATCTTCATATATACGCCGGGGAAAAAGCTACGTCCAGCCTGCCGGTGACGTGGACGGTCATCACTGAAAAAGGCAGTCTTAAGCTTGAACGAAATGAAAGAAGCGGTCATTTCCGCATCAGTAGAGCGGGAACGAGGCTTTTTTCGACATGGAATCGTGTGGAGGCAGAACTCCATTTGGAGAAGATAGCACGTGAAACATAAGAACGGCCCCTGTTTAGAAGGGGCCGGTGTATATCATTCGAATTTTAACGGATCTCCATGAAAAGGAGCTTCCGCAATTTTAATAGAATCGGTTGGACAGCCGTCAAAGGCATCTTCCATATCTTCCTCATATAAATCGGGTACAGCTTCCGTCCCCTCATTATCATCCATCACTGCAAAGGCAAGTCCTTCGTCATCATAATCATAGATGTCCGGAGCAGCCGCCCCGCAGGCCCCGCAGGCAATACAGGTTTCTTTATCGACCATCGTGTATTTCGCCAAAGGGATTTCCCCTCCTTTTTCTAACCATTCTATATTGACAGTCATTGTCTATGAAAGTGGTCCACGTCCTATTGTAAATCTCCCCCCTGTATTTTTCAAATGGTTGACATGGAGCTGTTTTTCAGGGCGGTTTTGTATGAACGGTGAAAAAATCAAACTAGAAAGGTGGTGGGTGGATGTTTGAATCTATTGTCCTTCTCTGCATCCAGCGGTTTAAGGGGGAACGGACGGTATCTGGTATTTTTAATATGCTGACAGGGAAAAGATCCTCCCAGACCATGCAGGATGCCAAAGCGTATCAGCTTGATCATCTGTTTGGTATTTTTCCAGAGCTGGATCGCAGACGATTGGATACCCTGATCGACGAGATGTCTCATAGTGGAGAAATCGTTTTGAATGAGCAGAGTTTTCCGCAAATAACAGAAACCAGCCGGCAGCCGTCTACGCAGACGTTCCCGTATTTTAAGGGAATGACATGGCATGAAGTGGTCCCGGCCTTCATTTCCCGTTTAAACCTTCTCGTCCAGGCGTCTTCGAATAAAGAAGCAGGGATTCAGTCCTATGTAGCCATTGTTGACAATCCGGCAGCCCAGCTATGGGTGAAAAAGGTGTTTGCTACTTTCCAGAATAAGCTGGCCCGCCTCAACCAATCCCTGTATGAGGAACTGGAAAAGCTGCTTTCTGCTCATGATCCGGTCCAGGCTGAGCTGTTTACTCACCGCCTTACTGGTGGTGGATGGATAGGCCTGACTCTGGATCAGCTTAAAGAGAAATTCAGGATGTCCAAGGAGGATGTCCTGCTGGGGCTTAGACATACGTACTATTATCTATTTCAGCAGGCAAAAATGAACCAGGATGCCTATCCTGTCCTCCATTTATGCACGCGTGGTCTTCAAGCCTCCCATCTCGTTACAGCGTCTGCAGGGAAAACCTATCAGCTTATTGCCCAGGGCCTCTCCCTTGAAGAGATTGTAACCATCCGGCGGCTGAAGAAAAGCACCATACAGGATCATATTGTGGAAGCCGCCCTTGTAACTCCTGACTTTGATGTCTCCCCGTTTTTGACGGTGGATCAGGTCGCCGAGATCAATCAGAAAGCGATTGATTTGAATACCCAGCGGCTGAAGCACATACATCAGGATCTTGGAGGCGTCTATGATTATTTTGAAATCCGCCTGGCTCTGGCTCATGGGCGGAGCACGCATATAGAAAGGAAACCATTACCGTGAGTACACAGTTAGCAGCAGCATTAAAAAAATATTTCGGCTTCGACCAGTTCCGGGAAGGGCAGGAGGATGTCATCCGGGATGTGATGGGCGGAAACGATGTTCTGGGGATTCTTCCAACAGGCACGGGTAAATCCTTATGCTATCAACTGCCCGCACGGCTTCTCCAAGGAACAACCATCGTTGTCTCCCCGCTTATATCCTTGATGGTCGATCAGGTGAAGCAGTTGAAGGCATCCGGATATAAATCGGTCACAGCATTGAACAGCTTTATGGATATAAAGGAAAAAAAACAAGTGATCCAGAATCTTGATCGGTATGATCTTGTCTATGTTTCACCGGAAATGCTTCAAAATGAACGGCTCCAGGAGGACTTTAGACGAATGACCGTCCCTCTTTTTGTCATTGACGAAGCCCACTGCATCTCCCAGTGGGGGCACGAATTTCGTACGGATTATTTAAAACTGCACCGTATCATTGACTCTATAGGAAGCCCTCCTGTACTTGCTCTGAGTGCAACCGCTACACCTGAAGTCCAGGGAGATATCATGGAAAAATTAAACCGCCCGGGGATGATCCGCCATATCCACCCTATGGATAAACAGAACATCAGTCTGTCAGTGGAGGAAGTCCAAAGCCCCGAGGAGAAAACAGATAGAATCGTAAACATTCTCTCCCATATACACGCGCCGACGATGATCTATTTCTCCAGCCGCCAGTGGGCTGAGAAGGTAAGCTTTGTGCTGAGAGAGAAGCTCAGCCACCGGACTGCCTTCTATCACGGAGGCATGGAACAGACAGACCGTATGCTCGTTCAGCAGCAGTTTATGAGTGGACAGCTGGATGTGATCTGCTGTACAAGTGCCTTTGGCATGGGCGTGGATAAAAAAGACATCCGCCTGGTTATTCATTTTCACCTCCCGGCCCAGACCGAGTCGTTTATTCAGGAAATCGGTCGTGCGGGAAGAGACGGAAAACCTTCTGCCAGTCTCGTTTTGTTTACAAAAAAAGATCACTATCTTCCCCAAATGCTTATCCAGAGTGAGCTGCCTGAACGGGAGCAGCTGGATCTGGTCCTTGGTTATTTGAAACGGCAGGAAGGACAGGAGCTTCTGGAGGATGCGTCAATCATGGAGCAGCTTCAGCTTTCTGAATCGCAGTGGAATTTCATCAAATACCAGGCAGAAGAGCGGGGCGTGCTGGATCATGGAAAGGTTCAGCCGTTTCCCATGGATTTCGAAAGCGGTCTGCACGCGCTGCTGCGGGAGCGTTGGACCTATAAGCAGGGGAAACTTACGGAAATGCTGACATGGATTCATCATACAGGATGCCGCAGGGAAGCTTTATACCAATCTTTTCAGGACCATATCCGGCCGCCTTATGTTCCATGCTGTGATGCCTGTGGTTTTTCTGTAAATCATCTGACCTTTCGTGAGTCACAGGAAACTCCGGCAGCAGAATCATGGAAGGAGCGCCTGCAGATGATTTTTCATCAGGGGCCGCCCCATGCGTAAGGCCCAGCAGGAAATGATCCAGGAAATGTCAGACAAACAGATCACCTTTCACCTTCTTTTGACGCAGATGATCATTCTGTCTGCCGCTGTCGTGGCAAGTGCCTTTCTTTTTGACCCGTTTCTTTCCGAGTGGCAGGAACAATTTCATATAAATTGGCGGGACTGGTGGCTTTACGGTGTCATTCCGGGACTTATTGTCCTTCTCATTGATTTGTTTCTCATGTATGTTTTACCTGAGAGTGCTTATGATGATGGAGGAGTCAATAAAAGGGTTTTTGCGAGCCGGTCTTTTCCTGGGATTATCTTCATCACTCTGCTTGTTGCCGTAAGTGAGGAAATGCTGTTCAGGGGCGTCCTCCATCATGAGTTCGGTTATATAACAGCAAGTGTGCTGTTTGCCATTCTGCATATCCGTTACTTAAAACGGGTGGTGCTGCTGTTATCGGTTTTATTTGTCAGTTTCTTTATCGGGTACATGTATGAAGCAACAGGAAGTCTCGCTGTTACCATTACAGCTCATTTCATCATTGATGTTGTTCTCGGTGTCTGGATCAGGCTCGGGAAATGGGGGGAGAAGCATGCATCAGACGGATAAACATGAAAACCATGAAGAAAAAGAACAGAAAGACCTCGATGTGCTGGGACTGCCGCCGCGGCAGGAGGTCCATACAAGCAGAACCGGAAGAGTCAGGTGGAAAGTCAGCACTGCCTGGATCCGTTTTTGGTTTATCGTATTCATAGTTCTCATTTGCTTTGTCTTCTCTTATCCTTTATGGGGCGAATGGCTCAAGGGGATATCTTTTCAGCCGCTGAATCTGAATGAAAAAGCGCCCTACCATGAAGAAATCACGGTGGAGCGCTGAACGGTTAAAAGAATTGTTTACGGTCCTTTTCGAATTTTAAAATCTCCACAGCTTCCCGGAAGCGCTGGGAGTGGATGACTTCGCGCTCCCTGAGAAATTTGAGGCTGTCATTGAGGCACGGGTCATCGGACATATTAATGATCCATTGATAGGTGGCCCGTGCTTTTTCCTCAGCAGCTATATCCTCATACAAATCAGCGATGGGATCTCCTTTGGCTGCTATATATGTAGCTGTCCAAGGGCTCCCTGCTGCATTTTGATAATACAGAGCGTGATCGTGGTTGGCGTAATGCGCGCCAAGCCCTGCCTCTTTCATTTGTTCTGGTGTAGCATCCTTCGTCAATTTATAAATCATGGTCGCAATCATTTCAAGATGGGCAAACTCCTCTGTTCCTATATCTGTTAGTAATCCGATGACTTTATCAGGGATGGTATATCTCTGGTTCAAATAGCGGAGGGCGGCCGACAATTCCCCGTCCGCCCCGCCGTATTGTTCGATGAGATATTTGGCCAGTCTGGGGTTGCATTCCGTTACTTTAACCGGATACTGCAGTTTCTTTTCATAAAACCACATGTGATTCCTCCTAAAAGTTCAAAGATTTACAGCTGCCATGGCCAAGGGGCATCGGACCAGTTCCAAGGGTATCCGGAAAAACTGCCCCCATACTGACGGAGGGGACCGTATTTCTGCTCAAAGACGGTTTTCAAATCCCGGCTTTCCACTGCAAGCTGATTAAACTGCTGAACCGCCTGCGTATCTTCGGGATGTGTGTCCAAATAAAGCGTTAAATCAACCAGAGCGAAATCGACCATTTGAATTTTTTCCATCAAGGAATAGCGCTCCTGATCGTGGGATTGACCCTGCTTCATCCTTTTCCTCCTTTAGGTACGGGCGTCGGGTAGGGGTCATAAAGACAGGGCCATAAGGTTCCTTTGTATAAAGCTTCCTGCAGAGGATACTGCTGCAGGTTCATTGGCTGGAATCCGAGGTATAAATTAGGTGGTGTCTGGTAACACTTGGTCCTGATGGGGGGACACGGATCAAAAGGCCCGTAATAAGGGTGGTAGCACTTCACTGGTGTATACATATTTCAACACTCCCTTTGTCTCCAAAAATATATGTGTCCAAATGTTGTCCTATTCTGATTAAGGCAGTAGAACCGCCGGCTTCAGGCGAATAAGATACTGACGATAAAAGAAAGAGGTGACAGGTATGTTTGTAAAAGGGATCATGAAACCAGTTCATCAGTCATTTACAGCAGATGTAAACACCAGCTTGAAAGACGTGCTGGAACTGTTGGAGCAGAAAGACATCGAGGCTGTGCCTGTACTGGAAGGGAACCTATTCAGAGGTATGATTTCGAAGGAAATGATTTATGAATCCTGCTATAAAAAGGCCGGTGGACAGGACACGGGAACTTTCCTGGAAGAAACACCTGCAGGGGAAGCGGCCGGATATGAAGATTTCTGTATCACCAATGAAGAAGTGTTTGAACGGACACTACCTATGTTCAAGGGCTTTGCCGTACTCGCGGTGGTGGATGACCACCGAGTTTTTCAAGGGCTTGTGACACGGTATGATGTGATTGAACAATTTGAGAGTGCCTTTGGTGTAAAGAAACAAGGCATTCGGATCGCCTTTACATCAGAAGAGTCTGAGGGCCGGATTGAACGACTGGGGGATATCATCAAAAACTATCACGAAAACGTAATTTCCCTTGCTACCTTTGACGAGACGGATAAGCTGGCGAGGAGAATCGTTTTGAAAATTGAGGAAAATGATAATATAGAAGCCTTTACAAAGAAACTTGAAAAATCAGGCTTTCGAATCTTAAGTGTCAAACATGTATAATCACTGCCGCTGTGCCTATCCGGGCATAGCGGTGTTTTTTTGGATATGCTATGATGATATTTTCATTGCGAGAATCAAGGAGGTGGGATGGAGTTGTTGATATGGATACTTGTATTGGCTGTGGCAGGACTGAGTATGCTTTTGTATATGAGGTATCTGGCTGGTAGAGATCATGTCAGGGAGGAAGTGGTGCAGACCGCCTTTGGAAATGACGAAGACCGCCTGCGTATTTTCTTTATCTCTGATATACATAACCGCCTCATTAAAGAACAAACATTAAAAAACGCCGGGAAAGTGGATGCCGTCATTATCGGTGGAGATCTGGTGGATAAGCGGACATCCATTTCTAAACTAGAGACGAACCTGAGACGTTTGAACCATTGGGAAGTACCGGTTTACTTTATACCAGGCAACAATGATCATGAACTGATCGAAGAACCGCTTACAGCCGTATTGGACAGACATCGGGTTGTAACGTTGTCCAATGAGGATGTGGAGGGAGAAGGAAAAGGAGGAACACCGTTCATAGTCACGGGTCTTGATCCTTATTTCCTGAAGCCGAGGCGGTCGGTGGAACTGGCTGATTCTTCTTGTTTCCGAATCTTATGCGTACACGATCCTTATGTATACAGTCAGATGAATGCCCAGGAAAAAAAGAAGTATGATCTCATATTGAGTGGTCATACTCATGGAGGACAGATCAGGCTGTTCGGCATGGGTCCCTATCAGCGTGGAGGATGGAGCAGGAGGGATTCTATTCCTCACCTGGTGAGTGAAGGGTACGGAACATCCCTGCTGCCGTTAAGGCTCGGGACAAGAGCAGAGTGTCACGTCATAGACATCGGTGGATATGTAAAGAATTCATCTAAAAACCTTGCATAAAGAATATACAAATTTTACACAATACGTTTGATTCCTATATAATTAAAGCAAAAGACTTACTTGGAGGCAGGCTTATGGCTACGACTAAAGCAAAATATAATATTAAAGCGGTGTCACAGATGCTGGGCATCCAGCCTGGAACACTCCGAGCCTGGGAACGTCGATACAGAATGATCCGTCCTTCGCGCAATGAAGCGGGTCATCGGCTTTATACAGATGAGCATATCAGAATATTAAAATGGTTGATGGAAAAAGTGGATAAAGGCTTTACGATATCACAGGCGGTTTCACTCCTGGAAAGCAATGAGGAAGCCGTCACCCATAATGAGCACTCGGAAAACCGCACACAGCTTGATAAAATTGGTGATCAGCTGCTGGACAGCCTTCTTTCATTTAATGAAAATGACGCCCAGCGGCATCTTGATCATGCATTCAGTCTGTTCACGCCTGAAACGGTCGCGATTGATATTATCGGCCCGATTCTCGTGAAAATCGGGGATTTGTGGGAGGAAAACAAAATCACAAGTGCTCACGAGCACTTTGCCAGCCAGTTCATCCGCTCCCGTATAGGCATGATGCTTCTTTCCATTCCATCGGACAGTATGCTTCCTAGAGCTCTGCTCGTATGCGGCCCGAATGAACGGCACGAACTGGGCCTGCTTATTTTTGCCCTCTTTTTGAAGCGGAAAGGCTATGATGTCATCTATCTCGGCCAGAGCATTGCCGGAGGGGATATCGATATCGTAATCAATGAAATTGAGCCCGCTTATATGTTCATGTCCTGTACACTAAAGAAAAACATACCGATCACGATTCGTCTGGCCGAAGCGCTTCAGCGTGAATTTCCCTCTCTTAAGATAGGTCTCGGAGGGTATGCCTATGACCGGCTGTCTGAATTGGACAAAAAACGGATTCAGCCGTTTATCGTTGGAAATTCCAAGCGTGCATGGGAACAGTGGCTGCAAACGAACTGATGGACTGGGAAATTATATTTGCCCCCGGCTTGAAATGTCGGATATAATTTGAAAAAAGGTGCCATAATGGCGCTGGTCATCATACTATATAGATAACACATCGTGACTAGGGGGGCGATCATATGCGAGTAGAGAGAATGACGAGTGAAAAGTTCAAGATTTTCCTTACTTTTGACGATTTAATGGACCGGGGCCTCTCCCGCGAGGAACTTTGGAATGATCTACCTCGCGTACACCGGATATTCAGCGATATGATGTATGACGCAGGCATAGAGCTCGGAGTAGAGCTTACAGGAGTTCTGCTCGTGCAGGTTTATCTGCTTCAGGCACAAGGCATGCTTGTCGTTGTGACAAGAACAGAGCCTGCTGATATTGAGGAAGATGACGAAGACTACCTTGAAATGAAGGTAACCCTTGATGAGAGCAAGGAAATGATGTTTTCCTTTTCTGATTTCGAACACGTCATCCAGGCCGGGATCCACCTCCATCAGCTTGGTGTGACAGGTGGAAGTATTTATCATTATGAGGATTCCTATTATATGCTCCTGGAAGATAAAGAAATAGATCACCTGGACCAGGATCAGGTCATTGCCCTGCTTTCTGAATACGCTTCAGCTACAGCCGTAACATCATATCGGCTGATTGAATATGGGAAGTTGATTATGGACAAAGATGCCTGTGGATTAATAACTAAACATTTCTCTTAATGATGAAGGAACGAGTCTTGAAGATAAGCTCGTTCTTTTTATTTATGGATAGAAGGGCTGTTGTCAAACGTGTTACTATAAAGGTTGGCAAATCTATATCGTGGTAGGAAATGGAGTGTAGGAAATGAAGATTGCGGTTTTATATGGAGGAACCTCAGGGGAACGGGAAGTTTCCTTGTCTACTGGAAAGGGAATTATACAAGCATTGGAGAATAAAGGCCATGAGGTTACGGCCGTCGATTTTTCACCGGATCGTCTGGACCAGGTCACAGGGCTTGATGTCGACCTTGTATTCATTGGTCTGCACGGGCGCTTTGGCGAAGACGGAAGGATTCAAGGTCTTCTTGATATGAAGGGTCTTCCTTATGTTGGTTCGGGGGTGCTGGCTTCTGCTCTCGCCATGGATAAGGCTAAATCCAAGCAGATCTTTTCCCTGAACGGCTTGAACACAGCGGAGAGCGCGGCCTTCGATGTCACAGATGAGAGTCAATGGTCTTCGATTGAACATGATATCAAACAGCAGTTTCAGGTTCCATTTGTCATTAAACCGAATCAGGAAGGGTCCACACTGGGTCTGACTATCGTAAAGGATGAGGCAGATGCCGGCCGGGCTGTCAAAACAGCAGCACAGTCGGATTCTATGATTCTCGTAGAAGATTATGTAAAAGGAAGAGAAGTAACTGTACCCGTCATGGGGCGCAGAGGGGAAGAGAAGGCTCTACCGGTCATTGAAATTATTCCGAAGAATGATTATTACGATTTTGATTCAAAATATCAACCAGGTGGAAGTGAACATATCGTACCAGCTGAACTGCCGGCTGATATTACGGCGAAGCTTCAGGAAGATGCCGTACGTGCTCATCAGCTGCTGGGATGTGACGTTTATTCACGCGTCGATTTCATTATTAATGATAAAAATGAACCAGTAATTCTTGAAGTCAATACTCTGCCGGGAATGACTCCGACGAGTCTGTTTCCTGATGCTGCTCAAGAGATCGGCTTAAGTTATGATGATTTAATCCAATCGTTCGTGGATCTGTCCCAGCCTGCGTATGAGAAAAAAGTGTAATCGCTTACAACTTCTTTGTGAAAACGGATGAAAAAGCTGGTTTCGACCTTTCCAACAGGCAGCGGAACGTGTATACTATTCACTGAAAGAAGAGCCCTAATCGAATGGATGATATAGGAGGTAAATGGATGGTAGCCGATAAGCCTGCAGACAATGCAAACGAAAAAAATGACAAACTTGACGTGTTGAAATCCACGCAGACCGTGGTTAAAAAAGCACTTGATAAATTAGGATACCCCAATGAAGTATATGAATTAATGAAAGAGCCTGTCCGCATGATGACCGTAAGAATTCCTGTAAGAATGGACAACGATCAGATCAAAATCTTTACAGGGTACAGGTCCCAGCATAATGATGCTGTAGGTCCAACCAAAGGCGGCGTCCGTTTTCATCCGAATGTGTCTGAAAAAGAAGTCAAAGCGCTCTCCATCTGGATGAGTTTGAAAGCCGGTATCGTCGATCTTCCGTACGGCGGAGGAAAGGGCGGTATCGTATGTGATCCGAGGGAAATGTCCTTCCGTGAACTGGAAGGAGTCAGCCGCGGATACGTCCGGGCAATCAGCCAGATCGTAGGCCCGACGAAAGATATTCCCGCTCCCGATGTATTTACCAATTCACAGATTATGGCGTGGATGATGGATGAATACAGCCGCATTGATGAATTTAACAACCCGGGTTTCATTACAGGTAAACCGCTTGTACTCGGTGGTTCCCACGGAAGAGAAACTGCGACAGCGAAGGGCGTAACCATCTGCATTGAAGAAGCAGCCAAGAAAAAAGGCATCAATGTCGAAGGCGCAAGAGTCGTCGTTCAAGGCTTTGGTAATGCCGGAAGCTTCCTTGCGAAATTCATGCATGATAAAGGGGCTAAAGTGGTCGGTATATCGGATGCCTACGGAGGGCTTCACGATCCGGATGGTCTTGATATTGACTATCTTCTGGACCGTCGTGACAGCTTCGGCACAGTGACCAACCTGTTCAACAATACGATTACGAATGAAGAACTGCTGGAGCTTGACTGTGATATTCTTGTTCCCGCAGCTATTGAAAACCAGATTACAGAAGATAACGCCTATAACGTGAAAGCGAACATTGTCGTAGAGGCAGCCAACGGGCCAACGACACTGGAAGCAACGAGAATTCTTTCTGAGCGCGGCATCCTTCTTGTGCCGGATGTGCTGGCTTCTTCCGGGGGCGTAACTGTTTCCTACTTTGAGTGGGTACAGAACAACCAGGGATATTACTGGACAGAAGAAGAAGTGGAAGAGAAGCTTCATAAAGTCATCGTCAAAGGTTTTGACAACGTCTACCGTACATCAGAAACAAGACGTGTGGATATGAGACTGGCCGCCTATATGGTCGGAGTCCGAAAAATGGCAGAAGCATCCCGTTTCCGTGGATGGATATAACTTGATTCTATAAATGGAATCTCCTATCATGATGATGGTAGGAGATTCATTTTTTTGAAATGAACGGAAGAACGTTGTTGGAAAGAGGAGTGTTATACGTGCATCAACAAGAAAAAGCCATCATCATCGGCGGCGGTCCCTGTGGGATGAGTGCAGCTATTGAACTTCAGAAGGCTGGTATTGAACCGTTAATCATTGAAAAAGGAAATATTGTGAATTCTATTTATCATTACCCGACCCACCAAACTTTCTTCAGTTCCAGTGAAAAACTGGAAATTGGTGAAATTCCTTTTATTTCGGAAAGGCAGAAACCGGTGCGTAATGAGGCGCTTGCTTATTACCGTGCGGTTGCGGAGAGAGAGGACCTGCGGGTGCATACGTACGAAAAGGTTCAACAGGTTGAAAGAGTAACAAACGGGTTTATCATCCATACAGAAAAATCATCGGGTGAACAATCATCGTATGCAGCGGACCAGGTAATTGTTGCGACAGGCTATTATGATCAGCCGAACTTCATGGGCGTCCAGGGAGAGGAGCTTCCTAAAGTGATGCACTACTTCAAAGAGGGGCATCCCTATTACAACAAGAATGTTGTCATCATCGGTGGGAAAAACTCTGCAGCGGATGCCGCTCTGGAACTGGAAAAATCAGGTGCGCAGGTAACCGTTCTTTACCGTGGTGAAGATTATTCGAAAAGTATCAAGCCATGGATTCTCCCACAGTTTGAAGCCCTTGTGAGAAAAGGGATCGTTACCATGGAATTTTGTGCCAACGTAAAAGAAATTACTCAGGATGCCGTCCTATATGAATGCAATGGGGAAGAAAAAAGCGTGGCGAACGACTTTGTCTTTGCAATGACCGGCTATCAGCCTGACCACAGCTTCCTGACGAAAATGGGCGTGGAGATAAACGAAGAAACCGGTCGTCCATCCTTTAATGAGGACACAATGGAAACGAATGTTCCAGGCATATACATTGCCGGTGTAATCGCTGCCGGATATAACAACAATGAAATCTTTATTGAGAACGGCCGCCACCACGGCGGGAAAATCGCTGCTTCCATCGCAGCGGAATCGAAAGCGTAAAAAAACGTTCAGGCGGCTGCCTGAACGTTTTTTTCAGCTGAACATATGCTCGAGCTCTGTCATATTCGCCGTCATCTCCAGAGCCACCATTAACTTGATGCGGGCTTTTGGACCAGTCAGTCCGTTTGCGAAGATGATGCCCATATTTCTAAGCTGCCGTCCGCCTCCGGGATAGCCGTAAGTGTCCTGGACAATTCCCTGATAGCAGCGGGAAACTAGGACAACGGGAATGCCTTCCTTAATCGTTCTCTCCAGTGCTTCCATCGTTTCGGGAGGGAGGTTGCCCTGTCCGAGTGCTTCAATGATCAGGCCGTCCACACGGCTTTCGCGTACCGCATCGATTAAATCGCCGTCCATCCCTGCGTATGCTTTAATCAAAGACACACGCTTGCCTATGTTTTGGATCGGATAGGAGTCATGCCGGGTCATCTTATGGTGGAAAAAGACATCCGATTTTGTTGTAATTCCGATAGGGCCGTATTGAGGGCTCTGGAAAGTCGCAACATTACTTGTGCTCGTCTTCGTTACATTTTTGGCTGTGTGGATTTCGTCATTCATAACGACGAGGACACCTTTGTCCTGGGCTTCATCACAGCTCGCCACCTTTATGGCACTTAGCAGGTTGTAGAGCCCGTCCGCTCCTATTTCATTACTTGAACGCATCGCTCCAGTTACGACGACTGGTTTTCTTGTTTGTAAAAACAAATCCAGGAAGTAGGCTGTCTCCTCCAATGTGTCTGTTCCGTGAGTGATCACGACGCCATCATAATTTCGTTTGGCCATTTTCTCATGTACATAGCGGCCGAGTTTCAGCATATGATCGGGACGAATGTGGGGGGAAGGCAGGTAGAATAGAATGTCATCCTCAATTTCCACGCGTCCTTGAAGAACTGTCGAAATTTCCTCCAGCGGATGGCGGGAGGAGGTGTTCACTTCACCGGTTTCCTTATCTTCTTTCATCGAGATGGTTCCACCTGTATGTATAATTAAAATGCGCTTCATGAATCATCCACCAACTTTCTATATCGATAGTTCCTTTTCTTTATTCTTCATGATACGATGAATCTTAGCTGAAAGAAAGAGAGAGGGTTGATTACCTTGGCCATATTGACCGCTGCCATATCACCTGCTGTGGCCATCATGACATTCATATATTTAAGCAAGCGTATAGAACTTGAGCCTCTCCCTCTTATTATACGGATGTTTGTTATCGGCGTCATTATGGTTTTTCCCATCATGTTTATCCAGTATGCCTTTGAGACGGAACAGGTCATTACAAACCAGTTATTTGTATCCTTCTTCCTGGCAGGTCTCCTTGAGGAATTTTTCAAATGGTTCTTTCTATTGTTTGTCGCCTACAGACATTCTCATTTCGACCACCACTATGACGGCATCATTTATGGTGGAGCGGTCAGTCTCGGATTCGCGACTATCGAAAATGTTCTTTTCCTTTTTAATAAAGGCATTGAAATTGCGATGCTCCGGGCCGTCTTTCCCGTTTCTTCCCATGCCCTGTTCGGCATCATTATGGGGTATTATATGGGTAAAGCGAAGTTTACAACGGTCCATATCCGAAAGTCACTTGCTTGTGCGCTTATCATCCCTGTTGTATTACATACGATTTATGATTACATCATCACGATTCAGACGGATACATGGGCGTATTGGATCACCCCGTTTATGATCGGTTTATGGATGGTTGGGATTCGAAAAATCAGGCTCGCCAATGATCATCATGAATCCATCTATTATAGAAATCAAGAGACACCCCGTTGAGGGTGTTTTTTTACTGCCATTCACCCGCTTTCTAATCAAAGGCGACCCACAGGCATTTTTTTGGAGAAATCCATTCCAACGAGTATAGAGAACAGGCAATGTATAAAGTTGCGCGAAAGTAAAAAACTACTTCCATAACTAAATTATTGCGTCAGGGGTGTTTGGTGGATGTTATGGAAGAAAACAATGGTCGTTACTGCAGGTCTGGTTCTGCTGATATTCCCAATAGCAGATGGAACATGGAGCAAACCAGTTCATGGATTTTCCAGTCAGGTCATCCAGCAGGGGGCAACAGGCGATGATGTCATTGAACTGCAGGCAAGGCTTCAGTACCTCGGCTTTTATAATGGCGATATTGATGGTGTGTTCGGCTGGGGGACTTATTGGGGACTTCGGAATTTCCAGTATGAATTCGGATTGGAAATCGATGGCCTGGCCGGTCAGGAAGTGAAGGATAAGCTTGTCAAAGCAAGTAATTACGATGAAGGATATGTAAAAAAACAGATCCGGGAAGGTAAAGACTTCACCCATTACGGTGGCGTTCCGAAAAGCAAGCAGACGAAACAGCCTGCCGGTCAATCACCTCCATCCTCGAAACAGCCGGAAGGACAAGAGGGGGGCCAGGGCGGGGGACAGCCGGATGAGCCGACAGCCGTCAACGTTCCAAGCGGATATTCACAAAATGATATTCAGCTTATGGCGAATGCCGTCTATGGGGAGGCCAGGGGTGAACCTTATGTAGGTCAGGTTGCTGTAGCGGCTGTCATATTGAACAGAGTTCAGAGTGCTTCGTTCCCGAATACAGCATCGGGGGTCATATTTGAACCTCGGGCGTTCACAGCTGTGGCAGACGGTCAGATCTGGCTTGAGCCGAATGACCAGGCCAAGGAAGCGGTCATGGATGCCATCAATGGATGGGATCCATCCGGACAGGCGTTGTACTACTTTAATCCGAATACCGCCACTTCAGACTGGATTTGGACAAGACCTCAAATTAAGCAGATTGGAAAACATATCTTTTGTAAATAGGAGGTGCGAGTATGATCAGGTGGTCTTTCATTGTTGTCTTAAGTATTGCCGCTGTCGGTCTTGGCGTATGGGGGTATCAGGAGAACCAAGATAAAAATGCGGTTCTTATTCAAGCGGAAAACAGTTATCAACGCGCTTTTCATGATCTTACGTTTAACATTGATCTCCTTCATGATAAGATCGGCTCCAGCCTGGCTATGAATTCCAAGCAGAGTCTTTCTCCGCAGCTTGCGGACATATGGAAAATTTCTTCTGAAGCTAATTCGGATGTCGGGCAGCTGCCCTTGACGCTTCTTCCGTTTAGCAAGACAGAAGAATTTCTTTACGACGTTGGTGATTTTGCCTACCGCACAGCGGTGAGGGACTTGGAGAAAAAGCCGCTGAGTGATGAAGAGGTTAAACTCTTGGAGGAACTGCACGAAAAGTCAGGTGAGATTGAAAGCGAATTGAGGAAAGTGCAGAATGTAGTGTTGAGTGACAACCTTCGCTGGATGGATGTGGAGCTGGCGCTGGCTACGAATGATGAAGCCGGCGATAATACGATTGTCAATGGATTTAAAACGGTTGAAAAGTCGATGGACAGCTTTGAAAGCTCTGTTACAGAGGTCGGGTTTGGAAGTTCCGGGCCTGAGAAAAATTACCGGAATCTTCAAGGAGAAAACCTGACCAAGGAAGAAGCGAAGAAAACAGCTTCCAAATGGCTGGAAAAAGTGGATACCGAGAAGCTTACGCTGACGAAATCAGGAAAAGGAGCAGATGTTCCTACGTATACAGCCTCCTTTCAGGAAGGAGATAAAAACGGCTATATCGATCTTACTGAAAAAGGCGGACACCCGTTGACTATGATGATCAGCCGGGACGTCAATGACCCTGAAATAAGCCTGTATGAGGCTTCTGAGAAGGCCAAGGAGTTTGTCAGCGGATTGGATATTGACAATCTTGAACTTGTCGAGAGCAACCAGTATGACAAAATGGGTGTGTTCCGTTTCCTTTACACGAAAAACGATATCCGCTTTTTCCCGGATGCCGTCGTTGTTAAAGTCGCCTTGGATAATGGCGAGGTCCTCGGGCTGTCGGCCAGAGATTATTACGACTATCACAAGGATCAGGAGTTGAATGAGCCTGAGATTTCTCTGGAAGAAGCACGCTCCAAAGTGAATCCGAACGTGGATATCCAGGAGCATCATTTGTCTGTAATTGAAAATGATTTGAAAGAACAGGTGCTGTGTTATGAATTCCTAACTACGATGGAAAGTACGACCTATCGTATTTTCATAAATGCTTCCACAGGAGAAGAAGAAAAGGTGGAAACGTTGAAGAAAGCAGAAATGAAATTCAATCAGGAAATTTAATAGGAAAAAGACACTTTCCAACAGGAGGGTGTCTTTTTTCTTAAAACTTTATGCCTATATTCTTCCTTTTTCTTCTTGCTCATGAGATAATTTCTTTAACTTATTCATGTTGAGGGAGGGTTTTTAAATGGAGGTTTTTCCTATAGGGACATCTGTCATCTTGGAAGTGCAGGGCGGACATTCAAAAGATGTACCCGATAAGTACAGGTGCAGGCTCGTGGATATTGATCAGGACCAGGTATATATTGATTATCCCATCCATACAGAAACAGGAAAGACGGGTTTCTTTTATGAAGGGACTTCGTTTCATGCGAGTTTTGTGGGAGAAGATGATTGTGTGTACTGGTTTAAAACAGAAGTGTTGACGCGGAAAATCAAAAACATTCCGGTCATTGTCCTTTCTTTTCCGGGTATGAATGATCTTGTTCGTATTCAACGGCGTCGTTACGTGCGGGTAGATGCAGCTGTAGATGTAGCTGCGCTCTCCTCTGACTATTCCTTCACGACCGTAACCAGTGACATCAGTGGTGGCGGGATGATGTTTACGAGGCCTCCGCATCATGACATTCAACAAGGGGATGAGATGGACTTCATCATTGTGCTTCCTATGAATGCCGGAGATTATTTTTACATCCCTACAACAGGTTTGGTTGTCCGTGTAGTCCCGGCTACTTCCAGTCAAACGGCCCGTATATCCGTAGAGTTTACGGATATAGAGGAGAAAGACCGCCAGCAGATCATCCGCTACTGCTTTGAACAACAGATGAAGTGGCGGGCTAAAGCGCTGAATTAGCTTTTTAAATAGATTTTCTCCCGGGGATTGTGTTATTCTGAACAATGGTAAAAGGAGTCATTACAAGGGTAGAATCGGTTTCTACCCTGTAGTCAGGACAGATGGAGGAAATCGAACGTATGATGAACACAATGACGATTGCAATTGACGGTCCAGCGGCTGCCGGAAAGAGTACAGTAGCAAAAAAAGTCGCAGAAAAACTTTCATTCATTTATGTGGATACAGGAGCTATGTACCGTGCTCTGACATGGAAAGCTATCGAGGAGAATGTTTCGCTCGAGGATGAGGATGCTCTTTTCTCCCTTTTAAACAGAACGGATTTGAACCTTGTCCAGTCGGATGAAGGCCAGCGTATCCTCGTGGATAAGAATGATGTATCTGAACTGATCCGTACGGCAGAAGTGACCAACCAGGTATCTATTACAGCGAAGCACAGGAAAGTGCGGGAGGAAATGGTGCGCCGCCAGCAGGAATTGGTTAAAGACAAAGGTGTTGTGATGGACGGGCGTGATATCGGAACCCATGTGCTTCCGGATGCGGAAGTGAAAATCTTTATGATCGCATCTGTCGACGAAAGAGCGGAGCGCCGCCATAAGGAAAATGTGGAAAAAGGATTTTCCTCAAACCTTGAGGAATTAAAAGAGGAAATCCGCCGCCGTGATGAGCTGGATTCCAACCGTGCTGTATCCCCACTCCTCAAAGCGGATGACGCCGTTGAAGTGGATACAACTTCGATGAACATTGAAGAAGTTGTCGCCCGTATCCTGGAAATCGTGAAACAGAAAAGTCCAAAGGGGGAATAACGATGAGCCTCTATAAAATTGGTAAACTGCTCTGCGCTGTCATTTTTTATCCCCTGTACCGGATTAAGGTTGTAGGGAAGGAAAATATTCCTGCAGAAGGACCGGTTATTATCTGTTCCAATCATATTTCGAATGTAGACCCGCCTGTGGTTGGAATTACAAGCAGCCGGAATATTTACTTTCTCGCCAAAGAAGAGTTGTTTAAAAACCCTCTGATTGGGGGAATATTGAAAAAAGTCCACGCGTTCCCAATTAAGCGCGGGATGAGAGACAGGAATGCTCTCCGCAAGGGTCTGGATATTCTTAAAGAAGGTCACGCTCTCGGGTTGTTCCCTGAAGGAACGAGGCAGAAGAGCGGGGAAATCGGCGAGGGACTTGCCGGTGCCGGGTTCTTCGCCCTTCGGTCTGAAGCTGCCATCGTTCCATGTGCCATCATCGGACCTTATCAAAAGTTTAAGCGTCTGAAGGTCGTTTATGGAGAACCGATAGATATGTCGGAATATCGTGAACAGAAAGCGTCGGCCCAGGTCGTAACGGACCGGATCATGGAAGAAATCAGACAATTGCATAAAATTCATCAATGATATGGCGTAATCACTTGACAAAATGCTCTAAATATTAGAAGTTAGACAAAAGGGCATTTCTGTATTATTAGGTTGTGTCGGAAATTGAAGGAGGTAGCTTGGTATGGATGAAATGAATCAGGAAGTATCAGGAATGAAAGAATTCTCTGCAGGGGACATCGTGACTGGTAAGGTCGTGAAAATTGAAGAAAAACAAGTCCTTGTAGATGTTGGATATAAAGTCGAGGGGATTGTACCCATCAGTGAATTATCCAGCCTTCATGTTGAAAAAGCATCAGACGCAGTTAATGAAGGGGACGAACTGACCCTGCAGGTAAAGAAAGTGGAAGACGATGAAATCGTACTTTCCAAGCGTGCTGTAGACGCCGATAAGGCGTGGCAGGATCTTGAGGCTAAATTCGAAAGTGGAGAAATCTTCGAAGCAGAAGTCAAGGACGTTGTAAAAGGCGGTCTTGTTGTTGATATCGGTCTTCGTGGATTTATTCCAGCTTCTCTTGTTGAAACGTATTATGTGGAAGATTTTGAAGACTACAAAGGGAAAACACTTTCTCTTAAAGTGGTTGAGCTTGATCGTGAGCAGAACCGTGTCATTCTTTCTCACCGTGCGGTCGTGGAAGAAGAGGAATCAGCCAAGAAGCAGGAAGTTCTTCAATCCCTTGAGGAAGGACAGGTCATCGAAGGTACAGTACAGCGCCTGACTGACTTTGGCGCGTTTGTAAACCTTGGAGGTATTGACGGTCTTGTACATATCTCCCAGCTTTCCCACCAGCATGTGGAGAAAGCGGCAGATGTGGTTGAAGAAGGCCAGTCCGTGAAGGTTAAAGTACTTTCTGTTGACCGCGACAATGAAAGAATTTCTCTTTCCCTTAAAGCTACTCAGCCGGGACCTTGGCACGATATCCAGAATAAGGTGAACTCTGGAGAAACTCTTGAAGGTACGGTACGCCGCCTTGTAAGCTTCGGCGCTTTTGTCGAAGTTTTCCCTGGAGTAGAAGGTCTTGTGCATATCTCTCAAATTTCCAACCGCCATATCGGTACGCCGGATGAGGTGCTCGAAGAAGGACAAACCGTTCAAGTGAAAGTTCTGGATGTGGATGAAGGGGCTAAACGCCTTTCCCTAAGCATGAAAGAACTGGAGCGTGATGAAACGCGCGCGGATATTGAACAATATGAAAGAGAAGAAGACAATTCCGGCTTTTCTCTAAGCGATATGATTGGTGACAAGCTGGATAAATACAAAAAATAAATCGTACGTGGTGATGGATATGAGTAGATCGAAAAGAAAAATTGATCATATCCGCCATGCTTTAGGTCATGAACGGGCTCCTTATAACCATTTTGATGATATGAATATCGTTCATCAAAGTCTGGCCCGTTTGGATTTCAATCAAATCACGTTAACGGCAGAAGCAGGGGAACTTAAATTAAGTTCCCCTCTTTTTGTTAATGCCATGACCGGTGGAGGCGGAGAAAAGACAAGAGAAATCAATCGCGATCTTGCTATTGCAGCAAGGGAAACCGGTATAGGAATGGCTGTCGGTTCCCAGATGTCTGCAATCAAAAGGCCGGAAGAACGATCAACCTATGAAGTCGTAAGAGAAATGAACCCGGAAGGGGTGGTATTCGCCAATGTGGGCAGTGAGGCATCATTGCAGCAGGCGGAAGAAGCTGCCAACATGATTGAGGCGAATGCGCTGCAGATCCACATCAACACCCTGCAGGAATTAATCATGCCGGAAGGTGACAGGGACTTTACTTCCCGGATGTCCAACATTCAGAAAATCGTAAACGGGTTGGATCTTCCTGTGGTCGTCAAGGAAGTCGGCTACGGCATGTCGATGGAAACGGCACAAACGCTCTATGATATCGGGGTACGTTACATAGATGTCGGCGGCCGGGGGGGTACCAACTTCTCACGAGTGGAAAACCTGAGGAGGGAGAAACCTTTCTCTTCCTTTAATAATTGGGGGATACCTACACCAGCCTCTATTCTCGAGGCGCGGAGCAGCCAGGACCTGCACGTATTCGCTTCAGGCGGCATCAGGCATGGACTGGATGGGGCGAAAGCTTTGGTTCTTGGAGCCTGCGGATTCGGGATGGCCGGCTCTCTATTAAAAGTTCTTATGGAGGAAGGCAGAGAAGCGTTGATAGAGGAAATTCATCATATCCACCAGGAATTGAAAATGGCTATGATGCTTTTAAACGCCTCCAGCCCGGAAGAACTTTCTGGTAAGCCTTATGTTCTGACAGGAGAAACAAAAGCATGGCAGGAGCAGAGGATTACGAATGGCCGCTGGTAATCTCCGGGGCTGCCGCGAATAGGACGGCAGCCTTATTTTTATGGAGGCTCTTTCAATAAGGCCGTTAAGGGTGATGGAACGAATGACTTTATCATGGAAAAAGTTTTTCAGCGCAGTATACATCCTGTTTCAGAAGTCTGTGCGTATGGCTCTGCCCTGTTCTATCTTTGAAATAAAAGCAGATGGCCCCGGGGTTACCCGCAGGAAAGACCTATGACAGTAAAGTCATAGGTCTTTTTTTGTGCTCCACGTTTAAAGACGTCCAAAACCCTCCATAATGACTGTGAAGGAGTTGGAAAATATGGCGGTTTACTGGTATGCCTGGGTGCTGGTCATCTGTGTCTACTTTTTTATGAAAAATACTCGAACAAGGACAGCCTTACTGTTCTTTCTTTACTTCCTTATGTGCTCCTTCAGCTGGAAGATCATTTCCCCATCTGTCTACCTTTATGCTCATCTGATCCTTCTTATCCTGTTTGGTCTATATTTCATTTCTTTTCAAAAAAGGCCGCTGGTGGTTTATTTATGGTTGTTTTTCTTAAGCATCGGTCATGCGTCCGGCAGCCTTTTTATTCTCATTCATCCGGTTTGGATGCACCTGCCTGGATTTTCGACAGGGTTTGTTTTGGTCCTGCTTTTAAGGATGATTTTGACTGATTTTAGAGGATTAGCTGGTCTCTGGTTGTTTATCAACGGCGCAGGTATGACCCTCACCTATGTTGTTCTCCGTTTCTATGGGAAGGAAGGGGTGGTAACGGCTCAGCCACTGCTTGTTTTTGTTCTGAAAGGGTTGTTAATTCTCCTTTTTGTGCATGGTTTACGTGTATTGAAGAAAAATAATGCAGGAGCAGGAAAAAGTAAACAAAAGGGAGACGCATATGCATGAATGAATATACATATCCCATAATGTTCGGGATTATCGCAGGAACAGTTTTGAGGGTGTTTATGATGCGGACGGATTACCGTCAGTATCCGACCTATCTGCATGGTAAGATCATCCATTTATCGCTCGGGTTTATTGCCGCTGCCCTCGGGACCATTGCCATTCCATCTATCATGGAAAAGGAATTCACGGCCGTTACTTTTCTGACTCTGGCTGCCTCCCAGTTCAGAGAGGTGCGGAACATGGAGAGGAATACACTGGCTGAAATGGACAGCTATGAACTCGTACCTCGTGGGAACACTTATATTGAGGGGATTGCTGTAGCCTTTGAGAGCCGGAATTATCTGGTGATCTTTACATCTTTCATCGTAACGCTTTGCTACCTTGCTGTGAATATGTGGGCCGCTCTCGGGGCTGCGGCGGCCTGTTTTGTGTTGTCTTCTATCTTAATGAGTGGCTCTAAACTTGGCGACATCGTAACGATTGAACAAAGGGAGCTCACGTTCGACGGGGCTGGTCTTTACGTGGATAACATTTATATTATGAATATCGGTCTCCCTGAACGGCAGGATGAAATCTTAAGGTATGGGATGGGGTTTATCCTGACGCCTAAATCTTTTAACATCCGTTCTACGATTGCCAATCTCGGCCAGCGGCAGGCGATTCTACATGATGTGTCTGTGACGCTCGGGGTCTTCCGTGATTCCGGAACACCGGCTCTTGTGCCGCTCATCAAGCGTGACTTGAATGATGGGAGGATCGGTGTATTCATCCTCCCTCAGGAGAAGGATCCCGCCCGTGCCAGAGAAGTCATAGCCAATGTACCGGTACTGGAAAATGCGATACAAAAACCAGGGAAAAGGAGTGGGTGATGACAAATGAAAATGGAAAAAGCGATCCTCGCCTCCATTACGACACTGGATAATAAAGTCCAGGGAAGTGCGGCTGTTTTCAAGTGTGAAACAAAAGAGGAGATGGAGGCGGTGGCCGCTAATTTGGAAGCCATTTTAGATGGGATCGCCCACCGGTTGAGTGACCAGCTCTATATTATTGTCAAGCACTGAACGTTGAAGAAAGAATTGTTTCTTTTCCTAAAGTCTGCTAAAATAAAAAAGTTAATGGCTTGCTGCTGTTCTTCGGGTGATGGGCGGAAACCATCAAGCCGTAGGGGAGCAGTCTTTTTTTGCTTTTCACTGCTGTTGAAACATGAAATAATGAAAATAGAATGAAGAAAGGATGATCCTTTCATGAGAAAATCAGTAATTGCAATCGTAGGACGACCGAATGTCGGTAAATCAACGATTTTTAACCGGCTGGTTGGAGAAAGAATATCTATTGTAGAAGACACGCCGGGGGTAACCAGAGACCGGATTTATGCAGAAGCCGAATGGCTCACCTCCACCTTTAATGTCATTGATACAGGCGGCATTGAAATCGGAGACGAGCCTCTTCTTGTGCAGATGCGTGCTCAGGCACAGGTGGCTATAGATGAAGCGGATGTCATCGTATTCATGGTCAATGGCCGTGACGGCATTACCGGAGCCGACGAAGAGGTGGCAAAACTGCTCTTCAAATCCAATAAGCCTGTCGTACTGGCTGTAAATAAAGTAGATAACCCGCAGATGAGGGAGAATATCTACGAGTTTTATTCCCTTGGATTCGGGGAGCCTTTCCCGATTTCCGGGACACACGGTCTCGGCCTTGGGGATCTGCTTGATGAAGTGGTTAAGCACTTCCCTGAACGGATCGAGGAGGAAATCGATGATGACACCATCCGGTTCAGCTTGATTGGACGGCCGAATGTCGGAAAATCCTCGCTTGTAAACAGTCTGCTCGGACAAGAGCGCGTAATTGTCAGTGATATAGCCGGAACAACAAGGGATGCGGTTGATTCACCATTCACGAAAGACGGCCGTGACTATGTCATCATCGACACCGCAGGGATGCGTAAGCGTGGGAAAGTGTATGAATCTACAGAGAAATACAGTATACTCCGTGCATTGAAAGCGATTGAGCGTTCCGACGTTGTTTTAACGTTAATTGATGCAGACACCGGGATCCAGGAACAGGACAAGAAAATTGCCGGATATGCCCATGAAGCCGGTAAGGCGGTCGTCATTGTCGTGAATAAATGGGACACGCTGGAAACTGATGAGAAAACGATGAAGGAATTCGAGGATAAAGTCCGGGATAACTTCCGATTCCTTGATTATGCACCCATCGTCTATCTGTCTGCCAAGACGAAGAAACGTATTCACACCCTGCTTCCAAGAGTGCTGGAAGTCAGCGAAAACCATGCCAAACGAGTGCAGACCAACGTGTTGAATGAAGTTATCATGGATGCTCTGGCTATGAATCCTTCTCCTTCCATTAAAGGACAGAAGCTGAAAATCTTCTATGCTGCCCAGGTATCCGTGAAACCACCGAGCTTTGTGGTTTTTGTAAATGAACCTGAACTTATGCACTTCACGTACGAACGATTCCTGGAAAATCGGATCCGGGAAGCTTTTGGATTTGAAGGAACTCCAATTAAAATCTTTGCAAGAAAACGGAGTTAAGCTGTAGGAAGGGAGTCGATACTGTGGAAAAGATAGCGGTTTTAGGCGCGGGAAGCTGGGGGACGGCCCTGGCTCTCGTTCTCGCTGATAATGGTCATGATGTCCATTTATGGGCACATCGGAAGAGTCTGGCTGAGGAGATCAGCCGCACACATACAAACGAAAAATACCTGGAAGGTGTGGCGCTTCCTGAACAGCTCCAGGCCACACATGAAATGGCTGAAGCCGTTCGAGGGGCCGGCCATATTCTATTGGCTGTTCCGACGAAAGCTATGCGGGAGGTCTGTGCCCAGTTAAAGGATCTTCTACAGGATAAAGTCATCCTTACTCACGCAGCTAAAGGGATTGAACCCGGAACTTACAAACGGGTATCTGAAATCATAGCTGAAGAAATTCCGAAAGAAAGTTATGAGGATATTGTTGTATTGTCAGGTCCGAGTCATGCGGAGGAAGTCAGCCGCCGGCAGCCGACGACTGTAACGGTATCGGCTTCCGATCTAACCGTGGCAGAAAAAGTACAGGATATCTATATCAACCAGAATTTCCGTGTATACACCTCCCCGGATCTTGTCGGTGTGGAGCTTGGTGGAGCCTTGAAGAACATCATTGCTTTAGGAGCGGGTATTTCCGATGGTCTCGGGTATGGAGATAATGCTAAAGCGGCGCTTATCACAAGAGGCCTTGCTGAAATCGCCCGTCTTGGTACATCCATGGGAGCGAATCCCCTGACGTTTTCAGGCTTGACTGGAATCGGTGACCTGATCGTTACATGTACAAGTTCCCATAGTAGAAATTGGCGTGCCGGATACAAGCTTGGTCAGGGGAACGGGCTTGAACAGGTGCTTGAGGATATGGGGATGGTTGTTGAAGGGGTTCGTACAGCTAAAGCAGCCTATCAACTCGCCTCCGATCAGAATGTCGACATGCCCATCACCACAGGAATCTACCAAATTTTGTTTGAGGACAAAAGTCCGCGTGATGTCGTTGATCAATTGATGACACGGATCCGCAGGCATGAAATGGAGGATTTGACAAATATCCTTGACCAGCAGTTGAATGACTGACACATGATGACCTCTGTGCATATACTACACAGAACCTAATGCACGAGGAGGTCAATTGTTCATGAGTGATTTTCAAAAGAGTATTTTTGATCACCTGAAGAAAAAAGCAAACATCGATGCTCAGGATGTATTCAAGGTCGCTGATAAGGTCCAGCACGCAGATTTTTCGGACGAAAAAACGGTGCGGGGGCTGGTCCGGCAGTTGTCAGCGGTCGCAGGCAAAAACATATCGAAGCAGAAGGAAGACAAAATCGTCGAAGCAGTCATTAGTCAGAATATGCCTCTGGATATGAATACGTTAGGTAAATTTTTGAAATAATTGCGAACTGGTGGGCGCCTGAGGAGGCGGTCTTTCCATCGTATGCATAAGATATCACGCAGCAATCATTACACATGAGCTGGTCAGGGAATTGTTTAGTCACCCGGGGTGGGAACACCCCGGTTTTTTTATGTATCCGTTTACGAAGGGGATATGGTATAATGTCAAAAGTCGAATGTACATCAAAGGAGGGCCATTTATGTCTGAATCCATGCTGAATATGTACATATCCTTTGCTGGAATCATCTCCTTATTCCTTGCTATTGGTCTCATCTATTTAAGCAGATTTAAATTAAAGGGCATTTTTTCAGCCGTTACCGCCGTGTTTGCCTACTTGTTTATGATTGTGGGCGGCTTGATTATTTTTTACATTGTACTCAGCGGCCCAACCGCTTAACGAAGGAGGAAACAGCATGAAGATTTTTCACTACTCAGGGCTGCTCATTCTTCTTTTCCTGTTAACCGGGTGCTTATATCCTCAAGAAAGACTTCAGAAAAATCAGGTTCCCAACGATCAGCAGCTGAATATGGTACAGGACGCTGTCGATACTTATCAGGAAAGAACAAACGGGCTTCTTCCTATTAAGACGAAAGATCAGGATACACCGCTTTTTCAAAAATATCCTATTGAGTTCAGCAAGCTGAAGGAAATGAACATTCTTGGAGAGCTTCCGGGGACATCTTTTGAAAACGGGGGCCATTACCAGTACGTCATTATTCATCCGGAAACGGACCCTACGGTGAAAGTGCTGGACCTGCGGACAACAGAAGAAGTCAGGTCACTCCAGGTGAAGGTCAAATTCTATACGGATAACAACCGCTATCCTCCTTTAGGAGATTTCGTGTCCCAAGGGGTGTACGAGCTGGATTATGAGAAGATCGGTATGGATGAACCACCAATGATTGACAGTCCATATTCTGATCAGCGTCTTCCGGTTTACCTGGATGAACAGGGGCAGGTCTATATCGATTACCGGAAAGATCTCTACGCATATCTTCGATCAGAGGACCATGCGTATGAGGCTGGAGAGGACATTCGTTTTCTTCTGACGGATTATACCCCGATCGTGCCTGCCTATTCAACGGCCTATACGGTGGAAGAGGGAGAGCCGGTATTTTTTACCGCCCCGTCCTCTTCCTGATTGAACCGTTCCCCCTGTGGGAGCGGTTTTTTCGTATGTCCACCTCTTTCATGTTCCTTTCCCTGGCTGATGTGCTTGTGCCGCTTGATTATAGATTTCTGGCATATTCACCTGGGACAACGTCATAGAATCAGAGTGTCTAGGCTTGTATGGTGGTGAAATTACATTTGGGAGGGGATCCTTTGGAAAAGGTTGATATCTTCAGTGATATTTCCAAACGGACAAATGGAGATATTTATTTAGGTGTTGTCGGTGCTGTACGCACGGGTAAGTCAACATTTATAAAGAAATTTATGGAGCTTGTTGTACTGCCCAACATGGATGAGGAATCTGACAGGGAACGTGCTTTGGATGAACTGCCACAGAGTGCAGCAGGAAAAACGATTATGACCACCGAGCCTAAATTCGTCCCTAACCAAGCGGCTAATATTACAATAGATGACCATCTGGATATCAGGGTCCGAATGGTGGACTGTGTGGGTTACGCTGTTAACGGGGCTGTCGGCTATGAAGATGAACACGGGCCGAGGATGATTCACACTCCATGGTATGAGGAGGCCATCCCATTTCATGAAGCAGCTGAAATAGGGACGCAGAAAGTGATTCAGGAGCACTCCACGATTGGAATTGTTGTTACGACAGACGGGACGATAGGCGAAATACCGAGGCAGGACTATGTGGAGGCCGAGGAGAAAATTGTTGAGGAACTGAGGGAGGTTGGAAAACCTTTTATTATGATCATCAATTCCGCCCAGCCTCATCATCCGAACACCGAACACCTCCGGGAGTCCCTTGCGGAGAAATATGATATCCCGTGCCTGGCTCTTTCTGTGGAGAGTATGAGAGAACAAGATGTTCAGAGTGTCCTTCGGGAAGCGCTGTTTGAATTTCCGGTTCTTGAGGTGAATGTGAACCTGCCGAGCTGGGTTATGGTGCTTGATTCCAGGCACTGGTTGAGATCGAACCTGCAGGCGGCGATCGAGGATACTGTAAAAGACATCAAACGTCTCCGTGATGTCGACCACGTTGTAGGCAGTTTCGATCAGTATGAGTATATAACAGGGGCACATATTTCAGGCATGGATCTTGGTGAAGGAATCGCTGAAATTGACCTGCAGGCGCCGGAGCACTTATATGATCATGTCCTGAAGGAAATCGTTGGTGAAGAAATCCGGGGCAGGGATCACCTGTTGGAAATCATGCAGGATTTCTCCTATGCAAAACGTGAATATGATCAAGTGGCTGATGCCCTGCAAATGGTAAAGCAGACCGGTTATGGGATTGCAGCTCCTTCTCTTGAGGATATGAAGCTCGATGAGCCGGAAATCATCAGACAGGGATCCAGGTTTGGCGTGCGTCTCAAGGCGGTAGCCCCTTCCATTCATATGGTTAAAGTAGATGTGCAGTCTGAATTTTCACCGATTATCGGAACAGAGAAACAGAGTGAAGAGCTCGTCCGATATTTAATGCAGGACTTTGAAGATGATCCGCTTTCCATTTGGAATTCCGATATTTTCGGACGTTCCCTGAGTTCTATTGTAAGAGAAGGCATCCAGGCCAAGCTGGCATTAATGCCTGAAAATGCCCGCTACAAGCTTCAGGAAACACTGGAACGGATTATCAATGAAGGTTCAGGCGGCATGATCGCAATCATTCTGTAACGGCTCTTATTAAGAGCCGTTTTTATTTTTTATCATGGCCTTTGGTCTTCATCCTGTTGGTTTTGTTAAAAAAGCAGCAGGAAGAACTGCGGCAAATGTTCAAAAGAGATACATAAGAATAGCATTCCGGATGGCTGCTCAAGGAACCTGGAGGCGCTCTCAAATGGGGGCGTAATGTGAAAACCGCGTCTTTTCAGGCTTTCTGGACGAAGGATTTGAAAATTTTTTTACTGAAAAACTTTGAAATAAAGGATTTTTTCACAACAACGTCGTATTAACCTATGAGAAGATGTTCATACTGGTAGAAACGTTGTCATGGCAGGCTTTGCGGGTTTTTTTGCAATTGTTGGACATTTCCGCGTCTGAATGGAAAGTGAACCACAATTCAGCTTTGAAATCGCATTGTAACGCGATTTTTAAAGGATTGTCTATTGAATTTCATGAAAAACTCGTTTATTATAAGGCTTGTCATCAAATGATGACCGTTAAATAAACATTTATAGCGGTGTGAACACCGCTTGAATGAGTTTAACCTTCTCGGGAGGAGGTGAATGTCATGAACAAAACAGATCTAATCAATGCGGTATCTGAAAAAGCAGATCTTTCTAAAAAAGATGCGACTCAAGCTGTAGATTCTGTATTCGAATCTATCATGGATTCACTTAAAGATGGTGACAAAGTCCAGCTGATCGGATTCGGTAACTTTGAAGTTCGTGAGCGTGCGGCACGTAAAGGCCGTAACCCACAAACTGGTGAAGAGATTGAAATCTCTGCAAGCAAAGTACCAGCGTTCAAACCTGGTAAAGCCCTTAAAGATGCGGTTAAATAATCAGCTACATAGGGCTTGGGAAAAGGGTGCACACTGCACCCTTTTCCTTTTTTTCATAGTAAAAAGCCGGATATGCGTCCATACTGTACTTGAATCGCGCTCTGAAGCCCATTCAACAGGGTGGATATTTTGACAAAGGCGGCTCATTAAGACATAGTTAAGATAAAGAAGGAGGGCTCCTGCGATGTCTGCATCCAACAACGATTTTTTTGTAATTAAAGCACTGGAAGATGGTGTGAATGTCATTGGTCTTACAAGAGGGACGGACACAAGATTCCACCATTCAGAAAAGCTGGACCGTAATGAAGTGATGATTGCTCAGTTTACAGAGCATACATCTGCTGTGAAGGTACGCGGAAAAGCGGTTATTCAGACGAGCCACGGGGAAATGACCAACGACACAGAGTGATGGTTATCCTCTGTTGTCCGATACATACAGGGACTGGCGAAATATGCTATAATAGGAATGTTTATTAGTGTTCGGGAAGGGACCGGGTGATCATGTTGAATTCTTCAGATAACGATATTAAGCAGCTCAAAAGTAAAATCGCAGCCAAGGTCCGCCATCCTTATTTGGTTCGTTTTATACCTGAGCCGCACATCGATGACGACAAACTTGTTATCTTATCTTCCATTATGAACCATACAACACTGCCGGTGGAGAAGAAAGAGCAGTATATTATTACGACCATGCTCGTACAAATTGCTCTGGACACCCATGATCTGGTTACCTTGACTGATGACGAGGATGATAAAGAAACAGTAAGGCACCGCCAGCTCACGGTTCTGGCTGGTGATTATTTCAGCGGGCTCTACTATTATTTATTATCCCAGTTGAATGATATTCCAATGATTCATACCCTTGCGGGAGCCATCAAGGAAATCAATGAGCTCAAGATGGAACTCTACTATAAGGATGTGGAGTCTTTTCAGGAATTTCTGGATGGTGTGAAGAAAATTGAATCGCTGCTCATACAAAGAGTAGGTGCGTATGTTCAAAAAACAGCCATCAATGACATGGCAGGGGAATGGCTGCTGGCTAAGAAATTGATGGAGGAAAAACGCAGTTATCAGGAAGGGAACGTATCGCCGTTGATCGAAGCCCTTGTGAAAAGGCCCGGCCTTTTCGGGAATCACGGACAGGTGATCGGAAGCCTCGAACAGATGGTGCAGAGTCATGTGAACCATCTTGAGGCAGCGGTAGCTCAGCTGCCCATTCATTTCAACTGGCTGAAATCCTACGTCCATGCAGCTATTCATCATCAATTTAATCATAGACAGATCGCGGAAGAAGGGTAAGTATTTATGGATCCACAGACGAAAGAAGAACGGGTACACCATGTGTTTGAGAAAATATACGAACGTTATGATAGTATGAATTCCATTATTTCTTTCCAACAGCACAGGCTTTGGCGCAGGGACGTCATGAAGCGCATGAATGTCCAGCCGGGCGATACGGCCCTTGACGTCTGTTGCGGGACAGGGGACTGGACAATGGCTTTGGCAGAATCTGTCAGCAGCAATGGGAAAGTCACCGGCCTGGATTTCAGTGAGAACATGCTCTCTGTCGGTATAAAGAAAAAGCTGGCCGGTCGAGTGCGCCAGGTTGAGTTTCAGCATGGAAATGCGATGGCTCTTCCATTTGAGGATGATCAATTCGATTTTGTAACCATTGGATTTGGTTTAAGGAACGTGCCTGACTACCAGCAGGTGCTGCGGGAAATGTACCGGGTGGTCAAGCCCGGCGGTAAAGTCGTCTGTTTGGAAACCTCCCAGCCGACAAATCCGTTTTTTAAACGGATGTATTACTTCTATTTCGGAAATATCATGCCGCTTTTCGGCAGGGTGTTCGCAAAGAGTTATCAGGAGTACAGCTGGCTTCATGAATCAGCCAAGGACTTTCCAGGCAAGAAAGAATTAAAAATGATGTTTGAGGAAGCCGGCCTTTCCAACGTCATTGTCAAATCCTATACAGGCGGCGTAGCAGCTATGCATATGGGTGAAAAGCTTTAACCGAGGATGAACTAGAATGAAATTAGCCATGATCTACTCTTTTCTAAAAAATGACCTGGCTGTGATTGAAGATGCAGTCAATGATACCATTCAGTCCAACAATACGGTTTTAAGAGATGCGTCCAGTCAGCTTCTCCAGGCAGGCGGCAAGAGAATCCGCCCTGTCTTCGTTCTTCTCGGGGGCAAATTCGGCGATTATGATATTGAACGAATGAAAGCCGTTGCTGTTTCTTTAGAGCTGATACATACAGCCTCTCTCGTCCATGATGATGTCATAGATGAAGCGGAGCTGAGAAGAGGGGAACCAACCATTAAAGCAAGGTGGGATAACCGCATTGCGATGTATACAGGGGATTACATATTTGCGCGCTCTCTGGAAACGCTGTCGGTACTTGAAAACCCGAAGGCCCATCAGATTCTCGCTGGAACGATGGTAGAATTGTGCCTTGGTGAAATTGAACAGATTAAGGACAAATACAATGTCCACCAAAATTTCCGCACTTACTTACGACGGATCAAAAGGAAAACGGCTCTGCTTATTGCGGCCAGCTGCCGTCTCGGAGCCATTGCAGCGAATGTTGATGAAGAGAGAGAAAAAGCTCTTTACCGATATGGCTACAATGTAGGAATGTCTTATCAGATCATCGATGATGTGCTGGACTTTACAGCTTCTGAAGAGGAGCTGGGTAAGCCGGCAGGCAGTGACCTTCTGCAGGGAAATGTTACACTGCCGGTGCTTCTTTCTATGGAAGACCCACTCTTCAAAAAGCAGCTTCAGGAAGCTTTCACAGGGACAGAAGAAGAAACGACAGAAAAACTGAAACCTCTAATCCGGACCATCCAGTCAAATGGTTCGATTGAACGATCCCTTGAAATCAGCGACCTGTATCTTCAGAAAGCCTATCAGTCATTACATGAGCTTCCAGCAGGACGTGCCAAACAGACTTTGAAAGGGATTGCCAAGTATATTGGAAAAAGAAGGGCATGATTCTATTGCCTTTCCTTTCATTGTTTGATAGACTTTTTTATGGCACTTATTAAAAGCGCTTTCAGACTATACATAAGATGAGGTGTTTGTCATGGAAAAGACTTTTTTAATGGTAAAACCCGACGGTGTACAGCGTAATTTGATTGGAGAAATCACAGGCAGATTCGAGCGGAAAGGTTTCAAGCTGGCCGGCGCCAAGCTGATGTCTATTCCTGAGGAATTGGCACAAGAGCATTATGGCGAGCATAAAGAGAAGCCTTTCTTTGGCGAATTGGTCGAATTCATCACTTCCGGTCCTGTATTTGCAATGGTATGGGAAGGTGAGGATGTCATAGCGGCCGCACGACAGATGATGGGGGCTACAAAGCCTTCAGACGCTGCTCCTGGGACGATCCGCGGGGACTTTGGTATGATCGTTGGGAAGAATGTCATCCATGGCTCCGATTCAAAAGAAAGTGCAGAAAGAGAAATTTCCTTGTTCTTCAACGAAGGAGAACTGGTCGATTATCAAAAAGACAGCCTTGCCTGGGTCTATGAATGAACGATAAAACCGCCTGCGGGCGGTTTTTTTGTTTCTACCTCTCTATATTTACAATAAGCAGGCGGTAGCGTAATGTTAAAGGTAGATTATAGAAGCAGGGGGAACGGGGATGACAGATGATTACATAAGCTTTATGGAAAATATTTTTGCAAAGACAGGCATTGATCTTTCTCTCTATAAAGAGACGCAGATGAAACGGAGACTTACCTCACTGCGTGACAAAAGAGGGTACCGCAGTTTTTCCAGCTATTTTCAAGCTATGGAGGGAGACCGGGAGCTTTTGGAAGAGTTGATGAACAAGGTCACCATCAACGTCTCTGAATTTTACCGGAATCGGCAGCGTTTTGATGTTCTGGAAAAGAAAGTGATCCCTCATTTATTGAAAAAGAATAAACGTCTACGCGTATGGAGTGCCGCTTGTTCTACGGGGGAGGAGCCTTATACTCTGGCGATGATCCTATCGCGTTTTTTTCCTCGGGAACAGTTGGAAATTATCGCTACAGACATAGACCCTCAAGCTCTGGCACGTGCGAAAGAAGGCGTGTATCACGAGCGGTCACTCAAAGAAGTTCCTGATGAAATTAAGCAGGCGCACTTTACTAAAGAGGGTTCATTTTACCGTGTTCATGAAGATATCAGGAGCCGTGTTGTGTTTAAGGAACACAATCTGCTGGCCGATGCTTTCCCTTCCAGGTGCGACCTGATCGTCTGCCGCAATGTCATGATTTATTTTACGGAAGAGGCCAAAAAAGAATTATACTTTAAATTCAACCAGGCTTTGGAGACGGATGGAATTTTCTTTGTAGGCAGTACGGAGCAGATTTTTTCGCCGGAACACTATCATTTCAAGGTTTTCGACACCTTTTTTTACCAGAAAGTAAATAGAACATCTGCAGCCCTGGATGTAAAAGCGTTTTCATAAAAGATTAATAAAAAAATTGAATTTTTCGATGTTACAAACGGGATTCCTTATGATATAGTAGTATCTAAAATTTATCCCCCGTTATATCCGGGGGTACCTATACAGGAGGTACAATATTCATGCGCTACTTAACCGCTGGTGAATCACACGGAAAACAACTGACAACAATACTGGAAGGCATCCCCTCTCATCTTCCACTGTTGAGGGAACAGATCAATGAATCACTCATACGCCGCCAGGGTGGCTACGGTCGTGGAAAACGGATGCAGATTGAAAAAGATCTCGTAGAAATTACAAGTGGTGTAAGACATGGATATACGTTAGGGTCACCCATTACGCTTGTTGTACATAATGATGACTTTAAGCATTGGACAGATATTATGGGAGAAGATCCACTTCCAGAAGGCACAGATAAAATCCGACGGACTGTAACGAAGCCCCGTCCGGGTCACGCCGATCTTAATGGCGGAATGAAATATGGTCACCGTGATATGCGGAATGTGCTGGAGCGTTCTTCAGCAAGGGAAACAGCTGCAAGGGTAGGAGCAGGAGCGGTCGCGAAAGTCCTCCTGAAAGAACTTGGCATTGAAGTTGCCGGCTATGTAAGAGAAATTGCAGGCATCGTCAGTGATGTAGATGAAAATCTTACTCTGAGTGAACGCCGTGAAATTTCCGAAGCGTCTCCTGTCCGTACATTTGACGAACAGGCGGCTGAAAAAATGATGAAAGCCATTGATGATGCGAAGAAGGATGGAGATTCCATCGGAGGCGTCACTGAGGTATACGTAGAAGGGATGCCTGCAGGGCTTGGCTCTTATGTTCAGTACGACCGGAAGCTTGATGCTAAAATTGCCCAGGCCGTAATGAGTATCAATGCCTACAAAGGGGTGGAATTTGGAATTGGTTTTGAAGCAGCAAGAAAACCAGGAAGCCAGGTCCATGATGAGATCCTTTGGAGTGAAGAGGAAGGTTACACACGCAGGACGAACCGTCTTGGCGGGTTTGAAGGCGGGATGACTACTGGGATGCCGATTGTGGTCAAAGGCGTTATGAAGCCGATTCCGACGTTATACAAGCCTCTGCAGAGTGTTGATATCGAATCGAAAGAGCCATTTAATGCAAGTATCGAGCGTTCAGATTCGTGTGCAGTACCGGCAGCGTCTGTTGTAATGGAACATATCGTTGCTTTTGAACTGGCCAAAGCGATTACAGAAGAATTTCCATCCGATTATTTCCCACGTCTTAAGCGGGCGGTGGATGATTACAGAAAAGAAATCAGGGATTTTTGATGAAGACATTACAGATCAAGGCAACTACACATGAATATGAGGTTGTCCTCGGAGAAGGGATCCGTCATAGGATTGCTGACATGCTGGAAAAAGATTATCAGTCCATCCTGATCATCACCGATGATCAGGTATCGGATTATTACCTCGAAGATGTGAGGCAGTCGTTTACCGGTGGACAACACGTCCATACGGCTGTGGTCCCAAGTGGGGAAGCATCGAAAAGTATGGAATGTTATGAGCAGCTCCTGGATGCCTGCACGACTCATCAGCTGGACCGCCGCTCATTGATCATCGCCCTTGGCGGCGGTATGATTGGTGACCTCGCGGGCTTTACCGCTTCAACGTACTTAAGAGGTATCGATTATATCCAAGTTCCGACTACGATTCTGGCTCATGACAGCAGTGTCGGCGGGAAAGTAGCCATCAATCATCCGAGAGGTAAAAATCTTATCGGCAGCTTTTTCAACCCTCAGAAAGTTGTTTATGACCTTGAAACCATCGCTACACTTTCCCGGAAGGAAATCCGCTCAGGTTATGGAGAAGTCATTAAACACGCTTTCCTAAGTGATGTAAACTGGCTTGAAAGCCTTCTTGATGTGTCGCTGGATACCTTGACAAGCAGGCAGCTGGAGGAAGATTTATATAGAGGCATTCAAGTGAAGGCCTCTATCGTGGAAAAAGACGAAAAGGAAGCGGATATCCGCCAGTACTTGAATCTCGGACACACACTCGCCCACGCCATTGAATCAGAGCTCGGTTATGGCAGAGTGACACATGGAGAAGCTGTAGCCCTCGGGCTTTTGTATGCTTTGAAATTAAGCAGCAGGAAAAGCGACGAAGATTTACGAGTAAATGATTATGTAAACTGGTTGAGAGAAAATGAATATCCCCTTGATCTACTGAGAGGCCTTGATGCTGAAAAGCTGGTGGATCGTATGAAGTGGGATAAGAAAACGATCGGCAGGCAGATTAACTTTGTTCTGCTGGATGGCGTAGGACATCCCTATGTCCAGGCCATGGATGACAGTCTCCTGTTAAATGAATTAAAATGTGTCATAGAAGAGGTGGGGAACGGATGATGATCAGAGGAATCAGAGGAGCTACGACCGTCGAAAACAATGAACAGGATGAAATCGTCAACCGTTCATTAGAAATGATGCAGGCGATCATTACGGCTAATCAGCTGGATGCGGATGATGTCGTGTCCGTTTATTTTACCGTTACCGAAGACTTAACAGATACCTTTCCAGCGAAAAGCTTGAGGCAGATGGATGGTTGGACGTATGTGCCCGTCATGTGCATGAGAGAAATCCCCGTACCTGGCAGCCTGAAAAAATGCATCCGGGTGATGGTGACGGCCCGGACCGAGATTGAGCAGGCACAGATCCAGCATGTATATCATCATCAGGCCGTTCAACTTCGCCCTGATTTAAAGAGTTGAGAGGAGTTTTTTTCATGAAAGCAAAAGATATTCTTAAGACGATGAAACCTTATAAACCCGGTAAAGGCATTGAAGAGGTGAAAAAAGAGTATGGGCTTGACCGTATTGTCAAATTGGCTTCCAATGAAAACCCATACGGCTTTTCTCCTGTGGTAAAGGAGGAGCTTCCGAAGCTCGTTTCCAAACTGGAAATTTATCCGGACGGCTATGCAGCGGGTGTCAGGACTAAGGTTTCCAGTTTTCTTGGCGTGGACGAGAATCAGATCATTTTTGGAAATGGATCGGATGAAGTTGTCCAAATCATCTGCCGCACATTCCTTGAGCCTGGTGCCAATACGGTTATGGCTTCTCCAACGTTCCCCCAGTACCGTCACAATGCCTTGATAGAAGGTGCAGAAGTAAGGGAAGTTCCGTTGAAGGACGGCCATCATGATCTCGAGGAAATGATTCGTCAAATTGATGAAGACACGCGTGTTTTCTGGATCTGTACTCCGAATAACCCAACAGGGGTTCATATCAATGAAGAAACGATAAAAGACGTGCTGGCCAGAGTGCCTGAACATGTGCTGGTCGTGCTTGATGAAGCCTACTACGAATACCTGGAAGCGGAAGATTCTTTTGATGCGGTCTCCGCATTAAATCAATACCCGAACTTAATGGTTCTCCGTACCTTTTCAAAAGCTTATGGTCTTGCCGGCCTGCGTATCGGTTTTGGGTTGGCCGCTGCGGATGTCATCCAGGTACTGGAACCAGCAAGAGAACCGTTCAATACCTCTACAGTCGCCCAGGCTGCTGCTATACTTGCTCTGGACGATCAGGAATTTATAACGACAACGGTGGAAGCCACCCATAAAAATAAACAAGCCTTGATGCGTTTCTGTGATGAAAACGATCTGGGCTATTACGATACACAAGCGAACTTCCTTTTGATCCAGCTTCCTATCAGCGGGGATGAGATGTTTGAATACCTCCTTACTCAAGGGTTTATCGTGCGCTCCGGTGAAGCGCTTGGACTGCCGAATTCCATACGATTGACCATCGGCAGAGAAGATGACATGCTCCAGATTCAACAGGCAATGAAAAAGAAGCTGGAAATGGTTAAGCAGTCATGAAACAGACAGTCCTGATCGTCGGTTTAGGATTAATCGGCGGATCGATTGCTATGAATGTATCAAAAAAAGAAGATGTTTTTGTCATCGGTATGGACGGAGACGAAGCAGCTTTGAATATGGCGCTGAAACAGGGCGTCATTGACCAGGCATCGTTTAACTTTTCTAAAGCAGTTGTGGAGGCGGATGTATGTATCCTGGCTACGCCTATTTCAGTCACCATTGATTTTCTCCATCAGCTGGAGAACGTGGAGCTGACTAAACCGCTGCTTGTTACGGATGTGTCATCTGTCAAAAATCAGGTTTTAAAAGCAGCGGACCGCCTGACACATCCTCTGCTTTCCTTTGTGGGCGGCCATCCAATGGCCGGCTCACACAAGCAGGGCTATACAGCGGCGAAACCTCATCTGTTTGAAAATGCGATATACGTTCTCACGCCCGCCCTTAATAGTACAAAGGCAGAAGCGGACAGGCTTAAGGATTTACTATCCGAAACAAACGCCCGTTTCCTGACGTTTTCGACAAGTGAACATGATGAAATGACTGCGGTCATTTCCCACTTCCCACATTTGATTGCTTCCTCTCTCGTCCATCAGGCGAAGGTTTGGCAGGAAACCCACCCATACATTGAACACCTGGCTGCCGGCGGTTTTAAGGATATCACCCGGATCGCTTCCAGCAACCCGAAGCTCTGGCAGGATATTTTCTTTCAAAACAGGGACCTCCTTATTGCAATGCTGGAAGATTGGATCAATGAAATGGATAAAGTCCGCACCTTTCTTAAGGAGGAGGCGGAAGAGGAAACATATGAATATTTAAAAGAAGCCAAGCTTTACCGTGACGGCCTTCCTGTGAAGGAAAAGGGAGCTATTCCAGCTTTTTATGACATTTATGTAGATATTCATGACCAGCCGGGAGCTATCCATGATGTGATCGGTCTTTTGGCTGCGGAAGGAATCAGCATAAAAAACATTCAAATCCTCGAAATCCGTGAAGGGATTACAGGGGTTCTCCGTGTAAGCTTTGCTACAAGCGAAGAGCAGAAGCTGAGTCATAAAGTCCTGCAGGAGAAAAAATATGAAGTAATGGTGCAGCAGTAAACAAGGGAGGCAGAAGAATGACGGATATACAATTGCAGCCGACACAGAAGCAGCTGCAGGGGACCATGTCTGTCCCTGGCGATAAATCAATATCCCACCGGTCTGTTATATTTTCAGGATTAGCGGAGGGAACCTCTCATATTACCAATTTTCTAACGGGAGAGGACTGCCTTCGGACTGTCGAAGCTTTTCGAGAAATGGGTGTCAGAATTGATCAGCAGGATGACCGTCTGACGGTATATGGAAGAGGAATTCAAGGCCTCAAGGAGCCATCTTCGCCATTGAATTTCGGTAACTCCGGCACAACCGCAAGATTGATGAGCGGGATTTTAGCAGGGCTTCCTTTATTCACGACAGCGTTTGGGGATGCGTCCTTATCCAAGCGGCCGATGGACCGTGTCGTCGTCCCATTAAAGCAGATGGGAGCGGATATCACCGGCAGGGATGAGAATCGTCTGCTTCCCCTAGCGTTCAGAGGCCGTAAATTGGAAGGGACCGTGCATGAGCTCACCGTTAGAAGCGCGCAGGTGAAGTCAGCGCTCCTTCTTGCAGGCATGCTGGCGGACGGGGAGACCAAAGTGGTCGAACTCGGACAGACAAGAAATCATACAGAAATGCTCCTTCCTGAATTCGGCGTGAACCTTAACGTAGAGGGCGCTGCCATTACCATCGAGGGCGGTCAGCAGCCACAGGCATCAGATATAAAAATTCCCGGGGACATTTCATCAGCCGCATTTTTCATTGTCGCTGCTTCCATCGTTCCCGGCAGTGATCTCATTATTAAAGATGTAGGGTTGAACGCTACACGGGACGGTATTATTCAGGCGATGAAAAAAATGGGGGCGGATATTGAAACGGATATCCATACCTATATCGGGCGCGAGCCGGTCGGGGACGTCCGGGTCAGAAGCTCCCGTCTCAAGGCTCTACAGCTCGATGGTGAGCTGATTCCGAATCTTATTGACGAAATCCCGATTATTGCGCTTGCTGCGACACAAGCTGAAGGAACAACTGTTATTAAGGATGCGGAAGAACTGAAATTCAAGGAAACCGATCGTATTGAAGCGGTCGTGACCACTCTTACAAAGCTCGGCGCAGAAGTAGAGGCCACAGAGGACGGAATGGTCATTCATGGAGGGGCTTCTTTAACAGGAGGAAGTGTCCACTCTTATGGTGATCACAGAATAGGTATGATGGGTGCTGTCGCTTCTCTTATCAGTGCAGAGCCGGTCACGATTCAGGACAAGGACTGCATCAATATTTCCTATCCTTCCTTTTTCGAACATTTAAATGAAGTACTCCGTTAAAATAACTTCATAGTTTCATTGAAGCTCTCATACGATATAAAAAGCCTGCCTGGTGGATGTAATCGTAGAGAGCTTCTTTGTATGAAACGAAAGAGAAGATGATCCAGGGATGTGGTCTCAGGCAGGATCACCACGAGGAAAGGGATGGGGTGTACAGGATTTGATGGTTATGGAAGCGCATTCGGCCTGGTGGGATTATATTACGGCGGTTTATGACTGAAAAGAGGGACCTGCATTTTCGGTTTGAACACCTAGTGAATAGCTTACGCAGCAGATATCTGGAATATGACCACATCATGAAGCTGTCTGTTGTACATAAACAGACATCCGCACCCTGACATCTATTCTTCTTTTCATCTTATCCGTTCCTGAATGGTAACCTTGGACAAAATTCGTCAGCGGAATGGAATATCGTCGAACGACTAATCAGAAATGTGGTCTTCACTGGATGGACATTATGGTATGATTAATCTGAAAGACGTGGTTTTCCGATGGAGAGCCGGAACGTTTGAAGAGAAGGATATTTTCAGATATCATAGTGCTGTTCCAATATACAAAAATACGAGCGGACGGATGGAAAACCCCATCCGATCTAAATAAAGTGAAGAATCACATGTATGTGCTTTACGTGGAAAGGATGTCATCATGGAGGAAATACAAAAAGCCATTCGTCAAATGGAAGCCCATAAGACGGAAGATGCAATACACACACTGACAACATATCTGCCAGAGGCGGATGAAGAGGAGCGTTTTACCATTGCAGAACTGTACATGCAGTGGGGAATGCTGGAAGAAGCGAAAATGGTGCTTCACGAACTGATTCAACGCTATCCGAAAGAGCAGGAATTGAAAGTGATGATGGCAGAAATTCACATCGATCTAGATGAAGATGATGAAGCAATCGAACTGCTGAACCAATTCGGACCTGAAGACGAAGACTATCTTCAGGCGCTGGTACAGCTTGCTGACCTGTATCAGGCCCAGGGGCTGTATGAAGTAGCCGAACAAAAACTTCTGGCTGCTAAAAACGTGGAGCCGAACTCAGCCATTATTGATTTTGCTCTTGGTGAACTCGCGTTTTCAAATGGAGAGTACTCCAAGTGTATCCCGTATTATGAAAATGCTATGTACCATCAGCCTGTGATTGGTGATATAGAAGTGGCCACACGACTGGCTGAAGCCTATGCAGCCAATGGGGAATTTGAGCAGGCGCTGGAATTCTTCCAAAAGGTGGAAGAGGACAATCCGGATGTTCTCTTCCGTTATGGATTTGTGGCTTTCCAGGCAAACCGTAATGATATCGCGATTCACGTCTGGGAGGAGCTGATTGAGAAGGATCCTTACTTCCAATCGGTTTATCCGCACCTGGCTCAGGCTTATGAGTCCGAAGGGATGCCTCAGGAAGCCCTTGATATGGCTCAAAAAGGCCTTGCTAAAGACGAATTCAACAAGGAACTTTACCACCTGGCCGGCAGTCTTTCCCACCGTCAGGGAAAAAAGGAAGAAGGTTACCGTCTCATGCGGGAAGCGGTCGCCCTTGATCCCGGTTATAAAGAAGCTGTTCTGTTTCTGATTGAAAACTATAAATCCGATGAGGACTATGATCAGATCATCGATTTAATTCAAGAACTGATCTCCTTAGGTGAGGAAGATCCGCATTATCTATGGGAGCTGGCCCTGGCCCTGGAAGAGGAAGAGCGATTCAAGGAAGCCTATGAACAATACAGCCAGGCTTATCTTTCCCTTAAGGAAGACACCGACTTTCTCAAATCCTACGGATACTTCCTCATTGAGGACGGCCGTAGGGAAGAAGGGGTACGTGTATTCAAGGAATACCTTGCCATCGACCCTGCTGATACAGAGATCGAGGATTTCGTTAAGCGTCTGAATGAGGAATAAATGGAAAACTAAAGCGCAGGAGGGGCGCATATGCAGACACCAATTTCTGTGGATGAGAAAAAAGATTTTGTCCGCTGGTTTTTGAATCACTTTCAGTTGAAAAAGAGGGAAAGTGTCTGGATTCTTAACTATTTAATGAATCATGAATCTCTTTTATCCAGTGTTCATTTCGTCCAGGAAGTGAAGTTTTGTCCCCGTGGTATGGAAATTAGTGCGCAGGGAGTTTCCGATCCCCCTTTCCGGTTTTATAAAGGTCAGGTGATGACCAACGATGCGGAAAAATCCTTTCATGATCTTCGTATGAATCAGGGGGAGCCGGTTTATATTCAGATGAACTTCGAGAATGCCCAGCAATGTTCCAAATATGCGCTTGTTCTTGAGGAAAATCCATATCTTCCCAAAGATTATTATTTAAACGACCGTGATAAGAATGAAGCAGACCGGCTGTTGAAAATCAGCCTCCTCCAGCACCGGAGAAAGCAGATTGAAGAACAGATTGATGAATCCCTGATCAATGGGGAACGGACGGTTTTTACCGAGTTGTGCGGCCGGCTTGAAAAAGTGAAAGAGGAACTGAGTGCGTTTTATTAAAAATAAAGTCAGGAGCATCCTATGATGTTCGCTGACTTTATTTTTTATTTTTATGTAGTAAAATATAGAAAAACGTACATAACAAAGGCAGGGGATACTTATGAAATGGACGAAAGCAGATATGACCCAGTACTTACCGGAAAAACAATATGTGGACACGTTAATGATTCCACTGATACCATTTGACCCCGCCGGGGATCAGCAGATGGCCGGGCAGGCTTTCCAACGGGAGCTGAATCAGGTGTTTACGAACCTGATTGAAAAAGAATACAGAGGCAGAATCTTTCTTTCCCCTGACTATGCCTATTTAAAGGGTGGATACGAAAAGGAGAAAGAAAGATTAAATGAGTGGATTCAGCGTTTCAGGAAACAGCCGTTTGAACACGTTTTCCTATTTACGTTCGACAGCGGCTGGAAGAAACATGAGGATGATCTGGCCGGTCGTTTAATCTGGGTGCCAGGGATGTCCAGCGGCAGCATGAAATCGACAGAAACACAGGCATTTGTGAAGGAACAGGCCCGCGGCATCAGTGAACTTATCCAGGCCTATTGGTGACTGGATAAAACTTCCGACAAGGTTTGATATTTTATTGACCAGGCTATAAGATTGCGCTATCATGGTAATGTCCTAGTTAAACCATGTGTGATCGATCCATGCTGCATGGATTACAGCATAGAGGGGGGAAAAGTATGAGCGATAAAAAGAGGGTGTCCCGACGTCAGTTTCTGAACTACACGCTCACTGGTGTAGGCGGTTTCATGGCTGCCGGTATGCTTGCTCCGATGGTTCGGTTCGCAATCGATCCCGTTTTGAAATCCAAAGAAGGCGGAGATTTGAAATCGGTTGCTTCTGTCGATGAGATCACAAAAGAGCCGCAGCGCTTCGAGTGGACCATCGATCAGGTGGACGGCTGGTACGAATCTGAAGTACAGAAAACAGCCTGGGTATACAAGGATGACAATGATGAAATCGTTGCCCTGTCACCGATCTGCACCCATTTAGGCTGCACAGTGGACTGGGGTTCCAATGATGAGTACCCGAATGAGTTCTACTGTCCGTGTCACGGGGGCCGTTATACAAAAGACGGCGATAACGTTCCGGGCACACCGCCGACCGCACCATTACCTGTTTTTGAGCACGAAACCAAAGAAGGTATGCTTTATTTAGGTGAAGCAAAAGACAGAGGGGGGGCATAACACATGCTTCAGAGAATTTACGACTGGGTGGACGAGCGTGTCGATGTAACCCCGTTATGGCGTGATATAGCGGATCACGAAGTTCCTGAGCACGTCAACCCGGCGCATCACTTTTCAGCATTTGTTTATTGTTTTGGTGGTCTTACATTCTTCGTAACAGTCATTCAGATTCTGTCCGGAATGTTCCTGACCATGTACTATGTACCAGATATTGAGAACGCATGGAAATCCGTTTATTACTTACAGCGAGAGGTTGCTTACGGTCAAATCGTACGTGGGATGCACCACTGGGGCGCCAGTCTCGTCATTGTGATGTTATTCTTACATACACTGCGGGTATTCTTCCAAGGCGCTTATAAAAAACCGCGTGAATTGAACTGGGTGATTGGGGTCCTATTGTTCTTTGTCATGCTTGGTCTTGGTTTTACAGGATATCTGCTTCCATGGGATAACAAAGCTTATTTCGCTACTCAGGTAGGTCTTGAGATTGCAGCGGCAACACCGTTTATCGGAGATCAAATCCGTACACTGCTTGCCGGTGACCCATCGATTGTTGGTGCTCAAACGCTTACACGTTTCTTTGCTATCCACGTATTTTTCCTTCCGGCTGCATTGTTCGGATTAATGGCCTTCCACTTTGTCCTAATCCGTAAACAAGGTATTTCCGGACCACTATAAAATAGCAAAAGAAGGAGGGAAAGCTGTGCATAGGGGAAAAGGGATGAAGTTCGTCGGTGATTCAAGGGTCACTGCCGAACAAAAAGCCAATTTACCAAAAGACTATTCAGAATATCCAGGCCGCACGGAAGCGTTCTGGCCCAACTTCCTGTTGAAAGAGTGGCTGGTAGGATCGGTCTTTCTGATCGGGTTTTTAATACTTACCGCTGCCCACCCGTCACCGCTGGAGCAGCAGGCGGATCCAAACAACGCGAGTTACATTCCGCTGCCGGACTGGTACTTCCTGTTCTTGTATCAATTCCTTAAATATCAATTTGCCGGCGGAGATTATATTGTTCTGGGAGCAATTGTTATGCCGGGGCTTGCCTTCGGTGCACTTCTGCTTGCACCGTTCCTGGACCGGGGGCCGGAACGACGTCCTCACAAGCGTCCAATTGCTGTAGGTCTGATGCTTCTTGGCTTCGCAGCCACCTTTTGGCTTACGTATGAGTCCGTCACACATGCAGATTACGAAATGCGTGCGGAGAAATATGGCGTGAACGTGGAAGCGGTTGAATCAACCATTGATAAATCAGCTCCAGGTTATGCCGTTTATGAAGCCAACTGTCTAAGCTGTCACGGCGACGCCCTTCAAGGTCAGGGGAGTTATCCAGCATTAATTGATGCAGAGCTGACTGTTGACCAAGTGAAAGATATTGCCGTGAATGGTAAAGGCGCCATGCCGGCAGGAATCTTTAACGGAACAGATGAGGAACTTCAGCAGCTTGCTGAGTTTGTTGTCGGCGCCGGCAGTGGAGAAGGAGGCTCATCTGAAGCGGAAGGATCTTCAGAGGGAGAAGGCTCATCTGAAGGAGAAGGATCTTCGGAAGAAGAAAGCTCCTCCGAAGGAGAAGGCTCGTCTGATGAAGAGGGATCTTCCGGGGAAGAAGGTTCATCTGAAGGAGAAGAATCTTCCGATGAAGAAAGTTCTTCTGAAGGAGAGAATGGTGATGATTCAGAAGAAGAGAACGGGTCTTCTGAAGAATGAACAAAATAGATTGATGAATGCCGCGCTGAAATATGCGCGGTTTCTTTTGTTACAGGAGGAAGGTTCGCATGAAACAGATGTTGACATATATTTTGACGCACCGGCTTTTTTTAATCGTATTATTTTTTGTTAATCTCGGAGGAACCATTTACGGGTACCTGTGGTATGAACCGCAGTTGGAGGTGACAGAACCGATCTTCCTCCTGTTTGTTCCTGACAGCCCCACAGCCAGCTTGTTTTTTACAATCTTTCTTGGTTTTTATCTATTTGGAAGGAATGTCCCATATATAGAAGCCCTCGCGCTCATAACTCTGCTTAAATACGGTGTATGGGCGGTGGTGATGAATGGTCTTACCTTTATGGAATATGGCGCTCTGCCATGGACCGGTTATATGCTTATTTTTTCTCATAGTGCCATGGCTGTTCAAGGGATTCTGTATGCACCCTTTTATGCGATGCGGACCAGGCATATTCTTTTTGCTGCTGTATGGACTCTTCATAATGATGTCATTGACTATGTCTTTGAACAGATGCCTGTCTACCCGGCTATTATGGAGCATATGAAGGAAATCGGCTATTTCACCTTCTGGCTGAGTCTGTTCTGTATAGGCGCAGCCTATTACCTTATGAAAAAGATACAGAACGTCTAAATGTGGATCCCTTTTCATAACATGTAACTAACCGGGATAATGAGAGGGGAGAAGTGAAATGGGACAGGTGTGTAAAGTTGTGTTCATATCCCTGATATTCACGCTCATGCCGCTGAGCCTGCATGGTGGGTGGGGTGAGGGAGCCCAGGAGCAGTGGGAACGATTTTACAGCCAGTACAGGTCACTTCTACATGACGGAAAAACTGAGGCAGCAGAGAGGCTCCTGCATAGCAGATGGCCGGATATGGAAACATATATGAGCGGGGTGTCGGAAGAGGACCGGGCCGTCTGGGAGGATTTGAACATGTACCAAGATGGAGACCGGCCGTCGGAAGCGGCTCTCCTTTTCTTTGAAGTGATCACAGCACCAGACAGAGAGACAGCAGTGGAACAAAAATTAGCAGCTTTTCGTGAGGGGTTGTCTAGTACTCCGGCGGAGCAGGTTCTTCTGGACTGGGAAGACCTTGAGCCCGTCGTGATGCACGTGTATGACTCTGTTGACACCAAGCAGCTCCGGGAGGCACTTGAACAGCATCATCTTCAACCGACGACCGACACGGCTGCCTCTGCATCCGCAATGGTCGATGCGTTTGTCCAAGGCACCGATGAAGGAGTGTCCTTGACGGGTATGGCTGCAGGGGTGGGAGGATTTATCCTTGCTGTTCTTTTTTATGTAGGGGTGAGGAAGCATCCTTCCCGTTCAAAAATTAGACACACAATAAAAGAACATAATAGTTGATTTTCCACAGGGATTTGACTAAAATTGACCTAAGAACCATTCTTATGGAGGAATGACAAATGAGTTTTATCATTTACTTTGCTTTGATTTTAATTATCCCTTTGTGGGCTCAGTCTAAAGTGAAGTCTACGTACAAAAAATATTCACAAGTCCCTACTTCATCGTCCATGTCAGGTGCTGAAGTAGCACGAAAAATTCTTAATGACAACGGCCTCTTTAATGTAGCTGTGGAAGAAGTCCGCGGCCATTTGACAGACCATTACGATCCGCGCTCCAAAGTGATTCGTCTTTCTTCAGACATTTATCACGGACGCTCCACAGCTGGTGCAGCAGTGGCAGCACACGAAGTGGGGCACGCCATACAGGATGCTCAGGATTATGCTTTCCTTCGTTTCCGAAGCGCCCTCGTCCCGGTAGCAAGCTTTGGTTCCAATATCTCCATTTTTCTATTGATTGGTGGTATGCTGCTTCAGATGACAGGCCTTGTCTTAGTCGGGATTGTCTTCTTCGCAGCGGCCGTGCTGTTCCAGCTGGTTACACTGCCTGTAGAATTCGATGCTTCCAACCGTGCCATGGCACAGCTGGTGTCGACCGGCGTTATCCGGAACGATGAAGAACGGAAAACGAAAAAGGTCCTCAATGCTGCGGCAATGACATATGTGGCAGGTGCACTCGTTGCCCTTGCCGAACTTCTCCGCTTCGTATTCATGTTCATTGGGATGAACGAAGAGTAAAAGACAGGAAAAAGACCTCCGGCAGCGGAGGTCTTTTTTTGTTTTCCAGGATGGTCTTAGTCAATGGGGTTTTTGTTTTCATCCAATGTAAACCCCTCACCCATCACATCATGGACGTGACTGACGGCTACAAACGCATGAGGGTCAATTTGTTCGATAATGGTCTTCAGCCGTACAATTTCGTTTTTTGCAATTACACAATAGAGAACATCCCGTTTGGAACCGGAAAACGACCCACGGCCGTCAAGTACGGTCACACCACGATCCATCTCCTGCATAACTTTTTGTGAGATTTCTTCGCTCTTTTCCGATATGATTGTCGTCCCACGGGCAGCGTAGGCACCTTCCTGGATGAAATCAATCACCTTCGCACCGACAAAAACAGCGACAAGCGTATACATTCCCCGGACATGTTCCAGATAAGTAATGGCAGAAATGAAAATCACGAGAGCATCAAAAACGAACATCGCCCGGCCCATGCTCCAGCCGAGGTATTTGTTGATGAGCCTGGCGATGATGTCCACACCGCCGGTTGTTCCGCCGTAGCGGAATATGATTCCTAAACCGACGCCGATAAATACCCCGGCAAACAGCGAAGCCAGTGTAAGGTCATCCGAAAGGTCGATGGTAATCATAAATCGCTGGGACAGGGCGATGAATACAGAAACCGCGACAATTCCAATCAAGGAGTACAAAAATGTGGTACGTCCTAAAATACGCCATCCGATAAAAAGGACGGGAATGTTCAAAACAATGTTCATCACAGCAGGATCCCAGTTGAATAAATACAGCAGTAAAAGGGTGATCCCTGTAAAGCCGCCTTCACCGAGTTCATTCTGGATATTGAAATGAACGATCCCGAACGAAAACACAGCGGACCCCAGTATGATCAGGGTTATATTTTTTAAACGCAGTCCGAAAATTTTCATATGTCCACCTCCAAGGTCATCTGCACGATTATCATTATAGTTGTTTGTCGAATGAGCGGCAATATGAACAGGCAGGAGAAGGTGGAATAAACGGAAAATTTGTCAAATGAGCTCCTTTTGGCTAACATTTAGAGAGAATCCGTGAAGGAAAAGAGGGATCTATAATGGAATATACAACACAGGACATACAAAAACGTGTCGATAACTACATATCACAATTTAAAGAAGGGTATTTCTCACCTCTCAGCCTTCAGGCAAGGCTTACAGAAGAAGTTGGAGAAATGGCAAGGGAAGTCAATCACCGGTATGGGGAGAAACCTAAGAAAAAGACAGAGAAGGATAAAGCATTGGAAGAGGAGCTTGGCGATGTAATCTTTGTGCTGACTTGTTTCGCGAACTCTCTTGATATCGACCTGTCTGAGGCATTTGAGCAGTCCATGAGCAAAATTGAAACACGGGACAAAGACCGTTGGACCAAAAAGGAGGAAAAGTAATGGAAACGATTAAGGTGATTGTAGCAGGACCTCGTGGTAAAATGGGCAGTGAAGCCTTGAATATGATACAACGGGAGCAGCACCTGAGCCTGGCCGCATGTATTGACAGGGAAAATGACGGCATCAATGTCAAGGATATCCACGGACTCCCTGACTTGGACGCTTTGATCTACACGGATGCTGAAGCCTGCCTGAATGAGGTGGAGGCGGACGTACTGATCGATCTTACGACACCGGATAACGGGTATATCCATACAAAGCTTGCGCTGAACAATGGGGTGCGTCCGGTGGTCGGCACAACTGGGTTTACACAGGAGCAGCTTCAGGAATTGACCAGTCTTGCCGAAGAAAAACAGCTGGGTACCGTCATTGCTCCGAACTTCGCCATCGGCGCCGTTTTAATGATGCAGTTTTCCAAATGGGCCGCCAAGCATTTTCCTGATGTCGAAATCATTGAAAAACATCATGACCAGAAGCTTGATGCCCCATCAGGGACAGCGGTGAAAACGGCGGAATTGATTAAGGAAGTCCGCAATCCTCATCATCAGGGCCACAAGGATGAAAAAGAAACTCTGCCGGGCGCCCGTGGTGCTGATGAAGAGGGGATGAGAATTCATAGTATGCGTCTTCCGGGGCTCGTCGCTCACCAGGAAGTCGTCTTCGGTGGACTTGGGGAAACACTCACAATCAAGCATGATTCCATTCACAGGGAATCCTTCATGAGCGGCGTAAAGCTTGCTGTTGAAAAAGCTGTTGAACTGGATACGCTGGTTTATGGATTAGAGCATCTACTCGATTAAAAGGGGAGATTGACCATGAATATTGCTTTAATTGCCCATGATAAAAAGAAAGAAGATATCATTCAGTTTACAAAAAAGCATGCCGGTGTTTTTTCGAAGCATGAACTTTTCGCAACGGGTACTACAGGCATGCGGATTGCGGATGAAACGGGATTGGACGTCACACGTTTCCAATCCGGTCCGCTCGGCGGGGATCAGCAGATTGGAGCGAGAATTGCAGACGAACAAATGCAGATGGTCATTTTTTTCAGAGACCCGCTTACCGCCCAGCCTCATGAACCGGACATCAGTGCTCTTCTGCGCCTTTGTGATGTCCACCAGATTCCAGTTGCAACGAACCTGGCAGGCGCAGAGATTATGGTAAGAGCTCTCGATCATGACGATATTGAATGGAACAGCATCATAGAAGAGAACAGAAAACAGGAGTGAACGTAGTATGGCTAAAATAGGAATCACCTGCTACCCGACTGTCGGGGGATCAGGTGTCATCGCAACAGAACTGGGAAAGCTGCTGGCTGAAAATGGACATGAAATACATTTTGTGGCCTCACAGGTACCTTTCCGGCTGAACCGGGTGTATCCGAATATTTATTACCACGAGGTGGAGGTCAGCAGCTATCCTGTGTTTCAACATCCACCCTATGATTTGGCATTAGCAGCAAAAATGGCGGATGTCATCAACCGTGAAGAACTGGATATTCTTCATGTGCACTATGCGATGCCGCATGCGGTCTGTGCTATTTTAGCCAAGCAGATGTGTAACCGTGATGTGAAAATCATAACGACCCTTCATGGGACGGATATTACTGTTCTGGGGATCGATACGAGCCTCCAGGAAATGATCAAATTCGGTATTGAGCAGTCTGACCGTGTGACCGCTGTATCCCATAGTCTCGTGGAACAGACGCAGGAAATGCTACATACAGATCGTTCCATTGATGTCATTTACAATTTCGTGGATGAACGTGAATATTACCGGAAGTCGAACCAGCACTTGAAGGACCATTACGGCATCAAGGATGAGGACGCTGTCCTGATCCACATCTCCAATTTCAGGAAGGTGAAGCGGGTGCCTGATGTGATCCAGACCTTTGCTAAAGTCCGGTCGGAAAGACCTGCAAAGCTCCTTCTCGTCGGTGACGGTCCGGAGTATTCCGCCTGTTATCAGCTTGTACAGGACCTCGGATTGGATGAGGATGTATTATTCCTTGGGAAGCAGGAAAATGTCAGTGATCTGCTTTCTATTGCTGATCTTAAGCTTCTCTTGTCCGAAAAAGAGAGCTTTGGGCTGGTTCTTCTTGAGGCGATGGCCTGCGGTGTTCCGTCCATCGGCACCAATATCGGAGGGATACCGGAAGTTATTGATCACGGTGAAACGGGTTATATAGCTGAACTGGGGAATATTGAACAGACGGCATATTTCGCCAATAGAATCCTGGCTGACAAGGACCATCATCACCAAATGTCTGAACGGGCGAAAACCGTTGTGCAGGATAAATTTGCCACAGCAACCATTTTGAATGAATATGAAGAATTGTATCGGCAGGTGCTCGCTGATGAAGCATGACCCTCTTTTTGAACAGGCCTTTGAGGTGATGCAGAGAATTGAGGAAGCCGGTGGAGAAGCATATATAGCCGGTGGTGCTGTTAGGGATCATGTAAGTGGTAGAGCGGTTGGTGACATAGATATCGCTTCATCTCTGCCTCCTTCGAAAATCCAGGAAATCTTTGAAAAGGTCATTCCTGTAGGTATCGAGCACGGCACGGTCATCGTCAGACACCGGTCCACCTCCTATGAGGTGACGACATTCCGTACAGAATCCGGATATGAGGACTACAGGCATCCGGATGAGGTGACCTTTGTCTCTGATATTCGAACAGATCTTGCCCGGCGGGACTTTACGATGAATGCAATGGCTATGGACCGACACGGCAGGATCATTGATCCTTTTGATGGTAGGAAGGCGATAAAGCATAAACAGATCAGGGCTGTCGGCAATCCTTACGACCGATTTCAGGAAGACCCTTTACGAATGATGAGGGCCGTCCGTTTTTCGAGCCAGCTTTGTTTTGAAGTGACAGGCACCACAAAAGAGGCGCTTGTAAAGCAGGCTTCACTACTCGCGAACATCTCAATGGAACGAGTTGCAGAAGAGACAAGAAAAACCTTCGCTGGTCAAGGCATAAAGAATGCATTGGGGCTTCTTGATGAAACCGGTCTGTTTCATCAGCTTCCTTTCCTTGAAGATATGGGCCTCCAGAAAAATCCTCCGCTCAGTCCTTTGAAATCGTGGCCCGAGATCGCTATCTTCCTCTGTCTTCAGGATTCTTCTTTTTCTGTATCTGCTTTTCTTAAAACGTGGAAACGATCGAATCAGGAAAAAAGAGAGACGGATCAACTGAAGGAAGCCATGAACCTTTATACGGATGCAGATGATGTGACCTCATGGCTGGCCTACTGTCTTCCGGAATCATTGTACAGTTCATTTGACCGTGTGACGGAAGCGGCAGGAATGGACCGTGGCATAAAAGAACGCCTGTTGGATCGGAAGCATCACCTGCCAATATGCGATAGGAAAGACCTTGAGTTTGAGTCGGTGGACTTGATTGCCTTGCACCCGGATAAAAGGAAAGGCCCCTGGATATCAGAAACGATGAAGGCCGTGGAGCGCCGTGTAGTCGAAGGGGTGCTGGAGAACGATTATGAAAAAATAAAGGAGTGGGTCATCACATGGAATCCACCCGGAAACATTTGATTGAATTATTGACGAAGCAGGAAGGTCATATATCCGGCCAGCAGTTATCTGAACAGCTGAATATATCAAGGACTGCTGTATGGAAGCATATGAATGAATTGAAAAAAGACGGCTATGAAATCGAAGCGGTTCAACGGAAAGGGTATAAAATCCACGGGTTCCCGGACAAGATCAGCGAAAACACATTACAGTGGGGTCTTGAAACCCGGTGGATGGGACACCAGTTGTATCATTATGATCAGGTGGAGTCCACCCAGGAAATTGTCCATCAGATGGCCAAGCAGGGGAAACCACATGGAACCGTTGTGGTCGCCGATGAACAGGTCGGAGGGAAAGGACGGATGGCCCGGAGCTGGGACTCACCGAAAGGGAAAGGGATTTGGATGAGCTTTCTGCTCAAGCCGGATCTGCCACCCGTGGAAGCACCGCAGTTGACCCTTCTTGCGGCTACGGTCATTGCTAAAATGATTGATGAGCGCTCCGATCTTGAGCCACAGATCAAGTGGCCGAACGATGTGTTGATCCATCACAAAAAGGTGTCGGGGATTCTTACAGAAATGCAGGCGGAACAGGATACGATCCAGTACATAGTGCTTGGCATCGGCATGAACGTCAACCAGGAGGAGGAAGACATCCCTTCTGACATCCGTTATAAAGCCTCTTCCTTTAAAATCGAATCCGGCCTTGATTGGAACATACAAAAAACGATCCAGCATTTTCTTACATTGTTTGAATCCTCCTACGACCAGTTCATCCGTGATGGTTTTCAATCGGTCAAGGAAGACTGGGAGAAGTATGGATATAAGATCGGGGAAAACGTCACGATTTCGACGATGAAAGAGACGTGGGAAGCGACTCTTCTGGGAATCGAACCGGATGGAGCTCTGCGCGCCAGGAGAAAGACAGGGGAAGAAGAGAAATTATATTCAGCGGAAATTCATTGGGGAGAAGGTGGATATCTTGCTTAACAAACAGCAGTTCCTTCAAATGAAACACGATCAAGAAAAAATAACGATGGTGACAAGCTACGATTATCCTTCTGCGAAACTAGTGGAAGCGGCGGGGGCTGATATGATTTTAGTCGGAGACAGTCTTGGTATGACCGTCCTCGGTTATGAATCCACGATTCCTGTGACCGTCGAGGATATGATCCATCACGGAAAAGCGGTCAGCCGCGGGGCAGGCCAAACCTTCAAAGTTGTAGACATGCCGTTCATGTCCTATCACATTTCCACAGCCGATACACTCAGCAATGCGAAAAAGCTTTACCAGGAAACGGGCGCACAGGCTTTGAAACTGGAAGGAAGCGGAGAAGTCTCTGAAACCATGGCTAAGCTTGTCAAAGCCGGCATTCCGGTTGTCGGACACATCGGACTGACGCCGCAGTCGGTCAATGTGCTCGGTGGTTACAAAGTGCAGGGAAAAGACAAGGAAACCGCTGCGCGTTTATTGGATGAGGCATTGGAAATCGAGAGGGCCGGGGCGATGATGCTCGTTCTCGAATGTGTACCTCGTCAGCTGGCCTCCTTAATAACCGAAAAACTGAATATCCCTACCATCGGTATTGGAGCGGGAGCCGACTGTGACGGGCAGGTTCTCGTCTATCATGATATTCTCAACTATGGAGTGGGGCGTCTTCCTAAATTTGTCAAGTCCTACACCGATGGAAATCAAGCTTTTGGTGACGGGATTTCCCGCTATGTACAAGAGGTTAAAAACGGGGAATTTCCTGAGGAAAAACATACGTTTACAATGAATATGTCGGGTCTTCCAAAGGAGTAAGTGATTGGGAATGAAAGTATTAGGTAACATTAGAGATGTACAGCAGCATGTGAAACAGGTGAAAAAGGAAGGACGCACCGTGGGATTTGTTCCAACGATGGGTTACCTTCATGAAGGACATCTGAAGTTGATCGAGACCGCCCGGAGCGAAAATGACATAGTCATCCTCAGCATCTTCGTCAATCCACTGCAGTTTGGAGCTGGAGAAGATCTGGATACATATCCCCGCGATGAAGAGCGGGACAGAAACCTAGCTGAAGAACACGGCGTGGATGTTTTATTTTTACCAACCACAGCCATGATGTATCCGGAGCCCATGTCAATTCAGCTGTCTGTCACGAAAAGGACGGACGTGCTGTGTGGGAAAAGCCGGCCCGGACACTTTGACGGGGTGGCCGCTGTTTTGACTAAATTATTCAACATCGTCATGCCTGATCAAGCTTATTTCGGGATGAAGGATGCTCAGCAGGTGGCAGTGGTTGATGCGCTGATCAACGACTTCAATTATGATATCCAACTCGTCCCTGTAGCTACAGTGCGTGAGGAAGACGGCCTTGCCAAAAGCAGTCGTAACGTCCACCTCACAGCGGGGGAAAGAGATGAGGCCCCGGCGATTCAGGAATCCCTGCAGGCAGGAAGGCAGATGGTGGAGGATGGGGAGAGGAGCCCCGCCCGAATCATAGAATCGGTTACAAAGTTTCTCGAAAGCAGAACTCGTGGTAGAATAGACTATATTGAATTACTATCTTATCCTGAATTGACATCTGTGGACGTCATAGACAGGCCTGTTATTCTGGCCGCTGCCGTTTTTTATGAAAAGGCCCGGCTGATTGATAATGTGGTTTTTGACCGGAATGGAAAGATAACAACAGGGTGAGGCACAGGGAGGAAACAAGATGTTTCGAACGATGATGAAATCAAAAATTCATCGCGCCCGTGTTACGGAAGCGAATTTAAACTATGTGGGAAGCATTACGATTGATCATGATATTCTGGATCAGGCGGAGATTCTTCCCCACGAAAAAGTCCAGGTTGTCAACAATAATAATGGTGCACGGCTGGAGACCTATGTGATAGCCGGAGAAAGAGGCAGTGGCGTTGTCTGCCTGAACGGAGCAGCCGCCCGTCTCGTGCAGCCCGGTGATATCGTAATCATCGTAGCTTATGCCGTGCTTAGTGAGGAAGAGCTTGGGGAATTCCGTCCAAAAATTGCTCTCATGAATGAACGGAATCAGGTCGTGGAAATGATAGAGGAAGAGCCGCCTTTATCAACGCTTCCACTTTATTGAAAGCTTAAAGCATAAGAAGAGGATCTGTGCCTGTCCGTGAAGGCAGGGTCCTTCCTTTTTGTGGTGAAAGTAGGGGTAACATGACAACATTTGCAATCGTAGATTTAGAAACAACAGGAAACGCATCACCAAAAGGAGACCGGATCATTGAAATTGGAATCGTTCTAATGAATGAAGCAGGTTCCGTGATTCGTGAATTCTCTTCTTTGATCTATCCGGAAAGAGACATTCCACCTTTTATTACGTCTCTGACCGGGATTGATGAAGAGGATGTCATGGATGCGCCATTGTTTTCAGAAATTGCTGGAGACATTCATCCATTATTCAAAGATGCTTATATCGTGGCGCATAACATTGAATTTGATCTTGGTTTCCTGAATGATGAATTGCAGAGATGCGGATTTCCACGCTTACATAATCCCATCATTGATACAGTAGAACTGGCCAGGATCATGCTGCCGACTTCTTCTGCTTTTAAGCTCGGACATCTGGCTGAAAAGCTGGACATGGGCCATGACCGCCCACATCGAGCGCTGTCAGATGCCCAGGTGACTGCCGACTTGCTGCAGTATCTGCTGAAACAGATGCAGGCCCTTCCGGAAAGGACACTATCCCAGCTTCTGAAAATCGAGGGGAAGCTGAAGAGTGACTTGAGGTCCTTTATCGAGTCTGCGGTAGAGGAAGCGAGGTATCGGACCCAAAAAGACACCGATATCGAAATTTTGTACGGTATAGCTGTCCGGAGCCGCCGGCCGGATGAAGTGCGTTCCGCTTCTTCTCCAATCTTTCCACCATTTGAGCAGTGGAATAAAGAGGTATATGAAGGGGAGAACGGTCTGAAATCAATGGTTCCGGAATATGAAATCCGGAAGGGACAGCAGGAAATGACCTCCCATGTCCACAAGGCTCTGGAAGAGAACCGTCACGCTGTGATCGAAGCAGGGGCCGGTACCGGGAAGTCCGCCGCCTACCTTCTTCCTGCGGTCTATCATGCGGTGAAAAATGACGAGCGTATTTTAATAACGACACATACCAACAGTCTGCAGAAACAGCTTCTTGAAGAAGAAATTCCGAAAATTGAACGGATGTTTCCAAGACCAATCCGTGCCGTTTTATACAAAGGTAAAGGTCATTACATCAGTTTGATTCACTTTCAATATGAGCTTGAGCGCAGCTATCAGGATAATTATGATACAGCTCTGACGAAAGCCATGCTTCTCGTCTGGCTCACTAAAACGCGAACCGGTGATATTGATGAAGTTCAGCTTCCTTCGAACGGCCGTCAATTCTGGCATAAGGTTTCAGCCGAGCAGTCCTCCAAAACGGAACAGCTCGGGTATACAGATGATTCCTTTTTCCAATGGGCGTTGAGAAGAGCGGAAGAGGCTGATATCATCATTACCAACCATGCTCTGTTCTGTCTTGATATCATCAAAGAAGAAACATCCCTGCCTTCCTATGATCGTGCCGTTGTGGATGAGGCCCATCACCTGGAAGCCGTAGCAGGAAGGTATTTCGGCCTGCGGATGAACTACAGGGATCTCCAGAGGTATTTAACGCAGACGACGGAACTTGCCCAGAAAAGTCTGTATAAGGGATGGCCTGTCCCGCAGTCCTTTTACAGCCACCTGAATAAACTCCAAAAGGCCGTTGATGAAGCTAAGGAAGAACTCAGCCAGTTTTCCAGGTACATTTACCAGCATGTGAAAAAACAAAGGAATTCAAGCAGAGGCAGAAGTGATGTGGGGCGGACACAGATGACTCTGGAAAAAGAACGGTCTGCCTCGTTCATGCAGAGTGCGAAGGAAATGTCGAACCGCTTTTTGTCTGCTGTGTTTGTCATAACCGAGCAGATGACGTCCATGCAGAATGAACTGCAGATCCTTCTTACATTAAAAGAAGACCACGGCATTCCTATCCTTCTTTCGAGAATCCATACACAAAAGGATGTCTGTCTGGATATCCGGGATCAGTTGATCGACTATTTCGATAGTCAGGATGAAGAGAGTGTCCGCTGGATTGAAATTGAAGGGGAAGGGGCGGCCAATTCGATTTATTTGTATAGTGAGCCATTGAACACTCCCGGCATTTTGAAGGAACGGTTGTTCAATCAGAAGAAGAGCGTCGTACTGACCAGTGCCACGCTTACAACTGGAGATTCCTTCAAATACATCCGTGAATCGCTGGGTCTTGGGGATGAACCAGGTGTCATCGAGACATCGATTCCTTCTCCATATCCTTTCCGCGAACAGGTGCAGCTGTTGGTCCCGGATGACTTCCCTGATATTAAAAACGATCCCGATACATTTATCGAAGCTTTGAGTGAAGCGATTTATTCGACAGCACATGTCACAAACGGACGGATGATGGTGCTTTTCACCTCCTATGATATGCTCCGCCGGACATATAGTCTCTTAAAGGAATTCATAGATCCTGAAGAATTTATGATTTTCGCACAAGGGATTTCGAGCGGAAGCAGAGACCGTTTGAAAAAGAATTTCCAGGCATTCGATCAGGCCATCCTTCTCGGGACCAGTTCTTTTTGGGAAGGTGTAGATATTCCAGGGGATGATTTGTCTTGTCTCATGATGGTCCGGCTGCCCTTTGCACCCCCGGATCAGCCTGTGCAGAAGTCGATCGATCAACGGCTAAAACAGGAAGGGAAAAATGCGTTTATGGAAAAGTCCCTTCCACAGGCGATTATCCGATTTAAACAGGGGTTCGGGCGGCTGATTAGAAGCAGCAGTGACCGAGGCGTTGTCATCGTGTGTGATCAGCGTCTGATGGAAGCGAAATATGGGAAGTATTTTCTATCATCCCTTCCTGATATACCGGTCGTTTATGACTCGACAAAAAAACTAATGGACCGGATTGAAAACTGGCTGTAACCGATACCCTGGTGCTTAAAGAGCTGTTATAATTACAATCGGGCACAGGCCTGGTAAAGGGAGGATGACACGATGGAAAACAAAATAGAAACGTTATCTACGGTTAAAATTAAAAAGACAGATGACCTCTATAAAGTGGTAGACACATTGAATCGTACATTGAAAGAAGATAATCTAATGTTTGGAATGGCGCTGGATGATGACGATGCTGAAACCGCAGTCTTCACCATATACCGTACCTAGTTGGGTCAAATGGGGCGGCGGAATTATCGCTGGACTTGTCCTTCTTTCACTTATTTTTTTCATCTGGATGTATACACAAATTAATCAGGACAGAACCGCAGGCCACGAACAGGCCGCAGCCTTTGCCGTCCAGAAAACGAATCTGACGACCGTCGATCAGGTTGAAACGTACAACGGGGAAACAGAAGTGTTCGTCGTAAAAGGGGAAGGGTCAGACGGAGAATCCTCGCTCGTTTTCATCAATGAAGCAGTCGACACGGTTTTGACCGATGTGAATCAAGCTGAAGTTCTCTCAGAAGAACAACTGATCAGCCGGTGGTCCTCGAACTGTCCGGACTGCCGTTTCAAGGATGTCTCCTACGGATACGAAGAGGAACAGCCTGTCTTTGAGCTCGTTTATACTGATGAGCAGGGCAGATATGTACTTGATTATTTTACATTAAGCGGAGACTCCTTTGATCAGAGGTTTGCGTTCCGACAAAACAATTAAGGAGTGAGGTTCATGAAGTTAGCAGAACGTGTACAATCATTAACACCATCTACGACATTAGCGATTACAGCCAAGGCGAAAGCGTTGAAGGCAGAAGGACATGATGTCATCGGACTTGGAGCGGGAGAACCGGACTTCAATACGCCTTCCTATATACTGGACGCCGCTAAAAAAGCGATGGATGATGGATTGACAAAATACACACCAGCGGGTGGAATTCCTGAATTGAAGGTAAGCATCACCGATAAATTGAAGCGCGATCAGGCGCTGACGTATTCCAACGAACAAATCATAGTGACAACAGGAGCCAAACACGCCCTGTTTACGCTCTTCCAGGTGATATTGAATCCAGGTGACGAAGTGATCGTTCCTGCCCCTTACTGGGTGAGCTATCCGGAACAAATCAAACTGGCTCAAGGTAATCCGGTGATTGTTCCAGCAGAAGAAGCCAATCACTTTAAATTGACACCGGAGCAGTTGAAAGCGGCCATTACAGATCAAACCAAAGCGGTGATTATCAATTCACCGAGCAATCCGACAGGTATGATGTATTCTGAAGAGGAACTGAAAGCTCTGGGAGACATCTGTCTTGAACACGGACTGTTAATCGTTTCGGATGAAATTTATGAGAAATTGATTTATACCGAAGAAAAGCATGTTTCCATTGCGCAGCTATCAGATGAATTATACAATCAGACAGTGATCATCAATGGTGTATCCAAATCCCATTCCATGACAGGATGGAGAATCGGATTCGCTGCTGGTCCAAAAGAAATTATTAAAGGGATGACCAATATGGCTTCCCATTCCACATCAAATCCAACTTCTATTGCCCAGTATGCGGCACTTGCCGCCTATAAAGGCTCAGAAGAAAAAGTAGTGGAAATGAAAAAAGCATTCAAGGAAAGGCTGGACGTTCTTCATGAGCTTCTTCTGGAGATTCCTGGAGTGAAGTGTGCCAAACCTTCCGGGGCCTTCTACTTGTTCCCGAACGTTCAGGAGACCGCTTCCCTATGCGGCTTTTCATCTGTGGACGACATGGTGAAAGCATTATTGGACGAAGAAAAAGTCGCTCTGGTTCCCGGATCCGGCTTTGGAAGTCCTGAGAACGTCAGGCTTTCTTATGCAACTTCCCTGGAGCAGTTGGAGGAAGCAGCCGGACGTATCAAGCGGTTCGTCGAAAAACATCAATCATAAAGCAGTGTTGGAGGTATTAGTGTGAAAACAACGATTTCAGAAGCAGCAAAACATATTGGAGAAGAAGTCACCATTGGTGGCTGGTTGAGTAATAAGCGGTCCAGCGGAAAGATCGCCTTCCTGCAGCTCCGTGATGGTACAGGATTCATGCAGGGGATCGTCGTAAAAGCGGACATCGGCGAAGAAAAGTTTCAGGAGGCCAAAGGGCTTACCCAGGAAACCTCCCTTTATGTGACCGGTGTGATTGCAGAGGATACAAGGTCCCCCCTCGGCTATGAAATGCAGGTGACAGGGTTTGAAGTGATTCAGGAAGCGGTCGACTACCCGATTACGCCAAAGGAACACGGAACAGAATTCCTAATGGATCACCGCCATCTGTGGCTCCGTTCCAAGCGTCAGCATGCGGTTATGAAAGTGCGGAACGAAATTATCCGCGCAACGTATGAGTTTTTCAATACAAACGGATATGTCAAAATTGATCCACCAATCCTGACCGGTTCCTCAGCAGAAGGATCCACGGAATTGTTCCATACGAAGTATTTCGAAGAGGATGCCTATCTTTCTCAAAGTGGACAGCTCTATATGGAAGCGGCAGCCATGGCCTTCGGACGCGTTTTCAGTTTTGGACCAACGTTCCGTGCGGAAAAATCCAAAACCCGTCGTCACTTGATTGAGTTTTGGATGATTGAGCCGGAGATGGCCTTTATGGATCATGAGGACAGCCTGAAAGTCCAGGAACAGTATGTCAGCCATGTGGTCCAGTCAGTATTGGACAACTGCAGAATCGAACTCGATACGCTCGGCCGTGACACAGAAAAACTGGAAAAAATCAAGGCACCGTTCCCTAGAATCAGCTACGATGATGCAGTAACACTGTTGAAGGAAAAAGGCTTTGATGACATTGAGTGGGGAGAAGATTTCGGTGCACCGCATGAAACGGCGATTGCCGAAGCATATGACAAACCGGTGTTCATCACGAATTACCCGGCAGAAATCAAAGCGTTTTACATGAAGCCGGATCCGGAACGTCCGGAAGTAGTATTATGCGCAGACATGATCGCCCCTGAAGGGTATGGAGAAATCATCGGTGGGTCCCAGCGTATTGATGATCTTGAACTGATGAAACAGCGTTATGAAGAACACGGCCTTTCCGGAGATGCCTATAAATGGTACCTTCAGCTTCGTGAGTATGGCAGCGTGCCTCACTCAGGTTTTGGACTGGGGTTAGAACGGACAGTCGCCTGGATCGCAGGTGTCGAGCACGTGCGTGAAACCATTCCATTCCCGCGTCTGCTTAACCGCCTGTATCCATGATAAAATAGACGGCAGAGAAAAAACACCGATGTCCAGCCTGAGGCTTATCGGTGTTTTTCATTCCATGAGCAAGTATAGGAACGGAGGGATTCATTTGGGAAAATACCAAAGCTTTCAAGACATCCTTGATAACCAAATAGTCGTTCCCAAACAGCTGCTGATGCATTATCACCAGTTGAATATGGATGAAACCGAATTGGTTGTCCTGCTGCAGATTCACAGGTTCGGAACAGAAGGAAATGATTTTCCGACACCTGAACAAATCGCAGAGCATTTATCTATCACAAGCCAGGACTGTTCAAAAGTTCTGCGCAGCCTTATTCAAAAACGATTGATGACCATTGAGCAGAACCATAATGAACATCAGGTGCTCAATGAGCGTTATTCTCTTGAACCATTATGGGAGAAACTGTTCACCGTGAACACAGCGCGTCCGCAAAAGGAAACGAATTACGAGGATAACATCTTTCCATTATTTGAACAGGAATTCGGCAGACCTTTGTCACCATTTGAGATTGAAACGATCAACATCTGGCTGGATGAAGAGGAGCAGTCACCTGCTTTAATTAAAGCGGCATTAAGAGAAGCTGTATTGATGAGTAAGCTTAATTTTAAATATATCGACCGGATTTTGAGGGAATGGAAGAAAAAAGGAATCCGCACGGTGGAGCAGGCCAGGGAGCAGGGAAGGCAGTTCCGTCAGGGTCAGCCCGCCCAGCGGACACAGAACCAGGAAAGAAAAAAGAGGGATATTTCTCTCTATTACAACTGGCTGGAGGAGGATTCATAAAAAAGGCTCATGTTAAATAAATCACAAATTCGTTACTGCCTGGATATTTTCCAATCGATGTATCCAGATGCTGAATGTGAATTGAATCATACCAATCCATTTGAACTTCTCGTAGCTGTCGTCCTATCTGCTCAGGCGACGGATGCGCTGGTAAACAAAGTGACACCGGATTTATTCGCCAAATATAAAAGTCCCGAAGATTATGTGAACGTACCGCTGGAAGAGCTTCAGAATGACATTAAGCGGATCGGCCTATTCCGTAACAAAGCCAAAAATATTAAAAAGCTGTCGGAAACCCTGCTTGAAAAGTATGACGGCGAAGTTCCCCCCACGAAAGAACAGCTGGAAAGCCTTGCCGGGGTGGGGAGGAAAACGGCAAATGTTGTTGCTTCGGTTGCTTTTGATGAACCAGCCATCGCAGTGGATACACACGTAGAGCGTGTTTCGAAACGGCTTGGCATCTGCCGCTGGAAGGACTCCGTCCTTGAAGTAGAAAAAACATTGATGCGGAAAGTCCCTGTAGAGGAGTGGAGCGTCACGCATCACCGGATGATCTTTTTCGGACGCTATCACTGCAAAGCCCAGCGCCCCAACTGTGAAGAATGCCCGCTGCTTTCCCTTTGCAGGGAAGGGCAGAAGAGGATGAAGAAAAAAGAAAAAAACGCATAAAAATACCCGTACGCATCATAGCGTACGGGTATTTTTTTACTCTTCTTCATCTTCTTCATTCTGTTGTAACTCTGTGTCATTTTCTTCCTGAGGGGGCTGCTCTTCTGAGCCGCCTTCATCAGAATTTCCTCCGGCATTTCCATTGTTGGTGTCCGGATTGCTGTTATCTTCATTATTCTGCTCGCTGTTTTCGTTCTCTTGATTGTTCTCCTGTTCTTCTTCAGGGGTGGTTTCACTTTCCTCACCGCTGCCTTCTTCTCCAGCGGAGTTTTCATCAGATTCTCCGCTTTCTTCTTCTGCTGGTTCCTGCTCATCAGAAGGCGGTTCTTCATCACTATTTTCTTCGTTCTCTTCGTTCTCTTCGGTTTCCTCCGGTTCTTCTTCCGGTTCTTCATCTCCGATAGAGCCAGGTGTCTGAACACGAACAGTGGCAGGATCGCTGTTTTCAGCTTCTTCGTTATCACTGATGGCAACGACCGAGAATTCATAGGTGGCAGCAGGATCGATGCTGGTAATTTCCACGCTGGTATCCTTCGTTGTCGTAAGCTGTCTGCTTTCACTGCCGTTAATGGATGCAGCGATACGGAAGGTCACGCCATCACTACTGCCATAATTCCAGCTCAAATCAATCGTCGATGACTCTTCATTGAATTGACCGGACAATCCTTTAACTGGGTCAAGCTTTTGGAATACCTGTGACACTTTGGATGGTTGATTGTCTACATGGAAGAGCTCTGTAACAATCCGGCTTTCCGGTGTATAATCACTCGGAAGGCGGGCAGGATTGGATCCTTCCTCAACATCCACCCAGGCTACGGAATCAGGTTTCGTAAAGTCAGCTGTATCCGTGCCTTGAGATATCTGGGTCATCAAAGGTTTAAATATCTGTTTCGGAATATTTCTAGCTGCATCTGACAGTCCACGGGAGTTATCTTCTCCATACCCCGTCCAGATGGAGATGGAATAATTCGTCGTATAACCGCTGAACCATGAGTTGTTGGCTACATCTCCAATGTTCGTGGTTCCTGTTTTCCCGGCTTCTGTAAGGTTGGGAACGTTGGCAGCCGAACCTGAGCCTTCACTCATCGTCGTCTGCAGCATGTTGGATACCATATAAGCCGTCGCACTGCTCATAGCTGAAGTCGGTTCAGGTTTTAAATCAATCGTACCTTCTCCGGGAATTTCAACACTTTCAACAGTGTAGGGCTCCACATAGACGCCTTCATTACCGAAGGCCGCATAAGCACCTGCCATCTGCAGGGGATTCATACCTGTTGATCCTCCTCCAATGGCATCGTTCAAGGACATGCCTTCTTCTCCGAAATCAACGCCGAGTCCTTCGGCAAAGTCTTGAGCCTTATCCACGCCGACTTCCTGCAGAAGTTTAATGGTAGGGATGTTCAGTGAGCGGCTTAAGGCATAGCGGGCAGAAACCCATCCTCTAAACTGATTGTCAAAGTTATTCGGCGACCAGTCACCAAAGTCTGTCTGTTCATCATTGAGCTGGTGATAGGTGGAAATTTTATTGTATTCAACCGCCGGCCCGTAAGCAGCAATCGGCTTGAAGGTGGAGCCAGGCTGACGGTTGATATCCGTTGCAAAGTTAAAGCCTTCTTTCTGATAGTTCCGTCCTCCACCGATGGCTTTGACAGCACCTGTCTTGGTATCCGTTACAGCAAGACCGGTTTCCAGTTCATCGTCTGGCCAGGAAATACCGCCTTCATTGCTGAGGAGCTGCTGGACATAATCCTGTGTATCCGTGTCCAAGGTTGTATAAATGTTCAATCCGTCTTTGTAAATATCAGCGCCATCCATTTTTTCCTCAACTTCCTTGGCAACTTTGTCAATGAAGGCCTGATAAGGAGTGGCTTCTTCCTGTTGTCTCTCGATCAGCATGTCCTCAATTTCAACATTCCTTGCTTCATCAGCCTCGGCTTCTGTGATTTTGCCGTGCTGTACCATCAGGCTCAAGACTGTATTCATCCTGTCTTTGGCGAGATCCGGGTTTTCAAAAGGCATGTATCCACTTGGACGCTGGGGCAGACCTGCAAGCAAAGCGGCTTCCGGCAGGGTTAGTTCATTCAGGTCTTTTTTACCGAAATACGTTTCTGCGGCTTCTGCTACCCCGTAGGCACCTGCGCCGTAATAGATCTTGTTCAGGTACATCTCAAGAATTTCTTCTTTGGAATATTCCTGGTCGAGTTTAATGGCCAGATACTGTTCCTGAACTTTCCGCTTAATCGTTTTTTCTGTTGTCAGGAAGGACTCCTTGACAACCTGCTGGGTAATTGTACTGGCACCTTCAGCTCCAAACCCGCCTGTGATGTTGGCTAGAATGGCTCCGCCGATTCTTTGGAAGTCAATACCGATATGATCGTAAAAGCGGACGTCTTCCGTTGCCAGCACAGCATCTTCCATGACCGCAGGAATATCATCGTACGTAATTTTTGTACGCCTTTCATCCCCGGCGAGATCAGCAATAAGCTCACCGTCATCGTCATACACTTTCGAAGAAAATGGATCGGATAATTTCTCTTCATCCAGAGCGGGGGCGGAAACAGCATAATAAGTAAATAATGCACCGACACCGATCATCAGAACGATTCCTATGGTTAACAGGGTCATAAAGATTTTTTTGAACTTTGATGTTCCTTTAGTTTTTTTCGATGATTTCATTTGTTTTCGTCGTGCTGTACGCGACTGGCTATCGTTTGCCATGTTACATATCCTCCATTTCAGAAATAAAGCTTATCCAAAACCCCGGCGTAATCAATCCGGGCCTGGTAACGAAAAGGAATACGAAAACCTTCCTTGTCAATACTGTGGTAGGGGATCGATTTCCGACCTCCGTTCTGCTGGTCATCCCAAAAGGCGAACAGCGTTGAAGAGGGTAGAAGATAGACCTCATCCCTGGGGGTGAATTTAATAATGAAAAAGCTGATGCCCCCGTGTTTTTCCACGGCTTTCATATGATCCACCTGATGCTGATGGACATTGCTGAGTGGAAAAGACGTTTTGTTCTTCGTCTCCTTTGCCTCAAAATCAATGTACCTGCCACGATAGACACCATTATAGTCTGTCGTGGACGCCTGTTTAAAATAAGCTTCCTTAATAACGGCTGCACTGCGCTTTGGGTAATCCACCTGAACAATCTGAACGGGTGTCGGTTTTTTGTGGATGACCGCCATTCCGGCCTGCAGATAATATTCATTCGTTAAATTAATGTCTTCTTCAAGGGTCATCCCTCTGTTGCTGAATTCTGGTTTTGTCTTTCCTTGGGGAGCAGCATGACGGCTTGAGCTGCGTCTCCCGTTGGGATAATTCAATGTTTTTCCCTCCCTGTAGCCATGAGAGTATCATACCAAAATTTACGCTCCACGCATATATACTAATGGTTCAATTCTTATAGACGTTTGAACCAGAGGAAAGTTTCATTTTGTCACAATTCCGACACAGAAAGATTCAGCACCAGGGAAATTTCCCTATGAACAGACATGTTAAACCTGTATATATAGTCCTTCGAAAATCCCTTTGCGTTTGTGAGGATAAAAAAACTGCTGCTAAAAGAAATAGCAGCAGCATCATCCTTATGTGGCCGGACGGTTTTCTCCCGCCAGCTTAGGATTGTCAGTCTCGGCTTTCACCGGTTTTTTCTTCTTCTTATCTTTTTTCCCTGCCATGTGGACTCCTCCTTTAATGTCGAAGGTATTAATGGATTTGACTTGTTTTGTTGCTTTAGTTCTAGTCTTGTCATTCCTAAAGGAGATATGCACGGGGAAGAGAATTTGTTACGTATCCAATAAAGGGGGAGATGCCCATGACCAATCCGATTGTCGTCACGCCTGAGGAATTTGAGCGTCAGCTTTTCCAGCTGCAGGAAAAATTCTCACTCCTTGAAAGAAGAATGTCCTTGAAAGCGGATGAAATTGTTTTTTCCATGACAGTCGCCCACCGGAAAGAAGTGGATGAGTTAAAGGAAGAGGTTTTGAACCTGCAGGGAGAGTTGAGGCATATGAAAAGAGAAAAACGCCAGGCTTACATGGGAAGAATCGCGCAGCAGGCCAAAAAAAGGTCTGTCGGATAAAATTGATGCCATCCCTGCCCACATGATAAAGTAGAAGGGAAAGGTGTGGGAGGATGTCGTTAAAAGAATATACACGGGAATTAAAATCCTTAATCGATCAACAGCATAAACGCTTTCTCCATACAGATGGACCTGTGGACAGAAACAACCGGGATTTCTTCGCTCATGTGAAGGAAAAAACGAAACCGATGTTCGAGGTCAACCATCAATGGATGGAGGAAGCGGAGCAGTTTGTGAAAAATAGAGAATCGTCCGTTCACCCGAATCAGGTGAAATCGACACATGAAAATATTGAGATGATCATTCTCCACAGCTATTACCTGGATGTGGATCGCAAACGGTTCAAGGAATTATACCAGTCATCCCATTATGTGCTGGATATGATTTTGAGTGATATCGAAAAAAGATCATCGTAAGAGATAAATAAAACCGGAGCTGATGAAGTTAGCTCCGGTTTTATTTGTTATGCCCGCTTTTCCCTTTTCGTCACTTTTGCGAAAATCAAATAGAAAGAAGGAACGAGCAGTAATGTGAGTATTGTGGAAAAAGCAAGTCCCGAAACGATCGATACAGCTAATGGTCTGAATAAGACATCGCCGGAAAAGATGATCGGAGTTAATGCAGCGATGGATGTCAGGGAAGTCAGGACAATGGGCCGGATTCTGGCACGCCCTGCTTCAATGACAGCTTCTGCCGTCGTCGCATAGGAGCCGAGGTTCTGCTCAATGAATTCCACCAGAATGACGGAATTTCGAACGACTATGCCTGACAAGGATACGATACCCAGTACAGCCAGGAAGCTGAGTGGTTCTCCTGAAACGAATAGTCCTACAATGGCACCCGTGACAGCGAGGAATACCGTTCCGGTAATCAGCAGCGGCATAAACAGGGAGTTGAATTGAACGGCAATGGTTAAATAGATCAGGAACAGAACGATTACAAATAACTTGGATACTTCAATGAAGAATTCCGTCTGCGCATCATTCTGTCCGGTTTCTACAAGAGAATAGCCTTCAGGCAGGTTCTCTTTAATAGAAGCAGTCACTTCTTCAGCTTTACTGGAAAATTCATCCTCGGAACCTTCCTGTGGATAGGCTTCGATCGTTAATGTGCGTTCTCCGTTCAAGTGAGGGATGACTCCGATGCCTTCCGTTTCCTCAACAGAGACTACTTCATCCAGTGTGAACGTCTCAGGTGGGCCGTTTTCACTGCTTGAAGCAGCTACACGGAGTTCTTCAAGAGCTGCTCCTTCTTCGCTGCCATCATCGAGGATGACTTGGAGAGGCAGGCGTGTGACGCCATTGTCGAATGTACCCAGCGGTGCACCAGAATTGGCCAGCTGAAGCTGGGACACTACGGTATCGACAGCAATTCCATTTTCAGCAAGCAGGGATCTGTCAGGGATATATTCAACAAACGGCTGATTTTTATCGGCGTTGATGGTTACAATTTCGGCTTCTTCAATAGAGGAAAACTCTTGCTTGGCCTGCTCAGCCGTTTCAAACAGCTGATTGATATCAGGGCCTTGAATTTTCACTTGAACAGGAGGAGAAGGCGGCGGACCTGACACGATGGTCTCCAGGAATATTTCCGCATTTGGAAACTCATTGCGAAGCGGTTCCTCCCATTTTTCAATAAAAGCGGAAGCGCTTGTCTCATCCCTGTCCACCCGGACGAGCACCTGTCCGGTATTTTCTCCAGTCTGCTGGAGTCCGGAGCTGAACAGGTTCGGAAGACCTGTACCTGCATAAGTGGCTGTTTCTGTTACGGGTTCCTCCGAATCCTCGATAAAACGAACCATATCCTGCAGGGTTGTCTCTGTGTCCTCAAGCGTTGTTCCTTTCGGATTTTCCACATTGATGGTTACTTCAGGTCTGTCGGCAGCCGGGAAAAATTCAAATGGAATTTTAACGGCAAGCAGAGCAAGCAGGATGCAGATCACGATTCCTGATCCAGCTGTCACCCATGGCCGTTTCGTCGTTTTAGGAAGCAGACGGCCGGCATAGACACGCTCAAGCCGGTCAAAAAGTCCGCCCAGCAAGCCTGTTTTAGATTTTTTCTTTTGTTTGGTCCTGCGTTTCCTCGCATACTGTACCGTTGGAATCAGTGTGAGTGCGATGATGGTGGAAGCGGTAATCGTAAAAATCAATACAGAAGGAAGCGCTCGAATGAAATCGCCGTTGGTCCCTGAAAGGAACATGAGCGGAAAGAAACTGAAAATGATCATTAATGTAGATGTCACAATTGATTTCCCAACTTCTCTTACTCCTCGTACCGTTCCTTCAAGAGGGCCGTCTCCCAGTTGAAATCTGCGTTGGATATTATCGTTGACCACGATGGCGTCATCAACAAGAATACCGATGGCTATGATCATGCCGATGATGGAAATCTGGTTAAGGTCAACTCCTACATACGGCAGTGGAATCAAGCCGATAACGATGGAAACCGGTATAGCCAGTGCCACCAGAACGGCCGATGATAGAGGCAGACCCAGTACCATGATTACGATAACAGCAAGAAGCGATATTCCAAAGGAAGTGATTAAGTTCGTAAACACTTCTTCAATGATGGTACTTTGTGTATAAAATTGTTCGACTTCTATGTTTTCAGGAAGGTCGCCGCTCAATTCCTTTATCTGCCCGGTGATCTGTTCCTGTAAAGCGGATATGTTGACGCCTTCTTCGGCGAGAATCGTTACAGAAAGAGCCGGCTTTCCTTCGTAGATAATACGGTCTTCCAGTGCTTTGTCTGTGACCGTCGTTTCCCCTACATCGGATAAGGAAAGAGGGGAGCCGTCAGCGCCGGTGCCTATATTTAACCCGCCCAGTTCTTCTGCACTTTCGTACTTTTGAAACAGCAGCTGCTTGATTTCACCATTGGTTTCCTCTGTTCCAATAGCGGAAGGACTGATTTCCTGCTGGATTTTTTGTATGACAGCCACAGGTGTGAGCTGGTTTTCCGAGAGGGCTTCATTGTCTAGAGAAACGGTCAACTGCTCGTCCGGCAGCCCTTTGACCAAAATCGACTGGACCCCTGTGATGGAGGTGAGTTTTTCTTCCCACACCATTATGTCACTGCGCAGGTCATAAAGACTTTCCTGTTCATCTGCAGTCAGGTTATAGGAAGCGACAGCAGACATAGTCGTGTCTGTATTGACTTCAGGTTCCTGAACCTCATCAGGGAACCCGCGGGAAACATCGGATACGGCTTGTCTGATTTTAGAATTCACCGTATCCACAGATGCTCCGCCTGCCAGGGACGCTGTCACAGAACCGAAGCCTGATGTAGAGGCGGAGGTGAGTTCGTCCACACCTTCAAGCGAGGATAATTCCTCCTCAAGAGGGTTGATTATGGTACTTTCCACTTCCTGAGGCGTGGCTCCAGGATAAACCGTGGAAATAGAAGCGACGTTCACGTTAATTTCAGGAATTTCCCTTTTGGGAAGCTGCAGGTACGTAAAAATACCTGTAAACAATAATAGTAAGATAAATACCCATACAATCTTGTTGTATTGTAAAAGTGTCTTCATGTGCTTTCCTCCCTTATCTTATTCTCTATGTGCTTCTCCAGTATACGCTTTTTTCCGACACATGTGTCAAATATCAATCTGCTCAATGTGCCGGGTTCTCTCTATTGAAATCGCTTTACTTTTGTTTTTCATTCATATATAATGACCTTCCCACTAATAGGGAGGGATGACGTTGGAACAAAAACAATTGATGAAACATGCCGTTGAAGCCAGAGGTACGGCTTACACACCTTATTCTAAATTTCCTGTAGGAGCAGCGCTCATTACAGAGGACGGCAGCCTTTATACGGGGTGCAATATTGAAAATGCCGCGTATCCGGTGTCCTTATGTGCAGAGCGCGTCGCAATATTCAAAGCCATTTCCGATGGACATAAAAAGTTCAAGTCTCTTGCTGTAGCGGCTGACACAGGAAGGCCTGTACCTCCCTGCGGATCCTGCCGCCAGGTGATGAGTGAATTTTTCGATTCCTCAGTAGCGATTTATACAACCAACTTAAACGGTGATTCCAAAACATTTACGATGGATGAAATCCTGCCGTTTTCCTTTGCGCCTTCTGATCTTCCGGAAGAGTAATGGATCATGATGACGATTAAGGCTGTCGAAATTACGGCAGTCTTTCTTTTATGTATTCTCTGACATTCTTTGGACGTTGGAATGTGAATCAGCGACCTACGTATGCTTTCTACCGTACAAAAGAAGCTCACTTCCTTTCCAATTATTGGTGCACAAGCAGAGGAAGAGGGAGATATGATGATTTCGCCTAGTACATCCTTCCCGTTTATGACATACGCTGATAAGGAATAACAGAACAAGGAGTGAAGGAGAATGCATCATCATTCAATGCATGACTCGTGCGGCTGTGGACCGATGTCACAGTGCAGCAACCGCTGTCCAATTGTATGTCCGGTCCAACATTGTGTTGTAGACAATTTTTTCTGTGAAAATCAGGATTACATTCACCCGACACACATTCTCGTAAGAAACAACCACCTGTTGAACAATAACCATTACTTCCCATACATGGTTTCCGAACAAAACAATTTCCAAACGCAGGAATTTGCCTACCCTCAAGGGTCTTCTCCAGACTATAATTGGATGGAAAACATGAACCAGCAGGGTGCGGGCCCTATGGGAGATATGGAAGAAGGCGGAATGGCAGATATGAACGGACAAATGCCAATGAACCAGATGCCTGGAATGAACGGAATGAACGGAATGAACGGCCAGATGCCGATGATGAATCAAGGTCAGATGCCCGGTATGAACGGTCAGATGCCTGGGATGAACGGCCAAATGCCGATGATGGGTCCGGGGTTCGGAGAGTAAATCAATAAGCCACCATACCAGTGGCTTATTTTCTTTTTGCCTTAAACCTAGGTAAAATAGGGAAAGCAAGGAACAAATGAAAGGCGGTGCGGCCGTGAGAACGTTAGTGGTGACCGGTTACAAACCCATGGAAATAGGGATATTCAAGCAGCAGGATGATAAAGTCTCCTTTATAAAGGAAACCATCAAAAGGCGTCTGGTTACATATATTGATGAAGGTCTTGAATGGGTGCTTGTTTCCGGGCAGATGGGTGTGGAACTCTGGACAGCTGAAGTCGTTCTTGACCTGAAGGATGAAGATTATGCGGTCAACCTCGGCGTCATTCCTCCTTTTGAGAACCAGCAGGAGCGCTGGCCGGAAGATCTGCAGATGATTTATGAGGAAGTTACGATGACGGCTGATTTTTACCAGCCTGTTTATAATAAGGGATATGAAGCACCGTATCAGTTCAAAGCGAGAGATCAGTTTCTTATTGAACACTCGGATGCCTGCCTCGTTTTATATAATGAAGAGACCGAGGGCAGTCCGCGCTTCTTTCTAAATATGGCAGAAAAAGCTGTGGAAAAAGGAAATTATCAGATTCTATATATTACCCCGTTTGATTTGGAGGAAACCGTTGAGGAAATGCGGATGGCCGATCCGGATTTTTGGAGTCAGTGATTTTTTTATACAAAAATGAAATTGACAATTGGGGCTCCATTTGAAAAAATGTAGGTAATGTGTGGAACAGAGGTGAAAAGAATGAACTTAGAAGAGTATCATTTGACAGGTAAGGATATACTGGAAAAAGACTTTAAAACATCCATGCGGGGGTACAATCAGGAAGAAGTGGATGAGTATCTGGACTTAATTATTCAGGACTATGACCGCTTTCAGCAGGAGATTGAACGCCTCCAACACGAAAATGAACGTTTGAAGAAAATGTCCTCAAGAGAGACTGCTTCCAGGCAGAAGCAGAACACAGGCAGCACACCGCAGGTCAATTACGACATTCTGAAGCGGGTATCCAATCTGGAAAAAGCTGTGTTCGGAAACAAATACGCCGAAGAATGACAAAAAAATCCACATGACAAAAGCGAAGGATTCTGGTATACTCTATCAGTGCGTCATTAAAGCGTAAATGAAACAGATGACAACATACATTTGAATACTCGGGTAATCGCTGCGCAGCTTGACTGCGCAGAGGAAAGTCCATGCTCGCACAGTACTGAGATGTCTGTAGTGTTCGTGCCTGACGAAATCATAAGTCAGGGGAGTTCTTTTGAACTTACGGCAGGGAAAATTCCTACGTCTACGGATAGGGAATGACTACCTTGAAAGTGCCACAGTGACGGAGCCGGTATAGAAATATGCCGGGTGGAACGAGGTAAACCCCGCGAGCGAGCAACCCAAATTTAGGTAGGGGCACTTTTTGAAGGGAAACGAACCTGAGAAAAGGCCGTTTTACGGCAGATAGATGATTGCCACCGGAGTACGAGGCTGACCACCGCTGGCAGTACGATGGAACAGAACATGGCTTACAGAGTATTCAAAGGTCGTTCATTATGTATAAGCTACCCTTCTGGAAAGCCCTATGCTTTTTAGAAGGGTTTTTATTTTGACTTTCATATGTAAATGGAAAGGCAGGGAGAAAAAAGATGCCGGGAAAAGTAACATTAATCGCGACAGCGGCGATGGGCCTGGAGTCAATCGTCAGTAAAGAAGTGAAAGCGCTCGGGTATGAGGATGTGGAAGTGGAAAATGGACGTGTCATTTTCCAAGCCGATGTGTCAGCCATTCCGCGAACGAATTTGTGGCTGCGGACAGCAGACCGGGTTAAACTGCTTGTCGGCCGGTTCAAAGCGACAAGTTTTGATCAATTGTTTGAAGAAACGAAAGCCCTGCCATGGGAAACGTTCATTGAAGAAGACGGAGAGTTTCCCGTTGTAGGAAAATCGGTTAAATCGAAACTGTACAGTGTTCCGGACTGTCAGGCGATTGTTAAAAAAGCGATTGTGGAACGATTGAAGAAAAAGCATGGAGTGGCCTCGTGGCTGAAGGAAACCGGCTCCTTTTACAGAGTGGAAGTGGCTATTCATAAAGATGAAGCCCTTCTTACAATCGATACATCCGGTTCAGGCCTCCATAAGCGCGGCTATAGAGTGGGACAGGGGGAAGCCCCGTTGAAAGAAACAATGGCCGCAGCTCTCGTTCAGATTACGAACTGGCATCCGGACAAGCCGTTTGTCGATCCTTTCTGCGGCTCTGGAACCATCGCAATCGAAGCCGCTTTAATCGGGCAGAATATTGCACCAGGGTTTAATCGCGAATTTGCATCGGAAGGCTGGGGATTCATCCCTCAAAAAGCCTGGGATGATGCCTTTCAGGAAGCGGAAGATGCCGCGGATTATGACCAGCCTCTGGATATTACAGGGTCAGACCTTGATCCGAAAATGATTGAAATCGCCAGAAAAAATGCGATGGAAGCGGGACTTGGTGAGCTTGTCTCGTGGAAGCAGATGCAGATGAATGATTTGAAACCGAAGCAGGACGGCGGATATATTGTATCCAACCCGCCTTACGGGGAGCGGATCGGTGACCGTGAAGAAGTGGAACAGATGTACAGAGATCTTGGCATGATCATGCGTGATTATCCATCATGGAGCGTTTACATCCTGACGTCTCACGAAGGCTTCGAAAAACTGTACGGCCAGTCCGCAACGAAGAAGAGGAAGCTCTTCAATGGATATATCAAGACGGACTATTATCAATATTTCGGGAAGAAGAAAAAACAGACAGCCAAAGGCTTTTAAAGAGTGAAGGAGAAGATCGTCCGGATAACCGGGCGGTCTTTTTCTATTCCTGTGTGTAGAGAGAAAGACTGCTATAATGAAAAGGTATCTACATAACGATGTTGTAAAAAGGAGAGGGTACTGTGAGCAGTCATACCGAGAAGGAATTTCAGGATCTGCTGAAGGAACAGGCGTCCTATGAAGAAGCTATTGGTTTAATGGCATGGGATATGCGGACAAAAGCACCGAAAAAAGGGATAGAAGGACGTTCAGAGGTGATTGGAGTCCTTTCTTCCAAAGTGCATGAAATCCAGACCTCACATCAGATGAAAGCGATGATCAGCGAATTGAAGGGGCGGACATCCAGTCCGATGATGGAGAGAGCGGTCGAAGAAGCGGAAGAAACGTATCTTCGCACGGTGAAAATACCGGCAGAAGAATACAGGGAATATGTGACACTGCAGAGCCGGGCGGAATCGGTCTGGGCGGAAGCAAAGGACAACAATGACTTTGCCTTATTCCAGCCCTATTTAGAGAAACTGGTGGACTTTAAGCGCCGCTTTGCTGAATATTGGGGATATGAAGAGCATAAATATGACGCGCTCCTGCACAGTTATGAGCCTGGCATGACCGTCCGGATTCTTGATGAGGTTTTTCCTAAGGTAAGAGAGGCGTTGACAGGTCTGCTGTCTGATATTCAAGCTTCTGATAATAAACCCGATCCATCTGTTCTGGAAGGACATTTCCCTAAAAATCAGCAGGCTGCCTTCAGTGAGGAGATTTTGAAGCGGATGGGCTATGATTTCGAGGCGGGGCGGCTGGATGAAACCATCCATCCATTTGCCATCGGTTTGAACCAGAATGATGTGCGGGTAACGACGAAATACGATGAGAAAGATTTTCGGACCGCTGTATTCGGTACCATTCATGAAGGTGGTCACGCTCTATATGAGCAGAACATTTCAAAAGACTTAGCCTTCACTCCTCTGGCGGATGGGACAAGCATGGGAATCCATGAATCCCAGTCCCTTTTCTGGGAGAACTTTATCGCAAGAAGTGAAAGCTTCTGGAAAAACCATTACCCTGTCTTCAAGAACTATGCACCCGAAAGCTTTAAGGAGCTTCCTTTGAGTGACTTTTATAAAGCTGTAAATGAAGTGAAGCCTTCGTTCATACGAATTGAAGCGGATGAGCTGACCTACTGTCTTCATATTATGGTCCGCTATGAGCTGGAGAAAGCCTTGATCGGTGGGGAAATTGAAGTGAAGGATCTGCCTGATTTATGGAACAGGAAGATGGAGGACTACCTTGGCATCATTCCTTCCAACGACGGTGAGGGAGTGCTGCAGGATATCCACTGGTCAGGGGGGGATTTTGGTTACTTTCCTTCCTACGCTCTCGGCTATATGTACGCAGCCCAGATGAACGCGGTGATGAGGAAAGATATTGATGTGGATGATTGTATGGAAAAAGGGAATTTCAAACCGATTCAGGAGTGGTTGACGGCGAACATTCACAAGTATGGAAAAATGAAGAAGCCGCTTGAAATTATCCAGGATGTGACAGGAGAAGGGTTGAATCCCGATTACCTCATTACGTACGTAACTGAAAAATACCAGAACATCTATAAGTTATCCAAGTAATTAAAAAGATACCCAGCTGCATGCAGCTGGGTATCTTATCATTATGACATTTCACCAATTAAATCCGGGGCTGCTGGGAAGTCGGCATCTTTTAGAATCTGACCAAACTGCTCATTGAATTCCGCTGCTTTTTCTTCAGCAGTTGAGAAGTCGGCCTCTTCTAGATTTTCATCCAATGCTTTTTCTACTTCCTCGTAGTAAGCCTGAAGAGAAGGCATGGCTTCCTGGATTTTTGTTTTCGTTTCATCAGGGAGTTCGGTTTCTACGGTGTAGTCTGAAGCGGCAGCCGCTGCTTCACCAGCGGCTGTTTTCGCTTCTTCGCCTGCTGATGTAATGGTTTCTGTATCCGGCTCTTCCTCAGCAGCCGCTGCTTGATAGGCGGAAATTTTCTGTTGGTGCGGTTTAAATGTATCGGTCAATTCCATCTGGGCATCCATCAGTGATTTTTTTAGATCCTGGCTGTTATTTTCTTCTGTTTCAGCCGTTTCTTCGTTTTGTCCTTCTGAATCACTGCTTTCTTCTGTGTCTCCGCTGCATCCGGCTGTTATCAATGCCGAAGTTACACCGAGAGCAATCAACCATTTTTTCAAAGTTATGACCCCCTTATGTAGTTACAACGTTTATTGTAAAAAAGCAGGAGAAAAATGTAAAGAATTAGCAAAAATGTTACAATATACTGAAAATTCATCGAATAAACAGGAGGATGACCTATGTATCTGCCAAATTTCAGACTGGATCACCGCTTAGCTGTTGTCACTGGAGGAACGAAAGGGATCGGAAGGGCCATTACGCTGGCCTTTGCTGAATCCGGTGCTGACGTCATCGTCATTGCCAGAAACAGCGTGGAGCTTGACCAAGTAAAGAATGACGTAGAGGAACTGGGGCAGCGGGCTTTTCCAATAGTAGAAGACATTAATCATTATGATCTTATCATTGAAAAAGTCGAGAAAATCAGGCAGGGACGGCCCATTGACATCTGGGTGAATAACGCCGGCATGAATATCCGGAGTGAAGCCGCCTCTGTCTCCGAATCGGAGTGGGACCAGATCATCAATACCAATATGAAAAGCGCCTTCTTTCTTTCTCAATATGCCGGACGGATCATGATGGATAACAGGGCAGGTAAGATTATTAACATCTCTTCTGTAGGGGGACACACCGCTCTTCGGACTGGTGTGGTTTATGCCATGACGAAGAGTGCGCTCATTCAGATGACTAAGAATCTTGCCCTTGAATGGGGGAAGTACAACATCAATGTCAACGCGATCGGGCCGTGGTACTTTCCAACATCCTTGACAGAAAAGCTGCTTCAGGATGAGGAGTATGTGAAAGAGATTCTCGCACGGACGCCGTTAAACAGGATTGGAAAGCTGGAAGAACTCAGCGGCGCAGCCGTATTTCTGGCTTCAGACGCCGGCAATTATATGACAGGACAGACGCTCCTTGTAGATGGAGGCATGACCATTTACGGCTTTTAAAAATGAAAAAACAGCCATCATCCATAGTGGAATCCATGCCTTTTAAATCCAACTTAAAACTTAGTAGCAACTCCGAATTATAAAAAACAAAAAAACCATCACTAAGAAGAAATCCATACAAACATAAATCTCCTTTTTTTACACATAGTAAGAAAAAGGAGGATGACAATGCCTTACATTATTGCTGCAGGAACGGCCCGTGCGGAATATTCCTGTCCTCAAACAGATGTCCAGCACCTGGTAAAAGAACTGTTTCCTATGAAACCTCACGAGATGAAACGACTGCTTCCCATCTTTGAACATGCGGAAGTAAAAGAACGACAGTTTGCGCAGCCATTGGATTGGTATAAAAAGCAGCACGGATTAAAAGAACGAAATGACCTGTACGTCGATAAAGCTCTCCAGTACAGTTTAGAAGCGGTGAAAAACTGTGTAGGAAAGGTGTGTGGAGGAGATTTTGACTATGGATCCATCGATCACGTCATATTTGTCTCATCAACAGGAATCGCCACTCCAACTCTCGATACCTACATAATGAATGAACTGCATTTTAAGGAGAGTGTGAAACGAACCCCGATTTTTGGTCTTGGCTGTGCAGGTGGAACGAGTGGAGTAGCAAAAGCTTATGAATGGCTGCTGGGACATCCGGATAGCTGCGTGCTGGTGGTTTGTGTGGAACTGTGCAGTTTGACATTCCAATTGGATGATGCAACAACAAGCAATTTTGTGGGAACAGCATTATTCGGAGACGGTGCTTCTGCCGTACTTGTTTCGGGCGATACATGGAAAATGAACAACCAGCTTCAAGAAACGGTTCCTTCGATAATCAGTGCCAGCTCCAAAACAAAACGGAATAGTGAAGATGTGATGGGGTGGCGTGTCGTGGACAATGGCTTTGAAGTTATTTTCAAAAAAAGTATTCCACGGTTAGTGAAGGATTTCTGGAGTGTCCATGCACGTGAAGTATTGAATGAGCACCAATGGGATATCAACGGGCTTCCATTTATCGTCGCGCACCCCGGAGGGAAGAAAGTACTGGAGGCGTACAAGGAGGTTCTCCAACTGGAAGATTCTGTGCTGACTTCCTCCAAAAACGTATTGGCGCAGCATGGAAACATGTCTTCACCAACCGTCCATTTCGTCCTGGAGCGTATTATGGACCAGCGTCCTGAAGCGGGCACGCGTTCATTCATGACATCTCTCGGACCTGGCTTCAGTTCAGAAATTATCAGTTTGGAGTGGGTATAGATGGAGATGCTGTTGTGGCTGATCTTTTCGTTGATTATTTTTCAGCGCTTTGGTGAACTTATTCTGGCAGCAAGAAATCGGAAATGGATGCTTTCTCAAGGCGCGAAAGAATGGGGGAGTAATCATTATTATCTGTTTATCCTTCTGCATGCCCTGTTTTTTCTGTCCATCATAGCAGAATATACGTTTACTACTTTTGTGTTTCAACCCATCTTCTATCCCGCCGTTTTTCTTTTTATAGTTCTCCAAGGGATGAGAATATGGTGCATATCTACACTTGGGAAAAGGTGGAACACAAGGATTCTCGTTCTTCCCGAGGAGAAACCGATCAGTCGTGGGTTATATAAATATATGAAGCATCCTAATTATGTGATTGTATTTTTTGAGCTTCTGGTCATCCCTGTGTTGTTTCATGCTTATGCGACTGCACTTGTTTTTCCTTTTCTCCATCTTATGGTTTTAACGGTCCGGATACCGGAAGAAGAAAAAGCGCTGAAGGAGCGGATATAGGAGAGATTTTACGTTGCGGACCTGCCGAAGCTCTGCTATAATTTCTAAATAGAAATGAAAATCATTTTCAATTAGAAAGGTGTGCAGATGATGGTTCTGCTTCTTCTTGCTGTGACGATGGTGTACAGTGTTCTTATGATCTATATAACAGCTAAAGTCGGGGCTGCGCCGGCCGTTTCTGTCATCGACAGATTGAAATTACAAAAGCGTGCATCCCTTGAGGAAATGAGAAAAGAATATGAAACGTCCATTTCCGCCAGGCCCTAGGACCTGGCTTTATTTTTGAAAAAGAAGCAAAGACAGAAGAAATTTGTCGAATAAAAATGCTATAATGGGGACGGACAGAAGGAGTGATTTTGTACTCTTTCGCGAACGTGAAGGGTTCAACGATCTATGCACGAAGGAGCGTCCTATGAATCGAAAACATGACTTGGCTTATTTTCTTGAGGATCTATGGAGCAGAGGCTTTAAACTGAGTGATGAGGATGTACAGTTTATTTACTTTGGTAAAAATTCGACGAATGCAGCTGAATGGAAAACCATTATTGCTGTCCGGACAACATTGAAAGCACAGCAGTCCTTTGATGCCAGCTTCTTTATCAGTGTGCTGGAACTTATTGCAGACGCATCCATTACAAGCAAGCGCCGGGCCTATGAAGTAGTGGAACAGAAGCTGGCTTTAAAGAAGTCATAACAAAACCCAGATCAGGATTGATCTGGGTTTTGTGCGTGTTTCAACAGGCATTCGCGGGCAAGCTTGTCCGCATGCCGGTTTTGTTTGTCTGGTATCCATTTATAAAATACAAAAGAAAAGGACTGTTCCAGCTCCTGAATGTGCTCGAATAAAGGAAGAAACTTTTTGTTTTTCGTATATTTCCGATCCAGTGTATCCACAACGATTTTTGAATCAGAGCGGATGGAAATGATCTCACCGGGATAATCCGATCGGCACAATTCCAGAGCACGGATGACCGCAAGGAATTCCGCTTCATGATTGGTCCATGTTCCAAGAAAGAACTGGTGTTCTTCGGTTTGATTGTTGGTTTTGATCACAATCCCCGCGGCGCTCAGGCCCGGATCGCCGCTGCAGGCAGCATCTGTGTGTACTTCAATCATGAAGACCCTCCTCACTCAGAGCGTGGAAATTTTTTTGCTATATAAAAGAATGGGGTATCCAAAGCCGATACAATAAATTTAATGACGTAGGTCGTCAGGAATATTTCCAGCCATATATCAGCTGGATAAACGCCGTAAAAGGCGATGAAGCAGAAAACCGCTGTGTCCAGCAGCTGGCTGATCATGGTGCTTCCGTTGTTGCGGATCCATAAATATTTATCATCAGCAAACCGTTTCTTCAACCCGGCGTAGAGCCACACATCAAAATATTGACTCACCAGATAGGCAGCCAGACTTCCGGCTGCTACTCTCGGAACAATACCGAACAGCGTTTCCAGTGCGGGTTGAGCGATATCATTTGTTCCTGGCGTGAACAAGAGAGCCCCCTGCATAAGGACTGTCATGGCAAGCAGAGAGCTGAAACCGAGCCAAACCGCTTTTCCAGCTTCTTTCTTTCCATATTTTTCATTTAATATGTCCGTAGCTAAAAAGGCTGTTCCATAGACGATGTTCCCAAGTGTCGCCTGTAGACCGAACAACTCAATGGTTTTCACCACCTGGATGTTGGCCACCACTGTAGCCATACCGATCCAGACAAACAAGCCTGTTCTACCGAATATCCGGTAAACTCCAAGCAGAAGTATGAAGTTTATGATTGCAAAAATGAGCCATATCATTTCGTTATTCATGCTGCAATTCCTCCTAGTTTTGGTAACGCGGGAGTTCCCGAACCGCGTATGCGTACAACAGCGCTAAATTATACGACGGAATAGGCAGGAATGCAAGGATAACGAAGAATGAAAAAAAGCAATCTCAAAAGAGACTGCTTTTTTGGTGATTTATGCTTTTTCAACGTTGGCCGCCTGTGGACCGCGGTCGCCTTCAACGATTTCAAATGTTACGGCCTGTCCCTCTTCAAGGGATTTGAAGCCTTCCTCCTGGATCGCAGAGAAGTGGACGAATACATCGTTGCCGCCTTCTACCTGGATAAAACCGTAGCCTTTTTCTGCATTAAACCATTTTACTGTACCATTCTGCATGTTGTTTCCTCCTAAATCTTGCACGTCAAACGTGGGAATTACAAATACAGACCGAAATAAAAAAACCATACAAGTGCGGAAAATAAATTCCGGTCACTCCTATGGGCTTTACCAGTCATTTATCTTTCCGATCGTGATATTTGCTTACTACAAATATATCTTATGAGGAAAAAAGCGTCAACATTCTGACTATACTTTTTTCTTTAAAAAAACCTTTCAGATTAAGATTAGGAAGCGGATACACGTAGAGAGGGTTCACAAGAGTGGATGACTATAACTATCAAGCGGTGTAAGGTACAATAGAGGTGGAAAAGAGAAAGGATGATACATATGAATAAAGACATTGATATAGCCCTTGAAGCACAAATGAAACCCATTAAGGACATAGCTGCCGGATTGAATCTCTCCGAAGAGGACTGGGAACCTTACGGGCATTACAAAGCGAAGCTGTCTGACAAACTTGAACAAAAGCTGGAAGGTCGTTCATCCGGGAAGATTATCCTTACAACCTCCATTAACCCGACGCCTGCCGGTGAAGGAAAGTCCACGGTTACTGTGGGGCTTGGACAGGCATTGAACAAGCTGAACAAAAAGGCGGTCATCGCTTTAAGGGAACCCTCCCTTGGGCCGACGATGGGACTGAAAGGCGGAGCCGCCGGTGGTGGGTATTCCCAAGTGGTCCCGATGGAGGAAATCAACCTTCACTTTACAGGAGATATTCATGCGATCACTTCTGCGAATAATGCCCTCTCGGCTTTTATAGATAATCACATACACCAGGGCAACGAGCTGAATATCGACCCTCGTCGTATTTCATGGAAGCGTGTGGTGGATTTGAACGACCGGGCGTTAAGAGAAGTGGTCGTAGGACTGGGAGGGCCTGTCAAAGGTGTACCGCGGGAAGATGGATTTATGATTTCTGTCGCCTCTGAGATTATGGCTGTTCTTTGTCTGGCCTCAGATCTTCAGGACTTAAAAGAACGCCTGGCCCGCATGGTCATCGGCTATACGCATGACAGAAAACCTGTAACGGTACAGGAACTCGGTTATGAAGGTGCTCTGACTCTCCTATTGAAGGATGCTGCTAAACCCAATCTGGTTCAGACTTTGGAAAATACCCCGGCAATCATACATGGAGGGCCGTTTGCCAATATTGCGCACGGATGCAATAGTGTCAAGGCTACGAAGATGGCTGCGAAACTCGGCGATTACGTCGTAACAGAAGCCGGGTTTGGAGCGGACCTGGGCGCAGAGAAATTCCTGGATATCAAAACACGTGCAGGCGGATTTGAACCCGATGCCGTAGTGATTGTGGCGACGATCCGTGCCTTGAAGATGCATGGGGGTGTAGATAAAAAGGAGCTTCACAACGAAAATACAGCTGCTTTAATGGAAGGGGCTGCCAATTTAAAAAAACATATGGAAACGATAGAGCAGTTCCAAGTCCCTTATGTTATTGCTATCAATGAGTTCCCGACAGATACTAAAGCAGAGATTGATACCTTGACAGCGTGGTGTAATCAAGAGGGGGCACCCGTCTCTCTTGTTCAGGTCCATGAGAAAGGCGGCAGCGGTGGATTGGATCTTGCTGAAAAAGTCATAGCTGCAGCGGATCAAAAACATCAGCCGCTTGCCTACACGTATGAGCTCGAAGATTCCATAGAGCAGAAAATAGAAAAAATTGCCCGCAGGATCTATGGAGCCGCCGGCGTTGAATTCTCATCAAAAGCTGAAAAACAGATGCGTCAGATGAACAACCTGGGCTTTAACAACCTGCCGATTTGTATGGCCAAAACCCAGTACTCTCTTTCCGATGATCCATCGAAGCTTGGGCGTCCGGAAGATTTCACGATTACAGTGAGAGATTTATATCCTTCCATCGGTGCTGGATTCCTGGTAGCTTTGACGGGAGATGTCATGACGATGCCGGGTCTACCTAAAAATCCGGCAGCTCTCCAGATGGATGTTGATGCGTCCGGAGTTGTAAAAGGATTGTTCTAATCTTTGATCATCTTCCTGTGGACGCTGTTATACAAAGAGGAGGGACATCGATGACGATCAATATTGGACTTACCGGGTGGGGCGATCACGCCTCTCTCTATTCGGAGAAAACGCGTTCAGAAAACAAGCTTTCCGAATATGCTTCTCATTTCCCTGTAGTCGAAGTGGATACAGCTTTTTATGCAATCCAGCCGCTGTCCCGCTACGAAAAATGGCTGAAAGAGACACCGGACTCGTTCTCTTTTGTTATTAAAGCATTCAACCAGCTGACAGGACATGACAGGGAATCCAGGTCCGTTCAGGAAGCGAGAGATCTTATGCTCCGTTATGAGGAGTCGGTCCAACCGGTATGGGAAGCTGGAAAAGTAAACGCCCTGCTGTTTCAGTTCCCTCCGTGGTTTGATGTAAGAAAAGAGCATATCCGCAAATTAAGGTATATACGGGAGTGGCTGGAGCCGTATCCGATCGCTCTTGAATTCCGGAACCGAACGTGGTTTCAGGAGGAATACAGGGCGCAGACACTTTCTTTTATGAAGGATCAGCAGTGGATTCACAGCATCTGTGATGAACCACAGGCAGGAGAAGGGTCCGTTCCCCGTATTCTTGTGCCGACCCATCCCAATAAGACGCTCGTGCGTTTTCATGGACGGAATACACACGGGTGGAACAAAAATGGCCGTAAAGACTGGCGTAAAGTCCGTTTTCTTTACCGGTACAGCCATGATGAGCTTGCCGAATGGGCGGAGCGGGCCCGGGAGCTCGAACAGGAGACCCCTGAAGTTACGCTCCTATTCAACAATAATTCCGGCGGGGATGCCGCAGACAATGCCAAACAGTTTCAGGAAATGCTGAACATCCATTACAACGATTTAAATCCAAGACAGATGGAGTTATTCAATTTTTAGGAGGTTCTATGAAGAAGACAGAGATGTTGGAAAGAATCCGGACCTATACGGCCTCGCAGTTTTCAGGGGACGCGACCGGCCATGATTACGAGCATATGAAACGGGTCGCCTTCTGGTCGGCTGCGATTGCCAGGAAGGAGAAGGGGGATCCCTTTATGTGTGAAGCTGCCGGCTGGCTCCACGATATTGGAGACCGGAAGCTGACAAAACATCCTGAACAGGCGTTGAAAGAAAGAGATTCGTTTCTTCTTTCCCTGTCCCTGACCCAAAGAGAGGTAGAAGAACTGGATGCATCGATCCGTGATGTGTCGTTTTCAAAAGGACGTATCCCTCAAACGTGGACAGGAAAAATCGTCCAGGATGCTGACCGGCTGGATGCGATAGGTGCCATTGGTATCGCACGCACGTTTGCTTATGGTGGAGCGCATGGACAGCCGTTGTATTCAGAAGATGGATCCCGGGATTCGTTCAGTCATTTCGAGGAGAAGTTACTGAAACTGGTCTCTCTTATGAATACGGAAACAGGCAGAAATGAGGCGTCCAGGCGCCATTCATTTATGGTACAATTCCTTGAAGAAATGCGAAATGATATTTTCATCACCAATGAGGAGGTTCATCATCATGACAAATAACGAACAGGCCTATCTTGATTTGTGCCGGCTCGTATTGGAAGAAGGCAGTGAAAAATCCGACAGGACAGGGACAGGTACATATTCTGTGTTCGGCCATCAGATGCGCTTTGATTTAGAAGAAGGTTTCCCTCTTTTAACGACCAAACGGGTGCCGTTCCGTTTGATTGCGAGTGAGCTGCTCTGGTTTATTAAAGGAGATACAAACATTAAATATCTTCTGCAGAACAACAACAATATTTGGAATGAATGGGCGTTCAAGACCTGGGTGGAAAGTGAGGACTACCACGGGCCGGATATGACGGACTTCGGCCGCAGGAGTCAGCAGAATCCGGAATTCCAAAAGGTTTATGAAGATCAGATGAATCTTTTTAAGGAGAAAATCCTTACCGATGATACCTTCGCTGATACCTACGGTGAGCTTGGTTCTGTTTATGGAAAGCAGTGGAGGGAATGGAAGACGAGCAGGGACGGCAGCATCGATCAATTGAAAAATGTGGTGGAAAGCATCAAATCCAACCCTGATTCCCGCCGCCATATCGTAACGGCATGGAACCCGGAGGACGTCCCTTCCAATATGGCACTGCCCCCTTGTCATGCCATGTTCCAATTTTACGTAGCGGATGGTAAGCTTTCCTGCCAGCTTTATCAGCGAAGCGGCGATATCTTCCTGGGTGTGCCTTTTAACATCGCCAGTTACGCCCTTTTGACACACTTGATCGCCCACGAATGCGGGCTCGAGGTCGGAGAATTCATTCATACGCTTGGAGATGCCCATATTTACACCAATCACATAGACCAGATTCAACGACAGCTCAGCAGAGAACCCCGAGGGCTGCCGAAGCTTCAGCTGAGCAGTGAAATCTCAAGTATTTTCGACTTTGAGATGAAGGATATTACAATCGAAGACTATGACCCTCATCCGGGAATAAAAGCACCGGTAGCGGTGTAAACCATAGAAAGGCTGTGAGACTGTGATTTCATTTATTTTTGCGATGGATCGTCATCAACTAATCGGAAAAGATAACGACCTTCCCTGGCATATCCCCAACGATTTTAAATTCTTTAAGGATATGACCTGGGGGAAAACCATCATCATGGGAAGAAAAACGTTCGAATCCTTCGGCCGTCCGCTTCCTGAAAGAAAGCATATCGTCTTGACGTCAAACGAATCCTATGACAGGGAAGGCTGTACGGTTATTCACTCCATAGACAAGATTCTGAAACTGGAACAGGAACAGCCGGATAAGGAATGGTTCGTCATCGGAGGCAGTGTATTATTCGAGAAAATGCTTCCTTATGCCGACCGTATGTATCTTACGTATATTGACGCTGAATTTGAAGGCGACACGTACTTCCCGCCATTCAATTACGATCAATGGACGTTATCCTCCGAAACGAAAGGCATGAAGGACGAAAAAAACCCTTATGACTATTACTTCCGAACCTACGACCGGAAGCGGACTTCATGAAGCCCGTGTGCGGAGCTGTTCTGAATGAAGGGGGGTCAACGAGGATGGGCATGGATAAAAGTTCTTTGCCGCTCGGTCACACATCGGTGCTGGAAAGAATTTTGTGCCGCCTTGCAGTATTGACGCCGCATTTGATTATTAATCAAAGCGATGCACACCCGGTCTATCCGACGGCTCCGGAACATTTTGAGCAGACGGGGCCGCTCGGGGGCATCCATGCTGTCATGAACCATGCAGAAGAGGAGTGGATAGCCGTCACGGCCTGTGATACACCCTTTCTTTCCGCGGAGATTTACCGCCACCTGCTTACGTATGCGGATTCCCAAACAGACGCGGTGATTCCCGTCTATAACGGCCGCAGGCATCCATTATCCGGGCTGTATCACAAACGGACGGTACATACCCTGGACACATTCATACAGCAGGGTGGAAGAAAAGTTGGGGAATTCCTGGCCGGGATCAGAACGCAGGAAATCAACGATTTTTCTCCCATCCCTTCAACTGTCCTGGACAAGCATTTCTTCAACATGAATACACCGTCCGATTACAGAAAGGCGGAGGAATGGTTGAAAAAAGACGAAGGGATAGAGACAAACCCCCGTCATGAATGATATGATAAGGCTATCAAGAGAATTTTTCCAAGCATCAACGACGGTTCGGTCCAACGATCAGTCGTTTTGAGAAAAAGGCGGTGAGGATATGCTCTCAAGTATTGGTATTCCCGGGTTGATTTTAATTCTGACGATTGCTTTGGTGATATTTGGTCCAAAGAAACTTCCTGAAATCGGAAAGGCTGCCGGAGAGACATTAAAGGAATTCAAGAATTCGGCCCGCGATTTGACTAGTGATTCAGAGGAAAAGAAGACCGAAAAATAACCACCACCCTGTAAAAACGGAGTGATTTTCCATGTTATCCAGTATTGGAGTACCCGGGCTGATTCTGATTTTGATCATCGCCCTGGTCGTGTTCGGCCCTTCCAAGCTTCCTGAAATCGGCAAGGCCTTTGGAAGCTCTCTGAAGGAATTCAAAAAAGCGACCGGCGATATCATGTCCGATGAGGACAATGGGAAAACTGAAAAGAAAAAGACAGACTAAATGAATAAGGGAGATGTAAGGGTTTCCCCTTGCATCTTCCTTTTTGTCAGGCTGGAGCAAGCCTGGAGGTGAATGATTTGTCCGACGAAAATATATCTCAAGATATCGAAATGAACATAACCGACCATTTAAGTGAATTACGTAAACGTGTGATCTGGACGTTCGTCTTTTTTGCCGCCTTTTTTATTGCCGGCTTCTTCTACGTAGATCAGATTCAATACTTCTTCATCAAAGATCTACCTTTTGAACTGAACATGACCAGTCCAGGTGAAATCATCTGGATCATCTTCACATTCGCCACACTGGTTGCCGTTGTCGGAACTCTTCCTGTTCTGTCTCTGCAGCTGTGGCTGTTTATTAAACCTGCGTTGACCCCTAAGGAACGGAAGGCATCTCTTTCCTACATACCAGCCATCTTCATCCTGTTTCTAGGAGGGCTGACGTTCGGGTACCTCGTTTTCGTAGAGTTGATCCTTCCATTTCTGCTGTCGCTGAACAATGGGATGTTCAATGAGATTTATACAGTGGAACGATACTTCCGATTTTTATTCCGGGTGACCATACCGTTTGCTGTGTTATTTGAAATTCCGGTCATCGTCATGTTCTTAACCAGTCTGGGGATTGTAAACCCTGTCCTGCTCGTGAAAATCAGGAAGTATGCCTACTTTGTGCTGGTCATTATCGGCACGATTATATCTCCGCCGGATTTCATTCTGCAGCTGGTCGTGGCCGTGCCCTTAATTATTTTATATGAAATCAGTATCGTATTATCGCGGATGGTTTATCGGAAAAAACTTGAAAAGCACAGAGAATTTATGGAATCGGATATCGAAGAATAAGAAAGATCCCCGGCCGGGGATCTTTTTTATTCAAGGAAGACCGGCTTGAATTTTTGCCGGCTTCTTTTATTCGTGATAAAACTATAGAAAGAGAGACAGGAGGATTTGTATGAAATCTTTTTATCATTATATGATGCGTTACCGCGGAAACAAGAGAATGGATGAGGAGAAGCAGCTGGCTGAGTGGATGTTCAAAGATCACAGCTTTCCCAAACAGTCGGTCTCCTATGATGAAATCAGCCGCTATTTGGAGTGGAATGCTCCTTTTGCAGGGGCTCTCAGCCTTTTTGACCGGCTTTATGATGAATATGAACAAGTAGAAGAATGAGGTGATCCAATGAAGTTCCTTCACACCGCCGACTGGCATTTAGGAAAAATCGTCAACTATGTACATATGACGGATGATCAACGTTATATGCTTGAGCGGTTCATTGATATTGTCAAAGAAAAAGAGCCCGATTGTATTATTATCGCTGGCGATTTATACGATCGTTCCATACCTCCTAAAGAGGCTGTGGAGCTGTTAAATGATACGCTGACGACGTTGGTCAATGATCTGCAGATCCCTGTTCTTGCGATTTCAGGCAACCACGACAGTCCTGATCGTCTACAGTTCGGAAGCGAAATGTTCCGCAGGCAGGGACTGTTTCTAGATTCTAAATTAAAGAAAGATCGGGAGCCTGTCACGTTATATGACGATCACGGGCCTGTCCATTTTCATTTAATTCCTTATTTAGAGCCGGCAGAAGCGGCAAAGGTCTTTGATGATGACTCGATAAAATCCCATCACCAGGCAGCTGAAAAAATCATCAACGATATCGAACACCGTTTTGATTCGGAGGAGAGACATGTCTGGATCGGTCATTCGTTCCTCGCCGGAGGGATGGAGTCCGAATCAGAAGAACGGCTTTCAATGATCGGGGGCAGCCCTTATGTGGATGCGTCCTTGTTTACGAATTTTGCGTATACGGCGCTCGGTCATCTGCATCAACCCCAGCGGGTGACCCGGGAATATATCCGCTACAGCGGATCGCTGCTGAAATACTCGTTTTCTGAAGCCAGTCACAATAAATCCGTATCCCTTGTCCATATGGATGAGGACGGGACGTGTGAAATTGAGAAAATCCCTTTACACCCGCTGCGCGATTTCAAAGTGATCGAAGGGTATTTTGAAGATCTTCTTTCGGGTGAGGCGGTGTCCAATCAAGAGGACTATCTGCATGTTCGTCTATTGGATGACGGACAGCTGCTTGATCCGATGGGGAAACTCCGCCAAGTCTATCCGAACATCCTTCATTTAGAAAGAAAAAGATCGATGTCCAACCCTGAAATGGACGATCTGGAGCATGTGAAGAAAAGACAGACCCTCTCTCACTCGGAACTTTTCGCCTCTTTCTATGAAGATATCAAAGGAGATCCCCTTCCTGAAAAGCGGAAGGACATGATTGAACAGGCCGTTCATGCGTTAAAGAAAAAGGAAAGGGAGCAGTAATATGAGAGCCATAACGATAACGATGAATGCTTTCGGGCCATACAGAGATAAGCAGACGGTCGACTTTACGACCCTGGGCAGTGAATCGATCTTTTTAATTACAGGACCGACTGGAGCCGGTAAGACGACGATTTTTGATGCCATGTGTTTTGCTCTGTACGGGCGGGCCAGCGGGAGTGACCGTGACCAGGATACCTTAAGAAGTCACTTTGCTTCTCCTGAGGACCTCACGTATGTGGATTATCTATTCGAATTGAGAGGCAGAACCTACCGCATCAAGCGTCTGCCGAAGCAGCAGAAGAGAAAGGAACGCGGTGAAGGATATAAAGAAGAGCCGGCCCGGGCGGAGCTGTATCAGATCATGGATGATGAAGAGCAGCTGCTTGCTTCAAAGATCAAGGAAGTGAACGATACCATTGAGGAATTGATGGGGCTCGACTATGAGCAGTTTCGAAAAATGATCATGATTCCCCAGGGAGAATTCAGGAAACTGATTTCAGAAAATAGTAAAGAAAGGGAAGAAATTCTCCAACGTATATTTAAAACTGAATTTTTTGCCGCTTTGACCTCTCACTTCAAAGCTGAAGCAAAAAAACTTGAAGATGAGATGAAGCAGTTTGAATGGAGAATTGAGCAGGAGAAAGAGAAAATTCACTGGCACCCGGATCAGCGGGAAGAAGAAGAAATCCAGGAGCTCTCAAAAGTGAGAGAGCGTCTGCATCAGCGGATTATCGACCAGGAAAATCATTATCATGAAAAGCAGGAGAAACTGCAGGAAATCAAGAAGGAGTCAGACGCTTTCCAGGAACATGTCTATCAACAGCAGCGGGTGACAGAACTTTTCCAGGAAAAAGAGCACCTGGAGTGTGAACAGCAGCAGATTGAAGATCTGCAGCCTGAAATGAACCGTCTGCAGGAGAAAAAACAGTGGGCGGCAAAGGCTGCGGAAATCCTTCCTTATGAAAAGGATTATCTAAATCGTAGAGCTGAGCTGGAAAAATGGCAGACGAGCCTCCAGGAGAAAGAAGAGCGGAGAGCTTCCCTATTGAAGGAATATCAGGAAGCTGAAGAAAAATACCGTGCGGAGGAACAGAACGCCCCGCATCGTGAATCGTTGAAAAATAAATGGAAAAAGAAACAGGAAGAAGAACAACTGTTGAAGGAATACCTTTCGCTGGCGGAGGTGCTCAAGAAGCATAAGGAAAGTTTCCGCCGAAATCAGGAAGCCGTCGAAATCAATCGAAAAAAGCTGCTGGACGCATCTCACACGGTGGAAAAGCTGAAGGAAAGCGTTAAAGAAGATCCTTCTCTCGCTGAAAAAGAATATACATTAAAGCAGAAGCAGGAAAACATGGGTGATAAAAAGCAGAAGCTCCAGCAATTGAGCCGGGAATGGGAGCAGTTGAAGAAGCTCCGGAAAACCTACCAATCGTTCATGGTCCGCTTTGACTCAGCCAAAAAAGACCAGCAGAAATCCAAGGAGGCCTATGAATCTGCTCTCGAAGAGGTGCAGAGCCACCACACCTATACGCTTTCCGTGAACCTCGTTGAGAACACGCCTTGTCCGGTATGTGGTTCGAACCACCATCCTCAACCTGCCCGGAAACCGGCAGCTGTTAAAAGTGCAGCGGACATCCAACAGCTTAAAGAAGCCTACCGAAAACACGACGAGCAGCTCTCCAAGCTTCAAGAGGAATTTGTCCAGGTGAAATCAGCAGGCGAAACCCAGCGCCAGCTCACTGACCGTCTGTACCAGGAACTGCAGGAGAATCTGACAGACATGTCGGATGCATCGATTCAAAAAGCTGTGCACACGGCCGGGGAGCATCTTGACTTTTACAATAAAGAACTTCAGAGCCTTCAAGAAAAGAGAGCCCGCCTCCAAAAAGAAAACAAACAGCTGGAAGAGCTGGAGGGTACGATCGTTCAGCTCCGCGGGGAGGCAGAGAATCTTCAGGAAGCTCTCCAGTCTTCCCGCCAGAAGACTGCTGATGTTCAAGCTGACATCAATGCGATGGAAAAGAATGGTTCCTTTGAAACGACGGATGCAGAGACATTGAAAAAGGAAACAGAGAAGCAGGAAGCTTTATATCTTGCAGCAGAACAAAGCTGGGAAAAAGCAAAGGCCGTATATCAGCAGAAAAGGGAGGAACGGCAGCAGGTCCAGACTGCCGTAGAAGAAGGCCGTGCGTATGTAGAGGAAATGAAAGCAGCCGTAGAGGATCGGAAAAAACGAATGAATCAAACGCTTGACCAATTTTCCTTCCCCTCCACGGAAGCGTACAGGGAGGCTCTTAAACCAACTGCTGAACGGGAAGCTATGGAGAAAAGAATCCTTGAACATGATAAGCGGAAAAGCATGGTAGAAGAACGGCTGGGCGTGTTGGACCGTGAGCTGAAAGAAGCCGAAAAACCTGATATGGATGCTCTCCATAAGGTATTGGAGGAAAAAAAGGCTGCCCGGGACGCCAGGCAGGAGCAGTTAAATGAAATTCAGGTTATGTTGAAGCAGAACCGGGACGTTGAGAAAAATATAACCCGTCTCGTGGAGGAAGTTGGAGCACTGGCTGCTGATTACTATGATGTGGCTGAACTTGCCCAGCTTGCTTCTGGAGATAATCCTATGAGGCTCTCGCTTGAACGATATGTGCTGGCTTCTTTCCTTGATGAAATCCTAGTCCAGGCGAATATCCGCCTTGATCAAATGACTGATCACCGATACCAGCTCATCCGGAGCGGGTCAATCGCCAAAAGAGGTGCTCAGAGCGGCTTGGACCTTGAAGTGATCGATCATCATACAGGGCAGCAGCGTTCTGTGCGGACACTGTCGGGCGGTGAAGGCTTTAAAACCTCACTCAGTCTCGCCCTGGGTATGGCTGATGTTGTCCAGTCCCATGCGGGAGGGGTCCAGCTTGATACCTTATTTATTGATGAAGGGTTCGGAACCCTTGATGAAGTATCTCTGGAGCAGGCCATCGGTTGTCTGCGGACACTTCAGGATGGAAACCGCATGCTCGGGATTATTTCCCACGTGTCTCAGCTGAAAGAAGAAATCCCGGCCAAACTACAAGTTTATACCGGTCCTAAAGGTTCTTCACTTCAATTTGTTTTTCAATAACCGGTAAAGAACGGTTTTGCTCCTTTATAGTTGAGGAGCAAAACCTGCCGGGAAAGTACAGGGGCTGACGTTGTCCAACAAAATTCGTCCCGGTGAGAAGGTCCGGCTCTAAGACTATTGTCTAATGATGCGCTTGCCCGGGAAATAGTTGGTCCACCCCTGTCAATGATAGAGAGGAGAGAGCGGATTGCTTACGATTGAAAATGACTGGAAAACGGTGCTGCAGCAGGAAAAGCAGAAAGAATATTTCCAGGAGCTTGAAAAGGAAATCGAAAGAGAATATGAACAGGTGCATGTGTTCCCTGAGCGCGAGCACGTGTTAGCCGCTATGGAGGGAACGGCACTTTCAGATACGAAAGTCGTCATCTTAGGACAGGACCCTTATCACAATGAGGGTCAGGCTCATGGATACAGCTTTTCGGTCCGTCCCCACGTGTCTATTCCACCTTCTCTTCGTAATATCTATAAAGAGCTGGAACATGATTTGAACATAAAAAAACCCAATCACGGATGCCTCCAGTCATGGGCTGCGGAAGGCGTCTTGTTACTTAACGATGTCTTGACGGTGCGGGCGCATGAGCCCCATTCCCATAAAGGAATCGGCTGGGAAAAGTTCACCGACGCTGTAATCCGGAAGGTCAATGAAAAAGAACAGCCTGTGGTGTTCATATTGTGGGGAAAACATGCTCAAAAGAAAGCTGATTTTGTAGACCGGGAGCGTCATCTCGTTTTAGAATCTTCCCACCCCAGCCCGTTTGCTGCCCATCGTGGATTTTTCGGCAGCCGCCCTTTTTCCAAGGCTAATGAATTTCTGAACGTGCATGGGGAATCCCCTGTGAACTGGGCGCTTCCAGTCAATCCTGAAGAGGCTTGAGCCCAGACCATACGGTTACCCAGGGCATATGTTACAGTATTCTAAAGTTTCGGAGGGGTTGTTATGTTTCCTACTGGTCAACCACCATACCCTCCCATGGGGGCGTTCCCGGGCTTTCAACAAGCAGCTGGTCCACAAATGATGCGTTCTATGGGATCTCTCGCAAATGCCGGTTCCCGTGGATTCGGAGGTCTGCCGGGTCTGCTCGGTAAAGGCGGTTTTGGCGCTGGAGCTCCCGGGTTTTTCGGGAATGCCGGATTAGGATCTGTACCCGGAGCGGGCCTCCTCGGTGGCGGAGGGCTTGGGTCCAATGCGTTGAATGCGGCCGGCGCCGCTGCCAAAACGGGAGGGGCCGGGTGGCTTGGGCATATGCAGACAGCGCTGAAGGCCGTCCAGACTGCCGCGCCGATGATGCAGCAGTACGGTCCGATGATCAAAAATATCCCAGCAATGATTAATATGATGAAAATCATGAATGAGCCGGATGAAGAAGAGGCAGATGAGTCATCAGAAAAATCGGGTGAATCATCGTCCTCCTCCTACAGCTGGGAGTCCAGAGAAAGCTCCAGCAGGGGGAAAGGGAGGAGTAAAGATACCGCCAAATCCCACAAAAAGAAAAAGAGTCAAGGAACATCACAGCCTAAATTGTTTATTTAGGCTGTGCGTGTGGCTTGATTTTTTTTTATGAATTAGCAAGAATAGGAACAAAGGTCATTGATTACACAATGCCGGAGGAGGCTTCATATTGACTAATACATTACAAAAAGCAACATTCGCCGGAGGATGCTTCTGGTGCATGGTGGAACCTTTCGATGAACGACCTGGGATCGAATCCATTGTTTCTGGTTACACCGGGGGGCATACGGAAAATCCGACGTATATGCAGGTGGTTTCAGAAGCAACCGGACATAGAGAAGCTGTTCAAATCGTATACGATCCGGAAATCTTTCCCTACGAAAGGCTCGTAGAACTATTCTGGCAGCAGATAGACCCGACAGATGACGGGGGACAGTTTGCTGACCGAGGCCATTCCTATACAACAGCCATCTATTATCATAACGAAGAACAGAAAGCCGTCGCTGAACAAAGCAGACAGGAGCTTGAGAAATCAGGGAGATTCAGCCGGCCGATTGTTACTGAAATCCTTCCCGCTGCCGTCTTTTATGAAGCGGAGGACAAGCATCAGGAGTATTATAAGAAAAATGCGTTCCACTACAAGCGTTACAAAAAAGGATCCGGACGTGCTGGATTTATTCAAGACAACTGGAGTTATAAAAAGGATCCTGAAGATCTAAAAAAACGACTGAGTGATATTCAATATAAGGTAACACAGGAAAATGCAACGGAACGTCCTTACGATAATGAATTTCACGATCATGAAGATGAAGGCATCTATGTGGATATTGTTTCTAAAGAGCCGTTATTCAGCTCGAAGGATAAATATGACGCCGGTTGTGGGTGGCCGAGCTTCACCAAACCGATCGAGAAACAGCAGGTCAAAGAGGAAGTAGATACTTCCCACGGCATGTTCCGTACGGAAATCAGGAGCGGTGGAGCCGATTCGCACCTCGGACACGTCTTTGAGGATGGCCCTGTAGACAAGGGAGGACTACGTTACTGCATAAACTCTGCAGCGCTCGAATTCATTCCTAAAGATCAGATGGACGAAAAAGGTTACGGCTATTTGAAGCATCTTTTCCGCTGAATGGTTTGTTCAGAGAGTCAGGGTTAGAAGCAGCTGTCATCCAATGCTATAATGATTGGATGAGGAGGAACGACCTTGGGCAGAAAACGAATCCTAACCAAAGATGACATTTTAAACGTAACTGGGGAAGTACTTCGAAACGGTGGTATCCAGGAGGTTCATTTCAAAAAACTGGCTGAAGAGCTTCAAGTCAGCCGCAGCACCCTTTATGAGTACTTTAAAAATAAAGAGGAGCTGATTCTCTCGTACATGAGAGCAATGATGGATGAAATGAATCGAAAAATCCAGGCGGTGCCGCCGGATCTTCCTCCGAACGAAAAATTAAAGCAGCTGCTCCACATTTTTCTGGAGCACGCCGATACGTATCACATTGATCAAATGATTCACGAACTTCAAACGAGCGATAAGCAGGTGGCCCTGTTTTATAAAACCGAGGTTCATAAGGATCTCATGAAAACCCATCAACTTATGGGCAGCTGGATTGAAGAAGCCAAAGAAGCTGGAATATGGACGACAGATGTTTCCTCCACGCTCATCTCCGACGTAATTTTTCATTCGATTTTATTTTCCAACAGAAAAAAAATCGGGGCAGAGGATATGACAGAGCAATTATTCCAGATGATGGAACATGGTTTGTCGAAAAGAAACGAATGAACCCGCCGCTTTGTAAAAGGTGGGTTCTTTCTTTGACAATATCTCGAATTAAAGATATTATGTTTTTAGTTATGATGATAAAGAAAAAACGGAGGGATTCACATGAATATAAAGCACATTTTTAAAGAAGGGCAGAATGAGAAAGTTCTTCTGCTTCTGCACGGGACTGGGGGTACAGAACAGGACCTTCTCCCACTCGCTGGGATGATCGACCCCGAAGCCTCTGTCTTGTCTGTCCGGGGGAATGTTTCTGAAAACGGAATGCCGCGCTTCTTTAAGCGGCTTAGAGAAGGAGTTTTCGATGAGGAGGATTTGGTTGAGCGGACGAAGGAATTAAACGAGTTCCTGGATGAAGCTGCCGCTCATTACGGCTTCCGCCGGGATCAGATTGTAGCCGCAGGATACTCCAATGGGGCGAATATTGCAGGAAGTCTGCTGTTTCATTATGAAAAGAGTCTGCTTGGGGCAGTGTTGTTCCACCCGATGGTGCCAAGAAGGGGGATAGAGCTTCCCGACCAGACGGGGATTCCTGTATTTATTGGTGCCGGTGAAAACGACCCGATCTGTCCGGCTTCTGAAACCCAGGATTTAAAATCACTGCTTCAAGCTTCCGGAGCCCATGTCACGGATCACTGGGAGCGGATGGGGCACCAGCTCACTGAACAGGAAGTACGGGCAGCCGCCGAGTGGTATGCGTCGCAGTTTTAATGGTGCCTGTATTGAGTCCGATCCTTGTTCCGTGTATGATAGAAGGCAGGGAACAAAGGAGGTAGTGCTGTGATTCATAAAGATTGGGAAAACAATAAAACGATAAAACGAATCGAATGCGTCCATAATGATGCCGCTAAATTCGTTGTCAACAACGTCCTCACCCCAGGTAAGGTGTACGACGTTAAAAATGAGAGCGAAGAATTTTACTTTGTAGTGGACAACTCCGGCAGAATCGGTGGTTTCTACAAAGATTACTTCAAAGAAGTGTGAGACAAGCTGAAGGGCATCCCTTCAGCTTTTTTATTAGCTGTAAGGATGTCGAATGTTGTGAAGATTGGACGTTTACATTCAAGATTGGCAGGGGTATGGGGGTATAAGCCTACAGGAAGAAAGGATGCCTTCTTTATGATTATGAATAATGTCCGAATTTACGATCCTTCCCACCCTTATGATGATCAAACGTATGCGGTTAAAATAAATGGGAAAACGTTCGAAAAAATCTCTGAGGAGCCTTTAGAAGGCGGGGAGGTCATAGATGGGAAAGGGAAAGTCCTTGCCCCCTCCTTCAATGACAGTCACATGCACCTTTTACGCTACAGTCTTTTGAAAAAGGAGCTGGATTTGACCGAAGCGAAAAGCTGGAAGGAAATGAAACAGATGGTCGAGGACCACTATGACAAAATTGAACAAAATGACTGGATTTATGGAAAAGGGTTCAATGATGGGAACTTTGACGATTTGGATGGTCTGCTCACAGCTGAGGACTTGAACGAGATCCACGTTGATGCCAATATGTACTTCATGCATCAGGATGGACATGAATGCGTAATCAGTCAGAAAGCGTTGGAGCGTTTGAAAGAGGAGGAAGCGTTTAAACAGGAACCGGATGAATTCAAGGAAACAGATGAAAGCGGGGAATGGAACGGACGTTTTAAGGATACTGCTGTTCATTACATTAAACACCATTTCTGGGGCCGTTCCGCCGCGGATGCGAAAGAGGCGCTGAAAACCGGAATTCCCTACTTAAGCCGATACGGTATCACATCGGTTCATACCGATGACATCAACTTCATCGGGTCTTATCAACGCCTGTGGGAAGCGTATACACAGCTGGAACAAGAAGGAGAACTTCCTATCGATGTTCATCTGCACCATTATATATTCAATATCGATGATTTGAAAAACTACTGCCTTCATAATGAACTCCGTACAGGCGGGGGGACAGAACGAGTACGGGTAGGCTCTGTGAAAATCTTCCTTGACGGGACACAACGGTTGTTTACAGCAGCCATGCGCAACCCTTACCCTGTTCAACCAGATAAGGACGGCATTCTCATCTACACCCAGGATCAATTGAATGAAATGGTCCGTTATGCGAGTGAACAAAAAATGCAGGTAGCTATGCATGCGATTGGAGACCGGGCGGTGGAGCAGGCGTTGACAGCCCTTGAACAGCCGGAAGCAGAAACAGAAAGGTTCCGCCACCGGATTATTCATGCCCAGACGCTCGCTCCTGATCTTATCCAACGCATGAGAGAGGCTGCCCCCTATATTGAAACACAGCCTTCCTTCCTGCTTGATGAATGGGATAAAAAACAAAACTGGTCACCGGAAAGTCTCGTTCCATTCGCTGACGCTTATGAAAGTCTTCTGAAGGAACAGATTCCGATTACGTTGAGCTCGGACCTTCCTATCGGCGCCCTGGATCCTTTCGTGACGATTTTTTCAGCGGTCAACCGGACCGGCTTGGACGGGCGCCCTGAAGGTGGCTGGATGCCGCAGGAAAAGATCAGCCTTGAAGCGGCCTACACCGGATTTACAAAAACACCGGCAGAACTCGAATACAATGAAGATCATAAGGGCATCATAAAAGGTGGTTATCAGGCTGACTTTGTTCTTCTGGATCAGCATCCAGAGGAAATCAAACCGGAGCACCTGCACGAATTGAGTGTCCTGGAAACCTGGCACAGAGGACAAAGGGTCTATAAAAGATAAGTACGACTTTTCTTGTAAACACTCGTTCCATCATCCATAATAAGAGTAAGGTGACGGAAAGGGGAGGATGGGTAGAAATGGATAAACTAATTATCGTCCGCCACAGTGAAACAGAAGGGCAGCATGAAGACTCACCCTTAACTAAGCTTGGAATACGTCAAGCACAGAAACTGGCGGTCCTGCTGGATCAGTCTGGTGTAACCATTGACCGGATAATCTCAAGTCCCTATTTGAGGGCCGTTGAGACCATCAGACCCTATGCCCGGTCCAAGGACATGGAAATTGAAAGAGACGACCGCCTGGAGGAAAGGGTTCTCAGTCACGAACCATTGGATGACTGGGAAGAAGTCCTTCACGATACGTTTCAGGATCCTGATTTAAAGTTAACCGGAGGTGAGTCCTCTGTAGAAGCGAAGGACAGGGTCCTCTCGCTCATTGAGGAGCTGGAAAATCAAGACTGTGGGAATGTCCTCCTCGTAACGCACGGAAATCTTCTTGCACTGCTGCTGCAGAAGTATAACCGTGAAATTGGATTTTATGATTGGAAACGGCTGTCACGCCCGGATGTTTTTCTTGTCCAGAAACAGGGCGGAGAATATATTGTGGAACGCATTTGGGAAGATTGACAGCTCGGCTGTCATCTTTCCTTTCTTTATTTCTCCTGTTGTCAGACCTCGGATTGCGATTTTGACATAAAATCGTTATGATAGATTGTGGTGTTTATCTTAGCTATTCAAGGTGAATATAGAAATGTAAGCACACTTAATTCCACTTAAAGGAGGAGAAAACGAAATGGCATTTGTTATTACATCCCCTTGTAAAGATGAAAAAGCTGGAGAATGCATGGATGTGTGCCCGGTTGACTGTATCGAGGAAGGAAAAGATATGTTCTATATCGATCCTGCCATCTGCATAGATTGCGGCGCATGTGAAGCTGTGTGTCCGGTAGAGGCTATTTATATCGAGGATGAAGTTCCTGAAGAGGAAACCCCATACATCGAAATCAACCGCAAGTTCTTCGAAGAACAATAAGGCACATACTGAAAAACGCCCCCTTACGACTAAGGAGGCGTTTTTTTATTATCCACTTTCTTCACGGCCTTCCAATGAATAATTATCTTGAATTCCGGGTAGATACATAAAGAATTCGGACATAGGAGGCTATTATTTTATGACAACGTTACAAAATCAAGCAGCTGTTATTACAGGAGCAAGCAGCGGAATTGGTAAAGCGATCGCCCACTCCCTCGCAGAACAGGGGGCTCATGTCGTATTGGCAGCCCGCCGTGCGGAACGCCTGCAGGAGCTTGCTGACGAAATTACAAGTCAATATCATGTAGAAGCGAAAGTGGTGGAAACGGACGTTACAAAGCGGGAGGATGTCGAAAATCTCGTGAAGGAAACGAAAGATGCCTTCGGCCGTTTGGACATTTTCATCAATAATGCTGGTGTTATGCTGCTTTCCTTCCTGAAAAATGATCATGTAGACGAATGGGAACAGATGGTGGATGTGAATATTAAAGGTGTGCTGTACGGCATTCATGCCGGACTGCCCGTTATGCTTGAACAGGATTCCGGCCATATCATCAATGTTTCCTCTGTGGCGGGACATGAAGTGTTTCCATCCAGCACGGTGTACAGTGCGACCAAGTACGCTGTTAAAGCGCTGTCCATGGGTATGGAAAAAGAACTCGCCAAAACCGGTGTGCGGGTCACCAACATTTCTCCCGGGGCGGTGGAAACAGAGCTCACCGATCACATCACTGACGGAGAGGTTCTGGATATGTTTAAAGACCGCAGTATGCAGCCCCTTGAAGCTGCGGATATTGCCAACGCCGTTTCGTATGCTGTGACACAGCCGAAATCCGTGAATGTAAATGAAATCATTGTACGGCCGCTGCATCAGGCATAAGCAAAAATGACCGCTTGCAGCGGTCATTTCAGCCTGCAGAAAAAAGCAGCGTCTTAATATAAAAAAAGCTTGTAGAAAAACAGAAGTTTTCCTACAAGCGGAGATGACCGCGGGAAGCGGTCATCTTTTAATGGACAACTTTAAATCTGCTGTACCCCTGAATTTCATCATGAGTTGTTATATCAAGGGATTCAACCTGGCTGAAAGGAGTTGGACCTTCGTTGATCTTTTCAATGAAACGTTTCAGCTGACCCTCTTCAGCTTCAGCTTCGATCAGGACGGTTCCGTCCGGCTGGTTTTTGACCCAGCCTGTTACGCCGAGTTGTTCAGCCATCTGCTTGGCAGAAGCCCGGAAACCGACTCCCTGAACGCGTCCATGTACAAGAATTCTATTGTTTTCCATTGTGTCAGCACCTCCAGTTCCTCTCTAAACAATTCCCTGCATCCCCCTGCAGGCAAACCTCAATAAGGAGGAAGAAGGATGAAAGAAATAAAGATTACGGATCTGTCCCCGTTTAAAATCGGACAGAAAGAAGATCCATCGGGCCGTACCGGCTGTACTGTTGTGCTTCATGACACAGGTGCAGTCGGAGGTGTAAGCGTCCGGGGCGGTGCACCGGGAACAAGGGAGACCGACCTCCTCCGGCCGGAAAACCTTGTCCAGCATATTCATGGTCTCTTCCTTTCAGGCGGCAGTGCTTTTGGACTGGATGTCGGTTCGGGTGTCATGAAATTTCTTGAAGAAAAAGGAATCGGGTTTGATGTGCAGGTGGCTAAAGTTCCGATCATCCCAGGAGCTATTTTGTTTGATCTGACCGATGATCCCGCCGTCAAACGTCCGGACGCACAACTCGGCTATGAGGCCGCACGTTCCGCTTATGAAGCACCTGCTTTTCAAATGGGAAATTACGGAGCGGGTGCCGGGGCTTCGGTAGGAAAAGCGCTGGGAAAGACGCACAGTATGAAAGGCGGAATCGGAAGCTGGGCCTGCAGAATTGGGCAAGTGGAAATCGGAGCTGTAGCAGCGGTGAACAGTTTTGGCGATGTGGTTGATCCGGCCACAGGAAAAGTGATCGCAGGTCTTTATGAAGGAAATGAGTTTTTACATACAGAAAAGCAGCTTCTTCATCAAATGGAAGATACGGATACCAATCGTTTCAAAGGAAATACGACCATTGGGACCATCCTTACAAATGCGGCTTTGACAAAAGCGGAGGCATCTAAAGTGGCCGATGCGGCTCATGACGGTCTGGCAAGGACAATCCGTCCCTCTCATACTTTTGTGGACGGGGATACGATTTTCTGTATGTCGGACAATCAAGTTCCCTGTGACACAAACGCCCTGGCTGCTGCTGCTGCCCTGTGTATGGAAAAAGCGGTCCTGAATGCCGTCCTCTCGAGTGCTTCCACGGAAGAATATCCAGCCGCCAGGGATTCTCACAAGAAAGGATGACACACGTGTACGTATTTGTTTATGGATCCTTATGTTCAGGGCAGGACGATCATCACCTTTTACGAGAGGCAGAACTTGTATCCGCTCAGGCTTTTGTGAGAGGCACTCTTTATTCTGGTCCTTTGGATGAACCGCTTCTTCGGGAAGACCAGCATACATGGACGTATGGTGAACTCTATCATATTCGGCACTCCTTACTATCAGAGCTTGATGATTACGAAGGCTTTCAACCAGGCAATGAAGATGGGGAATGGTATAGGAAAGAAACAGAAGTCTTTTCGGACACAGACTCCGTAATGGCAGAAACCTTTTACTGGAACGGAGTGACGAAAGCATCGATTTCTCACAACGACTGGAAGGTTCATCAGTTCCTCCATCAAGACTCCTACATTTATTTCGCCTACGGGTCCTGCATGGATGATGCCCGGTTCATTACCCAGAAGGTCCACCATCTCTTTGCGGATGTTATAGGAACAGGAACGCTTTATGACTACCGTCTAGCTTTTTCTTATCATTTGAATGATGGAGCAAGAGCGGATATCAGGGAGGGCGCGCACCAAAAAGTGGAAGGTGTCCTATATCGAATCAACAAGCAGGCCCTTCATTACCTTTTTTTAAGGGAAGGGGTGGAAGCGGGGGCATACAGACCTTCCATTGTGCCAGTGGAAATGGATGATGGTTCAGTCCTGCAGGCTGTCACATTCACTGTGCTCTCTAAGAAAGAAGACATGCCTCCGCCCTTTCATTATGCCGAAGAGATTGTCCGCGGTGGCGAACGTTATTTATCCTCGGAGTACATCGAGGCGTTGAAGCAGAGGTTTCTCGATGATTTAAAAGTGCAGCATTTTCAAGAATACATGGAGAAAAGGAGTCGTTCCTATGACTGAAGCCAGATGGAAAAGCTATACAGCGCGTGATTTTTCTACCCTTTCCTATATGTCTTCCCATCAATCCGATCATTGTGAGGAGGCGGTAATCATCATTCACGGCATCACGGCAGAATTAACGGAGCAGAAAAAGTTCGCTTCCGCCTGCCGGAGAGATGCGGATGTTTTTCTTCCGGTCCTCAGAGGCTATGACCATAAAAATAAGCGCGGTGACCTGGATTATATCGGACAGTATGATGATGATTTGTTTGATTTCATTCACTATATCAAGAAAAAAGGCTACAAGCGGATCACACTGATGGGGCATTCCATGGGGTGTGCCAACCTGCTCCGCCTGATCAAGAAAAATCCAGCCATCGGAGATGCCTACATCTTCACAGCTCCATTTTTCCATCCGGCTGTTCCCGTTTATAAAAACGAAGCTTCTGATCCTTCCGGAGAAGGAGATGATGTCGAGTACACCGTCTATACGAAAAAGGTCATGGTGTTAATGACTTTATATAAAATGAATGTTCACCGGTTTGAAAAGGCTTCAGCCGCTGAGATTCCTGACGAATTCGCCAGCACCGGCCGGCTGTCCCTTTCCTTCCGGTTGTTGGTTTCCCGATTTCCTGAGAAAGTGACTCCCGCTCTGCTGAAAGGTGTGCAGGCACCAGTGACCATTGCTGTCGGCAGTGAGGATGAGGTGATTGAAGCAGAAAAATTGAAGAAGTGGGCCGAAGATATCTGGGACCGTCCAGTCGATATTCTTCCAGGGGCCGATCATAACGACATTCTGTATGACGCCGGATTTCATAAAATCATTCATGAAATGGACGGTTCTGTCAGTGAAAAAACTTTACAGTGAAGTCATCCAGTTCAAGGGCCGAGCTGATGATTTCGGATACGAGCAGGGAAAAAGACTGAAAGAGACCCTGCTTTATGAAAGTCATCTTCTGCGCAGACCGCGGTCCATCCGACATTATCAAACAGATACAGAACACGTGAAAGCGATGCTTATGCACTGGGCGCCGCTCCTTTGGGAAAAGCTGAGGGGACTATCGGAAGGTTTGGAATGGCCTCTTGAAGAAACCGTTCATGAATACAGCGGGTGGCAGCAGGAATGGGATCATTCCGGATACTCTATCATGCTTGGTCGTAACTATATGATCCGCAACTATGACTACAACCCGAAAACCTATGAAGGACGGTTCCTGATTTACCAGCCGGACGACGGGACCGCATCCATCGGGCCGGGGCAGCGGGTCATTGGACGCACCGATGGCATGAATGAACATGGACTGTGCGCAGGGTACAACTTTGTCAATCGTCTTCACCCGGAAGATGGATTCATCTGCTGTACATTGACTAGAATTCTTTTGGAGAGCTGCCGGGATACCATTGAAGCAGAGAAGCTGCTGAAAGAGCTCCCCCACCGGCATTCATTCAATTATGTCCTGTTTGATAAAGCCGGCAGATCTTCTATTTTAGAGGGATCTCCCAGAGGGGTGATCAAGAAGGAAGGACGGGCTTGTACCAACCACTTTTCCCACATGCCGGAGGAAAACCGCAGACACTTGTCAGATTCAGAAGCGCGGCTTTCCCAAATGAAGGACAGGCAGAAGGAGGAGTGGGGTGCTAATGACGCTTTTCGATTTTTAAACGACCGTTCGGGTCCGATTTTTTCCGATCAGTATCAACGGTCTTCGGGTACGATTCATACAGCTGGTTATTCCCCGGAGACGCTTTCTCTCCGATTCGGACTTGGCGGTGATGCACAGGCTGTTTCGTTTTCCTTCGACAACTGGATCAAGGGACGCCGTTCACCTGTGAAAAAAATGTTCGGCTGGATTGATACAGCTATGGATATTCCCTATCTGGACGGCATCACCTGAAAAACCATATTGAGATGAAGGGGTCTGCGGCGTACAATAAGGATAGACGTAAACCGTAAAGGAGACCTTTGATGCACACAACGACACGTAAAAATGCCATGAAACTTCAAAACCTTTATGCCTTTTTAATACAAGAAGGGATGAGCAGACAAAAAGATAAAGTTATGGATCTGATTAAAAAAATCAAGCAGGAGGAAATGGTTATCGGCTTTGCCGGTCACTTTTCCGCCGGCAAGTCCACATTGATCAATACGCTGCTGGAAAGCCGGCTGCTCCCTTCGAGTCCTATTCCAACGAGCGCCAATATTGTCCGTTTAAGAACAGGGCCCCTGTATACAAAGGCTTATTTCCTTTCAGATGCGCCTGTGAAATACGAAGCGGATGTAGAGCCGGAGACTATACAGGCATGGTGCAGGGACGGTGAAAGTGTGACCGGGCTGGAAATCAGCCGTCCGGATAGTCTCCTTCCACCCCACGTTTCTGTCCTGGATACCCCTGGCGTAGATTCTACGAATGATGCAGACAGGCTGATCACCGAATCTTCTCTGCACGTGATGGACTACATGTATTATGTCATGGATTACAACCATGTTCAGTCGGAAGTAAATCTACTGTTCTTATTGGAAATGCAGCAGAGGAAGACCCCTTTTAGCGTTGTGATCAACCAGGTGGATAAGCATGTAGAGGACCAGCTTCGGTTTGACGACTACCGAAAAAGTGTCGAAGCGGCCTTTCAACAGTGGGGAATTCACCCGGAAGCGGTCTACTATACATCCATGAGAGATTTTACTATGGAACAAAATGAGTACAGGCAGTTGAAAAACCATTTCCAACAGTTGTTTGACAGGGATTTTACCCTCATAGAACAGCAGGCGGATGATGTAGCTGCTGCTTTAATGGAAGAAACCGTCAGGGATTATGAAGAGACTTTTGAAGAAAAGCGGGAAGAACTTCTTGAACAGAGAGAAAACCTTCAATCGGTCATCGAAGAAAGTCCGATGAATCCGGATCTGATCCATGAGTACAGCGAACTGGAAGAAGCGGCAGACGAGGCGTTTGAAAAGCGTATCTTTCAGTTTCTTTCCAATGCCTACCTGATGCCGAGCGCCCTCCGTGAGCATGCGGAAGCTTACCTGGAGTCCCGGCAGCCGGACTTTAAAGTCGGCCTTCTGTTTGCAAAGAAAAAAACCGAGGAAGAAAAACAGGTGAGGGAAGACGCTTTTTACGAAGCCTTGAAAAAAACGATGGAAGAACAGTTGAAATGGCCGGTGAGAGAACGGATGATGAAACTGCTGGACGCTTACGGCATCCATTCCACAGAGCTTCTTCAAATCGTTCAGGACATGGATTTTCACTATCCAAAAGAACGTCTGGAAACACTGGTTCAATCAGGGGCTTCGGTTACAGGGGCTTATGTTCTTCGTTACACGGATGAAGTGGCAGCTGATATTCAACGGCAGGCCAAAGCTTTTCTCAGAGAATGGAAAAAAGCTTTTCTGGAAGAAGTCTCAGCAAAAAAACAGGATGTGCTGCGTCAACATGAACAAGCATTCTCTACGTATGAAGACATACAGAAGATTGACGAGGAACTCGAAGCCATCATTGAAAAGGTCCGGCAGTTCTCAAACCGCCTTCATGAAAGTTTTTCTGACACGATATCTGCGGAAAACAGGAAACGGGCAGAAGAAGATGAGAGGCGTCTGGAGGAGCGGGTGTCTGATGCTCCGGAACATCCTGCACGCGTCATGGACGAGGGCGGGAATCTTATAGTGGAAGAACCATCCGAAGGCAGGCCGGACCCCTCTCCGAGTTCAACGGTGGATCAGGTGAAAGAGAGGACAGAGAAGACTCTGGCTGTTATTCAGGAGTTGGAAAATATGAACGACCTTTCCCGCCGGCTGGAGGAAAAAGTGACCCGACTGGATAATCGGACGTTTACAATAGCCTTATTTGGTGCCTTCAGCGCAGGGAAATCCTCGTTTGGCAATGCGCTTCTCGGAGATGACGTTCTGCCCGTGTCTCCCAATCCCACAACGGCAGCCATCAACCGGATATCTCCCGTATCAAGCGGCCATCCGCACCAATCGGCAGAAGCTGTCGTAAAATCAGAAATGGATATGCTGGAGGACATAGCAGCTGTGTACGCATCTTTTTCTTCCTTGGAATCAGCCTGGAAGGAACTTGATGAAGCGGATGTAGAAAAGTGGAGATCATGGGAGCAAAAGGAGCGCTCCTTCCTAAAAGCCTTTTATGATGGATACCCCCAGATGAAGGAACAGCTGGGACAAAGGATTTCTGTGCCTTGGGAGCAGCTGGCCGCTTTTGTTTCACAAGAGGACAAGTCCTGTTTTATCGAGTCGATAGATGTGTACTACGATTGTGCCTGGACAAGGGCTGGCGTGACGCTTGTCGATACACCCGGGGCAGATTCCGTCAATGCCCGCCATACGAATGTCAGCTTTCAGTACATTAAAGATGCCGATGCGGTCTTATTTGTCACCTATTACAACCACCCGTTCTCAAGAGCCGATGAAACGTTCCTGAAACAACTGGGCAGGGTCAAGGACAGTTTTGCCATGGATAAGATGTTCTTCCTCATCAATGCCAAAGACCTTGCGCAGTCCAATGAAGAGCTGCAGCAGGTCGAGTCCTATGTGGAAACACAGCTGAGTGCATTCGGAATTCGGAATCCGAGGCTTTACCCAGTCTCAAGTCTCCTTGGGTTGAAAGAGAAAAAATACCATCAAGATGAAAATTCCGGTATGGGGGCATTTGAAGACGGTTTTTCTTCCTTTTTGGAAGAGGAGTTATCCCAAGTGATGACAGCTTCCATTGAAAACGATTTAGAGCGGGTGAAAAGCTATATCCAATCCATGGTGGAGAGCAGCCACATGGATGAAGGGGAAAGAAAAAAGAAAAAGGCACAACTGGAAGAACGCAGGCAGCAGGCACTGGCTCTTTTCGAAAAAGAGTATGACGGCGGGGCTGAAAAAGCGGTGCAGAACAAAATGGATAAGCAGCTTCATTACGTCCATGAACGGATGATGCTCCAATTCAACGATCTGTTCAAACGACGTTTCAATCCTGCGGCTATTAATGGATTACAGCAGGATGTGAAAGAACAGGTGAAGGAGGCACAAAAGCAGCTGTTTGAAGAGATGACCTTTGATATGAAAGAGGAAGTCAAAGCCGTATGTGTCCGTGTGGAGCAGTTTATTGCGCAGCACCTCGATGAGACGAGGGCTAAAATTGAAACAAACCTCCATCATATCGAATCGTCCATCCATCTGGAAACACTTGAGCTCCCTGATATCTCCGTTCCAAAGATCGAAGGGCAGATCGAGCTCACGGCTGCGGAACAGGATCAGATCAGGAAAATGTTCAAGGGGACGAAATCTTTCTTTGAGAAAAATGAAAAAGAAAAAATGAAAGAAGCGGCCGCTCCACGCGCATCGGATGTTCTGCATCAGCAATTAAATCTGATTTCCAAAGACGTAACGCCTTATTACCAGACTCAATGGGCAGATCTATATGCGACGGCCCGCCGTACCTGGATAGATGAAACGGCAAAGCAGTTCGATCAGCTGATTGACCATTACAGCACCCCTGTAAACCGGAAACAGGTGGAAAAAGTCTGGCATCAGCTCTCCAAGGTCTAAACGAGAAACGGAAAACATACCATAGACTAAGACGATTCTCCCCGGCCGGGGTTCTCTTCCTCCTCCCCGGCCGGGGAATTTCTTTTATCATCACCCGCTGACCAGACGCATACAGTGTACAGGAAAGGAGGATGACGAACATGTTGTATAATCCGAACCAGGGAATGTACCGGCAGCAGTATGCATCACAGACAGCTTCTGCTGAGTTTTCGTCAAGCCCCTCTGCCCCCGGGCTTAAGGGGAGTGTTCAGTTTTACCAGATGCCGTATGGTGTTGAGGTATTTGTTTATGTAGAAGGACTGCCTTCGTTTAAAAAGGAAAAAAACGGAGTTCAGACGGGCCCTCACGGCTTTCATATCCACGAAAAGGGTTTGTGTGAAATTGGGGACGGCAGCGATCCGTTTGCAACGGCAGACGGCCATTGGAATCCTGATCAGCAGCCACATGGCAATCATGCGGGGGATTTCCCTGTGCTTTTTTCCAATCAAGGAAGGGCACGGATGATTTTTTTCACCGATCGTTTTCAAGTCCGTGATATCATCGGAAGAAGTGTCATCATTCACCAAGGGCCGGATGATTATCAGTCCCAGCCCAGCGGACGTTCAGGGAAAAGAATCGCCTGTGCCGTCATTCAATCCGGATAAATCATCATGGGGAGGAATAATGCTCCTCCTTTACGGATATAATGGAAGTAGAGTGATGTGAAGGGAGTGTACTTGACTTCATACCGCAGGCGTAGTATAGTAAGTATAAAGATTGAATTACCAATATTAAGAAGTTCATTCTTCCCAATCACCTATTATAAAGAGTGATCAATTCTATTGGTACTTTTTATAATATGTGATTTTTTCATTAAAGCAAAACGCATATTAATTTAGAAATATTGGAGGATCCATTCCATGAAAACAGGTACAGTGAAGTGGTTTAACGCGGAAAAAGGTTTTGGTTTTATCGAGGTTGAAGGCGAAGATGATGTATTCGTACACTTCAGCGCAATCAACGAAGAAGGCTTCAAATCTCTTGAAGAAGGTCAAGCTGTAGAGTTTGAAGTAACTGAAGGAAATCGCGGACCACAAGCTGCAAACGTAACGAAATTATAAAATCATAAAAAGACTGGCTTTAGTAAGTCAGTCTTTTTTCTATCATAATTGAGTTAAAGGGGGCTGCTTCAATGGCATTCGGAAAGAAAAATCAAGCTGAAGTGAAAGAAGAAGATACAAAAATCTGGGTTTGTTCATCCGATGACTGCAACTGCTGGCAGAGGGATAATTTCCGTACGAACAATGAGAAGAAATGTCCGATGTGCGGCAGCGATATGAAGGAAGAAAACAAAGTCCTTCAAGTTGTGGAAAACAACAGCCTGTATTATAAATCTCAGTCATGATATGGTAAAAAAAGCGATTGCTCACGGGCGGTCGCTTTTTTCCGTGAGAGGAGGAGAAACCGGACATGGATAACAAAGTAAAGCAGATGCTGGAAACGAAACAAGCACTCAGAAAAAATACGCTGGGCACAATTTTGGACCGCTTTGACGGGGATTTAATGAAATTATCAAAAAAGCAGCGCAGGCAGAAGTATCAAAAAATGATGGAGAATCCCTACAGCTTTTTCCGGGGGAGCGCCTATCTATTCTTTCACGATGTTACAGAACTGCCGTTCAGGTTTCACACTCCTGGGGAAACGCCGACATGGATCATGGGAGATCTCCATTTTGATAATTTCAGTGTGTTTCAAAATGAAAACAAGGATATCGTCTTTGATGTCGATGACTTCGATGAGGGCTATCTCGGTTCTTACTTATATGACGTGATGCGGATGGTTGTCAGCATCCGTTTAACTATGGATCAACTGGGTTATCCTGAAGACAGTCATGATGCGATGGTCGATCATTATCTGAAACATTACGTGAAACAGATGGAAGCCTTCCACCATAGAGATGAGGATCCACAGACGATGTACTTTACCAAAGAGGAAAGTAAAGGCGCTGTAAAAAAAGCGATTCAAAAAGTAGAAGAACGGCGGGCTTCCCATGAACTGGAGAAACAGACGATCGTCAAGCATGATTCGATCCGTTCCTTTGATATCGGCAAGGTGAAATTAGCATCGGTACCGAAACAGGAATATGAGCAGCTGGTTAAAGCATGGGACGATTACTACCATTCGCTTGATCAAAAGCTGCGCCGGCCGCGTGAATTTTACCGGATCAAAGATATCGTAAAAAAACGAGGCTCGGGTATCGGCTCAACCGGCCTGAACCGGTATTACATTTTAATAGAAGGCCAATCGGGGGACAGTCATGAAGATGACATCATACTGGAAGCCAAGGAAGCGCGCACGCCCATTCCTGCCTACTTCTTCCCTTATGATGAGCAGTTCTGGACAGAACACTGTCAACAGGGGCGGCGGGTGATTCACACCCAGCAGGCGATGCACCATTTGTCCGACCCGTATCTCGGGTACTTTACGATGAATAACAGCGACTATTATGTGCGCGAACGTTCTCCTTATTCCAAAGATCTTAAACCGAAACATCTGTTGGAGGAGAAGCGGATGAAGAAGACACTGAAAACGATGGCTCAGATCAGTGCCAAAATTCATGCGCGGGCGGATGCAGATATCGATGAAGGCATCCTTCCCTATCATAGTGAGGATGCCATTATGGAGGTTATTCACGGACATAAGGCGGATTTCCAAACAGAGCTCATTTTATGGTCCAGACATTACAAGGAAAGAGTCAGCACGGATTATCAGCTGTTTCTGGAATGGTGTCGTGAAAATGAGTACGTGAAATCTCCGTGATGACTGTTCTATGAAGCGGATGAATGATATACTTTTCTTGTTCTACAAACGAAAGCAATGGAGGATTCAGACATGTTAACAGTTAATAACGTAGGGCTTCGATTCGGTGACCAGAAACTGTTCGAAGACGTCAATATAAAATTCACCCCGGGAAACTGCTACGGGTTAATCGGGGCAAACGGAGCAGGTAAATCCACGTTCCTTAAAATCCTGAGCGGAGAAATTGAACCACAAATCGGAGATGTAAGCCTGAAAAAAGACCAGCGTCTGGCGGTCTTGAAACAGAACCACTTCGAATATGATGAATATCAGGTTCTTGAAACGGTCATTATGGGCCATACACGCCTGTATGAAGTCATGAAAGAAAAAGACGCCATTTATATGAAAGGTGATTTTTCCGAGGAAGACGGCATGCGTGCGGCTGAACTGGAAGGCGAATTCGCAGAAATGAACGGGTGGGAAGCGGATTCTGATGCTGCCCGCCTTCTTAAAGGACTTGGAATCGGGGAAGATCTGCAGACGAAGCAGATGAGTGAGCTTGCCGGTTCGGAAAAAGTGAAGGTCCTTCTTGCCCAGGCGCTGTTCGGCAATCCGGATGTCCTGCTTCTCGATGAGCCGACCAACCACCTGGATATTAAAGCGATCCAGTGGCTTGAGGATTTCCTTATCGACTTTGAAAATACCGTGATCGTTGTTTCCCACGACCGTCACTTCCTGAACAATGTATGTACCCATATCGCTGATCTTGACTTCGGGAAGATCCAGGTCTATGTCGGAAACTATGACTTCTGGTACGAATCCAGCCAGCTTGCAATGAAGTTGGCTCAGGAGCAGAATAAGAAGAAGGAAGAAAAAATCAAGGATCTCAAAGAGTTCGTGGCCCGTTTCAGTGCCAACGCCTCGAAATCCAAACAGGCAACATCCAGGAAGAAACTACTGGATAAAATCACCCTGGATGATATTCAGCCTTCCTCCCGTAAGTATCCGTACATTTCCTTCCAGGCGGACAGGGAAATCGGGAATGACCTGCTGACGGTAAAAAACCTGTCCAAAACCATTGATGGTGTGAAAGTTCTGGACAACATCAGCTTTACATTGAACAAAGATGATAAAGTGGCTCTCGTAGGTGCGAACGAAGTGGCCAAGTCCACGCTGTTCCAGATTCTTATGGGTGAGATCGAACCGGATGAAGGAAGTTATAAATGGGGCGTTACGACCTCTCAAAGCTATTTCCCTAAAGACAACTCCGAGTTCTTCGATTCTGAACGCAGCCTCGTTGAGTGGCTCCGTCAGTATTCACCGGAAGACGAAACAGAAACGTTCCTGCGTGGATTCCTTGGCCGTATGCTGTTCTCCGGTGAGGAAGCATTGAAGAAAGCGAACGTCTTGTCCGGAGGAGAAAAAGTCCGCTGCATGCTGTCTAAGATGATGCTGTCCGGGGCAAACGTTCTTCTTCTTGATGAACCAACCAACCACCTGGACCTGGAGTCCATTACAGCCTTAAACAAAGGGTTGATCAATTTCAAAGGTTCTGTCATCTTTGCTTCTCATGACCATGAGTTTATTCAAACGATCGCCAACCGCATCATAGAATTGACTCCAAGCGGTCTTGTAGATAAGGAAATGACGTATGATGACTATTTGAATGATCCGGAAATTCAAAAGCAGGTCGCTGCTCAATACGCATAAATACTGAAAAGCCTGTCACTTTGACAGGCTTTTTTTCTTCTTTTTCCCCCTTTAATTTCTCCTTGTTCGACCTTCTGAATGACCAAATCCCCTAGGAACATGCCTTGAAGCGTGACGGATTTTGTCAATCTTCCGCTTTTATCATCGAAAAGACGCTGGTTTTCTGCCTCTTGTAATGACAGTGAAATATAGATGTTACGTTTGCAACGAAACTGTTGCTTGTTTGTTCTTAATTTATACGAAATATCTGGTAATCTAGTAATTGTGAATTGATCACATCAAAAAATACAAAGTGATCGAACAAACAAGGGGAGGCACTATCCTATGAAAAAAACTGTATTTTCTGTTGCAGCAACCGTAGCCTTGACTGGAGCATTTGCCACATCTGTGAGTGCTCACGAATCTGAACAATATTCTGTCAATAAAGGGGATACTCTTTGGAGCATCTCTCAAAAATACAACGTATCTGTCAACAATCTGAAATCTTGGAACGATCTAAATTCCAATCTTATTTATCCAAGTCAAACACTTGCCGTATCTAACGCACACAGCAATCAAGCATCTACTTCTACTACTAAATCTTCGAACGCATCCACGTACACGGTTAAATCCGGAGATACGTTGTTCGCGATCAGCCAAAAATTCAATATTTCCGTCGATCAGCTGATGGCTTGGAACAACTTATCTTCCACTCTCATCTACCCAGGGGAACAATTCAAGGTGGACGGACAAAAAGCAGCAGCAGAGACATCTACAGCTCCTGCTAAAGAAAGCACAGCCAAGTCCAGTGAAAGCAGCCAGAAATCAAGCAGCTCCAGCAATGCTTCTGCTAAAGAAACATCTGCTGAGTCCACAGAAGCTGTTCAAGCGAACACGAACAAAGGAACGAGCAATGATGTAGTTAAGGAAATTACAGCCGAAGCAACGGCCTACACGGCAAACTGCACAGGCTGCAGCGGCGTAACAGCAACTGGTATTGATTTAAATGCGAATCCAAACCAGAAAGTAATTGCTGTAGACCCGAACGTCATTCCATTAGGTTCTAAAGTATATGTAGAAGGCTATGGAACAGCCATTGCCGGTGATACCGGCGGTGCCATCAACGGGAACCGTGTTGACCTTTATATGCAGGACCGCGGCGATGCTCTTGATTTCGGACGCCAGACTGTAAAAGTACAGGTGCTTGCGGACTAATTTCAATATTTTGAAAGATAAAGACCTTTTCAGTTCTTCTGAAAAGGTCTTTTTTCTTTTATATAGGAAGGCTTATTGATAGACTTAAGACATCTTATGGTTGGAAAGGAGACTAATGATGAGAGCGATTGTACATGAAGGAAAAGATGGTCTGGAAGGTCTTCAGGTGAAAATGATGGAGGAGAAAACGCCGGACGCCCGTGAAGTGAAGGTGCGCATTCACACAGCAGGAATGAACCGGCGGGATCTTGCGGTTGTTACAAAAAGGCATAAAGGTAAAGACCCGGCTGTCATTCCCGGTTCAGATGCTTCAGGGATCGTTGAGGAAACAGGAAAAGATGTGACGCGTTTTAACAAAGGGGATGAAGTCATAGTCAACCCCGGTCTCGGCTGGCAGGAGAATAGTGATGTTCCTCCAGAAGGATTTGAGATTGTCGGCTTTCCTGACCACGGGACGTTTGCGGAGACTTACATATGTACTGAAGAACACCTGGAGTTGAAACCGAAGCATTTAACTATGGAAGAAGCAGGGGTTCTTTCACTGGCTGCATTGACGGCTTATAGAGCTCTGTTTACAAGAGGGAACCTCAAATCAGGAGACACGGTGATGCTTCCTGGAATCGGTGGAGGCGTTCTGACGTATGCCCTCAAATTCGCCAAGGCAGAAGGGGCCAGAGTGATCGTTACATCACGGTCCAGGAAGAAGCTCAAACAGGCACTGGACGCTGGAGCGGATAAAGCATTCCTTACAGAGTCGGATTGGAGTGGGGAATTGACTGGTGAGAGCGTGGATCTATTGATTGAGAGTATAGGAGCCGCTACATTCAATCAATCACTGCGTGCTGTCCGTAAAGGGGGAACGATTGTTACATTTGGATCCAGTACGGAAGATGAAGTCACTTTGAATATCCGTGAATTCTTTTACGGACAGTATAATTTACTGGGGTCTACGATGGGAAGTGCAGAGGAGCTGAGGTCGATGATCGCTTTTATCGAACATCATAGCATCCGTCCGGAAATCGACAGGATATTCCCGTTGGATCAAGCGGAGGAAGCTTTCACGTACATCCGCGATACTAAAAACTTCGGGAAAATCGGCTTTCAAATGTCATAATATTCTCTCTTCTAACTTAGTAGCAACTCCGAAAAATAAAAAATAAAACCATCAACAAGCGAACAAATGTGCTTATGATTGGACAAATCTACCATCATTTATTGTAGAATGAAAGTATTCGATAAGGAAGGGGAGGAGCGCCGTGTCACATAAAAACAACCCGAAGCGTTTTGCGTTAAATATGAGCGCAGCCCAGTTCACCAAATTTTACATCATGCACCTGTTACAAATCCGCCAGCCGATGATCAGTGAACATTTTAAGCAGGAGTTTAAAAAACTGACGAAGAACTGGATTCCGGCACCTTCAACACTTCTGGATACATTACATGAAATGACGGAGCAGGGGTTACTCTATCGGAAGGAAGATTACAAATCCCACGATAAAAAACGTCAGAAGGTTTACTGGTATTATTTAACCGACCAGGGGAAAGAAGAATTTGACGTTTTAAAGAAGCGGTATAAATTATTGTTTGAAGAACAGATTCAGATTTTAAACCAGATTATGAAAGATGTGTATCGTTAAGCTCGAAAGGATGACAACAAGTGAGACTGAGTGTACTGGATCAAAGCCCTATATCCAAAGGGGATTCTGCCGAACAGGCGCTGCAAAACACCATTGAGCTGGCCCGCTGGACGGAGGAACTTGGTTATTACCGGTACTGGGTGGCCGAACATCACAGCACGAATGGATTAGCTGGATCTTCTCCGGAAATCCTGATTGGTCAGATTGCCGCAGCTACCAGCCGGATGCGTGTCGGTTCCGGGGGAGTACTCCTCCCTCAATACAGTCCATTGAAAGTAGCGGAAAATTTCAGAGTGCTGGAGGCTTTTTACCCGGGGAGAATCGACCTTGGCCTTGGACGCTCACCCGGGGGCGGTCGTAAAACAAGACTGGCCTTGACGGATGGGGTGGAAAAGCCGCTCAGCTCCTTTTCGCGTCAGGTGAAAGAGCTGCAGCAGTTTCTGCACGGGACGATGCCTAAGGGAAGCGATTATTACGGAGTGACGGCAAGACCGGCGACAGACAGTCAGCCGGAAACGTGGATTCTCGGTTTGTCTGAACGCGGGGCACGTCATGCAGCAGTGAATGGCACCGGATTTACACTCGGACATTTTATCAGTCCAGACAACGGTGAGGCTGCACTGAGAGCCTACCGGGAAAAATTCAAGCCTTCCCCCTCCCTTGATCAGCCGGAGGTGAATGTTTGTATTTTTGTTGTCTGCGCAGAGACAGAGGAAAAAGCGGAAAAGCTGGCGCTTAGTCAGGATCTGTGGCTCCTTAAGGTTGAAAAAGGACTCGAGACCCGTGTTCCTCCTATAAAAGAGGCAGAAAGCTATACGTATTCTGAAATCGAAAAGAAAAAAATCGAGCAGAACCGCCGGCGTGCGGTTATCGGAACCCCCCGGCAGGTGAAGGCACGTCTGCTCGAATTGTCAGAGCAATACCAGACCGATGAATTTCTCATCATTACGAATATTTACGACTTGGAGGCTAAGAAAGAATCCTACCGCCTGATTGCTCAACAATTCCATACGTAATGGCTTCGGAAGAAAAATGAGTCATTCACCCATACCAATTCCTCCTTTTTCTCATATATAAAAGGGAAAGGGGGAATAAGTATGAGTAAAGGATATGGTGGAGGATTTGCGCTGATCGTTGTATTGTTCATTCTCCTTATTATTGTCGGAGCTTCCTGGTGGTGCTGATAAGCAGAAGCGCGGGTTTCCCCCGTGCTTTTTTTATGCTTCCATACCCCGTGATATTTTAAAATGAGACAAACTAGGATATAATGGACGACATGACTTGTCAAAAAGGGTGAATAAAGTGAGTAAAGAACAATATTTAGGAACAGTAAGAAAAGCTGTTTTAACGAAAAAAGTGACCCATGGATTCAAGGTGACGGCAGGAAATGAAGAATACTTCCTTCCTGATGAAGAAGTGGACGAGTCTGTTGAACTTGGTGATGAACTGTCTTGCTTTTTATATATGAATAAAAAGGGAGAAGCGGCAGCGGTGGTAGACCTTCCGGAAATTACCCGTGACTCCTACGGCTGGGCCGAAGTTGTCGAAATTTCTCCAAACACAGGAGTGTTTGTTGACATCGGACTTCCGGATAAGGATATTCTTGTGTCCTCTGACCATCTGCCCCTGTTTAAGTCAGTCTGGCCTGCAGAAGGGGATCACTTATTTATAAGTTTGGAACTGGATAAAAAAGGCCGGTTGACAGGCGAACCGATCAGCGAGCAGGAAGTGATGGACGATCTTGAGCCGGCTCCTGCGGAATTGTTGAAGGAAGAAGTCACAGCAAGGGTTTACCGGGCCATAAAAGCCGGCACAGCTGTGTTAACAGGCGAAGGCTACCGCGGGTTTATCCATCCGCATGAACGTAAAGAAGAACCGCGCCTTGGCCAGACGATTGAGGCCCGTGTCATTGACGTCAAGGAAGATGGTACGATCAATCTTTCTCTAAGACCGTTAAAACAGGAAAGCATGTCTGAAGATGCCGAGATGATTTTCCAATTCCTTGAGGAAAACGACGGAGTTATGGGACTTCATGATAAAAGCTCTCCAGATGAAATCCGGGAAACGTTCCAAATCAGCAAAGCCGCTTTCAAGCGTGCGCTTGGTCAGCTGATGAAACAGGATAAAGTTGAGCAGAAAGACGGACGTACCGTTATAAAGCATAACTGAGTATCGGCACTTCGAACTTCGTAGCAACTCCAAACCTAAACAAAAACAAAACAGCCGCTATGTCATCGGTTTGACAAGGGCTGTTTTTTACTGCTTTCATAATGCCGCTCCGGCTCGTCTGGATAGGTGACACGCAGCGAAAAGTGTTCATAGCCGGTATCCAGTCCAAAAATATGCAGGACGTCGTTGATGACAAGGGCATCCGGGGAATCTTCATCAAAACTCATTTCCCGGAAGAGTGGAGTCAACTGATTCATGGCTTTTGTCCCTGAGATTCTTTCTCTGCCCATTTCGTACACAACCGCCTGTGCTCCTTGATCATAAGCTGAATAGTAAACGCGGTAGGTTACACCACCGGGATAGTGAACATCAAGATTAAAGGCAGTAAATGAAAAAGCTCCGGCGGTTGAATCCGCCAACTCATACGAAATGTTGTCTACGGCGTTAGGTTCGGCTGTTTCTGCTTCCTTTTCGCCGGCAGGTTCTCCGCAGGCAGTAAGTAGAAAAAAGGCAGAAAAAATAAGCATGATCCATGTATGCATTGAATAGCACCTCCTGTCTGTTAATCAGGATAGCCGAGTTGTCTCCTGTTTATAACACATGCAGCAGGCACAAATTTATTCATTGTTCCTGCTGCATGTTAAAATGTAAGTAATCCGATCTAAGGAGGATGATTATGAAAAGTCTATCGATCTGGCTTTCCCTTATTATCGTTGTTGCAGGCGTCGGCCTTTTCACATGGAGTAAAAACACAGGTGCTTCATCCGATCCTGAAAAAAAGGCGTCTTCCGGCACGAAAATGATTGAAATGTATAACGGGGACACTGTTGAATGGACAAAGGCACAACTGAAAGATCAACTGAGTGATATTCAATATAAAGTCACCCAGCAGGATGGAACAGAAAAGGCGTTTGATAATGCATACTGGGACAATAAACAGGCAGGCATTTACGTGGATATTGTTTCTAAGGAACCGTTGTTCAGTTCCCGGGATAAATACAAATCAGGAACCGGCTGGCCGAGTTTTACTAAGCCACTGGTGGAAGAGAATATAGTCACGAAAGACGATCCGGGCATTTTCGGCATGCGGACAGAGGTGCGCAGTAAAGCGGGAGACAGCCATCTTGGCCACGTGTTCAATGATGGACCTGAACCGACAGGGCTTCGCTACTGCATGAACAGTGCCGCTCTTGAGTTCATTCCTGTTGATGAAATGGAGGAAAGAGGCTACGGGGAGTTTTTAGAGGTATTTGATAAAGCTTAAGGCAGGGGATTCCCCTGTCTTTTTTTCTGCTTTAAAGGATGTGGCCTTGACAACATCAATGAGAACGATTATCATTACCATAAATAATGATGATAATGAGGGTGAGAGGCATGAATCAAACCAAATCAAAATTAGCAGAGGTTATTAGAGAAAGACGCTCCATCAAAACCGGCTATCTGGATAAACCTGTACCGACAGAACTCGTAAAGGAACTTCTGGAGGATGCGGTATGGGCACCTACCCACGGGATGCGTGAACCATGGCGGTTTATCTATGTACCTTCTGAGCAGAAAGAGGATTTTGTATCCTCCCTCGTCGACACGTTTCCGGAAGAACGGAAGGAAGACCGCAGAGATTATTTCAGCAAGCCTTCTGCTTTCTTAATTGTTGTGATGGATGAAGATCCAAGGCAGAAAGTGTGGGAGGAAAATTTCGGTGCGGTCAGCTGTCTGCTTCAAAACTTCCAGCTGCTGGCATGGGAAAGAGATCTTGGTGTGGTTTGGAAGACCAATCCGCACATTTATGACCCGGACGTTCATGAACTGCTTGGGATTCAGCCGGAGGAAAAGATTGTCGGCTTCATTCACATGGGGTACTTTGAAGAAAAACCAGAACCTAAAAAACGGACGTCCATTGACGATAAATTCACCCTTTATACACCATAAGTCCAGCACACCCCTCAGGAGGTGTGCTTTTTTACGGGGAAGAAGACGCTATGTCTTCAAACTGGACTTCAATCAATTGATCCTCTGCAGGATTGACCAGGACATACACGCGTACGTTCTTTTTTGTACCCGCTTGATCCATAGTAAATAGGAAGGTATACTGCTCCCGGTTATCAGCAATGGCTACTTTCCCCTGATAATCATAATTCACCAGGTCGTAATCCGGATAGTTCTTAGCCGTTTCCTCAACTGCAGCTTTCCCCCATTTGGCATAATCAGGCTGGGCAAACACGTGGTTGAAGGATACGGAAAGAAACAAAAGAGCCATAAGAAAGACTGCTCCTTTATAGAATGTCCTTTTTCCTCTATGCGTCATCATCATTCCTCCTTTATCCCCATTAGTTTTTATAGAATCCGCAAATATATGCGGGTGGATAAACAAAAGGTGCCCTTAGGATCAGGCACCTTTTTTCTATTTCATGTATTTGTCATCGTAAGCAATCAAGACAATGTTGTATTTCTCCTCCAGCTGTTTGATCTGCTGCAGCTGATCTGTGGGGAGGCGGGCGAAGTCGAAGGTCATTCATGCCACTCCTTTCCTTGTTATCATAAGCGGATCGTCGGTTCTCTATGCAGGCCGGATGGATTATATTAGACGAATCATCCGGAGCGTTTTATCATAAAGAAAGGAAGTGGAAAGGAGATTGCTATGAATTTTACAGCACTTGATTTTGAAACGGCTAATGCATCCAAAGGTTCGGTTTGTTCCATCGGGCTTGTGGAGTATGAAAACGGGCGGCTTGTAAGGGAATATTACCGTTTGGTGAAACCGAAAAAGAATTATTTTGCTCCCATAAATGTACGTGTGCACGGAATTACCAAGGAAGATGTCAAAGATGCCGAGGAATTTCATACGTTGTGGGAAAATGAAATTAAATCCATGGTGGAAGGAAAGCTTTTGATTGCTCATAATGCCCAGTTTGACATGGGGGTTCTAAGAGCCGTCCTTGATGAGTACAACCTTCCTTATCCTATGCTTGCCTACAACTGTACATTAAATATTTCAAGGAAGACGTGGCAGCTTCCTAAATACAATTTGAATCGAGTAGCGGATCATCTAGGCTTTTCATTTTCCCATCACCATGCTCTTGAAGATGCAAAAGCAGCGGCCCATATCTTCATGAAGGCAAAAGAAAAGCTGCAAGCGGCCGACTCTAAAGATCTCGTGGATAAATCAGGCACAACGAACGGGATGATGTATGAAGGTGGTTATGAACCGGCGCGGTTGAATAAAAAGCGGAGAGCACAGAAGCCGTCAGCTTCTTCTTTCACAGCAGCATCCGTAGAATTGGACCCTTCTCATCCTTTGTACAAGGCCTCGGTTTCCTTTACCGGCCGACTTTCCCATATGAAGAGGGAGGAAGCTGTTGAGAAGGTGATTCAGCACGGAGGGGTGTTTCATTATGATATTGAAGCGGCCACCAATTATGTGGTCGTTGGAACCAAAACGTATGAGCGTTACACGGCAGGAGAGAAAACGTCCAAATTGGAAAGAGCGGAAACACTGTTAAGCCAAGGAGCATCCATCGAAATTTTATCAGAAGCGGATTTTCTGAATTATGTAAGGCGTTCAACGGTTTGAACGCCTCTTTAATGGATATAGATGCTTGCTGTCTTTTAACCAAAGGGGGTGGACGGCTCTGGCTTTTTCAGGCAGAGATCCTAAATTAACTCCAGCAGCGTAATAGGACTGCCAGACAATTTTTGTACAGTACTGAACGTCATCAGGGCCATTCAAAGGGGTGTGAATACGATACAAAGCTTCAGGGTATCTCTGGTGTAGATATCCTGCAAATGCAGCAGAGCGCAGGCCTGTGTCTTTCTCATGCGCCCGATAGTGGGAAACTCTGCGGAATTTTCTTTTATAAACATCAGGTTCATCCTTGATCAAACCGGAAGGAATGGAATGAAGAACCTTTTTATCTGTCGTGACAATGCCTGCGTGGCCTACATATTTGGACTCCCGTTTTCCAATCGGGGAAAACAATACATCTCCTGGTAAGACCTCTGAAGGATCAAACGTGCAGGAATGGACTCTTTTAGGACGATAGAGAATAAAAAGAAAAATGCTAACAATCAAAACGAACATTTTTTTCATAAAGCACCACCTCATTCTTATCGTAAGCAATGGATGAAAGAATCACAACTATGGAAGAGGGGGTAAGAGATGCGCAAAGAACAGGAAATGTATGATTTACTTTTACATACGGCTGAGCAGGATGATCGGATACGAGCGGTGCTTTTAAATGGATCAAGGGTCAATAGGAATGCAGAAACAGAGCATGACGCTCTTCAGGATTACGACATTCAGTATATCGTGTCTGATTTTTCGTCCTTTATGAAGGATCACACATGGATTGATGTTTTCGGGGAGCGGCTGATCACGCAGATGCCTGATCATTATCCTTTATACGCGGAGGATGGAAGGAGGGGAAAGTTTGCTTATTTGATGCAGTTTACAGATGGGACAAGAATTGATTTGACTCTCGTTGACGTCCACGATCTGCCTGAGACTTTCGAGAGTTTAACAGAAGTTCTGCTCGACAAGGATGGGCGTCTTCCGGAAATTCCAGATCCGGACAACCGCGATTATATCGTTGAGAAACCTGCACATGAAGATGTCTATCGCTGCAGCAATGAATTCTGGTGGGTAAGCCTGTATGTGGCTAAAGGCTTGGAGCGGAAGCAGCTGCCCTATGCTAAAACGATGATGGAGGGTCCTGTGAGAAGGATGCTGCACCAAATGATGAGCTGGTACATTGGCTCAAAACATGACTTTTCGGTCTCTGTCGGCAGTGCCGGTAAATATTTTGAACGATTTCTGCCTGAAGAACTGTGGGTATTGTATCAAGCTACCTATACAGGAAGTGATTACAATGAAAATTGGGAGGCGCTCATCACAATCGCTGAGTTATTTCAATCACTCGAAAGCGAAGTATCCTTGAGCATTTCAGCTGAATCCTTTAACAGCAACGATGTATGCGCTTACCTAAAGGATTGGAAAAGGAGGTGTGGCATGTAAAAGTGCGAAAAAATGGATGCGGGAACAAATGTTCGGTATAATGATCTTAACTCGTATAAGGAGGTTGATCATGGTATCGAATGGATTGAATTCAAGGAGACGCCGGCTGACAAATGAAGAAATTGCAGAACGGTACAAAAATGGGGAGAGGACAGCTGTGATTGCAGGGGAGGCGGGTATTACTCCGGACGCCATTCGTCTCATTTTGAAAAAAATGAATGTTCCTATGCGTCCCCGTGGCAGCTGGAAACGTAAATATCACGTCAACGAGCATTACTTTAAAACCTGGTCGAACAATATGGCCTATATCCTTGGTTTCTTTGCTGCAGATGGGATGATACCAACTAATGGGCAGCAAATCAGCTTTTCTCAGAAAGATAGACACATACTCCATCTAATCAAACAAGAGTTAAGTTCTAATCATCCAATCATTTTAAATGAAACGACTGATGTCTTCATCCTAAATATAAACAGCAAGATTATAAAAGACGATCTTATACAAATTCATGGTTTCACACCGAAAAAAAGTATGAAAGTACAGATTCCCGAGATCCCGGAAAATTATAAATCACATTTTGTCAGGGGTTATTTCGATGGAGATGGGTGTGTATACAAAGATAAGAAGTTTATTAATATTGTGTGTGGATCGAAAGACTTTATTTATTCATTAAGCGATATGCTTGAAGAACAAGTTATTAGAAGTCAGGTAAAGACCTTTGAAACTTATTTCAGACTTTATGTTAGTGGTAAAAAAGATGTTCTAAATTTCTTCAATTGGATTTATGCCGATAAAGGGATATATATGGAAAGAAAGTACAGGACGTTCTTAAACTTGCTGAAGTAATTTTGGTTTTTGAAAAGGGAAGCACATATGGAGCCTCTCTTTTTTTATATAATTCTAGTAGACATAATATATATTATACTAAGCTAGTGTGAATTGTGTAATTTTGTCTCAAATATCAAGTTTACTCATGTTATTGAGACAAAACAAAATGAAACAGTATGATAGACATTCAGCATTCAGTGAAAACTCAAACAATACTGATTTGTCGCAGCACACATGATTATTACATACCATGAGCATTTTTCGATTGATTGATGAAATTTCGGATCGACGTAAAATCTTCCAGAATCTTATGAACATCCATCCGGTTTAACGGCACCAGCATTTGCTCATTGATGGTTAACACATGATTTGTATCATTTCTGTGTTTTTCCAAATATTCATTTAGATGAATCAATTGATCTTCACTAAGTATTGAATTTGTTTGAAAATGCTTAATCTGCTGCATATCAAACTGATTCGTTTCCTTTATATAAGCGCCTGATACCAATTCTCTGCCATTTCATTTTCATTGAATCATCTCCTTTATTTGAATATGATTTTGTATTAGTTTGACCTCCCTTTGATTTGTTATGTGTTATGGATGGTTTGTTTTTATACATATATTGGAGTTGCTACTAAGTAATAAGTAAGAATATTATGATAAAGTGTAAAATGTGCCTCTTTTTCGGGTCTAGAACGTATGTTCTCATTGTGCTCCGATTTAATTATTTGGGTTGAAACTTCATAAAAAAAGCCACAGAGTCATTACTCTGTGACCTTTACTTTCGATTTTTTCGGTGTTTGAGCTGTACTTTCCTCATACACGCGAAGCGTTGTGTAGTAATAGTCCAAAATCTGCTCAGAAGGTTTCTGCCAGCTGTGTTTCTCAGCTTCCTTCCTGGCGTTTTTACAAAGGTCGGCATAAAGGGAGGTTTCTTCCAAACGGTTGATGGCGTCAATCATGCTTTCTGTATTCTCGTTTTCAAATAAAAGCCCTGTTCGGCCATCTTCCACCTGCTCCATTGTCGGACCACTTTTGGCTGCTATGACGGGTAAACCTGATGCCATAGCCTCCAATATAACAAGACCCAGTGTTTCGGTCACAGATGGGAAAATAAGCGCGTCTGAAGAAGAAAAAGCCTCAGCCAGTTCATCTCCATGCAGCAGACCTGTAAACACGGTGTTTGTCCCTTTAAAGGCCTCTTCGAGTTCTCCTTTGACCGGGCCATCTCCCACAATCGCAAGAGATATGTCTTCCCGTTCGTCCAGCAGCGGCCTGATTTTATGGATTTCCTTCTCAGGCGCCAATCTTCCGACGAACACGAGCAGCTTATTTTCTGGTTTACCGTTGGATAAACGACTGCGCATCGTCTCGGTCCGGTGTCTGGGATGATAATGATCCACAGCTACACCTCTGTCCCATACGCTGACGTTATGGAAGTTTTTATCATCCAACTCCGTTTTAATCGCCTGTGATGTACATAAGTTGACATGGGCGTAGTTATGAAGCTTTCTGAAGTACCACCATACAAGTGGTTTAAATGGATAAAGCCTGTAATAGTCCAGGTATTTCGGCACATGTGTGTGGTATGAAGCAATTAACGGGTAATTCAGCTTATCCGCATAGTACACACCAGAAACTCCGACAAGGGCTGGGTTGACCACGTGAACGAGGTCGGGATTATGCTTTTGCAGCAGATCCTTCACCCGTTTTTGTGGCAGGCTGAATTCCTTAGACCTGTAAAAAGGCAGTTTTGTCGGCTTTACCCCTTCGACAATCGCTCCTTTGTATTCCTTCACACCAAGATCTGGAGCAATGACAACCACTTCATGATCCTGATTGAGGAGATACGTAATGGCTTCCTTCAGTCTTGTAACTACTCCATCTGTTGATGGCAGGAAAGTTTCTGTAATGATGGCGATTTTCAAAGCGGAAAACTCCTTACTTCCAGGTAATTGATGGCAGAACATTCTCCTGGATAATACGATCTTTGTTTTCAACAGCTGTGCGGAGAATATCCCGGATCACATCGTCTGTCAGCAGATGAGGCTCCAGACCAAGGTCACGGAGTTTCGTATTGACCGCATTATAATAATGGTCTTCGTTCTCAATACGAGGATTTTCAATCTTCTTCACTTCTGTTTGAAGACCTTCCTCCTTCGCAATCTTATGAACTCTTTCAGCCAGCTCCTGAACGGAGAACCATTCTGTAAACTGGTTGAATACACGGAATTCCCCTTTATCTGCCGGGTTTTCCGCGGCGATTTCCACACAGCGTACCGTATCTTCAATGTTTAGGAACGCACGTGTCTGTCCGCCTGAACCATACACCGTAATATCATGCCCGATTGCTGCCTGATTGATGAAGCGGTTCAGAGCCGTTCCGAACACACCGTCATAGTCCACACGGTTCACAAGCACCGGGTCCATTCGTGTCTCTTCGGTATGTAAACCATAAACGATGCCCTGGTTTAGATCTGTTGCACGGATACCCCAGATTTTGCAGGCGAACGTAATGTTATGGCTGTCATGCACTTTGGATAAGTGATAGAAAGAGCCCGGCTGCTTAGGGTACGGAAGCGTGTCTTTTCTTCCTTTATGTTCAATTTCAATATATCCTTCTTCAATATCAATGTTGGGTGTGCCGTATTCGCCCATCGTGCCCAGTTTGATCAAATGGCATTCCGGTGCGAAATCCTTGATGGCATAAAGAACGTTCAAGTTCCCCATGACGTTATTCGTCTGCGTGTACACCGCATGCTCACGGTCAATCATGGAATAAGGAGCAGAACGCTGCTCGGCAAAGTGAACGAACGCCTCAGGCTCAACCTGACGGAAAACTTCACTAAGGAAATCATAGTGGTTGAGATCGCCGATAAAGGTTTTAATCTCTTTCCCTGATACTTCTTTCCATTTTGCCACCCGCTCTTCAAGTGTGGCAATGGGTGTTACTGAATTGGAGCGAAGCTCGTCATCATACTTTCTGCGTACTAAATTGTCTACGATGGTTACATCATGACCCTGCTTGGATAGGTACAGGGCAGTCGGCCATCCGCAGAAACCATCTCCCCCTGCTACAATAATTCTCATAATCTACCTCCTAGTTACATCTTGCATACTCGTATTCTCTTTTATAGAGTAACACTTTTGACTAATGTTCGAAAACTGGAAAGATTCCACCAACCCGGCGCGCCCTTCCTATTCAGTCATGGTCTCTACGTTTTTGACTTTACCATTAATTCAATTTTGAAACAATTAATTCTTTGTAAACTCCATAAACACTCAGAAGAAAACGAAATATGTCGGACTTTGAGACCTAAATGAGATTTTACCCACGATAACATATGTTTAAACCTTAAATGATAAAAAAGGCGGGAAGCATCATCCGCTCCCCGCTGTTTCATCATTCTTCTTTCTCTTTGTTTTCCTCAGGTTTGTCTCCTGCTGATTCTTCATCCTCATCAGTCGATTCAGCCGCTGCTGCCGCTTCCTCTGCTCCCTTTTTATCCTCAGAAGCAAAACCGTTGACGGTTCCTCTGGAAACATAGCTTTCAAGCATCGCTTTCAAATCCATGCCTGTCGTTTCCTTCAAGGACTCCTGAATCCCAAGCATAGTCGACGTTACATTACCTGCGACTTTTGATGAACCTCCCTTGGAGTCTGCACCACCCATATCAATCACTTTCATGTCTTTGATCTGACTGATCGGCGCGGACACTTTCTCTGCATATTCAGGAAGAACCTTAATCAGCATTTCCATAATCGCCGCTTCACCGTAGTGTTCCATCGCTTTGGCCATACGTTCTTTCGATTCTGCTTCCGCTATACCGCGCTGACGGATAACTTCGGCGTCAGACTCCCCTTTGATCCGCTCATTATCTGCTTCTGCCTGGGCCCGTTTCGTGACTTCATAAGCTTCAGCATCAGCAATGGATCGTCGCCGCTTGTTTTCTTCTTCTTCAAGCTCCACAGCCCGCTGCTTTTCAATATACTGAACTTTCAATTCCTCTTCCTTAATCTGCTGGGCAAGCTTCTGGCGTTCCAGTTCACCAGCCTGGTCGGCATTCGCTTTAGCGCGGTTTGTTTCTGTCTGGAATTCCGCTTCCTTAATATCTTTTTCTTTAGTGGAAGATGCAACAGCTGTCAGGCGTCGGTTTTCCTCATCCTGCGCTTCCTGATCGTTCTTAGCCTGATAAATACGTGTTTCCTTCGTCGCATCCGATTCAGCCATATTCGCTTTTTTCTGTACTTCAGCAATATGAGGACGCCCAAGCGCATCTATGTAGCCGTTCTCGGTGTCTACATCTTCCACATCATTCAAAGCAAAGGACGTGATCTCAAAGCCCATGCCCTTCAAGTCCGCTTCTGCAATCCGCTTCACCTGCGTATTCACTTCTTTAAAGTCGTTGTAAATCTTCTCGATCGGTAAGGAGGCGATGATGGACCTCAGATGTCCATTCAGTACATCCTTCAGTTCTGATTCCCGCTCCTTCTGCTTCTTCCCGAGAAACTTCTCAGCAAAGTTTGCCATAATCTCAAGCTCACTGCCGATACTGATAACGGCTGTGCTGGCTACGCGTACCGGAATCCCTTCCTTTGTGTAGGCTTTCTCAGAATTGACCTGCAGTTGAAAGGACGTTAAATCAATCGGTGTTGCCGTCTGGAACATGCGGAGGCGATACCCGCCGCCTCGAATGATTTTAACGGACCTTCCGTTATCATCTTCAAACACGTTCTTTTCCTGTTCCGGATCTCCAAGCTTCGGCCCCGTTACAATCAAGGCTTCGTTGGAACTTGCCGTTTTATAACGCAGACGGAAAATGATAAAGGTTACAATTCCGCCGATGATTAAGACAGCACCAAGCACTCCCAGAATAATAACCGTTAAAGCTCCCTCGAACATACCATCCACTCCTTCCATTAGTCCCTCGCAAAAAGAAGGGCTGTCTAGCATATCGAAAAACCCCCTCCCTTCGTTTCAGATTTTCTGGATTTTTTTATAAAGTTTGTGAAATCTGTACATTTATAGTTTGTGAAAACGCTTTATTATATAATGGATACAAGTCTTTCCTGAATGAGGAGGAAGTTTCTATGCGTACATATCCAAATGTATGGAATCCGACACAAAAGCAGAAAGAATCCACCCGTTTGTTTCAGTGGATGAAAAAATCAGGCTTTACGGATTATGATTCCTTTCATAAAGCCACAACAGACCAGGTGGAATGGATGTGGGAGGAAGCATGCCGGGAACTCGGTATCGAATGGTCTGTTCCCTGCAAAAAGACTCTTGATCTGTCCCGGGGCCTCCCTTATCCCCAATGGTTTGTCGGAGGAGAAATCAACGCCGCTCATAATGCTCTCGACAAATGGGCGGAAGACCCAGAGCATAGAAATAGAACGGCCCTGTTCTGGGAAGGAGATCGTGGCGATTCCTCCTCCTATTCTTTTATAGAACTTCAGGAAGCTGTCGATCAGACCGCACACGGATTCAAGCGCTATGGTATAGCGGAAGGGGAAATTGTGACGATTTATATGCCGATGATTCCGGAAACCCTGATCAGTATGCTTGCCCTTTCTAAAGTCGGTGCTGTTTTTTCCCCTGCGTTCTCCGGATATAAAGCAGATGCCGTAGCAAAAAGAATCCAGGCTTCAAGAGCAAAAGCCATGGTAACGGTCGATAGCTTCTACCGGCGTGGGAAAACCATTCAAATGAAGGATCAGGCAGATGCAGCAGCAGAGCAGTGCCCCTCTCTGGAACATGTCTTTGTCGTAGAACGCTCCGGTACGGATATCCAGTGGCATGAGCCGCGGGACGTTGCCTGGTCTTCGCTGCAGAAAAAATCGGGTCCTTTCTCTTCAGCCGCTACAAAAGCCGAAGACCCCTTCATGTTGATTTACACGTCAGGTACGACAGGTAAACCGAAAGGAGCGGTTCATACACATGCGGGTTTTCCGATAAAAGCTGCTTTTGATGCGGGAATCTGTATGGACGTTACCAAAGAGGATACCTTGTTCTGGTACACCGATATGGGATGGATGATGGGGCCCTTCCTCGTATACGGTGGTCTTATAAACGGTGCCTCGATCGTCATGTTTGAAGGCACACCGGATTATCCCAGACCTGACCGCTTATGGGAGATTGTCGACACGTATAACGTGACACACCTCGGTCTTTCTCCAACGCTTGTACGCACATCGATGAAGCACGGGCCTGAATGGCTGCATCGTCACTCTCTTGCCTCCTTGAAACTAATTGCATCCACAGGAGAGCCATGGAATGAAGAACCATGGAACTGGCTGTTTGAACATGCAGGTCATAAACAGGTGCCGATCTTTAATTATTCAGGAGGGACAGAAATATCCGGCGGCATTCTTGGAAATATCCTGATCAAGCCGATCCAGCCGGTCACTTTCAATGCTGCCCTGCCTGGTATGGACGCTGTTGTATTGAATAATCAAGGAAATCGCGTGATGAATGAAGTGGGTGAATTGGCGATTCGTAAGCCATGGGTAGGCATGACCAACAGCTTTTTTGAAGATGACGAACGATACGAAGAGGCATACTGGAGCCGCTTTACGGATACTTGGGTGCACGGAGACTGGGTGGTAGAAAATGAAGAAGGCTATTTTACAATTACCGGTCGCTCTGATGATGTATTGAATGTAGCGGGCAAACGGCTGGGTCCTGCGGAAGTGGAAACGGTACTTGTGGACCATCCCCGGGTTTTGGAAGCCGGGGTCATCGGTATCCCTCATGAAACCAAAGGGGAAGAACCGGTCGCTTTTGTAGTGGTTAACGATGAGCTGGTGGAACAGGCGTCTCTGATTGAAGAGTTGAAAAAGCATCTGCATCAGAAGCTTGGAAAAGCTTTGTCACCGGACATCATCCACCTGGTAGCGGACCTTCCTAAAACGAGAAATGCTAAAGTGATGCGGCGTGCGGTTAAGTCTGCCTATTTAAACCAGCCCACAGGAGATTTGAGTGCCCTTGAAAACCCTGAGAGTATACAGAAAATCTCTGACCTTGGCAAAAAAGCCGGTGCAGAATCATGAGAAACGCCTGGATCTCAGAAAAGATCCAGGCGTTCGTTTTCAAACCGGGTAGACCCCGTGCTTTCGGTCTGTAAATTGGACATCTTTACGTGTGTAAGCTTCATAGCGTGTGCTCAATTCGTGACGGAGGCGGCCGGGTTTCACGACAGCATCGACGACCATTTCTGAAGCCAGCCGGTAAATATCGATGTTTTCTTTATACTCCTCCTGCTTTTCTTTAATGAAGGCAGGACGCTCTTCTTCCGGAAGGGCAGCAATTTTGTTGGCATAGACAGCATTCACAGCCGCTTCTGGTCCCATAACCGCAATTTGTGCTGTTGGCAGAGCAAGACAAGCGTCCGGTTCAAAAGCGGGGCCTGCCATGGCATACAACCCTGCGCCATACGCCTTTCTGACAATGACAGAGATTTTAGGAACCGTCGCTTCACTCATGGCGGCCAGCATTTTTGCCCCATGCCGGATAATTCCCGCCCGTTCCACTTTCGTCCCAATCATGAAGCCCGGGATATCGGCGAGAAACAACAGAGGAATATTAAAGGCATCACACAATTGAATGAACTTGGCGGCTTTATCTGCCGAATCCGGAAATAAGACGCCTCCCTTGGCCCTTGGCTGGTTGGCAATGATGCCGACAGATTTTCCGTTGATTCTGGAGAGTCCTGTAATCAGTTCCGGTGCAAACTTCTTCTTAATTTCACAAAAGGAGTCCTCATCAATAATCCGGTCGATGAACTGATACATATCAAAAGGAGCATTCTGGTTGTCAGGTATCAATTCTTCGATCGTTTTTTCGAACGCCTGCGGTTCTCTTGCTTCCCTTGTTTTCGGACGCTCCTGATAAGAACTTGGAAAGTAGCTCAAATAGTTCCTGGCAAACCATAAAGCTTCCTTTTCATCTGATGCCAGCACATCTCCACATCCTGATACAGAGCAGTGCATGGAAGCCCCACCCATCTCCTCCAGGGAGACCTTCTCCCCGATTACCTTTTCTGCCATCCTCGGAGAACCAAGATACATGGAGGCATTGCCGTCGACCATAACGACAATGTCACAGAATGCTGGAATATAAGCCCCTCCTGCAGCAGATGGTCCGAATAACAGACAGACTTGTGGAACTCGTCCGGATAATTTGATTTGATTGTGGAAAATACGCCCCGCTCCGCGCCGGTTCGGAAACATATCGACTTGATCGGTGATTCTTGCCCCGGCTGAATCGACCAGATAAAGCATTGGAGCATTGATTTTCAGAGCGGTTTCCTGAATGCGTATGATTTTTTCCACCGTTCTCGCACCCCAGGAACCAGCTTTGACTGTAGAGTCATTGGCCATCACACAAACGGTTTCACCGTTAATTTTTCCGATTCCTGTAACGACCCCGTCTGCGGGAAGTCCTTCTGATTGACAATTGGCAAAAAAAGCGTCCTCGATATCTATATCTTCATCAAACAATAGCTGGAGGCGGTCACGAACAAACATTTTTCCTTTTTCTGCGTTCTTTTCATGATATTTTTCTGCGCCGCCCCTGGCGATTTTCTTTACCCGTTCTTCAAACGTCTGCTGATCTGACATCGTTTTTTCCACGTGCTCACTCTCCTTTGTATTCCGGTCTGCGTTTTTCCTTAAAAGCGTTCAGCCCCTCGGTTCGGTCTGTCGTCGGGATGGTCGACTTATACGCTGCGTGTTCAATTTCAAGGCCTTCCTCCAGTGGCATGTCAAACCCGGTATCCATCGCTTTCTTGGCAGCCTTAACAGCTAAAGGGCCGTTTCTTGCTATACAGGCAGCCAAATCCTGTGCTTCTTCCATAAGCATCTGCGGTTCATACATATATTCAACGAGACCCATCTGGAATGCTTTGGCTGCTTCTACAGGTTTGGCTGTATAAATCATTGATTTTGCCCGCCCCGGACCGATAAGCCTGGAAAGTCTCTGGGTACCGCCTGCCCCTGGAATGATCGCGAGTGATGTTTCGGTGAGCCCCACTTTCGCTGAAGAACTCATCATACGTAAATCACAGGCCAAAGCAAGTTCAAGCCCGCCCCCGAAAGCCGCTCCATTGATGAGAGCAATCGTAGGAACATTGACTTTTTCCCATTTACGAAGAGTATCCCCGATCTTCCGCACAGTTTTGACGACTTCCTCGTCAGACATTCCGGCCCTTTCCTTTAAATCCGCTCCCGCACAAAACGCCTTGTTTCCTTCTCCTGTAAGTAAGACGACCCGGATATCGGAGCGGGATTGGATATGGTCGATTTTTTCAGACAGCTCATCTAAAAGCGCATGTGAAAGAGCATTGGCCGCATCGGGTCGATTTAATGTAAGCTGACAGACGTGGGCCGCCGGTTCTTCCATACGGATGAGTTCGTTCATGACTTACACCCTTTCCTTATTCAGGATCTGCATGCCGTGACTGGGAAGCGGTTTTCCAAGTACGCGCTGCATGTAATCCGCTGCTTTTTTGAGAGCGGCTTCATCTATTCCTGTGTGAATCCCCATCTTGTGGAGCATATGAACAAGATCATCTGTTGCGAGGTTTCCTGTGGCTCCGTCCGCATAAGGGCAGCCGCCAAGACCGCCGAGAGACGCATCGAAGGTGGTGATTCCATGCTGCATGGATACCACGATGTTCGCCAGCGCCATTCCTCTCGTGTTATGAAAGTGCATCGCCATGTTTTCCAATGAGAGATGCTTTTTCCAATAGACGAGCGCTTCGTCCACCTGCTTGGGATCCGCTGTCCCGAGAGTGTCTCCCATGGACAACTCATCAATGCCCATGCGTAACAAGCGGTCACTTATCCGAAGGACCTGGTCCTGTGATGTTTTCCCGTCATATGGACACTCGAAGACTGTAGACACATAGCCCCGCACCTGTTTCCCTTCACGTTTGGCTGTCTGTACAACGTTTTGCAGCACCGGGAACGTTTCATGGATCGTTTTATTAATGTTCTTTAGGTTATGTGTTTCACTGGCGGACATGAATACGGCGACTTCATCAACATCTGCCGTTAAAGCAGCCTCCAGACCTTTTTGATTCGGAACGAGGGCGGCATACGTAACCGCTGGTTTCCGTTCTATGGATGCGGCGACCTGGGCAGCATCCTTCAATTGCGGGATCCATTTCGGATGTACGAACGAACTGATTTCTATGGAAGACAATCCGGTTTCAGATAACAGATTGATCCAAGTGACTTTATTTTCGGTTGGGATTTCCTTTGCTTCGTTCTGAAGACCATCTCTTGGTCCGACTTCCTTTATCGTTACATGATCAGGCAGGTTCAGCATACCATCCGCTCCTATGCTTCAATAATGGCTATAACATCGCCTTCGTTGACAAAGTCCCCTTCGCTTACTTTCAGCTCTTTGATGGTACCAGACGTTTCCGCGGAGATGGGGATTTCCATTTTCATCGATTCAAGGATAACGACATCCTCCCCATCATTGATCTTAGACCCTTCTTCTGCTGTGATTTTCCATACACTTCCTGCCATAGATGCTTTTACTTCAAACATGTGTAGTCCTCCTTTTAGTGGTTGGTTAGAGTAGGTAGATAATAGTTTTGAATGAAGCTTGTTGTTGTATCTCCTTCACGGAACTTGTCATGGGTGATGATGCGTTTTAACATCGTCAGGTTGCATTTGATTCCGTCGATTTCATAGGCATGGAGAGCTTTGGCAAGCCGTTCGGAAGCCTGGTTTCGATCACCACCATGAACGACTAATTTAGCAATCATCGGATCATAGAATGGAGTGACCTCTGATCCGCTTTCCACGGCCAGTTCGTGCCTGATTCCAGGCCCTTCCGGAAGCACAAGGTTGGAAAGCGTCCCCGGTGATGGATAAAACGTATTCGGATCCTCGGCATAGATCCGTACTTCAATCGCGTGTCCGTTTATCTGCAGATCATCCTGATGAAGCTCAAGTTTGTCACCAGCGGCTATTTTCAGCTGCTGTTCCACAATATCCACACCTGATATTTCCTCTGTTACTGGGTGTTCCACCTGCAGACGGGTGTTCATTTCAAGGAAATAATAGTTCTCATTCCGGTCCACAAGAAATTCGATCGTTCCCGCATTGGTGTATTGCAGACTTTCCACAGCCTTGATGGCACTGTCTCCCATTTCCTGACGTGTTTTTTCTGAAAGGAACGGTGAAGGAGCTTCCTCTACAACTTTCTGATGCCTTCTTTGAATGGAGCATTCCCGTTCAAACAAATGAACAGCATGGCCGTGGTGATCCGCAAGAACCTGAATTTCGATGTGCCGCGGCTCTTCGATTAACTTTTCAATGAACATTTTTCCGTCTCCGAAAAATGCTTTGGCCCGTTTGGAATTTCCTTCGAAGGCTTTTTCCAGCTCCTCATCGGAATGGACGGCCTGCATACCGATTCCGCCTCCGCCGGCAGCTGCCTTCAACATGACCGGATATCCGAACGTTTGAGCTGCTGCTTTCGCTGCTTCTACAGATGTCACTGCTTCTTCGGTACCTGGGACGACAGGCACACCGGCCTGTTTCATTTCGGCACGCGCAGCAATTTTGTCTCCCATTTTCGCGATGACATCTCCCTCAGGTCCAATAAATGTGAGGCCTGCTTCCTTTACTCGTTGTGCAAACGGCGCATTTTCACTTAACAACCCGTATCCCGGATGAACCGCTTCAGCCCCGGATTTCAAAGCCGCCTCCAAAATCTTATCGATGTTCAAATAAGACTCATTGACCCTGGGTTTTCCGATCAAATAACTTTCGTCCGCCATTTTTACAAAAGGAGCCTGTTGATCGGCTTCAGAATAAACAGCAACGGTTGAGATCTGCATCCGCTGGCATGTACGTATGATCCGGGCGGCAATTTCCCCCCGGTTGGCAATCAATATTTTTTTGAACATCCAATCCCTCCCTTATTTTCCTGTCTGCAATAGATCAAGGGCATTTTCCCTCAATCTGAATTTCTGGATTTTTCCGCTGGCAGTCATCGGGTATTCCTGCGTAAATAAGATATAACGCGGGATTTTATGTTTGGAAATCCGGCCTTCACAAAATTCTTTGATATCGCTTTCATTTATTTGCGTATTTTCTTTTGGAATGATCCAGGCCATAATCTCTTCCCCGTACGTTTCATCCGGTACACCGACGACCTGGACATCCTGGACATCGGGATGCTGATACAGAAATTCTTCGATTTCCCTTGGATACACATTTTCTCCGCCGCGGATAATCATGTCTTTCATCCTTCCGGTTATTTCAATATAGCCCTCTTTATCCCTGACAGCGAGATCCCCGGTATGGAGCCATCCATCGGGATCTATGGCTGCGCTTGTCGCTTCCTCGTTTTTGTAATAGCCTTCCATCACAAGATAGCCCCGCGTACAAAGCTCTCCTGGTATCCCCGGATCCACTTCTTCACCCGTAGCCGGTTCAATGATTTTCACTTCTACATTAGGGTGGGTACGGCCGACACTGCTTACCCGCAGGTGGACAGGATCATGAACATTGGTCTGGGTGATGACTGGGGAGGACTCGGTCTGCCCGTAAGCAATCGTAATTTCCTCCGCCCCCATTTTATGAATGACATTTTTCATGACTTCCATCGGGCATGTCGAACCCGCCATAATACCGGTGCGGAGAGTCGTAGGTTTTAAGTCTTCGAATTCTGGGTGATTGAGTTCTGCGATAAACATCGTCGGGACCCCATGCAGGGCTGTGCATGCCTCATCCTTTACAGCCTGCAGGACCTTTTTCGGTTCAAACTGTTCTAAAATGACCATTGCCGCGCCTTTGGATACCGCAGCAAGCGTGCCCAGGACACATCCGAAGCAGTGGAAAAACGGTACAGGAATGCATAAACGATCCTGATGCGTTAGATTCATGCTGCCGGCCACCTGGTTTCCATTGTTCACAATATTATAATGAGAAAGCATGACGCCTTTAGGAAAGCCGGTCGTGCCAGAGGTGTACTGCATGTTGATGACATCTGTGGACGTCAGCGACTGTTTTCTTGTTTCAAGCTCCTCATCCTGAATGGTCATCCCCATATCGACAACGTCCTGCCAGGAATAGCACCCTTTATGCGGAGTATTACTCAGAACAACAACGTTCTTTAAAAAGGGAAGCCGTTCACTCTGCAGGCTGCCTTTTTCTGAGTATTCCAGTTCCGGACAGATTTCCTTCAAAATGTTCATATAGGAGGCTCCGCGGAAGTCCTCAGCAAGAATGAGCGTAGAGGCATCCGACTGTTTCAGCAAATATTCAAGCTCCTGCGCGCGGTAGTTCGTATTTACGGTAACGAGCACACCGCCCATTTTCCCTGAAGCAAACTGCGTGATCAGCCACTCCGGCTTATTATCAGACCAAACAGCCAGATGATCGCCTTTTTCTATCCCTAAAGCCATCAGTCCCTTTGCGGCTGCATCAGCTTCTTCATTAAACGCCGCATACGTTTTGCGAATCCCTTTTTCCGGATACACATAAGCTTCCTGATCTGGATAAAGCGAAGCCTTTTCCTCCAACAGCTGTCCGACTGTTTGTTCGAGTAGTGTCATTCTCTCATCCTCCTTCAATTAACATCCCAGCTGGCGTGCGATGACCATACGCTGAATTTCAGATGTTCCTTCTCCTATTTCAAGAAGCTTAGCGTCTCTTAGAAAACGTTCGACTTCATATTCCCTCATGTATCCATACCCGCCGTGGATTTGAATGGCTTGATTGGATGAACGGAACGCTGTTTCAGAGGCGAAAAGTTTCGCATATGCGGATTCCTTCGTGAAATCCTTTTTCTGATCCTTTAACCAAGCGGCTTTTAACACCATGTTTCTTGCAAGCTCCACTTCCATGGCCATATCGGCCAGTTTAAATTGAATGGCTTGAAATTTTGATATGGACTGCCCGAACTGCTTCCGTTCCTTCGCGTAGGCAAGGGCTTTATCCAAAGATGCCTGAGCAATTCCGACAGCAAGGGCAGCAATGGATATACGGCCGCCATCCAATGTATACAAAAACTGATGAAACCCTTTGGAAGGATCACCGAGGATGTTTTCCTTCGGTACTTTCACATCTTCCAATATGATTTCTGAAGTATTGGAACCGCGGACGCCCATTTTTTCGTAAGGGCTGGTAATTTTCATTCCTTTGGTGTCTTTGGGAATGATAAACGCGGAAATGATGTTTTTCCCGTCCTCACGCTTTCCCGATACTGCCGTAACCGTAATGGACTTGGCATACTCCGCATTGGTAATCCAGCATTTCTCTCCATTGATCACATAATGATCCCCCACTAATTCAGCGCGTGTTTTCGTACCGCCGGCATCCGAACCTGCATTTGGCTCTGTTAAACCAAATGAAGCAAGTCCTTCTCCTTTAGCAAGCGGGATAAGATATTCTTGTTTCTGCTCTTCGGTGCCGAAATAATAGATGGGACTTGCTCCAAGAGATACCGCTGCAGCATAACTCAACCCTGTCGATCCGCATACACGTCCGATTTCCTCAACAGCCAAAGCGTACGTAACCGTATCTCCGCCGGATCCGCCGTACTCCTCAGGAAATGGAATGCCAAGCAGACCGAGTCTCCCCATCTCATCGAAAATGTCCTTCGGAAACTCCGCATTTCGATCAATATCCACCGCTCTTGGTGCAATAACGTCATTCGCAAAATCCCGCACCATTTTCCGTGTCATTTCCTGTTCCTTCGTCAGTTCAAAGTTCATTTTACTCCCCCTTGCTGAAGTTATAGACCGACTGGTTGGTCTGTAAAGCACACAAAAAGAATGAAAGCGTTTACTTAACATCGTAAAAAAAAGGGACTTTATTCATATGACGCATGAGCTGCTCGCTGCTTCCGGGCAGTAAAAAATGAAGGATCAAATCAATATACACTTCCGCAATTTCATCAATGGAATACCTTCCATCCTGCTGATACCACTTGTAAATCCAATTGACCATCCCTAAGACAGCCATAGCGGTTACCTCAAGAGGAAGTTCTTTTCTAAAATCACCACCCGCCTGACCTTCATGAATAATCCCGAAAATGATGTCTTTAAATTCATCCCTTTTCTTTTTGATTTTCTCCTCGTACGCAGGCTTTAAGTAGGTGCTTTCCTGATAGAATACAGAAATATGTGGTTTGTATAAATCAAAGACTTTTACAAAAGAATGGATGACAGCCTGTATTTTGGCTGTTGGTGAGGTGTGAATCACGTTGGCTGCTCCAGCCTCTTTCAATACGTATGTAATAAAGGTGTCATGAATCACAAATAAAAGTTCATCCTTGGATTGAAAGTGGTGGTAAAAGCCTCCTTTGGATGTCCCCGAGGCTGCTACAATCTGGTTAACCGTCACGCCGTGAAAGCCGTGCTCATCAAATAACTGCAGAGAAGTTTCGAGAATGGTGCTGCGTAAGCGGCTCATACATCATCTCCCTTCAACTGAATATACCTTCATTTTATCATAGTATTTTGAAAATACAATCATATCCAAATTCTTTCCTGTGCCAAAAACGTGAATCCTTTTGACTTTCCGGTTTTTTCTTATTGATGTTTTTTTTGTTTTATATATCGGAGTTGCTACTAAGTTTGAATAAAGAACGCGGAAGGTTCATGAGCTTTGAACCTTCCGCGTAGGTTTTTACTGGCTGTTTTCATCTTCCAGCTTGAAAGGTGCTTCGTACCCCGGTTTCACCCAAGATTCGACAACACTTCCTTTTTGATCTACATCGAGGACGTAAGATCCGTTGCTGTACCGGTCATTCGCTTTCAAGTCCATCGGATTAACCGTCGTCGTCTCCTGCTTTTCTGTCATGAGTACAACCTGGTCTTCCCTTTGAACGAGGTGAACATCTACAATTTGATGCGGATCTTTCTTCAGCTCCCGAAGCATAATCACGCCCCGTTTGGCTCTGGACGTACGATCGAATTCCTTCAGTCTCATCCGTTTGGCAGCCCCGCGGTGAGTGGTCATGACGATCGAAGGGTCTTCTTCCGCTTTGAAAATCTGTCCGGACACGACTCGTTCGCCTTCTTTCAATGTCATAGCTTTTACGCCGGCCGCCCGCTGTCCAACGGTATTGACTTCATCTTCCTTATACCATAGGCCGTAACCTTTGCTGGAGGTGAGGAAAATCTCTCCTGTCCCATCTGTCATATAAACATCGACGACTTCATCATCGCCTTTCAGATTAACAGCTACGAGGGCTTTAGAATGCCGCTGCGCCTGATACAGACGAAGTTCACTCTTTTTAACCATGCCGTTTTTCGTAAAGAACATCAGGAAATCCTCGTCATTGAATTCCCGTATTGGAATAGCTTCTACAAGATATTCGTCTTTTTCCACCTGAACGATGTTGGATATAAACTGACCTAAATCCTTCCAGCGGATATCCGGCAGTTTATGAACAGGAAGAAACAGGTACTTGCCTAAGTTCGTAAACAGCAGAATCGTATCGGTTGTATTCATTTCCACCAGTCGCAGCAGGTGGTCGCCGTCCTTCAAAGCAAAATCCTCGCCATTTGATGCCGCGTAGGATCGTAAACTCGTCCGTTTGATGTAGCCGTGTTTTGTAATGGAAACGAGGACATCTTCACTGGCCACCATCACATCCAAGTCCACTTTCAGTTCCTGCACTTTATCTTCGATTTTTGTTAAGCGGTCATCTTTGTATTTTTTCTTCATGGCCCGCAGGTCGGACTTGATTACTTTCAGCATTTCCCGCTCACTTGTGAGAAGCTTTTCGAGCTCTTCAATCTGCTTCCTTAACTCTTCCGCTTCCGCTTGGAGAGCTGTAATGTCTGTGTTTGTCAAGCGGTACAGCTGCAAGGTTACAATCGCTTCCGCCTGTTCCTCACTGAAGGCGTACTCCTGGATCAGCCGGGCCTTGGCATCTGCCTTATCTTTAGACGCACGAATTGTAGTGATGACATCATCGAGGATTGAAATCGCTTTGATCAATCCTTCCACAATATGCGCACGGCGTTTCGCTTTATTCAAGTCATAAATGGACTGCCTGGTCACGACTTCTTTCTGGTGTGCGATATAGGCATCGAGCATCATCGGAAGATTGAGAAGCTTCGGAGTCCGGTCATGGATCGCGACCATGTTGAAGTTATAGGATATTTGAAGGTCGGTATGCTTGTATAAGTAATTCAGGACACCTTCACTGTTGGCATCTTTTTTCAATTCAATGACAACGCGCAGGCCTGTACGGTCTGTTTCATCACGTACTTCTGCAATGCCCTCCACTTTTTTATCGATACGGAGTTCATCCATCCGCTTAACCATGCTGGCCTTGTTGACTTCAAATGGGATTTCATCTATGACGATCTGTTCCCGTCCGCCCCGCTGTTCCTGGATCTCCGCCCGGCCGCGGACAATAATTTTCCCTTTCCCTGTTTCATAGGCTTTTTTGATTCCGTCTACGCCTTGAATAATTCCTCCAGTGGAAAAGTCCGGACCTTTTAATTTGGTCATCAGCTCCGATACTTCCGCCTCAGGCTTGTCAATTTTCATGATGACCGCGTCAATGACCTCGCCAAGGTTATGGGAGGGAATTTCAGTTGCATATCCGGCTGAAATTCCTGTGGATCCATTCACCAGCAGGTTGGGAAACTTCGCTGGGAGCACCGTCGGCTCTTCAATCGTGTCATCGAAGTTTGGGATGAATTCAACGGTCTGCTTCTCTATATCCCGCAGCAGTTCAGACGATATCGCAGAAAGCCTTGCTTCTGTATAACGCATGGCAGCCGGCGGGTCGCCGTCGACACTTCCGTTGTTTCCGTGCATTTCCACAAGCGGTTTGCGTACTTTCCATGTCTGACTCAGACGTACCATGGCATCATACACCGATGTATCACCGTGTGGGTGATAATTACCAATAACGGTACCCACCGTTTTTGCGGATTTCCGGTACGCTTTATCGTGCGTATTCTTCTCCTGATGCATGGCATACAGGATTCTCCGCTGAACAGGCTTAAGCCCGTCCCTGGCATCAGGGAGGGCCCTTTCCTGGATAATATATTTACTGTATCTCCCGAAACGGTCTCCGAGAACTTCCTCTAAAGGTAAATCTAAAAACTTCTCTGCCTCAGCCAACAGAACGTCCCCCTTTTATGATTGGATTTTATCGTTTTCCAGAATGTTTGCTTCGTCTTCAAGACCGAAGGCAACGTGGGATTCAATCCATTTTCGGCGAGGTTCTACTTTGTCTCCCATCAATGTCGTAACTCTTCGTTCCACACGGGCAATATCATCAATTGTTACCCGGATCAGCGTTCTGGATTCTGGATTCATGGTCGTTTCCCACAGCTGGTCGGCGTTCATTTCACCAAGACCTTTGTAGCGCTGTATCGTATACCCATTTTTGAATTCCTTCAGTATTTTCTGCATACCATCCTCATCCCAGGCGTATTCGGTTTTCTCTTTCTTTCCTTTGCCTTTGGAAACTTTATAAAGCGGTGGAAGAGCGATGAACACTTTCCCCGCTTCCACTAAGGGCCGCATATAGCGGTAAAAGAAGGTAAGCAGCAGCACCTGGATGTGGGCACCATCTGTATCCGCATCGGTCATGATGACAATTTTGTCGTAATTGCAGTCCTCAAGGGTGAAATCCCCTCCGACACCTGCACCGATGGTATGAATAATCGTAGAAATCTCTTCGTTTTTAAAGATATCCGCAATTTTAGCTTTCTCTGTATTTATGACTTTACCGCGGAGAGGAAGAACAGCCTGGAATTTGCGGTCACGCCCCTGTTTGGCTGAACCGCCCGCAGAGTCCCCCTCTACAAGATACAGTTCGTTTTTCTCCGCATTTTTTGACTGCGCCGGAGTCAGCTTTCCACTTAAAAGCGTATCCTTCCGCTTCTTTTTCTTACCGGAACGGGCGTCTTCTCTCGCTTTCCTCGCGGCTTCCCTTGCTTCTTTCGCCCTGATCGCCTTTTTAATCAGCATCGAGGCCGAATCGGGATTTTCCTCAAGGAAATACGTGAGTTTCTCGGCTACAACACTGTCAACAGCAGAACGGGCTTCGGATGTCCCCAGCTTGCTTTTCGTCTGGCCTTCAAACTGAAGAAGCTCCTCAGGGATTCTTGCTGATATGATCGCTGTAAAGCCTTCCCTGATATCGTTTCCTTCAAGGTTCTTATCTTTTTCCTTCAACAGCTGGGTTCTGCGTGCATAATCATTAAACACCCGGGTAACGGCTGTCTTCGCTCCCGATTCATGCGTGCCGCCATCCTTTGTACGAACGTTGTTGACGAAGGAAAGAATATTTTCTGCGAATCCATCGTTAAACTGAAACGCAAAGTCCACTTCTATCTCTGACTGTATGCCCTCAAACGATACGACGTGATGAAGGGTGTCTTTCTCTTCATTTAAATACTTAACGAATGAAACCAGTCCGTCATTATACTGGTATTCCTCTTTTTCTCCACCTTTCCGCTCATCGACTAAGACGATACGAAAGCCTTTCAGAAGAAAAGCCGCTTCTCTCAGTCTTTCCGAAAGGGTTTCAAAATTAAACTTCGTTACAGAAAAAATTTCAGGGTCCGGCTTAAACCGGATGGTTGTCCCTGTTTTGCGTGTGGCTCCCTTTTTTTCCAGGGAGGTAACAGGCACGCCCCCTTTTTCAAAACGCTGGTAGTACTTCTCCCCATCACGGCAGATATGAACTTCCAGCCATTCGGATAAAGCATTAACAACGGATGCTCCGACGCCGTGGAGACCGCCGGAGGATTTGTATCCGCCCTGGCCGAATTTACCTCCGGCGTGTAAAACAGTTAAAATCACTTCCGGTGTCGGCTTACCGGTTTTATGCATCCCTACAGGCATGCCGCGGGCTTCATCCTGCACAGAAACGCTTCCATCTTTATGAAGGGTAACCGTCATCTTTTGTCCGAATCCAGATAAAGCTTCATCGATGGCGTTATCCACGATTTCGTGGACGAGGTGATGAAGACCGCGGTGGTCCGTAGATCCAATATACATACCCGGTCGCTTCCGGACAGCCTCCAGCCCCTCCAATACTTGTATAGAATCATCTGAATACGTATGATTTTGACTCGACAATTTCCAATCGGCTCCTTTCTCTTACACAGCAACTAATTATCATAATAGAACAAACGTTCGATTGTGTAAATGACTTTCCTGTTTACACGGGCAGATTCAGTTATAAGACACGCAGTGGAGCAGAGGTTTTCCCGCTCTATTCTGCTGCCTGTCTTACGCCTGCTTATATCGTTTCGTGAAATGGATGCTGTTTATACAACCGCTCTCAAAAAAACACTGCTTGTTATATTGTAGCGATTTTACATCGTTTCGCAAACATAATTCTTCCAGATAACGTGAAAAAATCCCTGAGAGGACAGGGATTTTTTCAAATTCATCTTTATTTGATCATCGGTACAAGCTGTGCGCAACCTTGATACAGAAGTCCATAATCACCTTTGCCGGTGTATCTTTCAAGTGTTCCCAAGCTTCTTCATGATACACACCCTGCTGAGCCCAGAAAGCCTTCGCACCAAGGCTGCGGGCTTCTTCGGCCACTCCCGGCAGGTATTCAGATCGGCGGAACACATTCACAATGTCCACCGGCTCCTCGATCTCCTGAAGCGAAGCGGCGGCCGGTTCGCCAAGCACTTCCGTTATCGTCGGGTTTACAGGAATAATTTTGTACCCTGCCGCCTGCATGGCTTCGCTGATCTGGTAGGACGTGCGGTGGGGTTTATCGGATAGTCCGACAACGGCAATTGTTTTTGATTCTTTTAATACATTCTTAATCTCCTCTGGAGACGGATTTTCAAATGGCATGTCCATTCCTCCTATTCTTCGATAAGCCCTTCTTCAACGAGATATTCACGGGCCACCGTTTCTGGTGAACGGTTTTCAAAATCTACTTCATAATTCATTTCCCGCATTTGATCTCCGGTAATCTTACCACCCAGTTGATTTAACGCATCTTCGATTTCCGGATACTGATCAAGCGTTTCCTGTCTCATCAGCGGGGCACCCTGGTAAGGAGGAAACAGATTTTCCGGATCTTCCAGCACTTTGAGGTTCAAGTCCACCATATACCCTGCTGTTGCATAGGCATCAATGATGTCTACTTCGCCATTGGAGATCGCTCCCTGGCGGAGGCCTGGATCCATCGTTCTTACTTCCCCGAGATCAAGAGAATACACTTCCTTCATTCCCTGATAGCCGTCCTGGCGGTCATTGAATTCGAGGGTGAAACCGGCTGTTATCTGATCTTCCACCTGTTTTAAGTCCCCGATGCTTTCCAGTCCATACTGCCCGGCAAGCTCTTCCGTCGTTGCGACGGCATACGTATTATTGAACTGCATCGGCTCCAGGTAGGCCATGTCATATTGTTCACTCATTCCCTGGGCTGCCTGCTGGTAGACTTCCTGTTCCTTGTTACTTTGAGCCTGCTCTCCCATAAGGGAAACGATGGCTGTTCCGGTGAATTCAGGATAAATGTCAATGCTCCCCTCCTCAAGGGCGCTGAAAACAAGGTCTGTTTTCCCAAGGTTCGGTTTTAATCCAACCTGAAGATCGGTTTCCTCTTCGATGAGAAGTTTGTACATGTTGATTAAAATGGCCGGTTCGGACCCGAGTTTAGCCCCCAGCACAAGATCATTCTGCGATTTGCTGCTGAACAACAGCGGCCCAACGGCGATAAGAGCTGCAATGACCAGCAGGCTGACGAGGGAACGGAATCCTGACTTTGCAGAAGTGCGTTCAAACAAACGCAGAATTAAATCCAGCACGATCGCAAGAAGGGCAGCTGGAATAGCTCCCAGCAGAATTAAATTGGCGTCGCCGCCACGGTCGAGGCCGAGAAGGATCAAATCACCAAGACCTCCAGCCCCAATCAGAGCAGCGATGGTCGTAGTACCGACAATCAGCACCATCGATGTCCGGATACCTGCCATGATGACCGGCATCGCCAGCGGCAGTTCGACACGGGATAACCGTCTGAAAGAACTCATTCCCATCCCGGTAGCCGCTTCTTTTAACGCCGGGTCCACTTCTTTTATTCCTGTGTACGTATTTCTGAGAATGGGAAGCAGTCCATACGCTGCCAAAGCTATGATGGCGGGCGTTTCACCGATTCCGAAAAATGGAATTAAAAATGCGAGGACGGCCAGGCTTGGAATGGTCTGAAGAACAGCTGTCACCCCGATTACAGGTTCAGCAATATTCAGTTTCCTCGTTAACAGCAAGCCGAGCGGTACAGAAATTAATGTTGCGATCACAAGGGCAATAATAGAGATCTGCAGGTGCTCCCACACTTTCTCCCACAGTACGTCCTGTCGTTCTGCAAAAACCTGAATAAATCCATTCACAGTTGAACAGCCCCCTGTTCCTCATCAGACTTCTCTTTTAAGTAATGAACGATATCTTTATAAGAAAGGGTTCCGACAAGCTGGTCTCCCTTTATCACAGGAAGAATCCGGTGAGAGCCTTTCTCGAATTCAGAGACGGCTTCGCGGAGAACCGTTCCGTTCGTCAGGACCGGCAGCATGACTTCCCTGCCGTCTGTGACGCCCGTCTGATACACTCCTTTTTCAGAGGTGAGAACATAGGCGCCGTTGTCCGGGATCAGGCCCTGTCGGAAATCGTGATAAGGGAAAATCCTGCTTCCAGACTGGTCCATAATAACATCCACCGCTGTCAGCCATGGTGATTTTCTGCCCCCGATGAAATCACGGACAAAATCATCCGCCGGGTGTAGAAGGAAGTTCTGCGGTGTATCCACCTGGACAATCCCGCCTTCTTTCATCAGGCAGACGCGGTCTCCCAGGGCCAGGGCTTCATCCATATCGTGCGTAACGAACACAATGGTCTTTTTAATTTCCTGCTGAAGGTTCCGGATATCCTTTTGTAGCTGCTCCCGGCTGATTGGATCAAGGGCACTGAACGGTTCGTCCATGAGAATAATGTCCGGATCCGCTGCCAATGCTCTAATTACCCCTACACGCTGCTGCTGTCCGCCTGAAAGCTCACTCGGTTTACGTTTCCGGTGTTTCTCAGGGTCAAGACCGACCATCTGCATCAACTCATCAATTCGTGCGGATACATCTTTTTTCTTCCATTTCTTCATTTCAGGTACAATAGCGATGTTCTCCTCAATCGTCATGTGTGGAAAGAGGGCGATTTCCTGAAGAACATAGCCGATGTTCCAACGCAGTTCATGAACGTTGTATTCTTTAATGTCCTTATTATGTATCGTAATCGTTCCATCGGTTGGATGAATAAGCCGGTTGATCATTTTCATCGTCGTCGTCTTTCCACATCCACTCGGACCAATCAAAGTGAGCAGTTCTCCTTCTTTCACCTCGAGATTTATATTATTTAAAGCCGCCGTCCCATCCGGGTACGTTTTGGACACATCTGTAAAAGTTATCATGCATTTCCTCCTTCATAAACTAAAGACCGTACTATTTACCCACTTTCACACAGCTTGAAACCTATTGCAATTATTCAACCTTCCCTCACAAAACCAGTGGAAAAGCCTTGTCACAACTTTTCTGATTGGTATAATAAGATGTTGCGGCGTTTGAATTGCAGCTTTTCGTCACATACATAGAGGTTCCTGGAAGGAAGAGAAGCTGATAGAATTTTCCGTTCTTTCTCCAACGTCGTCATGATAAAATAAAAGAAAGTAATGAAGGAGTTGAACTTATTGGAATATCTACTCTATTCCCTTACCGCCTATCTCCTCGGCTCCATTCCATCAGGACTAATCGTTGGAAAAGTGGGTTATGGCACAGATATCAGAGAACATGGAAGCGGAAATCTCGGTGGGACGAATACGTTCCGCGTTCTCGGAGTGAAAGCCGGCTTGATCGTTACCATTGCCGATATTTTAAAAGGGACGCTGGCAGCCGCTCTTCCATTTTTTCTTGGAGCAGAAGTCATCCCGCTTATTATAGGTATTTTTGCCGTGATCGGTCATATGTATCCCGTATTTGCCGGGTTCAAGGGAGGGAAGGCCGTCGCTACGTCCGGAGGCGTGATCCTCGGAGTAAACCCTCTGGTGTTTCTTGTACTTGTGTTATCGTTTTTCATCCTATTATATATAACCAAATATGTATCCCTTTCCTCGATGGTGTGCGGCCTTGTCGGGATAGCAGCTTCCATTCTTCTGCAGGAGTATGGATTGACGATGGTTATATCTGTCTTTACGATTTTTGTCATCTACCGGCACCGCTCTAATATTAAAAGAATCATCAATAAGACAGAACCTAAAATCACGTGGATGTAACACGAAAGCCTGTCCTCCAAGGATAGGCTTTCTTTAATTGAAGCATCCTAAATAGACGGCACATTTCCATAAGCATTCCATTGTCATTAAAGAAATACATAAGGTATACTTTGACATAGAAAGAAGGCCTGAAAGGAGTCCTTGCTATGAATAAAACCGAACTAAATCAAACGAAACAGCTGCCTACTAAAGAAGAAAGACATAAATTATTCGGGTCTGTCGATCCAGGTCCACGCACGAAACCCGTTGAAAAAGATCAGATGGCTGATCTTCAAAATTCAAGAAAAGATTTTCTATTCGATATTGATATGGTCGGTATTTCCAACGTGAAGCATCCGATCCGTATTCCAAGCAGCATGACCCCGCAGATTCAAACGACTATCGGTACCTTTTCCTTTGGTTCCTCGATTGCTAAAGGCAGTAAAGGAACGAATATGAGCCGGTTCACTGAACAGCTTGATAAATATCACAACGAAGGTTTTGCGATAGATATTGAAACATTGAAGCAGTTCACCGAAGAGCTGGCCGGACGTCTGAAACAGACGGACGCTGAAGTGGAAGTCACCTTCCCATGGTTCTTTGAGAGAAAAGGTCCTTATTCCGACCTGACAGGAATGAATCATGCCGATGCCACTATCCGGGTGGAGTACGATCAGGAAACCGGTCATGATGTTACTGTATCCCTGACTGGGAAAATTACGACGCTGTGCCCATGTTCGAAGGAAATCAGTGAGTACAGTGCGCACAATCAGCGCGGGAATGTGACGATGACGGTCAAACTGACAGACGACTTCAATGAACAGGAGATCGATTGGAAAGCTGCCCTTCTGGAAGCCGCTGAAAGCAATGCGAGTGCCAGAATCCACCCGGTGCTTAAACGTCCGGATGAGAAAATGGTCACGGAGCAGGCCTATGAGAATCCTCGATTTGTCGAGGATATCGTCCGACTTGTAGCCGCCGATCTGTATGAATATCCGTTTGTGGAATCCTTTGAAGTTCAGTGCCGGAATGAGGAATCGATTCACCTTCACGACGCAGTGGCTTCCTTGAGCTACGACAAGAAGCTGGAGCGTACACAGGAAGAACGATGAAACAGGTCATGATCGGCATTATCCGTTTTTATCAAAAGGGAATCAGCCCCTTTTTTCCACCGAGCTGCCGTTTTCAGCCTACCTGCTCCTCATACGGACTCGAGGCTTACAGCCGCTTTGGCTTTTTTAAAGGAACATGGCTGACAGTCCGGCGGATTTTAAAATGCCACCCTTTCCATCCAGGTGGATTCGACCCTGTACCGCTGAAAAAAGAACACGCAGACAAGTAAAGCGGAGACGGAACGTTTATCCTCTCCGCTTTACGGATATAGCAGGATATAGATGATTTTTAATGACAGGAGTTGAGCTGAGATATGAATTTAACTGTAACCGAAGAAGCTGCCGAATGGTACGTAAATGAACTCGATATTGATGAACAGGCCCATCTCCGTTTTTACGTCAGGTACGGTGGGACCGGGGGCCTTCAGCCTGGATTTTCCCTCGCAATTAAATTGGAGGAACCTACTGAACCGGTCGCCGAAACAAAAACAGGACGGATTCACTTCTTTATAGAATCAGATGATGCCTGGTATTTTGATGACCATTCCCTGGAAGTTCAATATGATACAAAATGGGAAGAACCTTCCTTCGAATATAAAAAATAAAGACGCCCTTGGAGGCGTCTTTATTTATGTCTCTTTTCTCCTGAGCGCGAAACGCTCAATATGATCCCATCTGCCTTCCGCTTTTAAAATCTCATACTGTTTATCTCCGAACAAATCAAAATGAGGATAAGGGTCGAGATGGATCCATCCTGGGTGAAGGTCGTAGCAGCTTCCCCATTCCTTTAAAACATCCAGATCACTGCATCCGGCTTTTGTCACGGTATCACAGCCTGGAAAACGATCATCGATCCAGAAATGTGTAAGAAAAGCGACTTCCCCATTCTGGACCTGACGTTTCCACGCCTGCAGCTCTTCCCTTTTTACACCGAACGCCATCAGCCTGTCGTCTCCATTGCTGAAAGATAGGCTTCATGCCAGTCAGGAAAGCTTTTTCGGATAGACACCGGGCGGAAACTGCCGCTTTTTACAACTACGTGCTTGGTGACACCGGTCACGGCTGTAGACCCGTCCGCGTGCACCACTTCATACCCGTAGGATACCCGGAGACCGTCATAGGACTCCACCCATGTGCGCACGCAGACATCATCTCCGTAGCGGACAGGTTTTTTAAAGCTGACCTGTGCGTCAATAACCGGTGAAACGACTCCTTCTTTTTCAATTTCCGCATAGCTGAACCCCAGGCCGTCGATAAAAGCGGTCCGGCCGATTTCAAACCAAATCAAATAATTGGCATGATAGACGACCCCCATCATATCGGTTTCCTGATACCTGACCTGGATTGGTGTTTCAACGATTTTCATCACTAAGACTCCCTTCTCACTGCACTCCAGGCTTTTTCCAAGTCTGGCAGTTCAAGCTCATTCATATCCTCAGGCTCATCTTCAAGCATACGGATGGCCTGGTATTGGACGGCTTCATTTACTAGATTATTAACAAAACGTCCGTTTCCGCGAATATAGTGCCCGGCATATTTTTCGAGCAGGTACGACTCGGCCCATTCATTGAAAAAGTAGCCGTAGTTCTGTGCATGGTAATGGGTCATATCCAACAGCTCCTGTTCTGTATAATCAGGAAACTGAAAGTATTTCTTGAATCGGGACGACAGCCCTGGATTACTTTCAACCAGCTGCTCCATCTCCTGCTTATACCCCGCTAAAATGACAACGAGGTTTTCATTATGCTTTGTCATTTCATCCACAAGTGTTTCAATGGCTTCTTTTCCGAAATCATCACGCCCCCCATTGTAAAGAGCATACGCTTCATCGATAAAAAGAACGCCGCCGAGCGCTTCTCTGATTTTTCGTTTTGTTTTGATGGCGGTCTGGCCCACATAGCCGGCTACAAGATCAGATCGGGAGGCGACAACCATGTGCCCCCTCTTCAGAAGACCGCATTCTTTCAATACATCGGCATAGATGGAGGCGACGGTTGTCTTCCCTGTTCCCGGGTTTCCTGAGAAAACGGAATGAAGCTGAATGGGTACAACCGGGTATCCTTTTTCTTTCCGCTTCTGCTGGGCCTGCACGAATGATGACAACTTCCGGACTTCGGTTTTAACACTTGAAAGACCGATCAATTCATCAAGCCGCTGCATAGGGGAACGCTCTTCCAGCTTATCGTCCTTATCCCACGATAAGTCTTCCGTCGTAATCCGCATATGGTCAAGCCAGTGCTGTTTATCACGCTCTGCTTCCTGCGCTCCTTTGTGAAACACCGTTTTTAACACAAGGTTTTTTACTGTTCTGGCATTCCCGAATGAATCATCGACCCGTTCTTTATCGATCAGGGAGTCAAACTGCTTTCTTGCCTGTTCTGTAAAAAAGAAATCATTTTCAAGCGCCGTCTGTTCGGCTATATTCATGAGTTCATCCATCTGATAGTCCGGGAGTTCAATGTGATTCTGCTCGGGGAACCGGCTCCTCAGCCCTGGGTTGGACCATAAGAACTGACGCATTTCCTCTGGATATCCAGCCATGATGACCGCGAACTTCCCGCCGTATTCCTTGCTCGTCATGGCAGACACCAGGGTGTCTATGACGGCTTGTCCGTAATCATTGCCTGTCTGACCTTCCCTGCGCAGGCTGTAGGCTTCGTCAATGAACAATACACCACCGATGGCCTGTTTCACGTAGTTCATCGTGTTCTCTTCACTTTGACCGACATAAGAGCCGACCAAATGCGAACGATTGACTTCAACAACCTCTTTCGTGTCAAGAATACCAAGCTCATGGTAAATATTAGCCAGCAGTCGGGCCATCGTCGTTTTCCCTGTCCCCGGGTTACCTGTAATGATCATATGTAACCCTGGTTCATCCACCATGGTAAAGCCGAAGTTCTTCCGTTCCTGCTGATACTGCAGGAAGCGATAGTAGCGGTGGATGTAGTCTTTCACATCCTGCAGACCGACCATTTGATCCAGGGCTTCCAACGGATTACGGCTTGCTGTTTCCGTTAAAAACTCCGGCAGCCGCCGGTGGATGTCATCCTGTTTATCAGAAAGCTGCCTCGTCCGCTCATTCACTTCCTTGACCGGTACACGGATTCTCCGATTCTCAATGGAATGGATGGCTTCTTCAAGCATCTCCTTCAGCTCGACCAGCTCGTTATAAATATCCTGGTAAATCTTAAGACGACTGGAAACATCAAGCAGGGGCTTTTCTGCCAGGTCATGATTCCATTGATTGATGACTTCTTTCACATCTTCATGTATCGATTTTACTTTTTTAGCTTTTGCAGAGTCATGGTCCGTCTCGTGCAGGATCCACTGCTCCAAAGGTGTCTCCTTCAGTATGGCGTACGCCTTCATCAGCTGTTTTGACTCATAAAGGTCGGTAACCAGGGAGTGGGACCCTTCCAGCCGGCGGGCTTCATCAATAAACTGATCGGCCAGTGGGTCTTCCCCGGGATGTCTTTTCATCCTGTGATAAGCAAGGGCTGTATAAAGGACCGCTTTCAGTTCCTTATCCTCCGTCCCCTCATTCACATATCGAAGGGCCTCCACCTCTGTAATAGGAGGGGCCTGATCTATACTTTGCCATTGTCTCAACGTATTCAGCATCTACATCACTTCCTTTTCTATCACCGGTTTACATTTTATCATAGTCACCGGAACATGTAGATGAAGATGCACAGGATATGAAAAACCGCTTCTCTTTAAGGAGAAGCGGCCAGCTTTTAATATTGTTGATGTCTGGAATGAGCGGACTCTTCTTTGATTTCCTGCCTCATCGCACGGAGAGACTCGTTTCTCCGTTTGTTCTTGTCTTCAATGTTATGCTGTTCCTCTTCTGTAGCATACGCAAGAGCATCATGAGAAGCTTCGATATTTTCAATCGTGTTCTGTACTTTCTCCTGCAAACGGTCTACGTTATCGGCACGGTTATCTGGATTTGGTTTCTGATTGGCCATATGCTGTTGTTTATGAGACATACAAAACCCTCCTGTCTGCGTTCTATCGCCCCATCCTCATGGAGTCATCTCTTACTTTTCCCATAAAGGACTGAATTATGAACATGGAAAAAAAGAAAAGCAGATTCCGGTTTATGACGGAATCTGCTTTAAACGGTCCTTATGTCTTTTTTCTATACGATCATCAATCTGATCCATCAGCTTTTGATCAGATTCAATCGTCCTTATGTTTTCTTTTACACGCTCTTCAAAAGAAACAGGTTTATGTTTTCTCATGGAAATCTCTCCTTTACTGGTATGATTTCCACTTTGGACAAAAAATATTCCTATTTTAGCGCATTTTTCATTTTTTCCATATGCTCATAAGTCATGGGCCCTACGATCCTGGGCTCCTGGATAGTGCCGTCTGTCCCGATGAAATAGGTGGTCGGTATCGAAATGATCTGATAGTCCTGATTCAAGGATAATTCCTTGTCCAGCAGTACAGGGAAAGTGTAGCCTCCGTCCTTTACGAACGCGGCAACATTCTCGACACTTTTTTCAGAACCTGTCCCATTCACAGCAAGGATAACGACTTCCTCTCCGTGCGCTTCCTGAAAACGCTGCATTTCAGGCATTTCTTCCCTGCACGGCGGACACCATGTCGCCCAGTAATTTAGAAACACTTTTTTCCCTTTGAAATCAGAGAGGCTGACCTTTTCCCCCTCAAGAGTTTCCAACGTAAAATCAGGGGCAGTATCTCCCACCTGCAGCCCTTCAGGAGCATTCGGGGCCGTCATCCCTGTACCGTCCTGACTGCCGCTGATTCCAGGCTCATCTGATGTCTGCTGCTCCGCGCTTTTTTCCTGTGTCACAGAAAAGATGCCGAATATGAGAAGTCCGGCTAAAAAAAGACCAGCGATCCATTTCTGCATAGATTTCCCCCGCTTCTGGTTGTCCTTGTTCTATGTATAAGAATATAAAAAAAGATTATGTCCGTAAAGCCTGGAATAAAGAAAAAGACCGCTCTAAAAGAGCGGCCTCTCTTTCCCATTATTTAAGCTTATTACGCAGAACCATTTGAAGGATTCCACCATGGCGGTAGTAATCCACTTCCACTTCACTGTCAAAACGGGCAATGACATCAAATTCTTTCTTATTGCCTTCTTCGTCCACAGCGGTCACTTTAACAAGGTCACGCGGCTTCACATCTTCACCGACTTCAACGTCGAACGTCTCCCGGCCTGTAAGACCAAGGGATTCTACAGAATCTTCCGGTTTGAACTGCAGTGGAAGAACTCCCATCATGACAAGGTTGGAACGGTGGATACGCTCAAAGCTCTCAGCGATTACCGTCTTAATGCCGAGAAGGTCGGTCCCTTTGGCCGCCCAGTCACGGGAGCTTCCCATACCATAATCATTACCGGCAATGACCATCAGAGGCGTTTGATCTTCCTGATACTTCATAGCTGCCGTGTAAATCGGCATGACTTCTTCTGTAGGCCAGTAAGTTGTAAAGCCACCTTCCGTACCCGGCGCAAGCTCGTTACGGATTCGGATGTTGGCGAACGTTCCGCGCATCATCACTTCATGGTTACCACGGCGGGAACCATAGGAGTTGAAGTTACGCGGGCTGACTCCTTTATCCTGCAGATACTCCCCTGCCGGCATATCTTTCGGAATCGCTCCTGCCGGTGAAATGTGGTCCGTCGTAACAGAGTCACCGAACTTACCAACAACGCGCATTCCATTCAGCGGTTTTACTGTTTCAGGATCTTTGGAAAGCCCTTCAAAGAACGGAGGGTTCTGGATATATGTGGAATCATCGTTCCAATCATATAATGGCTCATCTGTCGTCTGGATTTCATTCCATTTTTCATTGGAATTGAAGACACTTTCATATTCTTTACGGAAAATTTCCGGAGTAACTACACGGGCGATTTCCGCTTTAATTTCTTCCTGGGAAGGCCAGATATCGTCAAAGTAGATATCTTTTCCATCCGCTGTTTTACCGATCGGCTCATTTTTCAGGTCGACATCAACCGTACCAGCCAGTGCATACGCAACAACAAGTGGTGGAGAAGCCAGGTAGTTGGCTTTCACAAGCGGGTGGATACGCCCTTCAAAGTTCCGGTTACCGGAAAGAACAGAGGACACGGTTAGGTCACTGTCAGCAATCGCTTTTTCAATCTCAGGAAGAAGCGGACCGGAGTTCCCGATACATGTCGTACAGCCGTACCCGACAAGGTTGAAGCCAAGCTGGTTCAAGTAATCCATTAATCCTGAATCTTCAAGATAACGGGTTACAACCTTGGATCCGGGCGCCAGAGAAGTTTTGACGTAGTCAGGAACCTGCAGTCCGGCTTCCACCGCTTTTTTCGCAACAAGTCCGGCTCCAAGCATGACGTGCGGGTTGGAGGTGTTTGTACAGGACGTAATCGCTGCGATTGCAAGAGCACCTGTTTTCATGACCGTTTTGTCGCCGTTTTCGAACTGGACTTCCGCCTCTTTCTTAAATTCAGACTTATCAAGTCCGAATCCGTGGTTGCCGGCAGGTCCGGTGATCGCTTTTTCGAAGGAATCCTTCATCTTGGATAATGGGATCAAATCCTGTGGACGCTTAGGACCGGACAAGTTCGGCTCCAGCTCCCCGAGATCGATTTCAACCAATGACGTAAATTCAGGATCTTCGAAAGATGGATCATACCAGAGGTTGTTGCGCTTGGAATATTCTTCGACAAGGTTGATCTGCTCTTCGCTTCGTCCAGTCAGACGGAGATACTCCAAAGACTCTCCATCCACAGGGAAGAAGCCGCATGTAGCTCCATATTCCGGTGCCATGTTGGAAATCGTGGCACGATCAGCCAATGGCATTTCCTGTAGTCCTGGTCCAAAGAACTCCACAAACTTCCCGACAACGTTCTGCTCCCGAAGCACCTGAGTCACTTTCAACGCAAGGTCCGTAGCTGTTGTTCCCTGTGGGAAGCTGCCATTCAGCTTAACACCGATGACTTCCGGTGCAGGGAAATAGGACGGCTGACCGAGCATTCCAGCTTCAGCCTCAATTCCACCAACACCCCAGCCTAGAACACCAAGGCCGTTGATCATCGTCGTATGGGAGTCTGTACCTACAAGTGTATCCGGATAAGCCTCGTACGTGCCGTCTTCTGCTTCCAGCGCGTGAACGACGTTTGCAATATATTCAAGGTTTACCTGGTGGACAATACCTGTTGCCGGTGGAACAGCACGGTAGTTGTCAAAAGCTTTCTGGGCCCAGTGAAGGAATTCATAACGTTCTTTGTTTCGTTCGAACTCCAGCTCCATATTCACATTCAGTGCATCAGGTGTTCCGTATTTATCCACCTGTACAGAGTGGTCGATGACAAGATCCACCGGTACTTCCGGGTTGATTTTGTCTGGACTTCCGCCCATGTCCACCATCGCTTTTCTCAAGGAAGCAAGATCAACAACAGCCGGTACGCCGGTGAAGTCCTGCAGAATAACACGGGAAGGTTTGAATGGTACATCTTCCCCTTTTGATTTTTCAGTTCCCCAGTTTGCTAGACTCTCCACGTGCTCATCTTTGATGACACGTCCGTCGTGCTGACGAAGCAGAGACTCCAGTAGGATACGGATGGAGAAAGGCAGACGGGAAATCTTACCGTGTCCCGCATCTTCTAAGGCTTTCAGGTCGTAATAGTTATAGGTTTGGCCGTTTAGGTCAAATTGTTTGCGAGCTTGAAATGCATTGCTAGCCATTTTCCTTTTACCCCCTCATCAATATTCAAACAATGGCCTTTACAGAGGCATCATTGTTCCCCAAATTTGTACATTTGAACCCTTATGTATTACCCAGGTATCAAATCCGCACTATTAATTGTAAATGAAAACGATTTATAAGTAAAATGAATGACAGCAAATTTTTCTGAATTGGGAGTTTTTTATACAAAAATCAACATTCCATCTCTACTTGAGTTTGCTTACACTTCGAATTATAATAAAATTAACAAAGATTTGAATATGAAACGGGTGATCATATGTCAGGTGGTTTTGCACTCTTTATTGTCGGCTGGATAATCATTATGGTCAGCCTGATGGCCATCGGCGGATTTTTTATGTTCCGGAAATTTTTAAAACGACTCCCAAAAGAGGATGGAAAATCGACCATAGACTGGGAAGAATACTATGTGGACAAGACCCGGCATATGTGGTCGAAGGATCAGAAGGAGCTTTTGGAGGAATTGATATCTCCGGTTCCAGAACTGTTCAGGGATGTAGCCCGTCAGAAAATCGCCGGCCGCATTGGTGAACTTGCCCTGAGCAGCCGCAAGAAAAAAATTACAGAAGAAATTCTCATTGAAGGCTACATTCTTGCCACACCGAAAAGGGACCATAAGTTTCTGGTCAGGAAGCTGAATGAAAAAGAAATCGATATGACCCCTTACCAGACGCTTCTGGAGAATTAAAAAAAGGACCCCGCTGTTCAGGCGGGGTCCTTTCCTGTCTGCATCTTCTTTTCCAGGCTTAAGTACTGTTTCAGCATGGCAAGACGCCAGGTAATAATCATGCCAAAAGCGAGCAGGAAAAACATGCCGCTCGTCTCTCCCAGAGACACATGCTGGCCGACAATCAATTTAAAAATGATCCTTACAGCAAGAAGGCCGAACAAAATCATGATGAATGACTTTGAAGGTTTTAAGTAAATATCGCCATCCCGGACTTCAAACTTCGAGGTCCGGATAAGGAAGATTGAAAAAAGCGCTCCGATGGATACAGCCTCGAGAACTTGAGTCCACTCGACACGAAAAACCGGAAAAACAAACATCAAGGCGCCCGTACTCATAAAGAATGGCGGTAGAATAATTTTTTTCACACTGGCAGGCTTTCTGGCTGCTCTCAGACGCACAAAGATCATCGCCGTAGCCATGAAAGCTGCTGCCACCGTACTTGCAATCAACCAAAACATATAAATCCACTCTTTCTGTTCCATCCGGTCCGGATCAAGGATTGATGATCATCACGGTCACTTCACCTTCAGCGAAAGCGCCCGTGATTTCGCAGGTGCTTACACACCTTCCTCTTCCCCACGGTCGTTCGCAATGGTGAGAATAATGGTCATCGTAACGCCGACGACAGCGAGATACACTCCAAGATCAAACAGCAGTGCCGTAGCAAGCTCGGTTTTACCCAGGACAGGAAGCTGGAAATAGGCAAAGGTCTGGGTCAGAAACGGCTGGTCAAATAAAAGACCACCGATACCCGTCAATGCTGCAATCAACAGCCCGACAGGAATAATATGCCGGAAATTGATCGGAAGAATCTTCTCCATCGATTTGATGCCATAGGCCATGTACATAAGCACGATGGCCGCTGATGTCATGAGGCCCCCAATAAAGCCTCCTCCCGGCGCATTGTGGCCGGCGAAAAACAAGTAGGCTGAAAAACCAAGCAGAATGAAGGCAATCAGCGTTGTAGTGGTTCGTAAAATGATGTCATTGGTCCGGGTCATACGATTTCTCCTTTAGTGATGTGGTTTTCTACTTTCATGATAATACAAAAAACGGGTAAAATCCACGCATTAAAACCCTTGAAAATCAAACAGACCTGCTAAATAGGACGTAAGCATGTACATCCAGTTGAAATACAGGGCAATCCCTACGGTAATCATAATGTACCCACCTGCTTTTACAATACCCGCGCTGTGCCTTCTGATCCATCCCAGACGTCCGATGAAAAAGGAAAGCGCAAAAAATGGAATGGAAAAACCCAGGGAATAGGCGATCATCATTACGAGAAATAAATCAGGTGAATCAGCAGCCAGGGAAAGGACAGCAGCAAGAATCGGTCCGGTACACGGAGTCCACCCGAGGGAAAACGTAAGGCCGATTAAGAACGTCCCTAAATACCCGGATGGTCTGTTTTTAAACGTTATTTTCCGGTCTTTCATTAAGAAGTCGAAATTGAATACACCAATAATGACAAACCCGAAGAAAATAATGAGAATGGCTCCCAGTCTCCGGATAATCGTTTCATTTTGGATAAGAAACTGGGAAAAGAACGACCCCGAAAAACCTAAGATCAGGAAAATTGTTGTGAAGCCCAGCAGAAAAAGCAGCGTATGTATAAAACTGGTCCGCTTCAACATGCCATTGTCCTCTTTTAACTCCTGCACACTCATTCCTGTTATGTAAGAAAGAAAGGCGGGATATAAAGGAAAGACACATGGGGAAATAAACGATAAAAAGCCTGCTCCAAAGGCAAGGAATAGATTAACATCCATAATTGACCTCCCCTTCCTGTTTCATGATATGATCCGTTGTCTATTTTAGCAGATGAATCTTCTAAAAGGGCATGGCGATGTGAACATCTGTTGAACGCCCCCATAGAGAAAGCCTTCTTTCCCGGGAAAGAAGGCTTGATTGATTATTTCATTTGGTTGTTCATGGAACGCATCATCTGATTGATCTTCTTCTGAGAAGGCTTCTGCCCCATCTGCATCATCAGTGTACGTAACATTTGTTCATTGATTGGCGGGTTCTTTTTCAAATAGTTCATCATATATCTTCTGGCGATGAAGAAGCCTAGTGCAACACCACCGACAAGAGTCAATAGAGCAATGATGATAACCCAAACGATCCCCAATGTCATGTCTTCGTCTTCCTCCTTCGTGTTGTCTCCCATAACAGTATAGTAAAACGATTATCAGAATACAATAGCCATTTCAAACGCGGCCTGCTCTCCACCTCTGCAGCCTGCATAAACGACTCCATCGGTGAAGATACCCCTTACATGAGTATAGTACCCCATTCCCGTCCTCTGGAAGAAACAACATTCATTCATACTCTTATTATACCATAGGTCAAGCCATTTTCGAAAAGGTCCCAGACTTGTTCCTTATAAAACGGCTGGATGCTTCTATCATGAAAGTTTATCACATGAGATTCACATATGTATAAGGAAGGCTGTCCCTAAAGGAACAGCCTTCTCCACTTACTTCATAAGGTTTTCAGCATGTTTGACAACATTTTCAACCGTAAAGCCGTAGTTTTCAATGACTGTATTACCTGGAGCTGAGGCACCAAATGTATCGATACCGATGACAGATCCGTCAAGGCCTACATAGCGCTCCCAGCCGAAGGATGCTCCCATTTCAACAGCCAGGCGCTTGCGCACGCTGTTCGGAAGAACCTTTTCTTTATAGTCAGCGGACTGCTCATTAAAGCGGTCGAAGGAAGGTACACTCACGACGCGGACATCATAGCCTTTTGTCTTAAGTTCTTCCTGTGCTTTAACAATCAACTGAACCTCTGAACCAGAAGCAAGAAGAATGGCATCCGGCTCATCTTTATCTGAATCACTCAGAATGTAAGCACCACGCTTCATACCTTCGTATGCATGCTCTTCTGTTCCTTCCAGTGTAGGAAGTCCCTGACGAGTCAACACAAGGGCTGACGGCTTATCTTCAGACTCAAGAGCCAGTCTCCAAGCTGCGTTGGTTTCGTTCCCATCCGCCGGACGAAGCACGGAAAGGTTCGGCATAGCTCTTAGAGAAGCGAGCTGTTCCACAGGTTCGTGTGTCGGGCCGTCTTCACCAACAGCAACAGAATCGTGAGTGAACACGTAATTGACCGGAAGATTCATTAGAGCAGAAAGTCGAACTGCTGGACGAAGATAATCACTGAATACGAAGAATGTACCAGCGTAAACCTTCAATCCGCCGTGAAGACCCATACCATTCAACGCTGCAGCCATGGCGAATTCACGTACACCAAACCAGATGTTTCGGCCGGCGTAATTCTCACGGGAGAAATCTTCTTCGCCTTTTACAGCCGTTTTGTTGGATCCTGCAAGGTCCGCACTTCCACCAAAGAAATATGGAACGGCTTTGGACAATGCATTGATGGCGTCACCGGATGCTGCGCGGGTAGCCGGGCTGTCTTCGCCGACTTTGTAAGATGGAAGTTCCTTATCCCATCCTTCAGGCAGCTCTCCACGGATAGCGGCTTCCAGTTCTTCAGCAAGCTCTGGATAAGCTTCTTTATAGGAAGCCATCAACTCGTTCCAGGACTGCTCTTTGTCTTCACCATTTTTCTGAACTTTATCCTGGAAGTCCTGGTATACTTCATCAGGTACATGGAATGGTTCGTGTTCCCATCCGTAAAACTGTTTGGCAGCTGTTCCTTCTTCTTCACCCAGTGGAGCCCCGTGTGAATCAGATTTACCGGATTTGTTAGGAGAACCATAGCCGATCACGGTCTTCACTTCGATCATAGTCGGCTGGGATGTGTTGGCTTTTGCCTGCTGGATCGCTTGTCCGATCGTTTCCACGTCGGTACCATCCTCAACACGGATAACTTCCCATCCATACGCTTCATAGCGTTTTTCAACACTTTCACTGAAGGAACGGTCAAGATCTCCATCTAGAGAAATATCGTTGGAGTCATAAAGGACAACCAGCTTTCCAAGACCAAGGTGGCCGGCAAGCGAAGCAGATTCCTGGGAAACCCCTTCCATCAAATCACCGTCGCCGCAGATGGAGAATGTATAGTGGTCCACGACGTTGTAGCCTTCGCGGTTGTATTTTCCGGCAAGGTGGGCTTCCGCCATCGCCATTCCGGTTGCCATAGCAAGTCCCTGTCCCAGAGGACCGGTTGTTGCTTCGACACCGTCTGTATGTCCATATTCCGGGTGTCCGGGAGTTTTAGAATCCCACTGGCGGAATGATTTTAGATCATCCATTGTCACGTTATAGCCGGAAAGGTGCAGAAGGCTGTATAGAAGCATAGATCCGTGTCCTGCGGAGAGGACGAAACGGTCGCGGTCGAACCAGTTTGAATTTTTAGGATTATGATCCATAAATTCCGTCCAGAGTTTATAAGCCATTGGAGCAGCCCCCATAGGCATACCCGGGTGACCGGAACTTGCTTTTTCTACTGCGTCGATCGTTAGTGTTCGAATTGTATCAATTGAAGTTTGTTCAAGACTTTTTACCATTTCCAATAATCCCCTTTCTGTACAGGTATATGTACCATGTATTATCCTATAATGAAACAAGGCGTTGTGCAAACTTTTGTCCTCCGCCCTTCCTTAATTTCCCCGTGATTCCGCTGAATTAAACGAAAAAAAACCGCACCTTTTAAAGAAGATGCGGATCTGTTCAGTCATTTAGTTTTTCTTTTCGTTCTCCTGCATTTGACGCAGTTTCGCAGGAGTCACATCATTCCCGGCAGGATCGATGACCGTAACACCTTTCAACTGGTTTTTAAATGATTTACGGGCACTCTGCAAATATTCCTGACGCAGGTTCTTCTGTTCGCTTTTCTCTTCTTTCGTTAATTCCTGCTGCTTGGATTTATTGGCTAATTCGTTTATACGGTCCAATTTTTCTTGAGATAACATAGATCCTTCTCCTTTTTTTATAGTCTGGATCAGCTTTAGAACATGAAAAAGACAAGCAGCCCTAAGACTCTTGTCTCCCTTATGTTCCTATAGTAACCTGCCTATTCTTCTTTTTCAAGTGATATGTACTCTTGATAGCGACGGTGAACCGTTGCCTTGGATACATCATATCCAAGCCCTCTTAGTGTTGCCGCAATGTCCTTAAACGTCAAGTCACTCCCTCTGAGTCTGACAACCTCTTCGATCGGAAATTCCTTCCTCTCTCTTCCCGCTGCCAGATGCTGATTGGACAGGTTTGAAGATGGATCATAGCCCTCGGAGACCGCTTTCTGCATGCCCCGCCTGATTTTCATATTATGAATTTTTCTCTGGTACTCCTCCACGATTCCTACAATCTGAAGAACCATGGAGTCTGACTCGGAAAGATGCAGTTCCCCGTTATGGGTTAAGGAATAAACCTTAACTTTCAACCGGTTCAATTGATGGAACAGAGCGATTTTTGTGTTTCCCCTGCCCAGCCTCGTCTCATCCTGAACCAACAGAGCCTCTGCTTCATGATTGGAAAAAGCATCAAGCATCTCAAAAACACCTTCCCGTTCAATCTCATACCCGCTGGCCTGCTCCTCTATACAGGCGGCCACTTCCATTCCATGGTGTTCGGCCATGGCATACAGTTCTGCCTTCTGTCTTTTCAAGGAGCTGACCTGGGCTTCCTTTTCCGTACTTACGCGACAATATAGGATTACTCTCATGATGTATGTCCCCGCTTCTACTGGTTTTCAAGGTTTATCCGCTTGTAACCATAGAATAATAGAGAATAGCAAAACTAACAATAAACAAAACGATATAAGTGTAGTCCAGTTTTGATAGTTTATTAAACATAATTAACCCTCCATTTAAGAACGAACGTTCCTAAGAACCTCTGTTCGCGTTTTCTAATTCTCATTATAGACGAATGTATGTTCTTGTCAACGACTTTTTTCGAACGCTTGTTTGTATTTTTGAGGATGGCATGGTACAATGTGGTTACTATAATCCTATGTACGAGGTGCTAATCTATGAGCAAACTTTCAAAGCGGCAGCAGGAAATACTAGATTTCATAAAAGAACAGGTTCTACTAAAAGGGTATCCCCCATCTGTAAGGGAGATCGGTCAGTCTGTGGGGCTGGCCTCCAGTTCCACCGTCCACGGTCATTTATCCCGTCTTGAGAAAAAGGGATATATCCGCAGGGATCCGACGAAACCAAGGGCTATTGAAGTGATTGAGCTGGAAGAAGACCACAGTATCCCTCGCGGGGAAGCCACATATGCCCCTGTCATCGGTAAAGTTACGGCCGGTTCACCGATTACGGCAGTAGAGAACATTGAAGAATATGTTCCCCTCCCGGATACGCTTGCAGGATCGGAAGATAATACGTTCGTCCTTATCGTTCAGGGGGAAAGTATGATTGAGGCCGGCATTCTTGACGGGGACATGGTCATTGTCAGACAGCAGCAGACCGCCCAGAACGGGGATATAGTTGTGGCTATGACCGAAGAGGAAGAGGCTACTGTCAAACGATTCTTCAAGGAGAAGAATCATATCCGACTCCAGCCTGAAAATGCCACGATGGAACCGATCATCTTAAATGACGTATCCATTCTCGGCCGGGTTGTCGGCTTATATCGGACCGTTCATTAAAACACACGTAAAAACCGGCGGGAGGGTCCCCGCCGGTTTTTACGTGTGTTGAAAATAATTATCTTATAATTATGAAGCTCCCGCACGTGCTCCATTACCCCGCCGTTGAAAATCAGCTGAATAAATATTTTTCTTCAAAAACGTGCGGACGTCCCTCTTTTGCAGGCAGTAGGCAAGGATGGCATCAGGTTGATTTTGAATCACTCTAACAGAACGCTGCGACCAATGCCTGCCTTCGGACAAATAGATGATATCAATGACCTGCTTGTTTTTAACGGACTGCTTAAAAACCGTTTCCAATGGGTAATCCCTCCCGCGAACATTTGTTCTATTTCCTTTATTATATGCAGGAATGGATGGAAAGTACACTGGAATGTTTTACAGTCGCTTTACTTAGCTAAATAATTTTTAATGTTTTGGGAAGTCTCATAACGTGTTTTTCCTGTCAAATCAATAAAGTTACTCCCTTTGAGCCCGTCTGTGCCACCGCCAGCTACAATGATCTGTTCTGCTACCTGACGTTTTTCCGCCACAGCTCTGAGCGCGATTAAAGCATTTTTCCGGATGACCAGTGCCTCAACGGCCGGGAAGTCTGCAAAAGAGTTTATAACAACTGCTAATTTCTCCATTTCCTCTTCTCCTTTGTTCAGGTTATCTAAAGCTATCTGCACTGCCGCTTTCGTTTTCGGCCCATAAAAACCGTCCACTTCCAAATTATTATCGTTTTGAAAGGCTTTAACAGCAGCTTCTGTGGCAGGTCCGAAACTGCCGTCGGCTCCGTAACCATTCATCGTATAACCAAGCTTCAATAAGTTCTCCTGCATCTCCTTCACTTCTGCGCCGGTATCTCCAAGAGAAAGATAATCGATTCCGCCCTTAAACGGAACTCCAAAGTATTCTAAGATTCCCCGGGCGTGCTCCTCTGCGACTTCTTTTTGAAAGCGTTCGTCAATCATCAATAAAGCTTCCCGCTTGTTATCCATATAGCCATTCTCTGTTAATACCGCCGGCATATCCGTTTCACGTAAAACGTGGAAGTTTGCTTCTTTAATCCCTCTGAAGTTTTGATCGGTGCCCTGGCGTAAGTATTTCGCAAGTGATGAGGCAAGTCGTCCGGCGGGCCGGTTCAAATATCCGGGGTAGACGTAAAGTTCGATTCCATTTGGATCTGCCCCTCCAAAGGACCCATCAAAAGCATTGTAGTGGACGGATACATAAATATCCGCATTGTTCTGATTGGCAGCTCTCGTCCTGTAGGATAATGGTGTGTCTTCATCTGTAGGTGCTACGAGAAGCACGCGGAATCCATGATCCAGAAGAATGTTCGATAAATACTGCACAACTTTACGATTGAATTCGTTCTCCTTAATTTGTCTGCCTATTTCCTGAATGTATGGCGTTCTTTTTCCCGGAGTTTCCATTCCATGTCCATCATCCAAAGCTACTGTACGTCCATTCCATTTTCCTGGTGGATTGATTAATCTTGCCATATACATCCCTCTCTCCACTCTTCCTTCCCGGAAAAGGGGTTTACTAGGACATTCTTCTATCATCCTATTCCAAATGTATGCTTGGATAAGAACGTTGGTGCCGGCCTTTCCTATAAAATGATGAATCATGTTAGATTTTCTCCCGGGCTTCGTGGTAATTCCAATGGCAGATACTGAGGTAAACATAAAAAGCCCCGACTTAGGTAAGTCAGGGCCTTCCATCTTTTTTATTTAATAGGTCTGCAGATATTGCTCGCGCTCCCATGGGTGAACCTGGGTACGGAACATATCCCATTCGATTTCCTTCGCTTCAATGAAATGCTCGAACAGGTGCTCTCCGAGAGCTTCCACCATGATCGGGTCTTCCTGAAGCTCTTCCAATGCATCATATAATGTTGCGGGAAGGTCTTTGACACCGTGAGCCTCACGTTCCTTCTTATCCATAACGTAGATGTTGCGGTCTACTGGTGCTGGAGCCTGAAGCCCATTTTCCACACCATCAAGACCCGCAGCAAGCAGAACAGCCATTGCCATGTAAGGGTTGGCAGCCGGATCCACACTTCTTACTTCAATACGTGTACTGATACCACGGGACGTCGGTACACGAACAAGCGGACTGCGGTTCTGGCCGGACCATGCTACGTAGCATGGCGCTTCATATCCCGGCACAAGACGCTTATAGGAGTTTACAGTCGGGTTGGTAACCGCTGTAAAGTTCGTCGCGTGCTTTATGATACCGGCGGTGAACTGATAAGCCACATCGGAAAGCTGTTCCTTTCCATTTTCGTCAAAGAACGCATTGTTCCCATTCTTAAAGAGGGACATGTTGGCATGCATACCAGATCCGTTCACACCAAACAGAGGCTTTGGCATGAAGGTTGCATGCAGACCGTGCTGACGCGCGATCGTTTTGACAACAAGCTTGAACGTCTGGATATCATCACAGTGCTTCACAGCATCTGCATACTTAAAGTCAATTTCATGCTGCCCCGGGGCAACTTCGTGGTGGGAGGCTTCAATTTCAAAGCCCATCTCCTCAAGTTCCAGCACAATATCACGACGGCAGTTTTCCCCAAGATCGGTAGGAGCGAGGTCAAAATAACCACCACGGTCATTCAGCTCCATGGATGGGTCGCCTTTTTCATCTAATTTAAACAAGAAGAATTCAGGTTCTGTACCGATATTAAAGGCAGAGAATCCGAGTTTCTCCATTTTCTTAATGTTGCGCTTCAAGTTGTAGCGCGGGCATCCTTCGAAAGGAGTTTCGTCCGGGTTGTAAATATCACAGATGAATCGGGCCACTTTCCCTTTTTCTGATGTCCATGGGAAAACGACAAACGTATCCAGGTCAGGTATCAGATACATATCCGACTCCTCGATACGAACGAATCCTTCAATGGAGGATCCGTCAAACATCATTTTTCCGTCCAGTGCTTTGTCGAGCTGGCTTAGTGGAATCTCCACATTTTTGATCGTGCCGAGCATATCCGTGAACTGCAGACGGATGAACTTGACATTTTCCTCATCGATTTTCTTAAATATTTCTTCTCTTGTTAAACCCATAGAAATACCCCTCTCCAACAAAAATTCATTAATGGAAGAATCTTGACATTTCTCCCTGCCTGATGGCTAGTTTTCCTTGTCTTCCCGCGGTGAAAAGTTCCTGCTGCAGCATACGGCGGAGTTGTTTATCGGTCAATTCATTGTGAACTTCCTTCACACGGTCTCCATCATATGCCTCGTTCTCCTGCTGTTCTTCAAGCTTAAGAACTTTTTTGATTCCCGCCATATTCACTCCCTGGTCAATGAGGTCCTTGATTTCAAGCAGTCGATCGACATCATTGAAGGAAAAAATCCGGCGGTTCCCTTCAGACCTGGCAGGGTGAATCAGCTCGTGCTGTTCATAATAACGGATCTGCCTGGCTGTAAGGTCTGTTAACGATTGAACAATCCCCATCGGGAACAACGGCATAGAACGACGAATCTCATCACTCATCGATGTGCCTCCTCCCGTAAAGATGATACTTTTATTATACGTGACAGAGGGAAGATGTCAACATATGTGAGGAATGTTCACACTATATCCGCGCTATTTTTGTAAGGGCTTTAGTAGGCTCTGGAATCCACCTTTACCATTCCTTCATCGGCAAGACCCTGCACCGCTTTCATCACAGCTGTTTTCACATGAGCATACGTAAGCCCCCCCTGTACATAGGCGGTGTACGGCGGGCGTACAGGACCATCGGCCGTGAGCTCCAGGCTCGCGCCCTGTATAAAGGTCCCCGCAGCCATGATGACCTCATCCTCGTAACCAGGCATGGCACTCGGCTGTGGTGTTACATGGGAGTTCACCGGCGATGCCTGCTGAATGGCCTGGCAGAAGCGGATCATCTGATCTGCATTTTCAAAATTGACCGATTGGATCAAGTCCGTTCTCGGAGCATCAAAGGACGGATTCGTATCAAAGCCTAATTCACTTAAAAATCTGGATGTGAAGACGGCTCCTTTCAGTGCTTCTCCTACGACGTGAGGAGCGAGGAAAATCCCCTGGTACATTTCCTGCAGGCTGTTCAAACTGGCCCCGGTTTCCTTACCGAGCCCCGGAGCTGTCAGCCTGTAGCTGCACAATTCAATGAGATCTTTCTTCCCGGCTATATATCCGCCGATGCGGGCGATTCCTCCTCCGGGATTTTTAATCAGCGATCCCGCGATAAGGTCCGCTCCTGCCTCGAGCGGTTCTTTTGTTTCCACAAATTCGCCATAACAGTTATCCACAAAAATGATGACATCCTCTTTCAAGCTGCGAACAAACGAAATGATTTCCTCTATCTTCTTAATGGGGAAGGAAGGTCTGTTGTCATAGCCTTTAGAGCGCTGAATTGCGACAACCTTTGTCTTCTCCGATACAGCTTCCTTAATTTCCCCTTTGGAAAAACCACCCGCATCATCCAGAGGAATGGACCGATACGTTACACCAAAATCTTTAAGGGAGCCTTTATCCTCTCCATCCTCTGTACCGATCACTTCTGTCAGGGTGTCATAAGGATGCCCGGATATGTAGAGAAGCTCATCTCCCGGGCGCAGCACGCCGAACAGTGCAGTCGTAATCGCGTGGGTGCCTGAAATAAGCTGAGGACGGACAAGGGCATCCTCCGCTTGGAAAATCTCGGCATACAAGGCTTCCAGGGTATCTCTGCCGAAATCATCGTACCCATACCCTGTTGTTGGGTTGAAATGGGAATCACTGACCCGTAGTTTTTGAAAGGCATCAAGAACCTTGGATTGATTTTCCTCAACGATCCGGGCAATGTGTCTGTGTTGATCTGTAATTTGTGTTTCTACTTGTTCTTTCAAAGCTTGAATATTCATGCTGCACTCTCTTTCTATTAATAAATCTGATGTTTCAATGGATGGTCGGGATGGATATATCCGTGAAGGGCATACCCTTCCTCATCCTCATGGAACGTAAGCGACGTTATCATACTGTATGTTTTGAACTGCTGCAGACGTTTTCCTTGAGAAGCAGGGATGAAGACGTCATACTCGTCCCATTCTTCTTTAAGAACCTCCTCGAGTTTATGAAGGATCCGCTTCAAATCGATGGAATCATGGACACTCACAGTTATGGAGGGAAAAGAATCCGGAATGAAATCTTCGTTCAGAAGGTCCATCTTATTATAGACCGTAAGCATGGGAAGCTGCGAGGCACCCAGGTCCCCGAGCAGCTGCAGCACGATTTTCTCCTGTTGGATGTGATCCGGATGAGACGCATCCACCATGTGAATGATGAAATCCGCTTCCGTTACTTCTTCCAACGTGGAACGGAAGGCGGCAATCAGCGTTGTTGGAAGATCCTGAATGAAACCGACCGTATCCGATACGAGCGCCTGGAAACCCGAAGGCAGGCTCATCTGTCGTGTCAAAGGATCCAGCGTCGCAAACAAAAGGTCCTCCTCGAACGACCGGCTGTCTGTGACTCTATTAAAGAACGTCGATTTTCCAGCGTTGGTGTATCCTACAATAGCGACCTGAAACGCCCGGTTTTCTTTTCTCCTCTTTCTATACTGCTCCCTCTGCTTCACAACAGCATCCAGCCGTCGTTTGATATCATCAATCCGGCGTTGGATGTGCCTTCTGTCTGTCTCGAGTTTTGTTTCACCAGGACCTCGGGTTCCAATTCCACCGCCAAGTCGGGACAGTGACGTCCCCTGACCGGAAAGACGTGGAAGGAGGTACTGCAGCTGTGCGAGCTCTACCTGAAGCTTCCCTTCTTTCGTCCGTGCCCGGCCAGCAAAAATATCCAGAATCAATTGGCTGCGGTCAATGACCCTGACCTCAGTGATATCCTGAATATTACGAAGCTGTCCTGGAGAAAGCTCATCATTGAATATAATCAGTTCCGCTTCATTCTCTTCAGCTGCTTCCTTAATTTCCTGCAGCTTGCCTTCACCAAGATACGTGGCCGGATGAACTCGGTCACGCTTCTGCGTAATGATTCTGCATACTTCTCCCTCAGCGGTTTCTGTCAGGGACTGCAGTTCTTCCAACGAAGATTGGAAGCGCTCTTCCAGCTCCGCCGGATCTTTTCTTGCTACTAAAATGACGCGTTCATTTGCGCTCATCTAAACACCTTCTTTTCTACACCTGTATCATCCACCTTCATCATAACAGAAAAAGGGGATCTATGAGTATCATCCCCTTTAATGGACACGCCCTTCGTCTTTTGGAAATAAAAAATCTTCAGCCTCAAGCGTCATCAATACCGATTTTGCCGGGGACTCTTCTGTCATGATACGAAACGCGTGCCTCCGGACTGCTTCCTCGATCATATTCCTCACATATCTGGCATTGGAAAAATTCAAACGGGAACGGGAGCAGACGGAACGCAGGTGTTCCTGAAGTTTTACCTCAGCTGCAGGGGCCAGCTGGTATTCCCTGTCTTTAAGCATCCCTCCAGCTATAGAAGACAACTCACGCCACGAATAATCCTTGAAGGAAAGCTTTAATGGAAACCGGGAGGATAGGCCGGGGTTAATGGTTAGGAAATCTTCCATTTCTTCCGGATACCCGGCAAGGATGATGACGAGTTCATCATGGTGATCCTCCATGCATTTCACAATGGTATCAATCGCTTCCTTACCAAAGTCCTTTTCACCTCCACGCGCCAGTGAATACGCCTCATCAATAAAAAGAACCCCTCCAAGGGCTTTATGGATTAAATCCTTTGTTTTTTGAGCGGTATGCCCGATGTATTCTCCAACCAGGTCACTTCTGTCCGCCTCAATAAAATGACCCTTCTCAAGCACTCCCGCTTCATGAAAGAGGCGGGCGACCATACGGGCCAATGTCGTTTTCCCTGTTCCTGGATTCCCTTTAAACACCATGTGAAGCACCTGCTGGTTCTTTTTCAACCCGGCATCAGCCCTTTTTCCAGCAATGACCACCTGCGCATAAATCTCTTTCATCTGCCTTTTCAAACCTTCAAGACCTACAATGGAAGAAAAGAAATCATCAATCACCTGGAAGGGTGCGGGGGACATTTCCTTGGTGAGGACCCTGCTTTCTGGTGCAGGCCTTGCCTTTGCATCTTGAAGCACAATGTTAATCGTACCAGGCCTTGCTGTTTTAGCTTGCGGATACACGTGGATCCCTCCTTATTCTGCTTCATCATACGCATCAGGGAAAGAACCTGTGACAAACGCCCACAGCGAAAACAGCCCGATAGAAACACAAAAAAGCGGATGCTTCAAGAGCACCCGCTTTTCCCATTCACTCAAGACTTATGTAAGCCTTATTCCTTATCCAGCGATACATTTTTGATTGGTGCGAATGTAGAGATGGCATGCTTGAATATCAACTGCTGTTTCCCTTCGGTTTCCAATAAAATAGTGAAATTGTCAAAAGCCTTCACTACTCCACGCAGTTGGAAGCCGTTGGTCAGAAAGACAGTCACCTGCATACGTTCCTTGCGTAGTTGATTTAAATAGTTATCTTGAATGTTTACGGATTGAGCCATGGATCTTCCTCCTCTTTTCTATCTGTAATATTACGATTCGCCGCTTTTGTCGATCATTCCTGCTAAATCTGCGAAAATCGTTTGAAATTTATCCTCATATTTCTCAGGCGTTACCTCATACCAGTGGACATCCAGTTTATTTTTGAAGTACGTGTACTGACGCTTGGCATAGCGCCTGGAGCTCCGTTTAAGAAGGTCAACCGCTTCCTGAAGCTCCATCTTTCCTTCCAGGAATGGAATCAATTCCTTATAGCCGATGGCCTTCATGGACTGGGCATCTTTAAGTCCCGCCTGATATAAACGGCGGACTTCCTCCACAAGACCTTCCTCCACCATTTGATCCACCCGGTTGTTAATACGCTCATAGAGGCGCTCCCGATCCATCTCGAGCCCGATCAAAAGAGGGGTGAATGGAGAATCCCAGGCTTTCGCTGCCTCCTGCTCACTCATCTTTTTCCCAGTCGTTTCATAAATTTCGAGAGCACGCAGCACCCGGCGGCTGTTATTCGGATGTATTTTGGCTGCCTGGTCAGGATCCAGGCTTTGAAGCTTTTCGTACATATGCACGGGACCTTGAACGGCTGCCTCTTCTTCAAGCCGTTTCATTACTGCTTCGTCCTTCTTTTCCTCTGTAAACTCAAAATCAAACAAGGTTGCTTGTATGTAAAGGCCGGTTCCCCCTACTAAAACAGGGAGCTTCCCCCGCTTTTGAATCTCATGAATTAATGACTGGACCTTCCTTTGGAACTCAGCTGCAGAAAATGACTCTTCAGGATCCTTGATATCAATCATATGATGAGGGATCCCCTGCATTTCCTCCCGGGTCACTTTGGCTGTTCCAATATCCATAGTCCTGTAGATCTGCATGGAATCGCCACTGATGACTTCTCCATTAAACTTTCGGGCAATCTGGACACCCAGCTTTGTTTTACCGACCGCGGTCGGTCCCACAACAGCAGCTACCATTGGTTTCAAACTTCCACCTCCTTTATTCCATCTCTATTATACATGAATGGCTCTACAATCATACCTCAACGTCTTAATCAACGGAATCCGTTAGTTATAGTAACGAAATCCGTTAGTTAAATTCAAAATATTCGTTAGTCTCACTATCGCATATCGTTAGTTTGTGTTATAGTATAGAAAAAGGAGGCGTCTACCGTGGTTCATGAAAGGATTCGCACACTTCGCAAAGAAAGACGTTTGACTCAGGCTATGCTGGCTGAAAAAGTCGGTGTTTCTCCCCAAGTGGTATCCAACTGGGAGCGCAGCTATACATCCCCTGATCTAGAAGACTTGTCGAAGATTGCTCATGCTCTTCATACCACTGCAGATTATCTCCTTGGATTGAGCGACGAATTGGAAGATGAAATGAGGGAAATCAAGCACCTTCTGGAAACGAAGGGATATTCAAAACCTGTGTTTTTTGATAAAAAAGCCTGGTTCGGAATACAGCCGGAAGATATCAAGCAGATCGATAATTACTTTCGTTTTCTGCTCCAGCAGAAAAACATCTCCTGACCCTCCCCTATTCTTGAGAAGCAGAGCAGAAATACTGAAATAATATTATGTAAACTATTTGCGTTTGTATATATATTGCCCATAAAAAAAGACAGCCGGTTTAAACCGACTGTCTTTTTTTTATTTACATAACACGTTTGAACATCTTTTCCATTTCATATTCAGAGAAGAAAACGATGATCGGGCGTCCGTGTGGACAGGTAAATGGATCCGTCGACGTCCTCAGCTCTTCAAGAAGCTGAAACATATCGGATTGATTCAAGTAATGGTTGGCTTTGATGGATCGCTTGCAGGACATGAGGATGGCCGCTTCCTCCCTCAATTTCAGAATGTTTATCCGCTCATCCTGAACAAGCTGCTGGATCATATCATCAATGACTTCCTGCTCAAAACCTGCCGGAAACCATGTCGGGTGACTGCGGATGATATACGTGTTGTCACCGAAGGGTTCAAAAAACAAGCCAACCTGTTCAAGTTCCTCTTTATATTCTTCAATTTTTAATGCTTCCTGTTTAGAAAAATCAAAGGTTAATGGAATTAAAAGCTCCTGGACCTCATGATCAACCTGAGCCAGTTTATCCCGGAAAAATTCATATTTGATCCGCTCCTGGGCGGCGTGCTGATCGACGATATACATGCCTTCTTCATTCTGAGCGAGAATATAAGTCCCGTGAAGCTGCCCGATCGGGTACATGACGGGAACGCGGCGGCCCTCTTTCTTTTTAGACGACGCTTCATTTTCCTGCTCATCCGGCTGTCCAGCTGCTTCTTCATCGATGGTTTCCGGTTTGAAGTCAGCCATCATTTCCTTCAGCATCGCTTCCTGCTCACCTGCAAAGACAGGGGACGTCTCTTCTTTCATCTCCGGTGCAGCCGGCGGCTCTTCTTTCAGAAGATGAGCTGCAGAAGACTCTCTTTGATTATGAGCTTCTTCTTTTCTTGTTTCATGAAACTCAAACGTTTTCTGTTCGGAATACTCCTTTTTCGGTTTCGCTTTCGTTTCCTGAACATCAGGAATGAGGGTTTCCTTACGAAATGTATTGCGGATCGTTTCTTCAAGAAGAGCATACAGCTCTTTTTCCTTACTAAATCGTACTTCTAATTTAGATGGATGGACGTTGACGTCAACAAGAATCGGATCCATATCAATACTCAGGACAACAATTGGATTTTTTCCAATTGGCAGAAGCGTATGGAACCCCTGTTGGACGGCCTTATTCAAGGGCACACTTTTTATATAGCGTCCGTTAATGATCGTAGACATATACTGACGGGAAGCCCGGTACACTTCCGGCTTGGCTATATATCCCTTCACTTTAAAGTCCGATGTTTCCATTTCCACAGGAACCATTTTCCTCGCTACATTCATGCCGTAGATACTTGCAATCACCTGAAGCAGATCCCCGCGGCCGTTGGTTTTGAAAATCTGCTTTTCATTATGCGTACAAACGAACTGCACTTCGGGATGGGCCAGGGATATCCGGTTCAACACATCCGTAATATGACCGAGTTCTGTATGGATCGTCTTCATATATTTCAACCGTGCCGGGGTATTGAAAAACAACTCCTCCACCGTGATATCCGTACCTTTCCTGGCGTCTCCCCTTCCCTTCTGCATAAGGTGACCGCCTTCAAGGTCCAGTTTCGTCCCTGCTTCTTCACCTGTAGACGTCTGAATGCTGAGCCGGCTGACGGCAGCAATACTTGCCAGGGCTTCTCCCCGGAAACCAAGGGTCCGTACGTGGAATAGATCATTTTCATCCAGGATTTTACTCGTTGCATGACGGTGGAAAGCCCGCTCACAGTCTTCTTCCTCCATCCCTGCTCCGTTATCGATGATACGAATGCGTTGAAGACCGGCTTCCATCAAGTCGATCTTCACCCAGGATGCACCTGCGTCAATGCTGTTTTCCACCAGTTCCTTCACCACAGAGGCAGGCCGCTCGACCACTTCTCCGGCTGCGATTTTGTTGGCCAGGTGATCAGGCATCAGTCGAATGCGTGCCATTCGTGAACCTCCTTTATTTCTTCAAGCTTTTTTGAAGCTGATATAGTTCGTTCATAGCGTCCATCGGTGTCATCTCCATCAAATCAAGAGACGAGAGCCGCTTTTCAAGATTTGAAATCTGGCTCGTGCTTTGCTTTTCCTGCTTCGGTTTTTCTTTTGGTTCTTCCACAAATAAACTGAGCTGCTCTTCCTCATCCACTGCAGCCGATTCTTTGGGCCCTGATGCTCCTTCCAGGTGCTCCAGCAGCTCTGTCGCCCGTTTAATCAGCGGATCCGGAAGATCGGCCAGTTTTGCAACATGGATGCCGTAACTTTCATCGGCTGGACCATCTTTGATCTGGTGCAGAAAGACGACATTTCCTTCGTATTCTTCCGCCCTTACGTGGACGTTTTTCAAACGATCCAGTTCATTTTCCAATGATGTTAATTCATGATAGTGGGTGGAAAATAAGGTTTTAGCCTTAATTTTTCCATGAATGTACTCCACGATGGACTGGGCGAGAGCCATTCCGTCATAGGTACTCGTTCCTCTGCCGATTTCATCGAGCAGGATCATACTGTTTTCTGTTGCATGTGTAAGGGCATGGTTGGCTTCAAGCATTTCCACCATGAACGTACTGTGACCAGAAACAATATCATCGGCCGCTCCAATTCGTGTGAAAATCTGATCGAATATTGGAAGAGATGCAGAACCGCACGGAACGAAACTTCCCATCTGACCAAGCACGGCTGTTAAGGCAAGCTGTCTCATATACGTACTCTTACCGGACATGTTCGGACCGGTAATCAGAAGGACATCCGTTTCATCATCCATATAGATGTCATTCGGGACAAATGTTCCATCCTGCATGACCCGTTCGATCACCGGATGCCGGCCCTGCTGGATATCGACCATGCGACGGTCATTATAAGATGGACGGACATATTGATACGATTCCGCCACCTGGGCAAAACCCTGCAGTACATCGATGCGGCTGATCTGTTCAGCCAGGTGCTGGAGCCTTTGCACATAGGACTTGACGTTCTCCCTGACGTTGAGGAACAACTGGTATTCAAGTTCCACACTCTTTTCCTGCGCCTCAAGGATCAACGTTTCCTTTTCCTTCAATTCCGGTGTAATAAAGCGTTCTGCGTTCGTCAATGTCTGCTTCCGCTCATACATGCCTTCGGGCAGGTAGCGGAGATTAGCTTTGGTCACTTCGATATAATAGCCAAAGACACGATTGTAGCCGACTTTCAGGGATTTAATGCCGGTTTTTTCCCGCTCTTTCTTCTCAAGCTCGGCAATCCACTGCTTACCATTTTTCGAAGCTGAGCGATAGTCATCCAGCCGTTGGTCGTATCCGTCACAAATCAACCCACCTTCTTTCACACTGATAGGAGGATCTTGGGCAATACTATGCTCCAACAAATCCTTAAGCTCCCCAAGAGGATCAATCGTCTGATACAGTTCTTTCACTGAAGTGTTGTCAAACTGCTGAAGCGTAGCAAGTATTTCAGGAATACGCGCAAGGGAATTTTTCAACTGGAGAAGATCTCTGGCATTGACATTTCCAAAAGCCACGCGTCCTGCCAAACGTTCCAGATCATAAACGTTGGTGAGCTGTTCCCGCAGCGTTTCCCTTTCAAAAAATTGATCAAGGAAACCTTCCACCTGCTCATGCCGTGTTTCGATAGCCTGTTTAGAAAGAAGCGGACGCTCCATCCATTTTTTCAGCATGCGTGCGCCCATGGATGTCTTCGTTTTATCTACAACTGAAAGCAGGCTGCCTGTTTTCCCCTGCTTCCGGATGGTTTCCAACAGCTCAAGGTTCCTTTTCGAGTACATATCGAGCGTCATATACTGTTTCAGCTCAATGACTTTTACCGGCTGCAAATGATCGAGCGAGCGCTTCTGCGTATGCTGGATGTAGTTCAGCAACCGGCCAAACCCCGTTAACAGTTTGTCCTGCTGGATTCCTGCCGTCAATGACGTGAGGTCTGCATTAATGGTCGTCTCATCCTGGTGGGAGAGTGTGTACCCGAGGCGCTCCTTCAGCATCAACTGCTGCTCTTCATCAAAATCGGAGGCAACGACAACTTCACGAACAGGTCGGCTGTAAAGTTCACTCAAGGCTGCGTCAAAACCGCCGGGAATTAAGGCTGTGCTGTTTTCTCCGGTAGTTAGATCGTTATAGCTCACGGTATACGATCCATCTTCAAAAGCGCTTAATGAAGCCAGATAGTTGTTTTCCTTCTCATCCAGCATGCTGCCTTCCATTACGGTACCCGGCGTAATCAGCTGGACGACTTCCCTTTTCACAACGCCTTTGGCTTCCTTCGGGTCTTCCACCTGTTCACAAATCGCCACCTTGTAGCCTTTTTCAATCAGCTGCCTTATGTAGTTTTCTGCCGAGTGATACGGGACACCGCACATCGGAATGCGTTCACTTCCCCCGCCATCTCTGCTTGTTAACGTTATTTCAAGTTCCTGCGATGCTTTCAAGGCATCTTCAAAAAACAGCTCATAAAAATCACCGAGCCTGAAGAATAAAAACGCGTCCTTCTGATCGGCTTTAATCTTTAAATATTGCTGCATCATTGGTGTATATTGTGCCATTCGGTCAATCCTCCAAAACGTACGTAGAATTCTTCATCCATTATAGCACATAGAAACAACCCGCTTGAACAAATCGCTCATAAGTAAACCGGAAGGAACCTCCCAGCCAAACGCAGAGCATTGACGCAGAACCCTGTTTTTCAGGGCCTTTCCAAAAAAAAGAACCCCCTGCTGAAAGATCAGGGAGTTAATGCTTATCGTCATGGTCATCACTGCTTGAAGAAGATGGAAGGAAGTCCGTTTCAATCGCTGAATAATCATCCGATGACAAATCCTGCTCATAGTCGTCATCGTGTCCGCAGCCATGCGGGTCCACTTTCACGCAAAGCTTGGTTTCACCAATGACATCAACCACAAACTCTCTTTCTACTTCTACTACAATCTTCTGGCCGTTTCCGGAAATCGTAGCTTCCAGGCAGTTCGGCTGTTGGACGACTTTCGCAATGACTTCAAAATCATCGTGAATGCAGTTGTCGTCTTTCACACTCAACTTAACGTAGTCGCAATAGGTCACCCGTTCTGTTACGACCTCTGTCTTGGTATTGTCGTTGTAGGAATACCAGACGTTGATATCATAACTCCCGGATACCTCTACGTGATCCCCTTTCTTCTTCGCATTGTAGATGTGGTTGATAACCCAGCATCCCAGAATACTTGTTGGACGGTGGGAAGGGCTGATGGTGTGCGTGGATTCTGTAAACTTTTTACCTTTACCGATTACAGCTTTTGTAATAATTTCTCTGTAATCCCGTTCAAAAAAAGACATGAGCTCTCATTCCTCCTTATTCTACCACCCATCCTATGCATGGTCTGGGCGAATGGTGATTCCATGAGATAAGCCTAAGGACGTGTTTACTTCATTGTATGCACGAGCCTATAAAATTGTACGAAAAAAAATCCGCCGGAGGGAAACCCCTCTGACGGAAGTGTATGCATCAACGGCTGCAGCCATGACTTTGATTGTTGGAAGAACCCGTTTCCCCCTGAAGGAGATCTCCTCCTGTGGAACGGATCACCTCATTGGTAACTTCACGGGAAATCGTGCTCGAAACCATCTGTAAAATATCATTGATGACCGTCTGTGTTTCTTTAAACTCAGCCACAACTGGAATTTCATCCAGCTCATCCTGAAGACGGTCAATTTCTTTTTCAATTCGGTTCAGCGCCTCCGTTTTTCCATAAGCCTGGAAGTTCACGGCCTGTTTTTGGAGCGCTTTAATTTTCTTAATGTGTGACTGCACCTTCTGGTTTTCATTCAACTTGGATTCCAGCTGCTTGAAGCGGTCAATCTCTTCTATATCAGCCATCATTTTTGCCAGTTTTTTTGCTTCATCGACTACTTCTTGACGTGTGTATTGTGCCATTTATTTCACCTCTACGCTAGATTCTACCAGTTCTCCATCCAGAGACCAAGTTTTTGCCTTGATTACTTTCACAGGTACGATCTTTCCGATAATGGAACGAGGCCCCCGGAAATTCACAAGCTTGTTTCGTTTCGTATATCCGGCCAGGACGTCTGGATTATTTTTACTTTCACCTTCGACAAGAACATCCACCACTTCGCCCTCATATTGACTCATCGCTTCTGCTGACTGCTGATTCACCAATTTATTCAGACGCTGGAGACGGTCTTTCTTCTCCTCCATCGATACATTATCCTTCATCTTCGCTGCAGGTGTATTATCCCTTGGGGAATAGATGAACGTATAAGCCGCTTCAAATCCAACCTCTTCTACAAGGGAAAGGGTGTCCTGAAACTGTTCCTCTGTTTCATTGGGAAAACCGACGATAATGTCTGTGGTAAGCGTAGCTCCCGGCATAGCTGTGCGTATACGACGGACAAGCTCCAGATACTCCTCCCGGGAATATTTACGCCCCATAATTTTCAGAACATCTGTATTCCCGGACTGCACAGGAAGATGGATATGATCCAGCATGTTGCCGCCTTTAGCGAGCACTTCAATCAGCCTGTCATCGAAATCCCTTGGATGGGAGGTGGTAAAACGGACACGTGGAAGATCAATGCTTCGAAGTTCATCCATCAAGTCCCCGAGTCCATATTCCATATCCAGATCTTTTCCGTAAGCGTTCACATTCTGGCCGAGAAGTGTCACTTCCTTATAGCCCTGCGCTGCGAGATGACGGACTTCCTGGATGATGTCTCCAGGGAGACGGCTCCGCTCTTTCCCACGGGTATACGGAACGATGCAGTATGTACAGAATTTATCGCATCCATACATTATGTTCACCCATGCCTTAATCTTACCTTTTCGTGAGCGGGGAAGGTTCTCAATGATATCGCCTTCCTTGGACCATACGTCAATGACCATTTCCTTCCCGAACATCGCTTCTTTTACAAGCTGCGGGAGACGATGGATGTTATGGGTACCAAAGATCAGGTCGATGAATGGGTGCTTCTTCAAAATACGATTGACTACGGATTCCTCCTGTGACATACAGCCGCAGATCCCAATAATCAGATTCGGGTTCTCCATTTTCAACGGTTTAAGGTGTCCGATTTCTCCGAAAACTTTGTTTTCAGCATTTTCGCGGATGGCACACGTGTTCAACAGGATAATATCTGCTTCTTTCGTGTCATTCGTGGAAACATAGCCCATTTCTTCAAAAATACCGGCCATAACTTCGGTGTCATGTTCATTCATCTGGCATCCATATGTACGGATCATATATTTTTTCCCACGGCCGGCCTGATCCATGTCTTCCGGAATTTCAAAATCATAATGGATATCCGTTTCCTTGCGCTTGCGGCGCTGGGCGTCCCTCATATTTGGAGGCTGATAGGTTGTTTGGAAATATTTGACGTAATCTTCGCTTGACTGCTGCTTCAAACGGTTCAAATTGTCCTGATCTGCAGCGGAAACATCAGTCTGACGGATCTGAGACATTTCTTTTCTCTGCTGTTCGTTCATTATAATCTCCTTTCAAGCCGATCCTTCTAACTGTATCATTATATCAAGTTTTCTATGATAAATTAAGTCAAATGGAAAAATACAGAACAAAAAGGATCGTTCCGGCAGTGACCAAACCCAACGATCCTTTTAGACTTTTCCATTTATTCTGTATTTCTTTACATTAGCACAGAGACTTACATAAGCCCCCTTGGTTTAGATAATATTCAGCTTCCTGCCCACTTTTTCAAAAGCGTCCAAAGCCTGCTGAAGCTCTTCAGTGGAATCTTCCGCCGTTACAATCGTCCGTATACGACCTTTCCCCCTCTGCACAGTCGGGAAGACAATACCCTGGGCAAAAACTCCTTCTTCAAATAATTCATCCGAGAAGGTGTGGGTCAGAGCGTCATCGCCAATCATGACCGGGGTGACCGGAGTTTCACTGATACCCGTATCAAATCCAAGCTTCGTCAAACCACCCTTAAAGAATGAGGTATTATCCCAGAGGCGTTCAATTAATTCCGGCTCTTCCAGAAGGACATCAATCGCAGCCTCATTGGCAGCAGTCACAGCAGGTGGATGAGATGTACTGAACAGGAATGGACGCCCTTTATGAATCAAGTACTCTCTCAGCGTTTTTGTACTGGCTACATAACCGCCGAGAACACCGATAGCTTTACTCAAGGTACCCACCTGGATGTGAACACGACCGTCTAAATTAAAATGATTCACTGTACCTCGACCGTTATCACCAAGCACACCGCTCGCGTGTGCATCATCCACCATAATCAGCGCATCATACTTCTCGGCCAATGCAACAATTTCTGGAAGCGGTGCTATGTTGCCATCCATAGAGAAAACGCCATCTGTCACTACGAGACGTGTGCGGTAGTCCCCGCTCTCCTTCAATGCCTCTTCCAAAGATTCCATGTTCACATGCTTGTAAATTTTCCGGTCGGCTTTAGTCAGGCGGATTCCGTCTATAATCGAAGCATGATTCAATTCATCAGAGATGACAACATCGTCTTTACCAAGAATCGAGGATAATACCCCCTGGTTGGTAGTAAACCCGGATTGGAAGACAAGGGCAGCTTCTGTATGTTTGAATTCAGCCAGTTTTTCTTCAAAATCTTCATGCATCTTCAATGTACCTGCAATGGTCCTCACTGAACCTGTTCCAACGCCATATTCCGCATTCGCTTCTTCTGCCGCTTTTTTTAATCTCGGATGGGAAGTCAGCCCCAGGTAGTTGTTGGAAGAAAGCTGGATAACTTCCTTTCCTTTGATTGTCACTTTGGACCCTTGAGCGGACTCCAATGGAATCAAGCGGCGGAATGTTCCCTGTTCCTGCATTTCATCCAGTTCTTTTTGTAAATACTCAAAACCTTTCATCGTTCATCCTCCTTTAATTATGGGTGAAGAATTACTTTTCCGCATAGACCTTCATTCATTAATTCAAAACCTTTTTCAAATTCCTCCAGTTTCAAATGGTGGGTGATGATCGGTTTCACATTCACCTGACCAGATTGCAGAAGACGGGAGACCTGCTGCCACGTTTCGTACATCTTCCTGCCAGTGATCCCCTGGACTTCCACTCCTTTGAATACGATGTCGTTCGTGACATCCAGGCTGACCCGTTTGGTCGGCAGACTCAAAATGGAAACACGTCCTCCATTAGTCACCATCTTAAAACCTTGATCCATCGCTACAGGGTGCCCGCTCATTTCACAGACCACATCAACTCCATGATGATTCGTCAGCGCCAATGCTTTTTCCACGGGATCTTCTTCAGATGACTGAATAACAGCTGTTGCCCCCATCTTCTCTGCCAGTCCCAGACGGTATGCATTCAAATCAAAAGCCAGCACCTGGGAGGCGCCTGCAGCGACAGCTACGCCGACAGCCATCAGGCCTATAGGACCACAGCCGATAACCGCAACGGTTTTTCCTGTTACTTCCCCGTTCAAGACGGTATGAACGGCATTTCCCATCGGCTCTTGAATGGAGGCGATATCGGAAGGAAGATCTTCCGGATTATTCCATAGATTTTCCGCTGGAAGAGCCACATATTCAGCAAAACACCCTTGTGTGTCGACACCAATGATTTTTGTATGGGCACAGATATGATACTTTCCTGTCAAACACTGTGGGCAGTGGCCGCAGACAAGATGTGTTTCCGCACTGACGTAATCCCCTTTTTGAAAATGCTCCACATTTGTTCCTGTTTCCACAATTTCTCCGGAAAATTCATGCCCGAACACATATGGCGGCTGGACACGACTTTCTGACCATTCATCCCAGTTATAAATATGTACATCCGTTCCGCAGATGGAGGTAGCTTTGACACGGATGAGTACTTCATCATCCTTAACCTGAGGAATATCCACTTCCTCAAGCTTCGCTCCGGGTCCGCGGTGATGTTTTATGATCGCTTTCATCTTTCCATCCACAGTGAACATCTCCCCTGATTATATTTCATCTTTATCCCTTTATAAAGCCATTCTAACACGAATGAAAAAATAATCAAATTTTCATGTCCACTGTAAAAATACAAATGATCATAAAATGACACCGCTTTCGATAGAGACGGGTGCTGCGGGGAATCCATATAAAAAAACCGCACTGATTAAGTGCGGTTTATCCGTTAAAATGAAACAGGTAATGTAAAGTAATGGATCTCCCTGAAGGATCAGTTATCTGGGTTCGACAATCAGTTTAATCGCTGTTCGTTCTTCTTGGTCAATTAGAATATCCGTAAAAGCTGGAATGCATATTAAATCCATTCCGCTGGGGGCGACAAATCCTCGAGCAATGGCTACAGCTTTTACAGCCTGGTTTAGAGCCCCTGCACCAATGGCTTGAATTTCAGCTGTTCCTCTTTCTCTTATGACATTCGCTAAAGCTCCTGCTACAGAATTAGGTACGGATTTAGCTGATACTTTTAAGACTTCCATTACTAGTTCCTCCTTCAATCACTATAGTTGTTCCATAACTACTATATTCTTGGAGATGTAGGATATTACCTTTTCATTATGAATGAATTTGTCGCAAAATTCAAATAATCACTCAAAAAAAGGATGGTCGTCGTTGATTAAGATCCGCTTTACTTTTACCGTTTTCCCTGTTTTATCATCCACATCCACCAAGAAGGCACTTAGTTGTGCTCTTCCCGTTTTAGGCACTTCAAAACGTACAGGAAGATTCGTTTTGAAGCGTTTTAAGACCGCTTCTCTATCCATTCCGAGGATTCCGTCGTATGGACCCGTCATTCCTACATCTGAAATATATCCTGTGCCTTCGGGAAGAATCCGTTCATCTGCCGTTTGAACATGGGTATGTGTACCGACCTGAACACTAACACGCCCATCCACATACCATCCCATGGCTTGTTTTTCACTGGTCGTCTCGGCATGGAAATCCAGGAAAATCAAAGAGGTTCGCTTAGATGCCTGCTCTATTAACTCATCTGCTTTTCGGAACGGATCATCGTTCGGTGCCATAAACGTCCGCCCTTGAAGGTTAATCACAGCAATTTCTCCTTTTGGTGTCTTTACATACGTAAGGCCCCGCCCCGGCGTACCTTCCGGGAAATTGGCCGGGCGGACAAGATAATCCGCCTTATCAATAAACTCAAAAATCTCCTTCTTATCCCACGCATGGTTTCCGAGGGTCACTGCCTGCGCACCCAGTTCCAGAAACCGGCGGTAAATCTTTTCCGTAATTCCTTTGCCGGAGGCTGCATTTTCGCCATTGATAATCGTGACGGCGGGCTGAAACTTTTTTTTCAATTTTGGAAGATACGTCTCTACCATATCTCTGCCTGGAGAACCAACAACGTCTCCAATAAATAAAATTCTCATAGATCATTCATTCCTTTAGTTGTGTAATGTTTCCTGTTTTTCCTCTGAAAAATAAATAAAGCGGCCGCTAAGGCCGCTTTATTTATTTCGCATACTCGACAGAGCGCGTTTCACGAATGACCGTTACTTTAATATGTCCCGGATAATCAAGTTCTCCCTCGATTCTGTTCCGGATATCGCGCGCCAGTCTTGTTGCTTCAAGATCATCAATTTCATCAGGGCGGACCATAATACGTACTTCACGACCTGCCTGAATCGCAAATGATTTCTCTACACCTTCGTAAGACTCAGAAATTTCCTCAAGTTTTTCAAGACGCTTGATGTAATTTTCGAGCGTTTCACTTCTTGCGCCCGGTCGTGCTGCAGATAGGGCATCGGCAGCCGCAACGAGTACAGAAATAATTGACGTAGGCTCTTCATCTCCGTGGTGGGAAGCGATTGCGTTCACAACAGTGTCGTTTTCCTTATACTTAATGGCAAGTTCCTTACCAATTTCAACGTGGCTTCCTTCTACCTCATGGTCTATCGCTTTTCCGATGTCATGCAGAAGTCCGGCACGGCGGGCAAGCATTTCATCTTCACCTAGTTCTGCGGCCAGAAGGCCGGATAAGTAGGCAACTTCCGTGGAGTGCTTAAGGACATTCTGACCATAACTCGTACGATATTTAAGGCGGCCGAGAATCTTGATAAGGTCTGGATGAAGACCGTGAACCCCGACTTCGAAGGTTGTCTGCTCCCCGACCTCGCGGATGTAATCATCCACTTCGCGGCGGGACTTATCAACCATTTCTTCAATTCTCGCAGGGTGTATACGTCCATCTTGAACAAGTTTCTCAAGAGCCATACGTGCTGTTTCTCTTCGGATTGGGTCAAAACCGGATAAAATAACCGCTTCAGGTGTATCATCAATGATAAGATCAATACCAGTTAACGTTTCCAGCGTACGGATATTTCGTCCTTCCCGACCGATAATTCTACCTTTCATTTCGTCATTAGGCAGATTGACAACAGATACGGTGGTTTCGGCTACGTGATCAGCGGCACAACGCTGGAGAGCAAGGGATAAAATATTTTTCGCTTTTTTATCGGCTTCCTCTTTCGCCCGGTTCTCCGCTTCTTTAATCATAAGCGCCGATTCATGAGAGACTTCCTGTTCAACACGTTCCAAAATAACCTGTTTGGCCTGATCAGATGTTAAGCTTGATATTCTTTCAAGCTCAGTCTGCTGTTCTTGAAGCATAGCTTTCACTTTGCTTTCCATTTCTTCAATTTGTTGTTGTCTCTCGGCAAGAGTTCCTTCTTTCTTCTCGAGTGAAAGATCACGCTGATCCAGCGTTCCACTCTTACGATCAAGATTCTCTTCTTTCTGATTCAAACGGTTTTCGGTTTTCTGCAGTTCCAAGCGGCGTTCGCGAACTTCGCTTTCAGCTTCCTGGCGGAATTTCTGATTCTCTTCTTTCGCTTCAAGAAGAGCCTCTTTTTTAGCCGATTCAGCATTGCGGTGTCCTTCCTCCACAATTTGTCTGGCTAATTCCTCAGCACTGGAAATTTTCGCTTCCGCTATCGACTTCCGAATAAGATAACCAACAACAGAACCGATGATAAGGGCAAGCAAAATGAAGATGAGCGAGGATATCAAATCCATAATTTCACCTCCTCTTGCTATGAACTTGGTCCGTTTGTCGGTAAATACAAACGATTCATTTTCAGTTTCATTTGTTAAATTAAGGGTATAAAGATGAAAATGATACACATTCATTTTATGCCTGACTATGCGGAATGTCAAGGAATCCCGCTATGTATCTGCTGACATATGCAAAAATTTAAAAATATCAGTTTATTCCCACCTCTGAATATATTGGAAAAGCAGCGCTTTTTTCAGCGCTGCTTTCTTCATTCTCACCCAACATTTCACCGCAGGAACGATTTATACGTCCAGTGTTTCCTGGCTGTCCTTACTGGAAGTTTCAGCCTTTTCCTCGTCCGCTTCCATACCATAATGGTCGCGGATCAGTCGTTTCACTTCCTCATAAACTTCAACGTTCTCTTTCAGGTACTGTTTGGCATTCTCACGCCCCTGACCGAGACGTTCATCATTATAAGAATACCATGATCCACTCTTCTGAATGAGATCCAGGTCTGTTCCAATATCCACAAGTTCTCCCTCTCTGGAGATTCCTTCCCCGTACATAATATCTACTTCGGCCTGTCTGAATGGCGGTGCCACTTTGTTCTTAACCACTTTCAAGCGGGTTTTATTCCCCACCATTTCGTTCCCCTGTTTCAATGTTTCTGCACGGCGAACTTCAAGACGTACAGAAGAGTAGAATTTCAGGGCTCGGCCGCCCGGAGTCGTTTCCGGGTTACCAAACATCACGCCGACCTTCTCACGAATCTGGTTGATGAAAATAGCCGTTGTCTTCGATTTATTAATCGCACCAGAAAGCTTACGAAGAGCCTGGGACATTAAGCGCGCCTGCAGCCCCACGTGGGAATCACCCATTTCCCCTTCAATCTCTGCTTTTGGAACAAGGGCAGCCACAGAGTCAATGACCACCATATCTACAGCCCCGCTTCGTACGAGAGCTTCAGCGATTTCCAAAGCCTGTTCCCCTGTATCCGGCTGGGAAAGCAGAAGTTCTTCAATGTCGACACCCAGAGCTCTTGCATAGACCGGGTCCAGGGCGTGCTCCGCATCGATGAATGCCGCCTGGCCGCCTTTTCTCTGCGCTTCCGCAATCGCGTGAAGGGCAACCGTAGTTTTACCTGAAGATTCCGGTCCGTATATTTCCACAATCCGACCGCGTGGATAGCCGCCGACTCCAAGGGCCACATCAAGAGCTAGAGACCCACTGGGAACAGTATTAACCCTCTGCTCCGCACCTTCACCCATCTTCATGATCGAACCTTTTCCGAATTGTTTCTCTATTTGACGCAATGCCATATCTAATGCTTGTTTACGATCGCTCATTGTATACCGCCTTTCAAAATTTCTATACCTATCATAACTTGTTTTAAAGGATTTGCCAACCGAAAAGCGAATATTTGTTCCCGTTTATTTACCTGCTGGGAACGAAAGGTTTTTGATGCTCTCCCAGGGAGAATATCAAAAACCTTTTGCGTTCCATTATTGAAAATTTAATCTTTCAAGTGGTGAAATAAAAGCTCAAACCCTTTCTTCACCGCACGTTCCCTTACTTGATCACGACCACCCTGGAATTGGAATCGGTGGACCTCAGGACTCTTGTCCCTGATCTGCAGGCCGATAAATACGGTTCCAGGCTCCTTCCCTTCACTTGAATCCGGTCCGGCTACTCCTGTAAAACTGACAGCAGCATCCACATGAAGCAGGGACTGGGTATTCAGTGCCATCATCTCGGCACACTCATGACTGATCGTTCCGTATTCTCTGATCAGGTATTTAGGGATATCAAGGACCTGTTCCTTCATTTCGGCCGTATAAGTCGTCAGACCGCCCTGACAGACCGCTGAAGCGCCGGGAAGGGAAATCATACGTTCTATGAACTTCCCTCCTGTGAAGCTCTCTGCGGCGCCCAGACGATATCCGTGCCGGGAAAGAAGCCGCTGGACGGTGCTTTCGATCGTTTCATCGTCACTTCCATAATAAAAATCTCCAACCTTATCAAGAACAACCCTCTTCATCTCAGCAATTTTCGCTTTTGCTTCATCTGTCGTTTCCCCTGTTGCGGTCAACCGTAAACCCACTTCCCCTTCACTAGCCAGTGGGGCAAGGGTCGGATTAGTCTGGTGGGAAATGAGCGCCTGCAGCTGGGTTTCAAGATCCGATTCCCCGATGCCTATAAAATGGAGCATCTCTGAAACAATCTCTGATTGAAGAGAAAAGGACCTCTGGAGAAAAGGAATCACTCCGCTTTCCATTAACGCCTTCATTTCACGGGGCACACCGGGAAGGAAAACCCAGGTGACTTCTCCCTGTTGAATGATCTGGCCGGGGGCCATTCCTTCCTTGTTGTCCAGTACGAATGCCCCGTCAAAAACGTGGGACTGCTTTCTATTATTCAAACTCATTGTTTTATTGTTTTTTTTATAATATGCTTCGATTCTTTCCATAGACGGAGCATGTTCATGGACAGGCTTCCCGAGGATCATACTCCCGGCATCCCTTGTCAAGTCATCCTCTGTCGGCCCGAGGCCGCCTGTAACAATAATAATATCCGAACGTCTGGCCGCTTCCCTGAAAGAACCCGCGACACGGTCGAGGTTATCCCCAACCACAGCATGACTGTATACAGGAAGTCCGAGTTCTGCCATTCTCTGTGATATCCACTGGGCATTTGTATTTGCAATCTGACCTAAAAGCAGTTCTGTTCCTACGGCTATAACTTCTGTTCTCATTTAGAATCTCTCATAACATGCCAGTTTTTCTTGAAGTAATCATAACCGGAATACACCGTAATGATTAAGGCAAGATACAGCGTAATCATCCCAAAAGGAAAACCGATAAAAGCGAATGGCCAGTTATGCAGAAGCAGTGCTGATATGGCAATGATCTGAATCCACGTTTTCAGTTTACCCATCTGACTGGCAGCCAGTACACTTCCCTCACCTGCTGCGACAAGCCTCAGACCTGTAACAGCAAACTCGCGGCTGATTATGAGAATGACAATCCATGCCGGAGCAAGTCCAATCTCTACGAGCAGGATGAGGGCCGCACTTACAAGCAGTTTATCGGCCAGAGGATCGAGAAACTTTCCGAGGTTGGTCACGAGTGAATATTTACGGGCAATATACCCGTCAATCCAATCCGTAGTGGAAGCAATAATAAAGAGAACCGCACCGGCAAGGTGAGCCACTGGAAGTTCTCTTTCTCCCATTTCCAGCGTGCCCCATCCAAAAGGCACACTCATGAGAATAATAAAAATGGGAATAAGAAAAATTCTGGATAACGTAATCTTGTTTGGTAAATTCATTTCTCCACACTCCTACAAAACAGTAAATAAAAGACTGCCCGGTCAATCGAGAGGCTTTGTCACTCTGTCGATATTGAAAGGGCAGCCCGTTCATGATTATATAGATTTTATTCCTTCATTTGCAACAATAACTTCTGCGTCGTCAGTTCCGGATCAGGGAAAGTTACTGGTTGATCATCCACGTTCACCGTCATACCGGGAGCATTTCCGGTTTTGATGTATACTTCCTGCTTATCTCCTATATCAATCGTGACAGGAGAGTCAGCAGATGTATATTCACGGGGAGTCACAAGATTCTCTCCCCCCTGCGGGGATTGAATCTCCATATAGACATTTCCGGAAAATTCAACAGTTACTTTGGAATCTCCGGCCGGCACCACTTCATAAGTGTGCATCGGGAATGAACCTGTCCCCTCTTCCGAAAGCTCCACGCCCGGTTGTTTTTCTTCAGGCTCACTATCCTCTTCTTTCTCTTCAGCCTTTTCTTCCTCAGCACCGGTGTCTTCGTTCTGCTCCTGCTCACCAGACTGCGCTTCTTCTTCATCACCGGACGTCTCTTCAGTCGTGTCTTCTTCAGAACCGGCCGGAACACTGATTTCATCTGATGAAGAACTGTCAGCAGGTGCTCCGCTGTCCTCACTGCCGCTCTGCATGAAAATCCAAACGACTAAGATCACACCGACGACAAGCCCTACGGTAAGGAAAGTAGGAAGGAAACGGGAAGTGCCTCCGCTTTTCTGAGCGGCTTCCTGCTTTGATTTCTGCACCCGGCTGAACTGGACCGTATTTTCCTCTTCGTAAGTGGGCAGTTCATTTTTATGCTCTTCCATTACCTGTTCCGGATCCAGACCGACAGCAGAAGCATATTCACGAATGAATGCGCGGGTATAAAATTTCCCCGGAAGAACTTGAAAATCATTACTTTCTATAGCTTGAAGATAACGTTTCTGTATTTTCGTTGTTTCTTGAAGGTCCTCAAGCGAAAGTCCCTTCGTCTCCCTTGCTTCCTTTAATCTAGCTCCAATCTCCATGTGTAACACCATCCAATTTTAAAAATCAAACATGGAAAATCCCTCATTCATCTTCATTTCCGGTTTTTCCACAGGTTCATAAGTAATTTCCTCATCTTCATTGTTTCGAAGTTCAATGATGTAATCAAAGTCATCCATCTTGTATTCGGTTTCCTGAACAAAAATATCCGGATGCTCAATGACTTTGGTCGCAGGAAGACGCATAATCTCCCTGACGAGCTGCCAGTGTTTCTCATTGGCCCGTTTTGCAGAAACGATTCCATCAATGATATACAGGTTATCTTCGCTGTATTCCTCATCGATCAGCTGATTCCTTACCGTCTGCTTCAACAATGTACTGGAGACAAACAGCCACCTTTTGTTGGCGCAAACGCTTGCTGCGACTACCGATTCAGTCTTACCGACACGCGGCATGCCCCGGATGCCGACAAGCTTATGGCCTTCCTTCATAAACAACTCCGCCATAAAATCAACCAGGAGTCCAAGATCTTCCCGGTTGAAACGGAATGTTTTACGGTCATCGATATCACTGTGTATGTACCTTCCATGACGGACCGCTAAACGATCTCTTAATTTCGGGCGCCGGAGTTTCGTTACTTTAATCGTATCCATTGTATTTAAAATCGATTTTAAGCGGGTGATCTGCTCGTCATCCTTGCAGAGAAGAAGCATGCCCCTGTGCGAATTTTCAACTCCATTGATCGTCACGATATTAATGGCCATCATACCCAACAATGAGGAGATGTCCCCCAGAAGTCCCGGACGGTTGTATTGAATTTCATATTCCAGATACCATTCTGTTTTATCCATGTTCCAACCCCTCTAAAAAAATGTCGGTATTTGTCAAAGACGAGTGATATTTGGATTGATCTACTCTTTTATCTATCATAAAGGATTTTCTTTAAATAGGAAAGGCGGGAACTATGATCTCTGCAAAAAAATAGCAGGAATACATAAATAAAAAATCCGTACAATTTGTACGGATTTTTTTCAATTACTGCTGGGAACCGTTATTTTGAACAAGCTTCACCATCATATTAGCGATTGCATGCTGTTCTTTTTCATCTGCGACGTTCCACAAATCACGAAGAACGGCTTCCTCATTGTTTTTAGCGTCAACAGAATTGGCCAGGTACCCTCCGATTTCATACGCTAATTCTGAAACGGCTCTGTCATTAATCCCCTGTCCTTCAGCCTGATGGAGACGATCACCAAGAAAGTCTTTCCAAGAATCCCAATTATCGAGCACAGACATGTCTGTTCCCTCCTCTGAATTTTTTCAAGCTTAGTATGAGGAGGAACAGCTGGTCTTATTCATGAAATTAAGACCAGCCGCCATTGACATGGAGAATCTGTCCTGTTACATAGCGGGAAGCTCCGCCGAGTAAAAATCCGGCAGCATCAGCCACCTCATCAGGAGTTCCGGCACGACCCATAGGTATATCATTTTCGAGAGCCTGAAGATCCTCCAAAGTGAGGTGCCCGTTCATCTTCGTCTGGATCAAGCCAGGAGCCACTGCATTTACCCGGATATGACTGGGAGCAAGCTCCCGGCCCAGACCTTTCACAAACGTGTTCTGCGCTCCCTTGACCGAACTGTAGGCAACTTCCATGCTTGCTCCTTCTGTACCGAAGATGGAGGAGATTACGATGATATTCCCATGTTTCTGCTGAATCATATACGGCAGTACATGCCGGGTTGTCATCCACAGGGCTTTCACATGAACATAATACAATGCGTCCATATCCTCTGCATCCATATCCTGAAACATTCCGCTGTACATATGGCCGCCGGCAAAGATAACCGCATCCCACTCAGCGGGAAGCAGGTTGAGAAAGGCATTCAGGCCTTCCTCTGTCGAAAGGTCCCCTTGAAAAGCCCCCGCCCATTGATCTTTTGGTACATCCTGCTGCATCGAACGGATTTTCTCTTCATTGGTATAATACTGAACCCCTGCAGCCCAGCCATCTTCGACGACCCGGTGGACAATAGCTTCACCAATCCCACCGCTCGCTCCAAGAATAAGGCAGCGTTTACGACTCATTGGACTGTGGTTTTACTTGGAAAACAGCAATGGCTTCTTCATTAAGCCAGTCTTTGAGGTATTCTTCAGCATCATCAGCTGTCAATGATTCAATCACTGGAAGCACTTCGAATAGATCAACACCAAGCGTATGGTAATGAGTGAACTGGTTCGCTATAAACTCAAGTGAATTGAGCGCACGCATGAATTGACCGATTTTTTTACGCTTCATACGAGTAAAGTCTTCATCAGCTATCCGCATATCTTTTAATTCATGCAGCATTTCCTTCACACGGGCAGCCATTTCATCTGGTTTTCTTGAATCGCCGCCAAGAATAGTAAAGCCGAAGTGACGGTCGAGTTCTGTTTCGAACTGGAAACTGTCATCAATAAGATCAGCTTTGTACAATTCTTCATAAAAGGCTCCGCTCTTGGAGAAATAATAATCAAGAATCATGCCGGAAAGAAGTTCCCGCCGCAGCAGTTCTTCTCCTTTAAGGCCGCTGACATCTTCCTTAACACCAACCATGGCTTTTGCCGTTGTTACCGGCATCGTAATGGAATGTTCCTTGCGGGCTGCATGAGTAGGTTCATCCGGATAGGAACGATTGATTTCAGGTGCTGGAGGAAATTCCTTCTGCCCCTGGTTTTCACGGATCAATGTCATCATGGATTCAGGTTCAATGTTACCAGCCACGAATAAAACCATGTTGGACGGATGATAAAACGTTTCATAACACGTATATAAGTCGTCTTTCGTTATTTCCTGAATGCTTTCCACCGTTCCGGCTATATCGACTTTTACCGGGTGATTATGGTAGAGGCTCTGGATGGTTCCGAAAAAGGATCTCCAGTCCGGCTGATCGTCATACATGCGGATCTCCTGTGCAATAATCCCTTTTTCTTTTTCTACCGATTCCTCCGAAAAATAAGGATCCTGAACAAAATCCAACAGGGTTTGAACATTTTTCTCCACCTGACTGGTCGCTGTAAATAAATAGGCTGTTTTCGTAAAGGAAGTAAAGGCGTTTGCAGAAGCCCCGAGGCGGGTGAAATCCTGAAAAACGTCCCGGTCTTCTTTTTCAAACAGCTTGTGCTCCAGGAAGTGAGCAATCCCTTCTGGAACTGTAACTTTTTCATCTTGACCGATCGGTGTGAATGTTTGATCTATAGAACCGTAATTGGTTGTAAAAATCCCGAAAGTTTTTGCCATTTCAGGCTTTGATAGAAGGAATACCTTCAAGCCGTTGTCAAGTGTTTCCTGATACACCGTTTCATTCAATTGTTGATAGACTAACTCTTCCATCACTCTTCCCCTCCCTCGTGACTTGTTAAGAAATAAATAGTGTCCAGTTTAATCTTTTCCGCCATTTGAACGACCTGCTCTTTGGTTACTCCACGGATATTTTCGATAAGCTGGTCCGCCGGCATGTCGATCCCGGAAAGCATTTGATGGTAAAGCACTTCGATCAATCCATTGGCATTATCCATCGTCTCTTTCAGCTGGTTAATGACTTGTTCTTTCGTCTCCTCCACCTGCTCTTCTGTGAAGTCTCCATTTTTCATCGCTTCCATCTGATCCAGAATAATGGATTTCGCTTGATCATAGTCCTTTGGATCCACCCCGCTGAAGACAAGCAGAAGACCTTTGTGACTCTCAAATCTTGATGCCGCATAGTAAGCAAGGCTGTGCTTTTCCCGGACATTCATGAACAGCTTCGAGCTCGGAAATCCACCGAAAATACCATTAAACACCTGCAGCGCATAATAGTCATCATCTCCGAACTTCGTGTATGTACGATAGCCGAGATGAAGTTTTCCCTGATTGACCTCTTCTCGTTCAATGATCTCTGAAGAGTCCTGGACATCTTTGGACACAGAAACCTGATCGTTATCCTCATTCGTGCTGCCACTGCGATGGAAATACCGGTCTGTTAATGTTTCCACATCTTTTTCATCCATGTCTCCGATCACGTACACATCCAGCATATCCTGTTTGATCATCAGCTGATAATAAGTGTAAAGCGATTCCGGAGTAATGGATGACATGTCCTCCTGATATCCATGGACGTGAAGGGCGTAAGGCTCCCCTTTACACATGTGGTCCATGAGACGAAGGTTCGCATAGCTCATCTTATCATCCTTGATGGAAGTGATTTTCTGTTCAAGTGTCTGTTTTTCACGCTCAACGATTTCAGGGTCAAAACCGTTCTCCACAGTTTTCGGATCAAACAGGACATTGTGGAACAACTGAAATGCTTCTTCCAGAATCGGTTCGTTGTCATTCAGATAAGATTCATTCACCACTTCCATCCGGAAACTAATGACATGGTTTTCGCCTTTTTTCGAACCATCACTGGATAAAGCTGTTCCATAAAGATTTTCAAATGCTGCCTGAAAAGACCTTACAGATGGGTGCTGGTTTGTAGCTTTTTGAAGCACATGCGGAAGAAGCGCCCTCTCCGTAATCCCATCACGTTTTAAGGGAGCTTTGAATTTGGCTACTATATTCATCGTTTTATATTTCTTACTTGGTAAAATATGTAGACGGTACCCATCTTTTTCGAGTATCGTTTCTTTTGTAATTTTCATTTCCATCCTCCTTGTACTTTTTAGTAGTATAGACGCAGATGTCCATATTCATCCATTATAACTATGTTTTATAGTAAGGGAAATATGGACAAAAGTAAAAAAATCAGCCCGGCACCAAAGCACCGGACAGATATTTATCGGTTTCCTTTAATATATGCTTCTCCGAGTGATTTAGGTGCTTCCGCCCGTCCAATAAATCCAGCGAGTGCGAGAATCGTCAGGACATATGGAGCGATCAGCATAAAAACGGAAGGGACATCTTCTAAAAAGGCAATATCGGAGGAAACAATGCTCAGACTTTGAGCGAAGCCGAAAAAGATGGCTGCTCCTAGGGCACCAAGGGGATGCCACTTACCAAAAATAACGGCGGCGAGCGAGATGAACCCCTGTCCTAAAATGGTGCCATGAGAAAAATTCAACGCTACAGTCATGGCATAAACGGAACCCCCCAGCCCCCCGAGGGCACCTGAAATCATAACTCCGATATAACGCATCCGGTATACATGAATGCCGTTCGTATCCGCCGCCATCGGATGTTCGCCCACCGACCTCAACCGAAGGCCGAACGGGGTTTTGTACAGCACGAACCAGGCAGCAAACGCCATGGCAATGGCAAGGTAAGACGTCCAGTACCAGCCACTGAACAACATCTCCCCAACAATAGGAATATTGTTAAGAACAGGAACATCCGAAGAGTAAAAAGGCTGTTTAATGAAGTCTGTCTGCCCTTTGTCGTACCACTGCTTTGTAAGAAACAGCCCGATTCCGAGAGCGAGAAAGTTAATGGCCACACCGCTGACAACCTGATCGGCGCGGAAGGTAATCGATGCTGCCGCGTGGACGAGGGAAAACAGAGCGGATACGATCACCGCCGCCAGCATGGATATCCAGGGAGTTGCAGCACCAAAAACCGTGTGGAAAGTCAGGTTAAAGACAATCCCTACAAAAGCCCCCATGATCATCAAACCTTCCAGTCCGATATTAATAACACCGGAACGCTCACTGAATACTCCGCCAAGCGCTGTGAAAATCAACGGGGTTGCAAAAATGACAGCGGATCCGAGGATACGGCTGAACACCTCTATAAATTCCATTTTATTTCCCCTCCTTCTTGAACCGTAGAAGGACCCAGCGAATCATATAGCTGGATGCTACAAAGAAAATAATAAGAGCGATGATGATTTCTACGAGTTCGGTTGGCACACCGGCTTCTGTCGGCATATTGAGGGCACCTATCTTCAGGATACCGAATAAGAAGGCGGCAAGAACCACCCCTACAGCTGTATTTGCTCCCAGAAGGGCGACGGCGATGCCGTCAAAACCGATATTTGTGAAACCTGACTTAATCGACATGAATCCAAACGTACCGAGACCTTCCATGGCACCCGCAAGGCCGGCAAATGCTCCGGATATGACCATAGCGGTAATAATGTTCCGGCCCACATTCATCCCTGCATAGTTGGATGCATGCTGGTTAAACCCGACGGCCCGCAGTTCGAACCCTTTCGTTGTCCGGTTCAATATAAACCACATGACCACCGCCATAGCGATGGCGATAATAAATCCATAGTGGATCCGTGAATAAAACGTCATCTCAGCCAGCCATTCGGATTTCAATGACGCGGTAGCAGCGATATTTTCCGTCCGGTCAGCGCCATCGGTCAACAAACTTCGTATTACGGCATTAGAGACATAAAGAGCAATGTAGTTCATCATGATCGTGACGATCACTTCATGGACACCTAATTTCGCTTTCAGAAGTCCGGGTATGAAGCCCCACGCTGCTCCAGCAAAGGCCGCTGCAGTAATCGCCAGAGGGAGATGGACCACCATTGGAAGTTCAAAAGATATACCGATCCAGACAGACGCCAGCCAGCCTACAAACACCTGCCCCTCTACGCCGATATTAAGCAGGCCAGAACGGAGGGCAAAAGCAACGGCCAGCCCCGATAGGATGTAGGGAGTCACCTGCCGGATCGTCTCACCAAAGAAGTAGGAATCCCCAAAAGCCCCCTTCCATAGAGCGGCGAACCCATCTAACGGGTTGTATCCGAATACAAGCATAATCACAGCACCAGCAACAAGACCGAGGATAACAGAAAGCACAGGGATCAAGATATTAATCATCCGATTGGAGAACATTAGACGCCCCCCGCTTTCTGACCAGTATTTCCAGCCATAAGCAGACCGAGCTCCTGCTCATTCGTATCCTCCGGAGCAACTTCTCGAATAATGGAACCATCAAACATAACCGCAATCCGGTCACTGACATTCATAATTTCATCCAGTTCAAAGGAAAGAAGCAGAATGGCACGCCCTTTATCCCGTTCTTCGATCAGTTTTTTATGAATGAATTCAATCGCTCCTACGTCCAGACCTCTTGTAGGCTGCGCGGCTATAATCAAATCTGGTGATCTGTCCACTTCCCTGCCGATGATCGCTTTCTGCTGGTTCCCGCCTGATAGAGCTCTTGCTTTTGTATAGGCATCAGGGGTCCGGACGTCATACTCCTCGATCAAATCTGACGCTTTTTCATAGATGTTCTTAAAGTTCATCACACCTTTTTTAGAAAACGGCTCATCATAATAGGTCTGAAGAACCATATTTTCCCCAATCGGAAAATCAAGGACAAGACCAAACTTATGGCGGTCCTGCGGGATGTGGGAGACGCCGGACTGGGTTACTTTCCGCGGTGTAAGATTGGAGATGACTTTTTCGTGCAGGTGAATCGTCCCTGATTCACTTTTCCTCAAGCCTGTAACAGCTTCGATCAACTCCGACTGTCCATTACCGTCAACACCGGCAATACCGACGATTTCACCAGACCGGACGTCCAGATTCAGTCCTTTAACCATATCAACTCCACGCCCGTCCTTGACATGAAGATCCTTAATAGACAGATAGACTTCATTCGGTTGAGCGGCTGTTTTCTCCGTTGAAAAGCTGACATCACGGCCGACCATAAGCGCTGCCAGTTGATCAGGGGTCGTTTCGCTCACATCCACCGTTCCAATTCCACGACCTTTTCTTATAACTGTACACCTGTCACACACTTCCATAATTTCCTTCAGCTTATGAGTGATCAGGATAATGGATTTTCCTTCCTTCACCAGGTTGTTCATGATCTCTATCAGTTCTTTGATTTCCTGAGGAGTCAGAACGGCCGTGGGCTCGTCAAAAATTAAGATATCCGCCCCTCTATAAAGCGTTTTCAAAATTTCTACACGCTGCTGCATACCGACAGATATATCACGGATTTTTGCACTCGGGTCTACATTCAGCCCGTACTGTTCCGATAACTCTGCGACCTGCTTTTCCGCTTTTTTTATGTCGACCGTTCCGCCTTTTTTAGGCTCGCTGCCAAGAATGATATTTTCAGTGACCGTAAATGTATCGACAAGCATAAAGTGCTGGTGCACCATCCCTATACCATGGGCGTTGGCTGTGTTCGGATCCGTAATCTTCACTTGTTCACCACGGACTTTTATTTCGCCTTGTTCCGGCTGATAAAGGCCGAATAAAACATTCATCAAGGTGGATTTCCCCGCTCCATTCTCGCCTAGCAGCGCATGAATCTCCCCTTTTTGAACCCGGAGCGTAATATCGTCATTGGCGACAATGCCTGGAAATTCTTTTCTGATTTTCAGCATTTCAATAACATATTCCATCTCTCTTCCTCCCCCGTTTGACCTTTAAAAATCACCAAAGGAAAAGGGCCGGAACAGCTTTTCATTTGATGATTTTCATTGACATAAGAAAAGGCCGGCTTTCACCAGCCTTTTCTCCCTACAGTGCGTCTACAAAGGATTCCAGTTCTTCACGAGTGCTCGGAACTTCCACATCGCCGTTAATGATTTTTTCCTTCCATTCATTAACGGAAGAAGTGATTTCCTCCGTCATCGCTTCTTCATTTGTTTCAGCGATGCTGATAGCATCGTCCTCAAGACCATACTCAATGACTTCGCCACCCGGAAACTCCCCGTTCATCGCCTGCTCGGATACATCCTGAACAGCGATATCCACCCGCTTCACCATGGAAGTGAGTGTAACGTTGGCATCACCGATCTGACCTTCCTCATACTGGTCACGGTCAACACCGATCACCCATACGTCTTCATCAGGACTGGCATTTTTTAAATCCTTCGCTTCTGCGAAGACACCGTTCCCTGTCCCGCCGGAAGCATGATAAATCACGTCAACGCCTTTGGAATACATATTGGAGGCTAAAGCACGTCCTTTTTCCGGATCGTTGAAATTCTCAGCATATTCAATTTCCACATCAATATCCGCATTCACGGATTTTACGCCCGCCACAAAACCGGCTTCGAATTTGTTGATCAGGTTTCCGTCAACCCCGCCGATGAAGCCAATTTGGTTGGATTGTGTTTTCTTTGCAGCAGCAACTCCAGCAAGGAAGGAACCTTGATGTTCCTTAAATACGATACTTGCAATGTTGTCCCCTTCCTGAACGGAGTCAACAAGCGCAAAGCTTGTATCAGGGTACTGCCCGGCGACTTCTTTAATAGCCGGCTGCAGAAGGTAACCAATTCCGAAAATCAAGTTATAATCCTGACGAACAAGACGATTCAGGTTTGTCGCATAATCAGCATCACTTTCAGACTGAGCGTAATCAATCCCTTCCCCTTTGCTCAACCCATTCTCTTCACCGAACGACTGCAGACCTTCCCATGCTGACTGGTTGAAGGATTTATCATCAACGCCGCCGACGTCGGTAACCATTGCCACAGAGAAGTCTCCACTTCCGCCGTCCCCGCCTGACTCTTCATTGCCAGAGCTCTCACCGGAATCTCCTCCAGTACTTTCTTCACTATCTGATGAACCACAGGCAGCAAGGACCATTCCAAACGTTACAAACAAAACAAATACCATAAGAAAACGACTTTTCAACAAAACGTTTACCCCCCTATTGGTTTAAGTATAAGTTGAAGCAAGAGAAACTTACGGCAGTTTGTAGAGGCCTCACCTCCCTGAAGTTATCAAATTGTAAACGCTTACACTCTTTTTCTCAAAACGTGAAAGCTGAATTTATCAGCCCTGAAGTAGTTGGAGGACAAAAGCATCGGGATATCATCCTGGGAATAATGCATCTGTTTAAGCAGGAGCAGCGACTGATCCGGCTCACAGTTCAGAATCGGTGAAATCCGGTCATGGAAGCCGATCGGTTCAATGTGCGTGACGGCATAGCCGATCGTCTTTCCAGTGTATTTCTCCAGTACATTGAACAGAGAGTCCGCTTCTCGGATCTGATCAATGGGAAGCAGCCCTTCCGGAATCTTGTCTGTGCAGTATACGACAGGATGCTCGTCCGCTGTCCGCACACGCTCCACTTTGGCCAGGTGCTGGACATCCAAAGGTGAAAACCGTTTTTTATCCTCTTCGGTCGCTTCTACTAAATCAGCAGATAGATACTGGGTCCCTGGAGTCATCCCCGACTTCGTTATCATCCCTGTCACACTGTCGAGTTCTTCAATGCCTGATGTAAACAATGGTTTTGGGTTCACAAACGTCCCCACCCCGTGACGTCTTGTGACTACTCCCTCTTCTTCCAGAATCCGCAGCGCCTCCCTTAAAGTAGCTCGGGAAACACCGAGAGATTTGGAAAGCTGGAACTCGGAAGGCAGTTTCTGCTTTTCTTTAAAGATACCGTTTTCAATATCTCTTTTCACTTGTTCAATCACCTGTAAATAAAGGTGACGTGTATCCTGTTTGATTGACATATGTTTCACCCCGGAATCTATGGATCAGCCAGTGTCACAGCAGTGATCTGACCTCTGACGTTCGACACATCATATTTTGACAATAATATAACACTATTCAACAGATAAATAAATAGAATTAGGTCATTTTTATGAATTTTGCTTCATTTTTGACAGAATGTGAAACTTTAAGAATGATCATATTTTTGAACATATCCCCGAGTTTTTTCTCTATAGAAAAAGACAGCCTGGTTATCCAGGCTGTCTTTACTCAAGATGTATGCTGTTCCTCACTCTGCTGAGATACCAGGACAGAACGCGGCTTGCTTCCTTCATAAGGACCGACGATTCCGTTATCCTCCATAGCATCGATCAGGCGCGCAGCCCGTGTATATCCGACACGGAAACGGCGCTGGAGCATGGAAACACTCGCACTCTGCATTTCTATGACCATCTGTACTGCTTCAGGATAGAGATCATCATCGACTTCCTGTTTTACTTCACTTTCCTCTTCAGGAATCATTTCCTCCTGGTACTGGGCTTTCTGCTGGTCGACACAGAACTGGACGACGCGTTCGACCTCCTCATCAGACAAGAAGGCCCCCTGTACCCGTGTCGGCTTGTTGGAACCGACCGGCGTGAACAGCATGTCCCCCCTGCCGAGCAGTTTTTCGGCTCCTCCGGAATCGAGGATGGTCCTTGAATCGGTCTGCGAGGAAACGCTGAACGCAATACGGGATGGAATATTGGCTTTAATGACACCGGTAATGACATCCACGGAAGGACGCTGGGTGGCAATAATCAAATGGATCCCGGCGGCACGGGCCATCTGGGCCAGACGTGTAATGGCATCTTCTACTTCGTTGGAAGCTACCATCATTAAGTCGGCAAGCTCATCCACCAGGACAACGATGTAAGGCAGCTGCGGCTGCTCATCTTCCTGTTCCTGGTTGTGTTTTTTAATGTACTCATTATAGCTCTCGATGTTCCTCGTTCCTGTATCAGAAAACAGGTCGTACCTCCGCTCCATTTCCGATACCACTTTTTTCAAGGCACGGGAGGCTTTTTTAGGATCCGTCACAACGGGCGCAAGGAGGTGAGGAATACCATTATACACATTCAGTTCCACTTTTTTCGGGTCTATCATCATCATTTTCACTTCGTGGGGCTTTGCTCTCATAAGAATACTCGTAATAATGCCATTGATGCAGACACTCTTACCACTTCCTGTTGCACCGGCGACAAGCATGTGCGGCATTTTATTCAATTCGGACATCACGGCTTCACCGGATATGTCCCGCCCAAGAGCAAAGCTGAGCTTGGAATCAGGATTTGACCTGCCTGTTTCCAGTACTTCCCTTAGAGAAACCATCGACACTTCCTGATTGGGCACTTCAATTCCGACGGCAGACTTCCCCGGGATTGGTGCTTCAATTCGGATATCCTTCGCCGCAAGAGCAAGAGCAAGGTCATCGTTAAGGTTTACGATTTTACTAACCTTAACCCCTACATCCGGATAAACCTCATATTTTGTGACCGAAGGCCCGACGTGAACTTTGGTTACCTTTGCTTTCACGCCGAAGCTCTGGAACGTTTTCTCCAGTTTTCTTACCGTAGCCTGGATATGGGAACGACCCTGACTCTGTGGGGATGACGTGGGTTCATCCAGCAGTTCGATTCCAGGCAGATGATAATCATGGTTTTCCAGCTCAGCTGTCGGCATGGATTTTTCCAGCGCCGTATCCTCCCCCTCAGGGTCCGGTTTACCGGCTGAAGCCTTGGCAGGAGAAGGCTGTTCTTTTTCCTGAGCCGCATAGGCGGTTTCTGTGAAATCCTGAATGATCGGTTCATTCTTCGATTCTTCTTCCACAACGGATGGCGAATCACTGATGTCATAGACCACAGCTTCCTCTTCCTGTTCCTTTGTTTTTTCTTCTTTCTTCACTTTCCGGTCTTGTTTTTGATTTTTCATTCTGGCCACCTGCTCACGGCCCAGTTTTTTCATATTCTTTCCAAGAATCGCAAACAACTCTCCCAGCGACCATTCACTCACAAACAATATTCCTGTGATAAACAGGAAAAAGGCGACGATGGCCGCCCCGGCCTGGGCGAACAAATAATAGGTGATGGACAATAGAACAGCTCCTGTCAACCCACCTCCAGCACTGTAGAAGGAGCGCTCTCCGCGCATCATTTCTGTAATCCGTTCCCATGTCATCGTTAATATGGAGCCATTCCCTGTTCCTAAATCAGCAGATAGCGTCTCCAGATGCGTAAACAAAATGAGGGATATAAGAATCAGATAAATACCAAATAAGCGTTTATGTAAAAACGAAGGCCACCTTCTCTTCACCATTAAGAAGATCCCTACAATGAGAAAGAACAGCGAAGCGATAAAATACCAGACACCGAAAAGGAACTGCCAGAACCTTTCCAATCCACCCGGTATGGCTCCATCGCTGATCGCAGATGCCCCGCTTCCAATCACAGCAAGAAAAAGAAACAAAAGCCCCACGAGCTCAAACTTTACATGGTTCTTCAGATTGGATTGCTTTTTCTTTTTTTTGCGTTTTCCAGCCATAATAATTCCACCTCCTGACTAAAACTGAAAAGAGAAGGATGCCGGTGCTTCCTTCATCCACTGCTGAAGAAAAACGACCGACATCCCGCCATTCAGTTCTTATATTATACCACAGCTTGTCCTCTTGTTACGAGTCCAACCATTGACCCGGCTGTAAAGACGGATCCAGAAAATGAGAAGGGTCCGTAGAGAGAATCTGGACTATCTGCTTTTTACCGTCCTGTCCCTTTCTGCACATCATGGGACAGTCTCCGTGTTCATGATACACCATCTCCATGGTGGATTCGTCAGGAAACACATCATACTCACTTAGAGGTGTATAGATAATCGTCATTGGACCACCTGACTGTCCGCATCTTTATTGCTCTCAATCAATTCGTTCAATTTAGCCATCGCTTCCTTCACACCGCCCACCGCATCAATGAGGCCGTGATCCACCGCCTGCTGGCCGACAACATTTGTTCCGATATCCCTTGTAAGGTTCCCTTTATCAAACATAAGTTCCTTGAATTTTTCTTCAGGAATATTGGAATGCTTGGTGACGAAACTGATGACACGCTCCTGCATCTTATCCATGTATTCAAATGTCTGCGGTACTCCGATAACAAGACCTGTCATCCGAATCGGGTGAATGGTCATCGTGGCTGTTTCCACAATAAATGAATAGTCGGCTGATACAGATATCGGGACGCCGATGGAGTGTCCTCCTCCCAGTACGATCGATACGGTTGGCTTGGAAAGCGAAGAAATCATTTCTGATATAGCCAGCCCGGCTTCTACATCGCCGCCCACTGTATTCAAAAGGACGACAAGGCCCTCGATTTTCGGGTTCTGCTCAATAGCGATCAGCTGTGGGATGAGGTGCTCATATTTAGTCGTTTTGTTTTGTGAAGGCAGCTGGACATGGCCCTCCACCTGGCCGATGATCGGCAGGACATGGATATTTGAATCTGCCGGCTGAGGGACATTGCTCTGCCCAAGCTGCTGGATTTTGTCAACAAGGGATGACTGGGATTTGGATGGATCTTTTTCTTTGGAAGGTTCGTCTTTCATCTGTTCCGCTCCTTTCACATGCTTTTCCCGTAGTATGACTGAAAACGGAAAGAAACATACAGAGATTCCAATGCTGCGTTAGCGGAATCCGAATAGGAAACGAAAAAGACCGGCATGTCAGCCGGTCAGCTCTGCAAAGAAGAATGATCCAGCAGTGTTTGGATACCTTTCTCTTCCTCATCCGTCAACGCACGGAGCGGAAGCCTCACACCGCCGGTTTCAATACCTATACAGCGCAGGGCTGCTTTCACGGGTGCAGGGGAAGGCGCTGAGAACATGCCTTCAAAAATAGGAAGCAATTCCCGATGGAGGGCTCCTGCTTTCCGACCTCTTCCAAGGTCGAACAAACGAAGCATCCGCTGCATTTCATCTCCAATGACGTGTGATGCTACTGAAATGATGCCTGCAGCACCAATCACATAGGCCGGCAGTGTCAAATGATCATCACCACTGTACACATCAAATCCGGGGGCTGTGCGGGATACGATGGAGGCAATGGCATTGAGGTCACCGGATGCCTCCTTCACCGACGTTATGTTGCTGATTTTCGAAAGCCTGACGACCGTATCCGGATCTATTTTTGTTACAGACCGCCCGGGTACATTGTAAACCATAACCGGGAGGGAGACGGATTCGGCTGCAGCTTTGAAGTGACGATACAGCCCTTCCTGATCCGGTTTGTTATAATACGGAGCTACGAGCATAACTGCATCAACGCCTGCCGCCTCTGCCTGACGGGACATTTCAATCGTATCCATCGTGTTGTTGCTGCCTGTGCCTGCGATGACTGGAATTCGCTTATGAACGACCTGGACGACATGCTTCCATAAGGAAATCTTTTCACTTCGGGTCAGCGTCGGAGATTCTCCTGTGGTCCCCGTTACGACAAGGCCATCGGAGCCGCTGCTTATGAGGTGTTCAATAAGGATGGAGGTTTGATGAAAATCCACCCGGTTTTGTTCATCAAAAGGAGTGACCATAGCCGTTAAAACTTTCCCAAAACTCATGGCTGCATTTCTCCCTTTCTTGTTGTATGACTCAGCTGAAAGACGTCATGAAGGGCATTGACAGCCTGGATCAGATGTTCTTCTTTTATCAGAACCCAGATGGTGGTATGGGAATCTGCGGACTGAAGAATTTGAATTCCCTTGTCTGTCAGTGCTTGAACGATGTCAGCTGTGACGCCGGGAATTCCGGTAATGCCGGCCCCGACTGTGGATACTTTCGCACACCCTTCCCGAATTTCCGGTTCGTAACCGATTTCCTGCAGAATCCGGCGGGCTTTGTTCGTGTAGAGGTCGCTGATGGTGTAGAGAACGCCGCTTGGAGAGATATTAATGAAGTCAACAGAAATGTTGGCGGATGCCATCGATTTGAAGACATCGGATTGAAGTTTGGAAGGGTCTTCCTTGGACTGAACTTTGATTTGAGTGAGCCCGTTGATATGGGCGATCCCGGTCACCGTTCTTTCTATTAGATCACGGCCGGATGCATGGTCTTTCAAACCCGTCACCAATGTACCAGGGGAATCGGAATAGGTCGATCTCACCCGGATGGGGACTTTCGCATGCATGGCAATTTCAACTGCACGGGGATGGATGACTTTAGCTCCTTGATAAGCCAGGTTGCAGATTTCATTGTACGTAATACTCGGGAGGGGCCGGGCACCTTCGACAAGCCTCGGATCTGCGGTCATAATCCCTTCCACGTCGGTGAATATATCGATGTACTCCGCCTGAAGTGAGGCTCCCAGTGCAGCAGCTGTTGTATCACTGCCTCCTCGGCCGATCGTCGTTGTCTCTCCCTGAAGCGTCTGCCCTTGGAATCCTGCGACGACAACGACATCCACCTGTTTCAATTCTCTGTAAATGCGCCCGGGGTTCATTTGAGTGATTTTTGCTTTTGTAAAATCATCATTGGTAACGATTCCAGCCTGAGCTCCAGTCAAGGATACCGCTTTGATCCCTTCTTTGCACAATTCATGACAAAACACAATCGAGGAGATAATCTCCCCACAGGACATCAACAAATCCTGTTCCCTTGGTGAGACATCAATATCTGGAAAATGAATCAGGCTTAACAGCGTATCCGTGGCATAAGGACTCCCCTTGCGCCCCATAGCAGACACGGTCACAACTACTTTACTTCCCTCATTCAACGCTTTTTTCACATGATGGACAGCCCGGGATCTGCTTTCCAGATCCCGGACTGATGTTCCTCCGAACTTTTGTACAATCAATTTCATTCGGCCACCTCAACTCATAAGAAGTTTACAGCCATTGATTAGCAACGAGACGCTCTGCAATCTGAACGGAATTCCATGCAGCACCTTTCAGGAGATTGTCAGAAACAACCCACATATGGAACCCTTTCTCGTGGTCAAGATCTTTCCGGACTCTTCCTACAAATACATCTCTTTTCCCGGCAGCTGTCAGCGGTGTCGGATATGTCTGGGTGGAAGGGTCATCCTCAAGTGTGATACCGGGTGCCTGTTTCAGCAGGTTCTGAATATCCTGAACGCTCACTCCAGACTGTTCCACCTCAACATAGACACTTTCTGCATGGGAAGTAAAGAACGGAAGACGCACACACGTTGCCGCGACGGATAAATCCGGGGCATGCATGATTTTCTTCGTTTCATTGATCATTTTCATTTCTTCAAAGGTATACCCGTTTTCCTGAAAAACGTCAATTTGCGGCAGCGCATTGAAGGCGATTGGAAAATGCTTTTCGTCTCCTTTTACTGGAAGGATTTCTGCTTTTAAATCCTCGCCATTCAAAAAGTCCATCGACTGTTCCCTCAGCTCATCAGCAGCTTCATTCCCCGCACCGGATACTGCCTGGTAGGTGGAAACAATCACCCGGCTGAGGCCGAGCTGCTTTCTTACCGGCTCGAGTGCAGCAACCATTTGGATCGTTGAACAGTTGGGATTGGCAATGATGCCTTTATGTTTTTGAATATCCGCTTCATTCACTTCCGGCACGACCAACGGTACACCTTCCGCCATCCGGTATGCACTCGTATTATCAATGACGACTGCGCCTCTGTCTACAGCTTCAGGGGCGAACTTTTTAGAAACCGATCCCCCCGCAGAGAACAATGCGATATCCACATCATCAAAACTCTCAGGTACAGCTTCCTCCACGACATATTCTCTGCCTTTGAACGTTAATTTCTGTCCGGCAGATCGGCTGGAAGAAAGGAGTTTAAGTTCTCCAATAGGAAAATCCCTGTCTTCCAGAGTTTCGAGCATTTTCAAGCCTACCGCTCCGGTTGCTCCTACGACGGCTACATTGTATTGGTTTGTATCATTCATCTTCGGCACCCTTTCTTCGCTGATTTATTGTAAGAATAGTAAAACATGTCACTATTTTTGTTATTTTATCATAAATGGAAGAATCACTGAAAAGAAACTTTTAATTAATTTGGATATCTTTCTATCAGGACAGGCTGCCGTTGCTTCCCTTCCAGAGCTGCTTCAATGGTTTCCGGAATCAAAGTCATATCCGCTACAAGGGAATTCGGCTTTTTATATGGATGATCCTGACCGAGCGGAACGAAATAAATATTCTTCGTAGCCATCAGGCGCATCACGTTGATGCCGTTCAGTCCGAGCGCATCATTTGTCGACACGGCCAGCACGACGGGGCTTTCATTACGGAGGGTAGCTTTAGCTGCCATCAGCACAGGAGAATCCGTTAAAGCATTGGCTAGTTTACTTGTGGAATTCCCGGTTAATGGGGCAATGACCATACAGTCAAGCGGCCGCTTAGGCCCGAGTGGCTCCGCATCCGGAATGGTCATGATCGGTTTTTCCCCTGTAATTTCTTCAATCTTCTTCAGATGATCCGCGGCTTCCCCGAAACGCGTATCTGTTTTTTGAACCGTATAGGATAACACCGGAACAACGGTGGCCCCCATATCGACCAGTTCCTGCATTACTGGGAAAACTTCATGGTACGTACAATGGGAACCGGTTAATCCAAATCCAATGACTCTGCCTTTTAAGTTTATCATGCTTCATTTTCCTTTCTGGAATGATCCTGGATCAGCCTGGAAACGACATCAGCAATGATCCGGCCTGCTGTTTTCGGTGCCACAATACCAGGGAGGCCCGGAGCCAGCAGTGCTCTAATCCCGCGCTTATCGGCGTATCGGAAATCCGTTCCTCCGGGCTTGGAAGCGAGATCCAGAATCAGCGCATGCGAAGGAAGCTGTTTAATGATCCCCGGTGTAACGACTTGTGACGGAATTGTATTGATCAGGATGTCACAAGACATGTCTCTGCCTTCCAGCCGTTTCATATCAATCGGTGTCAGCCCCATTTCATGCACCCGCGCTGCGCTGCTCGTTGTTCTTACACCGACGCTGACGTCGGCGCCTAAGTGATGAAAAGTGCGGGCCAGACTCATCCCGACACGCCCGAGTCCAAGCACCATTACTTTCGATCCGTGAATAGTGAAGTCTGTATGCTGGATAACAAGCATCAATGTCCCCTCTACAGTAGGGATGGAGTTGTAGATCGCTACATCGTCCCGGTCCATAAGAGGGATTAATTTCCTGTCCGCACGTTCTGCCAGTGTGTATAAGTGTTCGTTGGCGATTCCGGTATAAATCTGACAGTGAGGAGGTGTTTTCTTTAACCACTCTTCCTTTAATTGAATCAACTGATTGGAGAAAATCCCCTCTATATTTCCATTCCCATCCGTTCCAGGTACGGGAAGAATGATGGCATCGAGCTGTTCTACCTGCTTACTATCAAGATCAAGATCGACAGCTTCCCTGAAGCTTTCATTCAGTTGGTCGAATCCTGCAAGATAAACGGCAGCACCCCATTCATTAAGCTTCCTTATCAGCTCAATCTGCCGGGCATCGCCACCAATAACTGCAATATGGTATCCTGTTAGCATCCCGGATGTCTCCTTTTTCTAATGTCTTATCTCCTTGTATCCTATGCCGGAATGCGGAGTTAGTGATTTCAACCACCAACAAAAAAAGCCGCAGCACACGCTGCGGCCCATCACTTTCTTTTCAATAGAATCGTATGCTCTCCGATTGTTTGTATCTGTTCCCAATCAATCGTCATTTCCCGCTTGGAAGACCCAATTCCAATTACCCCATGATTTAAAATGACAAGCGAAATGATCCGACCGGTATCCGGATCAATAATCAAATCTGCACGTCCCAAAATCCCGAGTTTCTCCCCGTTATCCACATCAATGACTTCTTTCTTTGCCATAGCCTTCATTCTCATCCCTACGCCCTCCTATCTTTCTTCACTTAACATTTTCGGAAGGTCCGAGATCTGCAGCCCTTTTTTGCGGATGCCTTCCATAAGCTGAGGCAGACTGTCAACCGTCACCTGTGTCGGATGCATCAGAATCGTTGCTCCGTTATGTACTTTATTGAGCACCCGGGTGACAAGAACGTCTTTGCTTGGTTTCTGCCAGTCGATCGTATCCACGGTCCATAACATCGTCTCCATCCCGAGTTCATCTGCCGCCTCCACGGTTTCCATATGAAAACTGCCGGATGGAGGAGCAAAATATTCTATTTTCTGCTTTGTTAAAGCAAAGAGAATATCATCCGCCTGCTTCAAATTATCTGCAGCCTCGGCTCTTGACATCCGCCCCATATCCTTATGTCCGTATCCATGACTTCCAATGGTATGCCCCTCTTCCTCAATCATCTGTATTAAATGAGGAAACTCATTGGCAAATGCCCCGTCAATAAAAAAGGCGGCTTTAGCCTGGTGTTTATTCAACACGTCAATCATTTCCGGAATGTACTCCTCTCCCCATGATACGTTGATGAGAAGCGAGACCGCTTGTTTATCAGGATGTCCTCTGTATATCGGTGCAGGAGGGAGATCATCAAGGGACACATCCGGACGGGTCATCTTATATACCAAGTGATCCTCGTTATAGGATCCTTCTTTTTTCATTTTCCGATAAGAAGCTTCAACATCCACCTCACGCCCGGAGATCCCCGGTGTTTTTTTCCATACCGAATCGATCACAGCATCCTCCGCCTTTAGTTCATAGCGGTCTTTTTCATTCAGGATCTTTTGGTACAGGGAGCTTTCTTTATAGACAGGGACGTTTTTATCTGTTGTAAGAACAGCCAGTCCCACACCTGTTAAAAAAGAAAGAATGATAATACCTGCCGCAGCGGTTCGGAACTTCATGGACAATCCCCCCTGCTATCATCGTATGGAAGAAGGATGGATGTTAGACCTTAGAAAATACAGAAACGGTCCTCTGACTCGGTTTTAAAGGAAAAAAGACAAAAAAAAGAGACTGGCAAGCCAGTTTCTTTTCTTTAATGTTTAGGATTGTTCGACGTTGGATTCCTGTTCTTTTTTCTCATCGATCAGAACAGCTTTACGGGACAGATTGATACGTCCTTGATTGTCGATTTCTTTTACTTTCACTTTGATAAAGTCTCCGATGGATACGATATCCTCCACTTTACCGATGCGTTCTTCAGCCATTTCAGAAATGTGAACGAGTCCTTCTTTGCCTTTGAAGAGTTCAACGAAAGCTCCGAATTTTTCGATACGCTTCACTTTACCATTGTAAACTTCACCGACTTCAACTTCGCGGACGATGTCTTCAATGATTTTTTGAGCGGCTGCGTTCATGCCGGCATCCGTGGATGAAATAAAGACCGTCCCATCCTGTTCAATATCGATTTTAACGCCAGTATCATCGATGATCTGGTTAATCTGCTTTCCGCTTGGTCCAATAACGTCACGGATTTTGTCAGGGTTAATTTTCATCGTCATGATCTTCGGTGCATGCTCAGAAAGCTCGGAACGAGTTTCCGGAAGCGTAGCCAGCATAGACTCAAGAATCTCCATACGACCTTTTTTCGCCTGCGCGAGAGCTTCTTCGAGGATTTCTCTTGAAAGACCATCGATCTTAATGTCCATTTGAAGAGCTGTGACACCTTTAGCTGTTCCAGCTACTTTAAAGTCCATATCACCAAGAGCATCTTCCATACCCTGAATGTCTGTAAGAATCGTGTAATCCTCGCCGGATTTCACAAGTCCCATAGCAATACCGGCTACTGGTGCTTTAATCGGCACACCCGCATCCATCATCGCAAGCGTACTTGCACAGATACTTGCCTGAGAAGTCGAGCCGTTGGATTCGAGCACTTCAGACACAAGACGGATCGTATAAGGGAAATCATTTTCTGATGGAATAACAACCTCAAGGGCACGCTCACCTAAAGCTCCATGTCCAATTTCACGACGGCCCGGTCCGCGGATGGGTCCTGTTTCACCAACAGAGAATTTAGGAAAGTTGTAATGGTGCATAAAGCGCTTGGACTCTTCAAGGTCAAGACCATCAAGGATTTGAACATCCCCCAGAGCTCCAAGTGTACATACGCTTAATGCCTGAGTCTGTCCACGTGTGAACAATCCAGATCCATGTGTACGTGGCAGCAGCCCGACACGGGAGGACAATGAACGAATTTCATCGACACCACGGCCATCCGGACGGATTTTATCTTTTGTGATCAGGCGGCGTACTTCGGTCTTCACCATGTCGTCAAGAATGGAGCCGACCTGCTTCAATGTTTCCTCATCAGCTTCCTGCTCTTCATAAAGCGCAGTGATATCCGCTTTCACCTGATCGATTGCAGTTTCACGGGCTTTTTTCTCTTCTGTCTTAATAGCATCTACAAGAGAAGCCTTCGCCTGTTCTTCTACTTTCGCTTTCAATTCTGCATCAAGATCGAACAGCTTGACCTCCATCTTTTCACGGCCGGCCGCTGCAACAATCTCTTCCTGGAAAGCTACAAGACGCTTGATTTCCTCATGTCCGAACATGATCGCTTCGAGCATGTCCTCCTCGGAAACTTCCTGTGCTCCCGCTTCCACCATGTTGATGGCATCCTTCGTACCGGCAACAGTCAAGTCGATATCACTCTTCTCCTGCTGCTCCACCGTCGGGTTGATTACATATTCTCCATCAACACGGCCGACGATGACACCGGCAATTGGTCCTTCAAATGGAATATCTGAAATCCCAAGGGAAATAGATGATCCAAGCATTGCGGCCATTTCAGATGAACAGTCCTGATCCACACTCATCACGGAGCTGATCACCTGTACATCATTCCGGTATCCGTCAGGGAAAAGAGGACGGATCGGACGGTCAATCAAACGGGAGGCAAGAACTGCCTTGTCACTTGGACGCCCTTCTCTTTTAATAAAGCCGCCTGGAATTTTACCAACGGCATACAAACGCTCTTCATAATTTACGGTTAAAGGGAAAAACGGCAGGTCCTTCGGTTCTTTTGAACCAGTTGCCGTGGAAAGCACCGTTGTATCACCATAATGGATGAGTGCTGCGCCATTCGCTTGTTTCGCCAGTTCACCAATTTCCACTGAAAAAGTACGTCCGGCGACATCAATCGAAAACACTTGTTTTTCTTCTGCCATAAAGAACTAAACTCCTCTCAATAACTCTAATTCAACTGAAGGGACTATTGTAAGTTTACACCCTTCTGTATGTAAACATACAGAAAAAGCGGGAATACTCCCGCTTTTTCCATTCATTAACGGCGCAAGCCAAGGCTCTTGATTAACTCGCGGTAACGTGTAATGTCCTTATTACGAAGGTAGTTCAATAGGTTACGACGCTTACCTACCATTTTAAGCAGTCCGCGACGGGAGTGGTGGTCCTGCTTGTGAGCGCGCAGGTGCTCGTTCAATGTCGTGATCTGCTCAGTAAGTACAGCAATCTGTACCTCTGGAGAACCTGTGTCGTTTTCGTGAGTTTTGTACTCGTTGATTAGTTCCTGTTTACGTTCCTGTGTGATAGCCATGTTGACTACACCTCCTGTAAATATTTAAGAATTCCCATTCCCCGAGCGGTCGTCGGAGTTACGAACCGCCAAGCGAAGGTTCCATATTAAAGAGTACAATTTTTTGTCGCGAAATGCAAGAGAAACCCTTATTCTATGCCGAAAAATCTTTCAACATCCTCATTTCCCGGCTCTTCCACGCTTTCGGTCGGTGCAAAAAACTGCACGCGCGCCGCTGTATTTCGTTCCAATGGACGTTCATCAAGCAAAGCTGCTGTCCAGCCGGCATCCGCCTGTTCCGGAACGGTAACAAGGCAGGGGCTGGATTTCCTATGAATATGCATTTTACAGTAATACTCCCCTGCCGCCGGAAACAAATACTGGTTGGAAGGGGTAAAGCGGACTTTCCGGCTTCCGGAACTCCACACTTCCCCTTCCACAGAATAAGGTCTCCCTAAAAGGTGGTTGATCTCCTGGATATGTCCCGTTTGCAACAGGCCGCGTATCCTCGTCGAGCTGACCTTTTCTTTATCCTCCTCCACTTTGGCTACAGTCGTTTGTGTAAAACGTCCGTCTGCGTAATGTGGAAGATCGTCCATCGTGCCCTTCCCCTTGTGGCCGTAAGTGAAATCAAAACCTGCAGCAATATGCGTCACCTGTAATGATCCGAAAAAATGGTCCACAAAATCTTGTGGGGAAAGGGCTGCGAGCTCCCTGTCAAAAGTTACGATGAATAAATAGTCTACGCCCATAGCGCTCAGGATACGTTCTTTTTCCTGAACAGGTGTAATGTACGATACGTGCGGACGCCCCTTCCCAAGTACAACAGAGGGGTGGGGATCAAACGTCATCACCGAACTGCGGACCCCTGTATGTCCAGCTTCGTTCACTGCTGCTTCAATAACCTTCTGATGGCCTTTATGAATACCGTCAAAGAAGCCCACGGCCATAACATTGGGATCGGGAACCGGAAAATCAGCAGATTTATAAGTTAAGTAAAAGGTCTCCACTGCAGTCACCCGCTTTACAAAATTTTAAAATACTCTCACCGGCTTGATGTACCCCGGTTTCGTAGGATGCTTTTGATAAACTGCTGCAACTTCCTGTCCATGCTGAATCGTAAACGTATCAGCTTCCAAATCATCAGGTTCGTCAAGGACACGTCCGTGCTTAATCATATCTCTCGTTTCTTCGTCAACATCAATCGACGGGAGATGTGAGAGCCCTTTGGAAAGCGGCAGCAGCAGCTCGGCAGCGCGGTTTTGATCCACTGCTTCCTGCACGGCATCGAAAGTGAAGCAGTCCTCCTTATGAATGTCCCCCGTTTCAGTGCGTATGAGACTCTTCATATGAGCCGGAAAGCCGAGCGCTTTTCCGATATCCACACAAAGCGTCCGGATGTACGTCCCCTTTGAGCAGACGGCACGAATGCCGAATGAATACGTACCATCCTTAAGAGACGCGTCATAAGAAGTTACATGCAGTTCACTTATGTATACCTTTCTGGAAGGACGTTCAACCGTCTTTCCTTCACGGGCATATTCATATAGTTTTTTCCCATTCACCTTGACGGCCGAGTACATTGGAGGCGTCTGAGTGATCTCTCCTGTAAAAGCGGCGAGAACCTCATTTATATCCTGCATTCCCGGCTGCTGGTCCAGCCTGCTTGTTTCTACAGTCGTTCCAGAGGCATCTTCCGTGTCCATTGCATACCCAAGGGTAACGACAGCCTCATATACTTTGGTTGTATCCATAAGAAAAGGAACGATTTTCGTCGCTTTTCCGACGCAGAGCGGAAGCACTCCTTCCACATCCGGGTCCAGCGTTCCGGTATGTCCAATTTTCTTAGTTTTCAGCATCCCGCGGGCCTTACTTACACAGTCATGGGAAGTAAAGCCCTTCGGCTTCCAAAGCGGCAGAATTCCATCCATACCCTCACCTCCAGCATCCTTATTTTTTCAAAGATAAATCCGTGCTGTAGCAGCACGGATTCCTATCAGCTTTCTGTATCGTTAAGATCGCGGAGAATCGTTTCAATACGATTTCCTCGTTCGATGGCTTCGTCAAACTCAAACATAATCTCCGGGGTCTTCCGAAGTCGGATCCGCTGCCCGATTTCAGAGCGGATAAACCCTTTTGCTTTGGCAAGACCTACAAGCGTATCATGCTTTTGTTTGTCGTCCCCTAATACGGAAATATATACTTTTGCCTGCTGCAGATCACCGGTTACTTTCACTTCTGTAACCGTGACAAAACCTACGCGGGGATCTTTGATTTTCTTGCTGATGATGTCAGTCATCTCTTTTTTCATCTGCTCCCCTACGCGGCTGGCACGTAAATCGTTCATGTTCATTCACCTCTTCCAAACAAAACATCACAGCCATTCAACCTGTGTTTCCGTCCTTTCAATTTCCGGAAAAGAATCGATGAAAGTAAGCGCCTGCTGCATCGTCTGCTCAGCGATGGTTTTATCACTGGCAATCGTAACCAGCCCGAGACGTGTCCGCTGCCAGAGATTTTGAAACTCCAGTTCACTGACAGCGATATTGAATTCATTGTGCAGTCTCGTTTTGATTCTTTTCAATACAGCACGCTTATTTTTCAACGACTGCGCATCATAGATTATGCAATCCACTTCTGCGCTTATAATCATTTGCGTTCAATTTCCTGCATTTCATACGGTTCAATGATGTCGCCGATTTTAAGGTCATTGAAGTTCTTAATGGTAATTCCACACTCATACCCCTGCGCCACTTCTTTCGCATCATCTTTGTAACGCTTCAGCGCATCGATTTCACCTTCATAAATGACGACACCGTCGCGGATGACACGGATGCCGGAGTTACGTGTGATCTTTCCGTCTGTAACATAGGAACCGGCAATGGTACCGATCTTGGATACTTTGAAGATTTCACGAACCTCCACCTGACCGATGATTTTCTCTTCGAATTCAGGATCAAGCATCCCTTTCATCGCTGCTTCGATCTCTTCCATAACTTTATAGATAATGTTGTGAAGACGGATTTCTACATCCTCAGATTCTGCTGCTTTTCTAGCATTCCCGTCAGGACGCACGTTGAAACCAATAATGATTCCATTGGACGCGGATGCAAGGTTTACATCAGATTCTGTAATCGCACCGACACCTGTGTGGATGATTTTAACTTTCACGCCTTCTACTTCGATCTTCTCAAGAGATCCGGCCAGTGCTTCTACAGAACCCTGAACGTCTCCTTTAAGGATCAAGTTGATTTCCTTCACTTCACCCTGCTTGATTTGGTTGAACAAGTCCTCAAGGCTTACTTTAGCATTGGAGCCACGGTTGACTTCCAGCTGTTTCTGCGCACGGGCTTCTCCGATGGAGCGGGCTTTCTTCTCGTCATCAAAGACAAGGAAACGGTCCCCGGCCTGTGGAACATTGTTCAATCCGGTAATCTCAACTGGAGTGGATGGTCCTGCTGTTTTCACGCGGCGGCCAATATCGTTAACCATCGCTCTGACACGACCCCATGTGTTACCTACAACAATGGAATCGCTGACGTTCAGCGTACCATTTTGAACAAGAAGGGTAGCGACTGGGCCACGTCCTTTATCAAGCTCTGCTTCAATAACTGTTCCGTATGCATGACGTTCAGGGTTCGCTTTCAGTTCTTCCATTTCAGAAACAAGAACGATCATTTCAAGAAGCTCGTCAATACCTTCTCCCTGAACGGCGGACATTTTAACGAAAATCGTTTCTCCACCGTACTCTTCAGAAATAAGCTCATACTCCATAAGCTCCTGCATGACGCGGTCCGGATTGGCCCCTTCTTTGTCCATTTTGTTGACAGCAACAATGATCGGGACTTCCGCTGCTTTGGCGTGGCTGATCGCTTCTTTTGTCTGCGGCATAACCCCGTCGTCAGCTGCAACCACAAGAATGGCGATATCTGTTACTTGTGCACCACGGGAACGCATACTTGTGAAAGCGGCGTGTCCTGGTGTATCAAGGAACGTGATTTTCTTGTCGTTTTCTTCAATTTGATAGGCACCGATATGCTGGGTAATTCCGCCAGCTTCCCCTTCGGTTACCTTTGTGTTGCGGATCTGGTCAAGAAGTGTCGTTTTACCGTGGTCAACGTGACCCATGATCGTTACAACAGCCGGACGTTCACGAAGATCTTCCGGTTCGTCGTCAAAAGTCATATTTTCGATATCTGTTTCATCAATCACGACTTCTTCCTCGACTTCCACACCAAATTCTTCACAGATCAACTCAATGGATTCTGCATCCAATTCCTGGTTTTTAGTTGCCATAACGCCAAGGAACATCAGCTTTTTAATGATTTCAGAAGAGTCCTTGCCTAGTTTTTCCGCCAGTTCACCGACGGTTAAGCTGCCGACAAAGGTGATTTTTTCAGGCAGCTGCTTCTTCGGCTTTTTCGGAGCCTGCTGCTGGGAAGAAGGATTCTGCCTCTTCTGGTTGTTCCCGCGGGATTTCTGGTTCCCCAGCTTTTTGTTGTTGTTCGGCTTGGAATTTCCACGTTTGTTATCCTGCTTCTGTTTCCCTGCAGATTTCCCAAACGCTTTATCCAGCTTTTCCGCTGATCCGTCTTCTAATGTAGACATATGATTGTTCACTTCAATGTTCAGGCTTTGGAGTTTCTCAATCACTTGTTTACTTGATAGTTCGTTCTTTTTGGCATATTCATATACGCGCATTTTACTCATATATCTTTCACCCCCGAATAGATTCATCGAGCAGCGATTGCAACTTTTTCGCAAATCCTTGATCCAGAACTGCGATCGCGACTCTCCCCGCTTTACCGACGGCCTGTGACAGAACTTCTCTGTCATCCACCTCGTAGCAGGGTACTTGATAAAAGCTGCATTTATCTGTCAGCTTTTTCTTTGTTTGTTTTCCAGTGTCATTGGCAATCAGAACCAGCTTGGCTTTCCGCTTGCGGATGTCCTTAACGATGGATTCTTCTCCAAACGTGCATTTCCCCGCACGGACGGCAAGACCGATCAGGTTCAAGTAGCTTCCACTCATGATGGATCCGCCTGTACTTTGGATTTGAGATCCTCATAAACTTCCTTACTTACGGAAGCTTTTAAATGACGGTTCAGCAGCTGTTGTTTTTCTGCCTGCTCAATAACATCCAGATTTTTAGTTACATAGGCCCCACGGCCATTCATTTTTCCAGTGTCGTCCACGAATACCTCTCCGTCTTTATTACGGACGACTCGGATTAACTGCTGCTTCGGAAGCATCTCCTGTGTGACGACACATTTCCGAAGCGGCTGTTTTTTGGAACGGGTCATTGTCTTCCCCCTCCTTAATCCTCTAAAAGATCTTCATCAAGGTCGTCACTTTCTACTTCCGCTGTTTCAGAAAGAAGACCTTGTTCACGTGCTTCGCTTTCGCTCTTGATATCAATCTTCCATCCCGTCAGCTTAGCTGCCAGACGGGCATTCTGGCCGCGTTTTCCGATAGCCAGGGAAAGCTGGTAATCAGGAACGATGACGGTTGTCGCTTTATCTTCCTCGTCGACAAGAACTTCAACGACTTTGGAAGGGCTCAGCGCATTGGAAACATATTCAACAGGATCCTCAGACCACTGTACAATATCAATCTTTTCACCTTTCAATTCGTTTACGATGGTTTGGACGCGCTGCCCGCGCTGCCCAACGCAGGAGCCCACCGGATCAATATCCTGATCTTGGGCGTAAACAGAAATCTTGGAACGGTCCCCCGCTTCACGGGCAACACTCATGACTTCCACAGTGCCATCATAAATCTCAGGTACTTCCATTTCAAACAAACGCTTCAGCAGACCCGGGTGCGTTCTGGACACGTAAATATGTGGTCCTTTGTTGCTGTTTTCCACTTTGGTCACAAATACTTTCAAACGATCGTGAACCTCATACGTTTCTGTAGGCATCTGCTCACCTTCAGGAAGGCGCGCTTCAATTTTACCGAGGTTTACATAAACAAAACGAGGATCCTTTCGCTGGATGATTCCTGTCATCACATCTTCTTCACGATCGACGTACTCCCCGTAAATGATGCCTCGTTCGGCTTCACGGACACGCTGGGTTACCACCTGCTTGGCCGCCTGAGCTGCGATCCGGCCGAAGTCCATCGGTGTCACTTCCACTTCGATGACGTCTTCGATATCGTAGTTTGGATCGATTCCGCTGGCTTCCTCAAGGGAAATTTCCTGTTGTGGATCCATCACTTCTTCTACGATTTCTTTCCTCGCCAGTACCTTCATTGTACTTTCCTGTTCATTAATATCCACACGAACATTGGTTGCGGAATTAAAGTTTTTCTTATAAGCAGAGATAAGTGCTGCTTCCAGCGCTTCCAATAACAGATTCTTGTCGATGCCTTTTTCCTTTTCCAGATAATCCATGGCATCAAATAGTTCACTACTCAACGATTTCTCCCCCTTAATTAAACGTAACAGCTAGGTTTGCTTTGGCTATCTTTTCATAAGGAACTTCCAGCTGTTTTTTTCTTGTTTTTATACGGATTTCTACGACAGCTGTGGAATTTTCGAAAGACTTCAGTGTCCCTTCAAACTCCTTCTCCCCATCAATCGGTTCATACAGCTTCATATAAACGTAATGACCGGTATACTTCTTAAAGTCAGCTTCCGTTTTCAACGGACGTTCCGCTCCTGGAGAAGCAACCTCTAGAAAATATGGGATATCAATAGGGTCCTCATCATCCAGCTTCTCACTCAGCTGCTCCGATACTTGACCGCATTCCTCAATATCAACGCCGCCCTCCTTATCAATGAAGACGCGCAGATACCAGTTCTGTCCTTCTTTTTTGTATTCGATGTCGACAAGTTCCAAATTCATATCATTTAAGATTGGCTGGACAAGACGTTCCGCTACGGATGTCACATGATTGCTCATGCTTTTCCCTCCTTTGGCCTGTTCATTGTTTCGTTTCCCTTAGTATGAGATGGTCGGGCTGATTTCATTTAAGTACCAGTGCTTTCCAGTCACAGAGGCCACGAGAAACCGCTATGACATGGATCATAGCGGTTCTCTTCGCGGGCATACAAGCCCCTGCTGCATTGAAAAGTTTCCACAAAAGTAAGAGCCTGAAATATGACAAAAGAGCGGGTTCCCCCACTCTTTCGGCGTTCCTATCGCTCTTCTCACCATAAAAAATATATCATAACTGCCTATGGTTTGCAACCGGAGGGCAGATGATGGAGAAAACCATGCCCCTAAAAAAGAGAGAGCTGGTTTTCATCCGGCATTCCTTCCAGGCATCCGAAGTTATCCAGATACTCAAGAACCGTTTTGGAGATGCGGCTCCGTTCTCTAAGATCCTGCTTGGAAAGGAATTCTCCTTCACCGCGGGCCTGAACAATGTTAATGGCCGCGTTTGTACCCAGTCCGTCAACCGCATTGAATGGTGGAATCAACTGGTTGCCTTCCACTAAAAAGTCCGTAGCACTTGATTTGTACAGGTCCACATTTTTAAAGCTGAACCCACGCTCACACATCTCAAGAGAAATTTCCAGCACGGTCATCAAACTTTTCTCCTTCGGTGTCGCATCAAACCCTTTGCTCTGAATTTCATTCATACGGGTACGGATCGCTTCGGATCCCTTCATCATCGTTTCCAGTTCGAAATCGCTGGCACGGACGGTGAAATATGCCGCATAAAAGTAAATCGGGTAATGGACTTTAAAATAGGCGATCCGAACGGCCATCAGGACATAGGCGGCGGCGTGGGCTTTCGGGAACATGTATTTGATCTTCTTACAGGAATCAATATACCAGTCCGGTACTCCGTGTTTTTTCATTTCTTCAATCCATTCGTCCTGCAGGCCGCGTCCCTTCCTTACAAATTCCATGATTTTAAAGGCAAGAGATGGATCAAGGCCCTTATGCATTAAATACACCATAATATCATCACGGCAGCCGATAACTTCGGGCAGTGTACAAATGCCGTCATTGATCAGCTGTTCCGCATTTCCCAACCATACGTCCGTTCCGTGAGACAAACCGGAAATGATGACAAGTTCGGCAAAGGTTTTAGGCTTTGTATCCTCGAGCATCTGTCTTACGAAACGTGTACCAAATTCAGGCACACCGAGGGTTCCGGTTTTACACATGATCTGGTCCGCCGTTACTCCGAGGGCTTCAGGGCCGCTGAAGATTTTCATAACTTCTGGGTCGTCGACGGGAATCTCCTTCTGGTCGATTCCACTTAAATCCTGAAGCATACGGATAACGGTCGGATCATCGTGTCCAAGTATATCCAGCTTAAGGAGGTTATCGTGAATGGAGTGGAAATCAAAGTGCGTTGTTCTCCATTCGGATTTTGTATCATCTGCCGGATACTGGATGGGGGAAAAGTCGTAAATCTCCATATCATCCGGTACAACGATGATTCCTCCAGGGTGCTGACCACTCGTCCGCTTGACTCCTGTGCATCCGTGGACAAGCCTGTCTATCTCCGCGTTCTTATAATGGACCTGATGATCCCCGGCATAGCCCTTCACATAGCCGTAAGCGGTCTTTTCGGCAATCGTTCCAATCGTTCCGGCACGATACACGTTATCCTCCCCGAACAACTCTTTCGTATAATTGTGCGCATGCGGCTGATACTCCCCGGAGAAGTTCAAGTCAATATCCGGGACTTTATCCCCCTTGAACCCAAGGAAGGTTTCAAATGGAATGTCCTGGCCGTCTTTCTTTAAAGATGTCCCGCATTCCGGGCAGTCTTTTTCATCCAGGTCAAACCCACTACCGACAGAACCATCAGTAAAGAATTCGTTGTACTGGCACGACGGACAGACATAATGGGGAGGGAGCGGATTAACCTCGGTGATTTCTGTCATTGTCGCAACAAAGGACGAGCCGACCGACCCCCGTGAACCAACAAGGTATCCGTCTTCAAGGGATTTGGTCACAAGCTTTTGTGAAATTAAATAGATGACCGCAAAGCCGTTTCCAATGATACTGTCGAGCTCCTTCTCCAACCGGTCCACAATCAACTGAGGGATGGATTCGCCATAGATGCTCCTCGCTTTGTTATAGGACATCTCACGGATTTCCTGATCCGCTCCTTCAATGTTGGGTGTATAGAGATCATCCTTCACCGGGGAAACTTCCCCGATCATATCATTGATTTTATGTGTATTCGTTACGACGAGTTCCTCAGCTTTTTCTTTTCCCAGGAAGGAAAGCTCATCGATCATTTCATTCGTCGTCTTAAAATGCACCTCAGGAAGGGTCTGTCTGTTTAAAGGATTTCCGTTCTGTGACGATATGAGAATCTGGCGGTACTGCTTTTCATGAGGCTCAAGGTAATGTGTATTCCCAGTAGCCACGACTGTTTTGCCGAGCCGTTCGCCAAGAGCGGTGAGACGCTTCAGAATATCAAGGATCTGTGCTTCTGTCTGAACGAGATCTTTTTCGACAAGGTGATAATAGTTCCCCGGTGGCTGTATTTCAATATAATCGTAGAAATCGGCCACTTTTTCAGCTTCTTCTTCCGATTTCTGCATAATCGTTTCAAAGACCTCACCTTTATCACAGCCGGATCCGACAAGGATGCCTTCCCGATACTTTTTAAGCAGCGATCTTGGAATCCGCGGCACACGGTAGAAATAATTTACATGCGCTTCAGAAACCAGCCGGTAAATGTTTTTCAAGCCGGTACTATTCGTCGCAAGCAGTGTGGCATGGGAAGGTCTCGAGCGTTGATAGGCTTTTCCTTCTCCCATATAGTCGTTCAAATTCTGGTGATTGGTAATCTCCCGTTCCATGGCTCTCTTTAGAAGTTTCCACAAAAGGTAACCGGTTGCTTCAGCATCGTAAATAGCCCGGTGGTGCTGGGTAAGCTCGATATCGAACTTCTTACAAAGGGTATTCAGCCGGTGATTTTTAAGTTCCGGTACAAGGAATCGGGCCAGCTCCAGCGTATCGATGACCGGGTTTTCCGCTTTCCCAAGATCGATCGCCTGATAGCCGGCATTTAAGAAGCCCATATCAAAGCTTGCGTTGTGGGCAACGAGAATGTCATCCCCTGTCCATGTATGAAAATCCTTTAGTACTTCTTCGATTTCCGGTGCATCCTTTACCATATCATCCGTAATCCCTGTCAAATCAATGGTCGTCTGAGACAGGGGATGATGAGGGTTGGCGAAGGATTCGAAGCGGTCGACAATTTCTCCTCCTTGAATGCGGACAGCTGCCAGTTCAATGATTTTATCGTAAACAGCAGATAAACCTGTCGTCTCAACGTCAAAAACAACATAAGAGGCATCCTCCAGATCGCGGTCCTGCTCCCCATAGGCAATCGGCACTCCATCATCAACCAGGTTGGCTTCAACCCCGTATAGGATTTTAACCCCATTCTTTTCTCCTGCACTATGGGCATCAGGATAAGCCTGAACGACAGCGTGATCTGTGATGGCAATTGCTTCATGGCCCCAGTCCCCTGCCTGCTTAATCAGACGGGATGGAGACACGGGTGCATCCATGGCACTCATTGTCGTATGGGCATGCAGTTCAATTCGTTTCTTTCCTTCAGGTGCCTCGTCCTGACGCAGCTTCGGCTTCACTTCGTTGATATCATTGGCCATCATCGTCAGCTCGTTGGTAAAGCTGTCCGTTTGTACGCCTCCGCGGGCTTTGATCCACATTCCCGCCTGGACAAGCTTGAACATGTCAGCATGATCATCGCCGCGGGAGAACATTTTGATGGAGAACGAATCGGTGTAATCCGTGACCTTCAGCAGCAGAAGGTGCCGGCCTGAGCGGAGTTCCTTCACTTCTGCATCAAACACATACCCCTGGACAGCGATACGCTTCTCTTCTTCCTGAATCTCTTCCATAGGGATGATATCATCCTGGATTTTATAACCAATTTCAATCGGACCTTTAGGCTTTTGATCGTCCTTATCTTTCGCCCGCTCCTCCTGCTCCTTCACAGCCTGTTGGACAAGGATTTTATCTTCTTTCTGCCGTTCTTCCTGAAACCTCTTGATCTCGTCTTTTTCATGTTTCACCTGTGTTGATAAAACAAATGCAGGAAGACCTGCACGCTGCGCATACTGCTTGAGAGGCTCTTCCAGCTTTTTCTGTACGGCATGGCTCTCAGCTAAATTCCTGCAAGTTAACATAATCTTGTTCCCGTTAACTTCAGGCTGCTGTTCCAACAGCAGATCTTTGTATCCCGGAGTCAGGTTTGTCATCGTCTTAATAAAGTTCTGCCAGTATTCTACGATATCTTCACCGGCCAGTTCTTTATCCGCTGTGTCAATTGTCCAGTCTACTTCAGCAATGGAACGAAAGGCATGGACCAATTTACTTGTGAACAGCTCATAAACAGAAGGTGGAAGCGGCCTTTGCATGGCAAAATGGAAATGCCACGCTTTCTTCTCCTTGAATACGACCAGCTTCTCCATCCGGCTTTCTTTAAAATGAGGTTCAATCAGATTATGAGGAAACTGGATCTGTTCCAGTAAATAGTGCATCTTCTCCTGACTGTTCACACTCATCGTGATTCCTCCCTTTACCATAAGGACTTAGCTCATTCATGGAAATACCCTTGCTCATCTTATCCCAAGCAAGGGTATTTTCTGTGAAACAATTAAGCTTTGTACCAGTTTTTTATATAGTCTGCGATTTCTGAAGCGGAAAGTTCCTTCTGCTCTCCAGTCGCTCGTTCTTTCACTTCCACAATTCCTTCACCGGCTTGTTTTCCAACCGTCACACGAACCGGGATTCCAAATAAATCGCTGTCGGCAAATTTAACACCGGCTCTTTCTTTACGATCATCATATAAAACTTCGATGCCGGATTCAAGCAGCTGGTCATACAATTGATCAGCAAGCTCCTTCTGCTCTTCCTTCTTCGGATTCATGGAAAGCAGATGAACCTGGAACGGTGCAACATTGGCCGGCCACGTGATGCCGCGGTCATCATTATACTGCTCTACCACAGCCGCGAGTGTCCGGGATACACCGATACCATAAGATCCCATGATCATCGTCTCCGCTTTCCCCTGGTCATTGAGGAAGGTGGCATTCATACGCTGAGAATAGAATTCTCCAAGTTTGAAGACATGCCCAACCTCGATGCCGCGGGCGAATTGGATAACCCCTTCCCCGTCAGGAGAAGGATCTCCTTCTTGAATGAAGCGGAGATCTGCATAGCGGGATACGTGGAAATCTTTTTCCGGTGTCGCATTTTTATAGTGATATCCGTCCTCGTTGGCTCCACAGGTCACGTTCACAAGAGCTTCAACAGCTGCATCTGCGACAACATCCACATCTTCCGGCACTCCTACAGGCCCCAGGGATCCGAATCCTGCACCCATCAGACGATTCGTATCCTCCGCTGATGCAAGTTCTACGACACCAGCATCATAAAGGTTTTTCAGTTTCACATCGTTGACTTCATGATCTCCTCTTGTGACGGCCAGCACAAACTGCTCGTCTACTTTGAACAGGATGGCTTTTAAGCCTTCCTCCAGCTGGTGTCCAAAAAAGTCAGCAACCTCCTGCATCGTTTTACAGCCCGGGGTTTCGACTTTCTCCATATCGATAGGAGCTTCTGCAGACTTTTCATAAACAGCTGTAACAGGTGCCATTTCTATATTCGCTGCATAACGGGATGTGTCTGAATAGGCGATCACATCTTCCCCGACTTCGGAAAGGACCATGAATTCATGCGTATCTTTTCCGCCCATCGCACCGGAATCCGCGATAACTGCACGGAAATTCAAGCCCAGACGGGAAAACACGTTGGAATAGGCCTGGAACATCTTCTCGTATGTTTCGTCAAGGCTCTCATACGATTCGTTAAAGGAGTAGGCATCCTTCATTAAAAATTCACGGCCGCGGAGCAGTCCAAACCGGGGGCGTGCTTCGTCACGGAATTTATTCTGTATTTGGAAAACCGTTAATGGAAGCTGCTTATAGCTTTTCACCTCATGCCGAACAAGGCTTGTAATCACCTCTTCATGCGTCGCTCCAAGAGCAAATTCACGGTTGTGACGGTCATTCAAGCGCATCAACTCGGAGCCGAAGGTGGACCAGCGGCCGGTTTCCTTCCATAGTTCTGAAGGTTCAAGAGCAGGCATAGCCATTTCGTGAGCACCGATTTTTTCCATTTCTTCTCTTACAATATTTTCTACTTTCCTCAGCACACGCTGCCCAATCGGAAGGAAACTGTAAATCCCCGAGGCAATCTGGCGTATGTAGCCGGCGCGGACTAAAAGCTGATGGCTTTTAATGTCAGCGTCTGCTGGGTTTTCTTTTAAAGTAGGAATGAACATATGACTTTGTCTCATCATCTACACCTCAATTCAATGTTAATAAAAGAAAGCCGGAAGTCCAGGTAATGCCTGTTGCCTTTAGACTTCCAGCTGTAGGATTCATCATAGGAATAAGCGTTGAATATCGTTCCATGTTACCACCAGCATGAGCAGCATCAGAAGAGCAAATCCAATGAAATGGACGAGACCTTCCTTCTGCGGGTCGATCGGCTTCCCTCTGACGCCTTCAAGCCCGACAAAAATCAGGCGGCCCCCATCTAGGGCAGGAAGCGGAAGAAGGTTGACGATCCCGAGGTTAATGCTCAGGATGGCTGTCCACATGACGAAATTGGTGAAACCTGTCTGAACAACCTGGTCCGTAGCGTCATAAATACCGACAGGACCTGAAAGCATATCCAGTGAAAACTGGCCGGTCACGAGTTTGCCAAGGTTCGTCAATATCAACCCGGCCCACTCATACGTCTGAGTAAATCCAAACGTCAGTTTTTCAGTCAACGATTCCTCAAACGCTCGAGCTACCCCCACCTGGCCGATGGTCATGTCACGGTCTTCAATGGACGCAGGGGTTACATTCATCTGCTGGACGGATCCTTCCCGTTCCACCGTTAATGTAACTTCTTCACCGGGATGGTCCCTGATGATAGCCGTGAATTCCTCCCATGTACTGACGGATTCCCCGTCCACAGCGGTCACTTCGTCCCCGGCCTTCAAACCAGCTTCCTGGGCTGGTGTGCCATTTTGAATTTCACCAAGCTTGGCCTCATCTGAAGGCACACCTTGAATGAAACCTAAGATCATAAACAGGATAATCGCAAGGACGAAATTCATCATTGGACCGGCAAAGAGCTGCATCGCCCGCTGCGGTACAGTTTTGGATGCAAACTGGCGGTTATAGGGAGCGATTTGTGTTTCATTTTCATCCATCACAAACATCGCTTTTGGATCGACTTCAAAAAACAGCTTTTCGTCTTCATCCACTTCATAACCTTCAATAACAAGCCGATGGTCGAGATCCGCTTTTTCGACTTCAATCACACGGGCTTCCGGATGCTTGGATTTGTTATTCACAATGATCCGATTTACTTTCCCATCGTTATTGAATTCCAGGCCGATATGATGACCGGCTTTCAGTTCTACAATTTCAGGGTCTTCCCCGGCTACACGGACATAGCCCCCGATGGGAAGCAGGCGGATCGTATACAAGGTTTCATTTTTCTTAAAATGATATATTTTCGGCCCGAAGCCGATGGCAAACTCCCGCGCCAGCATACCTGCCCGTTTGGCAAATATGAGATGCCCCCACTCATGGACGAACACCAATAATCCGAACATGAGTATAAATGCAATCACTGTAGTCAAATGAAGCACCTTCCTTTTAATTTAAATGGAAACGGACTCTCTTCCTTGTTTCCTCATCAATAGAAATTATGGTAGACAAGTCCGGGTTATGAATCTTGTCATGCCTTTCCAACGCTTCTTCGATGTATGATTCGATTTCCAGGAAGGAAATTCGGCCTTCCAAAAACATTTGCACGGCTTCTTCATTCGCTGCGTTCAAAACGGCCGGCATCGATCCACCTGCTCTGCCTGCTTCATAAGCCATGCGCAGGCATGGGAAACGATCCATGTCCATTTTCTCGAAATTCAGGGTCGCAATTTCTTCTAAATTCAAATGCTTTGTAATAGGAAGGTCCATCCGGCTTGGATAAGTCAAGGCGTACTGGATGGGCACTTTCATGTCAGGCGTTCCCAGCTGGGCAATGACATTCCTGTCTACGTACTCCACCATGGAATGAATCACGCTTTCCCTATGAAGAATAACATGAATCTGTTCATAAGGCACTTGAAAAAGCCAGTGGGCTTCAATAACTTCCAGTCCCTTGTTCATCATGGAAGCTGAGTCAATCGTGATTTTCGCCCCCATGCTCCAGTTAGGATGGTTCAGCGCGTCTTCCACCGTCACGCCTTTCAATTCATCTCTCGATTTATCACGAAAACTGCCGCCGGAAGCGGTAATAATCAATTTTTCAATTTCTTTCCTGTTTTCGCCATTTAAAGCCTGGAATATCGCGGAATGCTCGCTGTCCACTGGAAGCAGTTCCACACCGTATTTCCTGGCTTCCGCCATAACGAGATGACCGGCGGTTACAAGGGTTTCTTTATTGGCGATGGCAATTTGTTTACGGGCCTGAATCGCTTTTAAAGTGGCCGGCAGACCGATACTTCCCATCACAGCGTTGACGACGACATCCACATCATCGGCAGAAGCGGCCTCAATTAAACCTTCTCCGCCGGTTAAAATGCGGGAATGATCGATTTCCCTGCTCAAACGCTGCTTCGTATCCTCGTCCTGCACAACGATGACTGCTGGTTTGAATTCCTGTATGAGTGGAACGGCTTTTTCAACGTTACGGCCGAAAGCCATACTGTACAGCGAAAACTGTTCAGGGTGGAGTCTGATGACATCCAGGGTTTGTATTCCGATGGAGCCTGTCGCTCCTAATAATGAAATGTGTTTCATATTCCCCATCCCTTCTTGATTACTGAATAAAGTTGATCAAATGCAGAATCGGCAGAATAAATATTAAACTGTCAAACCGGTCGAGAACACCACCATGCCCGGGAAGGATCTTTCCAGAGTCCTTCACTGCATAATGCCTCTTGAATGCTGATTCAACTAGATCTCCAATTTGTCCTGCAATCGATATGAGCACTGTTACGAGTAGAACGACAATCAAGGAATGCTCCAGGGGTTGTATCAGATGAAAAATAAATGCAACGACACAGGCAAGGACCACGCCCCCGACAGAGCCTTCAATCGTTTTCTTAGGGCTGATCTGCGGCCACAGTTTACGTTTTCCGAATGATCTTCCAAATAAATAGGCGCCTGTATCCGTCGCCCATACGATGAATAAAGCAAACAGAATGTACGTTAAATCCGCTTCCCTTGTCTCGATTAAGTAATTGAAGCCCATTCCAATATAGATGGATGAGAGAAGCAGGAACCCTGCATCATCAAAGGTGAACCTGTTCTTCACGAGAACGGTATAGCTCAGCAGGACGAGGACCGCCAACAGAGTGATCTCCGATTTGGTTACAAGATCATCGGCGTCCACCACTTTATCAAAAACTTCGTACGGAAACATCAATGCCCACATCAGGACAAGACCAAGACCTGCAGCGACCGAATAACGGGCGATTTTTTTCATGCGTATCAGCTCGAGCAGAGCGATACTGGCTATGAAATAGACAAAAGCTTTAAACGGCCATCCCCCCAGGAGGACGATCGGGATAAAAATAAGTGCTGCTACGACAGCAGTAATTGTTCGTTGTTTCATTTCTTCATTCACACCTTATACTCCGCCAAACCGACGTTTGCGATTTTGAAAATCATAAAGAGCTTTTTCGAAATGGCTTTCATTAAAGTCAGGCCAATACACCTCTGTAAACCAGAATTCTGCATAAGCAAGCTGCCATAACAGAAAATTGCTTAAGCGCTGCTCCCCGCTTGTGCGGATGAGAAGATCCGGCTCAATCAGCTCAGACGTATACAGCTCTGATGAAAACATTTCTTCACTGATATCTGATGGATCGAGGACGCCCTCTTTCACTTTTTCTGCGATCTGCCTGACAGCGTGCACCATTTCAAAACGGCTGCCGTAGTTCAAGGCAAAATTCAGTACAAGTCCATCGTTGTCTTTCGTTCTTTGGATGGCCTCCTGGACGGCATTTTTCGTGTGTGGAGGCAGAACATCAAAATCACCAATGGTACGGACCTGGACATTTTTCTCAATCAATTCAGGCAGATATGTATTCAGGAAATCTACAGGAAGCTTCATGAGAAACTCCACTTCATTCTTCGGTCGTTTCCAGTTCTCTGTGGAGAAAGCATACAGGGTCAAAACCTGAACACCGAGGTCAGAAGCATAGCTGACAATCCTTTTTACAACTCCCATGCCTTCTTTATGACCCGCAATCCGCGGCATTCCTCTATTTTTAGCCCAGCGGCCGTTTCCGTCCATGATGATGGCCACGTGCTTCGGAAGATGAGTATGGTCAAGGCCGAGCGACTGTGTTTCTGCTTGTTTTTTTGTTTTTGCGAATGGAAACTTGATTGGCATCGTTAATCCTCCAGTCCGTTTCTTCCATCTTTCTATTATATACTAAAATAAACGCATATGCCGAGACCCGCAGCTGGTGAAAAAAAGAAAACCGCGCTGCCAAACATCTACAGCGCGGCTTTACCACTTTATGGCATATGAGGTTAGAGAAAAATCAAACTTCCATGATTTCTTCTTCTTTTGTTTTAGCCAGTTGATCGATCTTCTCTACGTTCTGGTCCGTAAGCTTCTGCACATCGTCCTGATAGGAACGAAGATCGTCTTCTGTCAATTCACCGTCTTTTTCAAGCTTCTTCAAACGGTCGTTGGAATCGCGGCGGATGTTACGAACCTGTACTTTCGCTTCTTCCGAATACTTTCCTACAACTTTAGCAAGGTCCTTACGACGTTCCTCCGTAAGTGCCGGAATGTTGATACGTACAACATTACCATCACTGGATGGAGAAAGACCAAGGTCTGCTTTAAGAATCGCTTTTTCAATCTCTGCAATGGCTGTTTTGTCATATGGAGTAATGACAAGCAGGCGTGGTTCAGGCGCTGATACCTGCGCCAGTTGGTTCAACGGTGTAGCTGCACCGTAGTAATCCACATATACGTTGTCAAGAATGGAAGGGTTCGCACGACCCGCTCTTACCGTGGCAAGTTGACGGGAATAAGCTTGAACCGCTTGTTCCATTTGTTGTTTCGTCTCATTAATCACAGCTTCAGACATAATTTATTTCCCCCTCACAATGGTTCCGATGTTTTCGCCCATAACGGCTTTTTTAATATTACCATCTTCCGTAATCGAGAATACCAGTAAATCGATATCGTTGTCCATACATAATGAAGAAGCCGTTGAATCCATAACGCCCAGCCCTTCATTTAGAACATCCATGTAGGATAGCTCATCATATTTCACGGCATCCTCGTTCGTTTTCGGATCGTCTGTATAGACACCGTCCACGTTGTTTTTCGCCATAAGAATGACATCCGCTTCAACTTCAGCCGCTCTTAAGGCAGCCGTCGTATCTGTTGAGAAATACGGGTTTCCTGTTCCGGCAGCAAAAATAACTACACGCTTTTTCTCTAAATGACGGATGGCTTTACGGCGGATATAAGGTTCAGCCACCTGTCTCATTTCGATAGAAGTTTGGACACGGGTTGGGATCCCTAAGTTTTCAAGGCTGTCCTGAAGAGCAAGTGAGTTCATGACTGTAGCAAGCATTCCCATATAATCAGCATTTGCACGGTCCATGCCCATTTCAGCACCGACCTTGCCGCGCCAGATGTTGCCGCCACCGACAACAACCGCTACTTCCACGCCCAGTTCAGCCACTTCCTTCACCTGACGTGACACAGATTTTATGATGCTTGGCTCAAGCCCGAATCCTGCTTCTCCACTTAAGGCTTCTCCACTTAATTTTAATACAATTCTCCGATAGCGAGCAGTAGTCATAGTTACCTCCCGTGTGTTTTTCTAAAAGTCGAACATGGCTGCTCATAGCATGTATATCATGTATGTAGCCTTTTTGAAAATAGGGAACACCTGCAGTGTCCCCTATTTTCACCATCATTATTTTTTAACTTGGCTCATGACTTCGTCTGCGAAGTTTTCTTCACGTTTTTCCATACCTTCGCCGACTTCGAAACGATCGAAGTTCGTGATCTGGCCGCTTGTGGAAGCAACATACTGCTTCACTTTCTGGTCCGGATCTTTAACGAAGCTCTGGTCAAGCAGGCAGATTTCCTCGAAGAACTTGTTCAAACGGCCTTCCACCATTTTTTCAACGATGTTTTCAGGCTTGCCTTCGTTCAAGGCCTGTGTTTTAAGAAGTTCGCGCTCTTTTTCTGCTTCCTCCTGAGGAATTTCATCACGGGAAACATAACGAGGGTTTACAGCAGCTACGTGCATAGCAACATCCTTAGCAGCAGCTTCATCTGTAGAACCTTCAAGAACAGTCAATACGCCGATGCTGCCGCCCATGTGAATGTAGGCACCAAATGCGTCATTGTCTGTTTTCTCTTTGATAGAGAAACGGCGAAGGGAGATTTTCTCACCGATTTTCGCTACGCGCTCTGTAATGTATGTGCTTAGTGTTTCGCCTTCTCCATGAAGCTTCTGTTCAAGAGCTTCTTCAACAGAGGCAGGTTTCTGGGAAACAAGGTGCTGTCCAAGATCTTTAAGAAGTTCCTTGAACTGGTCGTTTTTCGTAACGAAGTCTGTTTCACAGTTCACTTCAAAAAGAACAGCCGTGTTTCCGGAGATTTCAATTGCTGCAGAACCTTCTGCTGCGATACGGTCTGCTTTTTTAGCCGCTTTGGAAATCCCTTTCTCACGAAGCCATTCGATCGCTTTGTCCATGTCACCATCAGTTTCAGTCAGTGCTTTCTTACAATCCATCATTCCAGCACCTGTTTTTTCACGTAGTTCTTTTACCATCTTTGCATTTACAGCCATTGTGAAAGCCTCCTTTATAATGTACAAGGTTAAACAGTCCGGCCTTGTACCGGAACTGGTTGAATAAAAGGAATTCTTTAAAAAAGGTGATAAAGGTATACCCCCTTATCACCTTTAGACCCTTCTTACTCCTGAGCAGCTTCTACAGCAGCTTCAGTTTCTTCAGTTGTTTCTGTTTCTTCCCCCTGCTTCGCTTCAAGGACAGCGTCAGCCATCTTGGAAGTAAGCAGTTTGACAGCACGGATTGCGTCATCGTTTGCAGGGATGACATAATCGATTTCGTCAGGGTCACAGTTCGTATCAACGATACCTACAACTGGGATATTCAATTTATGAGCTTCAGCAATCGCGATGCGCTCTTTACGAGGATCGATGACGAACATTGCATCAGGAAGGCTCTTCATTTCTTTAATACCGCCAAGGAATTTAACAAGACGATCTTTTTCTTTAAGCATGTCAACGACTTCTTTTTTAGGAAGTACATCGAAAGTACCGTCTTCTTCCATACGCTCGATATCTTTCAAACGGTTAATACGTTTGCGGATCGTTTCAAAGTTCGTAAGGGTACCGCCCAACCAGCGTTGGTTGATGTAGTACATACCACAGCGGGTAGCTTCATCACGTACAGTATCCTGTGCTTGTTTCTTCGTACCTACGAAAAGAACGTTACCGCCGTCAGCAGCGACCTCTTTCACATAGTTGAATGCTTCATCAACCTTCTTCACTGTTTTCTGAAGGTCAATGATATAAATGCCGTTACGCTCCGTGAAGATGTATTTCTTCATCTTCGGATTCCAGCGGCGTGTTTGGTGTCCAAAGTGAACACCAGCTTCTAGAAGCTGTTTCATAGAAATTACAGACATGTTTGTTCCTCCTGTTTTGGTTTTTTTAGTATCCTCCGCCCTTTTCATTTCCTTCCTGTGAACTCCTTATCGGAGCAACCTCACAAGCAGATCCAAAGGCGTGTGTATTGACACCGTCAGTAAATATACCACAAAGGTATGAATGGTTCAAGTTTTTTCAGCATTTTTACTGATTAAACTTATACATCAGTTCCACTTCTGTTTTTCCTTTGTTCAAGGCCTTCGCTGTTTCCTCCACAGACCACCCATCCTGTTTCATATTCATGACCATAGAATGAATCGAGGGCTGCTCCTCTCCTGTTCCTTCATCCGGAAGGGGAGGCTCGTACCCGCCGCCTTTCGTTTCTTTCACAGGGCTCATGGTCTCTTCCGTTGAACCGGTGCCTGAAGAAGCCCAGGCTTCCATCCGTTTGTTTTCCTCTTTAATTTCATACAAGTAAGAGGAAAACAAGTCTTCGATCTCCGCAGCGACCTTTTCCTGTCGAAGCTCGAGTTCTTCTGTCCGGCGGATTTTTTTCATCATTATCATAAGGCCGAATAAAATTAAACCGTCAATTAGAAAACTGATCACTAATACAAATGATGTCAAGGAGAGTCACATCCTTTCTTCCCCGTCCGCTGCCCAGCTACATCACATTCTGGAGGGACTGCTTTAGTTTATAAATCGCCTTGGCATGGATCTGTGAAATCCGGGACGTCGTTAAATTCAGGACGTGGCCGATTTCCGTAAGCGTGAGCTCTTCTTTATAGAAAAGACTGATCACCAGCTTCTCTTTTTCCTTCAGCTGGTCAATCTGCTCCGCCAGTTCCTTATAGTTTTCCTGTTTGATGAGCGAGGAGTCCGGAGAACCGGTTTCCTCATCAGGAATCGAGTATCCGATGCCTTCCTTATGATCTTCGCCCCCGTCTTTCGGTTTCTCTTCCATAGAAAGGACATTGGCAAACAATGAGTCCTTGACAGCCGCTTCTACTTCCTGGGCGGATATTCCGACAGCTTCTGCCACTTCTTTGGACGTGACTGGACGCTGCAGCTTCTGCTCAAGCTCCTCTGTCACCTGTTCGATTTTTTTAGTCCGATCCCTCACCGAACGCGGCAGCCAGTCTTCCTTCCTCAAACCATCAATAATCGAACCGCGGATGCGGAAGGAAGCGTACGTATCGAATTTTAAATCCCGGGACCGGTCAAACTTTTTCAAGGCATCATAAAGACCAAGCATTCCGAGACTTCTTACATCGTCTTTGCTCACATTCTTTGGTAAATGAGCCGTAATCCGATGGACGTGATAATTCACCAGATAATCGTAAAGCTGGACAAGCTGGTTGGCCGCCTCACCGTCTCTTTCGTTCGTCCATAAATTCCACCATTGTTGTTCCTGAGGAGATAAACCACCTGCCATTTTCATCCTCCCCGCATTTTTTTCATTTTTTCATTGAACCGGGCGCATCCTCTCATAATAGAAGCTCACCGCCGCCGGCCTTTTTTATGTTCATTTCACTGGTTTCCACATTAAATAGGATGGATCTTCCGACCTGTCCCCCTGTATCCTCCGCAATGATCGGGATAAGGTGCTCCGTAAGGCGGCTTTTGACCGCACTCACATTCCGCTCTCCTATACGAATCCTTGGACTCTGATCTTTCACCGAAAACATATGAGCCCCTCCTGCGATCTTCGCTTTTAAGCTCCCGGGCCTGCACCCTTTGTTGATGAGAGAATCAACAAGGTCATCAACAGCCGTATCTGCATACCTCCATCGGTTAACACGCCCATGGAGAGCCGTTTGCGCTTCGGGGAGCATAATATGAATCATGCCGGCCATGCCCTTCCCGTTGTACAGCACCACTCCAACACAGGAACCAAGTCCTGTTGTGGTGAGTAAGGCATCCTTTCCCGCAGCAGCCATTTGTCCGATCCCGATTCTTATACGCTTTTTTTGGTCGTGTATAACCCGGGATTGTCCAGAAATGGTCCAGGAATTATCCATACATCTTTTCCAATTCCAAAACATCTTCTTTATCCAGTACTTTTTCCAGATTCAAAAGGATAAATAAACGGTCTTCCATTTTCGCCACGCCATGAATATAAGCGGCTTCCACAGTGCCGACAACTTCAGGAGGCGGCTCGACCAAATCGTCTTGGAGGTCCAGAACATCGTTGGCAGCATCCACAATCAAACCAACATTCATATCTTCAATTGTCACTGTAATGATCCTCGTCTGTTCCGTTTCCGGAGCCGGTTCAAAGCCGAACCTTTCCCGCAGATCTATCACTGGAGTGACGACCCCTCTTAAGTTGATGACTCCTTTTACGAAAGACCTGGCTCCCGGTACCCGGGTGATCGGCACCATTCTTTCAATCGACCCCACCGTTTGGACAGGGAGGGTATATTCCTCGTCCTGGATTTGAAAAACGATGACCTTTTGAGCGTGCCCTTTATATTCTGTCATGAAAATCCCTCCTTTTATTTGATTAACGCATTGCTGTCCAGGATTAATGCCACCTGACCATCACCAAGAATAGTGGCGCCGGAAATAGCAAACGCTCCGGATAGATAGTCACCGAGAGACTTCAAAACCACTTCCTGCTGTCCAATGAATGAGTGGACGACAAGAGCTGCCATCTTGTCACCTTTACGGACGATCACAACAGAATAATCATCTTCTTCTTCCCGTTCCACAGGCACCTGAAGAAGTTCTGTCAAGTAGACGAGCGGAATGACCCTGCCGCGGAAATCCATCACCCTTTTGTTATGGGCGTGCAGCAGATCTTTCTTCTTCACAATAGCGGTCTCTATAATAGAAGAAAGCGGGATGGCATATTTCTCTTTCTGCACCTCAACCAGCATGACAGAGATGATGGAAAGTGTCAGAGGGAGCTGGATGGAAAACCGGCTGCCTTCTCCAAACTCCGACTCAATTGTAATAGCCCCGCCAAGGGATTCGATGGTGTTCCTGACGACATCCAGGCCGACACCTCTCCCTGATATATCCGAAATCTGGTCAGCCGTGGAAAATCCACTTTCCATAATCAAATCAAACACTTGGGAATCAGACATTGCCTCGGCCTGCTCTTTTGTAACGACCTGATTTTTGACGGCTTTCTCGACCACTTTCGTACGGTTGATCCCTGCTCCGTCATCCTTGATTTCGATGAATACATGATTGCCACTGTGGTAAGCCTTTAATTCAATTTTCCCTGCCGCAGGTTTCCCTTTGGCTTCACGCTCATCAGGACTCTCAATGCCATGATCCACCGCATTCCTGATTAAATGGACGAGCGGATCTCCGATTTCATCGATAACGGTGCGGTCCAATTCTGTATCCGCGCCCGTAATGGTTAATTCCAGACGTTTATGTAAATCTTTTGAAAGCTGGCGGATCATACGCGGGAACCTGTTAAACACCTGGTCAACCGGAACCATACGCATGTTTAAAATGATGCTCTGCAGATCGCTGGATATTCTCGTCATATGCTCCACCGTTTCCTGAAGCTCCTGATGGGCAAGGTCGGCCGAAATCTGTTCCAAGCGTCCCCGGTCAATCACAAGTTCTTCAAACAAGTTCATAAGAGCATCCAGACGATCAATATTCACCCGGATCGTACGCCCGCTGGAGGATGGTTTACTCGTTTCTTTTCCTGCCCTGATGTTTGTTTCTGGTTGAGGCTGAGCCGGGGTTTGTTCCATCGATTGTGTTTCCTCTTCCTTATACAGCTCAACAGAAACGTGCTCCACCTCTGACACTTTTTCAATTTTTGCTTGGATGTCATCTTCTGACCCCTCTGAAATCAAAAGAACGGTAAAGCTGTTCTCAAACTCTTCATTTTCGAGTTTTTCAACAGATGGAGAGGCAGCGACGACTTCTCCCGCTTGTTCAAGAACTTCAAAAACCATATACACTCTCGCAGCTTTTAACAGGCAATCGTCCCGAAGGCGTGTGTGAATCACCAGCGCCTTATTCCCGGACTCTTCTGCCATATGGATCACATTCTTTGTAAATGCATCGATCTGGAGCTCTGTTTCTTGTGTTCCATCCAGAGGGTTTTGACTTATTAACAGCTGCTCTCCACCCTTTTCAACCGCTTCAAGTCTTCGGACGACGTTGTCTACATTCCGCTCCCCAGTCCCGCCATCAGCAATATCCATGACCATTGCTTCCAGGTCGTCGACCGCATCAAAGACGATGTCCAGCACCCCTTCATTCACTTGAAGCTGTTCATTGCGGACCGCATCCAGCACATTCTCCATGTTGTGGGTCAGGTCCGATAAATCCTGGTATCCCATCGTTGCCGCCATACCTTTCAAGGTATGGGCTGAACGGAAAATCTCATGGACGATAGCGGTATCCAGCGGGTTCTTTTCTAAAATAAGCAGATGATCATTGATGGCTTGGAGGTGTTCTTTACTTTCATCAATAAAGACTTCTAAATACTGATTCATTTCCATTTCTTTACCCCTTCTCTAGCGCATGCACGATTGCGGCGCTTATATTCGAGACATCTGTCACTTCATCAGCCAGTCCTGACTTAACGACCGCTTTCGGCATCCCATAGACGACACAGGATTGTTCAGATTCTGCAATCGTGTAGGTCGGACAGCTGCTTCGAAGCTTGATCATGCCTTCCAGTCCATCCGTGCCCATCCCGGTCATCACAACCGCTGTAACCATCCACCCTTGTACAGCAGCAAGGGACTGAAATAATGTATTGACGGACGGCCGATGTCCATTCACAGGTGCCTGGACATTTAATTCAAGGAAAAGCCCTTCCCCTTTCTGAACAACCGTCATATGAGTTCCTCCAGGAGCAATATAAGCGACACCATTTTTCAACTCTTCTTCATCTTCCCCCTCTTTGACGGTGATGGAAGAAAGCTTATCCAGCCGGTCAGCCAGGGTCTTAGTAAATCCCGGCGGCATATGCTGAACGACCAAAAGCGGCGCCGGCAGTTGTTCCGGAAGGGCGGCGAGTACCTTTTGAAGAGCTCTCGGTCCTCCTGTAGAGGTGCCGATCGCTACGACCCGTTTCTTCTTCCCCTTTTGGAATGAAACAGAGGGAGGATTTTCAACAGGATGGCTCCATGGCATAGTTCTTACCCTTGCTTCCGCCGCGCCTTTCACTTTCTTTATTACTTCAGCTTCTACTTTTTCCATATCAAGAGAGATAGCGCCCGAAGGTTTTGGTATGAAATCGACGGCGCCAAGTTCCATCGCCTTCAACGTGCTCTCGGCCCCATCTTTAGTAAGACTGGACACCATGACGACAGGCAGGGGTGTTTCCTTCATGATCCACTCCAGTGTGGACAGACCGTCCATGACAGGCATCTCCACATCCATCGTGATCACATCGGGTTGAACCTGCTTCAGTTTTTGAAGACAATCCCGTCCATTCCTGGCAGCACCCACCACCTTGATGCGCTGATCCCGCTGGAGCATATCGCTCAACACCCGTCTCATAAAGGCTGAGTCATCGACGACCAGTACTTTGATTTCTTTCACTACGCTTCCCCCTTCCTTACGAGTCGTTTTAATTTTTCCAAAAATCCCGGTTCTTCCAAATGGATCCTGTATGATGTGCGGTTTAAAAACCGTCCGGTGATTTGATCCACGGCCCGGCTCGCTTTTGCTGAAGGGGCATGGATCAGAAAAGGGACCTGGTTCAAAACAGCTTCAAGAACCTGCCGATCTTCAAGAACAACACCGAGCTGATGCACGTCAACATGTAAAAATCTATGCGCAGCCTCCTGCAGACGAGCCAATGTGCGTTCCCCCGATGGTCTGGTCTGCGCCCGATTGACGATAAACGAGAAAGGAAGTACGGGGTTTAGATATACCAGCTGTTTCATCAGTGCATAAGCGTCGGTAATCGACGTAGGCTCCGGCGTTGTCACAATAATGACTTCATGAGCGGAAAGCAGCCATGAGCGGCTGCTTTCTGTAATCCCCGCTCCCATATCAAGAAGGATGACATCATATATTTTCGAGACGTCTTCAAGCTGCTGGTTCAAAAATTCGTAGTCCTCTGCATTCATATTGAACAACTCTGTCAAACCAGATCCGCCGGCAGCATAATCGAGCCCGCCAGGCCCGTGTTCAATAATTTCCTGAAACGTCAGCCGGTTCCGAATAAGATCAGGCAGACTGAAAGCCGATGTTCGTCCTAAAAGAATATCCACATTCCCCATTCCGACATCCATGTCCAGCACCAACACTTTCCTCCCGGAGCGGCACAGGGATAAGGCCATATTTATCGTGATATTCGTTTTCCCGACCCCTCCTTTTCCGCTGGCAACGGCAACCACCCGCGCAGGAGGCTTGGATTCACGGGAAATCATACGTGTCCGAAGAAGCTCAGCCTGATCCTTCATCGGTATACCCCTTCATAAGCTGGACAGCTATTTTTCCGGGAGACATGCTTTGAATATCATCGGGCACGTCCTGTCCATTTGTAATATAGGCCGGCCCCCGTTTTTTCTCCAGGATCAGATTGACGGCATCCGCCAGCGTTGATGTTTCGTCTTCTTTTGTAAAAATAATCTTCTCCACAGGTAAGAAAGAAAAGTTATCATAAACCGCCTGCATGTCTGCATATTTACTCGTTAAGGATAAGACAAGAAAATGATCCGCCTGCTCTTCGAAATCAATCACCTTCTGGAGCTCTTCAATAAATGCACGATTCCGGTAGTTCCGCCCTGCGGTATCGATGAGAACAAGATCAACATCCGTCAGTTTTTCCTTCGCCAACCTGTAATCCTCCATGTTATAAGCCACCTCGACCGGGGCATTAAGAATTCCGGCATAGGTTTTCAACTGCTCAACTGCTCCAATTCTGTACGTATCGGTTGTTATGAACCCAACCTTCCACCCCTTATTCAACACCGCATCTCCGGCCAGCTTGGCCAGGGTGGTCGTCTTTCCGACTCCTGTCGGCCCGAACAAGTGAATGTACCGTTTCTGAAACGTATGCCCGGACGGAATCTGACGCAGCATGTCCGTCAATTCCTCTACCGCCATTCTCTTTACATCACCACGTTTGTTCGGAGGTTCATACTTTTCCAGTATGGAAGAGACAAGGATTTGAACGTATGGCTTTTGAAGCCCCTGTCCTGATAAATATTGTTCCAACTCCTGCATCAACGGGGACAAAGCTGGATTCCCTGTTGATCCATCTTGAATGATGGCTTTCAACTGAGTAATTTCATCCAGAATCTTCTGGTTTTCTCCATTATTCCCCTTATCCAGAAGTGGTTCAGAGGGTATTGCTTTCTTTCGTTCAACTGGAACATCCGGGTCCATACCTGCGACCACTTCTGTCATTTCTTTTTTAAACAACCCGAGAAAGCCCCCGTTTTTGATAACTTTAGAGCTTAAGATCACGGCTTCTGTTCCAAATTCACTTCTCACTTTTTTCATAACTTCCGGCATCGACACTCCGTGAAACTTTTTTATTCTCACGATACATTCACCACCCCGACACTCTGGACTTCTGCACTTGGATCTAATTCGTTATAAGAAAGCACGACGACCTGGGGCAGCGCCCGGTCCAGCAGCTGCTTCATGTACATTCGCACAGCCGGCGAACAAAGGACGACCGCCGTCTCCTCCTGAAGAGTGACCCGTTCGACCTGTTCAGCTACAGAGCGTAATACCGCCTGTTGCCTTTCAGGGTCAAGGGCAAGATAGCTGCCATGCTCCGTCTGCTTAATATGATCAGCGACCAGCTTCTCCACTTGACCGGAAACCGTAATCACTTTCATCTGATCATGACCACCCTTAAACTGACTCGTAATCTGTGCAGACAGAGACTGGCGCACATACTCACCTAACAATTCTGTATCATTGGTCATCTTCGCAAAATCGGCCAGTGTTTCAAAAATGACCGGCAGATTTTTAATTGAGATGTTTTCACGCAGCAGTTTGGCCAGCACTTTTTGAACATCCCCGACACTGAGTGGGTCAGGGGTGACTTCCTGAACCAATATTGGATAGGAGGCCTTCAAGTGATCGATCAGCTGCTGGGTTTCCTGACGGCCAAGGAGGGCGTGGGCATGACGCTTAATCACTTCCGTTATGTGAGTCGAAACGACAGACGGAGGATCGACAACGGTGTATCCTGACAGTTCCGCCTCATCTTTTACATCTTCTGTAATCCACTTAGCCGGCAGTCCAAACGCAGGTTCCACGGTATCCATGCCCTCGACTCCGTCATCCTCATCACCTGGGGTCATGGCCAGATAATGATCCAGCAGAAGCTCTCCACCTGCAACTTGGTTTCCTTTGATTTTCAACCGGTACTCGTTGGGACTGAGCTGAATGTTATCACGGATACGCACAACAGGAATGACAAGGCCGAGTTCTATGGCAAGCTGCCGCCGGATCATAACGATCCGATCGAGCAGATCTCCCCCCTGACTCGTGTCGGCGATAGGAATTAAGGCATAACCAAACTCAAATTCAATCGGATCCATACTAATAAGGTCAACCACATTTTCCGGCGACCGCATCTGATCCCCTTCTGCTTCATCGGTTTCCTCCGGTTCTTCAATGTCCTGCTTTTCAGACTGCCTGGAAAGGCGATACCCTCCAAACGCCAGCACTCCGGCGATCAGGCTCGTTAAGAAAATGGGAATCGGGGTCAGGCCGAGAAGGAAGATGGAGGCGGCTGCAATATAAAGAAGCTTTGGATAGCGGAGCAGCTGACTGGTCACATCAGAACTCAAATTCCCTTTTGAGGCGACTCTTGTGACTACAATTCCGGTTGCGGTCGATATGAGCAGGGCCGGAATCTGACTGACGAGTCCGTCACCAACGGTCAGACGCATATATGTATCAATAGCTTCATTAAAAGACATGCCCATCTGGGCCATGCCGATAATCAATCCAAAAATAATGTTGATGATCACGATAATAATTCCGGCGATGGCATCCCCTTTTACGAACTTACTGGCTCCGTCCATGGCTCCGTAAAAATCGGCCTCATTTTCAATTTTTCCCCGTCGTTCCTTAGCCTGATGTTCATTAATCATGCCTGCGTTTAAGTCGGCATCAATACTCATCTGTTTTCCCGGCATCGCATCAAGAGTGAAACGAGCAGCTACTTCGGAAACCCGTTCCGCCCCTTTGGTAATAACTAAAAATTGTATGATGACAAGGATGATGAATACAACAAAACCAACGAGAGGATTACCACCAATGACAAAAGTTCCGAAGGTTTCTACAACACCACCGGCTTCCGCCTCAGAAAGAATCGAACGCGTTGTTGATACGTTCAGACCAAGACGGAATAACGTAAGCAGCAGCAAAAGGGTCGGAAAGACGGCAAACTGGAGCGCCTCATCCATATTCATGGATACTAAAATAACGATAAGGGCGAGCGTGATATTAATAAGAATAAAAAAGCTGAGGAGCCACCCAGGTAAAGGTATAACAAGCATAATGATGATCAATATTACACCTAACAGGACGGATAAATCTCTTGGTGACATAAGGGCACTCCTTTCTTAAATCTTTTCCTGCAGCCGGTAGACGTAGGCGAGTATTTCAGCCACCGCTTTAAAAAACTCTTCATCAATCGGCTTGTCTATTTCACATTTGGCATAAAGCGATCTGGCCAGCGGTCTGTTTTCCACGGTTACAATGTCGTGCGCCCTGGCAATATCCTTAATTTTAAGGGCGAGAAAATCCACACCCTTAGCTACGACGATCGGAGCGTCAGATTCCTGGTCATCATACTTCACCGCAACAGCGTAATGGGTCGGGTTGGTAATGACGACATCAGCCTGTGGGACTTCACTCATCATCCTCGATGCTGACATCTGGCGCTGCTTTTCTTTGATTTTCGCTTTGATTTGAGGGTCACCCTCTATGTTTTTATACTCATCCTTTATGTCTTTTTTGGACATTCGGATGTTCTTCTCGTGATCATAACGCTGGTATGTATAATCGAGAACGGATAGGAGCAGCAGGGCCAGAGCTGAAGCGATTCCCATGATGACAGTAATCGTCCCGAAGAAAGACACGGCATCTTCCACCGATTTCTGCGACATCATCATCATCTGATCTTTGTTTATCCAAATGATAGAGAAGGTGATCACCCCGACGACGCTGATTTTCAGAAGAGACTTCAACAATTCCACAAGGGCTCGTGCAGAAAAAATCCGCTTGGCTCCTTTAATCGGATCGATTTTTTTCAAATCCGCCTTCAAAGGCTCCCCTGTGAACATGACGCCTACTTGAAGAAGGTTGGAAGCGATCCCTGCAACGACTGCAATACCCATGAGCGGGGCCGTCACCTTCGCTGTTTCCATCGTCATTTCAACAAAAATGGTATGAGTCTGCTCCTGTGTTAAGTCCTGATGCACATAATAAGTAAAAGCATGGCGGTACATATTCAATACCGCGTCCCTCATATATCCGCCAAGGAGAAAAAGGCCGCCGAACATAAACAACAGAAGGACCCCTGTGTTTACATCCTGACTTTTGGGTACCTGTCCTTTTTTTCTCGTATCCTGCCTCTTTTTTGGTGTTGCTTTTTCCGTCTTTTCATCGGCTGCGAAATATTGCAGATCCAACTTCATCCATGCCATTGTTCATCAGCCTCCAAGTACATCCATAAATCCCCTCATGGTTTCAAGCATCGTTTCGAACAGTATTTGAATCAGATAAACATAAAAACTCATTGCTATAACGAGAACGGACAGCGCGACAAAAATTTTCAAAGGCAGCCCCACAACAAACACGTTCAACTGTGGAACGGTCCGGGCGACGATTCCAAGGGCGATGTCAACAAGGAACAGACACCCAACGATAGGTACTGCCATTAAAAAAGCAATCATAAACATCTTATTGAACGACTGGATGACAAACATGATCCATCCTTCTTCTTTCATAGGAAGAAATTGATCAAGGCCGATGAATTGATAGCTGTAAAAAATTCCATCAATCATCAAATGATGACCATCGACGACTAAAATGAACAGTAATGTAATGATATACATATACTGGCCCACCAAAGGACTTTGAGCTCCTGTTTGAGGGTCGATCACATTGGCGACGGCAAAGCCCATTTGAAAATCGATGAACCCTCCGGCGATTTGTATGGCTCCCAGAATAATGTAAGCCAAAAGACCGACCCCAAGTCCCACGGCTGCCTCTTTTAAAAGCAGAAGAAAATAGGTCCCGTCCACCGTCATTTCAGGAACAGGAAGGGTGAAAACCATCAAGGCGGCTAAAAAAAAGCTGAACCCTACTTTATGAGTGACCGGTACTGTCCGATAAGAAAACAAAGGCAGGGATGCAAAAAAAGCGGCCACCCGGACGAAGACCAGCAGAAATGCCGGCAGATTCACGAGCGAAATCGATTCGATCATAGTCAGCCCACCAGCATATTCAAGTTATTAAAGATTTCCGCTGTGTATTCAACCATATTGGTAAGCATCCAAGGCCCAAAGACGATCAGTCCAATTAAAACGGCGACGATTTTCGGGATAAAGGCAAGCGTCTGTTCCTGAATCTGCGTTGTAGCCTGGAATATACTCACAACCAGCCCTACGGCTAATGCAAGAATCAAGAGGGGCCCTGAAATCAGCAGAACCGTATAAATTCCTTCCTTGGCAAATGAGATAACCATATTGCTATTCATCGTGGTTCCTCCTTAAAAGCCTTCCAGCAAGGATTTCGTTATTAAGAACCAGCCGTCCACGAGGACAAACAGCAGAATCTTAAACGGCAGGGAAATCATGACAGGTGGAAGCATCATCATTCCCATCGACATCAACACGCTGGCGACAGCCATATCAATGACTAAAAATGGTACAAAAATCATGAAACCCATTTGAAAAGCGGTTTTCAGTTCACTGATGGCAAAAGCAGGCACCAGTGTATTCAGCGGCACTTCCTGGATAGAAGAAGGAGCTTCCAGACCGGAATAATTCATAAATAAGGCCAGATCCTTCTGCCTTGTGTGTTTGCCCATGAACTCCTTCATCGGAGCACTCGCTTCGTCATACGCTTCATCTAATGTGATTTCCTCATTAAACAACGGGGTTAATGCCTGCTCGTTGACTTCCTCAAACGTAGGAGCCATGATAAAGAACGTCAGAAACAGAGCGATTCCTATCAACACCTGGTTGGGAGGCATCTGCTGAGTAGCCAGCGATGTCCGGACAAAGGACAAAACGATAAGAATCCTTGTAAAACTGGTCATTAAGATCAACAGACCGGGGGCCAGTGATAAAACCGTCAACAACAGCAGCAGTTTGACAGAGGTAGCGATGTTTTCAGGATCTGAGCTTGTAAAGATATCTACAAATTCATTCATGATCCTGTCCCCCTTTCGTTCTCTCCACTGCTTTTTTCTGTTTCTGTTTCATATCGTTCAGCTGGGTTTCAAAAAGCTGTTGGAATTGAAACGTCGAGGTATCTTTTTTTGACTCTTGATGACCGGGGAGTTTACGCAGCAGGTTCTGCACGGAAGCTGTTGGAATGGAAGGGCCCTGGTCCTTTTTCTGAAAAGAAGCCTTCGTATCCTGATCCGTAATTTCAGTGATCAACTCCACCGTATCTCCTACACCTAATAAAAACACCTGCTCCCCTACTCTTACAGCCTGTATGGAACGATTAGGACCGAGACTCATCCCCCCCAGGTTCTCCATAGTTCTTGATTGGTTCACCCACTGGTTTTTACGGTTGAACAATTTCAGCAATCCATAAATCAAGGCCACAACAAAAACCAGGGCCAGTCCGAGCTTCATGAAGTTCCACAGAAGCGAAGGCTGATCCTGTGCTGTTCCAGCGGCCGGCTCAGATGGATCCATATCCGCATCTGCACCAGGGCAGCCCTCCAGTTCCGGATTGGATAAACATTCGTTCACAGAGGGCTGGGCCATCGTTTGCAAAGGAAAAACCGTCAGCAGGAGGACCGTAAACATCAACATTGCTGATACTCTTGGTGCAGAAAACATCATATTCCCCGCTTCAGCTTAACGCTTTCTGAATCGCTTCAATCACACGGTCCGCCTGGAAAGGCTTCACAATAAAGTCCTTGGCGCCAGCCTGGATTGCGTCCACGACCATCGCCTGCTGCCCCATAGCTGAACACATGATGACTTTTGCGTCTGGATTAACCGCCTTAATTTCCTTCAACGCCGTAATCCCATCCATTTCCGGCATGGTGATATCCATCGTGACAAGATCCGGTTTTTCCTCTTTGTAAAGCTCCACTGCTTTCTGTCCATCTTCCGCTTCGCCGGCAATTTCATAGCCGTTTTTTGTTAAAATGTCCTTCACCATCATACGCATGAACGCTGCATCATCTACAATTAGTATTCTTTCTCCCATTTCTCTTCCTCCTGTCATATCGTTCCTGTATTAACGTAATTTTGTCAGTCGGTCCTTTGGACTTAAAATATCAGTCACCCGCACACCGAAATTTTCATCGATGACGACGACTTCCCCTTTAGCCATCAACTTTTCATTCACATGAATGTCGACAGGCTCACCGGCGAGTTTATCCAGTTCCACAACAGACCCTGCAGACAATTCAAGAATGTCCTTCACCGTCCGTTTCGTCCTTCCCAGTTCCACCGTGACTTTTAACGGGATGTCCATCAGCATATCAAGGTTTTTATGAGCGGTTCCTGTCATTGATGGAGACTGCTCGAACTGTTGGAACTGTGCATGCTGCACATCTGCATCCTGAGCACTGCGGCCTGCAGGCCCCCCCACATACTGCGGATCAGCCGGATGCTCTTCAAATTCTGTAACTTCACGATCCGGTGAAGTACCTGAAGACGACTGCGGTTCTTCAGGTGAAGAAGGCCCGTTTTGTTCCAACACTTGTTTTTCATCTGAAATGTTAGGTTCACTTGTTTGAGAGCCTTCCGGATCGAGAAGCTGCTCTACCAGGTCTTTAGCAAAATTCAGTGGAATCAACTGCATGATTTTCGAGTCGATCAATGTTCCAATTTTGAGTTGAAAGGCTACATTGACTAACGTTTCCTCCTCAGGGATCATATCCTCCCCGGATTGATCCTCCAAGTCCAGCACATTGATCGACGGTGGAGAAATATCCACTTTCTTATTAAAGATGGTGGACATACTCGTAGCTGCGGACCCCATCATCTGATTCATAGCTTCCTGAACGGCACTTAATGCGATTTCATTCAAGTTTTCGTCCGGGTTCAGACCATCCCCCCCGAGCATCAAATCAGCGATGATGGCTGCATCCTTCGTCTTCATAACAAACACATTTTCCCCTGTGAATCCGTCTGTATAAGTCACTCCGACGGCGACATGGGGTTTGGGAAATTCGTCCGCCAGATCCTTCCGGTACACAACAGCGATCTCCGGCGTAGTGATCTCTACTTTTTGATTGAGCAGAGAAGACAGCGCAGTTGCGGAGCTTCCAAACGATATATTTCCGATCTCGCCGAGCGCATCTTCCTCAAGAATGGCCAGATGCGACTCTTTGGGAGACAGATCTGAATCTTTATTGCTGCCTGTGTCACCCCCGCCATTCAATAACGCATCAATTTCGTCCTGGGATAACATGTCATCACTCATCTTCCCCGCCTCCTTTTGTAAATTCGTCTAATATTTGAACAGCCATCTTACTTTTCACCTGTCCAGGCTGAATGTAAAATTTCGGTTCATCATCCACTTTCATAATCATCGGATGTTCGATGGATTGATCAAGTCGGATGACATCATTTTCATCAAGGTTCAAAAACTGCTCAATACTCATATCCGCCTCTCCGAGAACGGCAAGGACATTAAGCTCTGCTCCCTGGATCGTCCGGCTGATCGCTTCAAAGTCTTCCGGATTTCTTTCTTTGGACTGCTCTTTCTGCATCCAGTAATGGACGGAAAGCTTCGGAATGATCGGCTCTAATACAACGTGTGGAATACAGACGTTGATCATGCCGCTCGTTTCTCCGATCGTCGTGTTCAATGAAACAACGATGACGGTCTCATTGGGAGAAACCATCTGAAGGAATTGAGGGTTTACCTCGAAATCCTCAAGCATAGGATCGATGTCCACAATCGATCCCCATGCCTCCTGATAATTTTCAAGCGCTCGTTCAAACAGGTGGGACATAATCGTCGTTTCAATCTCGGTCAAATTATCCACCTTGTTCACACTGCTCCCACGGCCTCCAAGAACGCGGTCCAGCATGGCGTAAGCGACGTTCGGGTTGGCTTCGAGCAGAATACGCCCTTCCAGTGGAGGGACGCTGAAAATATTTAAAATGGTCATGGCTGGGATCGACCGGATAAATTCCTCATAAGGAAGCTGGTCCACCGACGCTACCTGTATATCTACATACGTGCGTAACTGCGCAGAAAAGTAAGTTGTCAGCAGCCTGGAGAAATTCTCGTGAATTCTAGACAGGCTTCGGACCTGATCCTTGGAAAATCTCAAGGCCCGCTTAAAATCATACACTCTGACTTTCTTTTCTTTTTCTTCTTTCTTTAATTCCTCGGCGTCCATCTCTCCTGAAGACAGTGCAGATAGAAGGGAATCTATTTCATTTTGTGAGAGAACCTCTTCCGCCAAATTTTCTCCCCCTTCCTTCGATTATTGAAGGACTTTGTTTACGGTATAAACGTCCGTGACTTTACCTTCTGTAAGAAGCTCGTTCATCTTTAATTTCATCTTTTCCTCTAAATCAGAAATTCCAGATTGAAAGCTTTCCGACTTCATCACAGATAATTCCTTAATCAATGTATTGCTGATTTGGAAATCTCTCTTTTCCAGTTCCTTTTTCGTAGCTGTGCTGTCTGTGACGACTTGAAAGCTGATCCTCACATAGCTTCCATCTTTCAAGTCCGTGGTGATCTCCTCTGTTACAAATGAGGCCTCCCGGATATCATCAATGCTGCGTTCTCCGGATGCTTCTTCTCCGCCATTGACGTTCAGGACGAAAACAAGCGCAACAACACCGAGAATCGTTAAGGTACTTAACGTGATGATCATTCCTTTGAAAATGTTCATCTTTTTACTCACCTGCCTTATCTGCAGCCTGGATCAGGCCTATGCTGCGAAAATAGTCCGTTACCTTCAGAGCCACTTCTTCCTCTGATTCCAACACGAGAAATGTACGACCGCGGGCAGTGGTGATGGTCGTATCCGGATTAGACTGGACCTGTTCTATGTAAATCGCATTATAGGTGAAAGATTGTCCGTTTAACTTTGTCAATGTAATCATAGAAAGGAGGAGGGTCGGCACCCTCCGTCTCTCCTTATCGCTTCAGATTGACTAGTTCCTGCAGAATCTCATCAGAAGTGGTGATGATTTTCGTATTGGCCTGGAATCCACGCTGGGATGTAATCATTTCGGTGAACTGATCGGCGAGGTCGACATTGGACATTTCAAGCGCCCCTGCAATCATGCCGCCTGTTCCATTCTGACCGGCAACGGATAGATCAGACACGTCATTCAATTCATCGTCATTTGCATTACTGCTTATAAAACCAGAGTTGGGCGTTGCACGATATTCATTTCCGCCGACTTTCTCAAGACCGCCGGGATTGGAAAATTTGGCAAGCATAATTTGACCCGCCTGCTGAACGTTATTATTTGCATCAATGTAGTTGACGGTTCCATCCGTCTGGACACTGAAGCTCTGTGCATCATCAGGAATAGTAATCGCACCATCGTTACCAATGACATACTTCCCACTGTTATTGACGAGTGAGCCATCATCATCCAAGTAAAAGTTCCCTGCTCTCGTGAAACTGATCTGCAGTTGTGAAAGATCTGTGTTTCCTCCACCAACGTTAACGCCAGCCGTTCCCGCTTCCGCAAGCACAAACATGCCGTCTCCTTCAAGCGCAAGATCAAGTGGACGACCGGTGGACTGACGATTCCCCTGTGTATGGATGGTATCGATGGAGCCGATTTGTGTCCCAAGACCGACCTGGGTTGCATTCAGTCCCCCTGTCACATTGCCACCATTATCATTTGCAATCGGACCTTGGGCATTGGACATCGTCTGACTCATCATATCCTGAAAAGTTACGCGTCCCTGTTTGAAGCCGTATGTGTTCACGTTGGCAATATTGTTGCCGATCGTATCTAATTTTGTTTGAAAACCTTTCATTCCAGAAACTCCTGAATATAGTGAACGTAGCATGTAGTCAACATTCCTTTCGGGTTTTAATGCCGGTGCTTCTGTCCTTCCGCCCCAGCTGCGGCTTCCCTTCATACGGGTCCAGCCTATTCATTGATAAAAATGGTGCCATTGATATTCGTAAAGATTTGCGACTGCGTTTCCTCCCGGTTCATCGCGGTTACGACGGTTCGATTCTTCGTACTGACGATCAGCGCTGCTTCATTTGTCAATACAAGAGAATCGGTCACGCCCTTGGTTTCAGCTTCCTGCATTTTTGCAGAGATCTGTTCCCAGGAAGACGGCGCAATGGAAATGTTTCTTGTTTTCAGGCGCTGCTCCGCATGTTTGCTGATTTTCAACCCTGCTGCTTCCTCCAGGGCGTTCTTAAATGAAGCGGACGTTTCTTTCTCTGTTCTTATGCTGGTCTGCCTTCCCATTAAAGGGGGCTGGACAGCATGGATGCGCGGGTCCATCAGGTTTCCTGCTTTCCTGATCCGCTCTCTTGACTCACCTTTGTCAAATCCTGTACTGATACAAGACTGCCGGACTGCAGTTCAACATATGTGCCATCTTCTTTTTGGTTAACAGCAGCAACGACATCTGTCTTCAAACCTCCCTGATCCTTGGAAGAATACGTAACTTCCTTTCCGATTAAATGACTGTAGGTAATCAAGGAAGACATGTTCTGCTGCTCTGTGAAGGACTGAAAAGCTGTCGACATATTCGTCATCTGTTCCAGACTTGAGAACTGCGTCATTTGAGAAACAAACTCTTGATCTTTCATAGGATCAAGCGGGTTTTGATTTTGAATTTGAGTCATCAGGATTTTCAGAAAATCATCCTTTTCAAGGATGTTGCTTCCGGATGTATGGGGCTGCTGATTTTTCAAATAAAAGGACGGATCAATCGAAGTCACGGAACCACCTACACTTTCTCATTCATTAATATATCTTCAAAGGAAGCGCCATCCTCCCCTTCCTCTTCTTCATTCACATGCTGCCTGTCTTCTTTCTCCCCGCGTGACTCATCAGACGATCCATGTTCATCAGCAGTCTGCGCGCTGGAATGGTGCTGTGTGAATGCCAAGGCGTCATTTTTTTCAACCACTACCTGCTGGGGTGAGAACATAGGCCTCAAGTGATGAAGGTTCCCTTCAAGGAGTTCCTTTGCTGCCTGGGTCTGCACCATTAGTTTGACAATCATCTCACCATTCTGCTGGGTCACCTGTACCATCATGTTTCCCAGGCTCCCTGGTTTCAATTGGATCTGCATTTCCTTCATCCCTGATGAATGTGTCAACAAGCGGCTGTTATGGACCATCCGCTCCAGTTCCTGCAGAAAACCAGCAGGACGGGTCTGATCACTTCCCGTTTGATTCACATGGAGGACAAATTGTTCGACTTTAGACATCGCTCCAGAAGTCCCCGTCCAGGATGGTGTATAGGCTTCATCCGCACCGGCTGTGTTTTTTAATGTTTCCTGGACCCACCTGCCCATCTCTCTTCCCGTCAAAGGGTGTTGCTGCTGATAGGTTTGAGGGAGCTTCTGATGCTGCTCCAGGCGTGCAGCAAGCTGTAGAAAAACTTGTTTCTCGACCGGGGCATCACGGAACAGCCGGTCGATGACGTCCTGTTTCCCAGAATCCATGGAAGCCTGATGAACGGATTTTGTCAGCGGAATCAGTATTTTTTTTAAATCTGACCCTGCCTGCTCACCATTCCTGACGGCCTCAACCAAACTCCTGAACTGTTTTGAAAAGGACATCAGCGATGGTTCGACGTCCAGAGCTGCCCCTGCAGGCACACGATTGAGAACACTCTGAGGCAGAACGTCTCCTTTTTCTACACTGGCAGATGCATCAATGACCTGCCCCCCTCTGAGCAGGGCTGTAAGCATATCCTTCACTTTTGGGTGGCTTTCCCGAAAAAGAGAAGCCATTTCAACCGCTGCATCATCCGGATGCATGTTTTGCAAAGCTGCCGCTATAGGAGCAAACTCCCTGGTGATAGAATCAATGGCTTCAATGCCCTCCCTGCGAGAAGCCAGATGCAGGAGTGATTGATGAAAATCTCTCCATCCATTTGAAAGGGCGGTGGTTGCACTTACCGCTTCATCTTGGAGAGCCGTTTGGGAATGATCACCCTTTGTTTCCCGAGTGATGAACAGGGACTGCGTATTCCCAATTGCGTGCAGCTGATCTTCGAGATCTGTCATCGCTGCCTGCTCTCCATCTGCACCAGCTATTGAATTCAATGATTCCAATAAATCTTCCAGTTGAGAAACGAAAGTCTCGACGGCTTCTTTTGTTACAAAAAGTGGACGTTCCTGTTCACGGACATTTCCTTCTGCTCTAACCTTCTCAAGCATCCGAACTGTTTCTTCATTTTTTATCGAGGAATTTTCTTGAAAATCAAATGACAAGGGAATATCCCCTTGTTCCTTTAGTTGAGATAGTCTGTTCAAACCTGCCGGCATCCCTTCCGTCACCGAATCGGGAGGGGATGATAATCGTGACCCGGATGTTTTCGGTATAAACGATGTCAAAAATAAGTTCAAATCATGATCCTTGTCCACGACCGGAGGACTTCCCGTCTTCTGTTCTTCCGACTGCCTTACAGAGGACGTACCAACGGAAACTAATTTCCTTAACACTTCCAGTGATTGTTCCTCACCAGGCCCCCTATTTTTCACAGGGGGATGTTGGTCAGCAACCTCGGACGGCACACCCTGCACCGGCTTTATTTCCGTCTGCAGATCAGCCTTGATACTCGATGATTTTCCGGAATGCATCAAGAGAAACTTCTGGAATTCTCCCTGAATACGGGCCCATTGATTATGTATATCCCATCCGTCGTTTTCAGAGACAGCTTTTGGGGACAAGGACTTTACCTGCTGCCCAACTTCATTGATCAACTGCTGCATTTGATTCGTCAGCTCTTCCAGGACTTCGTTTTCGTTGGTATCCGCCGGTAAAGTTGTACCAATCTCAGACATTTTTACAGCCTGAAGCGCTTGTTTGAATGTAAGCCCATCAGTCTTAGGAGAAGGGCTCGTGAGTGACTGCGTGGGTACCGACCTTGGAACTAATGAAAATAGCGTCGTTATCTTCTTCACCCCCTTTTCAAATGTGCCGTTTATTCATCCATTAAACGTACGGCAATCTCGGCTGCGGCTGCCGATTCCATAGCGCCTAAAATCGTTCCACGTTCTTTATTCGTAATCTCTTTTAGAACGAGTACAGCTTTATCCTGATTCATTTCCTGTAAAATGGGTGCTGCATCTTCTGCGTCCATCTCACGGAATGACAAGGCCAGATCCTTCACGGAGTCTTCAGCCTCCTCTTCCTGCACTGACGGCTGGGAAGCTTCTTCCAAATCGGCTTGAAGCTGAAGGATTTGTCTATCCTTCTCTTCCATCAATGATTCTTTATCTGAAGCCTCCTGTTTCAATTGGCTGATTTCAGCTTCTTTGTTTGCCAGTGCTGCCTCCAGACGGTCACTGGTATCCCCGGTAGATTCTGCTTCATTGGAAGAAGTGATTGTTGAGAGTCCCGGAATGGCAGACGCAGCTTTTCCAACCTGTTTGGAAACGTTCATCCCTGACAGTGTCAGTGCTACCCATGCGAGAACACCAAGAAAGATAAAAGGAATGAAGACAGCGAGCATGATTTTACCTAAGGAACGCTCTTTTGTTGGGTTGTTTTTTATTTTTCCAGCCATACCATCACCTGTTTAAGAAATTTAAGTATTGATTCATGGACAGTTCATCCATGCGTGCATTTTCTTCGTGTTTCATCCACTGCACTTCTTCTTCTTCCTTCATTTCTATTAATTTTTCATACTTTTTCACTTCGATGTAAGCATCTGTGAGAACAGTTTGAGCGTGCTCCATTTTCATACGGGCCTGTTGGACGGACGGCTGCAGATCATCAACGATGGCTTCTAAATGTTCAATATACTGCCGGTGTTGAACAAAAGCGGCGGCCTGGAGAGTCCCCCGTGATAAGGAATCGTTGAACTGTTCAACTGCCGTCTCTTTTTCCCTGAGCCTTTCATACAGCTCGCCGGCCCGTTTTTCAAAGGTTTCCACTGTTTTTTGGTACTCTTTCTGCTTTTCATGCTTGTCTTTATCTCTCAAGTCCTTAATCTTTTGATAGGTTTGAACAACGGCCGTCATTTACAAATCCCCCTATTCAAATAACCCTTTCAAATCTTCCACCGAACCTTCATAGCTTGCCGGTTCATATACATCCTGCTTTAAAAACTTCACCAGATGCGGATAGTAGGAAATCGATTCATCAATGTCCCGGCTGGACCCTTTTTTATAAGCGCCAATTTGAATCAATTCTCTGTTCTCTTCATACGTCGCCAGATGAGCACGGAGCTGGGATGCTGCATGGGCATGATCCTCTGTGACAATCTGCTTCATCACGCGGCTGATGGATTTCAGGATATTGACTGCAGGAAACCTTCCCTGCTCAGCCAGTTTACGATCAAGAACAAAATGGCCGTCCAGAATACCGCGGACTGTGTCAGCGATCGGTTCGTTTAAGTCATCCCCATCTACAAGAACGGTATAGAAGGCTGTAATCGTTCCCCTGTTGGAAGCCCCTGTACGTTCCAAAAGCTTTGGAAGGAGAGCGAAGACAGACGGCGTGTATCCTTTCGTAGTCGGAGGTTCGCCAGTGGCCAGACCGATTTCACGCTGGGCCATTGCAAACCTTGTGACGGAATCCATCATAAGGTTGACGTTATAGCCAAGGTCACGGAAATACTCACTGATGGCTGTCGCCGTATAGGCCCCTTTCACTCTCATTAAAGCCGGCTGATCTGAAGTTGCCACAACAACAATGGACCGCCTCAGCCCTTCTTCTCCAAGATCATGTTCGATAAATTCCCGGACTTCCCGGCCCCTCTCTCCAATTAAGGCGATCACATTCAAATCCGCCGAGCTGTTTCGGGCAATCATGCCCATCAACGTACTTTTTCCAACACCACTGCCTGCAAAAATCCCTACGCGCTGCCCTTTGCCGACACTCAACAGGGAATCAACCGCACGGACACCGACTTGTATCGGCTCTCTTACCGGCGGCCTTGATAAAGGGTTCGGGGGGTCCTGAATCGTCGGATATTCCTTCAACCCCTTGGGCAGCCGGCTCCCGTCCAGCGGCTGTCCGGAAGCATCCAGCACACTCCCGATCAGGCCTCTGCCCACATGAATGTTCAAAGGGGATCCAGTAGCTTCCACCAGACTTCCAGGGCTGATATGAGTCACTTCCTGATAAGGCATAAGCAGAATGTTTTCATCATGGAAGCCGACCACTTCCGCCTGGATAGTTACCTGTCCATTTATCGGCGAATGAATGGTACACACTTCTCCAATCGAAGCTTCCGGACCTTTGGACTCAATCATCAGACCGACAACGCGGTGAATTTTCCCGTAGCGCTTATACGTATCTGCCTGGCGGATCACAGATTCAAAAAAAGCTTCATTCATCTGCAGCCGCCCTTTCTGCAGCTTTCAAGACGGCTTTACGAAGTTCTGTCAGCTGTGTATCAATTCCTGCATCGATAATTCCAAATGGGGATTCGACTCTGCATGTTAAAGGAGGCAGTTCTGCCTCAACGTAGATGGAAAGGTCTGTATTGTGACGGACCGCTTCATGAAGCTCTTCCCTCTGCTCCTGTAAAAGACCGAACTGATCCGGGTGAACATAAATGGTCACTTCTGGCTGCGCCTGCACTTCTTCAATGGCTGCACTGACCAAGGGAAGGAACGCTTCCGGTTGTTCCACCAGTTGTTTTTTCACGATTTTCTCCGCACACGTCAAGGCAAGGTCCAGAATCATACGTTCACTTTCCTTCACCTTTTCTTTTTGAAGGAGCCCGGCTTTTTCAACGACAAGATTCGCTTGTTCGATCCGGCTTTCATACACCTGTCTGCCTTCCTCCTTCCCTTTAGATGTTCCTTCTTCAAAGCCTTTCCGGAAGGCTTCATTTTCAATGACTTTTCTTTCTTCCTCCCAGGTCTGTTTCATTGCTTCAATTTCGGCAGTCGTCTGTTGGATCATCTCCTGCTTTCTAGTCTGAAGATGATGGATCTCCTGTTGGAGGGAATGCTTGTGGTTCTCCAGATTCTCTGAGCTGTATTCCTCTTCAGAAGGATGCGGGGCCGGATTTACTTTCTTGATTTGAATAACCCTGCCGGTATCCCGGGGATAGTTAGACAATGATGTCATCTCCCCCGCCTCTGGCGATAATGATCTCGCCAATGTCTTCTAAATGTCGAATAGTGGAAACCACTCTTGTTTGAGCTTCTTCCACATCACGCAGGCGCACAGGACCCATAAATTCCATTTCTTCCTTAAAGGTCTGGGCCATGCGGTCGGACATATTATTGAAGACAACTTCTTTCACTTCTTCACTGGACACCTTAAGCGCAAGACGCAGATCATCCTGATCAACATCTCTGACCACACGCTGGACAGCCCGGTTATCGAGGGCGACGATATCTTCAAACACAAACATTCTCTTTTTAATTTCCTCTGCCAGGTTTGGATCCTGTGTTTCCAGGGAATCTAAAATGGTACGCTCTGTACTGCGGTCAACCCCGTTCAATACTTCGACAACTGCCTGAATACCGCCCGTTTCCGTGTAATCGTTAGTGACAGTGGCCGATAATTTCTTTTCAAGAATCTGCTCCACCTGACTGATGATTTCAGGAGACGTCGAATCCATCACGGCAATTCTTCTGGCCACATCGCCCTGCTGCTGCTGTGGAAGTTCTGATAAGACTTGTCCAGCCTGCTCGGCATCCAGGTAGGATAGTACGAGAGCGATTGTCTGGGGATGTTCATTTTGAATGAAATTTAAAATTTGTCCGGGATCAGCCCTTCTGGCAAAATCGAACGGTTTCACCTGAAGAGAAGAGGTCAGACGACCGATGATATTTGACGCTTCTTCCACGCCCAGTGCCTTTTCCAGGATCGTTTTGGCATATCCGATGCCTCCCTGGGAAATGTAGTCCTGGGCTAAAGCAATTTGATGGAACTGATCAAGAATGTCTTCTTTCTTGTCAGCTTCTACTTTTTGAACAGAAGAAATCTCCAAAGTGAGCTGTTCAATCTCTTCTTCTGTCAAATGTTTATATACCTGTGCAGCAACGTCGGGTCCCAGAGATATGAGGAGGACGGCTGCTTTTTGTTTTCCTGTCAGTGTCTGCTTGTTCAAAGCCATCTTCAGACCTCCTTAATCATCCGAAATCCAGGAGCGCAGTAACTTCGCAAAATCCTCTGGCTTTTCTTTCGCCATCTTTTCCAGCTGTTTCCGTTTTTGAGTTGATTCATCTTCTTTTTCCTTTATTTCCGGAATTTCTGTTTTTTCTTCAGGTACGGCGCTTTCCTCTGTATACACGTAAAATTCTTCTTCCTCTTCCTTGTTCCGTCTCAATAATCTCCAGATTAAAACAATGATGACCAGAAGCAGTCCACCAGCCACGATGTAGGCCCACATCGGAAGCCCCGTTGACGGTTCACCGGTTGGAAATTCCACTTGACCACTGAATTCCTGGAATACGATCGAAACCTTTCCGTCGGTATTCTCCTGCTCGTATTCTTCATTGATGGAAGTTGTAATCATCGAGTCCACAATCGATTGAACACTTTCCTGAACGGTCTGCTCTTCTGCTGCAGTCAAATACTCAATAGATCCGTCTTCGTTTACGGATTTTTTGTTATCCACAGCCACCTGAATACCGAGGTCCCGTACTTTATACGGACTTTCCTCTATATTCTTCTTAATCCGATTGAATTCGTTATTGATCGTTTCTTTTTTCATTTCATAATCGCCGCTGCCGGTTTCGCCAGCTTCATAGTTCGGAATATCTTCGTCCCCTGTTCCGGCCGTTCCGCCTTCGGGTACAACACCGTCTTCGTATGTCTCTTCAATCAATTCCATACTTACAGGGAGCCCTTCCATTGTTTCGGGGTCCACCGGTTCCACAAGCTCTTCCACACGGTTTTCTTTAGTGAAATCAATATCTGCCGTTACGGTTGCAATTACTTTCTGCTCCCCGATCATCATACCGAGCATATGCTGCAGCCGTTGCTTGATATCTTTCTCAATATCTGATTTGACCTTCTGCTGGTATGTATACATATCTTCCTGTCCAGCCAGTTCAGATTGATTGTCAAAATAATTAAAATTTTGATCCATGATGACGATATTATCTTTAGACAAGTCGGGAACGGACTTGGAAACAAGGTTATAAAGCGTTTCAACCTGGCTCGCTTCCAGCTGATACCCCGGCTGGACATCAAGGACAACTGACGCTGAAGCATTCGCTTCGGCATCAGCAGCAAAAAGCTGTTCTTCAGGCATGTTAATCATCACTTTTGCATTTTCAATCCCTTGAATACCTGTGATCAATCCCGCCAGTTCCGTCTGCATAGCATCCAGTTTGATGACATCAAATTCATTGTCTGTCATCCCCCACTGTATGTTATTACTGAAAAAGCTGTAGTCGATCGTTCCACTGTTCGGAATGCCCGAGGCTGCCAGATCTACAAGAAGCCCCTCCACCTCTGAGTCAGGAACGAGAATGCTTGTCCCCCCCTGATCAAGCTCATAAGGGATGCCGCGTGTATCCAGTTCCGCTTTTATCTGTCCGGCTTCCTGCACAGTAATATCCTTGTAGAGAGGTACCATCCCCGTATTGGATGCCAGCACACTGATCACGATTAAAGCAATAATCAGCACAGCTCCTGCAATTGTCATCAAGCTGCGCTGTCCTTTGCTGCGGCCTTTCCAAAAAGCAGTCAGCCGCTCTTTAAATACATGTAATTGCTCTTTCATAACTGCCCCCAAAAAAATTACGATTCAAACGAATCGTATAATGCAAATCTTCTAATGAACTGCTATACCTGCATCCGCATCATTTCTTTATATGCGTCGATAACTTTGCTCTGCACTTCCACAGCCGTCTGCATCGTAATACCGGCTTTCTGGGATGCAATCATGACATCGTGGAGATCATCGATTTCGCCGGTGGCGAGAGCCTTCGTTTTTTCGTCTGATACGACCTGGACGTGATTCAGCTGTTCCACGGCGTTCTTTAACTGACCGGAAAATGAACGATGGGACTCGCTTGGGGAAACCCCTTTCTGCCACTGTGACTGCACAGGTTCGGATATTGATTTCACACTCGTTAATGGAATCATTTCTGCCATCCGTTATCTATCCCCTTTCTTATCTGCCAATCTCTAAAGCTTTCATCAGCATACTTTTCGAAGCGTTCAGCGATGTTACGCTGGCTTCATATGAACGTGTTGCACTCATCATATCCACCATTTCCTGCAGGGGGTCCACGTTGGGAACTCGAACATATCCTTCGTCATCCGCATCAGGATGGGACGGGTTGTACGCCATCTTGAATGGTTCTTCGTCCTCCACAATTTCCGATGCTTTCACACCTGATGCGCTGCCGTTCTCCGTGGATTGCTGCAGAACGTGCCTGAAATTCTGCCTCTCCGGTTCCAAGACAACCATCTTCCTTTGGTATGGTTCCCATTCTCCAGCTTCATTGATGGAAGCTCTCGTGGAATTCGCATTGGCAATGTTGGATGATGCAACATCCATACGCAGCCTCTGGGCCGTCAATGCACTGCCGCTGGCGTTCATAGCCTGAAAAATACTCATCGATTAACCACCACCTTTTAATACGGATTGAAGACTTTGAAACTTCCCGTTCATACGTTCCACCAGCGCCTGATATTGGATCTGGTTCTGTGCCAGCTCGTTCATCTCTTTATCTATATCCACATTGTTTCCGTTCGGATGATAGGATGAATCATGCTTCTTATATGTAGTATAGGATTGACCAGCTTCACCGCTGAAGTTGATATGTCCGGCATGTGTTGTTTTGGTCTGAAACGACGCTTCCTTGGCAAGGATATCTTTGAAAGCCACCCCTTCTGCCTTGTATCCCGGCGTATCTACATTGGCGATATTATTGGATAACGCTTTGTTCTTGGCCGCAGAATAATCGAGAGCACCCTGAAGGGACGTAAATGTTTCATTAAACAGGCTCATCTATCCACCTCTATCCTTTATTCGACATTTTTTCCATAACCACATCTTCAATTTTAAAAAAATTACTTAAAATTTGTCTATACAATCCTGATCTTTTTTACGAGAGTATTACAAATAGTACATATTAACTATGATAAATTACCTTAAAAAGTTCATGATATTGGTAAAAGTGTCGAAAAGAATCTTATAATGAACATTATGTCATAAAAATGTGTCGAATAGTATGTATTTATTGGAAAATAAAAAAATAATCCATTAGGCATACAGCAGAGGCTGTATTATATATAAATGGATAAAAATAAAAAAGCAGGCACACGGCCTGCTTTCCTTTAATTTGTGCGAAGCTTCTGAAGCTCCAGCAAGAAATTATTATTAAGAACTTTAATATAGGTTCCCTTCATCCCAAGAGAACGGGACTCGATGACTCCTGCACTTTCCAGTTTACGGAGTGCATTTACGATGACAGAACGGGTAATCCCCACTCGGTCGGCAATTTTACTTGCCACCAGCAGTCCTTCATTGCCTTCCAGTTCATCAAAGATATGTTCGATGGCTTCAAGTTCACTGTAGGACAGAGAACTGATCGCCATTTGCACAACAGCTTTGCTCCGCGCTTCCTGCTCGATTTCCTCTGTTTTCTCATGAAGAATCTCCATGCCTACAACAGTGGCACCATATTCAGCTAGAAGAAGGTCATCGTCATTGAAATTTCCGTTAAGACGGCTCAGAATCAATGTACCCAGGCGCTGTCCGCCTCCGATGATCGGAACGATGGTTGTCAGACCGTTCTCAAACAAATCGCGGTTTTCAATAGGGAAGGCAGTATATTCACTGTCGATATCAATATCAGGTGTTGTCTCCTGGATATTGAACAGACTCTGGGTATACTCCTGCGGGAACTGGCGGTCAGAAAGCATCGCCTTCATACGCTCGTTCTCAATCTCCTGATTAATCGCAAAGCCAAGAAGCTTTCCGCGGCGGCTCAGTACGAATGTGTTGGCTTCAATAACATCACGCATCGTGGCGGACATATCATTGAAGTCGACGGACTTTCCTGTTGTTTTCTGCAGCATTGCGTTGATCTTACGTGCACGGTCTAGTAGTTTCATGTGCATTTCCTCCTTGTTGATCTCTCCTACAAGATAAATCGGCTGAGATCTTTGTTTTTAACAATTGATGATAATTTACTGTCTACATACTGCGGTGTAATTTCGATGGTTTCCATCATGACATCCGGAGCTTCAAACGATAGATCCTCAAGTAGTTTTTCGAGAATCGTATGAAGTCTGCGGGCACCGATATTATCTGTTTCCTGATTCACTTCATGAGCGATTTCTGCGAGTCTGGTAACAGCATCGTCAGAAAATTCAACCTTTATACCTTCGATTTCAAGTAAAGCTTTATATTGTTTTAAAAGGGCATTGGAAGGCTCCATTAATATACGCTTGAAATCGGCGACGCTGAGCTTGTTAAGCTCCACACGGATCGGAAAGCGTCCCTGCAGTTCAGGGATCAGGTCAGATGGTTTGGACATATGGAAGGCCCCTGCTGCTACGAAGAGGATGTGATCGGTCGCTACAGGTCCATACTTCGTTACAATCGTGGATCCCTCCACAATCGGAAGAATATCACGCTGTACACCTTCCCGTGATACATTCCCCTGGTTGTCTCCCTTTGCCGCGACCTTATCAATCTCATCGATAAAGATCATCCCGGACTGCTCTACTTTATAAACCGCTTCCTGTCCGACTTCATCCATGTCCACAAGTTTTCCCGCTTCTTCCTGGGTCAGCACTTTTCTCGCTTCTGATACGGAAAGGCGGCGCTTTTTCTTTTTCTTCGGCATAAACTGGCTGAATGCATCCTGCATGTTCATCCCCATCTGTTCCATTCCTGAACCTTGGAGCATATCAAACATGGAAGACTGCGATTCTTCGACCTCTATCGTCACCATGCGGTCTTCCAGCTCACCTATATCGAGCTGGTGGCGGATCCGGCTCCGCTTCGTTTCGATTTCAGCTTCTTCCTGAGACTCATCGGGTTGGTTGTCCTGCTGGCCATTTTGGTTAAACAACATTTCAAAAGGGTTCTTGAAATTATTATTCTGCTTCTTTTTGGATGGAACGAGAAGTTTCACCAGTCTTTTATCCGCCTGTTCTTCAGCCCGGTCCTTGACCGCGTCCATTTTCTCTTCCTTGACCATTCGGACCGCCATTTCGACGAGGTCGCGCACCATGGATTCGACGTCACGGCCGACATAACCGACTTCCGTGAATTTGGTGGCTTCAACTTTTACAAAAGGAGCTCCTACAAGCTTGGCAAGTCTGCGGGCGATTTCTGTTTTACCTACGCCTGTCGGACCCATCATCAAAATATTCTTAGGAACAATTTCGTCCTTCAGCTCATCAGTCAGCTGCATGCGGCGGTAACGGTTCCTAAGAGCAATAGCGACGGAGCGTTTGGCACTGTCCTGTCCAATAATGTATTGATCAAGTTTTTCTACAATTTGTTTAGGGGTTAACTGTATAGACATTCCTGGTCCTCCTTATTCGAGAACTTCCAAAACGATCTGATCATTTGTAAACACACAGATTTCTCCGGCAATTTCCAGCGCAGCTCTTGCGATATCCGGAGCAGACTGATCCGGGGAGTATCTCTTTAATGCGCGTCCGGCGCTGAGAGCAAAGTTTCCGCCGGATCCGATGGCAAGTATTCCGTCATCTGGTTCAATGACTTCCCCCGTTCCGGAGACGAGAAACATTTTTTCTTTATCCATTACAATCAGCATGGCTTCCAGTTTCCTTAGTACCTGGTCACTGCGCCACTCCTTGGCCAGTTCCACAGAAGCTCTTGCCAGATTACCGTCATAATTCTCAAGCTTGCCTTCGAATTTCTCAAAAAGTGTAAAAGCATCGGCTACGGAACCGGCGAAGCCTGCGAGCACCTGATCGTTGAACAGTCTTCTCACTTTCCTGGCTGTATGCTTCATCACTACCTGATTTCCTAAAGTCACCTGTCCGTCCCCGCTCATGGCTGATTTCCCATTATGCTGGACGGCAAAAATTGTCGTGGCGTGAAATTGCTGATCCATGTGGTTCACCTCTTATTCGCTCTTGGATGGCTGTTCATATATACATTTCTCAGTCGATCCTTGGTTACATGCGTATAAATCTGTGTGGAGGATAAATGCTCATGGCCGAGCAGTTCCTGAACGGACCGCATATCAGCCCCCTCGTTCAGCATATGTGTAGCAAAGGTATGCCGGAGCTTATGAGGGTGAACATCCACAGTTAACGCAGCTTCTTTCACCATTTTATTTAAAATCAAACGGATTCCATCAGCCGTAAGCGGCCCTCCCCGGGCATTGAGAAACAATGTCCGGACTGGGTCCTTATGTTTAGACGCTAAGTCAAGACGGCCGTCTTCCATGTATGTTCGGAGCGCTTGTGAAGCTGACTTTCCAAAAGGAACATACCGCTCTTTTCTTCCCTTCCCGAGGACAAGAGCTGTGTTCAGGGAAAAGTCCAGGTCTCCTGTTTTCAACTGGACACATTCACTCACACGAATTCCCGTTCCATACAACAGTTCGAGAAGAGCCTGATTTCTCTGTCCGAGTGGATCTGTCAGATCACTGACTTGAAAAAGCTGATCCAGTTCCTGTTCATAAAAGAAATTAGGAATAGGGGCTTCCGCTTTAGGAAGCGACACATTGGCGAACGGGTTGCTGTCAAACCAATTCTCCCTTTCTAAATACTTAAAAAAACTCCGGAGACTGGACACTTTCCTGGAAACAGTTTTTCTCGCGTACCCGGCTTCATACTGCTTTGTTAAAAATACTCGGACGGTGGAATAATCACAGTTCTCAATGGCTGTACCTTCCGCATGAAGGAAAGTATAGAACTCATCAATATCTCTGCCATAATGTTTGATTGTCAGAGGGGACGCGTTCTTTTCAATCTGAAGGTACTCCATAAAAGAGTCTTTATAGGAATGCATGAGTTTTTCACCTCACAAAGGCGATTAAATTTTATCACACCATTGACTGAATAAACAATGGATTTAATTAAAATGTAACAAAATTCTGAATTGTTTCCAAGTCTGAACAATTAATTGGAAAAGATTACAGTATTTCCGACTCCAGCCGCTGTGCCATCAGTGCTGTCAAGTATGTAGCCTTACCAAAGCGTAATTATAGCGTCCAACTCCACCCGTGTCAATTAAAATAATTGGAAAGAGCCTATGACTATAAGGATAGTCATAGGCTCTTGAAAATATAACAGGACTCAGGCCTGCGGTTCTTCTTTATAATCACAGCTGGTACATTGGATCTGGGTACCTTTCTTGACTTTCTTCTCTACAAGCAGGGACTCACATTTCGGACATGGCCGGCTGATCGGTTTATCCCAGGAAATAAAATCGCAGTCCGGATAATTTTCACACCCGAAGAACTTCCGATTCTTCTTACTCTTCCTTTCCACCACTTCTCCGTCTTTACACTTCGGACAAGTCACTCCGACCTTTTTCAAAATCGGCTTCGTATTCCGGCACTCCGGGAAGTTGGAACAGGCGAGAAACTTTCCGTAGCGTCCCATCTTATAGACCATTTCATGGCCGCATTTTTCACAATCAATGCCTGCAGGCTCATCCTTGATTTCCACTTCTTCCATTTCTTTTTCTGCTTTTTCCAGTCTCGGCTGAAAACCTTGATAAAACTGGCCGATGATGTTGGCCCATTCCTCTTTGCCTTCTTCAATGGCATCAAGGTCATCTTCCATTTCCTTCGTAAACGCAGCATCGATGATTTCCGGGAAGTACTCGCGCAGTTGATCAAGGACGATTTCACCAAGCTCGGTTGGAACAAATCGTTTATTATCCAAAGCGACATATCCGCGGCGCTGGATGGTATCGAGCGTAGGAGCGTAAGTGGAAGGACGTCCAATCCCCAGTTCCTCCAGCGTTTTTACAAGGCGCGCTTCGGTATAGCGTGGAGGCGGCTGAGTGAAGTGCTGGTTTGGCTTGATTTCCTCTGCCTTCACTGTCATGCCTTCCTCGAGATGCGGCAGGAGCTTATCCTTTTCCTTCTTGTTGTCATCATTGCCTTCCACATATACTTTCATGAAACCTTTGAATTTGACCTCAGAGCCCGTTGCACGGAACTCCACCCCTTCATTGGTCATGTGGACGGTCATCGTGTCAAGGACAGCCGGTGCCATCTGACTGGCTATGAAGCGGTCCCAGATCAGCTTATAAAGACGGTACTGGTCCCTGGAGAGGATACTCTTCATAGCTTTAGGATCTCTATCAGCACCTGTCGGACGGATCGCTTCGTGGGCATCCTGTGCCCCTTCCTGCTTTTTAGCCGCTTTGCCGGCACCAAGAAACTCTTTACCGAAATTGTTTTCCACGTACTGCTTGGCGTCATCCTTTGCAGAATTCGAAAGACGTGTCGAGTCGGTACGCATATAGGTGATCAAACCAGTGATCCCCTGTTTGCCGCCGAGATCAATCCCTTCATAAAGCTGCTGGGCAATCATCATCGTCTTCTTAGCCCTGAAGTTGAGCTTTCGTGCTGCTTCCTGCTGGAGGGAGGATGTTGTGAAAGGAAGCGAAGGATTCCGTCGCCTTTCCCGCTTGTTTACTTTGTCTACTGTAAAGTTCCTGCCATCCAGACGGGACTGGATCGTTTCAACGTCCTGCTGAGTCTTAAGCTCCTGCTTTTTACCATCGACACCGTAGAAAGATCCTTCAAAAGGCTCCTTGTCCTTCAGGAAATCAGCTTCGATGGTCCAGTATTCTTCCGGCTGGAAGTTTTTAATTTCATTCTCGCGGTCAATAATAATTTTTACTGCAACGGATTGTACACGCCCGGCACTCAGCCCTTTTTTCACTTTTTTCCAGAGAATCGGGCTGATGTTGTATCCTACAAGCCTGTCAAGGATACGTCTGGCCTGTTGAGCGTCCACAAGATCTGAATCGATGCTCCGCGGTTGTTTAAAGGAATCTTTAATAGCTTCTTTAGTGATCTCATTAAATACGACACGGCATTTGGACTTATCATCAATGTCCAGGCTGTGGGCAAGGTGCCACGCAATGGCTTCCCCTTCACGGTCGGGGTCGGCTGCAAGGTAGACTTTCTTGGCCTTCTTAGCGGCCGTCTTCAATTCTTTTAATACAGGACCCTTGCCTCGTATCGTAATATACTTTGGTTCAAATTCATGTTCCACGTCCACACCCATTTGACTCTTTGGAAGGTCACGGACATGCCCGAGGGAAGCTTTAACTTTATATTTTTTTCCAAGATAGCGTTCAATTGTTTTTGCTTTTGCAGGTGATTCCACTATTACAAGATAATCTGCCATACAGGTTCCTCCCATAGAGGTGTTTTCTCTATAAATTTTACATAAAATAAATCTTCCCTATTATTAAATACAATGAAACCGTTTGTCAAACCGGTCCTCTCTCTTTATTAGGGAATAACGACTAATTCTTCTTAGTACTGTACCACCTTTGTCATCGATTATTCAAATTTTTCAAACCAGTCTTCGGCTATGTCTTGGTACGTGTGAACAAGCTTGGCCCCTTCATTTATAAGGTGGTGACACCCCTCACTTGTCGGGCTTCCCGCCGGACCTGGAAGGGCATACACGCTTCTCCCCTGCTCCAGAGCCTGGTCTACCGTAATCATTGTCCCACTTCTCATTTTTGCTTCAATGACAAATGTGGCGGGGCTCAATCCTGAAATAAGCCGGTTCCTTTCAGGGAAATGATATTTCTTCGGCGGCATATCAGGAGGGTATTCACTAATGACTATATGATGGTCAGCCATTTGTTTATACAAAGAAAGGTTGTTTGAAGGGTAAATGTGCTCAAAACCCGACCCAAGAACAGCGGCTGTCTTTCCGCCATTATGAACAGCGAGGGTATGCGCATACTGATCAATTCCATAAGCCATCCCGCTGACAATCAAGGCTCCCTGCTTAATGAGTGGAGTGAGCACCTGTTTCATAGCTGGGAAAGCGTAAGAAGAAGGTTTTCTAGTACCGATGACGCTGAGGGAGAAAGCGTTGGAGAGAAGATCGGGATGGCCCTCTATATACAACACTAAAGGAGGGTCGGGAATGGTGCGGAACATAGGAGGAAACCGGTCATCAAACCACGTTAAAATGGTATACCTCCAAAAATAGTTGTCGAGTTTCTTCATTATATTAGGGTCTTTCAGCCTTCGATAAATCATATGGGAGGTGTGGATAGGGATCCCTGTTAAAGAAGCGAATTGTTCGGGGGAAAAGTTTGTGAGGAAATCGAGTTCAGGGTCAGATGTCAGCAGGGTTCTTATCCGTGCTCTGCTTATCATCGAAAGGCTGTGCAGGCCGATCAGTCTGATTCGTTTGGAATTCATACGGCACCTCATTTGTATTGGATTTCATGATAAGGAGGCCGCATCTTTATCGATACGGCCTCCCCGGACTCCCTTTTAATGGGTCTTACATTTGTCGAAAAGATTTTCATTTTTCAATACTTCAATAAGGGTTTCTCCCATGACAGATGGAGTCTCTGCCACTTGAATCCCACATTCATTCATGACACGGATTTTCTCATCCGCTGTCCCTTTACCACCGGAAATGATGGCACCCGCGTGCCCCATACGTTTCCCTGGTGGTGCTGTTCTGCCTCCGATAAAGCCGACAACAGGTTTGTTCATGTTCGCTTTCACCCATTCAGCCGCTTCTTCCTCAGCGGTTCCGCCGATTTCACCAATCATAATGACAGCTTCCGTATCGTCATCCTCATTGAAGGCTTTTAAGACATCAATAAAGTCAGTGCCATTTACAGGGTCACCACCGATGCCGACGGCTGTGGATTGACCGATTCCTGCCTCAGACAGCTGGTGTACGGCTTCATACGTCAATGTACCGGACCGGGATACAACCCCTACATGGCCTTTCTTATGGATGTATCCAGGCATGATGCCGATTTTACATTCATCCGGCGTAATGACTCCCGGACAGTTCGGCCCGACAAGACGCGTCTTCCTGCCTTCCATATACCGTTTCACTTTAATCATATCCAGAACAGGAATATGCTCGGTAATGCAGATGGCCAGATCCATTTCTGCATCTGTCGCTTCCATAATGGCATCTGCAGCAAATGGGGCAGGTACGTAGATGACCGAAGCGTTGGCACCTGTTTTTTCAACCGCTTCTGATACGGTATTGAAAACAGGAATGCCTTCCACTTCTGTGCCGCCTTTGCCTGGTGTTACTCCACCGACAATCTGTGTGCCGTATTCCACCATCTGCTTCGTGTGAAACAAGGCTGTTGATCCTGTAATCCCTTGAACAATCACTTTAGTATCCTTGTTAATAAATACACTCATCTCATTCCCCGCCTTTCCTACTTCACTAGTTCCACGATTTTTTGTGCGCCTTCTGCCATGGAATCTGCAGAAGTAATGTTCAAACCGGATTCATCAAGAATTTTCTTTCCGTCCTCGACGTTGGTTCCTTCCAGACGGACGACAAGCGGAAGTGTCAAACCGATCTGCTTCGTCGCTTCTACGACACCTTCAGCAATGACATCACATTTCATAATGCCTCCGAAAATGTTGACGAAAATCCCTTTTACGTTATCGTCGGATAAAATAATTTTGAAAGCTTCGGTGACTTTCTCCGTCGTCGCACCGCCGCCGACATCAAGGAAGTTCGCTGGATCACCGCTGTAGTGCTTGATAGTATCCATCGTCGCCATAGCCAGTCCAGCTCCGTTAACCATGCAGCCGATATTGCCATCCAGGGCGATGTAGCTGAGATCATACTTGGATGCTTCCACTTCTTTCGGGTCTTCTTCATCCAGATCACGAAGCTCCATGATATCTTTTTGACGGAACAGAGCATTGTCGTCAAAATTCAACTTTGTATCCAGGGCAAGGACGTCCCCGTCTCCAGTAGTGACTAAGGGATTGATTTCAGCTACGGAGCAATCCTTTTTAACGAACACATCATACAAGCCGAGCATGAACTTGACCGCTTTACCTACGGCTTCTTTAGGGATGTTGATATTAAAAGCCAGACGTCTTGCCTGGAAAGGAGTCAGACCTGTAACCGGATCAATGACTTCCTTGAAGATTTTTTCCGGTGTTTCAGATGCCACTTCCTCAATCTCCGTACCCCCCTCTTCAGAGGCCATCATCGTCACCCGGCTTGTAGCACGGTCAAGGACAAGACCGACATAATATTCACTCTGAATGTCGCATCCTTCCTCGATGAGTAAGCGCTTAACTTCCTTGCCTTCTGGTCCAGTCTGATGGGTGACAAGCGTTGAACCCAGTATTTCATCGGCATATGTACGTACTTCATCAAGATTTTTGGCGATTTTCACTCCGCCCGCTTTTCCACGCCCACCTGCATGGATCTGCGCTTTCACGACAGTAACGCTGCTGCCAAGCTTCTCTGCTGCCTCAACAGCTTCATCGACTGTATAAGCTACGTATCCATTTGGCACAGAAACGCCAAAATCACGCATGATTTGTTTTCCTTGATACTCATGAATGTTCATGTTTCATCCTCCCATCAATTTTCACTGCAAGTACATTGTATAAAAAAACGCTGTCAATTGTCCATAAAAAGCGTGATATCTGTCGAAAAATTCAATAGATTAACAAAAATTATCTTATGTAAACAAAAGAGAGTAGGACAGAGCAGATCCGTCTCCTCTGTTCCTACTCCCTTGAAGAGTCTTTTTCAATAACGAAAACGGCTCCCCCTTCTAGAGCATGTTTTTTACGGGAGCAAAGGTTTTCCTGTGTACAGGGGTGATTCCATAGGTTTCAAGGGCCCACAGGTGATCTTTGGTTCCATAGCCCTGGTTGGACTTGAAGTGGTAGCCCGGATACACTTCGTCGAGTTCTGCCATCATCCGGTCCCTCGTTACCTTGGCAATCACACTGGCAGCAGCGATGGATACACTCCGTTGATCCCCTTTGATCAGTTTCGTTTCACTCCATCCATCACCGAGCGTCATCGCGTCGACCAAAAGGTGATCCGGCTCGTGTTTCAACTGGGATACGGCTCGTTTCATAGCGAGCCTGGCCGCCTGATAGATATTGAGCTGATCGATTTCCCCGCTGGATACAATACCGGCTGCCCAGTCGGCATCTCTTGTAATCTGTTCATAAAAACTTTCCCGCCTGGATTCTGAAAGCTGCTTGGAATCATATAGACCTTCCAGATAATAATCATCGGGAAGGACAACCGCTCCTGCGACGACCGGACCAGCAAGCGGCCCCCTTCCGGCTTCATCAATACCGCATACATATTGACGCTCTCCTGCCCAGGCTTCCTTTTCAAACACAAGCATGTCTTCATATTGTTTGCGAAGGGCTTCTTTTTTCTTCTGCCTGTCTGTGTACTGCTTCAACAGGTGCTGTACGCCTTTTCGGGTGTCCCCGGACAGTTCCTCCCATTGGGCTTCTGTCGGCTTCTGTGCCTGCAGCATGGCTTTAATTTCATTGATTGTACGTTTGGACATGTTGGCTCCTCCGTTTCTTTTAATTCGACTGTCGGATCTACAGGTTCACACGCATAAAAAAAGCGCTCCAGGCACGGGCCTGCAGCGCTCCTTCCTGCATCTATTCAGGGGTTTCCAGACTGATCAGCCCGAGTTTTCCTGTGCGTAAATCCTGAAGAATAATATCGGACACTTTTTCAAAATTCACGTGGCCTCCGCTTTCCAGGCAGCCCCGTTTTTTACCAATGTGCTCAAAAACGTCCATCATATCATCAACCTGCTCCAGCCCGAACCGATGTTCAAGCATACTTGGATATTCCCGGCTGAGAAAATCAAGAACGTAGGCGGCTACATCTTCCTTAGGCAGAATTTGATCCTTGATCGTCCCGATGGACGCGAGGCGGTATCCGACCTCTTCTTCCTCAAATTTAGGCCAGAGGATTCCCGGTGTATCCAGCAGTTCAAATTCTTTCTTCACTTTAATCCACTGCTGTTTTGTCGTAACCCCGGGTTTATCTCCCGTTTTTGCGGCTCTTTTATTTACAAGACGGTTGATCAGCGTCGATTTTCCGACGTTCGGGATACCGATAATCATCGCTCTTGAAGCTCTTGGACGAATCCCCTTGGCCACGAGCTTATCGATTTTTTCCTTCCCGAGAGCTTTTGCCTTCTGAACCACCCGCTGGACATCCTGCTTTTGATTGGCTTCAATCGCAACAGCGGGAATATTCTTGTTTTGGAAATAGTCGATCCACTGCTCTGTGACTGCAGGATCAGCCAGATCTTTTTTCATCAGCACAACCATTTTCGGCTTTTCCTGAAGAATCCCGTGAAGCATCGGGTTCTGTGAAGATAAAGGTGCTCGGGCATCGACAAGTTCAATGACAAAGTCAACGAGCTTTAATTTTTCTGCTACTTCCCGTTTCGCTTTTGCCATGTGCCCGGGAAACCATTGTATACTCATGTAAATCCTCCTAATTAACGATACGGATACGGTCCAGCGGCCAGTAGGATAACACAGCTTCTCCAACCAGCTGCTCTTCCGGAATCATGCCGAGAACACGGCTGTCTGTTGAATTGTCCCGATTATCCCCAAGGACAAAGACATGACCTTCAGGCACTTCCTCAAAACCCCCTGGAATGTCCTCCTCCATCCTGAAGTCACTGGTCAATCTTCCGTCTTCCGGAAGCTGCGCCTTTCTTTCTTCAAGAAAAGGCTCCTCCACCCGTTCGCCATTCACATATAACTGATCATTTTCATAGGCGATGTGATCCCCTGGGATACCGATGACCCGTTTTATGTAATCTTTCTGTTCTGTTGCATGAAAAACGACGACATCAAACCGATCAGGAGAAGTCAGACGTTTATGCAGCTTACTCACAATGAGGTGATCTCCACTATGAAGTGTCGTAAGCATAGACGGTCCTTCGACGACAACAGGTGCAAAAATAAATACCCGTACAATCACTGCCAGAACAGCAGCAATGGCAAATGCTTTGACCCAGTCCAACCACTGTTGCTTCATTTCCCCACTTCCCTGTCTTATGACGTTCATCTTCGCTGTTTTCATCGTATAACAGCTGGAACTTATTATAAAGTAGAAAAAAGGAGCTTGGCATACGCAAGCTCCTTTTCACCGGTTTAGATAATTTCTTTAATACGTGCTGCTTTACCACGAAGGTTACGTAGATAGTAAAGTTTCGCACGGCGTACTTTACCACGACGGGAACGTTCGATTTTAGCAATACGTGGTGAATGAACTGGGAATGTACGCTCAACACCTGTACCGTAAGTAATCTTACGAACTGTGAATGTTTCGCTGATTCCACCGTTCTGACGTTTAATAACAACACCTTCGAATACCTGGATACGCTCACGGGTGCCTTCGACAACCTTCACGTGTACTTTGACAGTGTCACCAGGACGGAAGTCAGGGTGATCTGTACGAAGCTGTTCTTTTGTAATGTCATGAATCAACTGTTGCATGATCTTCACTCCTTTTTAACTAATGCTCTTGTCTTCTAAGAGGCAGCGGAACATCGTTTTCCACTTAAACCGATCGTTTAAGCACAAAATTTAATATACCATAGGGGGAGAAAAACTTCAACCGTCGGCTGTTAATTTTTCCACTCATCGAGCCATGTTTTTTCCTGATCCGACAGCTCTTTCTTCTCTAACAGGTCCGGTCTGCGTTCATACGTACGCTTCAGAGACTCTTTGTGTCTCCATTCATCGATTTTAGCGTGATTGCCCGAAAGAAGGACATCAGGGACCTTCATCCCCCGGAAATCCGCCGGCCGCGTATAATGAGGATGCTCCAGGAGGCCGTTGGAAAAGGAATCCATCGGAGCCGACTGTTCATTTCCGAGCACCCCGGGAAGCAGACGGACGACGGAATCAATGACCACCATTGCTCCGAGTTCACCACCAGTGAGCACGTAGTCTCCGATGGAAATCTCATCGGTCACAAGCTCTTGGCGGATGCGCTCATCATATCCTTCATAATGGCCGCAGATAAATACAAGATGGTCTTCCTCAGAAAGTTCTTCCGCCTTCTGCTGGGAATAAGGTTCCCCCTGTGGACAAAGCAGGACGACACGTGGAGACTTTTCCGATTTTTCCCGGATGGCCTCAATGCTGTCGAAAATTGGCTGCGGGGAGAGTACAAGACCGGCTCCACCCCCGTAAGGATAGTCATCCACCTTATTATGCTTACTTGTTGTGTAATCACGGAAATTCACATACTCATATGAAAAAGCCTGCTGCTCACGAGCCCGCTTCATAATGGAATTCTGTAGGACACCTTCGAACATTTCTGGAAACAGCGTTAATATATCCATATGCATGTCAGTCCAGCAGCCCTTCTATTGGATCGATGATGATCGTTTTTTCCGTTGGATTTACCTTCTTCACAACCGGTTCGATATAAGGAATCAACAGATCTTTGCTTCCCCGGCGCTTAACGACCCATACGTCGTTGGCCCCCGGTGTCAGAATTTCTTTAATAACCCCTAGTTCTTCCCCTGATTCAAGGCAGACGGTACATCCGATAATCTCATGAAAATAAAATTCATGATCTCCGAGTTCTTCCTGTTCCTCTTCTGAAACCATCAAGGTCACGTTCTTCAATGGTTCCACATCATTAATGGATGGAAGACCCTCAAAGCTGATCAGATCGAATCCTTTATGGATCCGGTGACTACGCACGACCAAGGTCTTTGTTTCCTGTTTATCATTTACCCAATACAAAAGCTGCCCGGGCTGGAAGCGCTCTTCAAAATCCGTGATTCGATGAACTTTGACTTCTCCTTTGATGCCATGTGTATTAATAATTTTTCCGACATTAAACATTTGTCTATCCATGTTATTACCTCGCTCGTATGACTTTTCCATCTTTAATGATGATCTGGCGGTCCTGGACAATGTCTTGCCACACGTCACCTTCCTCGATCGTGACAAGGGTGTCGACTTCGTCCGTTTCCAGCTCGCTTCCATCTGGAAGGATATCAAGCTGTTTACGCTGATATTCCACCCACCTGAGCTGATCTTTCCGGCGGCCGATCTCACGGGAAAACCTCCGCTCCACTTCCTGTTTGGATACACCGGGTTTGCGCTCCAGTTTCTTCTGTTCAAAAGCAAGCTGCCGGCATTCTTCATCAAGCTGGCGCTCCCTCTGGTTGAACCTTTCTTTAAGCTGGGCCCGGCTGGAATCTGTCAGGACTTGTTTGACAGGTACTTTTCTGATGATCTGCATGCACTGACCGCCTCCCTATCCTAAAGATTACATAGTAAAAAAGGGAAAGGTTCTCCCTCTCCCTTCTTACATGATATCCAAATAGATTCTTTTATCAGAATCAGAGCCTGCCGCATACACGACAGTTCGAATCGCTTTCGCTATCCGCCCGTTTTTTCCGATCACCTTACCGACATCATCCGGATGGACGGAAAGATGATACACCATTTTGTGCTCTTCTTCTTTCACATCCACCTTGATGTCATCAGGATGATCGACAAGCGGAGTGACGATCGTTTCGATTAAGGCTTTCATGATATCACCACTATTTTATTATTGGTTTTTCTTATCGTGGAACTGCTTCATGATGCCTTCGTTAGAGAATAGGTTACGGACTGTATCGCTCGGCTTGGCACCGTTGGACATCCAGTCGATCGCTTTTTCAGCGTCGATTTTAACCTCAACTGGGTTTACAACCGGGTTATATGTTCCAATCTGCTCGATGATGCGGCCATCACGAGGAGAGCGGGAATCTGCAACTACTACACGATAAAATGGGTTACGCTTGGATCCCATACGTTTTAGGCGAATTTTTACTGCCATATTTAACAACCTCCAAAATTTCTTTAATTAATTGTTTCACACAGAATTAGATTTTAGCAGAACTTCAAGGGTGTGTAAAGGTTTTTTCCATTACATAAACGGAAATTTCATTCCGCGGCCTTTTTTCCCTTTGGTATTGCTCATCTGCTTCATCATTTTCTTCATTTCTTCAAACTGTTTCAAAAGACGGTTGACTTCTGAAACAGACGTACCTGAACCTTTGGCAATCCGTTTTTTACGGCCGGCATTCATTAATGACGGATCCTGACGCTCATGCTTGGTCATAGACTGAATAATTGCTTCCACATGGACGATCTGTTTATCGTCAAAGGAGACATTCTGCAGTCCTTTCATCTTGTTGGCTCCGGGGATCATATTCAAGATCTCATCGAGCGGCCCCATGTTCTTCACCTGCTCCATCTGCTCAAGGAAATCCTCAAACGTGAAAGAAGCATTCCTCATTTTTGATTCCAGCTCTTTGGCCTGTTTTTCGTCGACCTGTGTCTGAGCCTTTTCAATAAGAGTGAGCACGTCTCCCATACCAAGGATACGGGAGGCCATACGCTCGGGGTGGAAAACTTCAAGCTGATCCAGCTTTTCTCCCATACCGGCAAATTTAATCGGTTTTCCAGTGACGGCCTTGATGGACAGTGCCGCACCACCACGGGTGTCGCCATCAAGCTTCGTCAAAAGAACGCCGCTGACATCCAGCTGTTCATCAAAGCTTTCCGCTACGTTGACGGCATCCTGTCCGGTCATGGAGTCGACGACAAGGAAAATTTCATCCGGGTTGACAGCATCCTTGATCTGCTGCAGTTCCCCCATAAGATCTCCGTCAATATGAAGGCGGCCGGCAGTATCGATAAGAACATAGTCGTGATGTTCCTCTTTCGCTTTGGCAACCGCATTGCGCGCAATGTCCACAGGGTCCGCCTCTGTCCCTTCAGCGTGAACCGGCATGCCCAGCTGCTTCCCGAGCGTTTCCAGCTGCTGGATGGCGGCCGGACGATAGACGTCAGCAGCAACCAGCATCGGGTTACGGTTGTAACTCTTACGAAGAAGGTTTGCCAGTTTTCCCGTGGTCGTTGTTTTACCGGCACCCTGAAGACCAACCATCATAATGACGGTTGGAGGACGCTTGGCTACGGCAATTTTACTTTCATTGCCGCCCATGAGCTCGGTCAGCTCTTCTTGAACGACTTTAATGACCTGCTGGCCCGGAGTCAGACTTTCCATAACTTCCTGGCCGACAGCCCGTTCACGAATACGTTTGACGAAATCCTTCACTACTTTGAAGTTAACATCGGCCTCGAGGAGGGCGAGACGGACTTCCCGCGTCATCTCTTTTACGTCTTGTTCGGTTACCTTCCCTTTGCCTTTGATTTTTTTAATCGTTTCCTGCAAACGGTCGGATAAACCTTCAAATGCCATCGAAGAAACCCTCCTATTCTAATTCTTGTAATTGATCAAGCCAGACGGCCGTGTGCTCTGGAAGCTCCTTTTTATCAACAGCAGCTTCCATTTCCGCCATTACCTGCTGGCGTTTTTGGAATTTCTCATATAAATGAAGCTTTTTTTCATATTCTTCAAGCATGGTTTCCGTCCGGCGGATATTATCATACACCGCTTGACGGGATACTTCAAAGGTCTCGGATATTTCACCAAGAGAATAATCTTCCAGATAATACAACTCCATGTAATTTCTCTGTTTAGGAGTCAGCAGCGATTGGTAAAAATCGAATAGGTAATTGATTCTTGTCGTCTTTTCAAGCACGCTTGTAGCACTCCTTGTTAAGTGAAATACCTTTACACATAAATATTAACGGAGCGGGTCCATGTGTGTCAAGGTTTACAGCGTATTTTCTTAATCCTCTTCGTACTCCTCTATCATGTCAGCAAACAGCCCATAGACAAAGGCGTGGGCATCAAACGTTTCGAGATCGGTCACTTTTTCACCAAGCCCGACCAGCTTGACCGGGATTTCCAATTCATTCCGGATGGCAAGGACGATCCCGCCTTTAGCCGTTCCGTCAAGCTTCGACAATACGATCCCGGATACGTCTGTTACCTCTGCGAAAGTTTTCGCCTGGCTCATGGCATTTTGACCGGTTGTTGCATCCAGTACGAGCAGAACCTCGTGAGGAGCACCAGGGATTTCACGTTCAATGACCCGCTTCACCTTGGAAAGCTCATTCATGAGATTGACTTTATTCTGCAGGCGGCCTGCCGTATCACAAATCAGCACATCCGCGCCGCGGGATTCAGCCGCTTTTATGCCGTCATAAACCACGGCAGCCGGATCACTGCCCTCTGAATGCTTCGTGACGTTGACTCCTACGCGGCTCCCCCACTCTTCCAACTGTTCAATAGCACCGGCTCTGAACGTATCTCCGGCAGCCAGCGTGACTTTTTTTCCTTCGGATTTCAAGCGGTGGGCCAGCTTCCCGATGGTTGTCGTTTTTCCGACACCGTTGACTCCGACAAACAGGTACACGGTCAGACCATCCGGATTTTCCGTCAGGCCTTCCACTTCTCCTGCATCGTCGTCTCCATAATAAATGTCCACCAGTTTTTCAGAAATGATTTCCTTGACCTTCTGTGGATCCTGGACATTCCGGCGTTTCACTTCCATCTCAAGTTCTTCAATCATTTCCATGACGGTGGTTACTCCAACGTCAGCAGAAATCAGCACTTCCTCCAATTCTTCAAAGAAGTCTTCATCTACAGTACGGTAGCGGGCCACAAGGTCATTGATTTTACTTGAGAAGGAATTCCTCGTTTTGGCCAGTCCTTTTTTAAACTTGGAAGCGATCGTTTCTTTCTCGTCCTCTTCCTCTACAGCCCCGGATGGACGTTCGCCCTCGTCGTCCTCCACAGGATTTCCGGCTTCAGGTCCGACACTACCTTCTTCCTCTTCTGTCCCGGGTACATCTGGATCGGCATCCTCTTCCCTGTCTTCCTCTTCCGTTCCGGTAGCATGAGAATCAACGCTCCCTCTCCCTGCAGGCTCCTCGTTCACGGGCGGTTCCTCTTTTTCTGGGAGGGAAGTAGAAACTTCAGGAGAAGACTCCTCATCTGCAGAATCTGAAGAAACAGAACTGTCGCCTTCTGCAGGATCAGAAGGGTGTTGATCCTTGTTTTCCTCCTCAGCATCCTGCTCTTTCACAAATTTATCTTTCAGCTTTTTGAAAAAACTCATCCAATCTTCCTTTCTATGCTTCCATTAGTTCAGGTGTTTCTTCCAAACGGACGGAAACAAGTTTCGACACGCCGGATTCCTGCATCGTTACTCCATACAGGACATCCGACTCTTCCATTGTTCCCTTACGGTGGGTGATCACGATAAACTGTGTATTTCTGCTGAATTCTTTCAGGAACCGGGCAAACCGGTCGACGTTAGCTTCATCAAGAGCCGCTTCCACTTCGTCCAGGACACAGAAAGGTACGGGGCGGACTCTTAATATAGAAAACAGCAGGGCAATGGCTGTCAACGCTCTTTCACCACCAGATAAAAGACTCAGGTTCTGAAGTTTCTTACCAGGCGGCTGAGCGACAATATCCACACCGGTTTCCAGCATGTTCTCCGGATCGGTAAGCTGAAGATCGGCACGACCGCCTCCGAAGAGTGTCCGGAATACTTCATTGAATTCGGCACGGATCTTCGTGAAGGTATCTTCAAATTTCCGTTTCATTTCCCCGTCCATTTCATTAATGACACTATGGAGGGTTCCTTTCGCTTCCAAAAGGTCATCCTGCTGGCCTTTAAGAAACTCGTAGCGCTCTTTGATACGTTCATATTCGTCAATAGATCCAAGGTTGACGGTTCCAAGCTCTTCAATGGACCGTTTGATCAGTTTCACTCTCGTTGCAGCCTGATCAACATCCTCAACGGTATCGTAATCCCGTTTCGCCTTTTCAAATGTCATCACGTATTCTTCCTGCAGGTACGTGAGAAGATTATCAAGCTCTACGTCCAGACGATTGGCTTTGACTTCTTTCTGCTGAATATCCTGCAGATAGTTCTGATGCAGCCGGTTGTGTTCCTTCAGAGATGCATCCTCTTTATGCACATCGGCACTGATATCCGACCGTTCTTTGCGAAGGGACTGAATATCTTTTGAGGCTGCCGTTTTCTCCTGTCCAGCATTTTTGATCAGCTCTGTTAATTCTTCTTCGGTTTGATTGGATTCCACCACTTCCATCAGCTGCTGATAGGAAGCTTTATTGCCACGAAGCTCCTGCTCGATCAGTGCTTTCTCCTCTTCATAACGGCTGACCTTTTCCTGTTGGTTATGGACGGCCGATTCCTGCTCGGCGAGCTTGATCTGTAGTTCTTGACGCCGCTTTTGAAGAGCCTCCTCATCTTCTTTCTGCCTGTCCTTTGCTGCAGTAAGAGCTTCGATCCTCTGCTGGGTCGAGGCAAGTTCCTCCTCAAGAGAGCCAAGGTTCTCTGTCAGGGTTTGAAGTCTGTCATCCGCCTGTGTGCGATCTTGATCAAACTGGGCCTGATCCTGATCGTAAAGGTGGAGCTGACTGTTAATATGATTCAATCTGACTTCATTTTCCCTGGCATCGGACTGTTTTTCATACTCTTTATTTTTCATATGAGAAAGCTTTTCCGCATAGGACTCCTTCGCTTGTTCCTGTTCACTCAGGCTTTGCTTCAGCTGCATAACCTTTTGTTCAACATCCTGCAGTTTCTTTTCATAATCCTTTATTTTTCCCGTTGTCTCCTGAAGCTCTTTTTCCCTGGTAAACAACGACTGGCCGGATTGTTTTTTTGCTCCTCCCGTCATGGAACCGCCGGGATTAACGACATCTCCTTCCAGTGTGACGACGCGGTACTTCCGGTTCAGCACACGGGCAATCGCATTCGCGTGTTCCAGGGTTTCTGCTACAACGATATGGCCAAGAAGGTGCTGTACGGCCTTGGCATACACATCCGGGACGTGGATCAGTTCAGCTGCGACCCCCACATAGCCGTCCTGCTCGTTCAATGAACCGGCGCCGGTCACATACCGCGGCTGGATAGCGGAAAGCGGCAGGAAGGTGGCTCGGCCTTTGTGCTGGGTTTTCAGCCAGTGGATAGCCTGTCTACCTGCTTTTTCATCCTGGACAACAATGTGCTGAGCCTGAGCTCCGAGGGCTGTTTCGATGGCTGTCATGTAGGCGGACGGGATATCAATCAACTCAAGGACGGCCCCTTCTATACCGGAGAGTCGTCCATTCTGCCGCGCTTTCAAAACTTCCCTTACGCCTTGGAAATAACCAGAGAAGTCCTCTTTCATATCTTCCAGCATTTCCTTTTTGGAACGCATCTTCTCAAGATATTGATACCCTTTGTACAGTTTTTCCTGCCATTCCTGATACGCCTGTTTGTTTTCATCAAGCGAATCTGACACTTCCTGGAGGCTGCTTTCTAGTTCGCTGCGGTCAGCCGCTAGTTTTTCAAGCTCTGCGGTTAACCGGCTGCGCTCCGTTTCGAGCGTTTCCCGCTCTTCTCTCAGGCCCTGGAATTTTCCACTCTGAACATCTTTTTTTGAATGCAGTTCTGATAGCTGCTTTTCCAACAGATGTTTTTCATTTCGTTTTGCGGCCTGCTTGTTTAATAGTTCGATATAATCACTTTTTAAATCCTCAATCTGATCTTCCATCTCCTGCAGGTTCTGATTGAGCGCCTGATTCGTTTCCTTGAGCTCCCGCTTGGATTTCCGCCTTTTTTCCCGAACCTCCTCCAATTTGGAGGTTTCTTCTGCCGTTACGGCCTTCAGTGTCTCAAGTTTGTTCGAGAGTTCTTCGTAGGCTTCTTCAAGTTTGGATTTGTTCTCTTCGAAATGTTTATGCCGCTCTTTCATGAGCTGCTTTTTACCTTCCAGGTTCTCAAGTTCCCTCGTCAGCTCCACCAGTTTTTCCTGAAGACTTTCCAAGGACTCATCCAGCTTTTGAATGCGGTCCCGCTTCGACTCCACGGATTCCTGCCGGGCGGTGATATCAGCCTTCAACGCCGCTTCTCCGTTCTTGACCTCTTCCAGTTCCTTTAGAACAAGCTGCCAATCCTTGTGGAGACCCTCAATCTGAGTAATCAAAAGGGAAATTTCGATATGCTTCAACTCTTCTTTTTTCTCCAGGTAATCTTCAGCCACAGCGGCCTGTTCTTTCAAAGGTTCCAGCTGTCCATCGATTTCATGAATGATGTCTTCCACACGGTTCAGGTTCTCCTGAGTCTCTGCGAGTTTATATTCGGCTTTTTTCTTCCGTTGTTTATATTTAAGGACACCGGCCGCCTCTTCGAAAATGGTCCGGCGCTCTTCAGCCTTCGAGCTTAGAATTTCCTCGACTTTCCCTTGGCTGATAATGGAAAAAGCTTCTCTCCCAAGACCAGAATCCATAAATAAGTCAATAATATCCTTCAACCGGCATGTCTGGTTATTGATGTAAAATTCACTTTCTCCTGATCGGTAAACCCTTCTTGTTACACTGACCTCCTGGTAATCCAGCGGCAGGGTCTGATCTTCGTTATCGAGCGTAAGGGTCACTTCTGCCATATTCAGGGCAGAACGCGAGTCGCTCCCTGCAAATATAATATCTTCCATCTTCGCACCGCGCAGGGAACGGGCCGACTGCTCTCCGAGCACCCAGCGGATGGCATCTGTTATATTACTTTTCCCACTGCCGTTCGGACCGACCACAGATGTAACGCCTGAAACGAAATCCACGGTCACCCTGTCGGCAAATGATTTAAATCCAATAGTATCCAACTGTTTGAGGAACATAGTCATCCTCCTGTATCTTCACAATCTTTCATTCACTCAACTAATATATTTTATCATAAACACTTTCCCTACGGTAGGAAGCCTCCAGCGTTCTTTTCCTACCGTCAAAGGGTTTCAAAATTGGACAAAGTCCTTTATCATATGTACTAAACCGGATGAAGTCAGCCGAAGGAGGAATCAGCTTTTGAGTTTACAAGAACCAAAACAAGAGAATCTTGCATTTATCATTGACGATATGGCCGAAAAACTGCAGGTGGTCAATCGTTCCCTTATGAAACCGGAGGATTATGATTTAGACAAATATGAGGAAATCAAATCCCTCTACGACATCATCAATATGAAGGGCCAGCTCAGTGTTTCTGAAATCCAGGCATTTGTCCAGGAACTGGGCCAGTACCGGCGATGAAAAAAAGGACCGTCTACAGCCGCTTAAGGCTGATGACGGTCCTTTTTAAAATCGAGCGCCCTGATTCTCTAAAGCCTGCTGAGCTGCTTTCTGCTCTGCTTCCTTCTTCGTACGCCCGACGCCGATACCGCCGATGTCATCCTGGATCATCACGTGAGCGATAAATTCCCGGCTGTGTGCTGGGCCTCTTTCTTCCACAATTTCGTACTCAATTTTACTGTTTTTATCCCGCTGTATAAACTCCTGCAGCTGGCTTTTATAATCCATCGCATGAGAAAAAGCACCTTTTTGGACTCTCGGATAGACGTAGGTCTTCAAAAACCGAATAACCGCCTCATACCCCTGATCCAGATATAACGCGCCGATAAAGGCTTCAAATACGTCTGCCAATAGAGCAGGCCTGTTGCGTCCGCCCGTCAATTCCTCGCCCTTGCCGAGAAGGATCAAGTCCTGAAAATTCAGTTCATTGGCAAACTCGACCAATGAGGCTTCGCAGACGATCGAGGCTCTGAACTTCGTCAGCTCCCCTTCGGCCATATCCGGAAACTCCCGGTATAGATACTGGGAAACACCAAGCTCCAAAACAGCATCCCCGAGAAATTCAAGACGCTCGTTGTCCTCCCGGTCGGTTTTACGATGCTCATTCACATAAGATGAATGCGTGAAAGCCTGCTCCAGCAACGAAATGTTCTGAAATGATTGATTTATCTGCTTCTGGAAACTGGAGAAATCACCCATAAATCACCTTGTCCTTTACTAAAAGTTTCTGAATACAGGAAAGGCTGCCCGTTGAACAACGGACAGCTGACCTTTTTATGACTGGCTGCTTATGTAATTCACAGCGTCGCCAACTGTATTGATTTTTTCAGCTTCTTCATCAGAAATTTCCATATCAAACTCGTCTTCAAGCTCCATTACAAGCTCTACTACGTCAAGAGAGTCTGCTTCAAGATCTTCTTTGAAGGAAGCTTCCATAACTACTTTGGATTCGTCAACATCTAGACGGTCGACGATGATCTGTTTTACGCGATCAAATGTTTCTGCCATTGGAACCTCACCTCCCTTCAGTCATTATAGTAAATTTTGCAGAGAAAAACCATAGTGGTTTTTACATGACCATTCCGCCATCCACATGAAGCGTCTGTCCGGTCATATAAGCGGCGTCTTCTGAGGCCAGGAAACGGACCACTCTCGCCACATCCTCCCCTTCTCCCAGACGTTTCAATGGAATAAGGGCAAGCATCTGCTCACGCTGTTCTTCTGTTAGAGCATCCGTCATATCGGTTGTGATATAACCGGGAGCTACAGCGTTCACCTGAATATTACGGGCCGCCAATTCCTTGGCATTGGATTTCGTCATCCCGATGACGCCTGCCTTCGCAGCCACATAGTTCGCCTGTCCGGGGTTCCCGGAAACGCCGACGATGGAGGCTACATTAATAATCCGGCCGTACTTCTGTTTCATCATCTGACGGGTAACCCCTTTCGTGCAGAGGAAAACACCCTTCAGATTCGTATTGATAACAGAATCAAATTCCTCTTCCTTCATACGCATGAGAAGGTTATCCTTGGTGATTCCGGCATTATTGACTAGAATGTCCAGGCGTCCGAACTCATCGACGACCGCTTTCACCATCTGCTTCACATCTTCTTCGCTGGCTACATCGGCCTGGATCTTCATAGCTGAACCACCGCCGGCAATGATTTCCTGCACGACCGCTTCCGCCTTATCTTCACTTCCTGCATAATTGACCGCCACTTTAGCTCCTTGTCGCGCAAGTTCTAAAGCGATGGCACGGCCTATGCCACGTGATGCTCCTGTAACGAGAGCTACTTGTTCGTTCAACATCAGGCTTCCTCCTTATACCACTTTACAAAATCCTTTAATGAATCTGGATCCTGAACACTGAATGACTTCATCCGGCGCTGGACTTTTCTCACAAGGCCGCTGAGAACTTTCCCCTGCCCTACTTCTACGATGGCATCGACTTCTTCTTCGACAAATGCCTCAAGAATTTGTTGAAAACGCACGGGAGAATAAAGCTGCTCAACAAGCAGACGTTCAATCGTTTCTGCCTCCGTGACAGCTTCCGCTGATACGTTGGCGTATACTGGAATGGAAGCATCCCTGATGGTACGGGCGTCCAGATGACCGGCGAATTCTTCACTCGCGGGTTCCATAAGTCGGGAGTGGAAAGGACCGCTCACGTTCAAAGGCAGAACACGTTTTGCGCCTTTTTCCTTCAATTGTCCACTCGCTTCCTCCACGCCTTCTTTTGTACCAGAGATGACGATCTGCCCCGGACAGTTAATATTAGCGAGATCAACGGCTTTTTCTCCGTCGAACCCTGTCAGGACATCCTCGATTTCCTCCTGGGAAAGTCCAAGTACAGCGGCCATCGTACCTTTCCCGGTCGGGTACGCTTCCTCCATGAGTTTTCCGCGGATATGGACAAGCTGAACCGCTTCAAGCGGGTCCAGAGCCCCGGCAGCAGTCAAAGCACTATATTCACCAAGACTGTGTCCCGCCGTCATATCTGGTGTGATTCCTTCTTCAGTCAGCACCTGCTGGATGGCAATACTGTTTAACAGCAGAGCAGGCTGGGCATTTTCCGTTTTCGTGAGTTCTTCGACCGGGCCTTCAAACATCAGGGAAGTAAGGGAATACCCGAGACTTTCGTCAGCTCTATCAAACAATTCTTTCACAGAAGGATAGGCTTCATACATCGCCCGTCCCATTCCGACTTCCTGGGAGCCTTGGCCCGGAAAAACGACTGCAATCTTTTTCATTCTGATTCCTCCTTTTCCTTCATCCGGTCCAGCGTACTGGAGATGGTTTCTGTTACATTCAGTTCAACCATTTCACATGCCTGGCGGATCGCATTCAGCACAGCACGCTCATTTGAGGAGCCGTGGGCTTTAATAACCGGTGAGGCAAGGCCGAACAAACCGGCTCCCCCGTATTCACTATAGTCCAGCTGGTTTTTCAGGCCGCGGAGCTCATCTTTCACGAGTCCGGCAGCAATTTTCGTTTTCCAGCTGCTCATAAATGTCTCCTTCATCATGGAAAACATCGTAAGAGCCGTTCCTTCTATTGTTTTCAAAGCGACGTTTCCTGTGAATCCGTCTGTTACGACGACATCAGCGACCCCATTAAGGAGATCGCGGGATTCCACATTCCCAACAAAGTTAATCGGCGCTTCCTTCATGAGCTGAAACGCCTGCTTCGTAAGGTCGCTTCCTTTTCCATCTTCCGTTCCGACATTTAACAGCCCCACTCTTGGGTTGTTGATTTTCCGGACGTTTTCTGAGTAAATCGAACCGATGACGGCATACTGCAGCAGGTGGGCCGGTTTGGCATCGACGTTCGCTCCAACATCAAGCATTAAAAAGCCTTTTCCATCCATCGTGGGGAGGGTAGGACTCAAAGCCGGCCGTTCCACACCGGGCATGCGGCCGACGATGAAAAGACCTGCACTCATAAGAGCGCCTGTATTACCGGCAGAGATGCACCCATCCGCACGCCCCTCTTTCACTTCCGTCGCAGCCATGACCATGGAAGCTTTTTTCTTTCTGCGTACAGCCCTTACGGGTTCGTCTTCCGAAGTAATCATTTCTGTTGTATGTAAGACCGTTATATTCGGCTGCTCTTTCAAAAACGGACGGATTTGTGATTCGTCTCCTACAAGTGTGATGGACAAACCATCAATCGTTTCAGCTGCCTTGACAGCTCCTTTCACAATGGCTTCAGGGGCGTTGTCCCCGCCCATTGCATCAATGGCTAACTTCATGAACATTCGACTCCTTTACTGATTCGAGCGGTACATTTCAAATGTACCGGCAAACACTTCCTCGTTTCCAACAAAACTGTGGACGCTTACGATCGTTCGTCCTTTATCATCTTCACCTTTGGCCGTCGCCTTCGCTACCACGCGTTCACCCAGTTTGACCGGTCTGGAAAAATGAATCGTCGACCGGGCTGTCAAAGCCAGTTCATCATTGATCAAAGCGACAGCTAGTGAATTGGCCTGGGCAAACAGATGGTGCCCCCGAGCGATATGATTTCTTGAAAAGACGTGTTCCGGACGGATATCCAATATGGAAATGGCACGGTCATCAAGCTCTAAATCAACGACCTCTCCAATGATTTCTTCAACCGGCAGAGCTTTCACCGTCTCATTCCATTCCTGTGTGGCCACCGATTTTATGCGCTCCCGCAGCTCGGGAATTCCGAGCTCCATCCTGTCGAGACGGATCGTCTGTATGCTGACACCAAAGGATTTAGCGAGTTCTTCATCCGTTGTGAAAGGCATTTGCTCAATACGTGTCTTCAGTTCTTCCTGACGTACTCTCTTGGTTTTCTTCACACAAATACCACCGTTCATCCAGCCATAAGTCTCGTTTTATGACTAGGTACTAATAGTAATATATAATACCGGAAACCATAACGCAAGGATTGAAAACCCATTCATTAAAAAAATACGGATGCATGCGAAAAGAGGAAATGAAAAAACACGCCCTTTTGTCAGGACGTGTACTTTTCCACTCAATCCAGAACATTTTCCATGATCTGCTTATCCTTATAGACGACTTCCTTCAACGAACTGTAGGATTCATGTTGATCCAGGACGTCTTCTTCAATCATTTCGGCTGCATCTTTTCTTGCTGTTTCAAGCGCGCGGTAATCGTGTACCATATCCCCGACTTTAAATTCAGGTAATCCGCTCTGTTTTTTTCCAAAGAAGTCCCCCGGCCCCCGGAGTTTCAAGTCCTGCTCAGATAATTCGAAGCCATCGTTCGTCTCCGTCATGATCCGCATGCGTTCTTTACCGACATCCCCTTTCGGGTCAGCAAGAAGAATACAATAGCTCTGGTCCGATCCACGTCCGACCCTGCCCCGCAGCTGGTGCAGCTGGGAAAGGCCGAAGCGCTGCGCATCATAGATCACCATCATCGTCGCATTGGGAACGTTCACACCCACTTCAACCACCGTAGTGGAGACCAGGATATTCAGATGATTATCAGCGAATTCCTTCATCACTTCTTCTTTTTCATCATTATGAAGTCGTCCATGCATCAGCCCGACAGAAATGTCCGGCTCAAAAACGCTGCTGAGCTGATGATACAGATCAATGGCATTCTGAATATCCAGCTGATCAGATTCTTCAATAAGCGGGCAGATGACGTAAGCCTGGTGTCCCTGATCGATTTCCTTCTTGATGAAATTCAAGACCCGGTCGGTCATTTCCCCTTTCACCCAGTACGTCTCTACAGGCTTACGCCCCGCCGGCATTTCATCAATGACACTGACATCCATATCACCAAAAGCCGTAATGGCCAGCGTCCGCGGGATAGGTGTGGCCGTCATGAACAATACGTCGGGAGAAAGACCTTTGTCCCTCAAGGTACGCCGCTGTTCTACACCGAAGCGGTGCTGTTCATCTACAATGACAAAGCCGAGATGACTGAATAGGACTTCATCTTGAATGAGCGCATGTGTTCCTACAAGAATATCAATCTCCTCCGCTTTGACTGCTTCGAGGATTTCCTGGCGTTTCTTCCCTTTAATAGAACCTGTCAGAAGCTCCACTCTTGCCCGCCCTTCAAACATGGCCGACAAGGACTGATAATGCTGTTCCGCCAGAATTTCCGTCGGAACCATCAATGCCCCCTGGTAGCCAGCGGTGATGGAAGCATAGAGAGCAATCGCCGCAACGGCGGTTTTCCCTGAGCCTACGTCCCCCTGAAGAAGGCGGTTCATACGGTGGGGACGTTTCATATCCTTCAAAATTTCCGCAAGCGAACGCTTCTGTGCCCCAGTCAGTTCAAAGGGCAGGGACTGGACAAAACCGGTCAGCTTCTGATTATCATACCTTTGAACAATGCCCTGTGTCGATTCACGGTTATGCTTACGCAGCAGCTGCATTTTCAGCTGGAAAATTAAAAACTCCTCATATACGAACCGGCGCTTGGCATGTTTGAGCATCACCCGGTTTTCTGGATAATGCATCTGCTGCAGGGCTTCCCGGCGGGGCGGGAGTTTATAAGCAAGAGCAAGATCCTCAGGAAGGATTTCCTTAACCGATCCTCCATACTCCCCGAAGGCAGCCGTCATCACTTTCCGGAGAGTGTTCATGTTCACCCCTTCCTTTAATGTGTACACAGGCTGGATGGGAGCCTGACTTTTCGACTCCCCTTTTTTGAATTGACTAACCGTCACTTGAAGACGCTGCTGATCCCATTTTCCTGTTACTGTAACGGTGTCCCCCTGCTGCAGCTGCTTTTTCGCAAAGGCCCGGTTGAACATGACTGCCTTCACAGCAAAATGCTCCACCTGCAGGGTAAAGGTCAGCCTTGATTTCTTCCGCCCGTAATAGCTGACGACAGGTTCGGAGACAATCTCCCCTTCAATGGTCGCTTTTTCATTATGATCCAGCTCCGTCAACGGCTTCACTTCATAGGAATCATAACGATGTGGAAAATAAAACAAAAGATCCTCCACTGTAAACAGTCCCAGTTCATTTAAATGGGACTGCAGTTTTTCTCCAACTCCTTTGATTTCACTAATGGGTTGCTGCAGCACATCATTCACTCTTTCTTTAAAGATATTCCGTACACTTTTGCTTCGAGTTCGCGTCCGGTCGGTGTCGCAGCCAGTCCACCCTGGGCAGTTTCCCTGAAAGCTGACGGCATCCGCTGTCCTACTTTATACATGGCATCGATGACTTCATCACATGGAATTCTGCTCTTCACACCGGCAAGGGCCATATCTGCCGCCACGACAGCGTTGGAGGCCCCCATGGCATTTCGTTTCACGCACGGGACTTCGACAAGCCCGGCAACAGGATCACAGATTAATCCAAGCATATTTTTCAAAGTAATCGCCATGGCTTCGGCAGACTGGGAAGGCGTACCTCCTGCCATTTCCACAATAGCCGCGGCAGCCATTCCAGCAGCAGATCCGACTTCTGCCTGACATCCACCTGCAGCCCCTGATATCGATGCATTATTTGCTACGACGAAACCGAAGGCCCCGGATGTGAACAAATACCGGACCATCTGCTCCCGTGTGGGGTTCAGCTGGTTTTTAACGGCAAATAAAGTACCCGGCACACACCCCGCACTACCGGCTGTCGGCGTGGCGCAGATGGTGCCCATAGCCGCATTCACTTCGTTCGTGGCCACTGCCTTACTGACAGCGTCCATCAGCAGCTGGCCGGACAAAGGCGTATGATTTTTCATGTAATCCTGTATGAGTACGGCATCCCCGCCGGTAAGTCCGCTGTGAGACTTCACACCTTTCAAGCCATCTTCCACCGCTTTTTCCATGACGTCGAGATTCCTTTCCATATGGGCAAAGACCTCTTCCCTGGAAAGCTGCTTCACTTCCATTTCCTGACGAATCATTACTTCAGAAATTTGTATCTGCTCACTTTCAGCAAGCTCTATCAGTTCTGCTACATTGCGAAACATGCGAACACTCCTTTTGTATGTCTAGTCTGAGATTTTAGCCACTTGAGTAATGTGGTCTGCGCGTTCCAATTCATTAAGTATGGAATCATCAATATTCTGGTCAACCTCAATGACCATCAAAGCCTGCTCACCCTGGGCTTTTCTGGATACTTCCATCCGGCCGATATTGATTTCATTTTTTGCAAGGACCGCTGTCGCTGATGCAATAGCCCCGTAACGGTCATTATGAATAAGGAGGATAGCCGGGTGGCTCCCCGATAACCGGAGTTCAAAGCCATTCAATTCCGTAATTTCAGCTTTGCCTCCTCCAATGGATATGCCGACAAGCTCCAGTTCCCCGTCTTCATCGCCGATCTTAACACGGGCGGTGTTTGGATGATCTGTATGGGCATCCTCTTCGTGAAAACGGATTTTCATGCCCGAAGCTCTGGCTGTTTCAAGGGAAGTGCTTATCCTTTCATCATAGGTTTCATAGTCCAGGAGACCACCAATAATAGCTACATCCGTTCCATGCCCCTTGTAGGTTTTAGCGAATGACCCGTAGAGGTGGATATGCGCATACTTCGGCTCCCTTCCGAATAAATGGCGGGCAGCCCTCCCGATGCGGGCCGCTCCTGCAGTATGCGAGCTGGAAGGCCCGATCATAACAGGTCCGATGATGTCAAACACAGATCTAAACTTCATTAAGATCCCTTTCCTTTCTATATAAACCTGAACAGGTAAGTGTTGAAAACGCTTACTACATTCTAACATTCCTCTATCATCTTATCACATTCCACTTTATACTTCCTTCCTTTTCGTGTCCTCCATATTTTGACTGGTTGATTGTTTCCTTATGAGAGAGTAGAATAGTAGATTGTGGGTTACTCGGTAACCGGGCGGGAGAGGGATAATTTCATATGAGGGATTGAAATGCTCAATCAGCAACATCAACAGGCGGGCTGGAAAAAAGAAGGACTGGCAGGTTTGATCGGTTATTTCACAACGGTATATATCGTAGCCGTCAACAGTCAGATTCTGGAGAGTGCGGGACTGCCGCTTGAGAGCGGTATGGTCGCTACCATTCTCGCCAGCGCGTTAGGCTGCTTGATCATGGCTTTTTATGCGAATGCACCGATGGTTCTCATCCCGGGGATGGGTGTCAATGCGTTGTTCGCCTACTCGATTGTCGAAGGAACCGGTATGTCCTTTCAGGAAGGACTCGCTGTCGTGACGATGGCTTCCATCATTTTTCTGATCACTGCTTTCACAAAGCTCGGTGACTGGCTGAAACATGCCATTCCCGCTTCTTTGAAGCATGCTATCACCGTCGGGCTCGGGCTTTTCCTGACGCTGATCGGACTTGAAAAGGGAGGTCTCGTTGTCAAGGGGGAACATTCCCTGATCACGCTCGGCAACCCGTCATCTGCCATGGTGATTACCAGTGTCATCACCTTATTTATCGGGATTTTTCTATTTTCAAGAAACGTCCCCGGCAACTTCTTAGTAACGATGATTGCCGGGACCGTTCTGGCTCACTTCACGGGTCTGCTCGGGGAAAGTGGAAAAAGCATCGATATTCAGGAGCAGAGCTTTCTGATGCTGCCGGACTTTTCCGGAATCTTCGGGTTCGGTTTCTGGATGGCGGTTTTCCCGCTGGCGATCGTTCTCATCTTCGAGAATATGGGGCTGATCCACGGCCAGCTTTCCATGCTCAATCAGGAGGACAAATTCAAACGGTCCTATCAGGCAACGGCATTTTCCGCCTTATCCACCGGATTCCTTGGTACATCTCCGACGGTTTCTTCCGCAGAGAGTGCTGCTGTCATTGCATCCGGAGGAAAGTCAGGGAAATCGGCGCTGACCATGGCCGTTCTATTCGGTGCCACACTGTTTTTGATACCATGGATTTCCATGGTTCCATCTTCAGCTATCGCTCCGATCCTGATCATCGTTGGAGCCCTTATGGTTCAGAACATCAAGGAAATTCCATTTGATCAGCTTTCTGAATCCATGCCGGCGTTTTTAATTATCGTGATGATTCCTTTCACGTATTCCATCGCTGACGGAATGGCCTTCGGCTTTATTGCCTACCCGATTGTAAAGCTTGCCCTTGGCAGGCATCGGGAATTGTCCACCCCTGTCGTATTCATCGCCATGATCTTTCTCGTTGAATTTATCGTACGCTCGCTTGGACATTAATGATTCATTTAGTTAAAAAAAGCTTGAAGAGAACGAGGTTTCGTTCTCTTCAAGCTTTTTTATCTCCAGCGGAGTATAAGCGTAAGCCGGCAGCAGTCCACCCTACTCCCGGACGATCCAAGGGTGATCTTCAAACGGTCAGGGTTATAGGTGGTCTGAAAAGCACTTGATATATACTCACCAAGCAGGCCCTCCACTTTCTTATCATCGGATTGCTGGGCAGCCATCATGATCTGCTCGGCGTAAGACTCATCGTTGTGAATTTTTCCAACCAGTCCTTCTGCTTCTCTGATCAGGTCCTCCATCGTCATAGCGGATTCTCTGAACAATGATGCCTCCACCTCCGGATATGAAGGTGCAGGTCTTGGGTACATCGGAGTGACCGGTCTCCAGCAGCAGGGAATCCAATATCGATACACAGCCTTCCCCCTTCCCCTTCATATATATGTCATAAAAAAAGGGAAGAGAAGCGGTGACACTTCCCTCCCCTTTCAGTCTTCAATTGGAATGGACTCCAGCGGCCCCCGCTTTTGAAAGACAACCTTTAAGACACCGTTATGAAAAGCAGCCCGGCTGCTGTTCGTATCCGCTTCAAATGGCAGTTCCACGGTTTGTTCTCTACTCTTCAAAAAATGCGTTCGTCTGTAATAATCACGAACTTCATCGTTCACTTCGCGCATCTGCTGTTGTTCAATAAGAATGCGGAGCTGCCGGCCGGAACGGTCGATACGGATTTGATTCTCCTGCACATCCGGGAGAACGGCCTCCACTACAATTTCTCCGTTGGATTCATAGATGTCAACTGAAAATGAACTTCCTTGGAATAATGGTTCCACCGCTTGTAGGGACTGATCAAAAAACGAGTCCACGGCCCGAACCAGATCCAGAAACGTATGCTCAAAAAAACCGGGGAGCTGACTCTTTTTATCATCCATGCTGCTACACCTCTCTGCCTGTCGTTTCCCCTACAAGATATGCAGAGACAGCCGGCAGGTGACACCTGTTTAGGAGGTGTGGAACTCTGTGCCTGACGAAACGGCCGTCACATAACCGGCTCGAATGACGAAATCCCCGAACTTTTCACCTTCTGAACGGGTAAGCGCAAATTCCTTAAACATTTGTCTTAACTCGAGAAGAATTTCTTCTTCACCGATGTTTTCTTTATAGATTTTATTCAATCGATCTCCTGCAAATCCAGCCCCTAAATACATGTTGTATTTCCCCGGTGCTTTGCCAATGAATCCAATTTCACCAAGAGCCGGTCGGGAGCATCCGTTGGGGCAGCCCGACATCCGGATAATGATTTCTTCATCTGAGAGCCCGTATTCATCTAGAATATCTTCCAGTTTATCCACGAGGGACGGGAGGTATCTCTCAGACTCTGCCATCGCAAGTCCACAGGTCGGAAGAGCGACACACGCCATGGAATTTCTCCTCAGCGCTGAATTCTGCCTGCCATCGGTCAGTCCGTACTCATCGATGACCGCTGATATCTCATCTTTTTTTGCATCTGTCACACCTGCTATGCTCACGTTCTGGTTCGGAGTTAACCTGAAGTCGCCATCGTGTATACCGGCAATTTTTCTTAGTCCGGCCTTTAACTGGTATTCTTTTTCATCTTTAATCCGGCCGTTTTGGATAAAAAAGGTGTGATGCCAGGTGCCGTCCGCGGCTTTAATCCAGCCATAGCGGTCTCCATTATGGTCGAAGTGGTATTCTCTGGCTTCTTCAAGTTCCCAGCCGAGTCGGTTTTCAAGTTCTTCACGGATCCAATCCAACCCCAGACGGTCAACCGTATATTTAAACCGGGCGTTTTTTCGATTGGACCGGTTCCCATAATCACGCTGGATCGTGACTACTTTTTCAGCCGTTTCTACAATTTTATCCGCTGGACAGAAGCCGATAACACGTGATAGCTGCGGATACGTATTCTCATCTCCATGGGTCATCCCCATTCCCCCACCGACGGCAATATTGAAGCCGGCGAGTTGATCATCTTCCACAACAGCTATGAAGCCCAGATCCTGTGAAAAGACATCTACATCGTTGGAAGGAGGCACGGCCACCCCGATTTTGAATTTCCGGGGGAGATATACAGGACCATATATCGGTTCTTCTTCCCTGCCGTCCGCCACTTTCTCTTCGTCCAGCCAGATCTCATGGTAAGCCCTCGTTCTAGGCAGAAGATGCTCACTAACTTTCTTCGACCACTCATACACTTCCTTATGAACATTGGACTGGTCCGGGTATACATTACACATGACATTCCGGTTCACATCTCCGCAGGCAGCAATGGAATCCATGAGTGCTTGATCCATGCGTTGGATGCTTTTTTTCATGTTCCATTTCAATATGCCATGCATTTGAAAGGTCTGCCTAGTCGTCAATTTCAATGTTCCATTTCCATGTTGGTCCGAAAGCTCATCCATTGTCAGCCATTGTTCGGGGGTGGCTACACCGCCCGGAAGCCTGACACGCACCATAAATTGATAGGCAGGTTCAAGCTTCTGCTTTTTTCGTTCATTCCGGATATCACGATCATCCTGCATATAGCTTCCATGAAACTTCAATAGCTTTGTTTGATCATCCGGGATGCTGGCTGTAATAGGATCTTGAAAACTCTCTACAAGGGACCCGCGCAGGAGACGGCTGTCCTCCTTGATTTTTTCCATTACATCCGGAGGGCCCTGTGTCTGATGAGAGGGTTGTTCGGATTTTGTCATGGTTCGACCTCTCCTTTCCGTTGCTTCCATATCAATAATAGTTAATACACGTCTCTCTGGTAGCGCTTCTGCTGTCTAAGTTCTGCCACATAGCTTTCTGCTTCTTCCTCGGTCCTTCCGGATTCTTTCTGAACGATGGATACGAGGGCCTGATGGACATCTTTGGCCATATGCTTTTCATCCCCACATACATAGAGATGAGCCCCTGCTTCCATCCATTCAAAAAGCTCCCTGCTACGCTCTATCATTCGGTGTTGTACATAGACTTTTTCTTCGTTATCCCTTGAAAAGGCGACATCCATCCTGGATAAAACGCCGTCCTTGAGCCAGCGCTGCCATTCCGTTTGGTAAAGGAAATCCGTCGTGAAATGCTGTTCTCCAAAGAACAGCCAGGCATTTCCTTCAGATCCAAGCTCCTCTCTCTCTTCAAGGAACGCACGGTATGGGGCGATTCCAGTTCCAGCACCGATCATAACGACAGGAGCAGAGTCATCTTCCGGCAGCTTGAAATTGGAGTTTTTCTGGACAAATACATCTACGTTTCCACCAGGCTCCATCCGCTCTGCACACTGGCCTGAACAAACACCAAGCCGGTTCCTTCCGTGACTCTCATACCGCACAGTGCCGATAGTCAAGTGAACTTCGTCCGGGTTCGCTTTCCTGCTGCTCGCTATAGAGTACAGACGAGGCGGGATTTTGCGAAGTTGCTGCACCAATTCTTCTGCTCCAAGGTTCCATGGACCAAAGTCTGTGAGAACATCAAGAAGATCTCGACCGTCCATATACGTTTGAAGCGCCTCTTTGGATGCAAGGATTTCCTGCAGTTTTTCATTACTGGTGAAGGCTCCCAGCTTTTCGAGCAGCGGTTTAGTAAGCACAGTGATCTCGAAGTGGGACAGCAGGGCTTCCCGTAATGCACGGACCTCTCCGTCTTTATTAAGGGTAACCGAAAGCTCAGGATCCCACTGCATCAGAGTAATTAATTGATCGACCAGCTTCTCATCATTAAGCGGGTAGATCCCAAGACTGTCCCCAGGCTCATATTCCAGGTTGGAGTCTTCCAGATCCAGTTCTAGATGGCGTGTCTCTTTATTGGAACCGCGGCCGTTCAAGTTGATATTTTCCAGCACTTCCGCCGGAAACGGATTTTTCTTCGTATACACTGGTCCGGCTGATGGCGGATTGAGAGCGGCCTGCACCTTTTTACCTTCTTCAGCTGTTTCCAGAGAATTGATGATTTTATTGATCCAGTCTTCCGCCTCATCTTCATAATCGAGGTCACAATCCACACGTTCTACGATCCGTTCTGCTCCAAGCTCTTCCAAACGTTTATCAAAGTCTTTACCTGTCTGACAATAAAATTCGTACGAGCTGTCCCCAAGGGCAAGCACGCTGTAGCGGACGTCATCCAGTTTTGGTGCACGCTTGCTGTAAAGAAATTCATAAAAGGAAAGCGCATTATCCGGAGGGTCGCCGTCTCCATGGGTACTGGTAATGATCAATAGATCTTCTTCCTTTTTTAAGGACTTCGGTTTGTATCGGTCCATATCTTCGACAGAAACCTGCAGGCCGTTTTCCTTCAACCTGCCTGAAAACTCTTCCGCAAGCGCCTGGCAGTTCCCAGTGTGTGATCCATATAAAAGGGTGACGTGTCTTGTTTCCACCGCCGGCGCTCCTGCTTCTGTTTCCTGTATTGCTCCACTTCCACTGTCTGCCCCTGCGGCCAGATAGCCGCTGAGCCAGATTTTCTGCTGCTCATTCAATGTTGGAAGCAGCTGGTTCAGTAAATCCGTCTGCTCTTTATTAAACGGACTGTTGATTACTTGTAACGACAATTCTGTCACCTCCATAGTCAAAAATGAGCGGCCGTGTGCGCGCCCTCCCGGTAATAACGCTCCAACGCTACAATCATAGCGCCCATTTTCGCTTTTTCAGGCTGCAGGACATAGGAAATCCCCTGCTCTTCCAAAGCGGCTGCCGTTACCTTTCCGACAGCTGTAGCGAGAACACTTCGGTTAAAGGCGTCGATGACCGGCTGCTGCTCTTTCGAAAACAGCTGTTTTACCTGGGTTTTACTGGTGAAAACGACCGCATCAAGGTTTCCCTTTGTAATTTCGCTGCGCAGCCTTCCTAAAATAACGGGATCCGGTGGCAGGAATGAGTAGGGCTTTGATAAATAAACATCGTATCCCATTTCCTCCAAACTGTCTTTTAAGGCAGCATCATCCAGATTATAGGCTTGTAAATACACACTTTTTCCAGATTTTCCGGTATCTTTCTCCATATAGGACAACAGCTTTGCCATCGTCCCGTCTTCAGCCATCCATTCATAAGCAAGGTTTTGTTCTTTCAACCAGTCTGCGGTTTTCTGACCACGGATGAGCAGGGTTTCATCAGATAATTTCTTTATAAATGAACGGCGGTGACCAATGCCTGCAGCTGCATCTTCCAATGTTCTTGCTCCTATACCTGTCGTTAACAGGACGTAGCCAAATCTCTTCTTCAGAAAATGAAGCACATCTCTTCGTGCCGTTTCCTGATTGTATTGATGAGAGCCCTGAATGGGAAAACCGGCGGAGCGGCCATCCATATTACGAATCAGCCTGGCAATTTCATCCGCTCTCCGATCGGCTGCCACACCTATCTTTTTACCGGCCAGTCCTTTCACAGTCATCCGCCTCCTTCTCCTTATGTATTTCCTCCAACAATGACTGTTGATTAACCCTGGATTGACAGGCTTCTTTCAATCCCTCCTCCAGATAAAAACGCCTCCGGTCAGATGAAAAGCCGGCATGGCGAAGTTCATTCCTCAACGCGAACAAAAAATCCACGTAACTCCCGTAATCCTCGGGAAACTGCTCTTCAAACCTCTGTTTGATCTCCGCTGTCAATTTAGGGCTGGCCCCGTTCGTTGTGATAGATACAGAGAGTCTTCCTCTCTTCATATGGGCAGGAAAATGAACATTGCCGCCTCCATTGTCCGCACGGTTGAGCAGCGGAACGTCTCCTGACTCAGCTGCTGCCTGTTCATTAACCTCAGGCTGATCAGCAGCCGTTATGAGCAGAAAAGCACCGGAAGCGTCACCTTGGAAATAAGTCTTCTGCTTCCACTCAAATACCCCCTGCTCCCATAACTGCCGAAGGGCTTCGGTCAATTCAGGACTGATCACCGTCATTTCCGGGCCCTCTGACAAGAGAGATCTCAAACGCTTCTCTGCTACTCTGCCACCTCCGACAATAACGACCTTCTTTTTGTGTAAATCGATGGATAAAGGTTTCACAGGCCGGTCACTCCATTCTGGTAAGTTTATTGAGCGCTTCGTTCACCCTCAGCTGAAGCGCATGCTCCATGGCCTGATGATCCTCCAGATGATGGGCAGCCGCCGCTGAAAACCCGAGTTGGACAGCTTTTGCGACTTCCGCTTCAATCTCTTCCATCAATACACCTGTGAACCAAAGGTACGGCAGCACAATGGTGTGCTCATAAGACACCGTCGACCGGTGGAAAGCCTCTGGAAAACGCGGGGAAAGAGCCGCGAGGTAACATACCTCCACGTGAGAGTAGTTGATTTCCTCCTTCAGCAGCTTCGCAATCTTTTCGACAGCTTCTGGTGTATCCGGGTGACGGCTTCCTCTTCCGACCAAGAGGATATTCGTTCCCTTTTGAACCGGTATATCCGTTCCATGTAAACGTTCGGCGAGCGCTTTTATAATCGATGGCTGCACCCCCAGAGGCTCTCCATAGGAAAACGTCAGGTCGGGGTAAAGGACGGAGATTTGGTCAATCTCTTCAGGAATATCTTTGTAATAATGACCGGCACTCAAAAGCAGAACCGGCTGTACAACGATGTTGGATGCTCCCCTTTCCACAAGGCGCCGCACCCCTTCTGATATATCGGGTTCAGCGAGTTCCAAATAACAAATTTCATAAGGCAGATCATGTGCACCGGCTGTACGGTGTAAAAAGTCCTCTGCCTGTCTGGTGGCTGCTTTTCTTCTGCTTCCGTGACTTACATACAGGACAGCTTCCATCCTCACCCTCCTCTTCCTACCCTACGATCGTTTCCGCAGATACGCGGGCATCCTCACCGGCCGGGTCGAACCATTGGAGGTGGCTGCTCAGTTCCACCACTTCCCCCACAACGATCATGGCAGGGTTTTCGATAAAACGGCTCTTTTCTACAATCGTATCGATCGTACCCTTTACCATTTTCTGGCTGCTCATCGTTCCGTTCTGGATAAGGGCCATAGGTGTATCTGGAGATCGTCCATAGTTTTTCAGCCGATCACAAATCTCCGGAAGTCTTTTGACACCCATATAGATGCACAGCGTATCCATGCTTTTGACGACCCGCTCCCAGTACGCTTCTTCATCGGTTCCTGGTTTGCTGACTCCGGATATGAAAGCGACCGATGAGCTGTAATCCCTGTGTGTAACAGGGATGCCGGCGTACGCAGGTGCAGCTGTACCGGACGTAATTCCCGGAACAATTTCAAAAGGAATCGATCTCTTCGCGAGAGCTTCTGCTTCTTCCCCGCCGCGGCCGAACACAAATGGATCGCCCCCTTTAAGGCGTGTGACCACTTTCCCTTGGAGGGCGTATTTGACAAGAAGGTGATTGATGGTTGATTGGGAAAGTGCGTGATGATCGGGTCTTTTCCCGCAGAAAACAAGCTCAGCTCCCTCTTTTGTTTCCTCCAGCAGATCCTGGTTGATCAGTCTGTCATACAGGACAACATCAGCCTTCTGGACAGCTTTAAGACCTTTCACAGTAATCAAATCAATGTCTCCAGGACCTGCGCCTACGATATATACTTTGGTCACGTTCATCCCTCCTTGTCGTTCAGCCACTTTTTATCAATGAGAAGTTGAAAAATCTGTTCCGCACAATCCTGGATGGAATGTTGACCGGACTGCACGATACATTCCGGATTGACCGGTGCCTCATAAGGCGCATCCACGCCTGTGAATCCCGAGATTTCACCAGCTCTCGCTTTTTTGTACAATCCTTTTGGATCCCTGTTTTCACATTCCTCTACAGGACAATCGACGAAGACTTCCATAAACTCATCCTCTTCCAAAAGGGAGCGGACCCGGTCACGGTCCTGCCTGTATGGAGAAATAAAAGCCGTCAAAACGATGGACCCATTGTCTGTAAACAACTTGGATACCTCACCAATCCGGCGGATGTTTTCTGTACGGTCGGCTTCAGAAAAACCAAGATCTTGATTCAACCCATGACGGACGTTATCCCCGTCAAGCAGGTAGGTTTGGATGCCGTGCTCAAAAAGCAGGCGGTTCAAATGGTTTGCAATGCTGGATTTACCAGCCCCTGAGAGGCCGGTGAACCAGAGCACACCACTGAAATGACCGTTTTTACTGCGGTAATCTTTTTTTTGTACGGCAGCTTCATGCCATGTCAAATTCGTCGCCATTCCATTCACCCCTTTACATCCGCTGTCTGTTGTTTAAGGCCTTCAATCAGCACTTCCACAACCTCTGGGCGGCTGAACGTTTTCGGTGGTTTCTGCCCGCTGCGAAGCAGCTCGCGCACTTTTGTCCCTGATAAAATTACGTGATGCTCCTTGCTGTGAGGGCAGGTTTTATGAGAAGCCATTGCTTCACAGGCTTTGCAGTAAAAACTGTGTTCAAAAAAGACGGGGGTTATTTCCAGCTCCCCTTCTTCAAAGTGACTGAAGATTTTTTGGGCGTCATATGTACCATAATAATCGCCGACACCTGCATGATCCCTCCCGACTATGAAATGGGAGCAGCCGAAATTCTTCCGGACAATCGCATGGAAGATGGCTTCCCGCGGGCCTGCATAGCGCATAGCCGCATTAAAGACAGCCAGGGTCACCCGGTTTTCTGGATAATATTCATCCAAGAGTACTTCATAGCTTCTCATGCGCACATCACTCGGGATATCATCGCTTTTCGTTTCTCCTACGAGCGGATTCAGAAATAGTCCATCTACACTTTCCAGGGCCGCTTTTTGGATATATTCATGAGCACGGTGAACAGGATTACGCGTTTGGAAACCGACAACCTTTTCCCATCCGGCCTGTTGGAATCGTTCTCTTGTCTCTTCGGGATCAAGGTAGTAATGGTCTGAATGCTCCCGCTCCGGACGATGGAATACTTCAATTCTGCCACCCACATAAAAATCCGGGCGCTTGTAAAGTTTACTGACCCCTGGATGAGCGTCTTCTGTCGTTAAGTAAACCTTTGCAGCTTCTTTCTGTTTATCCGGCTTGTAAATATCTTCGATTTCAATCACACCGTAGATCGTCCCATCTTTGACAAGTGCCGCTTGACCTTGTAACGAACGGGCCTGCTCTTCAGATACAGGCAGTGTGATCGGAAGACTCCAGGGAGTGCCGTCTTGCAAACGAAGGTTTTCAACGACGTGCTCATAATCATCCTTTGTTAAAAACCCTTGAAGTGGACTGTACGCCCCATTAGCGATTAAATCGATATCACTCAACGCCATCGCATCAAGTTCGATCCTTTGTTCCGGAAGTGTTTCAGGCTGTGCTGTAAAACGATTGATTAACTGCCCGCCATGCGGTTGAATAATGGACATAGATTATCTCTCCTTTATTGTTTCGTATCTCCGGCCGTGTGGAGTCCACACTCCGTTTTATTGAATCCCTGCCATCTTCCTGAGCGGCCGTCATCCAGCGCTTTCGCTGTGCAGGGGATGCATCCGACACTTGGATAACTCTGGTCGTGCAATTCATTGTAATCCAAGCTATTTAGTCGGATATATGACCAGACGTCTTCCCATGTCCAGTGAATTAAGGGGCATACCTTGATGGACCGGAAGCGTTCGTCCTTGTTTACGAAATTCGTATGACTCCGGCTTGCAGATTGTTCCCTTCTTAATCCTGACATCCAGGCCGCTGCTCCTGTCAGGGCTTCTTCCAGCGGTTTGATTTTTCTGATGGCACAGCATTGGTCGGGGTTCCTTTTCCAAAGAGCCGGACCATATTCCTCTGCCTGTTCTTCCACCGTCAACTCCGGCTTTTTCATATGGATGTTCAACTCCGGATATCTCTTTTTCACTTTTTCAATTAAATCATAGGTTTCCTGGAAGTGAAGTCCGGTGTCCAGAAAAACGACGTCGGCATCAGGTTGTGCCTTTGCAATGAAATCAAGCAGTACGATAGCTTCAGCACCGAAGCTGCACGCATAAACGAGCTGTTTTCCATATTGCCCGTAAGCCCATCGAATCACACTCTCTGCCCCTTTGTGTCCATTATCAATGTCCATATGGTGTAAAGGATCGCTGGTGAATGTTTCATATGTCGGTGCACTCGTATTCATAAGCTCCTCCTTTCTTATCTTCAACAAAAAAACCTTTCTTCTGATAGTAAGAAGAAAGGAGAGTCATCATACATGATTCAACCGTTCTTCTTATCCTTCCAAGTGTTGATCACCTGCTGGAATTGGCACAGTTTCTGTTCATGAAGACAGATCCGTTGCCGAGGCTTCCAAGGGCCAGTCCCTCCACCTCTCTCGATAAGAAAAATGTTTCCAGATATTGTTCAAAAGATTTGATTCAAATATTAGACCCGATTTAATGATATGTCAACATGTATTTAAAATATTACTAGTTTTCTGTTTATTTTAATGTAAACCATTGACAAATAGTCATCCATGTTTTAGCTTTGAATATATTATTCATGTACTTAGGAATTCCGCTTTCGGAGCGGGCTACATATATCCTTATAAAGAGCCGGGGGAGGAAACTGGTCTGATGATCCCGCAGCAACCTCGCATAGGAAAAGGTGCTCATTCCAGCAGACGGTGGTCTGAAAGATAAGGAGAGGAAGCTTGACCTCTTCTGGATGAAGAGGTTTTTTTGTGCCTCTTCATGGTTAAAACCAAGTAATCTTATGTGTTTAATCAAAAGGAGAGGTACGATGAAGAAATTACTTATATTTTCACTGGTTGGATTCTTTGCTCAATTGATGGATGGAGCCCTCGGAATGGGGTTTGGTTTAAGTTCCTCCACCATCCTCCTCGCCTACGGAATGGCTCCGGCGGTAGCCTCCGCCTCCATTCATTTGTCCCAGATTGCTACAACGGCAGCTTCCGGGTTTTCCCATTATAAATTCGGAAACGTGGATAAACGGCTCGTTTTGACTCTTGCCCTCCCCGGAGGGATCAGTGCCTTTGCCGGGGCTGCTCTGCTCAGCTGGATTCCAGGTGATTTGATCCGTCCGTACATTTCCATCTTTTTACTAGGGCTTGGCATTTATGTGGTCATCCGCTTTTTGTTGATGAATCGAGTGAAGCCCTTGCAAACTGAAAAAAGACCATTTCGACGGCGCTTCTTGTTTCCTTTAGGTTTCCTGGGTGGTTTTCTTGATGCCGTGGGCGGTGGTGGTTGGGGGCCGGTAAATACTCCTGTTCTCTTATCCAGTAAAGGAATCCTTCCCAGAAAAGTCATTGGCACCGTAGATACAAGCGAATTCATCGTTACTTTATCCGCTACGGCCGGATTCCTGCTTTTCCTTGGGTGGGAGGAGCTGAGCTGGCTGCTTGTGCTCGCCTTTGTGATCGGTGGTGTCATAGCAGCCCCCCTCGCTGCCTGGCTTGTAAAAAAACTCCCCCCTCTCGTGCTTGGTGTGGCAGCGGGTGGATTTATCATTTTGACGAACAGCCGGACACTGCTTACCTATGCCACATGGAGTGAACAGATTATAATTGTTATCTACAGCCTGCTGCTTGCCGGATATGCCGCTGCCGTTATCTTCTCGGTGCGAAAATATATTCAACGGCACCGGCACCCGCATACGGAAACCCGACTAAAAAAAGCGCAGTTCTAATAGAGAACTACGCTTTCAGCCTATAGAACGACAAGCCAAGAAGACAAACCGTCAAGGCATTTTCAGAGGAAGACGTTCTACAGCAGCAGGGCGGCATTTGTCGATTGTTTTATCAATATCCTTTGTGAAACAATTTCTTTCATCTTCCCTCCTTCATTCAGACCATAGACCAATAAATAAGGCTGCCGGGAAAAATCCCGACAGCCTTAAAGCGCTGTTCTCAATTCAGAACCAGTGCTTTTTTATTCAATAGAGAAGATATAACTGTAAATCGGCTGACCACCGTGATGGATTTCCACCTCTAAATCTTCAAAGGTTTCTTCCACATAGGCTTCCAGTTCAGCCACATCCTTATCGTCCACACCTTCCCCGGTAAGAATGGTAAGGATTTCATCTTCATCCTCATCAATCATCTGGTTCAGCAGTGTTTTCGCCGTCATGAGGGCGTCTTTATCGGTCGCTGAAATCTTTCCGTCGGAAATCCCCATAAAATGACCCTTTTCAATATCAAGCCCGTCAATCTGGGTGTCCCGGACCGCATAGGTGATCTGTCCCGTTTTCACTTCTGACATCAAACTAATCATTTCTTCTTTGTTCGTATCGAGATCTGCTTCGGGATTGAAACCAAGCATAGCACTCATCCCTTGAGGAATGGTCTTCGTCGGGATGACAGCCACTTCCGCTTCCGCCATCTCTGCAGCCTGCTCTGCTGCCATCACGATGTTTTTGTTATTCGGAAGAATGAACACACGTTCTGCATGCGCTTCTTTAATAGCCTCCGATAAGTCCTGGGTACTAGGATTCATCGTTTGACCACCCTGGATGATTACGGTGGCTCCGAGGCTTTCGAAAAGTTTTTTCATTCCCTCGCCCATGCTGACGGTTACAATACCATATGGCGCTTTTTTCTCGGGCGCGGCTTTCGCTTTCTTATTACCAACGAGGGACGTATGCTGCTCCCTCATGTTTTCAATCTTCATATTGATCAGGCTGCCATACTTCTGTCCAAGCGTCATTGCTTCACCCGGGTACTCAACGTGGACGTGAACTTTGACCAGTTCTTCGTCAGACACGACAAGCAGGGAATCACCAAATTCACTCAGTCGGTTACGGAAAGCTTCTTCATCATAAGGATTCTCAGCCAGCTTATCCTCTTCGAATTTCACCATGAACTCCGTACAATAGCCGTAATGGATATCTTCGGTATTCATGAAGTCCTGAGCAAGTTTATGGTGTTCGGCGTTTACCATTTCGTTCATGGAAACCATTTCTTCGACATCCGGCATTTCCTCGCCTTTCAAGTTGGCCAGAAATCCTTCATAGATCGTTACAAGTCCCTGGCCGCCGCTGTCGACCACACCGACTTCCTTTAGAACCGGAAGAAGTTCAGGTGTCCGCTTCAGGGAAGCTTTGGCTGCTTCTACGACACCTTCCATGAAAGGAATAAAGTCCTCTTCCTTTTCAGCTATTTCCACAGATGCTTCCGCTGCTTCACGGGCAACAGTTAAGATTGTTCCTTCTACAGGCTTCATCACAGCTTTATAAGCCGTTTTCACACCACCCTGCAGGGCATCAGAGAAATCACGGGTCGTTAACACCTCTTTATTCTCAATGGCTTTTGCAAAGCCGCGGAAGACCTGGGAAAGAATTACTCCTGAATTTCCACGCGCACCCATAAGAAGACCTTTGGACAGAGAAGTGGAAACTGCTCCTGCATGGTCCTGGGAAACGTTTCTCACCTCGTCCGCTCCGGAGGTCATGGAAAGATTCATATTTGTTCCTGTATCCCCGTCAGGTACAGGGAATACATTCAGCGCATCGATCATCTGCGAGTTCTGCTTTAAATAATGCGCTCCCTGTAAAATCATCTCGGCTAATGTTCTGCCGTCAAGCTTTTGTAACGTCACACTTACTTCCTCCTTTGACTGCAACTGCAACCTATTCGCTTGTCACGCGGACTCCCTGGATGAAAATATTGACAGAGTCAACGGACAATCCGACTGTTTTGTTTAATGTGTATTTTACTTGAGATTGGACGTTATGAGCGACTTCCGATATCTTCGTACCATAGCTCACAATAATATACATATCAATGTGGAGGTGATCTTCTTCCTGTCTGACAACGACACCCCGGGAAAAGTTCTCTTTACGGAGCATTTCAGCCAGCCCGTCCCGCAGCTGGTTTTTAGAAGCCATGCCGACGATACCGTAGCACTCTACAGCTGCTCCTCCAGCAATCGTTGAAATAACTTCATTGCTAATCGTTATATGGCCGTATTGGTTGTTCAAATCCACAGACATATAGATCCTCCTTTAGATTCCTCAATTTCTCTCCTAATTATAACACAAGTGAAGGGTGATGAATTTGTGTTGACTGTTGAAAATAAGCCGGTTATCCCCTAATATACTTTGAAACAATTCAATCTGTCTGTCAAGAAAAAATTCTTGATATAATTGTTCGGAGATTATTGCAAAGCCTACATACATATGATAAAGTTACTAAGTATCTGATGATTTTTGTATGTAACAGGAGGGATTTTCATGGCACGTAGAAGTGTTCTATCTGGTAAAGGTACACGCGCAGGTAACCACCGTTCACACGCGATGAACGCTAATAAACGTAAATTCAAAGCAAATGTTCAAAAAGTACGCATCCTTGTGGATGGCAAGCCTCAGAAAGTTTACGTAACAGCGCGTGAACTTAAATCTGGTAAAGTCCAGCGCGTATAACAACGAGCTGAAAAAAGCACCCGTTCTGCGGGTGCTTTTTTTCTTGCCTTTATATGATTATGGCAGTCCCCGGGAGCGTCTACTCCGCCCCCAAAGACCACCGAATCGCATCAGGGCCTTCCGGGAGACACCTATCCTCTCCCTTCAGGCACGTATGGCCCGGAGCTAATCCTTTTTAAAAGTACTTATGACTGCGCGCACTATCCCCCCGACAAAACGCGGGAGTTTAATGGTGTAAAATTTCAAAAGAGCCCCCTCCTCCTAAGTGAACTAATGCGAACTCCCTTTTCCGTGATCCATTGAGTCTGTACTTCTTATTACTAAGAGTATGCCTGACTCAAATGAAAAAGTACCTGTATCTTCAACGAGCCTGTTGGAGATACATAAGGTGGACCCGAAGGGCAGATAAGCCTTGGAAAGTGGATAATAAAAGCCGTTGAGCGTCAGCTCCTTCACCTCCAGGGTCACAGGAAGAAAAGATAGATAGGGATAATGTGGGTCCTCATTGATTTTATGCGATCCGGACGCTGCCATTTCCACCTGGTTCTGATGATCCACGATAACCGCCTTCACCCCTTTTTTCATTAACGGATACAACAGCTGAATATTCGCTTGGGAATGGTCCATCCTTCCTCCCGTCACTCCGAGTAATACGATATGCTCTGCTTTCCGGTTCAGTGCCTCATTAATCGCAAGCTCCAAATCTGTCTCATCCTTCTCGTCCGGATATGTATGCATCTTTCGGGCCTTATCTTTAATCTTCTGATAGGAAGCAGCGCTGACCGAGTCAAAATCGCCGACGGCCACATCAGGGATTATTCCGGCTTCTACAAGCACTTCTGCTCCCTGATCTGCTCCGATCCATTCTACATCTTCCTCTGCCCATCGTTGGAAGCTGGGGATATAGGTTTTCGGCCCTCCACCGACTACGATGATTTTTTTCACGTATGCTCATCCTTTCTATAGAAAAAGCCCAAAGGATTCTCATCGATCCTCTGAGCTCTTTCAACTAAGACTCCAAATGCAGAGCCGCTTGGTTTTCCCTGTTATTTACAACGAGTCGCGGATCCCTTCAATGGCTTTTTTCCTGTCCGATTGATTAAAGACAGCACTGCCTGCCACAAGAACATCCGCTCCTGCTTCTGTGCAGAGACGGGCGGTCTTCTCGTTGACTCCGCCGTCCACTTCAATTTCATAGGAGAGGCCGTATTCGCTTCTTAATTGAGCCACCTGACTGATTTTATCAAGCATATCAGGAATAAATGCCTGACCGCCAAATCCTGGATTCACGGTCATCAATAAAACAACGTCCACTTCCCTAAGAACCGGACGGATCATTTCGACCGGTGTCCCGGGATTGATGACTACGCCCGCTTTCACTCCGAAGCTTTTGATCAGCTGCAGGGTGCGGTGGAGGTGAGGAGAAGCTTCCTGATGGACGGTAATGATATCCGCTCCCGCTTTGGCAAAGGCCTCTATATAGGCGTCCGGGTTCTCAATCATTAAATGGACATCAAGCGGAAGGTTGGTGACCGGCCTTACCGCATCCACAATCAGGGGGCCTATTGTTATATTAGGGACAAAATGGCCGTCCATAACATCCACATGAATGTAATCCGCTCCACCTTGGTCCACATCCTGGATTTCTTCAGCCAGTCTTGCAAAATCAGAAGATAAGATGGAAGGTGCAATTTTTGTCATTCCTTAATACCTCGGCTTTCTATTCTGGATTTCCTGCATGAACTGCAGGTAGTGGTCATAGCGGTGCTCTGATATAACGCCGTTTTCCACACCGGCTTTCACCGCACATTTAGGCTCTTTATGATGCAGACAGCCTCTGAACTTACAATCATTTTGTACTTCTACAAATTCCGGGAAGCACTCCGGCAGCTGTTCAAGCTCTAAATCCCCAAACTCAAGGGAGCTGAACCCCGGCGTATCGGCCACTAGCCCACCGGAAATGTCATACAGTTCCACGTGGCGTGTCGTATGCTTTCCTCTTCCAAGACTTTCAGAGATTTCATCCGTGTCGATGGAAAGACGGGGGTCGATGGAATTCAGCAACGACGACTTGCCGACTCCGGACTGCCCGGCAATCACCGTTGTCCGCCCAGCCAGGTGTGCTTGTATCTCATCCATGGAATGGGAATCGTTCACAGCCGACAAAATGACCGGGTATCCGACCTTCTCATACTCGGCCTTATACTGCTCCATTTCTTCCACCATAGCGCTGTCCAGCTGGTCCATCTTGGAAATCACGATAAACGGTTCGATCCGTTTAGCCTCAACGAGAACGAGAAATCTGTCCAGGAGAAGCGAATTAAAATCAGGATGGATGGCTGATGTTACAATCAACGCTTGGTCGACGTTGGCTATCGGCGGTCTTACAAATTCATTTTTCCGGTCATGGATGGATAAGATGTAGCCCTCTTCGTAGTTGTCCGCCTTAAATTCCACCATATCCCCGACGAGAGGGGACACTTTTTTCTTACGGAAGTTTCCGCGCCCACGGCATTGATAAACCTCACCGTCATGAAGCACGTAATAAAAACCGCTGAGAGCTTTTATAATTTTTCCGGTTGCCACTTGATCACCTTCTTAATAAGGAACATTTCCTTCATCAATCACTTCATCACCTCGCTGCACACGGTAAGACGCTTCCCCGCCTTCTTCTATAATCAGTGTTACATCAAAAGAGGTGGTTTCTGTGATGGTTTCTTCCACCACTGGTGTCTCCATATCGTTTTCATAATCGTCGACATAAATCAACACCTGCTGTTCTGTTTCTTCCGATTCCTCATTAAACGGAACTTCCAACGTTACGTTTTCTTCTCTCGGAGGTTTCTCCTCCGGCCCTTTGGATATGGTGATGGTTACTGTTGAACCTTCTTTCACATCGGTATACGCCTCCGGAGCCTGTGTAATCACCTCTCCAGCAGGTACAGTCTCCGAGTAGCTCTCAGCAACTTCAACGTCCAGGCTGCGGTCCTTTAAATATTTCTCCGCCTGTTCCTGGGTCATCCTGTCCAACCGTCCCAGATTAATGGTCGGGGGGCCGGTACTGACGCGGAAAATGACTTCCTCTTCTTCCGGAATCACGCTTGCCCCCGGGTTCGGAGAAAGCTGGGCGACAATTTGACCAGCCGGTTCATCGCTGGAAACAGGAATACGTTCAATCCCTGCGTACCCCTTATCCTGGAGTTCCTTATCGACCTGGTCATATTCTTCACCCACATAATCCGGGAATTCTTCCCGTTCTTTTCCTTTACTCGTATAAATCGTGACTTCTGTTTCTTCTTTCACTGTCATACCGGGTTCAGGATCTGTCGTAATAACAAGTCCCTCTTCCACTTCATCCGAAAACTGAGACTCACGGCTGACCATCAGGTTCAAATCACTCAGTTCACTGTAAACCTCTTCATATTCCCTTCCGTCAAGGTCTTCAGGGATGGTCACATCGGCAGGCTGAATGATTCCCGGTGTGAAATACAGGGCAGCTCCGCCTCCTAGTATGATCAGAAGCAGGAATGTCAGGACCCATGGCCAGATCTTTCTTTTCTTCTTTTTCTTTTCTTTATCGACCGGTTTCTTTTCCTCTGCCGGCTGCTGATGATGCACTTTTGTATCCTTGACCGGCTGATACTCACCGGTATGGATGATTGTATGATCTTCTGTGTGATCCCCGTAGGCTTCGTTCGTAATGACAGGGATGGCTTTCGTTTTTTCCTCCTCATCTTCCTCCGGCAGTTCAAAGGGTTTTTCATCCCGGCGGTAGGGTTCAAGTGAGGTCTCAATATCCTGTTCCATTTCCACCACGGTGGGATAACGGTGAAACGGATCTTTGGCCGTTGCTTTCAATACGACATTTTCCACACTCTGCGGCAGGTCAGGATGCCATCGTTTCAACGAAGGTGTATCATGCTGCAGATGCTTAAGGGCAATGGATACAGGAGACTCGCCTGAAAAAGGAAGACGTCCAGTCAGCAGTTCGAAGAAAACAATGCCCATCGAATAAACATCGGATTTCTTCGTCGCCATTCCTCCACGCGCCTGCTCAGGAGACAGATAATGAACAGAACCGAGAACTGAATTTGTCTGAGTCAGAGCGGTCGCACTCAAAGCCATTGCGATTCCGAAATCAGTCACTTTTACATGGCCGTAATGATCAATCAAAATATTCTGCGGCTTGATATCTCTGTGTACAATGCCGTTGTCATGGGCATGCGTGATGGCAGAAGTTACCTGACGCATAATGTCCACCGCTTCCGAAACATCAACAGGACTGTTCTGCTGGATATACTGCTTCAGTGTCATGCCGTCTACATATTCCATGACCATATAATACAAATCGTCCTCTTCCCCGACATCGTATATATTGACGATATTCGGATGAGAAAGGCTGGTAGCGGACTGAGCTTCCCGGTGGAAACGCGCAATAAACTCTTCATCATTTCCGTGTTCCAGCCTTAGTACCTTGATGGCTACGCTTCTGTCCAGGATGGTATCATGAGCTAAATAGACGTTCGCCATCCCTCCGCCGCCAATCATTCTATCGACACGGTAACGGTCATTAAGAAGACGGTCATTGAGCATCAATCCACACCTTCCTTCTCACCTTGGGGTGGGAGATGATGGACAATGGCAAGAGTGATATTGTCTTCTCCGCCCCGCTCATTAGCCCGTTCAACAAGAGAGCGGGCGAAATCGGACCAGTCTCCTTCGTGATCACTTAAACCACTCAATTCTTCATGACTCACTTTATTGGTCAGACCGTCTGTACAAAGAAGAACACGGTTATCCGGATCCCACTCCATACTCTGGACATCAGGAAAAAGGTCATATTCTGTGCCGAGCGCCTTTAGCAGAACATTTTTGCGGGGGTGATGCTCGGCCTGTTCTTCTGTAATCTGTCCGGACCTGACAAGCTCATTGACGAGCGAATGGTCTTCCGTAACGGCTTTGAATCCGTAAGCATTTGCTAAATAACAACGGCTGTCCCCGATGTGGGCAATGGATACAAACTGTTCGGTGCAGATAGCTGCTACAATTGTCGTCCCCATGCCGGCACATTCTTCATGTTCAGAAGCATAGGTTTTGATTTCATTATTGGCGGAGCGGATGGTTTCCTTTATCCACTCTTCAGCACTATTCGGAGTTTGAAACGAACCCGTATGCTCCCATTCCTTATGTAAAACATCAACAGCCATCCGGCTGGCGACATCACCTGCCTGATGTCCCCCCATGCCGTCGGCTGCGACAGCAAGCACCTGACCGGAATGATTTCTGAACACGCCGCCTGCATCTTCATTATGAGCCCTTACTCTGCCTTGATCTGTGAGGTAGTACTCTATCATGGACGTTCACCTGCCTTTTTCAGTTACTGTCATCCATAGAAGGCCGGCTGCTTCCATCAACAAGAAGCAGGAGCCTTTATTTTTTCACCAATCGCGTCAAGAAAAAGCCATCCGTATCCCACTCGTGGGGAAACAGCTGAAGACCGGTTTCGGTCAGGCCTTCCCCTTGACGCAGAGCATCGGGAAGATCGTTGACAAAGGATGGATCCAGTTCATATTCCGGATGTTGATCCAGAAAATGACGGACCGCTTCTTCGTTTTCATGCCGGTCCACTGTACATGTACTGTAGACGAGTTTTCCACCGGATTTCAGGAGCGGCGCCACCTCGTGGAACAAGTCGTCCTGGATACTCCTGAGCTTATAGATATCTTCCTCACTCTTATGGTACTTAATATCCGGCTTGCCTCTCAGTACACCAAGACCTGAACATGGGGCATCAAGCAGGATCCGATCAAAGCTCTCAGACGCATGCACCGATGTGAGCGTCCGGGAATCCGCCTGCCCGGCTTTAATGGAAGTAAGCTGGAGCTGTTCAGCTTTTTTACTGACGAGCTTTGCCTTCTTTTCATGAAGATCATAAGCTGTCACGCTGCCTTTATCCTTCATCTTTTCTGCTATATGCGTGGTTTTACCTCCTGGTGCACTGCACGCATCAAGGACAGCCATCCCTTCATCCAGGTCCATCATTTCCGCAACCAGCATGGAACTCTGATCCTGAACGCTTACAAAGCCCTCTTTAAAGAGCCTGTGGTTTATAATGTTCCCATCTTTTACAACCAGGCCTTGTGTAGAAAATGGACTCTCCTCTACCGAAAACCCTTCCTGACGCAGCTCGCCGGCTGCGTCGCTGCGGCTGATTCTGAGAGGCTGGACGCGGATGGACATAGGAAGATGGTGGTTGTTCGCTTCACACATCAATCTCGTCGTTTCCATGCCGTACTGATCCACCCACCTCCGTACAAGCCATTCGGGATGACTGGTTTCAACCGCAAGACGCGTAACATCATTTTCAATGTAATCAAGGCTTTGAACACCTTTTCGCTGCACATTGCGCAGAACGCCGTTCATAAAGGAAGAGATTCCTTTATGTCCGCGTTTTTTCGAAATCTCCACCGCCTCGTGGATGACCGCATGGTCCGGAACCCGTTCCAGGAAGATCATTTGATAGACTGACATGTAAAGTAGCCAGCGTACCCACGGTTTAATTTTCTTCTGCCCGGCAGTATAAGGCTGAATATAATAGTCGATCAAGTCTCTGCGCTGCAGGGTTCCGTACACAATTTCGGTCAATAGAGCCCCGTCCTGACGGGAGAGCTCCTGTTTGGACATTTCTCTGTCGAGCAGGACATGACTGAAGCCTCCCTGCTCACCGATTCTTGTTAATAGATGGAGCGCGGTTTCTCTTAATACATACTTAGCCATGCTGCTCCCCCAATACGTCGCCCTCGCTTAAAGATTGGCCAGCACCGTTAACGAACGACTGCCCGTCCATTTTTTTCTTCCCTGAAGGCTGAAGGGATACAATTTTCAACGCTTTTCCGTCTCCTGCCTGAACGAGGAAACCGTCCTCTTCGATTTTGACCACTGTTCCCGGGACTTTGGAAAAGTGTCCGGAAACTTTTTCGGCCCACCAGATTTTCATCGGTTTTCCATTCCAGTACGTGTACGCCACCGGCCAGGGATGAAGCCCCCTTACGTGGTTGTAAACGGTCTGTTGATCTCTGTCCCAGTCAATCCATTCCTGTTCACGTTTAATGTTGCCGGCAAACGTGACTTTGGATTCATCCTGAACTTCAGGAGTGATGTTTCCTGCCAGCAATTCAGGCAGTGTGTCAGCCAGAAGGTCAGCTCCTGCTGCTGATAATTTATCGTGCAGTGTGCCGACATGGTCGGTATCTTCAATCGGAACGACAACTTTGGAAAGCATATCGCCGGCATCCAGTTTTTTCACCATGTACATGATAGTGACGCCGGTTTCTTGTTTTCCTTCCAGAATACTATAATGGATAGGAGCTCCTCCCCTGAATTCGGGCAGCAGCGAGGCATGTACATTGATGCATCCGTATTCCGGAACGTTCAGCAGTGCTTCCGGGAGGATCTGTCCGAAAGCCGCTGTGACGATCAGGTCCGGCTCATAGGCGAGAACATCCTCATATTCATGCTTGATTTTTTCAGGCTGCAGCACCGGAATACCGTGGTTCAAGGCTGCTGTCTTCACCGGCGGCGGTGTAAGAACCCTCTTCCTCCCTTTTGGACGGTCCGGCTGGGTCACAGCCACCACCACTTCATATCCTTCTTTCATAATCCGGTCAAGAACAGGGACCGCAAAGTCCGGTGTTCCCATAAACGCAATTCGTGTCATAACTGACGGCTCCTTCCTACATCAACTGATACGGCTGAAAATCAACCGTGATCTGTAAACCATTTTCCTGTTTCATTTCATCTTCATAATAATGCAGTATTCGTTCAACAAACTTCCGCTGCTCGGGTTCCTTCTTGTATTTTACCATGCATTGATAGCGATATCTATTATTGATCCTGGCCAGCGCAGAAGGGGTTGGCCCCAGTACGTGTGCCTGCCCGGACAGCTTCTGCTGCATAAACATCGTAATCTTACGGGTGGCTTCCTCCGCTTTCAACTGGTTGGGATGCGAAATTGTAAACAACGTCAAATAATAATAAGGAGGATATCGGAACGCTTTTCTAAGCTTCATTTCCTCCTGGAAAAACTGTTCATAGTCGTACGTACTCGCAAGCTCTATGCTGTAATGTTCCGGTGTATAAGTCTGGACAACCACTTCCCCGCTTTTCTCATGGCGTCCGGCCCGTCCGCTCACCTGGGTCAGCAGCTGAAAGGTCTTTTCGGAGGCACGGAAATCCGGCAGGTTCAGCATCGCATCCGCTGCCAGCACACCGACAAGTGTGACGTTGCCAAAATCGAGCCCTTTGGCGATCATCTGTGTTCCAAGCAGGACATCCGCTTTTCCTTCCCCGAACTGTGTAAGTAGTCTTTCGTGGGCCCCTTTTCTCCTCGTTGTATCAACATCCATCCGGATGATCCGCGCCTCGGGAATCAGTTCCTGAAGGGCTTCCTCGACTTTTTGAGTTCCTGTCCCAAAGTATCGGATCGTTTTGCTTTCACATTCCGGGCACTTCTCCGGCATAGGCTCCTCATGAGAACAGTAGTGACATTTGAGACGGTTCTGCCGCTTGTGATAGGTCAAAGCAATATCACAGTGCGGGCATTCGCTCACATGCCCGCAGTCCCTGCACATGACAAACGTGGAATATCCCCGTCGGTTAAGAAACAGCACGACTTGTTCCTTCCTAGCCAGCCGCTCTTCGATTTTTTCCTTTAATGGAATCGAGAACATGGATCGGTTCCCGCTGTGAAGCTCCTCTCTCATATCCACAAGCTCCACCTCAGGCATAACAGCCTCATTCATCCGTTTGCTGAGTGTCAACAGCTGATAGTTGCCTTTCGCAGCCCGCGCATACGTTTCCAGTGACGGGGTCGCGCTTCCCAGAACGACCGGGCAATGATGTGTCTTGGCGCGTTGGACAGCTACATCGCGGGCATGATACCTCGTCCTGTCTTCCTGCTTATAGCTGGTTTCATGCTCTTCATCAATGATGATCAGCCCAAGATTCGTAAACGGGGCGAATATGGCGGACCGGGCTCCTACAACAACCTGTACTTCCTGCCGCTGAATCTTACGCCATTCGTCGTATTTCTCTCCAGCTGACAGAGCACTGTGAAGGACAGCTACCTTTGAGCCGAAACGTCCTTTAAACCGCTCCACCATCTGAGGGGTTAAAGCAATTTCGGGGACGAGCATAATGGCTTCCTCTCCTTTATCCAGCACCTGTTGAATCGACTGCATATAAACTTCCGTTTTACCGCTCCCCGTTACACCGTGAAGGAGAAACACGTCGTGCTCCTGTTTTTCAATGGTTGAAAGAATCGGCCGGATGGCGGTTTCCTGTTCATCGGTTAATGCAAAAGGCGTCGTTCGTTTAAATTCCCGGCCTCCGTACGGATCGCGGAAGACTTCCTGTTTATACTCTTTGAGCACGTTCTGCTCCACAAGAGGCTTCAACGCAGCAGGGGTGGTTTGAAGGTGATCCAGCAAACGCTTTTTGTCCAGTGGCTCTGGGTGCTGAAGGAAATATTCAACAATGGCCCGCTGTTTTTTGGCCTGTGGCGGGAGATCTTCCAGCTTTTCCTCCATATCAATAGGAGAAACAGCCGGCGCAACCACCGCCTTCAGCTTTTTCGTTTCCCTGCTCTTTACTTCATAGTGAACATCCACTTCGCCTTCGTTCATATGTTTTCTAAGGATATGGTAACTGATACCGGACTGTTCGAACTCCTCAAAATCCATGACACCCCGCCCGTCAAACACAGCATCCAGTGCTGAATCCAGCGGTTCATCCGAGAGTTTCCACAGCTCTTTTCTATATTTGGCTTTCATGACCTGCGGCAGCATGACCTGTAGACAGGATATATAATAACTCAACGTATAATTGGACAGCCATTTCCCAAGATGAAGCAGCTCTTGCGTCAACGTTGGGATGACATCCAGTACATCAGTGATTTTTTTCACTGAGGAAAAGCTGGAGGTTTCTGACAAGGAGATCACATAGCCGAGAATTTTCCTCGGTCCGAAGGGGACGATGACTCTGACCCCGGGCTGTACAATTCCTTCAAATTTTTCAGGGATTTCATAATCAAAGGGTCTGTTGGTATTCTGTGAGGCTACGTCCACAATGACATTGGCAATCACGTGCGCTCACGCCCCGTCATCTCCTGAGAGGCTTCCTTTAGGATTTCTTCTGCCAGCTGATCCTTCGTCATCATGGGATAGATTTTTTCACGACCGCTTTTCTGAATGAAAAGGGAGGCATTCGTATCCGTCCCAAAGCCGGCCCCTTCCTCGGCAACATTGTTGATCACAATGGCATCCAGGTTCTTCTTCTCCAGCTTCTCTCTTCCATAACGCTCAGGATCATTCGTTTCGGCGGCAAAGCCGATCAGATACTGATGTTCCTTCCTTGTACCGAGCTCCTGCAGGATATCGTGCGTGCGCTCCATTTGGACCGCATATCCTCCCGGGGATTTTTTCATTTTATGTTCAAAGGTTTCCTTTGGTCTGTAATCGGCGACAGCGGCGGATTTGATCACAAGATCGGCCGCTGGATAATGCTTCAGCACTTCTTCATACATCTCCTGAGCAGAGACTACATCAATGCGCTTCGCCCCTTTTGGCGTATGAAGAGAGACAGGTCCGGTGATCAGGGTGACATCAGCACCGCTTCGAACCGCCTGCCGCGCAAGAGCAAACCCCATTTTTCCTGTCGAAGGGTTCGTGAAATACCGGACCGGGTCAATTTTCTCCTGCGTTGGTCCTGCTGTAATCAGCACCCGTCTGCCTTTTAACCACTCGGTTTTCCGATATTCATCTTCCAGTACCTTGACGATGCTCTCCGGTTCTTCCAGTCTTCCTTTCCCGACATATCCGCAGGCCAGATACCCTTCCCCAGGCTCAATAAAACGAAAGCCCCATTCATCAAGCTGTTGCATGTTGTTCATGACAGCCGGGTGGCTGTACATGTGCACATTCATCGCCGGTGCAATGTACACGGGTGCCTCGGTCGCAAGCAGTGTCGTTGACAGCATATCATCCGCCAGCCCGCAGGCAAGCTTGCCAATCGTATTGGCTGTAGCGGGCGCAATCAGGAATAAATCGGCCCAGTCGGCGACATCGATGTGCTGGATCTGAGTGGCGTCCTGTTCATCAAACGTATCGGTATAGACCGGCTGCCTGGACAGTGCCTGAAAGGTCGTCGGAGCGACAAAATTTCTCGCGCTCTCTGTCATAATGACTTTGACGAAGGCTCCTGCCTGGACAAGCTTACTTGTCAGTGCCGCCGCTTTGTATGCAGCTATTCCTCCTGATACGCCCAGGACAATCTTTTTATCTTTTAACATGTGATGGACCTCCCTGCCTGTGAAAATCTTATGATATAATACGTAGGAAAAGCCGCGCTGATCGTCAGACAGATGCGCGGCTTTTCCTACGTTGTTCCGGGAACAATGCTATTATGTGGTTTCCGTTCTTTCTTGAATCTCTTCCGCTTCAATATAATTCAATTTCCCGTCGCGGATTTCTTCCAGAGCTACACCAACCTGCTGATGAGAAGTTGGGTTGTCGACCATAGGAGCACTTCCCTGCTTCAATTCGCGGGCTCTTCGTGCGGATAGTGTGACAAGTGTATATTTTGATTTGATCTGCTTCTGCAGGGAATCAATGGATGGTTCTAACATCATAATTATTTTTCCTCCAATGCTTTTTTGTATTGATGGGCCACGCGCTCACGTTTGCAGTGTTCACTGGCTACAATGGACTGGACCTTTTGAACAGCGTTATTAATCTGGTCGTTGACAACGACATAATCGTAGGCATCCATCATATCAATTTCTTCTTTGGCCGCCAGCAGACGGTTTTTCACCTTTTCCTCTGTTTCGGTACCCCGGCTTACGATTCGGTCTTTTAATTCTTCAAGAGAAGGAGGAATTAAAAATACGAACACACCTTCCGGGAAGTTTTCGCGGACTTTCAATGCGCCCTGAACCTCAATTTCAAGGAATACATCCTTTCCCTGGTTCAACGTTTCTTCCACATAATGTCTCGGCGTGCCGTAATAGTTGCCCACATATTCGGCATGTTCAATCAGCTGTCCTTCTGTGATCAGCTTTTCAAATTCATCTCTGCTTTTAAAGAAATAATCGACTCCATCCACTTCCCCTTCACGCGGGGCACGCGTCGTCATGGAAATGGAATATCGCAGGTCTGTCGACTGCTCGAACAGAGCCTTCCGTACGGTTCCTTTTCCGACACCTGATGGGCCGGAAAGTATAAATAATATACCTTTCTGTTCAATCACTGCAAATAGTCCTCCTAGTTTTCATCTGAAATCTCATCATTACTGATTACACGCTGGCCGACGGTTTCCGGCTGAACAGCAGACAGAACGACATGATCACTATCTGTGATAATGACCGCACGTGTACGGCGGCCATATGTAGCATCTACTAATTTATTATTGTCACGGGCGACAGTAATGATACGTTTGATTGGAGCGGATTCCGGTGAAACGATGGAAATGATTCGATTGGCAGAAACAACGTTCCCGAACCCGATATTGATCAATTTTAAACTCAAAGCTGACTCCTCCTTCTTATGGCCAAGCACTTAATCATTAACTCTATTATATGAAAAAAACCGTACAGAACACAATTGTTATTCGACATTTTGCACTTGTTCCTTCATTTTTTCCAATTCACCCTTCACGTTAAGTACATACTCCATCAAGAGGGTGTCATTGGATTTTGACCCCATCGTGTTCACTTCCCGGTGCATTTCCTGAAGGATGAAATCCAGACGTCTCCCGACGGACCCGTGCTGGTCCAGAGCCTTCTCAAACTGTTGAAGATGGGAGTGCATACGTGTGAACTCCTCTGTGACATCCCCTTTTTCAGCCATAAGGGCCACTTCCTGGAGAATTCTTGGTTCATCCTGAGAAAGGGGCTGTGCAGCGTAATCTTCAATTCGGGCGCGTATTCTAGCTTTGTATTCGTTTATCACCTCAGGCCGGCGCTGGTCCATCATGTCAAGCCAGCAGGCGACAGCCTTGAGTCTGGATAGAAGGTCCTTCGTAAGCTGCTTTCCTTCCCGTCCCCTCATGTCCTTCAGCTGGCGCAGAGCCTGTTCCACCGACGTCTTCAGCATATGTTGAAAAGAATCCGGAATGTCTTCCGATTGCTTAGTAATGAAGACATTCTCTAACTTGGATACCATATCAATAGTTATATCACCCGTCAAATGAAACCGGCTCTTCATATCTTCCAACGCCTGAATATACTGCTCCGCTGCTTCCCAGTCCACTTCGACATTTTTCTGCAGGCCGCCGTCCATCGTTATGTACACATCGACCCGTCCTCGGTGGAGGGCTTCTTTTACAAGTTTCCTTATCGGGTCCTCCATAAATAACAAGGAGGAAGGAAGATGCATATGAACATCAAGAAACCGATGGTTAACGGATCTGATTTCCACCACTATCCGTGTCCCCTCCTGCTCTGATATTTCCCGTCCATATCCGGTCATACTGTCAGCCATATCTCCTTCACCTGCCGCTTCTTCATTGATACTGTATAGTTTACCAAACTTCCTCTTTCAGAGCGACTGGTATGATTCTTTAGAAATACGGCGGAAAATCATGCTATAATGACCTTTTAGAGAGGTGAAGAGATTATGTCTTTCGACGGAATTGTAACCCGGGCTGCGACGAATGAGCTGAACAATGTTCTTCAGTCCGGACGAATCATGAAAATTTATCAACCCACGGACACAGAGCTTGTATTCACAGTCCGCTCCCAGCGGACGAAACATACGCTTCTGTTATCCGCTCATCCATCCTATGCACGGTTCCATTTAACCAATGATCAATACCACAACCCAAAAGAACCGCCAATGCTCTGTATGCTCCTGCGCAAGCATCTTGTTGGAGGGTTTATAGAGAAAATTGAACAGGTGGATATGGAGAGGATTGTCAAGATCCATATCCGCACACGGAATGAAATCGGCGACGAAACGTATAAAACCTTGATCATTGAGGTGATGGGGAAACACTCCAATATTCTTCTTGTCGACGAACAGGAGGGGCATATTCTGGACAGCATCAAGCACCTTCCCCCTTCTCAGAACCGGCACAGGACGATTATGCCGGGCCGGCCCTATAAACGGCCGCCGGAGCAGGGCAAAATAAGTCCGGTGGAACTGGAACCAGCCCAACTCCTTAAAAAACTGGACTTTAATGCCGGGCGCCTGGACAAACAGATTCTCTCCATTGTCATGGGCTTTTCCCCTATGATTACAAAGGAGATTGCAGAAAAAGCAGGAATGGGCGGACCATCAGGATACGAAGCTGCTTATGAGGAAGTACGGAACCGAATACTGGATCACTCGTATGAACCACAGGTGAAGCGCGGGGACAAAGAACAATTTTATGTACTGCCGCTGAAGGCCTTCGGAGAAGAAAAAGAAACTTTCTCTACAGTGAGTGACATGCTGGACGCTTTTTATTCAGGCAAAGCCGAAAGGGACCGTGTCAAACAGCAGGCTGGTGATTTATTCCGCTTTCTGAAAAATGAACGCGACAAAAACCAGAGGAAAATCAAAAAGCACGAGGATACCTTGAAAAAGTCTGAAGCAGCCGGGGATTATCAAAAGCTCGGCGAACTGCTGACCGCTCATATGCACCTCGTTCAAACTGGAGACGAAAGTGTAACGGTCGTTGATTACTACGATCCTGACCAAAAGGAAATGTCAATCGAGCTGAATCCGAATAAAACGCCAAGTGAAAACGCCCAGTCTTACTTCCAGACGTACCAGAAATTGAAGAAGTCCAAACAGGTGGTTCAAAAGGAAATCGAAAAAGCGGACATTGAAATCACCTACTTCGAACGTTTGATTCAACAAGTCGAAACAGCCAGGGAAGAAGATATTGAAGAAATCCGGGAGGAACTCCGTGAACAGGGCTATATGAAGAAAAAAAATGCCTCCCCGGGTCGCAAGAAAAACCAGCCTGAAAAGCCGTCTCCTGAAACCTTCCGATCCAGTGACGGGACGATGATCTACGTCGGGCGCAACAATAAACAGAATGAATATTTAACCAACCGAATGGCAGGTAAATCTGATATCTGGCTGCACGCCAAAGATATTCCGGGATCCCACGTAGTCATTAAAGATGAGAACCCGAGTGAAGACACACTGCTTGAAGCAGCCCAGCTTGCAGCAAACTTCAGTAAATCAAGCCGGTCGTCCTCCGTGCCTGTTGACTACACACAAATCAGGCATGTGAAAAAACCGTCCGGAGCCAAACCCGGTTTCGTTACCTATGACAACCAGCAGACCCTGTTTGTAACTCCGGATGCCTCCTATGTCCGCACGATGAAAAAACAGGCAGAGGAATAAAACAGGAGCAGGCAGCCATACTAAGGGAGCACCTTGGTCTTAGTAGAGGAGGCTGCAGTCATGCCAAAGAACTCAAAATCAAAACGCAACCCAAAGAAGAGCCGGGATGCGGTCCAGCCCAGCAATGGTGAAGAGCGCGTAACGATCTCTAAAGCGGGCAGATCTTTTGATGACCGTTGAAGAGCAATAGTCAGAGTTCCCATGACAAACTCTGGCGTACACACGCCAGGAAAGCTGTCGAGAAAATTTCTCGGCAGCTTTTTTTCTATAAAGAAACCGCCGGGACTCAATCCAGGCGGTTATCTTTTCCTCATATGATCAAGCTTGTCCCTGAGAATTGTAATGGAACGGTTGATTTTCCAAATGTAATACAGATGATGGAGCAGATTTTCCTTATCCTCTGTTCCCGGCTGCACTTTCATCTCCACCTGCTCCCTTTCCTCCAGCAGGTCGTAACCCGGATCGGAAAGATTCCCTTTTTCGATTTGATGAATCAATCCTTGTAAATTCTTTTCCATCTTATCCTGAACCGCTGTTAAAAGTTCCAGTGTTTCATGACTGTGATTCGTGTATTTCGGATATGGAGAGGCGACAAGGTGCTTGGCATAATAATTGACGGCTGTAATTACGGTCAGCACGGCTGTAAGGTTTTTGTCCCCTCGGAAAATAGGATCCTGTACAGCAGGTTTGGATTCTTCCTCAATTTCCTGCATTTTCGCATCAAGATCCAATGCCTGCTGTGCAAGACCTTTAACCCCTTTCGTACCCTTGATGTTGGTTAAATACTGGCTGATCAATTGAGACATTTGTGTAAAGTATTCACGAAAGGCCTCAGAAAGCTTGTCTTTTGTCCTCGTGGGAAAGACAAAAGCAGAAACACCAAGGGCAATTGCAGCTCCTGCCACTGTGTCAATGACCCTCGCTCCAAGAAGCTCCGGCGTAACTCCACCGAGAATCAGATCATAAATAAAGGCAATCATCATCGTAATAAAGAAGCTTGCCACCGTATAGGAAACCGTAAGAAAGTAAAAGGCCGTAAAAATAACCAGAAACAATAGGACAACCTCAAGGTACGGGTGGCCGGAGAGCCACAAAGCAGCAAGAAAACCGAAGAAAGCACCGAAGAATGTGCCGACGGAGCGTTCAAAAGCTTTTAAGTACGTCCTGCCGACGGTTTCCGTACCGAGCTGGATAATAAAAGCGGTCAACAGGACCCAGTACGGCTGAATCGGAGAAATAATATAGCCCGTGACAATGGCTATGCTTCCTGCAATCAACGCCTGTACGGCTTTTTTCTCAGCAGGTTTTAGTCCGGCCGGCTCCTCTTCCTTCTCATCCACCGCCTCTTCATCTGCTGACGGCGGATGTTCCACCGCTTCATTGAAATGAATATCCCGCTGCACTTCGGAAGCGCCTTCTGTCACGTGGGAGGCCATCGTTTCAATTCTTCTAATCAAATAAAGCCGTCCATCAGGAAGGTCGGTTACATTCATCATCCAGTGATCAAGCTGATGCCGGATACCTGCGACCACTTTCTCAGCCTGCTGAAGGCTCTTCATTTCCGGCTGCGGGTCAAGCACATCGGCATCCTTTAACGTCAGAAGCAGATCGACGAGAAGATAGCGCAGCTCCTTCAAATCCAATGCCTCGTCTTCCTTCAATTTCTGCAGGCTTTCCGAAAGTGTCATGACAAACATGGTTGTATCGAAAATATATAATCGAAGCCGGCCGGATTGAAGCCCCGGCCAGATTTCTGTGCTGTCCTGCTGATGTAGATCAGCGGCGACCTGGTTGGCGTAAATTCTTAATTTACTTACGTTGCTGCCCAGCTTCTTCAACCGGGACGGCTGGAGTTCAGGGTCTTTAATCACCTCAATAAGCAGGTCGAACGTCAAGTTTGCCTGCCTGTGGAAGGAAACCGTGCTTCTCCGCAGCATCTGTCTTGTGTCTTCAAATAGGAAGAAATTGTAAATAAAGGCATAAAGAATGCCGATTCCAACTGCGAGGTAAAACCAGGGAAACTGGGCCGGAGACAGCTGAAGAAATGAGGAGAAATAAATCGTGAAGAACCCAATCATTCCAAGAGAAAAATACCGGCTTCCATACTGCGAAAAATAAAAGGCTGAACCTATCGAAGCAATCATCAGGATACTCACCAGGACGGGGCTTGAAGCAGTCAAAGACCCGAGCGTCACCCCTGAACCAGCAGCCACTCCCAGGAGAAGTGTTGTCACCTGTTTCTTTCTTTTTGTATCATCCATAACAATCATAATGCCCATCAGACCGGCAATCCCGGAGATGATCGCAGGAAAAAGCGGATCGATGGCAAAGACGTTCATGATCAACATCGTTGTAAAAACCGATGAAATCAAACTCAGCGTTGCTTTCCCCGCCTGTGCCAGTCTCCGTCTGCCCGGATCAGAGGCGAGCAGACGCCGCAGCCAGTAGGACTGTTTGACTAAATCTTTCATATATTGATGCTCCCCTCTTTCATATGTATAGTCATTTATCTTATCGATTTTCAAGTGGCAGGACAACTCTCACGTCCTGACGTTTTCTTTTGTAAGAACATTCCATCAAATGCCCCGGACGAAAAAAGCTGCGATCGGCATCGCAGCTTCAAGTTAAAAAATAAGCAAAAACGGCAATCGAGGCAACATAGGAAAAAACCGCCTGGGCCCAGTATCTTTTCGCTTCTTTTTTCAACATGTACATATTCCACAATATAAATATCGTCAACGACCCTGCCAGACTGAGAAGAGGTTCCCATGACAGCATGGATTCCATAAAGGAAAAAGCGACCCACGTGTATAAATAAACAAAGCAGGTTAATAGTCCGAGGGAGGCATTCATGAGAATAAAAAAGGAATGTTTGTTAGATTTCATCGTCATCACCAATACGTTGTGTTGTATCAATGGTACAAGGACAAGATGAAAATAGCAACTCTTCCATCATTTAAGAGTTTGTAAAAACGTAGGGGTCTTCCCTCCACACTCTCAGTTTCTCCAGCTGAACGTCATCCAGTTCTTTCTGTTGATACAGCTCATTCAACAGATCATCATAGCTGGCAATCGATTGAACATGGTACTCCTTTTCCTTAAACGCCTGCTTCGCTTCCGCCAGGCCGTAGGTGAAGATGGATAAAATCCCTGCCACTTCCACCCCTGCTTCCCGAAGGGCATCTGCAGCTTGTATGGAAGACTTCCCTGTGGAAATCAAATCCTCAATGACGACTACACGGCTGCCTTCGGTAACCACTCCTTCAATCTGATTTCTGCGTCCGTGTTTTTTGGCGGTCCCGCGAACATACACCATCGGAAGATTGAGACGATCGGCTGCCCATGCTGCATGCGGAATACCAGCTGTGGCGCATCCGGCTATTGCATCCACCTCTCCCGGCAGTTTCTGGATCATGTCCACAAGCGCCTCTGCGACAGCGGAACGGACGGATGGATAAGACATCGTCAAACGGTTGTCACAATAAATGGGGGATTGGATGCCTGAGGTCCATGTGAAGTAATCCTCCTCGTACATTTTGACAGCACCAATATCCAGCAGCTTAAGAATCAACTGATTTTTTTCCATGCAGAAATTCCCCCTTAATGGTTTGATATGTATCCTCAGGTTCACCGCTGTTCCGGATGGGTCTGCCAACGACGATTGCATCACTGCCCTCCATAGCGGCTTTTACAGGAGTAGCTGTCCGTTTTTGATCGTGGACGGGTCCTCCCGGGAGCCTGATCCCCGGGGTCAACGTAAGAAGCCCTGATTCTTTTTTCACCAAGGATGCTTCATGAACAGAGCACACGACTCCATCCGCTCCATGTTCTGCCGCTAAGAGGCTGTAATGAAGGACCATGTCCTTTGTTGACTCCTCTACCTTCCATTCCCTGCTCATAGCCCTTTCGTCCATGGAAGTAAGGACAGTGACGGCAAATAAAAGAGGTGTTTTTCCATCTGCCCCTTCGCTCAACCCCTTCCGGGCAGCTTCGATCATATGACTGCCGCCGGAAGCATGAATCGTAACGATATCCACACCGAGACCGGCAAGGTTTTTCATCGCCCGGCGGACGGTTTCCGGTATATCGTGAAGCTTTAAATCCAGGAAAACCTCGTGGTTCCGTCTTTTGAGTTCGGCAATGAAGGGGGCGCCTTCCTTATAAAAAAGCTCCATGCCCACTTTAACTGGAACACCTTCAAGATGATGTAGAGTCAAAAAATCAAGCGCTTCGCGGCCTGAAGAGAAATCAAGGGCGAAGTAGACCGGCTTCAACACTTTCACGATGCGCACCTCCTACAGCTTCCTCTACAGATTGAAATCCATAATGATGTAACGTCTCCGGCAGTTGTTCCACGAGTTCCCTGCATATGAGTGGATTTTTAAAGTTCGCACTGCCTACAGCCACTGCGCTCGCTCCTGCCAGCAGGTACTCGACAATATCGGCTGCCGTTTCAATCCCTCCCATTCCGATAATAGGTATGGCGACCTTGGGATAAACTTGATGGATCATCCGGATACTGACCGGCTTCAGGGCAGCTCCGGACAATCCTCCGGTCCCGTTCGATAAGACAGGTTTCCGCGAGGATGGATCGATGCGCATAGCGGTCAGCGTATTGATCATAGACAGGCCGGAGGCACCTCCCCTTTCAGCCGCTTTGGCCATGACAACGATGTCGCTTACATTCGGCGACAACTTCACATATACCGGAACACGGCTTACTTGAACGACTCTGCGTGTAACATCCTCCGCAAGCACTGGATCCATTCCAAACTGAACACCGCCCTCCTTGACATTCGGACAGGAGATATTCAGCTCGAGAGCATCGGCATGAGCAGAGATCTTCTCAGCTACTTCCACATATTCCTCTACCGTGCTGCCGGCGACATTTGCTATGATCGGCACCTGCTGGGCCTTCAGAAAAGGGATTTCCTCCTGAATGATCGACTCGACACCTGGATTTTGCAGACCAATGGCATTGAGCATCCCTCCTGTTGATTCAGCTACACGCGGAGTTGGATTGCCATATCTCTTTTCACCGGTGGCGGCCTTCATGATGACAGCTCCGAGTTCAGCGAGCGGGTAAAAGCGGGCATATTCACGACCAAACCCAAAGCATCCCGAAGCCGGCATGATTGGATTTTTCAAAGAGAGGCCGGGCAGTTGAATCATCGTATTCATGTCAGCACAACCTCCTTATGGTGAAAGACCGGACCATCACAGCAGATTCGCTTGTAGCCTTTTTCATCATGGGAAGGCACTACACAGGCAAAACAAGCGCCGATCCCACATCCCATCCGTTCCTCCATGGAAATATATCCTTCTGTATCACCGAGCTGTTTGACCACAGCTTTCAGCATGGGCGTAGGTCCGCACGTATAATAGCGGTCAAACGAACCAGACATTCCGGCAATCCCGTCCGTGACAAACCCTTTATTTCCGGAGGTTCCGTCATCTGTCATAATGTGGACGCTCCCATATTGTTGAAATTCACTCTTCAAAAAAGCGTGACGGATGGATTGAAATCCGAGAATAATAGTAAGGTCCGCTCCTTTTTCATACAGCTCACGGGCCAGCCGGTATAGAGGGGGCACACCGATGCCTCCCCCTGTCAGAAGAACACTCTCTCCAGGGCGAGCTTTTACAGGAAAACCTCTGCCTCCTGGACCAAGCACATCAAGAGAATCACCAATCTGATAAGCTGTAAGGGCTTTTGTTCCTTTTCCAATCACTTTGTACAACAGAGTGATCGTTTCCTCATCTATGTTGTAATCCGAGATGGATACCGGCCTTCGTAAATATTCGTCCGTACTTGTCCGAATGTGAACAAATTGTCCAGGTTGCTTGATGTCGTGTACCATACGCCCGCAAAGAATTAATTGGTACGTATCTTCGGCAACCAGCGTATGATCCACAACCGTCAGATCTTCTCTGATCACTGCCCCACCCCTTCCATCGGAGTAATGGCTCTTGCCGAAAAAGACATGGCGTTAATGACTTCAACGATAGCCGTTGCCGTATCAAGGCTTGTCAGACAGGCGATGCCGTTTTCTACAGCTTCCCGGCGGATCCTGAACCCGTCAGACCTCGCACGCATCCCTTTATTCAACGTATTGATGACAAATTGAACTTCACTGTTCTGAATAAGATCCAGCACATCCCTCTCTGCCGAACCAACTTTACCGACTGCTTCTACAGGAAGACCTTCCCGGGCGATTACGGTTGACGTGCCTTCTGTGGCAAACAAACGAAAACCGAGTTCATAAAAGGTCCGGGCAATGCGCACCATTTCTTCCTTATCCTTATCAGCAACCGTCAAAAGGACAGATCCCTGGACGGGTATCTTTAACCCGGAGGAAATCATGCCTTTGTATAAGGCTTTCTCCAGCGTTTCATCATACCCGATGACTTCCCCTGTCGATTTCATTTCGGGACCAAGCGTCGTATCGACACTTCTTAATTTTTCAAAGGAGAACACCGGCACTTTCACATAGACCCCTTTCGGCTTGCGGGCTGTTCCCGTGCTGTATCCATGGTCGGTCAATTTTCCGCCCATCAGCACTTTCGTTGCCAGCCCTGCCATGGGAACACCGGTTATTTTGCTGAGAAAAGGAACGGTCCGGCTTGCTCTGGGATTGACTTCCAATACATAAGCGGTTCCATCTGAAATAACGAACTGGATATTGACGAGACCCTTCATCTTCAGTTCTCTTGCGATATCAGCCGTGATGTCCAGACACTGCTTTTCGAGCGCGGGAGTCAAACGCCGGGGTGGATAGACAGCCATGGAGTCACCTGAGTGGACCCCTGCACGTTCGATATGTTCCATAACACCAGGTACGAACACATCCTCGCCGTCTGTAATGGCATCTACTTCCACTTCCATCCCTGTCATATACTTATCAATTAAAATGGGGTGACCGTTATGGACAAAAGCATTGTCATCCAGATAGGAAGCCAGTTCTTCCCGTGAATACACGATGGCCATCGCTCTCCCACCGAGAACATAGGATGGACGGACGACAATGGGATAACCGATTTTCTCAGCGGCGGCTACAGCTTCTGCTTCACTAGCCGCACTTTCTCCTCCCGGTTTCGGTACATTCAGACGGTTGAGCAGCTTTTCAAACAAGTCGCGGTCTTCTGTTTCGTGGATGGCTTCCATCGTTGTTCCGAGAATCCGGATTCCGTGCCGGCTCAGCCCTTCTACTAGATTAATCGCTGTCTGTCCACCGAATTGAACGATTACGCCTTCAGGATTTTCAAGGTCGGTGACGTTGAGAACATCTTCAAGGGTCAAAGGTTCAAAGTACAATTTATCAGAGACACTGAAGTCAGTGGAAACCGTCTCCGGATTGTTGTTCATAATAATCGCTTCATAACCCATTTCTTTTAACGCAAGCACCGAGTGCACCGTAGCATAATCAAACTCAACCCCCTGACCAATCCGAATCGGTCCGGATCCAATGACGAGCACTTTTTTCCTTGATGAGGAAAGGGATTCATTTTCCTCTTCATAGCTGCTGTAAAAGTACGGCGTTTCGGAGGCGAATTCCCCTGCGCACGTATCCACCATTTTATAGACCGGTTCAATCCTCATGCTTTTCCGCTTCTGTCGGACTTCATCGACTGACACTCCTGCTGCACGGGAAATCTGCTGGTCGGACATCCCCAGCTGTTTCACTTTCCTTAGGAGAGAAGCAGACAATTTCTCTGTTTCAAGCTGCTGTTCCAGAAGGATGATCTGCTCCAATTTATAAAGGAAGAACTCATCAATCGCTGTTTTTTCGTGAAGTTCCTCGATAGAAAAGCCCCGGCGGAAAGCTTCGGCAATTAAGAAAATCCGTTCGTCGTCCGCTTTCACGATCCGCTCGTTCAATTCCTCTGCGGTTAAACGGGACGCATGGGCCAGTCTCAGTTCTTCCGTCCCCCTTTCGAGCGAGCGGATGCCTTTCAACAAAGACTCTTCCCAAGTCCGGCCGATGCTCATCACCTCGCCTGTCGCTTTCATCTGCGTGCCCAGAACACGGTTTCCCTTGGCGAATTTATCGAACGGCCAGCGGGGGATTTTGGATACGACATAATCCAGCGCAGGTTCAAAGCAGGCATATGTGGTTCCTGTAATCGGATTTTGAATCTCATCCAGCGTCATCCCTACCGCAATCTTTGCAGCAATTTTTGCGATGGGGTAACCCGTTGCTTTTGAAGCAAGCGCTGAGGAACGGCTGACTCTTGGATTGACTTCAATCACATAGTACTGGAAGCTGTCGGGATCGAGAGCCAGCTGTACGTTGCACCCTCCTTCGATTTTTAAAGCTTCGATAATTTCCAAAGACACGTTTCGAAGCATCTGATATTCTCTGTCACTAAGTGTTTGAGATGGTGCGGTTACAATGGAATCCCCGGTGTGTATGCCTACAGGATCAAAGTTTTCCATGTTACAGACGACAATTTTATTTTCTGCACTGTCCCGCATCACTTCGTATTCAATTTCCTTGAATCCGGCGATGTTTTTCTCGACGAGACATTGGGAGACGGGGCTGAGAGAAAGTCCGCTTCTCACTGTTTCCCTCAGCTGCTCTTCGTGATCACAAATCCCTCCACCGGCTCCACCCATCGTATAAGCTGGACGGACGATGACTGGATAGCCGATACGATCGGCAAAACGTAACGCTTGATCCACTGTACTGACGATATCACTTTCCGGAACCGGGTGCTCCAATTCGTGCATGAGGGAGCGGAACTTCTCCCGGTCCTCCGCGCGCTGGATCGCTTCCAGTGGAGTACCGAGCAGCTCCACCTGATATTGATTGAGAATGCCTGAGTCATGAAGTTCGACGGCCATGTTCAGACCTGTCTGGCCTCCGAGTGTCGGAAGCACGGCATCCGGCTGTTCCTTACGGATAATCTTTTTCATAAATTCAAGAGTCAAAGGTTCCATATAGACCTGATCCGCAAACGTATGATCCGTCATAATCGTAGCTGGATTGGAATTTGCCAGAATGACCTCATAACCTTCCTCTTTCAAAGACTGACAGGCCTGGGTGCCGGAATAATCAAATTCAGCCGCCTGGCCGATCACGATGGGACCGGATCCAATGACGAGGATTTTATTTATATCTGTACGTTTAGGCATTGAGGTTCCTCCTTTGTGCGCTTGTTCGTCTTTTCAATGTTTTTAAGAAAGTGGTCAAACAACCAGGATGTATCTTCTGGTCCCGGTGAGCTTTCGGGATGATACTGGACACTAAAAACGGGCTGTGTGCGGTGCTTCAGCCCTTCAACCGTCTCATCGTTCAACGATACTTGTGTCGCCATCAATTCCGTATCTTCAAGGGATTCCAACGCTACGGTGTACCCATGGTTTTGGGAGGTAATAAAGGTTCGATTCGTTTCAAGATCTTTCACAGGCTGGTTGGACCCACGGTGTCCGAACTTCATTTTCATCGTATCGCCACCACCTGCAAGAGCGATCAGCTGGTGGCCGAGACAGATGCCGAAAACCGGAACACGCCCGATGAGGTTGCGTACCGTTTCCACAGCCTCCGGGACGTTTTTTGGATCTCCAGGCCCATTGGAGAGCATAACGCCGTCCGGTTTCAGCCTTAAAATCTCCTCATGACTAGTGTGGTAGGGGACAACAGTGACGTGACAGCTGCGCCTGGCAAAATCCCTTAAAATACCATGCTTCATTCCAAAGTCCACCAGAACAATCCTTTTCCCGCGCCCGGGTACAACGTACGGTTTCACAGTGGAAACATGCTGCACCTGGCTGTTGTAAGAAGGTGAATTCTCCAGCATTTTCATAACTTCTGAGGGGGATCGCTCGCTGGAGGCAATCATCGCTTTCATCGTACCGTAACGGCGGATGATCTTCGTCAGTTTTCTCGTATCCACTCCGCTTATCCCGGGAATGTTCCTTGCCTCAAGGTAAGCATCCAAGGTTTCCTCACTGCGGAAGTTTGACGGCCGTACACAGTGCTCCTTCACAACGACCCCGAACACAGCGGGGTGAACCGTTTCAAAATCGTCGCGGTTGATGCCGTAGTTTCCAATCAACGGGTACGTAAAGGTCACAATCTGACCGCAGTAGGAAGGATCGGACAGGACCTCTTGATAACCTGTCATTCCTGTGTTGAAGACAATTTCACCCATCGATTCCCTTTCGCTTCCGAAACCTTCCCCTTTGAATACTGTTCCATCTTCAAGTACGAGCTGCTTCATGTGTACTCTCCTCCCATGTTAGATTTCCGTTGACTGCGGTTAAAACCGGCCAGCCCTTCAGTGTCCAGCCGTTAAATGGCGTGTTTTTTCCTTTCGAAAGGAATGTTTCCCGCACGACAGCCCTATCACTGGTTAAATCAATCATTGTAAAATCTGCAGGAGCTCCAGGCGCAAGCGTACCGTAAGGCAGATGGAAAACGGCTGCCGGCTTCACTGTCATCCAATCCACCAGCTCCTTCAAAGTGCAGAATCCTTCCTCAACGAGGTGGGTATATAATAGAGGAAAAGCTGTTTCCAATCCTGTAATCCCAAAGGGGGCGTCTAAAAAGCCCTGCTGCTTTTCCTCTTCTGTATGTGGAGCATGGTCTGTAGCGATAAAGTCGATCGTGCCATCTTTTAATCCTTCAAGAAGCGCTTGTTGGTCCTCTCTGCTGCGAAGCGGTGGGTTCATTTTATAAAACCCATGATCCTCGATGATGTCGTCTTCCTGCAGGACAAGATGGTGGGGAGTCACTTCAGCCGTTACATGAACCCCCGCTTTTTTTGCGTTGCGGATGATGCGTACGGATTCTTTTGTGGAAACATGACAAATGTGATAGTGACAGCCGGTTTGTTCAGCGAGCAGGACATCTCTGGCAATCTGAACAGATTCCGTCGTTGACATGATTCCCGGCAGCGAAAGACGCTGACTCACATCCCCTTCATGACACACCCCTTTATGTACAAGAGAATTGTCCTCACAATGAGCGACTACAGCTTTACCGGCCGATGAGGCAGCTTTCATGGCTTCCAGCATCATTCCCGCATCCTGAATACCTACCCCATCATCAGTAAAAGCGAAGGCGCCTTTGTCTGCTAGGGTTTCCATATCCACAAGTTCCCGGCCGACCTGGCGGCTTGTGATGGAAGCATAAGGCAGGACACGGACATGGGCCGTTTCTTTTATTCGCCGCTTGAGTTCATCCAGGGTCTGCCCGTCATCAGGGACAGGGGTGGTATTCGGCATGGCGCAGATGGTCGTAAATCCACCTTTTGCTGCCGCCTGTGTCCCAGTTTCAATCGTCTCCTTCGCTTCTCCACCCGGTTCGCGCAGATGGACGTGTACATCAACAAAGCCGGGACTGATGAATAGACCTTTCGCATCCCATACACGGTCGACAACCGTTTGGTTAAGGTTTCGTCCTACTTCCTGGATCATCCCATTTTCCATCACCATTTCTGTGGATTCCATCTTTCCATCGCTTTGCAGCACACGAGCGTTGATCACTTTTATCTTCATTTACAGTTCCCCCTTCATTAACGAATCCATAACAGCCATCCTCACAGCAACTCCATTGCTCATCTGCCTGAAAATTCTTGATTTCCTGCTCTCTACTAGATCACTATCGATTTCAACTCCGCGATTGACAGGAGCTGGATGAAGGATGATGCTGTCCGCATCCATTCTCGCTTCCCTTTCTTTCGTCAACCCGTACTGCTCAAGGTACGCAGCCGTGTCTTCCCGATGGATATGCCGCTCATGCTGGATTCTCAGGAGCATCAGTACATCACAGTGTGTGACAGCTTCATCCATAGAAATGTAGTGATCCGCTATGGCTGAGTCCTGCCATTCGGGTTTACTGACAAAATAAACCTCGGCTCCAAGACGGGAAAGCGCAGCAGCATTCGACCTGGCTACCCGGCTGTGCTTAATATCACCAGCGATACAGATGCGCAGACCTTTGAATCTGTGAAACTGCTCATAAATGGTATACAAGTCCAGGAGACTCTGTGTGGGATGCTCACCGCATCCATCCCCTGCGTTGATCAGAGTAAGATTTAAATGTGAAGCACAATGCTGAAGCAGACCCGTCTGTGACTGTCGGACGACAGCCAGTTCAACTCCAAGGGATTCGAGCGTTTTCAACGTGTCATAAAGACTTTCCCCCTTCGTCAGGCTGGACCCCCGCCCCTCCAGATCGATGAGTTCAAACCCTGATTTACGCTGAGCAATCTGGAAGCTTACTTTAGTCCGTGTGCTTGGTTCTAAAAAAAGGTTGGCAGCAAACCTGCCATGGTAAGAGGGATTATCCCCGGGCTGATTCAGACGCTCCGCCCTCTCAATAAGCTGGAATATCTGCGCTGGGCTCAGTTCCTTCATAGATAATAGATGTTGTAATGGCTGGACTACCGGCATATCCTTCACTCCGATCTTCATGATTTTGACCGGTATACAAAGAAAAAGGCACCCCCGGTGTACGGGGGTGCCTCACTCGCTGCACAGGCAGACGAGCCATTCCCTGGTACACCTTTCCGGGCCTCACGGGACCCGATTAAAACGTGTGTTCTTGGTTATGCCACTTCATGCTGTTCTTTTTTCTCTTCCACTTCAGGTTCTTCAAACATTTTACCATTGCCATAGCCTTTTTCTTTTCCTGGCAGCATTTGGTGAAGGAAAATGCCGATCACTGCTGACAGAGCCATCCCGGCGATCTGAACCTCCTCGGTGACCTGTACGAAGGCGCCTCCTACGCCGAGAACAAGGATGATGGATGCTATAATCAGGTTGCGTTTTTCTCCAAAATCAATTTGATTATCAATCAGCATGCGTAGTCCACTGGAAGCGATAATTCCGAAAAGAAGAATGGAAACCCCTCCCATAACGGCCGACGGGACAGACCCGATCACAGCCGTAACCATTCCTATAAAACCGAAGATGACTGCGATGACCGCTGCCCCTCCGATAACGAAAACGCTGTAGACTCTTGTGATGGCAAGCACGCCGATGTTTTCCCCGTATGTCGTATTCGGAGGACCGCCCAGACAGGACGCGATCATAGTGGCCGCTCCATCGCCGAGAATCGATTTATCAAGCCCCGGATTTTTCAAAAAGTTCCGCCCCACTACTTTGGAAAGAACCATTTGGTCCCCTGTATGTTCTGTAATCGTAACAAGGGCAAAAGGCACCATCAGGAGGGCAATTTCCCAGCTGATCACTTCCAATGGGCTGAAGTCGACAAAGGGAACGATGAAGTCAGGGACTTGGAAGAACGCTCCGAGAAAGCCTGTCACAGAATCTGCTGAAGTGAGTGCCTGCCATTCTGCTTGAATGGCCTTTGTATCCACAATACCCTGGAATAAGGCAAAGATGTATCCGCCGACGATTCCGAACAAGATGGGCAGCAGGGAGAAGAACCCCTTGAAAAAGATGGATGCGATGACCGTTAATCCTAAGGTGACCAGAGCTGTTGTCAAGTGCACACTGCTGTATACATTCTCTTCCTGCCCAGGCAGGTACATGGCCATATCGACCGCTGTGGAAGCCAGCCCAAGACCAATGACGATGATGACCGGGCCTACGACGATCGGCGGAAGCAGATTCATCAGCCATTTAGTTCCAAAAACAGTGATGAGGAGAGCGACCGCCCCGTATACAAGGCCTGTCAGAAAGCTTCCGACCATGGCCCCGGCTGCTCCGCTCGTCTTCGATACTTCAATGATGGGATAAATAAAGGCAAAGCTTGAACCAAGATAGGCCGGTACCTTTCCTCTTGTAATCAGCAGATAGGCTAGAGTTCCAAATCCACTGGATACTAAAGCGACGGCTGGGGAAAGTCCTGTCAGAAAAGGGACAAGGATGGTAGCGCCGAACATCGCAAACAAATGCTGCAGGCTTAAAGTCAGCCACTTTCCGGCTGCCGGAATTTCATGAATGTCTAATGCTGGTTGATGTTTTTCCACTTGTTCATTCCTCCTCTGCCCGTAAAAAAAGCCTCCCTACGCTTAAAAGGCGTAAAGAGGCACACGTGTAGCGGCTACACGAAGGGTCCATACGATTCCTTTTAAGCCTCACGGGACTTTTTTTAAAGGGCATGTTCATTCAGTTATCGTTCGAAAATTTTCACTTCGTCTTTCTCATCCGTTTCCGCAAGCGTTACGGTGATGACTTCCTCCAGGGAGGTTGGCACATTCTTACCGACATAATCCGCCCGGATAGGAAGTTCCCTGTGTCCCCGGTCAACGAGAACAGCAAGCTGGATTTCCTTCGGTCTCCCGTGATCCATCAGCGCATCCATTGCGGCACGCACCGTTCGTCCTGTATACAGCACATCGTCAACGAGAATCACTTTTTTTCCATCAATATCCGTTTCAATATTGGTTTCTTTTAATTCCGGTTCGGACGTCTGTTTCTCAGGAGTGAGATCATCCCGGTATAACGTGATGTCCAGTTCTCCCCCCGGCAGTTCCCGGCCTTCAATTTCGGCTACTTTACTTCTTATCCTCCGGGCAATGGGAACACCGCGTGTTTTTATCCCGACAAGAACAAGATCTTCAATCCCTTTATTTTTCTCAATGATTTCATGGGAGATTCTGGTGAGTGCCCGCCGGATGGCTGCATCGTCCAGAACCGTGGCTTTCGGATTCATGGGCAAGCTCCTTTACAAAAAAACCCCTTTTCCGCATGCAGGCAGAAAAGGGGTTTTTTACGCATAGATCACTCGTAAAATCACCGTACCTTCTCAGCCTCACGGGACTGCTCTTAAAGGTCTTTATATTCTATTAAGGATTATGTCAAAGCATTCATCTTTTGTCAAGACTGGATTTATCATTCACGAAGCTCGAGTTCACGAAGAACATCCGCAAATTCCTGGGGAGGATCCACTTCAAATTGCATCCACTCTCCTGTTGAAGGATGCTCAAAACCCAGCACTTTGGCGTGAAGCGCCTGACCATTAAGATCGAGAGTCTTTCTCGGGCCGTATTTCGGGTCACCTGCCAGCGGGTGGCTGATGTACCGCATATGGACACGGATCTGGTGGGTGCGCCCTGTTTCAAGCTTGCACTCGACGTGGGTAAAATCATTAAAAAGACGAATGACCCGGAAATGGGTCACGGCATCACGGCCGCCATCGACAACCGTCATTTTCTGACGGTCCTTCGTATCACGGCCGATAGGGGCGTCAATGGTTCCATATTCATGACTGATCTCCCCATGGACGACCGCTTCATATTTCCGCTCCACTGTTTTCTTGGAAAGCTGGTCTGCAAGAGAACGGTGGGCCTTATCATTTTTAGCCACCATAAGGAGTCCGCTCGTATCTTTATCAATTCGGTGGACAATGCCCGGCCGTTCCACCCCGTTGATGCCGGAAAGATCTGTACAATGATGAAGCAGCCCGTTGACGAGCGTACCGGAATAATGCCCAGCGGCCGGGTGGATAACCATGCCTGAAGGTTTATTGACGACAATCACATCGGAGTCTTCGTAAACGATATCCAAGTTCATATCTTCCGGCAGAATATCCATCGGCTCCGGGTCAGGAACATGCCATGTAATGGTTTCCCCTTCCTGCACCTTATAATTACTTTTGACAGCTTTTCCGTCCACAAGAATGACATCACCCTTCAGCCATCCCTGGATCTGGGATCTGGACACATCTTCAATGACTTCTGTTAATAATTTATCAATCCGGGTGGATTGGTCTTTTTCTGTTACGTTGTATTGTTCACTCAAGATTCTATACTTCCTTTCTTTTTACGCTCGTCTAAAAAAGCAGCGATCATAATGAAAGCAACACCGATGACGAGCGCCGAATCGGCGACATTAAAGATCGGGAAATCGTAGGTGAAAATATACGTGTTCGCAAAATCCACGACTTCCTTCCGAAAAATCCGGTCAATGAAATTGCCGACAGCTCCGGCGAGTATCAAGGAAAGGGCTGCTCCTACAAGGCGGCTCTGCTTTCCCATCTGCTGAAGATAGTAAATGACAAATCCAATCACGATTACCGTAATGATGTAAAAAAACCACATCTGCCCCTGGAGAATTCCCCAGGCAGCTCCCTGGTTCCGGTGTGACGTTAAATAGAAGAAATTCTCGATAACCGTGATGCTTTGTCCTATTTCCATTTTAGTAACGACCAGATACTTCGTCCACTGGTCCAGTACGATCAGCACTAAGGCTGTCAGATAATACACATACATACGCGTCCTCCATCAAACAATTGTTATCCCTGGCTATTGTACCACATTTCGACGGGCGAAACCTGTTCCCATAGGAAAAGGCACCGCTGCACAGAACGGTGCCTGATGAATGGCACGGACCAGTTTATGTAGAATGCTGTTAAGGCTGGGAGCTGTACTCCTGTTCCATTTTCCGTTCCACTTCCTGCTCATTGTCAATCTCTGTATCAAACAGATGATCCCAATCATCATTTTCAATCATATCAATCTGTGCTTCCACAAGCATACGGAGCCTTGTTTTGAACACTTTTGCCTGCTTTTTCATATCCTCGACTTCAATGGAGATCCGGCGTGATTTTTCCAGTGCTTCATTAATAATACGGTCGGCGTTCTTTTCTGCTTCTTTAATAATGAGCTTCGACTCTTTGTTTGCACTGTTTTTTACATCTTCGGCCGTTTCTTGAGCCACAAGGATGGATTTATTCAATGTCGTTTCAATATCATTGAAATGACCAAGTCTCTCATTCAGCTGCGTCACTTCCCGCTCCAGTTCTTTCTTTTGACGGATGACAATTTCATAATCCTTAATGACCTGATCAAGAAATTCGTTAACCTCATCCTCGTCATACCCACGGAAGCCCCGGGTGAATTCTTTGTTATGAATATCCAATGGTGTTAAAGGCACACCAGCCACCTCCCCATCTAACTCGTTATGTTAAAGATTCGACAACAACCTTCGATTTCCTTCTTTTCAGCAGGATTAATTCAGGCGTGCTGTCATAATTTTGTATTTGTCCTTTTTCGTCTGGCCCGTTACTTCATCCAGACGGCTCCGGCCTTTTCCCTTGAGAGAAATCAAATCTCCGGGCTCCAGTGAAAATGCGCCGTCATCCACGGTCCGGAAATTCACTTTCACATGGCCGCCTTCAATAAAAAGACCAGCTTTTTTTCGGGACATGCCGTAGATTTCTTTAACGATTACATCCAGACGGAGTGAAGACACAGTCGTTTCTCTTTTTGTCCACGTTTCATCACTTTCTATACGATCCGCCCAAGGAACCTCCTTGAAATCGACGGTGGAACGCTTGATTCCCTTCAAATTCATTTTAATATAATCGCTGATTTCAGCGGCGGCTGTCAGCTGGATGATTCCATCCTTCACGACAACATCCCCGATTTTCTCACGACGGATGCCGAGGGACATAAAAGCCCCGAGCACATCTCTGTGTTCCATCGTTACGAATTTCACCGGATATTCGGCCTGAAGCAGGATCAGCTGGAAATCTCCCTTGTCGATCTGCTCATAATCAGGAGCAATGACCGCCCGCTTCCGCTCACTGTTTTCCGCACCACCTTCAAGCTGGTAGATCAGATCCGCGTCATTCCCCATCACTGCTTTGACAATTTTCTGCTCACGCGGGTCGAGGAAATCTGATAAACGCCGCTGGTACTTTAAAGCCACATCCTCCCGCCAGGAAACCACCTGGTCGATAAACGGATGCTCTTCTTTTCTAAAATGCTGGTACATGTCCATAAAAAGCCTCCATAACTACCAAAAGGAACAGAAAAGAGCGGGAAATGCTCTAGCTTCTGTTCCTTCTTTTATAACCCTGCAAGCATCCAGTAAAGCTGGTTCAATCCCTGCGAAGCAAACCGCAGAACGATAATGGCGACGAGCGGGGAAAGATCAATCATCCCAAGCGGTGGAATGATTTTCCTGAAGGGCTCAAGAAACGGTTCGGCCAGGCGGCCGAGTATCTGCCCAAAGCTGGATTCACGTGCTCCCGGAAACCAGGAAAGCAGGATGTAAATGATTAAGATCCAGCTGTATAATTGTAGTGCTGTCGTTAAAATGTTAAAAACAAAAGCCATGACTTACCACCTTCTATTCAAGTCCTCTTCTTCTGCTGTAATAATATCAGAAATCGATCCGGAAATTTCTACATTATCCGGTGTACAGAGGAAGGTTTGTGAACCTAGTTTTTGAATGTCTCCACCTATAGCATATACGGTTCCGCTTAAAAAATCTACTATCCGCTTCGCCTGATTGTGATCGACACGCTGCAGATTAATGACAACGGCACGGCGGCTCACCAGCTGATCCGCAATATTCTGCGCCTCATTGTAGCTGTTCGGTTCACTCAGGACCATTTTGGATGAGGACTTTGCACTTTTCAGGCTGACAATGTTGTTACTATCCTGCTTCTTCGTGTTTTTCTGGGGCTGATGGGACTCTTCGTCGTCTTCTTCCACTTCTTCTTCAATGTATTCATATTCATCGTCTAACGTAAAAAATGAACGGAATTTATTCTTCATGCTCATTTCCATCACCTCATTGTTTTATTGTCCGCCGACAAGACAGGAACCGAGTCGTACGTGAGTAGCTCCTTCTTCTACAGCCAGCGCATAATCATTGCTCATTCCCATGGACAAGTATTCACACGGCGCATGGGCATACCCTTTATCCCTGATCCGGTCCCTTAAGGCCCGAAGCTGACGGAAGACGCCGCGGAGACGCTCCTCATCTTCTGTATGCGGAGCCATTGTCATCAGACCAACGATTTTAACTTGTTTAAAGTCCTGCACAGCTTCTATAAAGCTTTCCACTTCTGAGGCAGGCAGTCCATGCTTGGAGTCCTCCCCGCTGATATTCACCTGAACGAAGCATGGTACAGGTGCAGACGCCCTTTTGTCAATTTCCTTTGCCAGGGAACGTCTGTCAAGGGAATGAATCATCGACACATAGTCGATGACTTCCTTCACTTTCCGGGACTGCAGCGTCCCGATGAAATGCCAGGTAGCCTGATCGCCGACTGCCTCATATTTTTCAAGCAGCCCTTCCCTGCGATTTTCCCCAAGGTTGTGTATCCCTGCTTCCAAAGCTTCCTGCGCCCGCTCGGTGGACACGTATTTCGTAACCGCCACAATGGATACTTCATTGGGATCACGTCCGCACCTTTGACAGGCCTGTTCAATATTTTCTTTAATTTCTGCTAGATTTTCTGCTACAGACATTGCTGAACTCCTTCCCGTCCCTTAAGCTTTCAAAGCAATAAAACCGAGCATCCGCCCTGTTTTCCCCTGATCGCGGCGATGGGAGTAAAACTGATCTTCCTTCTCGTATGTACATGCTCCGGAAATCTGCACAGCAGATTCCTGCATTCCCATTTCGATTAACATTTGTCTATTTAATTCTTTCAAGTCCAGTTGATACCGACCGCCGCCTTTATTCAAAACGCATGCTTCGTGGTACGGCTTGGGTATGTGACGGATCACGTTGTCGTCCACTTCATACTGCTCCGGACTGATGCATGGACCGATCACAACCTGGATATCCTCCCTGGAGCACCCTTTCTCCTCCAGCGCAGAAATCATCCGGCCGGACATGCCGTGAACGGTTCCTTTCCATCCGGCATGAGCAATTCCAATCCATTGGGATTCGGGATCAAAAAAGTACAGGGGCACACAATCGGCATAAAAAGCTCCAAGAACCAGATTCTTCTCTTTTGTGATCAGCCCGTCCACTCCAGCAGCGGCTGTTTCCAAAGACTCGGAACCAGCGCCAGCCGGCAGGGAGCCGGCGTCAGCTACTTTTGTGCCGTGAACCTGTTCCCCTATGACCCAGCGGGACAAAGGGATACCGATTTCCTCTGCAAGAAGCCTGCGGTTTTCTATGACCAGGTCCTCTTCATCATGGACATGGAGCCCCATATTCATGGATGAAAAAGAACCACGGCTGACCCCTCCGTTCCTTGTCGTTATCCCGGAAATGATTTCAGGATACTGCTGGAAACAGGAGAGCTGTCTCGTTGATTGTCGTTTGAAGGGTTCCACTTCTTAACCACCACCTCAATTTCATTCATTTTAACACATTTTCCTTCTCATTTCTTGCTCTATTCCGCTGAATCTGTCTTTTGAACTGCAGGCAGTCCTTTATAGGCAGACTTTTTCACTAATATAACGTCCGCTCCAATGTTTACGATCTGATCCCATGGGATGGTCATTTCTTCTTCTTTTCCGAACAGACCCATAGCTTTCCCTTTCATCGTCAGTACAAGCCCTTTTAAGCGCCCCCGCTGCGTATCAATGTCAAGGTCGCTGATATACCCGAGACGCTCTCCTGTTTCCATGGCGATGACGTCCTTCATCTGCAGTTCGGTAATTTTCATTTCAGCTCACACTCCTTATCTTACTATATGCAGCGGCTGTGGAGAATAGAAAAAGTGGCTCGTTCTCCTGTATTCTTAAGGATTTTCCGACATTGTACCTGCCGTATTGGAAACAAAAAGAACTTTTCTGCCAGGCGGCAGAAAAGTTCTTTTATTGAAACATGGAGGTATTCATTTCTTTAATGGCTGCTTTTTCAAGCCTTGATACCTGAGCCTGGGAAATTCCGATTTCTTCGGCCACTTCCATCTGGGTTTTCCCCTGAAAAAAGCGTTTGGTCAAAATCATTTTTTCCCGGTCGTTCAGTTTTTTCATCCCTTCTCTCAGGGACAGTTCATCGATCCATACGGTATCTTTCTCACGATCATCCTTCAGCTGATCCACTACAAAAATCGGGTCGCCTCCATCATTGTATATGGGTTCAAACAGAGAGACCGGATCCTGAATAGCGTCCATAGCGAATACAACATCCTCATGAGGAACACCCATCCGTTCAGCAATTTCATGTGGAGCTGGATCTTTATTGGTTTCACTGATCATCTTCTCCCGCATCTGCAGGGCCTTATAGGCTGTATCGCGCAGGGACCGCGAAACCCGGATCGGGTTATTGTCTCTTAAGTATCTTCGGATTTCTCCGATGATCATCGGTACAGCATAGGTGGAAAATTTCACATTGTGACTGAGATCGAAGTTATCTATGGATTTCATAAGACCGATACATCCTACTTGGAATAGATCGTCGCCATATTCTCCACGATTGTTAAAGCGTTGAATCACGGATAAAACGAGGCGGAGATTTCCATTCACCAGTTGTTCCCTGGCCTCAAGCTCTCCACTCTGCAGTCGTACAAACAGGTCTTTCATTTCTGTGTTTTTCAGTACCGGAAGTTTTGATGTATCTACGCCGCATATCTCTACTTTATGTCGTGTCAATGTAAGACCCTCCCAGGAAGCTGTAATCAGTTCTCAGTATCTCCCTGGGTGGGAATTTTATGCATCGGCTTTACATGAGGTTTTTAGACCATTTTGTCGAACTCCCGCTGCAGACGGCGGATAATTTTCTTCTCCAGCCTTGATATATAAGACTGGGATATCCCCATCATATCGGCTACATCCTTCTGGGTTTTCTCTTTCTTTCCAATCAGGCCGAAACGGAGCTCCATAATCTGTTTTTCCCTGTCATTCAACTGCTCGAGTGCTGATTTGAGAAGCTTTTTATCGATTTTCTTTTCGATTCCTTTTGTAATCAGATCTTCTTCCGTACCAAGAATATCGGATAATAGCAGTTCATTGCCGTCCCAGTCGACATTCAAAGGTTCATCAAAGGAAACCTCGGTTTTCAGCTTATTGCTTTTACGCAGGTGCATCAGAATCTCATTTTCTATACAGCGGGAGGCGTAAGTGGCTAGCTTGATCTTTTTCTCCGGGTCAAAGGTATTCACGGCCTTGATCAGACCAATGGTCCCGATACTGATCAAATCTTCTATGTTTAACCCTGTGTTTTCAAACTTTCTGGCAATATAAACGACCAGCCGCAGGTTTCTCTCAATCAGCATGGCCCGGGCAGCTTTGTCCCCTTTGGGCAGACGTTCCAGAAGCTCTTTTTCTTCTTCCCTGGAAAGGGGCGGTGGAAGTGCCTCACTGCCTCCGATATAGTAGATTTCATCCTGCTTAATCCCAAGCTTCATTAACAACCGGTAATACCAGAGCCGCGCTCTGAACATCCACTTGAACATGAAATCCTCCTTCTCCCTTACGCTGATTTTCCTTTGACCATGACATGGGGGTGGATCAGCATTTGATAAAGTCCGTCCCGGGTTAATGGTTGATGCTGGACGCCGACAAGAGGGTGTTTGATTACCAGCGGCCCCTCATTCGTCTGTACAGTAATCTGATCGATCATGAGTGTAACGAGAAGCCTGCCGGATATCCCTGCTGCCTGATAAGGAACAAGCCGCACAGCGGACTGCAGCGTTTCGGGCAGTTCATGGAGAGAAGCGAGTACATCTTCCTCTTTTAACTGCTCCAGCTCCCCATCGGCCAGAAGCTGCTTCCACACCGATGGATCAGCGAGAAACACCATTTTTCTGCTGACTGGATCAATCAGCTGATTTCCACTATCCACAAGACCTTGGCATACAGCATGTTGACCGTTCCATACCATTTCCACCTCATAAACATCCTCATATTTCAATTGATGAATCTGGAGCTGGTTGAACCGCCATTTGGTAAACAGATAAGCCGACGGACAGCCTGCAGCAACAAACAGCCAGCTTACCGGATCCCCATAACCGCCGCTGAACGTGACGACCGCCCCCTTCAAGACGTCGACTTCTGAAGCGAGAAAAAAATGGACTCCCATCATACTTCCTCCAATGGCAAACGTTACGAAATAAAACGTGACCCACTGGACAAAAAAAGCACGGAGGGAGGTAAAGGTAAAGGCAGTCAGGATAATGACCACGGAAAAAAGCAGTTTCCCTGCACTGCCCACCAGCCATGAATCCGGCATATAAATGGTCACCGGTACAATCAGCGATGCTGTAAAAGCTCCGACAGCCATCCTCCATTTCGAGGACCCTGCACGGGTGAGACCCTGTGTAAGCGACAGGATCATGCCGTCCATCAAAAGATTAAGCAGCCAGACAGCATCCAGATATAAAATCCTCTCTCCCTCCCTTTTTCTGCTGTTACACCGAGTATAAGCCCGTCCCATTGAAAAGTCTGTCGCAATCTGATTACGCTGCTGGCAAGTTTTGTAGAAGACTGAAACCGAAAAAAAGCCGCCGTACTCATATGAGTACGGCGGCTTTATGCCATCATCATCAGCGGCGGCGGTTTCGGTTTCTAAGGAATGTAGGAATATCCAGGGTGTCTTCTTCCTGCGTATTTCCTTTCTGCTGTGGCTGCGGCGCTTCACGACGCGGCTGTTCTTCACGAACACTACTGCGCTCACGTTCCGGCTGCTGCTGTTGAGGAGCAGGCTTCTGCTGGTTGATCTGCGGGCGCTTTTTCTGCTGTCCCTGTGCCAGCTGAGATTCGTCAAATCCAGTTGCAATAACCGTTACGACGATTTCATCTTTAAGATTCTCGTTGATAACGGAACCAAAGATAACGTTCACTTCCTGATCGGCTGCAGACGTTACAATATCAGCGGCCTCCTGTACTTCATACAAGCTCAGGTTCGCTCCTCCGCTGATGTTCATCAGCACCCCGTGGGCACCATCAATGGAAGTTTCAAGCAGCGGAGAGGAAATCGCTTTTTTAGCTGCTTCTGCTGCGCGGCTTTCTCCTGTAGCAATACCGATGCCCATCAGAGCAGAACCTTTGTCTACCATGATCGTTTTCACGTCGGCGAAGTCCACGTTGATCAAACCAGGAACGGCGATCAAGTCGGAAATCCCCTGAACACCTTGACGAAGGACGTTATCCGCCTCACGGAAGGCCTCAAGCATAGGCGTATTCTTATCTACGATTTCAAGAAGACGGTCGTTTGGTATCACAATCAATGTGTCTACCGCGCCTTTCAAGCCTTCGATTCCGCCTGTAGCCTGTGTAGAGCGCTTGCGTCCTTCAAACGTAAATGGACGTGTAACAACCCCTACCGTCAGGGCACCCAGTTCTTTAGCAACCTGGGCAATGACAGGCGCTGCCCCCGTACCGGTTCCTCCGCCCATACCAGCGGTAACAAAGACCATATCGGCTCCTTGAAGGGCCTCCTCAATCTGCTCTTTGCTCTCTTCAGCCGCTTTGCGACCGACTTCCGGATTTGCTCCGGCACCTAGTCCGCGTGTCAATTTTCCACCAATCTGCATTTTCACTTCTGCTTTGGAAAGGTTCAAAGCCTGGGCATCTGTGTTGACAGCGATAAATTCTACGCCCTGGACTCCATGTTCAATCATTCGGTTGACGGCGTTGCTTCCGCCGCCTCCAACACCGATTACTTTAATAGTTGCCAGCTGATCCATGCTTGTATCAAAATCTAACATCTTCCGTTCCTCCTAATACACGAGATTACAAGATTTATTGCTTCGTCCGTCGATTGACCGACTCAAACTTGTGATTTAGTCAAAGAAATACTTTAAGAGATTGCTGAAGCCTGACTCTTTTTTCTTTTCTGTTTTTTCTTTTTCTTCTTTAGGCTGTGGTTTTGCCGAACGCTTCTGCTTTTTCGGCTGTGGTCTTTCCTGGAATTCATCTGAGACAGAAGGAAATATCTCTTTTCCTTGTATTTTCGCATTACGATAGGCGAATTGCAAGATGCCTACGCCGCTGGTAAACTGCGGTTCACGAACGCCGATATAATCAGGAATAGCCAGTCTGACGTTAGCGTGGAATACATCCTGGGCAAGCTCAAGCACTCCCGGCATATTCATCGTACCACCGGTGAGAACAAAACCTCCTGGTAATTCACGAACACCCATTTTCTGAAGTTCCTGTGCTGCAAAGACGAAAATTTCTTCTAGTCTAGCTTCAATCATATCAGAGATTTGCAATTGATTGAATGCCTGTTGACGATTACTGCCAATAATTGTGACGGAAAAATTCTCATCTTCGTTCGCATCGTCAAAAAAAGCGTGTCCATGTTCCACTTTCACCTGTTCCGCTTCTTCTGTTGATGTACGCAGACCGATGGATAAATCCTTGGTAAGGTTATCGCCCCCGAAAGGAATCATGCTCGTTCCCTTCAAGTGCCCCTCTTCGAAAACAGAAATGGTTGTCGAGCCGCCTCCTACATCAATCAGAGCAACGCCGAGATTGGTCTCGTCGCTGGAGAGGGAAACGGTCCCGGAGGCAAGTGGCTGCAGACATACATCAAGTACTTCCAGCCCTGCTCGTTCCACACATTTGAGTGTATTATGTAAAACGGTTTTAGCGCAGGTGATAATCATGCCTTCCATTTCAAGACGGACACCGATCATACCGCGTGGGTCAGTAATTTCATCCTGGCCATCCACAATGAACTGGCGGGGAATCACATCGATAATTTCCCGTTCCGGCGGAATAGACAGAACCTGAGCCGCATCAATGACCCGGGTAATATCCTCATTTCCGATTTCCCTCGTTTCACTGGAAACCGCCACGACTCCGTGACACGGCTGCAGCTGTATATGGTTGCCGTTGACGCCTACGACGACACGGTCGATTTTCATGTCCACCATCCGCTCCGCCTGTTCGACGGCTGATCGAATCGAATGAACGGTTTGATCGATATCCACGATCGCCCCTTTTTTCATTCCATTCGATTTTGCTGTACCAACCCCGATGATGTTGAGGCTGTCATTCATAATTTCACCAATAATAACTTTAATCCGACTTGTGCCTATATCTAAACTTACTAGTATTTCATTTTGATTCACCAGTGACGCACCTCCTGTTACAAGCCATATGAGTAGTTCAAAGCATATCGAATTCATGTAAAAAATACAATCATTGCAATATAAACGTAAATGAAATGATATATTACATGGGTCATATCCTTTGATATCGGTATAAAAAACCAGTACATTAGTTGTTTTCCACAGACTTTCGTTAATTTCCTCTTACATACGCTTATTTTTTTATGTTTTCCACTAGTAATATCCGGGCGGGTAAAAAGGCTTTGGGAAGGGATGGATAAAAAACCCACATCTTCCAGCCCGACAGCACCTTATTCCCGCCTCAACGGTTCATCTACGACCGGATCCTGTGCCCCTTCTGTATCAGCGGCTGCGTTTTCCTGCTCCGGCTCTGCGGGCTGCTCTCCATCTTCTTCAGACGGCGGTTCACTGTCCGACTCTGAACCAGCGTCTTCTTCCACTCCGGCGTTCTCTTCATTATCTTCAGGTGTGTTGAATTCTTCGAAATAGGCCCCTACATCGATATGGATGACACCTTCCGCCCCTTCTTCCAGCTGGGCAGCAATGGAAGGATAAGCCGGCATTTTTTCTGAAAATGTCCGTATGGATGCTTCCACCTGGTACCCATCATTCATATACAGGCGGATTTTATAAGGGTTTCCGTCCTCCGGTTCCCAGTGAACTTCTGAAATCAAGTCCGCTACACTCGGAGGCAGTTCTTTCAATTCCCCGGACATTTCCTTCAAATACATCTCTTTATCAAATCCTGCTAAAACCGGAGCGTCTCCACCAGGAAGAGCTGTTTCTTCATCGAGCCTCGAACCGTCTTCCATGATGACATAATACTGACCATTGCTCTGCACGTAACCGATGCGTTCCGCTTCTTCCACTTCAATCGTTACATCGTTTGGAAAAGAACGGTCAATTGAAGCAAAGGTAATCTCTTCGTGAGATTCAACCTTTTCCTTCAGTTCTTCTGTATCCATTCTCCAGTAATTCGTTTCAGTCGTGATTCCTGAAAGGGTCTGTATTTCCTCTGCAGGCACGTGGTATTGGCCTTCGACGGTGATATTCCGGACATTACTGAGTGGAGACTGCAGGTAAACAACGGCAGCAATCAGAAAAAATAAAATCGTTAAGTATAAGATTAATCGGCGGTTGGCTTTTTTACGCCTCGTCTGTTTCAGTTTTGGTATACGGTCTTCTATGGAAACTACTTTTCTTTCTTCCATAACGGGCATTTCTCCTTCTGGCTAGACACCCTTCTGCTGTCCATCTAGCTGTTTGAAAGAATGATAGTCCTCGCAAAGGTGTCTCGGATTTCCAAATACACCTAATTGGTTCCCATTATATCACAAAATGAGAGGGGGAGATTGAGTGAGTTTTACTAGATTCCTAACATTTTTGTGCAGAATCCGCACCTTACCTGATCGTTATGTGGAAAGTGTCTTCTTTCCTTCCTGCAAAGAAGAGCACCGCCCCCATAATTACCCCGGTACTTCCCTGAACAAACCTTCTTTCCCTTACCAATTTTTTCTGGACTCTGCCTCCCTGTAAAAATGGAAAAACCACTGCCATAGAGGGCAGCGGTTTTACCGGGTGGAATAGCGGCTCACACTGAGCAGCAGTCCGAGAGAAGCCAGTGTTAAAGTGAGGGAAGATCCCCCGTAGCTGACAAGCGGTAGAGTGATCCCCGTCACAGGAATCAAACCTGTGACAACACTCACGTTAATCATCACCTGAATACTGACCATGCCGACAATTCCAAGAGCAAGCAGCGACCCGAACAAATCAGGAGCGAGCAAACTTGTCCGTATCCCTCTCCAAAGCACAATAAAGAAGAGCGAAAGAATAAAAAATCCACCTAGAAAGCCCAGTTCTTCGGCAAGCACGGCAAAAATAAAATCAGTCTGCGGCTCAGGTAGATAAAAGAATTTCTGCATGCTGTTCCCAAGACCAAGGCCGAGCAGTCCGCCGGGACCGATTGCATACAGCGACTGGATGATTTGAAAACCTGCCCCAAGCGGGTCCTCCCATGGATGAAGAAAAGCTGTAATTCTTTTGATCCGGTAAGGAGCTGAAGCAATCAAACCGATCATCCCTGCCATTCCAGCGGCTGCAATCCACATAAAATGGCTGATCCGCGCGCCGGAAGTAAACAGCATCACGAGACATGTCCCCACCATGACGACGCCTGTCCCTAAATCGGGCTGCAGCATAATCAATGCAAAAGGAAAAAGGATCAGAGCCAAAGCAGGGAGAAATCCCTCCTGGAACGAATTCATCTTCTTCTGCCGCTCAGAAAGAAAGCGGGAAAGATAAAGAATCAACCCGAGCTTCATAAACTCTGACGGCTGGATACTGAACATCCCCACACCAATCCAGCTCCTTGCCCCGCCTCTAACCATTCCGACACCGGGAATGAGAACAGCGGCAAGAAAAACCAGGCAGATGATCATAATTTTCTTCGAATGCGCGTGCCAGACATAGTAAGGAATTCTGGAGAGAACGACCATGGCAATCAGACCTGCTGCTGCAAAGAGGATCTGACGCTTAGCGAAGAACCATGGGTCGTCAAACTTGTACTCCGACCAGATGCTGGAGGAACTGTACACCATTACAATTCCCATGATTAAAATGCCGAGAATAGCGGTGATCAACCATATATCCGGCTTTTTTGTCGTTTCCATAAAAAAAGCCCTACCTCCCATCGGAAATGGAAAACAGGGCTTAAGCTTGTCACATAAGCCCTTATTAAAGGGTATGCACAGCTTCGATAAACATGTGGCCTCTTTCTTCAAACGTTTTATATTGATCCCAGCTGGCACATGCAGGGCTTAAAAGAATAACATCTTCCTCAGCAGAACGCTGATACGCTTCCTTGACGGCCTCCTGCATCGTATCAACCTTCACGACATCAGTAATACCAGCCTTCTCCGCTGTTCCGGCAAGAAGGTCTGCGGTTTCACCAAAGACAACCATGGATTTCACTCCAGATAAGTAAGGAATCAGGCCGTCAAAGCCCGTTCCTCTGTCCAGACCGCCGGCCAAAAGGATGACAGGCTTTTCGAAGGACCGTAGAGCGTATGAGGTGGCCAGAAGATTCGTAGCTTTTGAATCATTGTAGAATAAACGGCCGTTCTTTTTCGTCACATACTGCAGCCGGTGGGGAACTCCAGCAAAGGTTGAGAGAACCTCTACAATCGCTTCACTGCTGACTCCGTTGGCTTTCACGGCCGCCACAGCGGCGAGAATGTTCTGCAGGTTCTGTTCCCCTACAAGAACGATATCCGCTTTTTTCATAATGGCTTCTTTTTCAAAGTAGATGGAAGTCTCGTCCGCCCAGGCTCCTTTCCCCTGCTCTTTCAGAGAAAAAGGAACAAGTTCTGCGGTCACTTCAGGCAGAAAGGATGCAATGGCTGCATCATCCGCGTTGTAGACCAGCACGTCCTCGTCTGTCTGATTTTTTGCAATCCGCGCTTTAGCTCTATGGTAATTGGTCAGCGTATGATGGTAATCCAAATGGGCTTCGTAGAGATTCAGCCAGACAGCAATATCCGGACGGAAGGTCTGCGTGCCAAGAAGCTGAAAGGAAGACAGTTCCGTAACCATCGTTTCAGCTTCAGACGTGTTTCTGGCTACCTCACAGGATACGTGACCGATGTTTCCGGCAAGGGAAACAGGCTTCCGATCCGCTTGAATCATTTCATGGATCAGCGTTGTCGTGGTCGTTTTTCCATTGGAACCTGTAACAGCAATCATCGGTCCTTCATGAAGCCAGCCAGTCAATTCCACTTCTGTTACGACAGGGAGATGGCGGTTGACCGCTTCTGCAACAACCGGATTCTCATAAGGAATCCCCGGGTTTTTAATGACATAATCGATGTCATCAAGTACAGATAATGGATGGCCGCCTGTAATGACTTCCGCACCGCTCTCTTTTAAATAGTGCACTTCCGGACTGTCCGGATCTGCTTTAAAGTCGTTGATTCTAACCTTTACTCCACTGTCAAGCAGCAGCTGTGCCGCTGCGGTCCCGCTCTTAGCAAGACCGAGGACAAGAACATGGGTATAAGGAAATCCGCTTAACTTCTTCATCCAAACATCACCTCAATATAAATACCAAGCACGGCAAAAATCAGTCCGACCGCCCAGAACGTCGTTACGACCCGCCACTCTGACCAGCCTTTCAGTTCATAATGGTGGTGAAGGGGGCTCATTTTAAACACGCGCTTCCCAGTTGTTTTAAAGGATATGACTTGAATGATGACCGAGAGAGTTTCCAGGACGAAAACTCCGCCGATCACGACTAAGATCAATTCCATTTTTGTCAGGATAGCAATGATTGCGATCGCACCGCCGAGAGCAAGGGAACCGGTATCTCCCATAAATACTTTGGCAGGGTGGGCATTAAATACAAGGAACCCGAGAAGGGCACCGACAATGGCCAGAGAGAAAATGGTGACTTCTACATTCAACTGGCCTGTCCATGCAAGTATTCCGAATGCACCGAAGGCAATTGCAGCGGTTCCGGCCAGAAGTCCGTCCAGGCCATCGGTTAAGTTAACCGCATTGGATGCTCCAACGAGCATAAATAAAATCAGCAGGGCGTATCCCCAGCCCAAGTCAAAATCAATGGATGTACCGGGAATACTGATATACGTCGGGAAATCGGACTGACGAAGAATGATGTACACGACAAGGGCAATCACAATCTGCCCGAGCATCTTCTGTTTGGACGTTAATCCAAGATTCCTTTTTAAAGCTACTTTAATATAATCATCCAAAAAGCCCAGAAGGCCGTAGCCGACTAAAACAAATAACACAAGGAACAACTGGATGTTCCCCGTGTCCGGGTTAAACCAATAGGATGAGATCAATGTTGTGATCACGACGGATACGATGATCATGACACCACCCATAGTCGGGGTGCCGGATTTTTTCTGATGGGACTGGGGTCCCTCGTCTCGAATACTTTGACCGAATTTCAAACGTCTTAAAAATGGAATGATTATCGGCGAAATGACTACAGTGATGGCGAATGAAAGGACCATTGTTAACAGTAGTATGTATTCATTCATAGTTTGTTTTCCTCCTTTTGCAACATCATCGCCTGTCGATCACTCCACAAGGTCTGGCAGCATGTCTTCCAATTTCATTCCACGTGATGCTTTCATGAGTACGACGGTATCCGCTGTTAATAACGGGCGGATATGATGACCTGCTTGTTGCTTTTCTTTGAAATGTTTGACTTCCATGTCCGGATACCGGGAGGAAGCAGCCTCTGAAATTTTCTCAGAATGGACGCCGATTGTAAAGACAGCGTCAATCTTTTCATCAACCGCTTCGGCTACACCGGCGTGAAGCTCCTCTGATTTCTCTCCGAGCTCATACATATCCCCTAATATTAACACCTTTTTTCTTTTGGATGTCAACTGTCGGACGACTTCAATCATTGCCTTCATCGATGTTGGGGAGGCGTTATAGGCATCATTAATGATGAGGGATCCCTTATGGCCCTGATGCTTTTCAAAACGCATGGCAGACATCTGCATCTGTTGGAACCCTTGCTGGATCTCCTCTCTTGTCAAACCAAGACGTTTGGCAAGGGCGATGACAAACGAAGCATTCTTCACATTGTGGCGGCCTGTCATTGGAAGTTCATACGCATCTTCCATCAGCTGGAATGAAGATGCATCGTCAGTCATAGCTGTAATTTCAGCTTTATAGTCAGACGACGGCCCGAAACCGCAGCCGATTACACCTGCTCTTGTTTTCACATGATCAAGCAGCGGCTCATCGGCATCAATAATCAGGCATCCATCCTCTGCCAGTCCGTCTGTAATTTCCAGCTTGGCGGCGGCAATCGCTTCTCTGGTACCTAAATTCTCGATATGGGACTCGCCGATGTTTGTAATGATTGCATGGTCCGGTCGTGCGATGTGAGACAATACGGAAATCTCACCCGCTCTGTCCATGCCCATCTCCAATACGACGGCTTCTGTGTCCGGCTGCATAGCCAGGACCGTCAAAGGAAGACCAATATGATTGTTAAAGTTTCCGGCTGTTTTATGGGTGTTGAATTTCGCGCCGAGCACAGCAGCAGTCATATCCTTTGTTGTCGTCTTTCCATTGGAGCCTGTGACGCCTATTACAATCGGATCAACTTTCTCTAAATACCAGGAGGCGAGATCCTGGAGCGCCTTGGTCGTATCCGTTACATAAAAGATCGGAAAATCCGTAGGGATCAAAGCGGGAAGCGGCTGGTCTTCCTGCCACAAGGCAGCCACCGCCCCTTGTTTAATGGCTTCACCGGCAAAGGTATGGGCATCAAAGCTCTCCCCTACGATGGGGACGAACAAACTCTGCGGGGCGGCCTTTCTTGTATCGGTCATGATCGAGGAGACAGCGATTTTATCTTTGCCGGCTCCTTTAAAGGTTGGAAATAGATGTGTAAGCTCCTGAACGTCAAAAATCATTATGAATGCTCCTTCATTTCTCTTATTATCTCTCTTACCGTTTCACTATCATCAAAGGGATGGCGGACTCCTTTAATCTCCTGATACGTCTCATGGCCTTTTCCTGCTATGAGGATCATATCCCCTTCACAAGCAGAACGCACGGCCTTTCTGAGAGCCTCCCTGCGGTCTTCGACAATTTGGTAATTCCCATGCAGATCAGCGGTGATATCCGCAAAAATCTGATCGGGGTCTTCCGAGCGGGGGTTATCTGTTGTGAAAATCACGTGATCTGCATGCTGGACACTGATTCCCCCCATGACGGACCGCTTACTTCTGTCCCTGTCCCCGCCGCAGCCGACTACGAGGATGATCTTCCCTGTAGTGACAGCTGCTGCCGTTTTCAGCACATTCTCAAGCGAATCAGGGGTATGGGCATAATCGACGACTACTCCAAAAGGCTGACCTTCCCGGATCGATTCAAACCGCCCCTTTACCCCTTTGGTATGAAGAAAAGACTGCTGAATCGTTTCAAGTGGAGCGCCGGACAAGATGGCAGCTGCTGCTGCTGCCAGCATATTATAAATGCTGAATTCCCCCATCAAAGGACTTTCAATCCTAATCGTCCCGATCGGAGTTTCCATTTGAAAAAAAGTCCCCTTTTCCGTCAGACGGCAGTCCCGGGCCTGAACGTCGGCCCTCCCCTTCACGCCATAGGTCAGCAGCCCCTGCGAAGTAGAACGGATGAACTTCGGAGCTGCAGGGGAGTCAATATTAATGACGGCAAAACGCTCCCGTTGCTTATTATACCCATTCCCTAATTGTGCGAACAATAGGGACTTCGCACGAAGATAATCATCAAAATGGTCATGATAATCCAAATGGTCCCTCGTCAGGTTTGTAAATACCGCCACATCGAAATCACATCCGTACACCCGCCCCTGATCGAGCGCATGAGATGAAACTTCCATCACCGCATGCTCCACACCGGCTGTTTTCATATCGCTGAAATATTGGTGGAGGGTTAAGGCATCCGGCGTCGTATTTTTCACGGGCCGCCGCTTTCCGGCAATATCTACTTCAATCGTTCCAATTAACCCTGTCTTCTTCTTCATCCTCTGGAATATATCATAAAGCAGATAGCTGATGCTCGTCTTGCCATTGGTTCCTGTAATTCCTGTCACATGAAGATCTTCTGAAGGGTTACGATAAAAAGCGGCGGCTGTCATCGCAGCCGCCCTGGTTGTATCATTGACAAGAATAACTGGAACATTCAAGGACAGCGGCTCTTCAGCTACCACAGCTGCCGCTCCCCGCTTGACGGCGTCAGCTGCAAATCGATGACCATCCATGTTCACCCCACGCATGCAGATAAACATGTCTCCAGGTGAGGTTGCACGTGAATCCATACTGAGACCCGTAATACTGACGTGCTTCAACGACCGTGAACTTTGGTAAAAAGGGACAAAGCGGAGCACCTTTTCTAATTTCATCACTGTCACCCTCACCTGTTTACAGATTTAATGAATGGATGAAGAAACATCAATCCCCAAGAAAAACACGGACGGTAGACCCTGTAGGAACCTTTACTCCCGCTTCCGGCGCCTGAGTAACGACCTTCGTCCCCTCACCGCTGACCTCTACCTCTAAATTCATCAGCATCCGGCTCAAATCTTCCTTGTCCATTCCCGTAATTTCCGGCACTTCAACAAGCGGCTCTTCCGGCCAGGCGTATTCTTTTTCCAAACCATCCTTACGTGGTTCTACCCCCATGGCCCGCAGACTGTCCCCCATGATGTTTCCAACAATCGGCGCTGCCACGACGCCTCCGAACTGGACAGTGTTTTTAGGATTGTCAATGGCAAGATAAACAACAAGCTCCGGATCATCAGCAGGAGCAAAACCGATAAAGGAAACGATGTGGTTATTCTCCATATACTTCCCGTCCGGTCCGACTTTCTGCGCTGTACCTGTTTTCCCACCGACACGGTACCCCTCTACATAGGCGCCCCTACCGGTCCCCTGTGCGACAACACTTTCCAGTGCATGGCGGATCTGGGCAGAGGTTTCTTCCGATATGACTTGTTCTTTCATCACCGGCTCATTTTCTTCCAGCACCTCTCCTGATACTGGATCAAGCCAGGCCTCCTGGATGTACGGCTCATAATAATAGCCTCCATTCACCGCGGCGGCTACAGCCATGACCTGCTGGATCGGTGTGACAGATACTCCCTGTCCAAAAGCAGTCGTCGCCTGTTCGACAGGCCCCACATTCTCCCGTTTGAATAAAATACCACTGCCTTCTCCTTCCAGGTCAATCCCTGTCTTGGAGCCGAAGCCGAATAAGTCAATATAGTCGAACAGCTTTTCTTTGCCAAGGCGTTCTCCAAGTTCCACAAAACCAGGGTTACAGGAGTTCTGGACCACTTCTAAAAACGTTTGATCTCCATGCCCTCCACTCTTCCAGCAGTGCAGGGTCGCCCCATCCACTTTTACAGCACCGGAATCATGGAAGTGTTCCTCCTCAAGATCCACAAGTCCCTCTTCGAGTGCTGCAGCAAGGGTTATAATCTTAAATGTCGATCCCGGCTCATATGTACTCCACACAGGAAGGTTGCGGTTGTACACCTCGGGTTTCACTTTTTGATAATCCGCTGGATCAAAGTTCGGCCTGGACGCCATCCCTACCACTTTGCCCGTATCCGGATCGACAGCAAGCGCTACCGCCCCGTCAGGGTTATATTTGGCCTGGGCGATATCCAGTTCCCGTTCGATAATGGACTGCACCTGATAGTCGACTGTAAGCTTGAGGTCTTTCCCGTCGATAGGCGGCTCATACACATCCGCCATATCCGGCATCCGTTTTCCCTTGGCATCAGAGAAAAAGGATAAGGCTCCTTTTTCGCCTTTCAACTCTTCATCATAATACGCTTCAAGTCCCAGAAGGCCCTGGTTATCAATGCCACTGAAACCCAGCACATGGGATAAAAAAGAGCCGTGCGGGTAGTACCGCTCTGAATCCTCAGCAATATAGACACCCGGCATATTCAACGATTGAATCGCCGCCGCCTGCTCCTCTGAAATCTTCCTTCCCTCCGGGTGAATTTTTTCAATGGAGATCAGCTTCGTGACGTGTGTATAAGCTTTCTCCACACTCATATCCAAAATCTGAGAGAGGTTCTTCGCTGTCTGTTCGGGTTCTTTAATCTGCCGTGGTACAACCATGACCGTCGGCGCCGACTGATTTCCTACCAGCACCTCTCCATTCGTATCAAGAATCTTTCCGCGCTCGGGCTCGAAGGTAATATCCCTGCTCCAGGACTCCTCAGCCTTCGCAATCAGAAAGTCGCTCAAGAAGAACTGGACATACCCGAGCCTGCCGGCAATGACCATGAAAATAAACATGCCCACAAAAAAGACAGTGACTAATCGTTTCTTTACGATCACCTGTGATACTCGTCTCATCTCCATAACTCCTTTAACAAGTCGTAGAGTCAGCTTGTATCACTATATGCAATCGAAAAACGATTAGAACACTGCCTGGACAAGGGGTTACGGCTGTTCCGGCACAGCCAGTTCAACGACTAAATAGCCATCATCCTTGATTTCAGAACCAGCAGCAATGCTTTGCGTTTCCACATAACCGCTGCCCATAATTTCCATTTTCAAGTTGAAATGCTTCGCCAGACGTTGGACATCTCGGAGCGAATATCCTGTCAAATCCGGCATCTTCGGCTGATCGGTTACAATAAACACCCGCTGGTTTTCCACTACCTGCTCTCCTGATGAGGGTAGAACAGCTTCAACGGTATTTCCGTCACCAATCACTTCCACATGAGGGAAAGAAGCTTGAAGTGTGTCCTCAGCTTCCTGAACGGACTTTCCAGATACATCTGGAATCGCGACGGGTTCCAAGGACTCTTCTGCATCTTTATCAGGCTGAATGTTCAAGTAATGCAGGCTGTTTTCCATCACGGTCCGAACGATATAGGAAACAGGCTCAGAGCCAAGCTCTGTCACCTCAAGATCCGGCTGCTGGACAGCTACATACATCAACAGCTCGGGGTCTTCTGCAGGAGCCATTCCGAGGAAAGAAAAGACATAATTGTTCCGGCCGGTCAGATACCCTTCCCCGGGCTTACTGATCTGGGCGGTTCCTGTCTTTCCTGCAAGGGAATAATCGTCCAGCTTAAAGGATTGGCCCGTTCCGTCTTCCGAAGTAATCACCGTGCCCATCAATTCACGCATCTGCTCGGCTGTCGAAGCGGAAACCGGCTCACCAATCTTCTCCGGCTGCCCTTCCTCGATCACATCTCCTGTGTCACTGGATGTAATCTTGGAAAGCATGTATGGGCGCATCATTTCCCCATCGTTGGCAATGGCTGTAGCCCCTGTCATGAGCTGGATCGGCGTAAATGTAGAGCCTTGGCCGAAGGATGTCGTAATCTGCTCAATGGGACGCTCATACACAAATTTCCCAGTCGTTTCATTCGGCAGATCAATCCCCGTCTTCTGATCGAGGTTGAAATCGGATAGATATTCCCTCAGCTTCGTCGGTCCCAGCACCTCATAGGCAAGCTTTGAGGAAGCCACGTTGGAGGATCTGCGGAAACCTTCATCATATGAAATGTCATCCCATCCCCGTCCATTGTTATGATCACCAATGGACGGGGAGCTTTCCGTCACTTTATAAGTTCCGGATTCAAAGAGTTCATTCCCATTATAGACGCCCTCTTCCATGGCACCTGCCCATGTAAAGATCTTCATGGTGGAACCGGGTTCGAACGGATAGGAAATCAAATCGTTGTACCAGTTATCCACGTCACCGATATCATTCGGATTATAGCTTGGGCGGTTACTCATGGCAAGAACCTCTCCTGTTTCAGGGTCCATCACAGCAGCCATGATTTTCTCCGGACTGTATTGTTCATCCACCTGGGACATCGCATCCTCGAGGAATGTCTGGATTTTTTGGTCAATCGTTAAATACACATCACTGCCATCCTCCGGTTCAGTCATAATTTCATTCGGATTGAGCAGCTTCGTCCCGTATTTATCCCGTTCATAGCTGATTTTCCCTTTTTCCTCCTGAAGGTACTCCTCCATCTGCTTCTCGATGCCGGTCACACCGGAAATGCTGCCTTCCTGAGTGCGGGCAAAACCGATCAAATGGGAAGCAAACACACCGTTCGGGTAATAACGTTTGGATTCTTCCTTAAAGGAGATGCCATTCAGTTCAAGGTCTTTGATTTCTTCCATTTCCTCTTGAGTGAGAGAACTGGAATTCGTCCCGAACTCTACCTGAAAACGGTCGTTTTCCTGAGCGGACCTCAGCTTGTCCGCAATCTCACTCTCTTCCATCCCTAATAAAGGCGCCAGCCCCGAAGCGGTTTTGTCGATATCGTCGACGTGCTGGGGCTCAGGGAGGTTCTTGGAATAGGAGGGATCTACGACAGCATAAAGCCTGTAGGTGGGGCGGTCATAAGCAAGGACCATCCCATTCTTATCGTAGATTTTCCCCCGTGCGGCATCGATTTCATAGGAACTTGTACGGATGTCTTCTGCATACTCGGACAAATCCACCCCTTCGATGGTGGCGGCGGTTTCTATGTAGAGGAAGCGCCCCACGATGACGAGGAAGAACAAGGAAAACACGGCGATTAATATTAGGGAACTAAGGTTTTTTTTATTGTCCATCATAGATGATCACCAGCATTTATTCTTGACTGATTTTGCCGGCCTGTTTCACCTGGGCATTCTGAATGTTCAACCCGTTCTCCTTGGCTATAGTCAGGATTCGGTCCGGGTTGCTTAATTCCTTCACCTGGTAGGCCAGATTTTCATTCTGGGATTCCTGTTTGGATATGTCCTGCTCCAAACTGCGGATATCACGGTTGATGGCATCCGTTTCTGCTGAGGTATGGATTAAAAAAACAGAAGCTGCCAGTACTACAGATGTGGTTATGGAATACAAAAATTTTTCGCCGGTACTTAACCATTTCTTTTTATGTACCTTTACTTTGACCTGTTTCTGTCTGTCAGGCTGCTGTAAAGGCTGCTGTTTTCTAATCTTTTCAGCACTCATGTTTGTTTCCACCCTTCATTAAATTCAAATTCTTTATTCCAAGGTTTGACTTTCTCGGCAATCCTCAACTTCGCTGAACGTGAACGGCGGTTTTCCTCCAATTCGCGCTCTTCCGCTACTATAGGCTTTCGACTGACTAAACGGAAAGGTGGCTGTTTGTCCTCAGGAATCATTGGAATATTTTTTGGAAGTGGTGGGTTCGAGCTCCATTTTTTAAAGGCCTGCTTACATAACCTGTCCTCAAGGGAATGGAAGGTGATGACGGCTACCCGGCCGCCGACGCTGACCATTTCTGCTGCCTGCTGAAGGCTGTCCTGAAAAGCACCCAGCTCATCATTAACAGCAATCCGGACTGCCTGGAATATCCGTTTTGCCGGGTGTCCACCTTTTCTTCTTGCCGGTGCAGGTATTCCTTCCTTCACTAATTCAACAAGCTGTCCTGTCGTTTCAATCGGGCCGGTTTCCCTCGCAGCTTCAATTTTACGGGCAATCTGCTTTGAAAACTTTTCTTCCCCGTATTTAAAGAAAATGCGGACAAGATCTTCATACGCCCATTCATTGATGACATGCCAGGCGCTTAAGTCACTATCCTGGTTCATGCGCATATCCAGTGGAGCATCCTGATGGTAGCTGAAGCCGCGTTCTTCGACATCCAGCTGAGGGCTGCTCACTCCCAGATCGTAAATAATTCCGTCAACTTCTGAAAGACCAAGTTCAAGAAGCTCTTCCTTTAACTGGCGGAAATTGGCACGGACAAACGTAATGTGCTGCTCATAAGGTTTCAGACGCTCTTTTGCCGCTTCCAGGGCTGTTTCATCCTGGTCAAAACAAATGAGTCTTCCCTTCCCTGTCAAAGCAGAGGCGATGACTTCCGAATGCCCCCCGCCGCCAAGTGTGCAGTCGACATAAATGCCTTCCGGGTCCACATTCAAAGATTCAATGGTTTCATTTTTTAGTACACTGTAATGTTCAAACATAAATTTCACTCGTTTCTAATCTGTCAAATGTCAAATATCAAATATCAAAATCCAGCATGTTTTCAGCAATTTCAGAGAAGGATTCTTCTGATGCATCAAAGTAACTTTCCCACTCATCGTGACTCCAAAACTCGATACGGTTGGAAACGCCGATGACCACACATTCTTTTTCCAGGGAAGCGTACTTACGAAGAGGGGCGGGAATGTTGATCCGTCCCTGCTTGTCCACTTCGCACTCTACAGCTCCCGAAAAGAAAAAACGGGTGAAAGCACGGGCATCTTTTTTAGTAAGGGGAAGCTTTTTCAGTTTCTCTTCCAGCAGTCTCCACTCATTCATAGGATAGGCAAATAAGCATTGATCTAATCCCCTCGTCAGGACAAAACAATCGCCCAGGCCGGGACGGAATTTCGAAGGGATGATGATTCTCCCTTTCGTATCAATGTTGTGTTGAAATTCTCCCATGAACATAGAGGTCCCCCACCTTCTATTTTCACCTTACCACATCGCCCCACTTTTCTCCACTTACTTTTTTATGATTCTCCCCCCACAAAAAAAATCCTGCCTGTGAAGGCAGGATTTTCAAAGGAATCACACGTTTTTATACAGGTGGGAGAAGGTGGGGACACGTCCTACAAGTAAACGACATAATGGTCGTGTTCAAAGCTCAGATGGTGTCTGTTCATCTCCTGGAACAAGGACAAGCCGTATCCATTCACCCATGGGAGAATGTTCCACATGCGTTCCTGCAGACCACCAGCCGGATGCAGGGTGATATCGATATCATCAAACTGGTCGAGCTCTTTGCGATACGTATCCTCCAGCGAGTGGAGCATCCGCTTTTCAAGAAAAGCCACCGTCTCCTGAAGATAGGCAAGGTTTTTATCGGCAAGCTGGCCGAGGTCTCCTCCAAGCTCTTCAGCTTTTTCACGGAGAGGAGCATGGATCCGGGCTATTTCATCCTTCACCTGCTCACTCAGACGCTTCACCGGCGGTGTGCTCATGGCACCGATCCAGTTCATCTTCTTTTCCGCCGCTCCATTCTTCACCACATCTTCAACAGAAAGCTGGAAATGACGAAGACTGCGGTCTGTTTTCCTGTCTACCAGCGTAAAGGATAACCGTGGCAGTACAGGCGGCATACAGAGATCAGCGGCATCGAATGCCGGCTTAAGCGCAGACCAGTAATTGATTTCACCAGGGCCGCCGATGAAAGCCAGGACCGGGAATAAGGATTCCTGCATCAATGGTCGTGTAACTACATTATTACTCAGTTTTTCCGGAGATTCCTCCGCGATTTGAAGAAGTTCTTCTTTAGACAAAACCACTTCGTTATTTTTCCCTCTGAATCTTCCCTCCTCGTCACGGACGAGAAGAATACGATCGCCACGGTCATGGTAAAAGAGGTGGGCATCCTGCATTTCACTGTCCAGCAGGGTTTCATAGCCTTCCTGACGGTTTTTCTGAAGAACAGAAAAAACACCTCCGGCCATTTCCCTGTTTTGATGAATCATAGTTGTGAAATAGGGAGTCTCCAATCTCCTCACCTCTGGGTCATGGGCATCGATCAATACAAGACCCTCGTGCGGGAACAACTGATAGATCAACCGGGCAAAAAAATCGGTATAGCTGTCGGACTGGTGCAGATGATCCTGCACCAGCTGGTAGAAGTGGTTCGTGTTCTCGGTTTCCGGCAGCATACGGAACACATCTTCAAGCCACGCATCCGCTTCTGTCTGGTCCAACTGCAGTTCGGAAACGGAGGATTTCACTTCAGGCACATGCCCGATCGTTTTCTTTTCCATCCGTCCCTCCTGCTTCATCATGATGTGATTGATTTCATCAAAGTCATGATCCTCCCCGGCGATCCAGAAAACGGGGATGACCGGCCGGCCCAGTTCCTTTTCTTTCTGTCCGGCCAGTTGAAGGACAGAAATGATTTTATGAACCGAATATAAGGGCCCCGTAAGCAGACCAGCCTGCTGACCCGCTATAACAACAACACTCTCTTCATCTTTCAGCCGTTCAATATTTTCCAGCGTTTCTCTAGGGACCTTCCACTTTTCGTTCATTGTCTTCAATACTTCCGAGAGGGCTTCTCTCTGGTACGTCTTTGTTTTCAAATCCTCCAGGCGGTCGGCCCAGACATTTTCGTCGTAAGGAGAATAGGAAAAACGGTCGGCAATTTTTTCATAGTTATATTTATAATCACGAAACAGTGTCTGTTTCGGCTCCATGTTCATAGAATCAATACGCATATTAAGGCTCCTTTGTAGGCAGAATTACACTTTACAGTATGTATCCTATTGTATTGTACAAAAAACCAACCAAGAGTTCACCTTATCTGTTTATAAGATGGACATTTCTTCTTCACCCTGCCCTCCTTCCTTGAAGCCGTTAGATATAGAGTCATAAAAAAACTGCTCCTGATAGAGAGCAGTCTGCTGCTATAGTATTCCCGGTCCTGTGCAGGCCTACACGTGCTGAGGAATCAGCTGAAAAACAACCGGAAAATCAATCCGAAGGTCGACAATCCGATGTAAAACAGACCGAATAAAAGGAAGCTCACTCTCCAAAAACCACGGACAGCCCGGAACAGCCGGACCTCTTCCTTTAATTTGTACTGGGTAATGATGGACAGCCCCAGCAGAAGGAGAAGAAAAATTAGAATGAAAGGAAAAAAACTGCGGTCAAACAGAACCACCAGCAGAACATGGACAGCCAGAACAAACACAGGAGCCGTGAAGCCGGCCGTCCGGTGGATGGCTTTCCACTTATGCTTACTCCATTTCCTTGCGAAGAAATAAAAGATAATCAGGAATGGAAGAGGAAGGGTAAGGACAGCACCGATACCATAGGCAAGCCAGTCACTCATCAACGATCACCCCCTTTTCATACTCCATGGCGTGCACCGCTTCTACGATAAACTGATGAACAGGAAGATCTTCACGGGCCCGGTCGAGAATAAACCCGGAAATGGCGTCTATTTCTGTCCGCCGCCCCTCTTGAAGGTCCTTCCACATCGATGACTGGTTTCCACCGGTCTGTTCCGCAATAGCAAGCACCCGGTTCCACTGGTGTTGGACATCCAGACTAAGCGTACGGCAGGCTTCCTCACAAAGCCGGTACCCGAGTGAACGGATATAAGGATTATCTTTGACCGCACGGTTCTTCTGCTTGAATAACGCAGTCAGCGGATTGATTACCGCGTTGACCACCAGCTTTTCTGAGAGCATTCCCACCGCGTCAGCATGGACAAGAAAAGGAAAATCCTCTTGATGGAGGGATTCCGCCAGCTCTTCCATATCAGGAAGTGAACCTGTGAAAGGAGCAGCTTTTATCCGCCCTTTCCCTGTATGGGCCACTTCATTGAAGGAGACTTTGAGCGCTCCATGTTCCACCACGGCAGCAAACGTATCCAAATAGAGGCTTTGAAGCTGGTCCAGGTGGCTCATACCGTTTTGGAGAAAAAGATACTTTCCGTTTTCCGGAAGAGGTAGAGATAGAACCTCTTCAAGATCATACTGCTTCACACTGACAAGCCAGACGTCCATGTCCCGGGGCAGCCGCGGATACAAATGAGCTTCTACAAAAACAGCTGCGGAAAATGCATCGCACCAGATCCCTTCGCGGCAAAGGATATCTTTTTGTTCCTCGTTCCTTACCACCATATGTACATCATGTGTCCTTCCGAGATAAGCTCCGGCTAATAACCCGACAGCTCCTCCGCCGATAACCCCTACTCTCATCCCCTCTCCCCCGTTCATCCTTATCTAAGTTCTCATTGTAGCAGAAACTTTTTCACAATTGCAGTCGATTCCTGTCCCGTTGGTAATTATTCATTTCTTTCTGAATATTTTTATATTATAATGGATCTATATATAGATAATTGAAAGGGGTTTCTTTCATGATGACAAAAACAAAAGTAGAACCTTTATTAGTCAATTACAAAACACTGGAAGAATTCAAGCGCTTCAAAGAATACGGCAATCAGGAACTTGCGATGCTTGAAGATCTCGAAAGCAATATCGTGGAAAACGACAGCGAATCTCCTTTTTACGGCATTTACTATGGAAGCGCTTTAGTTGCGCGGATGAGCCTGTACAGAGTCAGAGCGAAATACGATCACTATTTTGATCCCGCTCAGGATTACCTTGAGCTGTGGAAACTGGAAGTGCTTCCTGATTACAGGGGACAGGGCTTCGGCCAGTCATTGGTAGAATTCGCCAAGAGTTTTGAACTTCCAATAAAAACCAACCCGCGAATCAATTCACACGGTTTTTGGGAAAAGATGGGTTTCCAAAAAGCTCAGTATGATATGGAAAGAGATTTAGGAGAAAATCCGCTCATCTGGATGCCTTCCGGCGTGGAGGAAAGAGAATCCTGATGGAAGGAGAATGAGGCCGCTACACTCTGCTGTAGGGCCTTTTTTTTGAGGATAGATGGAATAACAGATATAAAACCAATCTCACAGGCCGTATGAATTACACACCACTTTCACTTGTCCGCTGCTTTTTGACCCAGTGGACGAGCTTATCCATTTCATTCCAGGCAGCTTCCCACTGTTTAAGCTCCTGCCTTAACTTTTCATTGTCTTCATTCAGCTGTTTCAGTTGATCTTCGAGACTCGCCTTTCCTTCTTCCTCATGCTGTCTTGATTTCATTTCTTTCAAAAATGAGATCGCCGCATCCAGGGACATGGGGGTTTCTTCCGCAGTGGCCGGGGGGGTGTAGAGAGTGCGTGTGGCTTTACGGCTGTTTTTTGCCTCTTGAATTTCTTTATGGTACTGCTTTCTCACTGTGGCATTCCAGCGAAAGCCACAGGCTGCCGGAGTACGGTGCAGATGAGCCGCGACCTCCTGGAAAGCTTCCAGCTGTGTTTTCCCTTCCCGGATGTACTTTAAGACCGTTGTTGCGAGCAGAAGGTCCTCATCATCTTTCCACGCGTCCTGCCTAGGGGCATCCATAAACATCCCTCCTCTATCGTTTGCTTATAGTTATGCAGGAGGGATGATTGATAGAATCGTAACCTTTCATCTTTTTCTTGTCTGCAAGAATTTTTTTACGGCTCTTTTATGCTCCACAGATTCCCAGAGTCTGGAACACTGCAGCACTTCAGCCTCCATACGGTCCAGAAGATCCCCTTTGTCCAAGTGCTTTAAATACTGCCCTTTCAAAATCCTCATCTGTCTGGGCGTTTTGTTCATAAATCCCTGGAACATACGGTCTTCCACTTCTTTTTCCGTCCATACTTTATGAAGCCACCCGATCCGGAAAGCCTCTTCTGCTGTATACATCTCTGCGTCCATTAACCAGTGGGCGGCCTGTGTTGGGTGGATCCTTTCATAAAGCAACTCCCCACCCCCGAAACCAGGCACAAGTCCGAGATTGCCCTGTACGAAGCCAAAGGACGCTGTTTCCAGCCCATAACGAAAATCACAGGCCGTCGCCAGCTCACAACCGCCTCCTCTCGCCTGCCCGTTCAAGAGAGCTGCGACAGGAGTGGGAAACGTCAGGAGATCGTAGACAACCTCTTTGATCCGATTCAGCTTTTCATACGCCTCTTCCGCAGATAAATGACCGTGGAATTCCGTCAAATCCCCACCGGCACAGAAGGCTTTGTTTCCAGCTCCCGTAAGAACGACAAAGCTTACATCCTCCATTTCCCTCAGTTCTTCCAGCTGCCATTTCAGTTCTGAAGCCATTTCTGAAGATAAGGCGTTCAGTTTTTCCGGTCTGTTCAAGATCACTTCAGCCATTCCTTCCCGGCGTTTGACGATAACCCGGCTCATCAGCACCTCTCCCTTCTCTTTCTTCCTTCAATGTATCAGATCTTGACACCGAATCCTATACGACCATAAAAAAAAGCCTGACCGAAGTCAGGCTTTCCTGGTGAATTAGTTGTTCACCACTTGTTTTCCATTATATTGTCCACAAGATTTGCAAACATGGTGTGGTTTTGAGAACTCGCCGCAGTTATCACATTTCACCATTCCTGGTGCGTGAAGTTTCTTGTGCGTACGGCGTTGGTTCTTGACTTTCTTAGACGTTCTGCGCTTAGGTACTGCCATGTTGTACACCTCCTTTAAGTAAGAATCTGAGAACCATGAAGATAGTCTTATTCGTTCTCTTTGTCATTCAATAATGATTGCAGTTTAGCCATTCGAGGATCCACTTTCTTTTCCTCTGGTTCCTCTGTAACCACCTGCCAGCCTTTCCCTTCATCAGGGGCTGCTTCATGAGCCTCATCATCTTCGGAAAATACGCGTGTCGGAATCTCCAGTTGTACATTTTCCTTGATATAAGGCGTTAAGTCAAGCACTTCTCCATTCACGGGATGAACTTCAGAGTCATCTTCTTCTGTATGGTAAGGTGACAGATTGAATGCCTCCAGAGCATCAATGTGAAATGGGTAAGTCACATCTACTAACGTCCGGGCACAAGGCAACACCATTTCTCCATCAATTGAAAAAGTTACCGTTATATCATTTCCTCGTGTGATTGCTTGACCTTTGACATGAACAGGGGAAATCCTGCGAATGTCATTGTTCATCTGCTCTAATTCGCGAATATCTACATGTTCCTCAAAGTAAAACGGATCATCACCCGTCTGTTTGAGTTTTTGTAGAGGAAATTTCATAGTTATCACCTCATGGCAACAAGAGTTATTGTAAAAGGATTTCGCTGATTTGTCAATATTTTTTCTTTACAGCATTTCCTTTCAGCTGTGTTGTTTAATAAAGATAACATATTTACAGGGAAACAAGCGAATTTTCCCCTATTCCATGATAAAATAAACCAAACACATGTTCAACAGCGGAAATCAGCTAAAGGAGGCTTTTTATGAGATCATGCGGGGTTGTTGTCGAGTACAACCCGTTTCATAACGGGCATTACTATCATTTGGAGCAATCCAGGGAGCAATCCGGGGCGGATGTGATGATCGCCATTATGAGCGGTCATTTTCTGCAGCGCGGAGAACCAGCCATAATGGATAAATGGCACCGGGCGGAAACAGCCTTGAAAAACGGGGCGGATCTTGTTCTTGAACTGCCGTTCCTTTATGCCGTCCAGCACAGCGACTATTTCAGCCAGGGAGCTGTTCAGACACTCGCAGAAGCCGGGGTCGACGCGATATGCTTCGGAAGTGAAAGCGGGGATATCGGTGCCTTCATGGACGCATACAGCCATATGAATGTTCACCAGGATGAATTTAACGCATCCTTGAGAAGTCACCTGAATGAAGGGCATTCTTTCCCTGAATCCTCCCGGCTGGCCTATGAGTCCATTCAGTTCCCTTCAGGAGCAGTCGACCTTTCCCAGCCCAACAACATCCTGGGCTACAGCTATGTCAAACAGATCATGTCCTATGCTCCCTCTGTCACCCCTTTAACCATACACAGGAAGAACAGCCACTACCATGATGAGGACATCACCGGTCCGATTGCAAGCGCTACAAGCATCCGGAGGCAGATGCTTAAGGCCGGGACTTTGACCAAAGAAACGGAACAGACCCTGCCGTCGTCCGTCCCCTCCCTTCTGGATGATTATAAACAGATGTACGGCTGCTGGCATGAGTGGGAGGCTTATTTCCACCTGCTCCAATATAAAATCCTGACGATGGATGAAGACACACTCCGCTGTGTCCACGGCGTAGATGAGGGGCTTGAATACCGCTTAAAACGAGCGATGAAAAAAGCTGTCACCTTCGAGGACTTTATGAACCGTGTCAAAACGAAGCGCTATACATGGACGAGACTTCAGCGGACAATGACCCATGTGCTCGTCGGGACAGACAAAGAGGACGCACGAAGGGGCTTAAGAGAGACGCCCCCTCCCTATGCCCGCATCCTCGGTATGAACGAGACCGGAAGAAAATATTTAAAATGGGCGAAAAAAGAAACACGGATTCCGTTCATCACCCAGCCACAGGCGATACAGCATCCGCTTCTTGACCTTGAAGCACGGGCGGCCGCTGCCTATTACAGCCTCTTCCCAGCCGATGTGCGGGTAAGCCGGTTGAATAGAGAATACGAGGCGCCTGTCATTTTACCTTCCCACCCTTAATAAAAGCCGTGCCCCTCTGTTTGCACAGGAGGGGCACGGCTTTTTAATGACCGTCAGCTTTGATCAGCATTCCGGTTTTCTAAATAATCCAGAGCATCCTGGAAAGTGTCGACAGGGACAATTTCCATTTCTGTATCGATTTCTTCTGCTGCCGCTTTGGCGGTTTCATAGTTCGATCCTTCTCTTCCTTCTTCATTAGGGGCAAAGAAAACGTCTGCTCCATGTTCAGAGGCCGCTACGACTTTCTTATCAATGCCTCCGATACGTCCGACGATTCCTTCGTAATTAATTTCCCCTGTTCCAGCGATCTCAAGTCCTTGAGTCATATCCTGTTCTGTCAATTGATCATAGATTTCAAGCGAGAACATCAATCCAGCGCTCGGCCCGCCGATTTCCCCGCTTTTCACATTTACTTCAGGATCTACTTCGACCGTCCTGTCTGTTACAAGCGAAATCCCTACCCCTGTTTTTTCCGGGGTATCGGGGAAAGGGGCCAGTTCGATGTTACGCTCCAAGGTTTCCTCTCCACGGATGAGCGTCAAGGTAACCTTTGATCCAGCTTCTTTACCATTCACATAGTCAATCAGGTCACTCGTCTCCTGAATGTCATTGCCATCCACTTTTGTAATTTGATCTCCGGTCTCCAGCACTTCCTCCGCCGGCATCCCTTCAATCACACTCATCACAAAAACACCTTCGTAATTGATATCAATATCCCTGTCTGCCGCCTGGTAAGCGACCACTTTAGATGCCTCTTGAGAGGATTCCATCATCTGCAGCTGTGCATGATAATACTCTTCTTCAGTTACCCCTTCTGGACGGATGTCTTCGATCGGGTAAATTTGATGAAACGGCTGAAACTGGGCAAGCAGCCAGAGAATCGGCGTCGCTTGTCCACCCCGGACCGTTACGAGGTGCATGTCACCTTCACTCGGGTAGCCTCCCGCCACTTCTACAATGTCGTCCAGCGCATCCGCAGTCCCTGGTTTGTATATGTAATAAGGCAGACGCCATGAGGTTAACAGGACCGTCACTAAAATAACGATAATCCCTGTAATAACCAGTTTTCTATTCGCTTTCATGATCATTTAACTCCTTCCACGCCGCAAGCTTTCTCTTGATTTCCTCTATCCGATCCTCCGCCGCCTTTTCACCCGCCTTCACGATTTCCTCCAGGTTTGTAAACGCTCGTGAACTGTAGGCCGCTACATCAGGCTTGATCATCACATTTGCATCCGAGGACACCCCGATGGCGTTGACGAGTTCATCCTGCATAATATCAATACTTTGAGTGATCACGTCATAAATAGAATGAATGTTGGGGTCGGAATCAAAATGGGCACAATCCACGGCAATAATGAAATCAGCGCCCATCTGTTTGGCAACAGAAACAGGAACACGATCAATCACACCGCCGTCTACATACAGTCGGTTATTGATTTTCTCAGGAACAAAGATTCCCGGTATAGCGATACTTGCCCGGACAGCATCACAAGCTGGTCCTGTCGTAAATATCTTTTTTTCTCCTGCATACAGATCTGTAGCTACAATCGAAAGTGGGATTTTAAAATCCTCGATATTTTTACCAAACGTAAACAGCCGGATATATTCTTTAATTCTGCGCCCCAGTACAAAGCCCATCTTAGGCACAGTAAAATCAAGGTAATATTTACGTTTAAAGGTTAAGGCCAGTTTATACATATCATCAATGCTCTGTCCGGCAGCAAAAAAAGAGCCGACAAGAGCTCCCATACTGCTGCCTGCCACCATATCCACAGGAATATCATGATCATGAAGGACTTTAATAACGCCCAGGTGAGCGAACCCACGCGCTCCCCCTGAACCAAGCGCAAGGCCGATAACAGGTTTATTCACGGATACTCCCCCTTCATCATGTGGTTTATTTTATGGAATAAACCATTCCCTTATGAGCGTACAAATGATATAGGGACAAGTGGTATCTTTGTCGAAATCTATCACCATTTTACTATTTCCACAATCATAAGTACAGGAAACTGCGGGTGGAAAGGAGGGGGGCCTTACCTGTGATAAAATCCATCGCTCTCGCTTTTTTTGCAGTCGGACTGGCTGCATCTTTAATTTTATTCCCCACTCCCGTTTTAACCGCGAGCTTGAAAGGCCTTGATCTTTGGTGGGAAGTGGTTTTCCCATCACTCCTTCCATTTTTCATCACCGCTGAGCTTCTGATCGGATTCGGTGTTGTCCACGGCCTCGGTGCTGTTAGTGAGCGGATCATGCGTCCGTTATTCAATGTCCCCGGCTGCGGAGGGTTTGTGTGGGTCATGGGAATGGCGAGCGGATATCCAGCAGGAGCCAGGTGGACAACTGACCTCTACAAAAACGGACAGGTCACAAGAACCGAGGCGGAAAGGCTCGTAGCTTTCACGAACGCCTCCAGCCCCTTGTTTATATTCGGGGCCGTCGCGGTCGGCTTTTTCCACGATGCAGGACTTGGAATTTTAATTGCTTCAGCCCATTACGGCGGCAATTTCATCATCGGTATCCTGATGAGGTTTTATAAAAGAAAGGACCTGACACGTAAGCGGGACCACACCTCCTCCTCTCTCAAAGAAGCCTTCTGGACGATGCACCACTCCAGATTAAGGGACGGCCGGACACTCGGAAAACTGCTGGGGGATGCAGTAACCAAATCTGTGGACACCCTGCTGATGGTGGGGGGATTTATCATGCTGTTTTCCGTGCTGACGGAATTATTGAAGCAGACGGGGCTCATCCACCTGTTCACCCATTTCCTGGCTCTCACCCCGCTCCCGGAAGGGTTTCATATCCCTTTGACCGCAGGGATGCTTGAACTGACGACGGGAATCGGTGCTGTTACCCAATCTCACGAGGCACTTCCGGCTCAGCTGGTGGCTGTCAGTTTCATCCTCGGATTTCACGGCTTTTCTATACAAGCCCAGATTGCGAGCATTCTGGCAGAGACGGATATACGTTTCCTCCCCTATGCTCTCGCCAGGTGCGCGCACGCCGTCATTGCTGCCTGTCTAACGTACCTGTTGTATTTTTTGTATCAGCCCTTTCAGGCATCGACCATTCCAAGCTGGAACCCTGCCCGTTCTGATCCGTTTTCCATCCTTGCATTTTTCCAGCAGTACGGACCGCCGCTGACTTTGAGTGCCATCCTGCTGATGATTTTCATCCGTTGGCGGGCTCAGGCAGTAAAAAATTATTAAATAGAAAGGCTGCCGAGCATCACCTCGACAGCCTTTATTCGTTTATTTATTATTTTTTCGGCCTGGAGCACTTCTGCACAATCTTATTATTAAGGAGAAATACTCTGCTTTCGTCAGCCGCTGCACGGAGCAGGAAATCCTTTTATTAAAACTTTTCAGAAAGTGCTTTTTCCACGGGCGGTGGCACAAGATCACCGATATTGGCACGGTATTTCGCTACTTCCTTCACAATGCTTGAACTCAGGAAAGAATACTGATTATTCGTCATAACGAAAAACGTCTCGATGTCTTCGTTTAGTTTCCTGTTCATAGACGTAATCTGCATTTCATATTCAAAGTCGCTAACCGCTCTCAAACCGCGGATAATGGCTTGAGCACCTTTTTCTTCAGCGTAATCCATCAAAAGACCGTTACACGCGTCTACAGACACGTTATCAAGATCTTTCGTCACCTCTTTCAACAAGGCGGTTCTTTCATGTACATCAAACAGCGGGGATTTGCTCTGATTATTAAAAACCGCCACAATGACATGGTCAAATACTTTCGCTCCCCTTCGGATAATATCCAGATGTCCGTATGTAACGGGATCAAAACTTCCCGGGCAGATTGCCAGCCGCGTCATACCTTTCACTCCTCATTCAAAAATAGATACACCGATATTACTGCCATAATGATCGGTCTTCATTCGCTTAAATGGACCTACCTGCTCAGGAATCTTTTCCGAAGCATCGTGTTCACAGATGATTTTCGCTCCTTCAGCAGCAAGACCGTGATCTAAAAGCGCTTCCATCAGCTCCTTATAGGAAAACTTCTTATAAGGGGGATCCAGGAAGATGTATTCAAACTGAAGCCCGCGTTTCCCCGCTGCTTTCATAGCCCGGTACGCGTCCGTGCGAAAAACCTCCGTGCGGTCCTCCAGCTTCAGTAGTTCAATGTTTTCATATACCGTTTTGACCGCCTGATGCTGCTGGTCAACAAAAACACAGGAACCTACACCCCGGCTGAGTGCTTCGATTCCGAGACCTCCGCTTCCAGCAAAAAGATCAAGAGCCCTGCCTCCATTAAAAAACGGACCGATCCCGTGGAACACAGCTTCTTTCACTTTATCTGTCGTTGGACGTGTTTTATGTGTAGGGACAGACTTCAATGGTCTTCCCTTAAAATCGCCTGCAATCACTCGCATCCAGTACACCTCACTTGTCAGCATTCCCCATAATCCTACCACAAATCCGAACAACCAGGGAAGTACAACCCTGTAATGTCAGAGGAAGAAAAAATTTCACCCATCGTGAATAAAAGAAAAGCCCTCCGTCCATACTAGTTTTTGAAGCGGATGATACTGCTTCTGAAAACGGAGAAGGCTTACATCCCCATAAGCTCTTCCTCCGGTTTCTCCTCTCCCTTTACTTTTTTGTTTCATTTCGCATGATACAAAAAAGCGGGGCTGTCCTTTATGGACAGCCCTATTTTTTTTGGAAAGCAATCACGTCTTCATCCTTTACCACTCGGAAATTGAGAAGATTCTCCAGCTCCTCCTCTTTCATGTAAACGCCCCCTCCCAGGGACTTGACCACTTCCTCTCCCGTGCCGAAGCTCTCTTCATTCACGATAAAGGAATCCTGATCCACGAAAAAACGAAAATGGTTATCATCTGTCTGTATTCGAAAAACCTTTCCGTCTTCAAGGGTGCTCCATGGAAAATCGGACGCTTTTAAAATGGAAGCCAGCGGATAGTACCAGACCTGCTTGTACCGGACCGCCCTTTCCTCGAGACGGGCGCCTTGGAGTTGGAGATCCTGATCCAAGGTGAAGAAGAAGGAGACGTCCTCATTAGCCGCCTTCCTTTGGAAGAAATGAGTCGTCCCTTGTGTTATTTCCGAAAGCGTGTCGTCAAGGAAAACCGGAACATTCTCCACCTGATTTTCAGATAAGAGAACCTCCTTCCAGGACCGGAGCTCCTGCGTCGACAAACCTGACTTTATCTGTTTTCCAGCTTCTGTCACTGGAGGATCAGAACGGTACACGTCCTGTATAACCTGTTCATGAAAATCAGATATTCCGCCAGCCGATGATTGAAGGTGTGCGGTTAGAATTTCTCCTTCAAGGTTCTCCACCTCTCTGTCTTTCCGTTTCACCAAAGATGCCGTGGTGCTTGAATGGTTGAGATCCAGCTCAACAACCCTCCCGTTCTGCCCCTCAAGCGCCCGATGAAGGTCTGCTTTTTGTTCATAGGTAAGAGGCTCATCCTTTTCATAGATGACCACATTATGTTCAACCTTCCATACATCCTGCTGTGTTTGATCAGCAGCGAATAAAGGAAACGGAACCTCTGCTGCCTCGAAGCGGTAATAATGGACATGTTCCATAGCGATGCTGCTCTCCAGCTTCACAGGAGCTGTCCATCTAAAAGCTTCCTTTGAGAAGTCTTTTACAGTCAAGGTGAAAGGTATTTCCTGGTATTCACCATCCTTATGGAGTTTCAAAAGCCACGACTCATCGACAAAACCCTCTTCAAAAGGCTGTTGATAATGAACGGTCACTGGGTCTCCGCCCTCGTAGTTCAGCTGCTGCTGGTCCATCCAGCAGGAACGCCCGTCTTCATAAGAACAGGACAGCTCCCCGGCCTTCTCCGGTAATTCAGCTTTGTAAATACCCGGTTCCAGGTTGTGAAACGTATAGGAAATGTGGAGCGTATCCCTTTCCACATGGACGCCCACCTCTCCTGACCTCTCTGTCTCCTCCGCCTTTTTCTCTGCCCCGCTCCATGGATATAATAAGACCAATATGCCGCCGATCAAAAAGATGGGAGCCATCCTAAAAAAGAGTTTCATACGTCAACCCACCTGCTGCTTTTAGTATATTTACCGTTCACATTTAGAAAAAAACATGCTACGTTTAGTTTAATGGATACGAGAAAGGACGTACATGCTCATGATACAAAAATTTATTGAACTCGGCGAAGGCTACGCCGATATTTATGAACTGATTGAAATGGGGGAGCGGATGCCTGAACGCATTCAGCATGCCGTCGCCTTTTACTGCGAGAAAGAAGGAAGACCTTCTGCTTCTCTTGCGTTGATCATGAACCCGACGGCAAACGGGAAATTCCAACCCATTTACATCTGTCGTGAAGGAATCCCTAATCCGCATGAGGTTCCGAATCAACGGTTCGAGCTCTTTCAAAAGATGGTGAAGCAGGCTGATAAGGAGGTTCATGAGTTTACCATCAAACCCTCCTCCCTGTTTCCGGAAACGGAATTATATTATCAGCATTTGATCGGGATTTTACGTATGAACCGGTACATTGCTCCTTTAAGCTGAAAAAAAGCGCCCCTGAGGGCGCTTTTTTTTGGAATTATATTCCCATTTTATAATCATACTGCTTCGCTTTATCAGGCTTGGAATTTTCATAATCCGTGCGCACTTCCGGTTTATGCGAAGGAACAACACGGGAAACGAAAGGTAACCGCTCCAGTTTTTCCATCTTGAATTCAACATCCTCTTGATTCACATAAAGTAACGCATACTTCATCTTTTTGGAGGCGTAGATCAAGTGACCGTGTTTTTTTATCTGTCTAATATTTTTCATGTGCTGAAAATATACGATAAGACCTTGCCGGTTTGTTTTGTTCATACCATCCCTCGACTCCCTGTGGAACGTTGATTTCTAACGTAAGTGTACCAAATCCTCAGGACGGGGGCAATGAAATCAGACAATTTCAAGGAGGTGTGTCCAGGATGTGGACTGACCACGAAAGAGCCGTACAGCAGTTTGAACAGCTGCTGAATGAATCCGATCTTCTGGCAAAAGCAGAGTTCAAGTCGTTTACAGGTCTTCCTTTTGTCTATGTGTATCCAAGAGAAAACACCTCACAAAAGGATATTGAAGAACAATTAAAATGGTGTGCGGCGAAAGCGATGAAAGGAAAACGCCTGAGCCTTGCGATGAATTATGTACGCAGGACTCAGACGTTTTATGTTTACCGTGTGCGGTTTCTTGTCCCACAGAGAAAGATGTTCTGCTGCGGCAATTTTTGTGACGACTGTATCCGTTTTACGAACCCGTAATCAGGAAGCACACCCGCAGCTTCCCCCACTGCCACAGCCGCCGCTGCAGCCTGTATCTGTGAGGGCCATCCCGTTCTTAGGCACTTTGATCTGCTCACTCACACTGAAGGCGACACTCTCACTGATTTCATCGAGCAGTTTTTGGATATTCCGCTCTGCCCGCTTGAACCGGGCCACCGTTTCATGCATGTCCATCTCGCGTTTTACGGTGCGGACCTGCTTCATGATGGAGTTATAATCAGGGTGGTAGCGTCCAAAACGCTGCACATCCTCATAATGATCTTTCATATCTGCAAAGCTTTTAATGAGTCTCTGCGCCTCTTTATCTTGTTCAAGGGCAGATTTTGCCTCCTGATATTGCTGCATCGTTTCAGAATGTAGAACCATCTGGCCAATCGTTTCTGAACGGTCCAAAAGATCGACAATTTCCATTGTTGCTAACATACTGTATGTCCACCTCCCTCTCTATCTTATCAAATAGAAAAGCAGATGGAAATGAGAGAAACTTTCCACCTGCAAGAAATTAATAATACGGATATTCAAATTCCTGCTCATCTTTTTCCCGTGTTTTTCTTACATCCGTCATAAACTGCTGAAACTGTCCGATCGCTCCGTTCAATTCCTCTATCTGCTTGGAGACCTCTTCCCAGTTCAAATCTTCCATAAGGACACCCAGTTGTTTCAACCAATCCATCTTCTTTGTCGAATCACTTTTTTTATCTGCCTCAGGCAGACTTTCCCAAAAAGGGTCATCCTCACCGAGGATCATAAACTTTTCATAATAGCTTTGAATAAGCTTATGATTTTTTCTCAATTGATTTTTGACGCCAGGGTGTTGATCGACAAATGCTTTGAACTGCTGGACAGATGGATGCAGTTCCCCTGTACTCATCCTCATCCCACCTCACACATAAAACTAACAGTATAGCCTATGCATCATGGAGGCAGGCGTTCATCTAAACGGAAAATCCCCTACGTTAACGAAATAAAAAAAGCCTGCGGCAGGCAGGCTTTCCATTATTAATGAAGTTCAGGCCGTTCTGAAATATCCTGCAGTGCCACTCCTGCTGCATGATCAGACATCTCATCTGTGGACAGGTCACCAAGGGAGATGATTCCGGCCAGACGTCCGTTCTCAACAACAGGCAGGCGGCGGACCTGGTGTTGAGCCATGATACGGCTCGCTTCTTCCAGGGAGCAATCCGGTGCGCAGTTGTACATCCGGTCACTCATCACCTGCTGTATTGGTGTTGAATCCGGTTTTTTATCCGCATAGCCGCGAATAACCAAGTCACGGTCTGTGACCATACCCATGACATTGCCTTGATCGTCACAGACAGGAACAGCCCCGACGTTTTTGTCTTTCATCAGCTTGGCTGCATCACTTAGTTGGTCACTCGTCTGACAGACGGAAACATCCTTCGTCATGATATCTTTTACGGTTTTCATTCAAAGATCCTCCTCATTGATCATGATCACTGTTTAGTGTCCCCGATCGACCGAATTTATTACATGCAGCCTCTGTCTATTTATAGTATAATGAGGAAGAAACCGCTGACACGCCCTGGTGTTTCTGCCAGGAATTGCAACCTGGGTCATTTCATACTAAAATAAAGGAAGATACATACCAAATAGGTGAGGTGGAAAGTAATGAAATTAGAAGGCACTGGTCTTGAAGGTCTTGTGGTCGATTACAAACCATTGACTGAAATCATGGAGAAAAACGGATTTATCCTGGGCGGTTCCTGGGATTATGAACGTGTTACATATGATTACAAACTAATGGCTCCTGAGAAAAACATTACCCACTACGTCCGGATTCAAGGGTTTGCCCTTGAAGGTGACGTTGATAAAGGAGATGCGGTGATCCGTCTGATGAAGCCGCTGCTCGGCCGCCATTACTACCCTCACGGTGTAGAATACGGACATCAGGAAGGTTTCTCAGATGACATGATCCAGAAAGCCAAAACACTGATTGCCAAAGTAGCTGAACCTGCGAAAAAATACCACAGCCAGGTACCGGAGCACGTCGTTCTGGACAAGCTGAAAAAATGGGCACAGGAAAACGAAAACGACGAAGTCCTGCAAAAAGTGGAAGAGCTTTCAAACGACCCGGAACGCCGCTGAGGTTCACCCAATAAGTGATTTCTTTAGTCGCACATCATTGTATGGTGAGCGGCTTTTTTTAAAACCGGAATCCCCCGGATAAAAGAATCACTTGATTTTAATGGGGAAAGGAGAAAATTACATAAATTGTTACGCTATCTTTCAAAAAAACAATGGATTCTACTTATACTTTCCATCCTGCTCATCGTGGCAGGTTACTTCATCCTGCCTGTGTCCATCCCCTTGATCATTGCGTTTGTGACGGCTCTGTTTCTAAACCCAGCCGTACGCCTGATGCAGTTCCGGTTCCGGATCAACAGAAAAATGTCTGTGACGATTGTCTTTCTGCTGTTCCTCATTCTACTCGGACTGCTTGGAGCTTTCGCTGTCACAAGAGCTGTTACGCAGGTCGTCCAGCTGGCAGATAACGCACCGTTATACATTAATCAAATAAACAATGTGCTGTTAGACTGGGAAAAACACATGGCCAGCTTCACTCAAAATATGCCGAAGGAATTTGTCGATAAAGTGACCAATGAAATATACAACACCGTCGACCGGACCACATCGGCTATTTCAGAAAAGCTGCAGCTGGGCAACATTGCAGCAGCGGCAGCAAAAATCCCGGAGTTGCTTGTCAGCTTCCTCGTTTACTTGATTGCGTTGTTTCTGTTCATGCTTGAGCTTCCGCGTCTGCGTGAAAAGATGCACGAATCTTTTACTGAAGCCACATCTGAAAAAGTGAAATTCATGAACGCCCGCCTCGGATATGTCGTTTTCGGCTTTTTAAAGGCACAGTTTCTTGTAAGTATCATTATTTTCGTCGTCTCCCTTATCGGACTGCTCTGGATTACACCAGAAGTGGCCGTCATCATGTCGCTGATTATATGGGCGATTGATTTTGTCCCGATTATTGGTTCCATAGTTATTCTTGGTCCATGGTCAGTGTACATGTTGATTGTCGGGGATATTGCCATGGGAACACAGCTGGGTGTCCTGGCTGTAATCCTGCTTGCCATACGAAGGACTGTAGAGCCAAAGGTGATGGGACGGCATATCGGGTTATCTCCGCTGGCTACATTGATTGCTATGTATCTTGGTCTGCAGCTGATTGGTCTGCTTGGATTCATCCTTGGACCGCTCGTGGTTATTGCCTTTAACTCAGCCAAGGAAGCCGGAATTATCAAATGGAACTATAAACTTTAGCATCAATGACACTGTATGTAGATCACATCCTGCCCAAAGTCCGGCAGGAGAAATCCACCATAACAGAACGCTTCCTTATGGGAGTACTTTTCTACAAACAAAAAACCTGAAGCTGTGCTTCAGGTTTTTTTCTGCTTCATTTAGCCTTATAGGAATTTTGTTTATGGTCGTTCCTCGCCTTTTCCTTCTTAAAGACCAGAATGTCCTGGCTTCTTCCTGTATGTGAAAATCCGTTATTGATCAAAACTTTTTGTGACGGAATATTTCCTTTATCACACTGAGCCTCAATGCCTTCCACACCCGGCTGGGTAAATGCCCATCGGCACAACTCGCCGACCGCTTCAGAAGCATAGCCTGCATTCCTCTCCGAGGCAACGACATGATAACCAATTTCGATGTTCCCATCCTCATCAGGGCTCCCTTTAAAGCCGATATCTCCAACGACATGTTCCCCTGCGGCGTCCATCATCACCCACGGACCAAAACCCATTTCTTCCGCACGATCCTCCAATTGTTCGGTGTAAAGAGGCAGCATGGCTTTCAAGCCGTCGTGAGGCCAGTTTTTGTTCCACGGGAGCTGGTATTGATAATAAAAAGCCAATGAATTCTTCATCAAGGTTTGAGCCAGATCAAGGGTGATCGGAAAAATCCGCAGCCTTCCTGTATTTATTTCCACTAGTATCCATCCCTTTCATTATGTAGGCAGATTATGTCCATCGGTTCTCTTATTCCTTTTATCCCCGTGGTTTAAACAATAAAAACATTTCTTTCAAAATAAAAACAACGGACCGTACGAACGGTCCGCTGTTTCCTCATCCTCCAAGTATGGCCTTGATCATACTTGTGGTCGTTCCACCATCATAGATGATATATAAGAGCAGGTAGACGGCTACTCCGGTAACCGCAGTACAGAACCAGATCACGCTTGTCACGGGCCCCACACGCCGGTGCCTGCTGATCTTCCGTTTAAAAGCAAGGACGAGTGTTACAATCCCGAAGACCGCCCCTACCGTTGCCAGGAAGATGTGGAAAATTAAAAAGATGGTATAAAAAATTTTAATGTCGTCCGGGCCGCCAAAGCTTGTATTTCCTACAACAATGGTCCGGCTTACGTAAATAATGAAAAATGTCAGGGCACTGACAGCAGCCGCAATCATCACTTTTCTGTGCGGCTCCCTCTTATCCTTCACGATCAACACCCAGCCGACTGCAACTAAAACAGCGCTCAAAACGATGAAAAAAGTACTCAACGTCGGCAGCAAAGGCATACCTTCACCTCTCCTCAATAAATCTCTCTATGTTTCCGACGACAGCTCACCAGGAAGCGGATCAATGGTGTCACGCTCACGGTTGAACCAGCTGAAGAAAATATAGGCGATGACGGAACCGAAAATGATTTCCTGCGTCACCTTCATAATGATTCCACCCAGCTGCTGATCTTCAATTAGCGGCATCGGAGTGAAATAGGCCGGCCCGCTTAAACTTGCGGATAAGTCCGACAGCACGTTAACGGGTACGCACAGACTCATGGCCTGCAGCCATGCGCCTGCTTCTGAATAGGTCGCATACAGCGGAGACCCTGCAAAAATAATCAACCCGCACGCTGGTGTAATCAGTACCCCATTCGCAAATATGAATCCGATTTTCATAATAGGACTGAGAGCGTCCATACTTTCGAGAGGTGGAAATATGGAAATCCACATACAAAAGGCGGTAATCAAAATGACCGTAGTAATCACCGCATGGGCGGTTTCACTGGATTTGGCGTAGTCGAAAATGACCGGCATATGATAAAGCGAAAACAACCCATTAAACAAAATTAAAGATAAGAGTGGCTTCGTCAACAGCTTCATGACCGGACGTACAACGTTCTGTTTGAACAGCCATTCCCATATCCATGCGGGAATCCCACGGATAATGAGGATCGGAAACAAAAGATAATACAAAGCCATCTGCGTCATATGGGCCGTAAACATGATGTGCCCCAGTAAATCAACAGGAGATCCTTTTACGATATACAAGAGCACAAGGCCCGTATAAAACATAAACTGCCGGGCTGTATTCGGCCTCTCCTCCCCCTTTTTCCTGCCGGGGCCTGTAATATAGAAATAGACCAGAGCCAGTCCGAGAACAAACAGGAAGTATAAAGGACTCCATAATGCCCGAAACCCGAATATTTGTAGTTCCAACCACATTGGTGTCTCACCTCAGATTGTAGACTTTTACGTCTTCATTTTACCTAATTTATCAATAAAAAACGAGCCTTCCAGGCAGAATTTTACGATTGTTCATAATTTAGCCATAACTGTTGATAGACGCAAAAAGACCGGATACCCGGTCTTTTTGCTTTTCACCTATCTGATTTTAATTGATTACCACCAGATGATCGAAGTAAAGGTGATGATTGTCAGAAGAGCGACAGCTGCTCCCCCGTACATCATGAGTGCAACCATGTCATGCCCCTTGTTTTTCATATGCATGAAATAGTAAAGCTGGAAAGCGACCTGCACGATAGCAAGGATGATCAGCGTAGGAATGATGAAGTAGGAATTCACTTCCATGACAACCATTCCAAAGGCAATCAGCGTAAACAGGATCATTAAAGCGAAGGTCAGGACCTGATGTTTCATTTCCTCTTTGTGCTGCTGCTTCTCATATTCCACTTTGTGCATCGGTTTGGATTGTGTTTGATCAGCCATCCGTTAACCCACCTTTCCCATAAGGTATACAACGGTGAAGATGAACACCCATACGACGTCAATGAAGTGCCAGTAAAGGCTGGCAATATAATACTTCGGAGCGTTGTACAGGTTCAGTCCTCTCTTCCGGTTCCGGAGAAGAAGAGCGGTAATCCAGCTGAGTCCGAACAGTACGTGTCCGCCGTGGAAACCAACGAGCGTATAGAATGCGGATCCAAACGCTGAAGAGCGGAACGTAAATCCATACTCATGAATGTAATGGTAGAACTCATAAATCTCACACCCAAGAAACGCAAGACCGAGAAAGACCGTAATGGCAAGCCACGTCTGCATCTTGCCAAAATTATGGTTTTTCATATGGTACATCGCATAAACGCTTGTCAATGAGCTTGTAAGGAGAAGCATCGTCATGATGAAAACAAGTTCCAGCCCAAACAGGTGCTCAGGCGTATTCTCTCCTTGTGTGGATCCATTCAGTGCAAGATAGGTACCGAAAAGACTCGCGAAAAGGACCGTTTCTCCTCCAAGAAAGAACCAAAAGCCCAGAAATTTATTTTTTCCTTCGAGGGTGGCCTTTTCTGGATCATGGGGCATATGCTTTGGATTTAGAACATCTTCATGACTCATTATCTGCCCACCCCTTTCTTAATATCTTCTTCCAGTTCTTCTTTATGAATATGATGGCCGAGATCATCTTTCACGGAGCGGATCAGCATAGAACCAAGCGTGATGCCCATACCTGCAAAGACGGCGATGAGCCATGCTGGATCATCCACCTGGTAGATGAACCCAAATCCTGCGATGAACAGTCCGAGAGAAATCGTAAATGGAAGGATTGAAGCGTTAGGCATATGAATATCCCCCAGCGGTTCTGCCGGTGTCATTCCTTCTTTTCCGTCCATTTTTTCCACCCATAGTGGATCAAGACCACGTACAAGTGGTGTTTGAACGAAGTTGTAGTGCGGCGGTGGGGACGGAATGGACCATTCGAGCGTCCGGCCGTTCCAAGGATCGCCGCTGACCTTTTTCTCTTTTACAGACGTGTACACAACGTTAATCAGGAAGATGACTGTACCAATAGCCATCAGGAATGCACCAATTGTACTGATTAAGTTTCCTGCATCAAGACCCTGCCCCTCCAGGAAGACCCAGTAACGACGCGGCATTCCCATAAGTCCAAGGAAGTGCTGGATAAAGAACGTCAGATGGAAACCGATGAAGAACGGCCAGAATGCCAATTTCCCAAGTTTCTCGTTCAGAACTTTACCGAACATTTTCGGCCACCAGTAGTGAAGGGCTGCAAATAGACCGAAGACGACCCCTCCAACTATAACGTAGTGGAAGTGTCCAACGACGAAATACGTATCGTGATACTGATAGTCCGCTGCTGCGGCCGCAAGCATAACCCCTGTCATTCCGCCAATTGTAAACGACGGGATAAAAGCGATGGACCAGAGCATGGCGGCGGTCATTTTAATTTGACCGCCCCACATCGTAAACAGCCAGTTAAAGATTTTAATTCCTGTAGGTACGGCAATTGCCATCGTAGCTACAGCAAAGATGGAGTTCGCAATCGGTCCCATTCCGACCGTAAACATATGGTGAGCCCATACCATGAATCCAAGAAACCCGATCAAGACCGTCGCAAATACCATTGCGGAATAACCGAACAGACGCTTCTTGGAAAAGTTGGAGAAAATATCACTGAATGCTCCGAACAACGGAAGAATTAAAATGTATACTTCCGGGTGTCCGAAAATCCAGAAAAGGTGTTCCCAGATAATAACGTTACCACCAAGACCTACATCAAAGAATGCAGATCCGAACATACGGTCAAACATCATCAGGAACAAGCCGACCGTCAGAGCCGGGAAAGCAAATAAAATTAACGTGCTGGTTACGAACGTAGACCATGTGAACAGCGGCATACGCATATAAGTCATCCCGGGCGCTCTCATATTGACGATGGTTACAAGGAAGTTAATCCCCCCGATTAACGTTCCTGCCCCTGAGATCTGCAGCCCCATGACATAGTAGTCCACGCCGTGTCCCGGCGAGGATGTTGAGAGCGGTGCATAGTTGGTCCATCCCGCATCCGGTGCCCCTCCTGTAAACCAGGAAACATTCAACATAAGGCCCCCGAACAAAAACAGCCAGAAGCCGAGTGAGTTCAGGAATGGAAAGGCAACGTCCCTTGCCCCTATCTGCAGAGGAACGACCGCATTCATTAGAGCAAATATAAGCGGCATAGCTGCCAGAAAGATCATTGTTGTTCCATGCATCGTAATCATTTCATTATAGAGTCCAGCTGAGATGAAATTGTTATCCGGTTTCATCAGCTGAATACGAATTAACATGGCTTCAAGTCCGCCGATTAAGAAAAACAATCCGCCGGCTACCAAATATAAGTGGGCTATTTTTTTGTGATCAACCGTAGTTAAGTAATCCCAAATCGCAGCGCCGAGCCCACGCTTTTGTGCTGTTGCAGTACTCACGCTTTAACCTCCCTTTTCAACCTCTTTCGTAAAACTTATTCGCTTGCTTCAATGACAGGAACGTCCTGACCGACATCCGAATGCTGCAGCTCCAGCAGATAATCAGCAATCTTATCTGCCTCTTCCTCTGTCACGAGCTCTGCAGGCATTTGGTTGCCCGGCTTGATTTCATCAGGGTGTACGATCCAGTCTTTCAGATTTTCTTTTGTAGGCTCAAGAATACCGGCGATTTTGGAACGGTTTCCGAAGTTGGCCAGGTTGGGGCCTACCCCTGCGGAACCTCCGCCGATAGCATGGCAGCTCATGCAGTTGTTGTTGAACAATTCCTGCCCTTCCTGAGCTGAAGCGGTTTCAGGTTCGGCTTCAGGATCCACATTTTTCATATCCTCCACCCACTTGTCATATTGGTCAGGACTGACCGCTATAACTTTAAAGTACATCAATGAATGGGAAGGACCGCACAATTCCGCACAGAACCCTTCATAAACCCCTTCTTCATAAGCTTCTAAGTACATCGTGTTCGTGTTTTCACCAGGATTGGTGTCCATCTTACCAGAAATAGCAGGAACCCAGAATGAATGGATCACATCGCTGGATTTCATGTTTAAGTATACCCTTTCATTTGTAGGTATATAGAGTTCCTGGCTCGTTGAAATTTCCTGGTCGGCGTATGTAAACTGCCACCAATACTGATTTCCTGTTACATCAATCGTCAGTGTCCCTTCATCATCCTGGGAGGATTGATCCGCAAGATCAAACGTTGCCTGTACCGTAGGGATTGCAAGTACAAGCAGGAGAATAATTGGAATGACTGTCCAGATCACTTCCAACGCCTTGTTTCCTTCCGTCTGCTTTGGAATCACGTCTTCCTGTCCTTTTTTCTCCCGGAATCGGAATAGAACGAAAGCATAGATTGCCATGACGATAACAAAGACAAAAATCATGATTGCAATGCTGATCATCATTAGATCAAATAATAATTCCGATCCGTAGCCCTTTGGTTTTAAAGCGCTAACATTTTCAATACCACAACCGGTAAGAATCAGTGTCAGTGCACCAAAGAGTAATAACGAACGGAATTTTCCCATCCAACCTCTCATCTGAAATACCTCTCTTTCTTTTGTCATGCATGATTTATTTAATAACCGACCCCCGGAGAGGGGGTCAGTTCATTAAAATGGGAAAGGCAGTGTCACGATTACCATCATAAAAAACAGGATGGTCATATAATTCAAAGAATAAACAAACATCCATGTGGCCCATTTATCATCATTCTTCATAAAGAAACCAGCTATACCCAGGGCCAGCCAGCCAAAGGATAAAAGGAAAGCTGTAACAAGAAAAACAGGACCCAGTGATGCCAGATATACCGGCAGGGGCAGGAGACATGCGACGTAGACGACGATCTGCCGCTTAGTCATCTTAAACCCGTGTACAACAGGCAGCATCGGAATACCCGCAGCTTTATATTCATCTTTTTTCTTCATGGCAAGCGCCAGGAAGTGAGGCGTCTGCCAGATGAACATGATTAGAAATAGAATCAGGGCTTCAAGCTGCAGTCCCGGATCTACCGCAGCCCAGCCGATAAGCGGCGGGACAGCACCCGAGAAACTTCCAATTACCGTATTGATCGTGTACCGGCGTTTTGACCACATCGTATAAAGAACGACGTAGACAAACCAGCCGAACGCCCCCCATAATGCTGCCTGCCATGTAGTGAAAAGCAGAACAACAAACCCCAGTATGGAGAGGGCGATTCCCATATTTTTAATTACAGGCAGTGATATGGAGCCTGTAACGGTGGGACGCGTTTGAGTTCTCGACATGATCGGATCAATATCCCGATCATACCAGTTATTAATAACACAGCCACCCGCTATTACCAAAGCGGTACCAAGCATCGTTAACAGGAAAGTGACCCACTGGTCTGTGAATTGAGTGCCTGTAAAATATAAGGCCAGCCAGAACCCTGTAAACGCGGTAATCAAATTAGAGTTAATAATACCAACTTTGATTAAACTTTTTATATCAGCTAACAAAGTAGTTTCCTGGGTTTTTGTTTGGATCATTTCTGTAGAAGCAGATTCGACTGTTCTTGGATTGTCCATCGTTTATCTTCCTCCTTCTACTTCCCCCGATTCATCATTGTAACAATTTCATGACGAAACAGGAGATGTTTCCGTCCTTGCACGTATCCCAGTGACAAGAAACATCAAAATAATTGTATCATGTAATGTTTTTTCTATCTATTTAAACCGGATAATTTTATGAATTTGTGACAACTTTGTGAAACCTGTCCTCCTCCCTCTTAGTATCTACCACGCCCGCTTTTTTTCACTCCCTGTCCGGAGTGTTGACAACGTTCATTGGAATGTTCAGTTGAAAGTTCGTCTGCCTGCCGGCACGTTGTACATGAAAATGCATTAAATCTGTCATACGGTTGTAAATTCCGCTCCGTCTATTTTACATGACCGTATTGGGAACATGGACCATCAGGAGTGAACGTTCTATGACAAAAATGTCCTTTTCTATCAGTCTGCCCTGATTGATGGATGTTCCTACATGGGTCTGCTTAAATTCGAAGGAAATTTCTGCACAATAGAAAACCCCGCTGTTGTACTCTCTGGGAGCACAACAGCGGGGTTACCGGGGGTTCATCTAATTGAAGGTGCTGGTGTTATTCATTGATCCTCTTTTCATTCAAACTCAATCAAAAGGTCGCCAACATGAATGGCTGCATTATTAGTGACGAAAATGTCTTTGATGACACCATCAAAAGGAGCCTGCACGGTGGTTTCCATTTTCATAGCTTCCGTGATCATCAAATGGTCGCCTTTATTCACCTTTTCCCCTTTACTGGATAAAACTTTAATCACAGTGCCGGGCATCGTCGCACCGATATGCTTTTGATTTGTTTTATCTGCTTTTGGACGCTCCTGGACTGCCGCTTTTACATTTTCGTCTTTGACGACGACCTCCCGGGGCTGGCCATTCAGCTCAAAGTATACCGTCCTCGTTCCATCGACCTGAGGTTCACCAACCGAGACGAGTTTTACGATCAAGGTTTTCCCCTGTTCGATTTCAACTTCGATCTCCTCCCCGAGTCTCATTCCATAAAGGAAGGACGGCGTATCAAGCATAGACATATCTCCATACTGCTCTCTGAATTTTTGATGATCCATAAATACCTTCGGATACAACGCATAACTGATCATATCAAAACTTGTCACCTGTCTGTCCAGAGAGTGGAAGAGTGTTTCCTTTAAATTATTGAAGTCGACCGGCTCCAGTAGTTCTCCAGGGCGTACTTGGATGGGTTCTCTTCCTTTCAGAATGATCCGCTGCAGTTCAGCCGGAAATCCTCCATAGGGCTGACCGAGGTATCCTTGGAAAAATTCAATGACGCTGTCCGGAAAATCAAGAGACTCTCCTTTTTCATAAATGTCATCTTCATTCAAATCATTCTGTACCATATAAAGAGCCATGTCTCCTACAATTTTGGAGGAAGGTGTGACTTTAACAATATCACCGAACATATCGTTCACCCGGCGGTACATACCCTTCACTTCGTCCCAGCGCTCACCAAGACCGACAGCTTTTGCCTGCTGCTGAAGGTTGCTGTACTGCCCTCCCGGCATTTCGTGTTCATACACTTCGGTATGCGGGGCATTCATCCCACTTTCAAAATCCTGATAGTATTTTCTGATGTCTTCCCAGTAATGACCAAGCTTTTCGTAGGATTCGATGTTCAGCTCAGGCTTACGTTCATGCCCTTCCAGTGCGTAGTAGAGGCTGTTGGCACTCGGCTGTGAAGTAAGGCCGGCCATCGAACCAGCAGCCACATCAACGACGTCCACGCCTGCATCAACAGCTTTACTGTAGGTGAGCAGTCCATTGCCGCTGGTGTCATGTGTATGAAGATGGATCGGAATATCTACGGTTTCCTTCAGTGTGGAAATCAGTTGATAGGCGGCTTCTGGTTTTAATAGTCCCGCCATATCCTTGATTCCGAGGATGTGGGCACCAGCCTCTTCCAGTTCCTCCGCCAGCTTTTTATAATAGGTCAGGTCATATTTTTGTCTGCCTGTATCCAGGATGTCACCGGTATAGCACATGGCCGCTTCTGCCACTTTACCGGATTCCCGAACCGCATTGATCGTCAGCTTCATCCCTTCCACCCAGTTCAAGGAATCGAAAATCCGGAAGACATCAATACCCGCAGATGCACTCTTATCCACGAACTCACGAATCAGGTTATCCGGATAATTTTTATAACCTACTGCATTGGATGAGCGTAAAAGCATTTGGAAGAGCACGTTCGGGGCTTTGGCTCTCAGCTTCATCAGTCTTTCCCACGGGTCTTCATTCAAAAATCGGTAGGAAACATCAAAAGTCGCTCCTCCCCACATCTCAAGCGAAAACAAATCCGGCAGCAGACGTGCCGTCGGTTCCGCAATATTTTCCAGATCTTTTGTACGGACACGTGTAGCCAGCAGGGATTGATGCGCGTCACGGAAGGTGGTGTCGGTCAGCAGTACTTCCTTTTGACTTTTCAGCCAAGCGGCGAGGCCTTCTGGTCCCTGCTCATCAAGAATCTGTTTCGTCCCATCGGGCATCCGTTCAGAATGTTTGATCAAAGGAATACGCGGCTTAGGGAATACCGGCTTCTTCCTGTTTCCATACCCTTCAAATCCATTAATTGTCCTGTCCGCTATATACGTAAGCATCTTCGTCCCACGGTCTTTCCGCTTGGGAAAGACAAAAAGCTCCGGAGACCGGTCAATAAATGTCGTATTATACTCTCCTGACAGAAACTGCTTGTGCTGCACAACATTTTCCAGAAACGGTATGTTCGTTTTAATCCCGCGGATTCTGAATTCCTTCAGGTTCCGCAGCATTTTATGTGCCGCCTGATCAAAGCTCAGCGCCCACGTAGACAACTTCACGAGCAGGGAGTCATAATACGGCGAAATAACCGCTCCCTGAAATCCATTGCCCGCATCAAGACGCACACCGAACCCTCCACCTGAGCGGTAAGCCATAATTTTTCCGGTATCGGGCATGAAATTATTAAGCGGGTCTTCTGTTGTAACCCTTGATTGGATAGCAAACCCATGAGTACGGATCTCTTCCTGCTTCGGAATTCCTATGTGGCTGCTGTGAAGACTGCGGCCTTCAGCCACCATGATCTGAGTCTGGACGATATCCACTCCTGTGATCATTTCCGTAATGGTATGCTCAACCTGGACGCGTGGATTCACTTCAATAAAGAAGAACTCTTCACCCGTCACTAAAAATTCAACCGTTCCGGCGTTGACATAAGAAACGTTTTCCATTAACTTGACAGCTGCCTGACAGATCTCTTCTCTCAGCTGGTCACTCAAGTTCACACTCGGAGCAATTTCTACAACTTTCTGATGACGCCTCTGCACAGAGCAGTCCCGTTCATATAAATGAACGATATTTCCTTCGCGGTCTCCGATGATCTGCACCTCGATATGCTTGGGTTCCTCAATCAGCTTTTCAACGTAGACTTCATCACTTCCAAAAGCTGCTCTCGCTTCCGAACGGGCACGGTCATACGACTCGTCCAGTGTTTCAGCACTTCGGACCACTCTCATTCCCCGGCCGCCCCCTCCCATAGCTGCTTTAATCATAAGAGGGAAACCATGCTTGGCTCCGAAATCGTGAATTTCCTTCAACCCTGTCACTGGTCCATCACTGCCCGGGATCACCGGTATGCCTGCCTGAACAGCCTGATCCCTTGCTTTCACCTTATCCCCGAACATATTTAAATGGTCACTGGTCGGACCGATGAAAACGATCCCTTCTTCTTCACAACGTCTGGCAAACTGAATATTTTCAGATAGAAAACCATAGCCTGGATGAATGGCATCCACTCCGACACTTTTGGCAATATCGATCATGCCTTCAATATCAAGGTACGCATCAATCGGCTTTTTCCCTGCCCCAACGAGATAAGCCTCATCAGCTTTATAACGATGATAGGAACCGGTGTCTTCCTGGGAATACACCGCTACTGTCCGGATATTAAGCTCTGTACACGCCCTGAATACACGGATGGCGATCTCTCCACGATTCGCCACAAGTACTTTACTGATCTTCTTTGCCTCTGTCATTCTCCCACTCCCTCTATGTACGTAAAATCTTTTGCTCCGCTTACCTAGATTCTTCATACCGTGGCAAAATTCCTTCAAATCTGACAATTTTACATTTCCCCCGACTAGAAGCGTACGTTCTTTTAAGAATTGACATAAAAAAAGCTCAAACTACAACAGGATCTGTCGCAATTTGAGCTTTATGTTATGACTTCTGGGCAGCTTCGTGCAAAACGTTCAGCTGCTTTTCCAAGTTATCCAGTAAATCCTTACCTTCTACTTCGCTGATTAAATTCAAGCGAACTGCGAAATGTATTTCACGGGATAATCCAAACATCTGTGTATCTAAAACTTCTTCATATAGTGGACACTGGGGCATTGTGAGATTATCCATTTGGACTTTAATCAGTCTTAATATTTTATCAGCGTCAGCTTTTAGAAGGGCATAGGCTTTTTCCCGATGATCCACAGCCACATCAGACAACATTGAAATCCCCTCCATTACACAAGTCTTTCTTCTAACTATATTATCGTCTCGGCGTGAAAATTGCAACAATGGAATGGAGGCGGCTTAGAAGATGGAGAGGTCGTATCGATTGGACAATGTTTCCAGAAGCTTCAACCCTACGACACTGTTTCCTTTTTCATCCAGGCTCGGACCATAGACAGCTATCCCTCCGAAATTATTCAGAGAAGCCAGAACCGATCCGGAGACACCGCTTTTGGCAGGAATTCCAACTTTAATGGCAAAGGACCCGGAAGCATCATACATCCCGCAGGTAACCATAAAGGTTTTACAGATACGGGCAAGATGCTTCGGAATGATTCGGCGACCCGAGGAAATGTCCCGTCCCTCATTGGCGAGCAGAGCCCCGATCCGTGCAAGCTGACAGACGTTGACTTCAATCGCACACTGTTTTGTATAAGCATCGAGCGTTTCCTCTACACTGCCGGTCACGATCTGGTGCTGCTTCATATAAAACAACAGGGAACGGTTCAAAAAGGCCGTTTCGAATTCTGAACTTGCCACTTCTTCGTTGTAGCGGATGCTGTGATCATCCGTTAAATCATGAACAAAGCTCAAAAGACGACCAACTTTTTCGTCAGGTGTCGCCCCGTGAATCATGTTGGTCACAGCAAGCGCCCCGGCATTGATCATCGGATTCAGCGGCTTGGATGGGATCTGCTCCAGTCTGTAAATGGAGTGGAACGGATCACCAGTCGGCTCCATCCCCACCCTGTCGAACACATACTCTTCCCCATTATCCATTAGAGCCAGGGCCAGGGAGATGACTTTCGATATGCTTTGAAGCGTAAAACGGACTTCCGTCTGTCCCGCTTCTACCGTGTCCCCATCCAAGTAATGGATGGCAACGGCCAGGTCTTCAGGATTTTGTCTGCCCAGTGCAGGTATATAATCGGCCACCTGGCCATCGTAGGCGTAGGGACGAACATTATCAAGCCATTCATTTAATACTTGTTCAGAAATATCTTTAATCAAAGAAAAGAGCCTCCTTTAATGAAATCGAATTCATTATCTGCTATGATTTTGGATGGATGATTCTTACTATTTTGAAAGGTGGCTTCAGCCATGATTGTTCAACTAACTGGAAAAGTAAAATTCCCGATTACTTTAGACCCCACCGTATGGATTTTTGATGACCGCAAATTAACATTTACTGAAGCATTTGAAGGGGAATCCCCGGAAGTGTCCCCTGAGGAGGAGGATGAACTGAAACGGAAATCCCTCCGCTTCGACAGAGAAGTTTACCAGCAGAAACTGAATCCACCTGTAAATAAAAGCATCAACCGGTACGAAAAGCAGAGAATTATAAACGGCACTTTCCTAATGCCCCTTCTACCTTTCCTGCAAACCAGTGAGCCTTCCGCGGATTCAGAAAAAGCGGCGCTCGTTTCCGATCAGGGAGAAGAAATCATCCATGCCGATGATTTGAAAGATGCCCTTCTTTTATTTGCAGAAAACGGAAAACCTTTACAGACTCAGGGGCCTGTTCATTTATATTTCGGAGATGGTTCGAACCGCGACACTCCTGTCAAAGGAATTAAAAAAATCGTATTTCAGTAAAGACGAAGGACGGCTGCCTCCAGCTGTCCTTTTTGTATATTATCTCTCCTCAGACACAGACTATAAGTAAAAAAAGTGGTGGTTTCCTTTGAAGAAGTTTCTATTGATAGCTGCTTTCCTACTCCTTAGTGCCTGTCAGCAGGGTGAAAATGAACAATCTCTCCTGGAAGAAAAGCAGAGCGATCCAAAGTACAAATACGTATCTGATTCTGATCCCATCGAGAAAAAGACGCTGACAAGCGAAGAAGCAGCCGAACATTTAGCAGAGCTTGCTGTACAAGTTCCGGATGTCCATGATGCCACAGCCGTCGTTCTCGGTGATTATGTAGCAGTCGGCATCGATGTAGACAAAAACCTGGACCGCTCCAGAGTCGGTGTTATTAAATATTCAGTTGCTGAGGCGCTGAAAAATGATCCTTACGGAAAGCAGGCCGCCGTATTTGCGGATGCTGATATCGTCGAACGCCTCAGAGGGATCGGGGACAAAGCCTCTCAGGGTCACCCGGTCCACGCCTTGACCGATGAACTAAGCCAGATTATTGCCCGATACATGCCGGAAGGTCCTATCAATGAAGAACCGGGATCCAATGACAACCAGGACTCCATTCCGGAAAAAGAACAGGAAAAACTGGATCAAGTAGAGAAGGAACAATCGCATTCGAATTAGTACAGAAAAACAGCTAAATCCTAAAAAGGATTTAGCTGTTGCTTTTTTCCAGAATTTCTCTTTCCTTTTCTGTCAGTTCATTATAGTACTGAACGCCAAACTGGGATCCCTCATTTACCATTTTAGAGTTTTCCAGATCAGCGGTTTCCGGTTTACCCGCTTCCTCAATCGGCATATCGTCACCTTTTTTCAGGCGGTTTTGAAGTGAACCTGCTTTATCCTTTACTTTCTGTCTGTTGTCACCGTCTTTTAGAAAATAGGCAGCTACCCCGCCGGCAACGGCGCCTGCTGCTGTAACCATCCAGCGTTTTCTCACTATCATCATCCTTTCCATGACTTCTGTAATTACAGTTCCCAAACCAAGTTCCGTTAAAACGTGGAAACTCCATCTATTTCTAAATTTTCACATGTGTTACACTAGAGGAAACCGTATTAAGAAAATAGAGGTGAGTATATGCGTGTCCAATGCGTGATTTGTGATCATATTGAAAAAATAGACAGCTACTGTCTTCAGGCGAAACGGTTAAGAAACCGGCGGATCAACACGTATATGTGTCAGCCATGTCATGAGCGTATAGCTGAGAATACGAAAAAAAGACTGGCCACCGGTGATTTCAAATTCCATCGCGAGCGTAAAAGAGAAAAACATTTAAGTTAATGATAAAAAACCCGGCTTCTCAATGAAGCCGGGTTTTCCCGTTTTACGATTCTCCCTGCTGCCTGGCCGAGCGCTCCCTGTGAAGCCTCACCCTGTAAATACCAAGGATCAATGCGGCTACAAGCAGACTTTCTGGTACAGGCAGATTCAGTCCCAGAATCAACGTCAACACGAACGTACCGATAATAAGAACGGCATAAACAACAATGGTCTTCAGCAAAGGGAGTTTCCTTGCAAATCCCAGTTTGAATGTAATGACCGCTAAAATGACAGTCGTTAAGTATAACAGCATAAATGAACGAAACAACATCGTTACTTCGCTTTCATCATTTAAATTCACTTCGCTTCCAAGCCCGCGGAAGAAGAAGTCGGCCACCGGCCATAAATCCGTCGGTACTGGAAGCGTCGATGTATCCTGCATGATGTTCCTCCTCATGAGATCCTGTCCTTTTTTCTATATTACTAGAAACGAGACAGAGTTGCTACCCGTGAAACCATTTTCATCCGCGTTAAAATCCGATATACTGGTATCGAATAGAGGTGATTTTAGACCATGATGAACAATGCACTGCTTGCTGTTCTTGTTATTTTATCTTTCGTTTTTGTCGGATTTGCCATCGGCCAGAAATTGTTCTGGCTGGCCGGACTCCTCTTCCTCTCCGGATTTGCTCTTATGAGCGTCGGTCTCCGCCGCAAAAGAAAACGGGATGAAATTCATGCTGATTAATTCATCCGCATACAAAACAAGCGACCTTTTCCCAAGGTCGCTTTTGTTCTATCTTTTCAGCTGTACATAATCGTTGATGATTTCTTCATGAATGTTGGACCGGCAGGCAAGCACGGTTGTTTTATTTAATAGATCCAGATCTTCTTTATCTGCACGGGTAACGATTCCACCTACTTCGCGGACGAGGATACTACCTGCTGCATAATCCCAGGGCATAAGGGTCATCGTTAAATATCCATCGAGAATACCTTCAGCGACGAATGCAAGTTCAAGAGCGGCAGACCCGTAAGAACGCGTGCTTCTAAGCGTCTTCACCAGTTCTTCCACCCCTTTATGTTCTATAAATGGGTTTTCTGGAATGAGCCAGGTTGTATTCAAAGCGAGAATCGACTGCTTTAATGGACGTTCTTTACTAAGCTGTGGAAGCTGCGCATCGTTTTTCCATGCCCCTTCCCCTCGTTTCGCTGTGTAAAGAGTCCCTTCCATGACGTTATAAATAAAGCCGATTTCCCCTATACCATCTACGTAAATGCCAATGGATATAGCAAAATTGCGTTTTTGGTGGACGAAGTTCATCGTGCCGTCAATAGGGTCCACAATCCAGACGGTCCCTCCGAGGTCTTCCAGTTCATCCCCAAAACCTTCTTCTCCAAGCAGATAATGATCCGGGTAGGCACTTTTAATTTTCTCTGCGAAAAATTGTTCCGTCTGCTGATCCATTTCTGTTACAAGGTCATTCGGATTGGATTTTGTTTCAATGGAACGGGGGGCATCAATGTTTGATTTGATCCGCTCGCCCGCTTCCAGTATCCATGCTTTAGCTTGATCGAACACTTCATTCTTTGTCTGTTGATCCATAGCATCGTACCCCTTTTATCAGTCTCACCTTTAATCGTACCAAATGCAGACAACAAATGCATGTTTGATCCTCTTCCAACACAAATCTTTCAAGCTGCCTCAATTGGTAGAGGGAGGCTTGCGGTACAGGATTCATCCCTTTACAGGGAACAAAAAAAACCAGGCAACTTTATCGCTGCCTGGTTCTAGATCGACCATTCAATCAATTGTTTACGAAGTTCAATCAGGCGCCTTTTTGTCTTTGACATCTGCTCGGCGTCTCCTGCAATCATGGCATCATGCAGGGTGACCAGTTCATAATCAATCTCCATACGGATTACCGGGAGCTTCTCTTCAGCTTCTCTCTTACGCAACGCTTCCATAACATGTTTCATTGCCAATCCCTCCCTTTTAAATCCTTACCATATATATATGTGGCTTTAACGACAGAAGTTTCAATTAGATTACTTATATGTAACCCATTTTTCACAGCTTCAAACCAGTCAAACACATCCCTTAGTAACTTTGTCGAATTGTGTTAAACTATTATGGAAGAAATGGTAGGAGATGATAGTTTGACGACTTTTACAGGCTTTAAACAAGAAGACTTTGACGTATTTTCCATTCCCGGACTGGAAAATCGAATGGAAGCTCTGCGGGAAAGGATCTCCCCTAAGCTTGAAGCGGCAGCGCAGGAACTTTCGGCGGATGTTACAGCTATGACAGGCGATGAAATGTTTGTCCACGTCGCCAGACATGCCCGTCGCAAAACCAATCCGCCAAACGATACGTGGGCCGCTCTCGCCTCCAGTAAACGCGGCTATAAAAAACTCCCCCACTTCCAGATCGGCTTGTGGGAAACTCACGTATTTGTATGGTTTGCCGTCATTTATGAAAGTCCAATCAAAGTAGACTTCGCTTCCAAGCTGGAAGAGAATAAAGAGGATATCCTTTCGCACATCCCTGGGGATTTTGTGTGGTCTGTCGATCATACGAAGCCTGAAGCGGCCCCTCACAGTGATGTGGATGACGAAGCATTTTCCAAAATGACGGAACGGTTGAAAACAGTCAAGAAAGCCGAAATCCTATGTGGACGTCAGCTTCAGCGTGGAGATGACCGATTGAAGGATCCTGAGGCCTTCATTGAATTCTGCCGCGAGACATTCCAGACGCTGGAGCCTTTATATCGTTTTACGAAACAACTGGAAGAAAAGTAAGAGACACACGTCAGACGTGTGTCTCTTTTTTCTTCACATTTTCAATCGAGCACCCTCTGAGAGACTGCGTGCCTGCTTTACGGTACGGTAACAGGAATATCCGGATTCTTTCTCAAACTCCCCGCAGAGCGTTTTCTCTTCACTCTTCGATGGCACAATCTGTTTAAACCTCGTATAAGCCAGCAGCACGTCGTCCCGTTTCACTCCCTGCTCATACGCTTGCTCAACGATGCTGTAGAAATTCACAACATCGATGATCTCTTCCTTTGACCAGTGGATTTCATCAATTGGATAAGTATAACTCATCTTTTTTCCTCCTTCATCAGGACCAGCGGGTGCGGATGTCCTCCGCTTCTTTGATCACCCGGGCAAAGAGCTCTTCGACCGTTGGAACATCATGGATGCGGGAGGCAATCTGTCCGGCCCATCCAAAGCCTTGACCGGCCTGTCCTTTATATATGAATGTTTTATTCGCTTCCCCGCTGATATAGGAGCGGAGACCGTCATAGCCGGCATTTTCCTGCTCCAATTCTAAAATACGAGTTGTCCAGTCATTTTTCAAGGCCCGGGCCGGAGCTTTTAAACTTCTTTTAATGACGGTCGTTGACGTTTCATCTGCTTTAATCAAGGCATCCTGGTAGGCGGGGTGCGCATGGGTGCACTCTTTTGTAGCAATGAAACGTGTGCCCATTTCCACTCCTTCCGCACCAAGGGACAACGCAGCCATTAATCCCCGGCCGTCGCCAATTCCCCCGGAAGCAATAACCGGAATATCGACGGCATCGACAACCTGTGGAGTAAGGACGAGCGTCCCCACATCATCACGCCCGAGGTGACCACCACCTTCATGACCGACCACCATCACAGCATCCGCCCTAAGCTCCTGAGCTTTAACCGCCTGCCTCCGGGCAGCAACAAGGACGAGCGTTTTAATGCCGGTTCCTTTAAGCGCTTCCAAAACACCCTGTGGGTTCCCTCCAGTAACAGAAACCACGGGCACATGCTCATCAACGGCTGTCTGCACCATTTTTTCAAAAGGGCGCCCGTGCTGGCCGATCGCAAAATTGACTCCGAACGGGCGGTTGGTTTTTTCCCGGACCATTTTAATTTCTCTTTTTAAGTGTTCGGGACCATCCATGCTCATAGCTGTCAGCTGACCAAGCCCGCCTGCGTTCGAAACAGCGGCGGCCAGATTCGAATAGGCCAGATAGGCCAGCCCTCCCTGTATCACCGGGTATGTAATATCCAAAAGTTCCGTCACTCGTGTATTCCATTTCATTTGCTCCACCTCCATACTTCTATTTTAGCACGATTGGAAAAAGGAGACATAAAAGACTGGCGCAAGGTTCTGGACTCTGCTATAATTCATTTGCTTTTCTATTATAAAGAGGTGTTCCCATACATGAATCAACATGAAACCCCCCTGTTTACAGGGTTGAAAAAACACCGGGAGCGCAATCCCGTACAATTTCACATCCCCGGTCATAAAGGCGGACGTGGAATGGACGGGGAATTCCGTTCCTTTATCGGTGAAAATGCATTATCCATTGATTTAATTAATATACAGCCATTGGATGATCTCCATCATCCCCAAGGCATGATCAAAGAGGCACAGGAGCTTGCAGCAGAGGCTTTTGGCGCGGACTACACGTTCTTTTCTGTTCAGGGGACCTCAGGGGCCATTATGACGATGATTCTTAGTGTCTGCCAGCCGGGCGATAAAATCATTGTTCCAAGAAACGTCCACAAATCGGTAACCACTGCGATCATTTTCTCAGGGGCCAAGCCCGTTTTTATCCATCCGGAACTGGATGAACGATTCGGTATTTCCCACGGGATTACGACAGACGCCGTAAAGAAGGCCTGTGAAGCACATCCGGATGCTAAAGGCCTGCTTGTTATCAATCCGACGTATTTCGGTGTATCGGCTGATTTAAAAGGGATTGTGGATATTGCCCACAGCTTTGATATACCCGTCCTTGTGGATGAGGCACACGGTGTCCATATTCACTTCCATGAACGTCTGCCTATGTCTGCCATGGAGGCCGGGGCGGATATGGCTTCCACCAGCGTCCACAAGCTGGGCGGATCATTAACGCAGAGCTCTGTTTTGAATATCAGGGAAGGGCTTGTGTCTCATGAACGTGTACAGGCTGTATTGTCGATGCTTCATACCACATCGACCTCCTATATTCTTCTGGCCTCCCTGGATACAGCAAGACGTCATCTTGCCATTCATGGACATCAACTGATGGAAAATGCTATTCTGCTGGCCGATCGAGCACGTGAAAAGCTCAATCAAATTCCAGCCATTTTCTGTCCAGGTGCCGATATTTTATCGTCCAGCGCAACAGTCGACTATGATCCGACCAAACTGATTATTTCAGTAAAAAATCTCGGCATGACCGGTTACGATGTTGAAGTGTGGCTGAGGGAGAATTACAGCATTGAGGTGGAACTTTCCGACCTTTACAATATTCTTTGTATCATCACTCCAGGCGACAGCCTGCAGGAAGTCGAAAAACTTGTACAGGCGCTGCATCATTTAACAGATCTTTGCCGGACCGAGGCAGAAGTGACACCCGTTTCTGTAAAAGTTCCCGACATCCCTGTTCTTGCGCTCTCTCCTAGAGAGGCATTCTACTCCACCACCGAGACCGTTCCTTTAAAAAAAGCCGCAGGCAGAATCAGTGCCGAATTTGTAATGGTCTACCCTCCGGGTATCCCTATTTTCATTCCGGGAGAAATCATTACCGCCGATAACATTGATTACATTTATGAAAACGTGGAGGCAGGACTCCCTGTCCAGGGACCTGTTGATGATACCTTAGAAACAATCCGGGTCATCCGTGAACAGAGAGCCTTCAAATAAACCTAAAAAAGCCGGACGCTTCATAGCGTCCGGCTTTTTTAGGTTTATTTCTCGGTATCCGTGCATGTCGGGCATGTGCTGTATAAAGTAGAAACCTTCTCGTTTTCGTAATGCTCAATCACCTTTTGACAGTCTTGACATACGATTGTTCCCATTCATATCCACCCCTTCATTTGTAATCGTTTTCAGTGTAGTTTTATTTTAATATGGCTTATTGTGAAAATCAACCCTTTTAGTATAACTTTTTAAAATATATGTCATACTAATAAGTCACCTACCTACCATTATATGATCCTGTTCTTTTAAAAAGAATAAAGAAACAGGAAGCCGCCCGGCTTCCTGTTTTAATCATGGTTAATGTCCTTATTTAAGGTGTTTGAATAAGCGCTGGATCAAGCAGGGTATACCCTTTATCCCTCAATCCATCTACAATATCCCCGAGAGCCTTATTCGTCCAGTCACGATCGTGCATCAGTAAGTTTGCGCCATTGGCCAGCAATGGTGTATCAACCATTATATCAGCGAGTGATGACGCATTTTGGTATTCCTGTTCCCAATCATAGCCATACGTCCAGTTCATCAACAGCATGCCCTCTTCCTTTACGAGCTCCTTGACAAAGTCTGTATTCGACCCAAATGGCGAACGGTAAAACACCGGCCGTTCCCCGGTAATTTCTTCAATCTGGTCACTTACAGTCAGGATTTCCTCACGCTGTTCTTCCTCGGACATTGTTTTTAGATCCTTATGAGAATAAGTATGGTTTCCAATCGGGAAGCCCATCTCATGAATGGCCTTCACCCATTGTTTTCTCTTTTCTGCCAGTTCTTCGTCAGGAGTGTCTAAAAAGTGTCCATTTACAAAGAAAATGGCGGGCGCGCCTTTCTCTTTCAATGTTTCGGCCATCTCCATGGCATGTGCATCAGGAATGTCATCAATCGTTAATAAGGCCACCTTCGGATCAGCATCTGCAATCGGCTGGAATGACCAGTTGTCTGTCATCTCATATTGTGCCTCTTTCTGCACGAAAGCTTCCTGCGCATCCTCTTCCTCTTCTGATGATTGTTCCGTTTCCTCTTCTTCCTTTTCCCCTTCTCCAGGGTTTTCCAACGACTCCGTACTGTCCTTTTCCTGCTGCTCAGCAGCCGGTTCATCTGACGCTGTCTGATCTTCTTCTGACCCTGAAGTACCTTCGTTACCGCCACAGGCAGCAAGGAATACAAGCAAAAGCAGGAACACACTAAACCATCGTTTCATTTTTGACCCTCCACTGTTATGTATTTCCACTTTTATCATTATAATAGATTATCCGACATTTTTTCTATCGTTTTTGGGTAATTTATTATATAATAGTAAACCGTGGTCAGAAGACACGACATATGGGTGATGGTTATGCTTCATACATTGAAGAATTTTAAGATTTTGGGAAGCCGAACGTTGAAAACGGGAATCTCTGTCTTTTTGACTGCATTAATATGCGGTTTTTTTAATTTGCCGATCATCTTTGCTGTTATTACAGCCATCGTTACAATCGAGCATACGGCAGCAGATTCCATTAAGAAGGCAGCGGTCCGGTTTCCTGCATCAGCAATCGGGGCTTTACTTGCAACCGCCTTTTATGGGTTGTTCGGTAAAGGGGCGCTGACATTCGCGCTGGTCGCGATGGCTACGATTGCCGTCTGCCACAAATTAAAACTTGATGATGGGATTTTGGTGGCAACGATCACAGCTACAGCTATGATTCCCGATTTTCAGGACCAATATTTTGTTTCGTTTTTCACAAGATTGGGTACTACATCCATTGGGATCATCATATCGACATTTGTGAATTTTTTCCTGCTTCCACCCAACTATTCCCCCACGATTTACAAAAACATCAATGGTCTGTATAATCAAGCTGGTCTGCTCTTAAGGCGTATAATCGAGAATGTAACGGCAGATTCTAAAGAGAAATCCCGTGGGATCCAGCGGTCATACCGACAACTCACTGCCCAACTGGAAAAAACGAACCAGTTGTCCCGGTATCAGCGTGAAGAGTGGAAGTACCATCGTCATACCGATGAAGAGATGGTTTCTTTTCAACTTTCACAGCGAAAGCTTGCTGCTTTTCAGCAGATTGCCTATCATTTGGGGAACCTGCAGTATGTCCAGACTAAAGCCTCTGATTTTACAGAAAGCGAAAAAGATCTGCTTCTCGAACTGACGGATGAATATGTCAATGTACTGCTTGACCCGGCTCATTCGATCAGAGAGAAACAATTCAATATGGTGCATCAATTGGATGAAGCATTTTGGAAATGGAAAGAAGAACATGTCGTGAAACAGACCGGGTACAGGCATCACTTACCCCCTCAAACCATTTTAATCTACGAAATGCTTTGTTTTCACGATGTCCTGGAAGAATTGCAAAATTTGTCAGAAAAACAGATGCATGTCGTGAAAAGGTGCTACTTTTAGACCTGATTTTTATGAGGGGAATCAAACATAATACTTATTAGGAGGGATTTTCTTCATGAATCAAGTGACGAAAGTGTTTTATATCTCAGTTGTCGCTGCAATATTATTCATTGGATGGGGTGTTATTCCTGAATCCACCCTTCCCACGTGGAACTTAAGCAACGTTACATCTACAATTCAGGGATTTCTAACCGATAAATTCGGATGGTTTTATCTATTATCTGCTACAGGCTTCTTAATCTTTGCGATCTTCCTCGTCTTTTCTAAATTCGGAAAGCTGAAGCTTGGTAAGCCTGACGACGAGCCGGAATACCCATACATTACATGGTTTGCGATGCTGTTTAGTGCAGGTATGGGGATTGGTCTTGTATTCTGGGGAGCTGCGGAACCACTTTCCCATTTCCACACGCCGCCACTTCCAGGACAGGATCCTATGAGTGAAGAAGCGGCCCAGGCTGCAATGAAATATGCCTTCTTCCACTGGGGGCTCCACCCTTGGGCCATTTATGCTGTACTTGCTCTTGCCCTTGCATACTTCAAGTTCAGAAAAGATGCTCCTGGTGTTATCAGTGCGGCTCTTACACCGGTTTTAGGTGAAAAGAGAGTAAAAGGTCCAATCGGTACAATCGTGGACTTTATCGCTGTATTTGCCACAATCTTTGGTGTCGCTACATCACTCGGTCTTGGTGCCCTGCAGATTTCAAGTGGTCTTGCTTTTGTCATCGATGGACTTGAGGACACCTTTACGCTGCAGCTGATCATCATTTGTGCTGTTACCGTATTGTTCATGGTTTCTGCTATGACAGGGTTGAACAAGGGTATTAAATACCTGAGTAATACGAACATCGTACTAGCAATTACATTAATGGTTTTCCTACTGTTTGCAGGTCCTACGAACTTTATCATGGATTATTTCACGACGACATTCGGTTCTTATGTCCGTGACCTTCCTTATATGAGTTTCCGTCTGACACCGTTTGCCGAGGATAATTCCTGGGTTCAGGGCTGGACGATCTTCTACTGGGCATGGTGGATTTCATGGGCACCATTCGTAGGTACATTCATTGCTCGTGTATCCCGCGGCCGTACCATCCGTGAATTCATTCTTGGTGTCCTGCTCGTTCCAACGATCTTCGGTGCCCTTTGGTTCTCCGTATTCGGCGGAACAGCGATCTCTCTGGAATTCTTTGACGGCGTTGATATCATCTCTGACGTTAATGAACTCGGTACAGAAGTTGCTCTATTCTCCATGCTTGAGCACATTCCGCTTGGAGCTGTTATGAGTGTCATCGGACTGCTGTTAATCAGCACCTTCTTTATCACTTCTGCCGACTCTGCAACCTTCGTTCTTGGTATGCAGACGACAAATGGAAGCCTGAACCCTAAAAACCAGGTGAAATTCACTTGGGGAATCATTCAGGCAGGAGCTGCTGCTGTACTGCTGTGGCAGGGTGGTCTGGGAGCCCTTCAAACAGCTGCGATTATCGCAGCCTTCCCGTTCACATTCATTTTAATTCTCATCTGTTTCTCCCTATTAAAAACGTTCCAGGAAGAAGCGAAGAAAGTCGACCTTAAGAAAAAACGATAAGTTCAACAAAAATGCCCGGGTAAACCACCCGGGCATTTTTATATCCAATATCTTTCTTTATGATTACCTCCCCTTTTTTAACATCTCTTTTCATTATAAAACACCAGGCTTTCATTCCTGTGACAAATCCATAACAACCCGGGTTCCAGCCTCTTCATCTGTTAAACTGAACATGAACTCAGATAAGGGAGAGAAGCTGCATGCAAACGAACAAACTAATGATCTTCACCGTCCTTCTCCTATTAATGGGCTGTATCGGTCAGTCTGAAGAAGTCCAGGTTCTTTCTACATCTCCTGATGATTATGATTTGTACCTCTATACGAATCCGGATCAGGAGGAAAAGGCTGAAAACTACATGACCGCCCTTTTAAATTGGAAATTAGAGCATCAGGATCACAACCGTCTGCAATTCAAACAAACGACCACGGATTCCCACAATGTCGAAGACATTGAAGGGGCTTCTCTCCCTATGCTCGTTGTCAAAAAGGAAGGCCGTACAATTACCCGGCTTTCCGGTATTGAAACCGAAAATCGAATTTCATCCACCCTGGAGGAGGCACTCGTGCTCTCAGGAACATAAACACCATACATCCAAACGAAAAGAAGCAGCCGCTCTAGACGGGCTGCTTCTTTTCGTTTGGGGACGCTGATCCCCCGTTTATATGGAAATAAAAAAACTGCCGGACAAGAATCCGGCAGTTTTACTTTAATCATTACTTTGTGATGTGAATCGGTTGACCGATAGCAACTTCAGCAGCTTCCATCGTAATCTCACCAAGTGTAGGGTGAGCGTGGATTGTAAGAGCCAAGTCTTCAGCAGTCATTCCAGCTTCAATGGCAAGGCCAAGCTCAGCAATCATATCACTGGCATTCGGACCAGCAATTTGAGCACCGATAACAAGATCATCATCTTTACGTGTAACAAGTTTCAAGAAACCGTCACTGTCGTTAAGAGAAAGCGCACGACCATTAGCTGCAAACGGGAATTTAGAAGCTTTCACTTCGTAACCAGCGTCTTTAGCTTCCTGCTCTGTATAACCAACAGAAGCAAGCTCTGGATCAGAGAATACTACAGCAGGGATGCCGTGGTAATCGATCTGTGTTTTCTCACCAGCGATAGCTTCAGCAGCCACTTTCGCTTCGTAGGAAGCTTTGTGAGCAAGTGGAGGCCCTGCTACGATATCACCAATGGCATAAACGTTTTCAAGGTTTGTACGGCATTGGTTGTCGATTTCAATCAGACCTTTATCCGTCATGTTCAAGCCAAGATCTTCAAGACCGATTTCATCTGTGTTCGGACGGCGTCCAACAGTTACAAGAACGTAATCAGCGTCGACGGTTTTCGTTTCGCCTTTTACTTCATAGGTTACGGTTACACCGTTTTCTGTTTCTTCAACACCCTGAGCCATAGCGTTCGTTTCGATGGCAACGCCTTTTTTCTTCAGACGTTTCTTCACGATGGAAGACATTTGTTTTTCGAATCCGCCAAGGATATCTTTCATACCTTCAAGGATGGTTACTTCCGTATCGAAGTTTGCGTAAGCTGTACCAAGCTCCGTACCGATGTACCCTCCTCCGATGACGACAAGCTTCTTAGGAACTTCCTGAAGAGAGAGAGCTCCTGTAGAATCAAGCACGCGGTCAGAGAACTTGAAGTTTGGAAGTTCAATTGGACGGGATCCTGTTGCAATAATCACATTGTTGAACGTGTAGGTTTGAGAGTTTTTCTCATCCATCACGCGCACCGTGTTTTTATCGACAAAGTATACTTCGCCTTTTACGATGTCTACTTTATTTCCTTTAAGAAGGCCTTCAACACCGCCGGTAAGTTTGTTTACAACGCCGCTCTTCCATTCCTGGACCTTGGAGAAGTCAACTGTTGTATTTTCAGATTGGATACCCATGTCGTCGGCACCTTTGGCATGCTCATAACGGTGACCAGCCTGAATCAATGCTTTTGAAGGTACACAACCGACGTTCAAGCAGACACCGCCAAGGTTGCCCTTATCAACGATGGTTACTTTCTGACCCGTCTGGGCGGCGCGGATGGCAGCAACATAACCGCCTGGGCCCGCACCTACTACTAATGTGTCTAGTTCAATTGGGAAATCTCCTACTACCATACTTTACGCCTCCATCATAATTAGTTGTGGATCGTTCAGTAAACGCTTGATGTTGTTCATTGCGTGCTGAGCTGTTGCACCGTCAATAATACGGTGGTCAAAGCTTAGGGAAATAGCAAGAACTGGAGCCACTACGACTTCACCATCGCGTACGATCGGCTTATCAGCGATACGGCCGATTCCTAGAATAGCTACTTCAGGGTGGTTGATAACTGGTGTAAACCACTGACCACCGGCAGAACCGATATTCGTAATCGTTGTGGAAGCACCTTTCATCTCTTCACCAGAAAGTTTACCATCACGGGCTTTAACAGCCAGTTCATTGATTTCACTTGAGATAGAGAATACAGACTTACGATCCGCATCTTTAACAACAGGAACCATCAGACCTTTTTCTGTATCTGCAGCAATACCAATATTATAGTAGTGTTTCTGAATAATTTCATCTGTATTGTCGTCAATAGACGTATTTAGAACAGGGAATTTCTTCAGTGTAGAAACAAGGGACTTCACAACATATGGAAGGTAAGTCAGCTTGATATCCTGTTCTGCAGCTACGCTCTTGAATTTCTTACGGTGCGCAACAAGTTCAGAAACATCCACTTCGTCCATTAATGTTACGTGAGGAGCTGTATGCTTGGAGTTCACCATAGCTTTGGAGATCGCTTTACGGATTCCGCTCATCTTCTCACGAGTTTCTGGATAAGCTTCGCCTGCAGCTGGTGCTGCCGGTTTGCTGGATGCTGCTTCTTCCTGTTTCTCTTCCTGTGCCGGAGCTTCAGAAGAAGCTGATTCCGCTTGTCCACCGTTCATGAAGCTTTCAATATCTTCCTTAAGAACACGGCCATTTTTTCCAGAGCCTTGAACCTGACGGATTTCAACATCATTGTCGCGGGCAAACTTACGTACAGACGGCATAGCGATGACACGCTTGTCTTCGTCTACGTCTGCAGAAGCTGCAGCCGGCTGTTCAGTTTTTTCTTCTTTGCTTTCTTCTTTAGGAGCCTCTGCTTCTTCTTTACTCTCTTCTTGAGGAGCTTCAGAAGAACCAGTGTCTTCAGAACCGTCATCAATGGTAATGATCACTGTTCCAACTGTTGTAGTCTCGCCTTCGTCAACGTGAATTTCTTTTACAGTACCATCCACTTGTGAAGGAATTTCAACAACGGCTTTGTCGTTCTGTACTTCACAGAGTACATCGTCTTCTTTTACTTCGTCGCCCGGTTTGACGAACCACTTTGCAATTTCACCTTCGTGGATACCTTCACCGATATCAGGCAGTTTAAATTCAAATGCCACGGGTATTCCCTCCTAGTAATTAGAGATAATTAAAAGTTCATAACGTCGTTGACTTTTTCAACGATCGTGTTGTGGTTAGGAAGCCATACTTCTTCCGCTTGAGTAAATGCATAAACCGTGTCTGGTGCAGCTACACGCAGGACTGGTGCCTCAAGGTGAAGAATCGCTTTTTCCTGGATTTCAGCTACAATGTTGGAAGCAATTCCTGCCTGTTTTTGTGCTTCCTGCACAACAACGGCACGGTTTGTCTTCTTCACAGAAGCAAGGATTGTTTCGTAGTCCACTGGGGAAACCGTACGAAGGTCAAGAACCTCAGCGCTGATTCCATTTTTCTCAAGTTCTTCTGCCGCTTTAAGGGAAGAATGAACCATAGCACCGTAAGCGACAAGTGTTACGTCTGTACCTTCACGCTTAACTGCTGCTTTGTCCAGATCTACTGTGTACTCTTCTTCCGGTACTTCTTCACGGAAAGAACGGTAGAGCTTCATGTGCTCAAGGAAGATAACTGGATCATTATTACGGATGGAAGAGATCAAAAGACCTTTGGCATCGTAAGGGTTGGATGGAATAACTACACGCAGACCAGGCTGCTGTGCCATTAGACCTTCAAGGCTGTCGGCGTGAAGTTCAGGCGTGTGAACACCGCCGCCGAATGGAGAACGTACAGTGATCGGCATTGGACGTGTACCACCGGAACGGTAACGGTAACGAGCCATTTGGCCGCTGATCGCATCCATGACTTCATATACGAAGCCGAAGAATTGAATTTCTGGTACTGGACGGAAACCAGTGAGGGCAAGTCCGATGGACATACCGCCGATTCCAGATTCAGCTAGGGGTGTATCGAATACACGATCTTCGCCGAACTCTTTTTGAAGACCTTCAGTAGCACGGAATACTCCGCCGTTTTGACCAACGTCTTCACCATAGATCAGCACGTTTTCATCATTTTTAAGTTCTGTGCGCATCGCGTCTGTGATGGCTTGAATCATTGTCATTTGTGCCATGATTTACTTCGACTCCTTTTCCTTATATTCTTCCAGCTGCTCCTGTAGGTTGGATGGAAGTTCCTCGTGCATGATACCGATAAGATCGGCAACCGACTGCTTAGGAGTGTTGTCAGCTTCTTTAACCGCTGCTTTGATTTCTTCTTTTGTTTTTTCGATCAGTTCGTTTTCTTCCTCTTCAGACCAAAGGCCTTTAGCCTCGAGGAATTTACGGAAACGAACGATTGGATCTTTCTTCTCCCACTCGCTGTCTTCATCTTCCGTACGGTAGCGTGTAGGATCGTCACCAGCCATTGTATGAGGGCCGTAACGGTAAGTAAGAGTCTCAATCAATGTAGGGCCTTCACCGTTTACAGCGCGGTCACGAGCTTCTTTTGTAGCCGCGTAAACAGCAAGAACATCCATTCCATCAACCTGGATTCCTTCGATACCAGCAGCAACTGCTTTTTGAGCAATTGTCTGAGCTGCAGACTGCTTCTCTACAGGTACAGAGATCGCAAAACGGTTGTTCTGTACAACGAAGATCGCCTGGGCGGCGAAAGCTCCTGCAAAGTTGATACCTTCGTAGAAGTCACCCTGGGATGCACCGCCGTCACCAGTATAAGTAATCGCTACAGCGTTTTGGCCGCGCTTTTTATAGCCAAGACCAACGCCGGCTGTTTGTGTAATTTGTGCACCAATAATAATCTGCGGACTTACTGCGTTCACGCCCTCAGGCATTTGATTTCCTTTGAAATGTCCACGGGAGAACAGGAATGCCTGGTGAAGTGGAAGACCGTGCCAGATCAACTGTGGTACATCACGGTATCCTGGTAGAATAAAGTCCTCTTTTTCCAACGCAAACTGGCTTCCAAGCTGAGAAGCTTCCTGCCCTGCTGTTGGAGCGTAGAAACCAAGACGTCCCTGGCGGTTAAGCGCAATAGAACGCTGGTCCAAAATACGCGTATATACCATACGGCGCATGATTTCTTTTAAATCTTCATCTGATAGGTCAGGCATGAAATCGTCGTTTACGATTTCGCCTTCTTCGTTAAGGATTTGAAACGTTTCGAACTGGTTTTCAATGTTCTCTAGAGTTCGTTTCAAGTCATTCACCCTTTCCTTTCGTATTTTAAAAATGGATGCTGTAAGTAGCTTTCCCAATTATGAAAAAAACTGTACCGATTTGCTCTTTACGTTTTACCCCTCACGTCCATGGATTAATCATGACGGGAAGATATCTAAAACTGTTACAATTGTTAACTAAGATTCAATGGTACAATGTCAATCCACTTTGTAGTTTAGCTCAATTCGTCATCATTCGTCAATCACTTCGGTGCAGATAATATCTATATGATGACAGAGCCGCTGCAAAGCAGTCGAAACCCGGCAGATCCTGCGATGAAAAAACCTCACACTGTATCACCCAAAATTTAAGCCTGTATTAATCTTACGTTTTTTCCCCTTAATAATCAAATGGGATGCTTTGATAGGCAGGCATCCCTGGGCGGTACGTGAAGCGTCCTTCTTCCCGGCATGGATGGCCGTAAGACTCCGGTCGCTCCACGCCCGTGTGCAGGTGTAAAAACGGGAAGGTATGGAGACCCATTGAAAAAAACAACAAAAGGCCCGCTCACATGTGCAAGCGGGCCTTTTGTTGTTATGAAGCTTCTTCCTCTGATGTGTCCTCTCCAGATTCTTCATAGGTCACATCGAGCTCCATTGTCTCATAAAGCTCTTTCTTCAAGGTGTTGTATTCATCTGTATACTGGTTAAACACTTCGTTCTTTTCTATGACCTTATTGTAGCTTTCATTAATCTTCTCAACCTGTGATTTCAAGTTCTCTTCCTTCAGGTCTTCCTTCTGCGTCATTTCATACAATTCCGCATCAAGCGTGAGTGCCTCGTCATAAGCACTGTATAACTCTTCATATGTACTGTATCGTTTCTCCATAACATCAATAAGCTCCTGCGCTTTTTCCTGAGCTTCCTGATTTTCTTCGCCAAGATCTCCTACAGGAGATTTAATCTCATCAAATTCAGCTTTAGCAGCATCGATGCTTTCTTTTTCGAGCTCCAGCTTGTTCCGGCGCTCCTCCACGATGCCTGCTGCTTCCTCTGATTTTTCTTTGATCTGATCAAACTGATCCATATCCAAGGCAATGATTTCGTCATAAAGCTGTTGTTCCTGCTCTTCCAGTTCAACCATCGGCTCCTGCTGTTCCCGGAAGGTTTCTTCCTGTGAAACGGCTTCTTCCAAATGCTCGTAAATTTGTTCTTCCGGAGCCTGATTGGAACAGCCTGTCATAACTAAGGCCGCTGCAGCAAGCGCTCCGATCATCGTATGTAATCGCACAACATTTCCCCCTCGTAATCCCTGACACATTATTGTAAACTAAGCATATCTACAATAGTATAATAATTGGCAGGAATTGAAAAGTACCGAATTGATTCACCTGCCCTGTCAATGGAAATACAGATGAAGATATAAGCTTGAAAGGATGTTGTTTCATGATCACAATGGACGATATTGTCCGCGAGGGTCACCCCGCTTTAAGGACAGTCACGGAAGAAGTACCCCTCCCTCCTTCCGAAGAAGATAAGAAAACATTGGAGGAAATGGTCCAATACTTAAAAAACAGCCAGGATGAACAGGTGTGCAGCCGCTACGGCCTGCGTCCCGGTGTCGGCCTCGCAGCACCACAGATTAATGTGAACAAGCGGATGCTGGCCGTACATTTTACAGATATGAAAGATAAACTATACAGTTACGGTCTGTTCAATCCCCGTATAGTCAGTCACTCGGTGGAGCGTACGTATCTATCCACTGGAGAAGGTTGTCTTTCTGTCGACCGTGAAGTGCCCGGGTATGTCCCAAGGTACCGGAGAATCACAGTAAAAGCGACAGATTTGGAAGGAAATGATGTGAAACTACGGTTGAAGGATTACGCATCCATTGTCTTTCAACACGAAATCGATCACCTTCACGGAGTGATGTTCTACGATCACATCGACCAGGAGCAGCCGTTTAAAGAACCTGAAAACGCCACACCCGCCGATCGTTAATAAAAGAGCGCCGTCTGATCACTCAGCGGCGCTCTTTTCATTATTTTAATAAACCAAGTTCATATATCGCGTGGGAAAGGCCGTCCTCCCCGACATCAACCGTAACAAAATCGCTCACAGCCTTCGTTTCGGAAACGGCATTCCCCATAGCTACACCCGTTCCGACTTCCCGGATCATTTCAATATCATTCAATCCATCTCCAAAGGCAAAAGTGTCCTCCATCCGGAGGCCGGCAGCTTCTACGAGTTTCTTGATCCCCTCTGCCTTCGACCCTCCACGGGGAAGCACATCACAGGACACCGGGTGCCAGCGGATATAATCAAAGGCCGGAAAGGCTTCCCTGTACTCTTCAATTTCATCGCCTTCACAGAAAATAAGGGACTGATAAATGTTTCTTCCTTTATAAAAAGACGCATCTTCATCAGGATGATCAATGTATAATGTTCCGAGACTGGAAGAAATATCTTCATGATCCGGTGTGGAGGCCCTCATTTCCTCATGGTTCATGAACACCATCGGATGATCATTGGACTCTGCATGTGCATGCAGTTTTTCAAGATCAGTCCCTGAGAGGGGGTTCGTATAGACTTCCTCCCCTTCAAAAACAACATACTGGCCGTTGAAACTGATATAGGAATCGATTCCAAGTTCTTCTCTCAGCTCTTTGTACATAAAAGGAGCACGTCCTGTGGCAATGGCACAGTAAACGCCTTGATCCTTCAGGTCCTGAACCGCTTTTTTCGTCTTCTCCGGAAGCTTTTTATCATGGTCAAGCAGTGTTCCATCAATATCAAAAAAGGCAATTTTCTTATCCATAAGCGTTCCTCCTGCATATTCAAATTCTTTCATTTCTACGCTCTTATCATAGCATGTCCTGCTCTTTGGCTATACTGTAGCATGAGTGGATAGGTTTGAGAAGAAAAACACACCATAATGACAAAATATAAAATGTAAATGTTTCATTCTTTCACAAACCGTATTATACTAGAGATAACAGGGATTGGGCGGTTTAACGTTTTTGGCGTTTTCTTCATCAACATAAAGGGGATGGATGCAAATGATGAAGCGTCTGAGAAGAAAGCTTAGAAAACGTTGGAAAAATTTCATGAAGCGGAAGACATACGCGTAAATCATTGTTTCAGGTGTACGGCCACCTGCTCATACAAGAATCATTACCATACACGCTGGAATCGTGCTATGATGATGAGAGGACAAGAATGTGGAAATTATATCTAGTTAGGAGCGATAACGTAATGATATTCAAAGTATTGTATCAGGAGCTTGATACTGAAGTTCCTGTCCGCGAACGTACAGACAGCATGTACCTGGAAGCGGAAACCGAAAGACAAGTACGTGAAAAATTAAAAAATGCAGGATTTAATATTGAATATATCCAGGTGCTTGATGAGGATCACCTGGCATATGAGCAGCAATCCGAAGATTTCAGGCTGGAGCAGTTTTAACCGATGAAATTTGTGAAAAATGACCAGACCGCCGTGTTTGCCCTTGGAGGCCTCGGTGAAATCGGTAAAAACACATACGGCGTACAATTCCAAGACGAAATCATCCTCATTGATGCAGGGATTAAGTTCCCGGAAGACGAACTGCTCGGTATCGACTATGTCATTCCGGATTATACTTATCTCGTGCAGAATCAAGATAAAATCAAAGGTTTGTTCATCACGCACGGTCACGAAGATCACATCGGTGGTATTCCCTACCTTCTGCGTGAACTCAATATTCCAATCTATGCAGGGAAGCTTGCCATCGGCTTAATCCGTAATAAACTGGATGAGCACGGCCTGCTGCGCAGCGCGAAATTAAACACGATTCAGGAAGAAGACGTGATCAAATTCCGCAAAACGTCCGTATCCTTTTTCCGGACGACACACAGCATCCCTGATTCCTATGGAATCGTTGTAAAAACACCACCAGGCAACGTCGTTCACACAGGTGACTTCAAATTTGATTTCACTCCTGTAGGTGAACCGGCCAACCTTGCTAAAATGGCTGAAATCGGTAAAGAAGGCGTTCTTGCCCTACTTTCCGACAGTACCAATAGTGAGGTTCCTGGTTTCACTAAATCAGAACGTGTTGTGGGACAAAGCATCCATGACATCTTCACGCGTATGGACGGCCGTTTAATTTTTGCGACCTTCGCGTCGAACATCCACCGCCTTCAACAGGTCGTGGAAGCCGCTATTAAACATGGCCGTAAAGTTGCCGTATTCGGCCGTAGTATGGAATCTTCCATCCGCATCGGTCAGGAACTTGGATATATCCGTGCCCCTAAGGATACATTCATTGATGCCCAGCAGATCAATCGTCTGCCGGCAAACGAAGTTGTCATCCTTTGTACCGGATCCCAAGGTGAACCGATGGCCGCCCTGTCAAGAATCGCCAACGGTACCCACCGTCAGATTCAAATTCAACCAGGCGACACCGTTGTGTTCTCTTCTTCCCCAATCCCTGGAAACACAATTAGTGTCAGCCGTACCATTAACAAGTTGTACCGTGCAGGTGCCGATGTTATTCACGGACCACTGAATGATATCCACACATCCGGACACGGCAGTCAGGAAGAAATGAAGCTCATGCTCCGCCTTATGCAGCCGAAGTTCTTTATGCCGATTCACGGTGAATACCGCATGCTGAAAGAACATGTGAAATTGAGTCTGGACTGTGATGTTCAGGAAGAGAACTGCTTCGTTATGGATAACGGTGATGTGCTTGCCTTAGGCAAGGAAGAAGCCTCTGTGGCAGGAAAAATCCCGTCCGGCTCTGTCTATGTAGACGGAAGCGGCATCGGTGATATTGGAAATATCGTTCTCCGTGACCGCCGCATCCTTTCTGAAGAAGGGCTTGTCATCGTTGTGGTCAGTATCAACATGAAGGAATTTAAGATTGCTTCCGGTCCTGACATCATTTCCCGAGGTTTTGTCTACATGAGGGAATCCGAGGACTTGATCAAAGAGGCCCAGCAGCTCGTCAGTTCCCACGTTGAAAAAGTGATGGAACGCCGCACGACTCAATGGTCTGAAATTAAAAATGAAATTACAGATACCATCGCGCCGTTCCTGTTTGAAAAAACAAAACGTCGTCCGATGATTCTTCCAATCATTATGGAAGTGTAATAAAAAAGCCCGCTGTCTCTCGACAGCGGGCTTTTTTGATGTTGTATTAAAATAAACGTTGAATGGATTTCTTAAGGTCAGGGAGGTCCAGCGTCCCGGATTCAAAGAATTCCTTGACGATATACTTCGAATAATTCACAGCAGATGTGTAATCAATTTTCCCTGGAAGTGGAGCCTGGTCTTCAATGACTACATCAATCAGAACCGGTTTATCAGATAGGAATGCCTGTTTCATTTTGGTCCCAAGTTCTTCATAGGACTCAATACGGTAGCCTTCTGCTCCGCAGGCTTCAGCAAATTTGGCAAAATCCACTTCACCAAGGTTTGTTGCATAATTCAAGTGTCCCATCTGTTCCTGCTCATACTTGATCATCCCGATCTTACTGTTATTCAGAACAACCATTTTAATCGGCAGTTCGTATTTAACAGCGGTGACGAAATCATGCATGACCATCGAAAATCCACCGTCTCCCGATACTCCGACCACCTGCTTTTCCGGATGAGCTTTCTGCGCTGCTATGGCACCTGGGAGTCCACTCCCCATGGTTCCAAGCCAGCCGGAAATAAGGAATTTCTGGTTAACGAGATGAAGGAAGCGTGTGAGCCATACGGTAACGTTCCCAACATCTCCGGAAACGACTGCTCCCGGCTTCAAATGTTTTTCCAATTCATACATCACTTGTGGAGCGTGAAGAGGGTCCTCTTCCCTTCTCTTTTCCTCCTGTACAGCAATACGCCAATCCTTCATCTTTTCCTGATAGTAAGACAGGTAGCTGCGTTCTTCCACTGGTTCGATCACGTCTGTCAGCGCCTGCAGAGTTTCCCGGCTGTCTCCGGCAAGGCCGGTTGTAATCGGATAGTGCTTCCCAAGGTGAGCGGGCTCCCGATCAATCTGAATGGCATTCACTTGTTCCGGGAGAAAGTCACGATATGGAAACTGGGTACCGACCAAGATGAGAAGGTCGGTTTCCTTCATCGCATGATACGCTGGTTTGGTACCAATTTGCCCGTGCTGTCCGAGACAATACGGGTGATTATCGGGAATAATCCCTTTTCCGAGCAGGCTCATAATGATCGGCGCTTTGATGGTTTCAGCAAAGGCAATCAGTTCATTGGCTGAAGACTTTGTTCCCTGTCCTGCCAGAATCAACGGTTTTTCCGACTTCTCAATCAGTTTCCTTGCCTCGTTTAAATGTTCCTGACGAGGGAAAATTTCAGGTTTGAAGAACTCCCCTGATGTCCGTCTCGTGTTATCGCTCTGCTTTTTAGCGAATAAATCATCCGGGACAATCAATACAGAAACACCCTTATTGGCATAAGCTTCCTTCACTGCCTGGTCCAGCAGATCCGGGAGCTGCTCTTCTGTTTCCGCCCGTTGATTAAAAACCGATACATCATCAAACATACGCTCCAGATTAATTTCCTGAAATGCTCCCGTTCCAATTTCCTCGCTGTGTACCTGTCCCACGATAGCGAGGACCGGGGCGCCATCAGCCTTCGCATCATAAAGTCCATTTAATAGATGGATGGCTCCAGGACCGGCTATCCCCATTGTCACACCAAGTTTTCCGGTAAGCTTCGCATATGCGGCTGCCGACAGAGCACCAGTCTCCTCGTGGCGGACTTGAAGAAATTCGATCTCGTCCTTTCTTTTTCTTAAATCATCAATCAATTCATTTATTGAATCACCAGGCATGCCGTATACATGATCCACACCCCAGTCGATCAACTGCTGTGTCAGTAATGCTCCTGTACGTTTTTCAAACATATGCTTCATCCTTTCAACTTGCTGAATTTCTCGTCTACCCTTTGTATTTCCTTATCGCATCTTCAGTAAACAAAAAAAGAACGGGGATTCATCCCGTTCTCAAGATCCTTTCATTCCTCTCTATCCTCCCCCTCATCAAAAAGGGCCACAATCTCTTCGAGCTGTACCAATACATCCCCCATCCACTGTTCCACCTCGTCCATAGGGGGGGACTTTTCCAGCACTCCCCTATGCTCCTGTTTTTGTATCAAGTATAGGAAAAGCAGCTTCAAGGAGTCTTCCTCCAGAAAAACAAAACTTTGGTCATCTGTCCGCTTGGCACTCTTTTTCTGTTTTAGTTTATCAACAAGCCAGTGCTTTATAAACTTCTGGACATCTTCTTCCGCCATTAATCTCCCTCCCCTTTCACACCACTTGCACTCATCTGGTTCAAGGAAGGCACACCGGATTCCCATCCTTTTCCATACGCAAATCCCTGCATAATGGAAGCATAGGATTTCTCCGGTTTCCACCTCAGCTGAAAATTCGCGAAAGTCAGGGAGCCTCCAGGTTCGATCTCATTCTGATCCAGGGGTTTTAACCAGAATTCGTTCTTCGCCTGTTCTTCATCCATCCGAAGCCAGGCACCTGCTGCCTTCATTTTTGCGACTTGAGCTTTATGTACATATTTTCCCGAGAATTGACATGGGGAATCCTCTGACATCTTCAGGCAGATGTAGGGCTCATGCATCACCTGATGCCCCAGGTTACGTATATGAAAGCTTGCGATCATCATGCTTTCCTGATCGGAATCATGGGAAACGTGGATGGAATACGTAAAAAAGCAGATAACAGCCCTGTGCTGTCCTGCCTTCAGTGCGGTGACTTTTTTCCGGATGTCCTTGATGCGGTCCTCCTGCTGTTTTTTCAACTGCAACAACCGTTCCATACCATACCACCTCCAAAAAAAATACAAGAGAAGAAGGGTTTCCTCTCTTGTATTTATGCAGCTGGTTTACGCATTATCACCATCGTCAGCCGTTGGGAACAATACCGGACACTGTGGTGGCAGTGTTGGAGCCGGGCAAGGCGGGATTGGAAGCAGGTCACGAGGCTCACAGAACTCAGCGATAAGCTCAAGCGTTACTGGAAATGTGGATTGGATACTTTGGCAGAGACGGACGGATACCGTGATGTCATCAAGGGAATCTCCAGCTGTGCCGTTTTCTTCACACGTGAAGTTACAAACAAAACAGTCAAGATCTGTATAAGTAACCTCGACGTCTGTTCCTTCCGGCGCACACAATAGTACCTGCTCACAGCGGACAAAGTCTGCTTCTCCTACTTCTACAACTGCCCCACCATTTTCTGCTGTCAATTCTACAGCAATGGTTACCGTAAAGTATTTACGGATGTTTACAAGCTGAAGCGTCAACAGCGTTCCGTCAACGACAAGCTCCTGATCTACGCGTCCGACGATTTCAATCGGATCGGTTTCACGCGGCTCTACTGTACAGATGACTTCTTCAATGTCCTCACACTCAAGCTGTTCTCCTGAAGGACCGACGGGAAGATCAAAGTCTCCGATTGTTAAATCAAACGAAGCCTCATTGATTACCCAGTCATAAACTTTTGTTGTGTTGATACATAGGAGCTCCTGGCCCCCATTAAGATTTTTTGCTTGCATGGTTAGCAAACACCTCCGAATAAGATTTTTCTTTCATTCGTAGCATATGTCTGGAAAAAAGCTTGGGTCTAGTACATTCGCTGATGTTTGGTGGGATTTTACAATTTTGTGCGAACACCTATATTACATGCAGGAGACCTCATATGGTGTCTGTCCAGCCAAAAGGAAATGTTCCACACATAACAACAGCCGGGAGGGCATAGGCTGATATGTAAAAAGAGCCGTTTCACAACCTTAGGCAGGTGTCATAAAACACCTCACCGATGTGTCACGGATCAGGAACGAATCAATACTATAATACTGTGCTGGTAAGGGTGATGAATGATGGGACAGTACAGCCATACAGGCCCGGACCATGTGGAGCTCCTAAAATGGAACATCAACCTTTTTAAAGAGATGGTCCACTCTCTGGAAAATGGTGACTGGACGGTGGAGGATGGGTACAGGGGAAAAGAACCGCTTCATTATAAGTTATTGTTAGAAGGAGTTATCAACAAAATGGAAGAATTCAACCAGCAGCTTGAGCTGCGAACGAATCAGCTCACAGCTCAAGTTCAGCAACTGAGTGAACATGTTCATCTATTGAAGGACGATGTGGAAGATATTAAGGAAAAGCTTGACCGCCTGCAATTAAAAGATTTAATTCAAAAAATGAATGTGATTATTGAGCAGCAGGACGATCGTGAACAGGAACAAGTGCAGCAATCTGAGAATGACCGGTTAAAAAGTGAAATTGATCAGTTAAAAGCGGAGATGAAGGCGCAGAGGACACAGGAATACGCCGAACAGGAGACTCCGGCTAAAGGGCAGGCAGGTCCTAAAGTTTCAGAGTATCGGAGACTGAAGACGATGCTGCATTCCTCCCCCATGTATCCAGCCCAGAGACAGGATTATTACCCTCCACAGCAGCCTTATCCTTATTCCAACCCTGCCTCCTACTACCCACCACAACCGGGCCAGTACCAGCAAAACTACCCCGTCTCACACGAGTCGACTCGGAGAGGACAGAAACGGTCGTCCCGCCATCCGTTTATTGAACCTGTCAAAAATACCATCTTAAAGTCAACTTCAAAAAAAAACGATAAAGAACCCGCCCAGACCGTGAGTTCCCACACTCCACCGGCGGTAACCACGATTCAGAAGGAGCCCGAAAATAAAAAAGCGCTGGTGCAAACCATCGCTCATACCATCGCGTCCATTCCTGCAGAGGAATCCGTTCTCCCTGAACAACAGACTTCTAAGGGTATGAAACGCACCTCCCCTGTCTCGATCGAAAAGGCTAAAATTACCCAGAAGCAAAAGCCGGAAATCGTTTATCCTGAGTCAGAAACGTTAGTAGAGAAGGATACACCCGCTAAAAAACGGGAATTCTCTTCGATCTTTTCCATTTTTCAGAAGTGGAACGGATAATGGTGAGGATTGATCAGAGGTTATATCAGCAAATGGTCGACCACGGATATACCTGCCTGCCGAATGAAGCCTGCGGACTGATCTCCGGTCACGATGAAAAAGTTGAACAAATCTGGCCGCTTGTAAACGATCGCCCTTCCCCCCACCGTTTTTTTGTCAGCAAGACCATCGTTTCTTCCACCCTTGATGCCATTGAACAATCAGGGCAGCAGGTGCTGGCCGTTTATCATACCCATCCAGGAACAGCACCCGTGCCCTCCTCTTATGATCTTCAAAGTCACCAGGACAGTACGGTGAAAATGGTGATCATCTCCTACAAATTCCATTCTCCCCGCTCTGCCTGCTACTCCATATTGGACGGCCGCTATGTAAAGCACCCATTTCATATCGGGGAGCGTTAAGCGCCCTTCCCTTTTTCCATAGTGTGCTTATACTACAGTATCAAGGTGTAAGGAGAGGTGGCTATGAAAGAAAAAAGAAGGAAAAGACTGGTTAAGGTCAACCGGACCATGAAACACACCCCAACCCCGATCGTTATTGAAACGACGAAAAATAAAGTCGAACGTCCTGTTAAACGAGGGGGCTGCTGTTTAAAAAGGAAAAGCTGATTGAATCTCGCCTCCGAATGAGACCAATGAGCGGCAAGTCCTTATTATTATTTATAAATATTTATAATAAAGGCCCCGGCTTCCATATAGGAACCGGGGCTTCTGGTTTAGTCCTCAACAACAAGATTTTTTTCAAAGCGGCTGATATCCTTGTCTGCGCCAATGACGATCAGGACATCACTTTCCCTGATTTCCTCCGTAGCCATCGGGGAGACAATGACATCTTTTTCCCGTTTAATTGCTACGACGTTACATCCGTATTCGGCTCGGATATCCAGGTCCACCAATGTTCTTCCACTCATTTTACTGCCAGCTTTTACCTCAACGACACTGTGGTCATCAGAAAGTTCAATGTAGTCCAGAATGTTGTTGGAAATGATGTTATGGGCAATCCTTTTCCCCATATCCCGTTCCGGGTGGACGACCTGATCGGCTCCGATTTTGTTCAGGATCTTTTCGTGGTAATCATTCTGGGCTTTGACCGTAATCATTTTGATGCCCATTTCTTTTAGAATCAAAGTAGTCAGCATGCTGGCCTGTATATTGTCACCAATGGCAACAATGACATGATCAATGTTGCGGAATCCAAGCTCTTTCAGGGCATTTTCATCCGTCGAATCCGCAATGACGGCATGGGACGCAATATCCCTGTACTCATTGACCTTATCCTCATCAAGATCAAGCGCCAGCACTTCCATTCCTTCGCGGCTTAATTCGCGGCATATACTGCCCCCGAATCGTCCAAGACCAATGACGGCAAATTCTTTCTTCATCTCTCTCGACCCCCATCTATCACGTAAAAAATCTATGCTTATTCTATCACACAATTGTGATCATCACACAAAAAAGTAGAAACCACTTGTTCTTCCATTGCCTTCAGAAGCTCCGACCATTCAGCCGGGTCCGAGGGAAGGCTGGACCCTGCAAATTCTGCAAACGGCCGCCTATGACGGCTGTTTTCAAACGTTTGGAATGATCCGGTGGAAATGAGGTGTGCAAGGACTACCGGGTGGATGATGCGTCCCGAGGCAGGCGTCTGAATAGGCTGTGTCAACCAAAGGATGCATAAGGAACATGTTCATTTCCACTATGATCTTGAAGGACAAAAAGGGAAGAACCTCTGTTACACAGAAGTTCTTCCCTTTTATTGATATCTATTTTGGTCAGGCTGGCATCCGCATAAGTGATACGTGATCTTGCACGATGAAGTGCGGACAACAAGTCGTTTTTCTTCAGTAAGAGTAGAGAAGAATCCCTGCTATTTTTCTCCCTTCACATAATCTGCATCAAACAAGAACATGCGCATGAGGAGAATCAGCGATGGAATCAGCAGGAGAAGACCTGCAATGAAGACAATGACAAGCGCCACAGCCATCGATTCATTCGTAACCGCATTGGAAATCGTCACGTACGGATAAAGCAGATACGGTAGATGGGAAGCTCCATACCCAAAGAAGGCAACGAAGAACTGAAGCATCACGGCGATAAAGGCCCATCCGTAAAACTTTCCGGTATAGACGAGGAACAGCGCAGTTATAAAGAACCCAACAGAAATTCCGAACACCCACCACAAGTCAATCGCCCGTTGAAAATGCTCTGGATTCTGCTGACTCAAAGCAATAAATGTCGTCAAGCTGGCAATGATGGTCGGAGAGCTCCAGAACAGCGCATACTTCCTGACAATTTCAAGTGCCGGTCGGTCGCCCGCACGATGGGCATAATACGTTAAAAACATCGCGCTGATATAAAGAACGGAAACGATGGCGAGAAAAACGACACTCCATGAATAAGGGTTTGAGAACAGTTCCCCGTAGAGCAGCTGCACGCCATTTTCCGTCTCTTCAATAAAGCCCCCCTCTGAGATTGTCAGAGCGGTGGATAAGGAGGCCGGAATGAGCAGGCCTGTCGCTCCATAAAGGAACATGTAGAGAGAGTTATCTTTGGATCCATAGTTTTCAAACGCATAAAAGGAACCCCGTATAGCAATGAGAACAATCGCAATACTTCCCGGAATCAACAGGGACTGCCCAAAATAATACGCCATATCAGGGAAGAACCCGACAAGACCGACGAAGAAAAAGACGAAGAAAACATTCGTCACTTCCCATACCGGGGAGAGGTACCGGGAGATCAGCTGATTAATCAAGTGATCCTGTTTCGTCATTCTTGCATAATAAGCGAAAAAGCCAGCACCAAAATCCACAGATGCGACGATCAAATATCCGTAAAGGAAAAACCAGAGGACGGATATACCGATGATTTCATAGCTCATGACTGTCCCTCCCTGCTGGCTGCGGCTGTATTCGGAAAGCGGTGCTCCAGTTCAAGCTCGGCCGGTTTGCCTTTGAATATTTTGCGTAACGTAAGCAGACATCCAATAGCGAGCACAAGGTATACGGCAGCAAACAGCGCAAACATCCAGCCGATGTACGGGGATGTCGTCGAACCTTCAGCAACAGTCATAAAACCTCTTAAAATCCACGGCTGTCTCCCCACTTCGGCATAAATCCAGCCAAACTCAATCGCGAGCATCGTCAAAGGACCAGTCACTGCCACTCCCCACAAGAGGATAGGATGGAACGGGTTTCCTTTCTTCCATTTCCAGAGCACAAGGAAGAGCAGGGAAATCCCCAGGGTGTAAAAGCCGATCGATACCATCAGGTCGAACATATAGTGTATCCATAAGGGAGGCCGCTCGTTCTCAGGTGTTTCCTCGAGGCCTTCCACTTCTGCATTGAAATCGCCATGAGCAAGAAAACTCAAAGCATTGGGGATCCTGATGGCATTTTCGACTTCATTGTTCTCATTCAGCGTACCGAATACAACAAGGTCGGCGCCTTCTTCGGATTCAAAGTGCCATTCCCCGGCAGCGAGCTTCTCGGGTTGATGCTCAGCAAGAAACTTCGCAGATAAATCACCGGCGAGCGCTGTAAGCATGGCAAAGATAAAAGTGGCAGTCATCGTAAGTTTTAATGCTTTTTTGTGATAGAGGGATCCTTTTTTTATCAGAATGATGAAAGCAGCAATCCCTGCAAGCACCGCAGCAGCGGTTAAATAGGAGGAAGATATGACGTGAAAGACCTTCGTCGGTGTCGCAGGATTGAACATCGCAGCAAGTGGATCCACCGATGTAAAACGCCCCTCTTCCAGCTCAAACCCCTGCGGCGTGTTCATAAACGAGTTCACCGTTGTAATAAAGAAGGCGGACATCGTTCCTCCAATGACTACAGGAATGGACAACAGCCAGTGGTAGATCGGCTTCTTGAACCGGTCCCACGTATATAAGTAAATCCCAAGGAATATCGCCTCAAAGAAGAAAGCGAAGGTTTCCATAAATAACGGCAGTGCAATCACGTTCCCCGCCAGCCTCATGAAGCTCGGCCAGATGAGGGACAACTGCAGACCGATCGCCGTCCCTGTCACAACTCCGACAGCGACCGTAATCGTATACCCTCTTGTCCACCGCCTGGCAAGCAGGGTGTAATGCGGATCTTTCCGCTTGATTCCGATGAATTCCGCAATGGACACAAGGACGGGGACCCCGACTCCCAGTGTTGCGAAAATGGCGTGAAATAATAGTGTCATCGCGGTGAGCGCACGACTCACTTCGACGGTTTCGAATCCAAACATCTTAATTCGTTCCCTCCTACCCAGGAATAATCTCAAAATCTGTTCTGGGATTAGTATAAAACGTAAAACACCGTTGTGGTATTCAAGATGATGACTATTTTGTGACAAACTTCACAAAGTCTTTTCGATTCTTATCGTACCGCAGACCATCCGTGATGTCGACCTATCTGCCTGTTCCCCTCCTCCGTTCTTTTCTAACGCTGTTCAAATAAAAAAACCCTGTAGAAATTTTCTACAGGGTAACTTGTTATATTGCATCCAGCATTTGGAACTGGGCTTTTACAAGTTCATAATATTCGCCGTGCTGATCCATAAGTTCATCATGAGATCCCTGCTCAAGAATCTTTCCATGCTCGAGCACGAAAATGTTGTCAGCTTCCCGGATCGTTGATAAGCGGTGGGCAATCATAATGGCTGTTCTCCCTTTCAGGAGCTTCTTCAATGCCTGTTGAATCTTCAGTTCGGTTTCTGTATCTATACTCGCTGTTGCTTCATCGAGAATGAGAATCCTCGGATTGGCAAGCAGGGCCCTGGCAAAGGATAGAAGCTGCCGTTCTCCGGCTGAAAGGATATTGCCCCGCTCCTCTACTTCTGTTTCGTAGCCGTTGTTCAAGCGCTGGATAAAACCATCCGCTCCTACCACTTCTGCTGCTTCTTTCACCTCTTCATCCGTAGCATCCGGCCGCCCGAAGCGGATATTTTCCATGATCGTTCCCGAAAAAATGAACGTGTCCTGAAGAACGACACTGATCTGCTGTCTGATGCTATCAATGGAAGCATCCTTCAAATCCACCCCATCGATTTTGACGGCACCTTTGGTTGGGTCGTAAAAACGGCTGATCAAGTTGGCAATCGTAGATTTCCCTGATCCCGTATGTCCAACAAGGGCCACCGTTTCTCCTTGTTTCATCTCAAGGTTGATATCATGAAGAGCTATCCGCTTGGAATCGTAGGCAAACTGAACGTGGTCGAATTCGATATTCCCTTTCATCTCTTTTAATTCCACAGCGTCTTTCTTCTCTTCTACATTCGGTTCTTCATCAAGGAATTCGAATATCCGTTCAGAAGCTGCCATCGCCATAAGAAGCTGGTTGTACATCATCCCCAGTCTGGAAATGGGTTCCCAGAACATCCCAAGGAAAAAGGCGAACGATACAAACGTTCCGACCTCGATATCTCCCTGTAGAATCAACCAGGCACCAAAGGACACGAGAATCACCGTACCAATGGCGTTGCTCATTTCGACAAACGGACGGAACATGGCGCTTTTTTTGGTCGCTTCCTTCCAGGCGAGAAAGTTATCCGTGTTCACCCCGTCAAAGTATTCGTTATTTTCCTTCTCCTGTGTAAAAGACTGGGTAATCCGAATGCCCTGAAGACTTTCATTCAGGTGGGAATTCAGCCTGGACTGCTGGATTCGTACCTGCTGCCAGGAGCGTCGGATATTCCTCCGCAGCTTCGTGGAGATATAAAACATCAGCGGCATGATCACGAGAATCGCCAGGGCAAGCTTCGGATCGAGCGCCAGCAGAATAGCGATGATCCCTGTTAAAAGAACAATATCCATCAGAAGATTGATAATGCCGTTTGTAAACAGTTCCTGAAGAGAGTTGATATCATTCATAATCCGCACAAGAATGGAACCGGCAGATCTCGAATCGAAAAACTTGTGAGACAGCCTTTGGACATGGGAAAACAGATGCTGTCGTAGATCATAAATCACGTTCTGCCCCAGAATGTTGACATACTTAATCCTCAGGGCATTGGCGATATAGCTGAGAACATACAAGCCTGCGATTCCCAGCACCAATTGGATCAATAAACCGTTGTCTCTTTCTGCAATCGCAGCATCTATAGCCACCTTACCAATTAAAATCGGTACAATAAGCCGGACCAGTGTGGAAACCAGCATGGAAATAATGGATATTGGCAGTAGATTTTTTGTATACGGCTTGATGTATGTAAGCAGACGCCACATTTGTGCCCAGTTAAAAGGCTTCTCAATGGCCTGATCCTGTGAATATTTGAAACGGTTTAAGTGTTTATTTTTTTCTGCCATAGAAAGTCCCTCCTTCCTTTTATCGATGGGAAGCTGTATTTAGAATCTTTTCTTTATCCTGGTATTGAATATCGTAAATGCGTTGATACGGTCCTCCATTGCTCAACAGTTCCTCATGCACCCCGCGTTCTTTCACGCTTCCATCTTCGAGAACGATGATTTCATCGGCATGCTTCAAAGAGGAAATGCGGTGGGCAATGATGAAGGTCGTACGGCCTTTCATGACTTCCTGAAGAGCTTTTTGGATGTTGAACTCGGTTTCCATATCAACAGCTGACGTCGCATCATCCAAAATGAGGACAGCAGGGTCAATAAGAATCGCGCGGGCAATCGCAATCCGCTGCTTCTGTCCGCCGGATAATCCCATGCCCCTCTCTCCAAGGAGCGTATCATAGCCTTCGGACAACTCCATGATGAACTCATGAGCCTGGGCTCTTTTAGCTGCATCAATCACATCATCCATGGTTGCATCTGGATTACCATAGGCGATATTTTCCTTGATCGATGTCGAGAATAAAAACGATTCCTGGAGCACGAAGCCTATATTCTTCCGGAGGGTTTTCAATCCATAATCTGAAACCGGCCGGCCGTCGACAAGCACTTCTCCTTTTTCCGGTTCATAAAAACGGGTAATCAGCTGGGTGATACTCGTTTTGCCTGATCCTGTAGCTCCTATCAACCCGATCGTTTTCCCAGGAGGGGCATCAAAGCTGATATCCTTTAGTGCTGAGTCATCATCTTCCACATAAGTCAGTGTGACATCCTTGAAGGTGACATGGCCTTTCAGCCGGTCCTGGTGGATGGCATCTTCCTTTTCCGTAATCTCTTCCGGAGCTTCTAATATCTCAAGCAGCCGCTCGCCGGATGCTTTGGCCTGTGAAAACTGGTTGATGACAAACCCCAGATTCATCAAAGGACCGAGGATATACCACACAAAGCTGAAAAAGGCCACCAGCTCTCCAAGCTGGAGCGAGCCATTGATGACAAGGTACCCGCCATAGGCCAGCAGGGCCACAACCGACACGTTTCCGATAAACTCCATCAGCGGAAAATAACGCGACCATATGTTGGAGGTGTCGATATACTTCGTCCTGTAATCATTGCTGCGGTTGGAGAAACGACCGATTTCAAAATCCTCTCTGGAAAGAGATTTTACCGTGTTCATTCCACTGATATTTTCCTGTACTCTTGTATTCAATTTACCGAATGATTTCCGGATTTTACGAAAGGCGGGGTGCACACGGCGGTCGAACCGGTAGACGACTATACCAAGAAACGGCATTGCAGCCATCGTGACCAGTGCCAGAGGAACGGAATAGTAAAACATGACACTCAAGCTGATCACAATCAACAGGACAATCCGGAGCAGTTCTGAAAAGCCAAAGGATAAAAAGAACCGGAAGCCTTCCACATCTGCTGTCAAACGGGACATTAGGTCCCCCGTTTTCGCGTTGTCATAGTAACGGAAAGGCAGACGCTGCAGTTTCTTGTAAATTTCATCCCTGAGTGTGTAGACCGAACGTATGCCGAAATAATCTCCATAATACTGGTTGAAATATGTAGCGAATCCTTTAATAATCATCAGTCCGATAAAAGCAGCACATAAGTAGGGAATTAAGCTGTACTGCTCCCCTGTTACGGCATCGTCAATCGTTTTCTGCAGGACAATCGGATAAACCACGGTAATAGCTGTAACAAAAAGCAGGGCGAACATGGACCACAAAAAATAACTTTTAAACGGCCAGTAAAACTGTTTCAACTTTTTAAACGTATCCAAATCATGACCTCCTTCGCTGTCAACGTATTTATAAATATATCGGGTATCGAAATAAATTGCCACCCATTTGAAATAATTTTTAAAATTTTCTGTTAAGACCTTCCCCACTTTACAACGTTGTCCCATCAAACGCTCTTATGTTCCCTCCGCCGGCTTTTGTATAATTACCAGCCTGAACATCACACGCATACATATATCTTTCCATTACATGCACAATATAATGGTATTCCTATACGCCTCTCGGCAAATAGAAAGAAATGTAAAAAACGTAAGCGAATATGCGAAGTTTTATGCGTATTTTCGACAAATCATTGAAATCATCCCTTACGTTCCGCTATTCTATTAGAGAGGTAAGTACAAGGACATAAAGAAAGGAGCTCTATGCAGCTATGAATTTATTTGAAGAAGGAATGCAATTTAACCTCTCAGAGCTGGTCGAACTGCTCATTCAAGTCGGCTTGAAAGTGCTCGTACTGCTGATCGGTTATGCTATTGCAAAACCACTGGGCCGTAAAGCCATCGAAACGGCCATCAACCGCTTAAGTACCCAGAGGAAACTCTCCGAAGGACGGAATAAAACGTTACAGAAGCTTTCTGTTAACCTCTTTTCCTATGCTCTTATTTTCATCCTCGTCATGATGCTCTTCAGTGCTGTCGGCATTGAAATCGGCCCTCTCCTTGCCGGTGCAGGAATCGTTGGTCTTGCGATTGGTTTCGGAGCCCAGGGGCTTGTGTCAGACATTGTCACCGGCTTTTTCATCCTGCTTGAACGTCAAGTGGAAGTGGATGATTACGTAACCGCCGGCGGTTATGACGGAATTGTCGAGGAAGTAGGCATCCGCACAACGCGCATCCGGAGCTTTGATGGAACGTTGAACTTCATTCCAAACCGCAATATTTCAGGTGTAGCCAACCATTCCCGCGGCAATATGCGTGCCCTTGTGGACATTGGAATCGGCTATGATGAGAACATTGACGAAGCAATGGCTGTCCTTCAGAAAGTGGCTCAGGACTTCCAAGCGGATGAACGCTTCAAAGAAGGTCCGGACGTCCTTGGTGTCCAAAGCCTCGGATCATCCGATGTCGTCATCCGTATTCTCGGTAAAACGGAAAACATGGAGCAGTGGGCCGTGGAACGCGACCTGAGAAAAGCGATGAAAGAAGCGCTTGATGCTGCAGGTATTGAAATTCCGTTCCCTCATCAAGTTTACGTTCATAAAAACGAAGAATAACAGAAAAACGCCCGGATGATGTGATCCGGGCGTTTTCTCATTCTTTCACTTTCCATATTTCCACTTTTTTTATCTGTCCCTTCACCATATCGACAACTTTAAAGGAATAGCCGCTGCTCACGACAACCGTTCCTTCTCCAGCCTCATAGTCCTGCGTATAGATCCAACCGGATATTGTATCTATATCCTCATGATGAAGGTTTACCTGAAAGTACTCATTAATATCCTGAACCGCTGTTTTCCCCTCGACGAGGTAGTGCCCGTTTTTCAAGCGTTTGATGTCCCGTTCCTCTTCTGCATCAAATTCATCCCTGATTTCCCCGACGATCTCTTCGAGGATATCCTCGACCGTCACGATACCGGCCGTTCCTCCATACTCATCAATCAGAACAGCCATATGATTGTGCTCCTTCTGCATTTTCACCAGCAGATCATGAATAGGCACATTTTCAAAAACTTTCATCACCGGCCGCATGAAAGGGCGTAGTGATGTATGATGTTCTGCATCATCAAACAGCAGCTCTTTCATATGAATGATTCCAATCACTTCATCTTTATTCCCATCTATGACAGGATAACGGGTAAAACGGTTCTGCTTCACTTCACGTATGATGTTGGACACCGGCTGATGTACATTGATGACCGCCATTTCTGTCCGGGGAATCATAATTTCCTTGGCTGTGCGGTTATCAAATTCAAATATCCGGTCGACATACGTATATTCTGACCGGTTGATTTCGCCTTTTTGGTAGCTTTGGGACAAAATATGGCGCAGTTCTTCTTCAGAATGAGCCTCTTCAGATTCATTCGCTGTATGGAATCCCATCATCCGTACAAAAATATTGGCAGCGCCGTTCAACAGCCAGATCAGCGGGTACATGACCTTGCTGTAGAGCATTAAAGGCCTGGATAAAACCAGAGTGAGTGCTTCTGCTTTTTGGATGGCTACCGTCTTCGGAGCGAGTTCCCCGAGGACGACATGAAGGAATGTAATGATGAAAAACGCAATCGCAAAGGAGAGCGTGTGGGTGACCCCTTCAGGAAGCGGAAAACGGTCAAACAAAGGACGGAGAAGGACATCCAGTGTCGGTTCTCCGAGCCACCCTAAACCGAGGGCTGTGATCGTGATTCCGAGCTGACAGGCCGAAAGGTAGTAATCCAGGTCATTCAACACTTTCAAGGCGTTGCCCGCCCGTTTATTCCCATCGGAGGCAGCCGACTCAATCCGTGTTTTTCTCACTTTTACGATTGCAAACTCACTTGCTACAAAGAAAGCTGTCAAAATGATTAAAACCGCTACTGCAGATAACTTTAACACCGATTCCATTTCAGCCGATCCCCTCCTCTTTTTCCGTCATTGCTTATGTGAACTTCTACTACACATGTTTTACCAATAAGGACGTATTCTAAACACCTTTCTCTAGTGTTCACATAAGCGGGGAAGCTATACGCCGGCTCACAAAGAACGGAGCGTTTGTTCGACAGTATCGACGCCTACGACCAGGGCTTCTTCTTTCGGCATTAAAGAAGATTGATGCAGTCCTGCCTCCGAGTCAACCCCAAGCCAGAACATAAAGCCCGGAATCTCTTTCAACATGTATCCGAAATCTTCCCCTGTCATAGCCATCGGAGCTTCTTTGAACGTATAAGGAAGACGATTCATCACCTTTTGAAAAGCCTCCACCTGCTCCCTGTCATTATATACCTGATGATAAGTGGAGCCGTAATCTATGGAGATGCTGCAGTCGTGGGTAATTTCAAACCCGCGTGCGATTTTTTCGATTTCTTCTTTTACCAGCTTCATGGATTCCGGAGAAAGGGTGCGGATCGTTCCTTCAAGCCTTGCCGTTTCTGCGATGATATTCTGAACAGTACCGGCCTCGATTTTCCCTACGGTTATGACAGCACTGTCGAGCGGATCCATCCGGCGGGCCACAATCTGCTGGATGTGTGTAACAAACGTACTTGCCGCTAACCCCATATCATGCGTCAGGTGAGGAAAGGCGGCATGCCCCCCTACTCCCTTGAAATCGATGAAAAGTTCACTTGTGTTGGCAAACAGCAGGCCCGGGCGCGAAGTCACTGTCCCGACAGGAAGCTCCGGAGCTACGTGCAGCGCAAAAATGATATCCGGCTTCATTCGTTTCATTGGCTCAGAGGCAAGCATCGGCTCCGCTCCGCCCGGGCCTTCTTCCGCCGGCTGGAAAAGAAACAGGATGTCGTCTTCTGGTGGTTGTTCGGCCAGTCGGGTCAATGCGCCGAGAGCAATGGTCATATGAAAATCATGCCCACAGGCGTGCATTCGCCCTTCAATGATCGATGAAAACGGATATCCGGTTGTTTCTGTCAAAGGCAGGCCGTCGATATCAGCACGGTACCCGATCGTCCGCTTCCCTTCCGTCCCTTTCACATGGACGAAGACACCGGTCCTCCACGTTTCTACCGTTAACCTTTCCTGAGGCAGTGTGTAAATATAGGAAAGTAAATAGGTCTGTGTTTTATATTCTTCAAATCCCAGTTCAGGGATTTGATGCAGTTCCCTGCGGATGTCTATCAGTTGATCCAGTTGCAAAGCATTCACTCCTTCTATAGAAAAACCCTGCAGAACGCAGGGTATCAGACAGGCGCAGCCCGCTTTGGACTGCGCCTGTATAAAGCTTATGAAGTGGAATTAGTTATCCAGCTTGCGCAGCTCCTGTTTGATTTCTGTTTTTGATTTTGTCTGGTCATCAATTTCCTTGATGACTTTAGCCGGGGTTCCCGCCACGAGCGTGTTTGCCGGTACATCTTCAGTTACAATCGCTCCAGCAGCAACAACGGCGCCTTCTCCGACTGTGACACCTTCAAGGACGACCGCATTGGCACCAATGACAACGCCGTCTTCTACAACCACCGGTTTGGCGGAAGGCGGCTCGATGACTCCCGCGAGGACTGCGCCTGCACCGATATGGCAGTTCTTACCAACCGTCGCACGGCCGCCCAGAACGACGTTCATGTCAATCATCGTACCTTCACCAACGACAGATCCAATGTTGATCATTGCCCCAAGCATGATTACCGCTCCATCACCGATTTCCACTTGATCACGGATTACAGCACCCGGCTCGATCCGTGCATTGACCTTCTTCAAGTCAAGCAGAGGAATCGCAGAGTTGCGGCGGTCATTTTCAAGGACATAATCCTCAATATCATTTTCGTACTTTTCAAGAAGTGGCTGAATGACTTTCCATTCGCCGAAAATCACTCCGCTGTCACCAGTAATAAAGTCCTGGATCTGGTCACCAAAATCAAGGCTTTCCAGATTGTTACCTTTAAGATAAACCTTTACAGGTGTAGATTTTTCACTGTTTGAGATAAAAGAAATAATCTCGTTGGCATCCATTTGTTTCATCAGTCATCTCTTCCTCCTTTATGTATCTTTCATCCTTTACTTTATCAAAGGATATCCGGGGTTATCAATCTTTTTTCGGAATTTGCAGAATCAGTAGAAAACTTACGGCTGCTAAAAGGACCAGACTGATGTATACGATATGGAGGCCGGAAGTCAGTCCATGCTGGAGCACGGCAAGAGCTTCTTCCCCCAAAGAGAGTCGTGTTTCTTCACGGAGCAGGGCGTTCGTATCGTCAATGCTCAGTTCGCTGCCCATGCCGGCCTCCTCAATCTCATCAGATACACGGCTGTTCAGCAGACCACCGAGAAGGGCTGCTCCAAGCGCACTTCCAATTGTCCTCATAAACATGTTGGAAGCCGTTGCTATCCCTCTTTTTTCCCAGGTCACACTATTTTGAATGGAGACGATAAAAGAAGTGGTCGTCAATCCCATCCCGATTCCAATGAACAAAGAACCAGCCGCCGCGAATAAGGGCCCTTTCTCAGGAGAAAGCAAGGAAAAGATAACGCTCCCAACGATAAGAGAAACACCACCGGCGAGAGCTGTAGGTCTGAAACCGATCTTCAAAAACAACCGTCCGGCAGCTGCTGATGCCGCCGGCCATCCAATCGACATCGTGGTAAGTGTAAATCCTGCCACCGTAGCGGACTGCTCCATCACTCCCTGGACAAAAGCCGGGAGATAACTGCTCACTCCGATCAAAATCATACCCGTAACCAAAGATGTGGCATTGGAGTAACGAATGGACCGGATCTTCCACAAATCGAGCGGCATCATCGGGTCCTCCATCTTTCTTTCATGCATAATAAAAGCCAGGGCCCCTCCTGTGGAAATCACGGCCAGTGCAGCCATTCCCCACGAAAGCCAGGGGATGCTTGTCCCGCCATCAACCAGAATGACAATCAAGGAACTGATCGTAATCATCACCCATACGGAACCGGGCAGATCTACGCTGCGCTTTTCTTTGGTTTTCTCTTCCTTGAAAAAGAATAAAATGCCAAGCAGAGCCAGAATACCGAGAGGCAGGTTCATCCAGAAGACATAAGGCCAGCTGAGCACATCGACGAACAATCCGCCGAGCAGCGGCCCTGCGACTGCAGATAATCCCCATACACTGGACAGCCATCCTTGGATCTGCGCCCGTTCTTCTTTTGTATAGATATCCCCGACGATGGTGGTTGCTATCGGCATCAAAGCACCTGCACCCAGTCCCTGTAACAGTCTTGCCCCAATCAGGACTTCCATTGAAGGCGCGAGCGCACATAAAACCGCTCCGGTTAAAAACAGACCGATGCCGGTCATAAATACTGGTTTTCGACCAAAAACATCAGAAAGGCGGCCGAATAGCAGAACGGTGGCCGCGTTCGTCAAAAGATAAGCGGAGAACACCCAGGAATACCATCGGAAACCGCCGAGGTCTGCTGCGATACTCGGCATGGCTGTTGAAACGATGGTGGCTTCAATAGCCGCCAGAAACATCGCCAGCATAATCGAAGCGAGGACCAGTCCTCTATTTTGTTGTGTATTCGACATATGTATCTCCACCTTTTTCGTTATAAAAAAAGATGACACCCGGTGGATGTCATCCATTTTACCATAGATGGAAGATTATGTTGTCTCCAGCATGGTATACTTCAACGTTTCATGATAGTGTTTGCTGAATTGTTTTAATATCGTTCTACGGGTCACAATACCGTCGAATTCGCCTTTGTCGTCTGTCACACAAACAAAAGGATGATCGATCAGCTTGTGCAGTGCATCAATCATCGTCTGCTCCTTGGTGAGACATGGAACTTGATCATCCATGACTTCCTTGACCATAATTTCCGAAAGACGGTTCATCTCGAATTCTTCTATACCAATCGTTTCCTCTAAAATTCTCGTTTTGCTGATCACACCTTGAAATGTATAAGACGGGTCCAGTACAGGAACAGCGGAATACCCGGATTTCACTAATACGAGCAGGGCATGCTCCAACGGGTTACTGATTTGTACGTGGGCCACTTTCTCAGATGGAATCATCAGCTCCGATACTAATGGAATACGCAGTGTTTCTTTTTGTAAACTTACCATGTTCTACTTCACTCCTCTTTTTTTCACGACCATTGAAGGAGCAGAAAGAGACGTTCATTGGACCATAAACAGCTTATCATACATCATCCTAAAACTCGAACCGCAATTCCCGACAAATCTCTCTCTGACCAGGTTGACGATTATCTGATACCCTGATCCATACGCTGTCAAAACCTGTAAAACACACTTGGTCTTTATAAATTTTTCTTAACGGCTTATAATGAGTACAACTGAACAATATTGGGGTTGAATCGATGCTGACACATACATTTACGAAAAAGGAAGAAATCGCAAATGCCGTAACTCACGGAATTGGAGCCGTCCTGAGTGTGGCTATGCTTGTCCTGCTGATTGTTTTCGCAAGTCTCGGAGGAAATGCGTGGCACATTACAAGTGTGACGATTTACGGGGTAACGATGCTCCTGCTCTACACTTCTTCGACTCTCGTCCATAGTTTTCCTCCCGGCCGCGCCAAAGATCTCTTTGAGATTTTCGACCATTCGGCCATCTATTTGTTTATTGCCGGTACGTATACACCAATTCTCCTTGTTCCACTGAGAAGTTCCCTCGGCTGGACGCTTTTCGGAATCGTGTGGGGAATTGCCATTCTGGGGATCGTTTTCAAAGTATTTTTCGTGAAAAAATACGTCTTTATGTCCACGGTCTTCTACCTGCTGATGGGCTGGCTCATCGTTCTCGCCTGGGAGCCTTTGACTGCACAAGTACCAGCTGCCGGCATCACCTATCTCGTCGTAGGAGGCGTCCTTTATTCCATCGGGTCCATCTTTTACGTATGGAGAAGCTTCACCTACCACCATATGGTATGGCACCTGTTCGTACTCGGAGGGTCGATTCTTCACTTCTTCACGATCTTCTTTTATATCATCGGATAATAAAAACGCTGCGCTTCATGCGCAGCGTTTTTTATTTAGACTACATCGTATCCCTGATCTTCGACCGCTTCTTTCAAAGCTTCATTGGAGACCGTATCGTTATGAGAAACACGGACTTTTCCCGATTCCAGGTTGACATCGGCTTGTTTCACCCCTGAAAGTCCGGTTAAAGCTCCTTCCACCGCCTTTTTGCAGTGGTCACATGTCATTCCTTCTACTTGCAGCATCGTTTCCATTATCGTTCCTCCTTTACAATTTAACCCGCTTCAGTCTGAGAGCATTGGTTACAACACTGACCGAGCTGAAGGCCATGGCTGCACCGGCCACCCAGGGCGCGAGCAGCCCAAGTGCAGCTACCGGAATTCCTGCACTGTTGTATGCCAGCGCCCAGAATAAATTCTGACGGATGTTGCGCATCGTCTTCCTGCTGAGGGAAACAGCCTGACTGAGATGGGCAAGGTCCCCCCCGACTAGAGTAATATCTGCGGTTTCAATCGCAACATCCGATCCAGTCCCGATCGCTACACCTATATCGGCCACAGCAAGCGAAGGTGCATCGTTGATTCCATCACCGACCATGGCCACTTTATGACCTTCCTGCTGCAGCTCCTTGACTTTTTCAGCTTTTTCTTCGGGAAGCACTTCTGCAAAGACGCCGTGAATGCCTACTTCCTTGGCAATCGCTTCAGCCGTCCGGCGGTTATCTCCTGTAACCATGTACACATCCAGACCGAGCTTCTTCAAATCGGCCACAGCTTCCCTTGATGATTCCTTCACCGTATCAGCCACAGCTATAATACCTGCAAGTGTGGCGTCGACAGCGATGAACATCGCTGTTTTCCCTTCCTGCTCAAAGTCTGCCATTTTTGATTCATAAGCCTCATATTCCAGCTGTTCCCGTTCCATCAATTTTCTCGTACCGATCATAATGTGGTGTCCTTCTATATCTGCAATGACCCCATAACCAGGAACGGCTTCAAATCGCTCAGGTTCTGCCAGCGCTGTCTTCTGCTTTCCCGCATAGTCGACAACCGCTTCAGCAAGCGGATGCTCAGATGCCGATTCCGCAGAAGCAGTGAGACGCAGCAGATCAAGGCGATCATCAAATGATTCAAAGTTCGTGACTTCCGGTTTTCCTTTCGTAATTGTCCCCGTTTTATCCAACAGAATAGTCGTCAGGTTATGTGTCCCCTCCAAATATTCTCCGCCTTTATATAAAATGCCGTGTTCTGCTCCCTTACCAGTCCCAACCATGATCGAGGTCGGTGTAGCAAGGCCGAGGGCACAAGGGCAGGCAATAACAAGGACAGCAATCGCAGCCTCCAAAGCAGGCCCCCATTCTCCTGGAGATACAAAGATCATCCATACTAAGAAAGTCACCAAAGCGATTCCGACGACAATCGGCACGAAAATTCCAGAAATCCGATCCGCTGTGCGCTGGATTGGAGCTTTGGACCCCTGGGCCTCCTCGACGATTTTCACAATGCCGGAAAGAGCGGTATCCTTTCCTACCCTTTCCGCTGTCATTCGGATCGTACCATGCTTGTTGATGGTGGACCCGATGACCGCTTCTCCTTCCATTTTCTCGACCGGAATCGATTCACCGGTGATCATTGATTCGTCGATAGAAGTCATCCCGGAACGGACCGTCCCGTCAACGGGTATTTTTTCTCCGGGTTTAACGATGAGCTCATCGCCGACCTGAACCTGTTGAACAGGAATTTTCTCTTCTTTTCCGTCTCTAACGACGACAGCTTCCTTTGCCTGCAGATTCAGCAGGTGGGAAAGGGCTGCTGTTGTTCTTCCCTTAGCCAGGGCTTCAATCAACTTCCCAACGAGGATCAGCGTAATAAGTACGGCACTCGTTTCAAAATAAAGATCCGGCATCCTGTCTGATGCGCTCATCCAGCGGATCATTTCTACAACACTGTAAAAATAAGCCGCCGACGTACCCAGCGCAACGAGTACATCCATGTTGGCACTCTTATTGGATAATGCCCGCCAGGCCCCTTTGTAAAACGGCGCCCCGATGTAAAACTGGACGGGAGTTGCCAGAAGAAATTGAAACCACGGATTCATCAGCAGTTCAGGGACGTAAAAAGCAAGACCAAAAGGAAGATGACCAGCCATCGTATAAAGCAGAGGAAGTGAAAGGAGAGCCGAAATCCATAAACGGCGCTTCTTCAGTTGGATTTCCTCTTCTTTCTTTTCCTTCTGCTCCTCCCTGTCACGTTTCACTACGGCACCGTATCCGAGCTTTTTCACGCGGGCAATGATATCATCCACCGTAACTTCAGATGGGTCATATTCCACGACTCCCGCTTCTGTGGCGAGATTAATGGCTGCTTCATTGACACCATCCGTCCGGCTCAGCACTTTTTGGATGCGGGAGGAGCAGGCAGAGCATGTCATCCCTTCAATATCAAGCTCCAGCTTTTCCATACGGAGACCATAGCCGAGTTTTTCCACCCGTTCTTTAATCTGATTGGCATCGACTTCATCATTACGGTAGGAAACAGACGCTTTTTCCATGGCCAGATTGACGTCTGCCTGTTCCACACCATCCATTCTATTTAACACGTTTTCAATTCTGGAAGCACAGGCGGAACAAGTCATCCCTGTTACACCAAATTGTATTTCTTTTGTATCGGACATGTACTGATCCCTCCTTATTTGGAGAACTGCTGAACGACTTTCATTAACTCATCAATAGCTTCGTCTCCGTCTCCCTTTTGAATGGCATCTTTCACGCAATGGTGTGTATGGCGCTCAAGAAGGGAATAGCCGACGCGTTTCAGGGCTTTATCGATGGCTGATATCTGTACGAGAATATCGACACAGTAACGATCATCCTCGACCATTTTCTGGATACCACGGACTTGACCTTCAATTCTCCGGAGCCTGTTTACGACGGCCTGCTTTTCATCATCTGTTCTTGGAGTCACCGGGTCTTTCCCGCTGTTTTCAGGTAATGGGTGCTCACACATGTTCTCCGCCTCCTTTAATAATCTTAATATACCCGGTATAGGTATACATAGTCAAAAGAAACGATTGAAATTCTATGTATTTTTCATCTTTTCATAATTACATACCGGGGGTATACAAGAATGACATTTTATATAAAGGACCGATTGAATGGCTTACCACCCTCTCATGGGCATCCATACTCACAGGTCTTGTCTGTTCTCTTATTTTAATCATTGAGGTCATCCGTCATCCTCAGATGATGAAATTCATGAATGTTGCAGGGCCGATCAACGGCTGGTTTTTATGATAATTCAGACCGCCAGGATTCTCGTCAAAAAAGGAATCAAAGAAGCAATGTAGTCTAAATACAAAGACTCCTTTTTCAGGCACAGCAGGCATAAGAACCTTTGAAACAAAAAAACTGCCGGGGATTTTCCCCGGCAGTTTCAGCTTTTAGACGTTGGCCTTCATGGACACAGGACATACCCGCTCCCTTGAGGTCTGGTTCCTGTACTCAAACGGATGATGAACGGTTAAAAAGGAAACTTATTCAACCATTGACCACCATCCAAGGTGATGCATTCGCCGTTCATATAAGCCGCTTCTTCAGAAAGAATAAACGTTGCCAGGCCGGCAATCTCTTCCGGAGTTCCGACACGTCCGAGCGGCACCGATTGAATGGTACGCTGGGCAGCCTTTTCGGATTGAAATAACTTATCGGCCCCTCCTGTACGTTCAATCGGCCCCGGGGCTATGGCGTTGGCCCGGATTCCATACTTACTCCCCCACTCCACCGCAAGGGTCCGGGTCATAGTGAGAACGCCTGCTTTCGCTGAGGCAGAATGAATGACGCCGGCCCCTGCATTCCAGGCATATGTAGCCACCATGTTCAGGATCGACCCTTTGATATGGTTTTCAATCCAGTACTTGCCTACGGCCTGACTACAGTAGAATGTACCATTGAGGACGATATTAATAACCGAATTCCAGCCGTTTGGTGAAAGTTCTTCAGCTGGAGCTATAAAGTTACCGGCCGCATTATTGACGAGGTGGTCGATGGTACCGAATGTATCTACTGTTTCCTTTACCATCCGTTGTACATCCTCCACTTCCCTGACATCCATTTGAATAGTCAATACGGCAGACTCATCTCCACCTGCTATTTCCTGTTTAGCGGCCGCCAGACGTTCTTCATTCCTTCCAGTAATAGCTACACGGGCTCCTTCGGAAACGAAACGTTTCGCCATATGGAGCCCCATACCGCTTGACCCACCAGTAACGATGATTACTTGATCCTTCATCATGTACCTCCATCTTTTTGACTTCATAAATTACATTCCACAAAAGGAAAATGAATTCCTGTTCATTTTCGAAATTTAATCGATCATTCGACTTCTCCTTACAGTAATTCGTGATATAATGACGAAAGAATTTCAGAGGAGAATCGCTATGAACTTAACACGCCGCCAGTTTATCAAGCGGATGACCGCCGGAATAGCCGGATTTGTGGGGATCGGTGCCCTCGGTTATTCTTATGCCTGGTATATAGAGCCGCGTCTGCTTTCCAGACAAACCTATGTCATCGAGCATCCAAAGGTACCGCGCGCCTTTCATAACTTTAAAATTTTACAGTTTTCCGATACCCACCTCGGGTTTCATTATGATTTGGAACAACTTGAAAAACTTGTCCGGAAAATCAATGAAGAAAAGCCAGATCTGCTTTTGTTCACGGGTGACCTGGTGGATGAACCGCAGACGTACCCTTTTTCACCGAGACTTGTGGATGAGCTCAAGAAACTCCACGCTCCCAATGGTAAATATTGGATTTACGGCAACCATGACCATGGCGGTTATGGGACCGAGAAAATTCAGCAGGTGATGGATTCTTCCGGTTTTCAACTGCTCCAAAATGAGCATAGAACCATAAAAAACGGGGACTCTTCCTTCACTCTGGCAGGACTGGATGATGTGATGCTCGGAAAACCGGACATTGCCGGAGCGTTATACGGGGCGGATGAAGAGCTTTTTACGCTGTTGATGGTTCATGAGCCGGATGTAGCCGACCGCTTCACAGACAAAGCTGTCGATATTCAGCTTTCTGGTCACAGTCACGGCGGTCAGGTGCAGCTCCCTTTGATCGGTCACCTGGTTACACCGCCTTATGCCGATAAGTATGTGGAAGGGCATTATTCAATCACAGAAACCTTCGACTTATATGTAAGCCGGGGGATTGGTACGACGAGACTCCCTTACCGTTTTCTCTGCAGGCCGGAATATTCCGTCTTCCAGCTCAAGCATAAGGATATCTGACTCGTACAGTTTTGTGACAAATGACAGAACCGGCGTCTCTCTACTCCCCTGAATGTTACACTAGACTCATCTAAAGACATGGAGGCAGGAACATGAAAGCAAAACTTTGGTTTGGACTACTATGTACCGTTCTCTTTATAACGGGGTGCGGATCGCAGGATGTCAATACCCTCCACGCTGTCAATCAGAACGGAAAAGAACGAACCCTCCCCCAGTCCTATGAAGGGGACTACTGGATCGTTGATTTCATTTTCACTAATTGTGAAACCGTCTGCCCTCCAATGACCGGACATATGTCCAGACTCCAGCAGCAGTTAGAATCGGAAAACCTGGACGCCCGGCTCGTATCTGTAAGTGTGGATCCGGAGAATGATACGAAGGATGTGCTGAAAAGCTTTGCGGATCCCTATCAGCCCGACTACGATAATTGGGACTTCCTGACAGGCTATTCTTACGAGGATGTCAAAGAATGGTCGATCAAATCATTTCAATCCCCTGTCAAGAAGATGGAAGATTCTGATCAGATGGCCCACGGGACGAGCTTCTTCCTTGTCGGTCCTGACGGGGACAGATTAGAGACTTACAGCGGGACGAGCGCCGAGAGCATCGACAAGATCATCAAAGATTTAAAAGAATATAAAAAGTGACCGATGTAAAATGTTGTCAATTGATAGAGGGAACGCTATACTTGGATGGAAAGGAGATCTTAGATGAACAGAAAGCAGCTATCCGACCGTGAGATTGCCGAATCATTATTCATCGTAAACCGCCACGCAAAAACGGCTCCTGAGCCGAAGCATTTATATGACATAAAAAAACACACCATCGACCTCCTGCTGAAGGAGAAACGGGCCAGGAAAGTTGGTCTTCATTACTCTGATCATCCTCGTTTAAGTCAGCAGCATTCCACTCTTCTGATTGAAATTGGCGGGTATTATTTTCACGTACCAGCAGCAAAGGAGGACTTCCAGCAGCTGGAACACCTGGGCCGGGTCGACCAGTCCTACCGCAATCCAAAACCGAAGCTGTCTTTATCCCGTGCGAAACGGACCTTATACCAATACTTAAACTGGAAGCAGCCGGAAAAAAGCTCCCCCCGCGCCTTTCATTCCACTCCGCAGCCATCCCTGCTCGGTCAAAGGACGGAAACTCCGTGGAATCAGCGTCCGAGAAGAAGAATGTAATTCTCTTCCTTTTTGATGTTTCGTTCTTTCAGGAAGAAGGAATGAAAGTACCAGAGGAGGAGGATCACTATGACGATGAATCCAATGGACGATTTTTTATGGCACTTGAAAAAGTATATGGAGTATACGACAGAAATGAGAGCTTCTTATGAGCATCTATCCGATCATGAAAAAAGCCTTATTGTAGAGTCATCCCCTACAAAACAAGGACCGGAAACCCTTTCAAAACAGGCTTACGCCTGGCATGACGAACTATTCGAACGACTCAAGAAATAAAGAAAAATCCGCTGATTCCAGCGGATTTTTCTTTATGTTACAAGATATTTTGATCGATGATTTTGACAAGCTCCACGATTTCCGGTTTGGAGACCTGGGCATCTGCCCCTACTCGTTCTCCTTTATGTCTGAGATCCTCCGTTATAAGGGAGGAAAAAATGACGACAGGAAGTACCTGCAGCTGCTCATGGTCTTTCAACAGCTTCGTAAAATGATGGCCGTCCATCATAGGCATTTCGATATCTGTAATGATCAGCTGGTATTCATCGGTCATCGTTTTCCCTTCTTCAATCATTTCTGCGAGGTGATCCCACGCCTCCCTGCCGTTTTCAAAACTGACGGTCTGATCATACCCTGCTTCACTCAACGTTTCCTGAAGCACCGCACGGAGCATGGCAGAGTCTTCAGCTATAAGGATCTTTTTTGAAGAACGCTCCCGCTGTCCCAGCTCCCGGAGCTGTTCTTTTTTCATACTCGTTTCCGGGTTGATATCAGCGACCACTTTTTCAAAATCAAGCAGAAGCAGCATATCTTCTTCTCTTTTGATGACCCCGGTGATCTGCGTGTCCAGTCCTTGATACATTTGATTCGGTTTTTCGATCTGTTCCCAGGAAATCCGGTGAATCTGCGTAACCGTATGTACGTGAAAAACGATTTTCGTCTGGTTGAATTCCGAGAGAATAAACTTATCCTTTTCCGGATGATCGGAGGCTGGAAATCCCAGCGCGTGAGCAACATCGACAACGGGCACGACTTCGCCCCGTATATCGATAATTCCCTCTACAGAGGGGTGGGAGTGAGGCACTTTTGTAATCGGCTGCGGGTTTATAATCTCTTTTACTTTTATCACATTCATACCGAAGCGGTTTTCACCAATTCCAAACTCTACGATTTCGAGTTCATTGGTACCACTCTCCAGTAAAATTCCCTGGTCCTGTCTCATGAACATCGCCCTTTCTTCTAAGCGTCCTCCTATAGTATCGGCAGGACTCGTCGGGTGGTGAAGGAAAAATAAAAACTCTCTTCATTTAAAAGAGAGTTCAAGCAGCCTTCCTTCTTTTCCGCTTCGCGAATCTGAGGTACGCCTGTTTTACCGTCAGCCACCCGGCAAGGGCGAGACCGTAACCACTGATAGCGGAAAGGCAGATGAACCAGTAGTATTCCGGCAGTGTGGATGTTGTTCCAGACATGGCATACCTGTCCACCATCTGCAGGAAAACGAGAGCGATCAATACAGAGGCCCCGCCGCTTAAAAAGAGGAGCCAGTTTCGCAGCATCAGCCACTCGACCACCGGCTTCACCACCCACATCAATGCCCCCATGAAAGCAAACACCAGTAGAAACTGGATGTATTCCGGCTCCATACCGAATATCTGAAGGATATCTTCATCCAGCCATTGGATTGGTTCTTCTAAAAAGTGAGGATCCAGCCATTCACCTATATTCATCCTGTATGTCTCCTTTATCCTTGTTCTCCTATCCATTATGAACAGGAGCTTTAAAGAATAAACCTAGAGGCGATCCAGAAGGTGAGGCTGTTTGTTCTTCAGCCACTTCAACCCCTCCCGGCGGCTTAGAGGGCGGCATTCATGCGTTGACAAAAAATTGATAACAGCATCATGATTGGTTTTGCTATATTCCCTGAGCGCCCATCCGATGGCTTTTTCTATGAAAAATTCCTTCTCGTCTTTTAAACAGAGGATGGTTTCAAATAAAAGGGCTTGGTCTGTCTCTCCTTTGTACTTCAGTTGAAAAAGCAGTGCAGCACGCCGCAGCCACATAAAGTCCGAATCGCGGAATTGTTCTGTATATGGACGCAGCTGTTGTGGGTAAAGCTTAAAATATTCACCGCACAGGTGGGAAGCGATCATATCAACGGTATCCCACCACGGTTTCGTCAAAAGAAGCTCTCTGTAAAACTCCACCGCCTCCGGAGAAACGGCCTTTTTCCCTTTTTCCAATACAGCAAGGGCTGCATAATGACATTCCCTTTCAGGCATCTGAAAAAGTTGAAACGCCACTTCGAATCGTTCTTTCTCCCTGAAGGTTTTACTGTCGTTCACAAAGGGGGCCAGGATTTTTTTCCTTTCGGGCGTTTTGATTCCATAGAATGGAAAGTGGTTTTTCATATAGGTTTCCATCGGCTGCCGTTGTTGGTCATCCCGGTGTTCCGCCAATGCAGCATTGATTTCAGAAACGATTCGTTCAGTGCTCATGGACGTCCCGCCTTAGATAACTGGAGGAAATCTGTCAGCTGTTCTCCAAGATCCTCTGCTTCTTGATAGCCCTGCGTATAGAGGTTATGCAGCCGGTCACGGTTCCTCTCAATTCGGCTGACCACAAGCGGCTGGCGGGGACGGATGACGAGAGCCCTGCCCTCTTCTTCCAATTTTCTTACGTGTTCCAACTGAGCGTTGTAGTGAATATGGCGGTCTGTCATCGTTTTGGCGAAGTTCGGAAACTTTTTATACCGATGGTTCAAGTACCAGCCCGCTTTGGACTTTTCTTTCGTATACCCGTCATTTCTTGTCAGGACGATGACATGCTTTTGATTGCCGTCATCAATTGAACGCTGCAATGGGATCGGATCGGCAATGCCGCCGTCCATGAGTTGAAATCCACCGAAGTCAATGCTGGGGGCAATCATTGGAAGCGAGCTGGAAGCCCGGATGACTTTCAGTAGACTTTCCCTGTCATGGAAGGAATCAAAAAAGACCGGTCTGCCGGAATCCATGTCTGTTGTCGCTACGACGAACTTCGTCGTTTGTTTCATAAATGAATCATAATCGAAAGGGACCAGTTCATTTGGAAGCTTATCGAAAAGGAAGTCCATGCCAAACAACTGCCGCTTCGTAAGCATTCGCTTATAGGATATGTATTCGGGATGATCTCCGTATTCAACAATGACCCGGTAATTCCTTCCCCGCTGCCTCGCTACATAGGAACTGCCATTACAAGCGCCGGCAGAGGCTCCGACAACATAGGGGAAATGCAGACCCTGATCAAGAAAATAATCCAGGACTCCTGCGGTATAAGCTCCCCGCATCCCGCCGCCTTCCAACACTAAACCAACATCGTTCATATGGATCACCTGCCTGAAAATAGTTATGGTTTATGCTTTACATTCTGCCACGTTCCTATGAAAATGTAAAAAGCAGCCCCTTGGAGGCGGCCGCTTTTTATAGTCCAGTAATCAATTAACAAAAAGGTCAGGACGAAGTTTATTTGTATGTTTTTCATCTATTTGTCTTTCAATTTCTTCAATCGCTTCTTCGTCTTGCAGCAGCTGCTGCTTGTTACGATCAACGAGTTCTTCAAAAGATAAACGGTGAATCGATCTCATTCTACACTTCCTTTCCTTATCTCAGTTTAAATTATAACAAAATTCAACAAATTAAATACTTAAATTGTTTGAACATTTTGTTAACTTTATGTAAAAGAGGAGAGATACAATGGAACACTTGATCAACCCTGCGGTTAAAAATATTGAAATATCCGGGATCCGCCGTTTTTTCAATATGGTGAGTCGTTACGAAGACGTCGTTTCGTTGACCATCGGCCAGCCGGACTTCCCTACGCCTGATACCGTTAAACAGGCAGGCATCCAGGCGATTGAAAATAACCAGACAAGCTACACACATAATGCCGGTCTCATCGAGCTGCGCCGGGCGGTCCAGCATCATGCGGCCGCATCCTATGGTCTTTCCTATGATGCCGAACAGGAAATCATTATTACCGTCGGAGCATCCGAAGCGCTGGATCTTTCCCTGCGTACTATCCTCCATCCTGGAGATGAAGTTATTCTTCCCGGCCCTGTATATCCTGGATATGAACCATTGATCCGGCTCGCTGGCGGCATACCGGTATTTGCAGATACGAGTGATGAAGGATTTAAACTGACCGGGGATATCATTCAGTCACATGTCACTGAGAAAACAAAAGCGGTTATTCTTCCTTACCCTTCCAACCCGACTGGTGTTTCTCTAACAGAAGATGAGTTGAAGGATATTGCCGATGTCGTTAAGAAAAAGGAAATTTTCCTTATTGCCGATGAAATATACAGTGAACTCGTCTATGAACGTCCTCATACATCCATTGCTTCTATTCCGGATGTCCGCGACAACGTCATCGTCGTTAACGGAGTATCCAAGTCACACAGCATGACAGGTTGGCGGATCGGCTATCTGCTTGCACCGGAATGGTTGTCCCGGCACTTATTGAAAGTTCATCAATATAACGTGTCCTGCGCTACCTCGATCAGCCAATATGCCGCTCTGGAAGCTTTGTCCAATCAGAAGCAGGAAGCGGAGAACATGCGTGATGCTTATAAGGAACGACGCGATTATGCAGCCGGGCGCCTCAAAAAAATGGGATTATCATTCGCTCAGCCGGACGGCGCCTTTTATTTGTTTATCCAATTCCCCCTGGATGGTAAAACGACCACAGATAAAGCCGTCGAGCTGGTAGATGAGGCTGGTCTTGCTCTCGTGCCGGGGGGTGCTTTTTCCACCTATGGAGAAGGATATATGCGTCTTTCCTACGCTTACAGCATGGAGACACTGAAAAAAGGACTCGATAGACTTGAGAAATACTTGAAATAACAGAAAACACGTGTGACTGCTTGCAGATGCAAAAAAGTCATGTGGAGGTGGTCACGTTCTGCTTACCGGTGGATGCCTGCATCGTCCCTTGGTCTTTGCGATTCACATCCTTTATCAATGGTTAATTGCGATCAACGTTTCTCAAAATAAACCTTTATTCGCAAGATAACAGGAACAAACCCCTTATCAGAGAAACTAAGGAAAGCCGACAACCTGGAATTTTCTTAATCGTTTTTAGGACACATCCGTGCCGGATGTGTCTTTTTTATCGGATGCGCCTGATTTTAAAAACATTCCTATCTCTAGTACACAAACCTATGCAGTTTCATATTTATTTCATAGGCTGTGACTAAAACGATTCAAGGAGGAAAACGAATGGCGAATTGTTGTTGTCCCGACCGCGGTGGTCAATTTGCTATGGATGAGTTCTGCGGAAACTTTACAATCGATTGTTTAACAAATACGGCCGACCCGGCATTCGACCTTGCTGAAACGGTCTGGACATCAAGTTTTTCGATTGATGCCGGTACCATCAGTGTCTTTTATGATACCGGGTGTGCCGACCCTCTGACTGTGTATATAGCCAATGGCGGCGTTGTGGTGGGAACCTTTACAATTCCACTGGCAACCTTGGGAAGTAATGGGAACACACGATCAGTGACGGTCCAGACATTTGATGAAGTCCGGATTATATGTAACACAGATGCGGCGGCAGGAAACTCCTGCAGAGGAAAATACTGCATCAACGCAAACTACCGCTTATAAATGACAGGGCAGGATTCAGGTTGAACTCCTGCCTCTTTTGACACCATCGAGGTTACATAAAGCGGAGTGGAATGATCCACGTTGATATACTACCCATAAAAAATTACCCGCCATTCAAGAAACAGCATGAGAATGACATCTGTTATGTATTTTCAGAATGGCCGGCTACTATTCTAGAAGGGGGGATCTTATGGATAAGCATTGGATACAAACAGAAAAAGTGTATGACTGGATTACCGCATCCCTTCAATTTACGAAGTGCTTAACCATTTCATATCGTGATGATGTTCTTATAGATGAAGTCTGTGGTAACTTCTCATTGGCGAATCATTCCCGTCAACTACTATGGCAGTCGTTGTTGACTGAACCGATTACAGGGACCATTGTCCTCAACCTTCAGCAGGGAGACTTGAGCGATCTTTGTATATTTATAAATGGGAAAAAAATAAATGGCCGGAGAGGGAACACATTCAGCAGGACTGTCCAGAATTTCGAAAGCCTTGAAATACTCCGTACGAAGGATGTAGTTATCAGAGGAAAATACTGCCTGGATTTGAATTACATCCTGCCTCAAGGAAAGAATGAGCTGCCATTCGACTGCGATGCTTACACCTGTTTCTTAACGGATGCGTACTGCAGGAAAACTGGTCCTGAATCCTTGACCTTCCGGGAAATCGGACAGAGAAAAGAAGTACCTGTTCTTCTGCCCTCGGGGAAAAAAATCATCCTTCATGAAGTTACTTTATGTAAAGAAGGATCTCTGGGTGTCAAACTGCCGAATGGGTGCCTATGCGTATGTGCCTTTTCGCAAGTGGAAAAGCTCCTCCTCTGCGCCCCGCCCGGCACGTTGATCCAGTATGAAGTGACCAGCTTTTCCTGCAGGGTGCAAATGATTACGAAAATCAAACACTGCCTCTGCCTGGAGCTGCTCATTGATATCTGCCAATCCGTAAAAGTAACACATCCTGCCACCATCGCTGTAACAGCCTTGGAATGTGAGCTCCGCCCTTCCAGCCATCCCCTTCGCTGACTGGATCAAGCGAAAAAACTGACCTGCTCTTCGGTTCCCTACTATACATCCTAAAAGGCAGGTACATAAAAAAAACTTACAGAACGCTGGGCCCTGTAAGTTTTATGATTTATGTTGAATCTCGTTGAGTAATGTATCCAGCCGTTGACTGATTTGAACCGATTCCACACTGGAGAATCCCTTCTCATTGGCAACCTCCATCATTCGTTTACGAAGGTGCTCAATCTCTTCCAGCATCGTCTCTTTATCCATGACCTGCACGTGCGACGACCTCCTGCCAGTCCTATCTTTTTGTATTTATCTCTTTCATATACGTAAGCAAAAGGAATGTTTGTTCGCCTGTCCAACCTGCACGAAAAGAATTATCTCAATTTTCATTCCATTTGTAAAGATATATGCTAAAACAATTTACAATTCGACATAGAAAGACGCCGTTCCTCTCTCTCCTATGTTACATATCCATTACATTGAAATCGATCTCCCTTTCATTTCTTAACCAATATGGTAAAATAAGAGCGAAATCATTTCTGTTCATCGAGAAAGGAAGATGAGATTGTCTGAACAATCTAAAAATGAATGGTTGGAATGGTTGAAAGCCATTGCCGTCGCCATCACACTGGCCTTCATTCTAAGAACGTTCTTCTTCGCCACGTCTATCGTAGAGGGTGCCAGTATGGATCCTACTCTTCAAAACGGTGAACGAGTCATGTTCAATAAAATTATCTACTATATAGATGAACCTGAGCGTGGAGATATCGTTATCATTGAACGTCCTGTTAAAAGTTATGTAAAACGAATCATCGGGCAGCCGGGGGATACCATCGAAATCAGGGACCACGAGCTTTATGTCAACGGGGAGAAACAGACACAGGAATATCTAAGTGAGGATGCCGCGTCCGCAACGAGAGATTATGGTCCTGTCGATGTTCCAGACGGAAAATATTTCGTTATGGGAGACAACCGCTCCATCAGTAAAGACAGCCGCAATGGTCTCGGCTTTATTGAAGAAGAGGAAATCATCGGCCGTACAGAACTGGTCATCTATCCATTCAATCAATGGGGTCTAACCAATTAAAAAAACATCCAGCCTGTAATGGCTGGATGTTTTTTATTTTTGATTGATCAGCTTCTCGGGCCACTGATGCATCGTTTCAATGAGCTGATCCAGTTTTCCTTCAATCCGGTGAAGCAGATAAAATGTCACCGCAACAGGAAAGCCGACATCCGCTATAATGGATATCCATGTGTCCAAGGGCAGCATCCTCCTTTTGATAGAAAAAGCCGCCCGCATTTCCGGGGCGGCTTTCCTCATTTACAACGTAATATCAAAGACGTTGCGTTCCACAATTCGGGCTTCTTTCTTTGATACAAGACTTCCTCCAGTCGAAGTGAAGCAGTCCTGAACGAGAATTTCGTCCATCGCAGCGTTCACGGCTGCCGGATCCACCGGTTCCAGAGGATCATCCAGACTGATCGTCACTGTTCTTTTTTCTTCATTTAAAAATTTGAGCTCCAGCTTTTTCATCATTTGACCTCCCTGTCATTATTCTTCAGTAAGAATCGAGCGGTTATCTCGGGCGACTTCTTCCATGACGTGTTGTTGAAGCGGAGCAAGGGCAGCTGCTGTTCGGTAAAGCTGTTCATCGGTTGCCTCTGTTTTCATGTTGTTGAATGATTTCGTCTTGTAAACCATGTTTCCATCCTCATCCTGTCCAACAACTAATACCAGCTGCAGACGGGAATCCATGCGGGTGTTTATTACGGCCATGTCTCTCACCTCCTCTCACTTCTATAATCGAAAAGGCAGGCAGATCGGTGTCCCCCTATTTGTTTTTCTAAATCTAAATCATAAATGAATATATCTTCATAGACGTGTACACAAGCTGTTTATACGACTGTTCATAGATTATTACTATATTGTTTAAAAATTGAGGCTCAAGGAGGAATGAAGATGTGTGGTGTTTACTCGGATTGCGGTTCTGCCTGTTCCCCTGAGGCACAGATCATTCAGGAGGAAATCAGTGGGAATATCAATCAATTGCTGACAGCTGAACCCCTGTGGGAAGCTCCAGAAGGAAGTTACATTTCAGCTACGTTCCAAGTGTTTAATTCTGCATTAAGTACAGGAAATATTGTCACCGCTGGAGATGTCATTTTGACAGCCCTCCCAGGGAACACAATTTCCGAAAGTGTGGATAACCCTTCAATATTTACGGTAACCACCCTTGCTGGAGTAAGCGGCACGTACTGCATTACATTATACAAACGTGTTTTAGCCTGATGTAAAAGGAGAAGATATAAAATGTGTCAATCACATTCTGCCTGCAGCCCGCAGGCGATGGTCGTTCAGGAAAAAATCTCTGGGAATTTCAATGGGGTGCTTACAGCAGAAGAAGTATGGAGTGCTCCAGACGGAAGTTACATTTCCGGAACCTTCCAGATTTTCAACTCAGCTACCAGCCTAGGTTCCGTATCCGGCGCTGTTGTCAGCGTACCTCCAGGGGTTTTAACTGCCGGCTCTGGTGTTACCGACTCTGTCAGCGTCAACAGTCCGACTTCCTTTACGATCACCTCTGGACTTGGTGACAGTGGAACGTACTGCATCACGCTTTACAAACGTGTTCTTGCTTAATCAATCTACTAAAATGAAAACCTTATTCAAATAAGACAACTTCTATAAAAGAAAAAATCCGGAAACCATTACAAATGGTTTCCGGGCATTCCTTTTCTACGTATTAACCGTGATCAAAAATGGTGAGGCCGATCAACCCCAGCATAACGACGATGCTCACAACATTCATGACAATTTCCATGATCTTCCCACTCCTCTCTCTACTCCCATTCTAACAAAAAACGCTTTCATCCGCTTCGTTTATTTTAGGCGTTCCTCTCTTCTTTATACGGGATTGTTTTCCGATAACCTTCTTTTACACCCACCGTTCACAATTTATTCTAAAGTTTATGGCCATCTTGTGAAATAGTGAGCAATATACCATTCATGCACTTGATTCATCGTATAATTGAATTGTAAGAAAGATGCCGGCAATCATGTGAAATACTGAACAAAACATATGAAGGAGTGAGCAATATGTTGAATAATTTCTTGAGAACCAATAAAATAGCGGCTGCTGTATTAGCGGTCATCCGGGTTTATATCGGTGTGACGTGGCTGAAAGCGGGTATTGGTAAGCTGACCGGCGGTTTTGAAGTTCAGGGATTCCTCCAGGGAGCTATCAGTCAGGCGGCAGGCGAGCACCCGGCCGTACAAGGATGGTGGGCGGCTTTCCTTGAGGGGTTCGCGCTTCCGAATCATACATTATTCGCACAGCTCGTCATGTGGGGGGAAATTCTTGCGGGTATCGCTCTTATCCTTGGATTATTTACAACAGCCGCAGCCTTTGGAGGCATCCTGATGAATTTTGCTTTCTTATTCAGTGGTACAGTCAGCACGAATCCACAGATGGTCATCCTGACGGTCTTTATCCTTGCTGCTGGTATCAACGCCGGGCGGTACGGCCTGGATCACTGGATCGTTCCATTCATGCAGAAACGCCTGCCTCACATACGAAAAGGGCAGCTGGCTCATACGTAACAGAATAGACAAATACAAAGAGCAGGCACATGCCTGCTCTTTGTATTTGAAAAGAAGCCCTGTATTCCGGCAGATTGAATGCAAAATATTGTTTATTTTCTATATGGATGAGGTATCATGAAAGGAGGTCTCGACCCTGTTATATATTTGATATTCTTCGTAGAAATTGAGGTGCGTTTATGTCCACTTATATCTTCCGTTTTTTCATTTTCTGGTACATATGCGGCGTATTCCTGGTCACCTTTGACTGGCTGCCCCCCTGGCTCGAATGGGCCAACAGTGTGTTCCTAATTGCTGCCGGTATTGTCGCCGGACTGTATTTTATACATATGTATGGAAAAAGAACAGGCATCCTCTACAGCTTGTTCATTATTGCTGCCAGTATTTATGTCGAGCATTTAGGGGTGGCCTACAACTTCCTGTTCGGAACCTATGACTACACGCAGGACTTTGGGATAAAGATCGCCGACACCCCTGTCACCATTGGGTTTGCCTGGCTCTTGATCATCGGGTGCTCCCACGAAATCGCACGTGTCATTTCCAGCGGCCTTCCATCCTTCACCCGCTTCCTTACGTTTCTTTTAACGGGAGCGTTGTGCGCTGTAACAATCGATCTTATTCTCGATCCAGTATCCTATAAAGTAAAAGAATACTGGATCTGGCAGGAACCCGGCCTCTATTATGACATTCCTTTCAGCAATTTCACCGGCTGGTTTGTCACCGCTGCCTTCTTCCACCTCGTATTCCTGATTTGGAATCCGGATAACCTGGTGAATGAAGGAACGTGGCCGAAACGAATGGCTTTGGTGTTCGGGCTGATGGTGTTCTTATTTATCTGTATGGCATTTACCGGGGGACTGTATTTAGCAATTACGCTTGTCGCTCTATTAACAGCGGGCTGGTATGCGCTTTATTTTTGGAGGAAAAAACATGTTCAAGCCGTCTCATAAACGTCCGGTCATCGAATGGGGATTCACCCGTTTCAACCGGATGTTCCTGAACATACATTTTAACCGGATTTTGCTGAATGCTCCAGAATCGGTTCCGAAAGAAAACACCATGTTTCTCATCAATCATTCCGCCTGGTGGGATCCTTTATTCATTTTTTATTTGAATGATCAGGTCATCCATTCCGACGGGTACGGCATGATGCATGAGGATGGGCTGCAGAAATTCCCCTTTTTCAGGAGCATTGGCGCCTTCTCGATCAACAGCAGCAACCGGAAGCATCTTATGGAATCCCTTTCCTATAGTGCCGATCTGTTATCTAAAGGAAAAACGGTATGGATTTTCCCCCAGGGGGCGGAACAGCCTTTGGAAAAACGTCCCCTTGAGTTTTTTTCAGGCATCAGTTATATCGTTCAAAAAGCCCCACACGTCAACGTGGTGCCTGTTTCCATCTATTATGCCCTGGAGCATGAACGAAAACCGAATGCTTACATAACAATCGGAGAGCCTCTTCCACAGGAGGGGTACTCCGAGCTCAATCGGAAATCTATGACACATTACTTTGAAACAGCCGCCACGAAGCAGCTGAATGAACTCCGGACACGAGTCGTCCAGGAAGACCATCAGCTGTTCCACCCTATTTAAACAGAAAGGAGGCTGCCGTCATTGCTATGGTTTTTTATCTTTGTCCTTCTTTTAGTCGTCATGAACGTATGGACAATGGTTAACAGTTTATTCCTATATCCCTTGCGGGCAGGTAAACACGAAGAGGCGGATCAAAAAGTTTCCCTGCTCGTCCCGCTCCGCAATGAAGTGGATAACGTGGAAGGCTTGATCCGCTCGTTATCATCACTCACGTATCCGAATCTTGAAATGCTTCTTCTCGATGATCATTCTGAGGATGGCACCTATGAAAAACTGCTCTCTCTTACTGTGGAGGATGCCCGTTTTACCGTTTTGCAGGGGAAGGAGCTGCCGGATGGATGGAACGGTAAAGTACACGCGTGTCACCAGCTTTCAAAAAAGGCAGGAGGCGATTACCTGTTTTTCCTGGATGCTGATGCACGAGTCGTTCCTACAGTGATTGAAAAGACACTGGGAACAATGAAAAAAAGAAAAGCAGCGATGCTCAGTGGATTCCCTTTTTATCCGAATCATCATTTCCTCAGCCATATGCTTGTCCCTCTTCAGCATATGGTCGTGCTGCTTCACCTTCCACTTTTCATGGCCAACCGCACGACAAAGCCGATGTTTACAGCAGCCTGCGGTATCTTTATTGTGATTGAACGATCGGCTTATCTGGCGGTCGGAGGCCATGAATCGGTAAAGGATTCGCTTGTAGAAGATGTTCATCTCGCTCGTGAAATGAAAAAGAACGGTTACCGCATGATCCTTGCCAATATTACATCATCGGCTCTTTCGTATATGTATGAATCCAATCAGGAAACGTGGGCAGGCTTTAAAAAAAACCTATACACCGGCATCGGGCGTTCAACTTGGATGGTCGTCTTTCTCACCCTTTTGTATGCCATTCTTTTTGTACTCCCCGGAGGTCTTGCCATTTTCGGCATGATAACAGGAGCTCTTTACCTGCTGCTTCCCTATGTATTGCTGATTACGTTCAAAATGTATGTGGATGCACGGACAGGACACCCCTTGTGGCTGTCGTTTCTCATGCCTGTAGCAGGAATGCTGCTGATTGCGATGATGTGGGCATCCATGCTTGTACATAAACGAGGACGTACCTATCAATGGAAAGGCAGGTCGTATCAATGAAAGCAGTCATTATCGGGGGTGGACTCGGTGGTCTTTCCGCTGCGGTCCACCTGGCCAGTGAAGGCGTAGATGTGAAATTGTTTGAAAAGAACACCCATTTTGGAGGCAAAATGATGGCCGTAGACGAAGAGGGCTATCACTTCGACTTTGGCCCCAATACTATGACAATGCCGGATGTCTTCACAAGAGTTCTGTCGAAAGCTGGACTCTCCCCTCATCTTCTCGACTTTGAAAAGATTGACACTCATACGAGAAATGTCTTTCCGAATGGCACGACCTTTGATTTTTCCACCGATCAGGATGTTATGAAAAAACAGCTGAAGCAGCTTGATCCTAACGGGTACCAGGCTTATGAACCGTTTCTGAAGGAGATCGAACGGCTCTACCATATGTCCCGGAAGCATTTCCTGCACAGAACATTCAACGGATGGAAGGATTATCTGTCTCCCGCCCTTATGAAAAGCATGATGAAGGTACGTCCGCTCCAATCGATGGATCATTTTTTCAGGCAGTACTTTACCAATCCTGATATCATTCAGGCCTTGAACCGGTACTCAACGTATATCGGCTCCAATCCTTATCAGGCTCCAGCCACATTCAGTATGATTGCCCACCTTGAATGGAATGATGGTGTGTATTATGTGAAAGGCGGAAATACGAAAATTGCGGAAGCCTTCGTTCAAGCAGCAGAAGCAGCCGGTGTCCATCTATACAGCGGCACCCCTGTATCAAAAATCCATACGTATCAAGGAAGTGCAGTAGGCGTCGAAACAGAGGATGGCGATTTCTTTGAAGCAGATCATGTCATCGTAAACGGAGATCTGCTCCAGGCAGTCCCGGAACTCATCGATCAGAAGGAAAGAAAAAAAATGAGTGACGAAAAGCTCGCTTCCTATGATCCTTCCATTTCTGCTTTTGTGATCATGGCAGGACTGGATACCTATCTTCCCCAGCTGCACCACCATCATCTGCTCTTTTCAAGTGATTACAAAAAAGAGTTCCGGCAGCTATCCCTTGGAGGTTATGCCGACGATCCAACAATTTATATCTGTACTTCAGCAAAATCAGATCCCGATGTTTCTCCTAAAGGGGATAATTGCTTTATTCTCGTCAATGCTCCAGCCGTTGGCGCGCATCCGCAGAATAAGGACCATTACAAAGAGCTGATCTATGACAAGCTGAAAAAGGCCGGCATCCCCATCAGTGATCATCTCGTGTATGAGAAGGTCATCGGCCCGGAGGAAATTGAAGCGGCATTCGGAGCCTATCGTGGTTCCCTGTACGGCCCTTCCTCCAACAGCAGGAGTCAGGCATTTATGAGGCCGTTCAACAAATCCCAGGACTTGAAAGGCTTATGGTTCTGTGGTGGCAGTACCCATCCCGGTGGTGGTTCCCCGATGGTCGTTCTCAGTGGAGAAAACGTAGCTAATCAAATCATCGGAAAAATTGTCCATATCGAGTGAATGTCACACCTGCAAAAAGAGGCTGCCGGAAATTCGGCAGCCTCTTTTATTATGTAAGTTTATGCCTGTTTTCTTTTTGGCAGACAAGACAGGAAATAGGATACGGTGGCCATCACGACAAGGATCAACAGATGGGATGGACCACTTCCCGCTCCGCCTGTCTCAGGATCATATTGGATCGTCAAAATCATACCAGAGAGATATTGATAGGAAAAATAGAGTACGACAAAACTACTTATAAAAGTCAGATATTTTTTCACCAGGCTGCCTCCTTCTTCTGTCTATACGAAACAAGCAGCCAATCGTTTCAAAAAAATAAGAAATGCATCAGGAAAGGGAGATTGATCGGCTCCGTAAATCCTTCCCTGACCTATCGTCTTCGTTATACAAGTGACAGGCTGTATAGTGTCCACTTTCAACCTCCTGCCATTTTGGTACTTCCTTTGCGCAACGGTCCATTGCTGCCGGGCACCTTGTCCGGAACACACACCCGCTCGGAGGATCAATCGGACTGGGAATTTCCCCTTCAATAATCATTTGTTCGCGCTCATCTTCCAAATCCGGGTCAGGAATTGGAATCGCAGACAACAGCGCTTTTGTATAAGGATGGAGGGGTTTTTTATAAAGCTGGTCACTGGTTGTCAGCTCGACGAGGTGACCTAAATACATCACCCCGATGCGGTCGGATATATGCTGCACCATAGACAAGTCGTGGGCAATAAACAAATAAGTGAGCCCCTTCTCCTCCTGCAGCCTATCCAACAGGTTGACCACCTGAGCCTGAACAGAAACGTCGAGCGCAGAAATAGGTTCGTCAGCAATAATGACGGATGGATCAAGAGCAAGAGCGCGGGCAATCCCGATCCGCTGCCGCTGCCCGCCGCTGAATTCGTGTGGATATCGATTGGCATGATCACGATTGAGCCCGACTTCTTCAAGCAGTTCATGCACCCGTTCCATCCGCTCCCGCTTTGTTCGGAAGAGCTTGTGAATTTCCATGGGTTCCGCAATAATTTCCGCTACTGTGGATCTTGGGTTTAAAGAAGCATAAGGATCCTGAAAGATCATCTGCATCTCTCTTTTCAAGTGGAACTGCTCCTGTTCACTACGGTTATGAACACTTTTCCCTTTATATAGAACCTCTCCAGCTGTGGCGGAATACAGATTCATCATCGTACGGCCTGTGGTCGATTTGCCGCACCCGGACTCCCCGACAAGGCCGAACGTTTCCCCTTCATATACATCAAAGCTGATGCCGTCCACAGCTTTCAACGATTTGTTTCTGCCGATGTCAAAGTGCTTTTTCAATTGTTTGACTTCCAATACTTTTTCCATCGTCATCCTGCCTCCTCCGCTTCCTCCCAGTATCTTCGTACCGCACACAGTTCTTTTTCATAAATTGTATCCTTCAGCTCAATGATTTCAATGCTCTTCCCTATATTCGGAGAGTGAAGCATTTTTCCGTCTCCATAATAGAACCCGACATGGTGGACACGTCCCTGACCTTGGTCATAGGCAAAAAACAGCAGATCGCCAGGCTGCTTTTGATCGATCGGTACTTCCACTCCTTTGGTCACTTGGTCAGTGGCGTCACGCGGAATGATGTAGCCATGAGCTTTGTGCAGCGCATAAGCGAAACCTGAGCAGTCAAACCCATATGCACTCATCCCTCCCCAGAAATAAGGCAGATCAAGGAAGGTTTCTGCTGATTCTATAATGGCAGCTCCACTGCCTTTCGGGACCGCTTCACCAGAAGGGTAAACCGTGACTGCCTCTGCAGATACATAGCCTTTCCCATGAGGGGTGCGGGCCTTGATCAGCACGCCCTCCTCTTGAATGACGGGAAGAGAAGTCAGGTAACTGAGTTCCAGGAACGGCTGGCGTTTTTCATCCAGAAGCATCGCCTGCTTATCATGGACAACAAGCATGCCATTTCCCTTCCATTTGGAATCCGCCAGAGCACTAAGCTGCCTTTCAGGGATGTAGCCGGGATACCCCCGGGCATCTTTTTTCGAAGCCTGATGTGGAATAATAATGCGTGCCCACCCGTCCTTCATGTCTTCGACGATCACTTCTTCGCCGTATAAAAGCTGGGATTGAACGAGATTGTCATCGCAGAGCGCCAGTTTCTGTTTATGATCGAGCTTGTTCAGCCATTCGGGCATCGAACTGACAGATGATAGGCCTGCTTCATCACAGTCCCTCGGGGAGTCTGGTGCCGTCCAGACGGTCGCTACTGGGACGGCCACCACCCAGACTGTTTCAATTGCTGGTGTCTTTGCCATGGTCTTCCTCCTTTTATGAAATCCAGGTATTCTTCATAGAGAGCCGGGAAATGCCGAGACCCGGCGTTTTTGGCAGAGTCATAACCGACTGATTGTAATGCACGCCTCCTTCAACGGGGTCTGCTGTAAGCATGAGTGGAGCATCGAAATCTACTTTCGTTACGTTCTTCTGACTGGCAGCAAAATGGGCAGCTGCGGTAATGCCGAGTTTCGTTTCAATCATACTCCCCACCATGCAAGGGACGCCGAAGCTTTCAGCAGCCGCATTAATTTTCAGGGCCTTATGGATGCCTCCGCTTTTCATTAATTTAATATTGACCATATCTGCGCTTCCTGTTTTTAAGATGCGTATGGCATCTTCAGGAGAAAACACACTCTCATCAGCCATAATCACCGTACTTACAGCATCCGTCACTATCTTAAGTCCATCAATGTCTCCCGCTTTAACCGGCTGCTCCACCAGTTCGATCGGAAGCTTCCTGTTTTCCATCTCACGGATGGCGTAAACAGCTTCTTTAGCCGTCCACGCTTGATTAGCATCGAGACGTATGGCAGCGTCTTTCCCTATCCTTTGATGAATAGCTTGTATGCGTTCAATATCATGGTGGATACTGTCTTTACCGACTTTCACTTTCAGGACGCGGAATCCTTGCTGGACATAGGCGTCAGCGTCCTCCGCCATTTCCTCTGGAGTATTAACACTTACGGTATAATCCGTTTCCAATTGGTCCGTCCATCCTCCAAGAAATTGATAGAGAGGAAGTCCGGCAGCTTGAGAAAGCCCATCATATAATGCCATATCGACGGCTGCTTTGGCACTGGTATTTCCTACACAGCTCCTATGGAGAGACTCAAACACGGCTTCTCTATGCAATATGTCGGAGCCTATTAGCACCGGCGTCAATACCTCCTTGATCGTGTTCTCAATACCTCCGAGCGATTCCCCTGTGATGACATGGGTGGGCGGGGCTTCCCCGCAGCCTGTCAGGCCGTTATCAAATTCAATCCTCACATAGATGGATTCGGCGACGGTCACCGTACGAAGAGCGGTTATAAATGGTTTGTGTAATGGAACGGCCACCCTCATTGTTTCCACGGACTGGATCTTCATCGCTTTCCCCCTTTCGTTATTGAACACCTGCGGCAATTCTCAAATATTTCGCGCTGCTGCACAGTTCCGCCTCCACCCCGAGAGGCACAGCATAGTGAGGCAGGCAGTGACCGATTCTAAATCCTGAGAGGACCGGTTTTTGAAGATCAGCAAAGTAATGACGAAACACTTCCTGAAGTTCAATTGTCTCTTTTTTCTTTTTAGGTTCGGTCTCACTGAAATCACCTACGACGATACCGGAGGCCTCGTCGAGTTTACCTGCAAGCTTTAATTGACTTAAGAAAGAATCAATCCGGTATGGTTCCTCACCGACATCCTCGATCAACAAAAGCCGGTTCTTTGTATCGATTTCATAAGGAGAGCCGATGGAGTTGACAAGGAGGGAAAGATTTCCACCCACAAGTCTGCCTGAAGCTGTCCCTCTAGAGATCACTTGTAACGGTGATGTCTCATTGGTATACGTAAATGTCTCCGGATGAAACAGCTGGGTAAACCGCTGTTTTGAACGATCATCAAAGTCAGGCTTCCCAACATCCGAGCTCAACATCGGTCCGTGAAATGTGACAAGATCTGCCTGACGCTGGATGGCGGTATGTAAAAAAGTAATATCGCTGTAGCCCCAGAATACTTTGGGGTTTCTGCGGATCATGTTGTAATCAATGGAAGCCGCCAGACGACTGGTCCCATACCCTCCTCCGGCACAGAAAATCCCTTTAATGGCTGGATCTCTGAACATCTGATGCAGGTCGTTCACACGTTCACGGTCTGTGCCCGCCAGATAACCGTATGTCCGTTTAACGTTTGGTCCGATCATGACGTTCAACCCCAGCGAATGCAGGAATGGCAGCGCATTGGATAAATTCGTTAGATCCGGAGGGCTGGCTGGAGCAATCACCCCGACCGTATCTCCTTTTTGTAATCGTTTTGGTTTCTGCATAGACTCCTCCATAGAGAAGAGGCAAGCCCGGCTCAGCCGGGTGCCCCTTTAGTTGTTACTCCTTATCTGCCCATTTCAATTCAAGATAGCCGACAGGGTGACGGATGACATCCGATACGCCTTCTTTTTCGAGCAGAACGAAGTTGTAGAAATGGATCGGGAAGATCGGCATCTCTTCAAATAAAATCTTCTCTGCTTCATACATATGCTCCCACCGCTTCGTTTCATCAGTTTCATTTTTCGCTTTTTCAATGAATTGATCATACTCGTCATTGGACCAGCCCGTCCGGTTCATGGATGAATCGGTGACGAAACTTTCCAGGAAGTTAATTGGGTCGGCATAGTCGGCAATAAAGGAGCTCCGTGACAGCTGATGCTTCAAGTCTTTTTGATTCTGGAGAAATACGTTCCACTCTGCATTTTCAAGGGTGACGTCAACATCCAGGTGTTCCTTGAACATCTGCTGGATTGTTTCTGCAACCTTCTTATGTGACTCACTTGTATTATAGGAAAGAGTGATTGGAGGCAGTTCTTCATAGCCTTCTTCCTTCATCCCTTCCTCCAGCAGCTTTTCCGCCTCTTCAGCGTTGAACTCTACAAGGTTTCCATTCTGTTCACGGAAATCTTCACCGGAGGGGCCTTCAAATCCGTAGGAAACGAATCCGTAAGCAGGTGCTTCTTTGTTTTTCGTTACATAATCGACGATGTCCTGCTGATTGACAGCCATCGCAAGCGCCTGTCTGATTTTCTTGTTCTGGAACGGCTCTTCGTTTACATTAAAACGATAAAAGTAGGTGCCCGCCTGATCCTGAACCTTCAGCTGATCACTTTCCATCAGCTCTTCAGACATATCGGCCGGGATGTTCGTCGTATCCAGTTCCCCACTTTCATACATCTGATATTCTGTGTTGGTATCATTGACCATGGCCCAGTGAACTTCATCAAGCTTGACTGTATCCTTGTCCCAGTAGTTTTCATTTTTCTTGAAGGTCATTTCACTGTCATGCTTCCACTCATCCAACGTAAACGGTCCGTTTCCTACAAAGCTGTCCGCTTCCGCATACCATTCGGCATTTTCTTCCGCCACACTTTCATTAATCGGGAAGAACGCCGGGTTGGAGATAATATTCAGGAAGTAACCGGTTGGTGAGGAGAGGGTCACTTTCAGTTCCTTGTCGCTTACGGCGTCCACCATCACATCTTCTTTTGATCCATCTCCATTGTTAAACGCTTCTCCACCTTCAATGAAATAGCCGAGAAACGCAGCCGGTGAGGCCGTTTCAGGATCTAAAAGACGTTTCCAGGCAAATTCGAAATCTCCTGCTGTTAAATCGTCGCCATTGGACCATTTGGCATCCTCACGAATCATAAATGTGTAGACGGTCCCATCGTCAGAAATCTCCCACTTCTCTGCCGCAGCAGGCTCAGGCTGGTGATCCTTCCCGAGCCGGGTCATTCCTTCCATCAGATTGTTCAAAGCGTTCCACGAAACGGAATCAAATCCCATCGGAGGGTCAAAGGACGTCGGCTCTTCCCCATTATTGAGCAGTAATGTTTTGGTGTCTCCTGATTCTGCCTGGTCACCTTCAGCATTGTCCTCTTCACTGGAACTGTTGGCTGTACAGGCCGCCAGCACAGTAATAATTGCAATCCCCCATAAAACATGCAGCCACTTTTTCATCGTACTACCCCTCTCCTTGATTATGATTGAATGGTTGCTGAGTATTTCTCCGCCCGCTCATCTTGAAGCCAGCAGTCCACCTCATGGGTTTCGCTGCGGACCGTTGAATATGGATAAATCCTGCTGCAAACTTCCATAGCAGCCGGACAACGGGCGGTAAATGGACAGCCTTCCGGTGGTGAAAACAAATCCGGAGGCGTACCGTCAATCGGAATCAGCTTTTCTCCTTTTTGATCCAGACGGGGAACGGAATGCAGAAGCCCTTTTGTATAGGGATGCTGTGGCTCATAAAAAATCTCCCGCCTTGTACCTGTTTCGACGACTTTACCTGCATACATGACCGCGATTCGGTCCGCCACTTTCGCAACCACACCCAAATCGTGTGTGATCAGGATAATCGAGACGCCGGTTTCCTTTTGAATTTTGTTAAACAGCTGGAGAATCTGCGCCTGAATCGTTACATCAAGGGCTGTTGTCGGTTCATCGGCTATCAAAAGCTCCGGTTCACAGATAAGAGCCATGGCGATAACAATCCGCTGCCGCATTCCGCCGGAAAACTGGTACGGATACTGCTTCATCCGTTCATCAGGATTTGGAATGCCGACGAGGTTCAACATGTCCACAGCCTGGGCATCCGCTTCTTTTTTCGTCACACGCCGGTGCTGTCTGAGCCCTTCTGTAAGCTGATCTCCGACGGTCAACGTCGGGTTCAAGGCTGTCATTGGATCCTGAAAGATCATCGATATGTCGACACCGCGGATACCTCTCATTTTTTTGTCGGACCATTTCGTCATGTCCTGTCCCTTAAAAAGAATGCTTCCCTCTTTGATCTGTCCCGGAGGTGTCGGGATTAAGCGCATAATGCTTGAGGCTGTGACACTTTTTCCACAGCCGGATTCTCCTACAATTGCAAGCGTCTCCCCTTCATACAAGTCGAGATTGACTCCTCGTACCGCCTGCACTTCTCCTCCGAACGTCTTAAAGGAAATGTGCAGATTATGAATCTCAAGAATTTTGTTCAACATCCTCACCTCCTTAAACGTGGATCGAGCGCATCCTGCAGCCCGTCCCCAAGCACATTAAATGCAAACATCGTCGCTGAAATAAAGAAGGCCGGGAAAAATAACCGCCACCAGTCTCCCGACAAAATGACACCGAGAGCATCGTTGGCCATGACTCCCCAGCTGGCATAGGGAGACTGGATGCCGAGGCCGAGAAAACTTAAAAAGGCTTCTGCGAAAATCGCTGTCGGAACGGTCAGCGTCATTTGTACAATGATGGGGCCCATCGTATTAGGCAGCAGATTTTTCAGGATGATCCGTTTCGTTTTAGCACCAAAGGACTGGGAAGCCATTACAAATTCGTTGTGCTTCAACTGCAGCACCTGTCCACGGACAATCCTTGCCATCCCCACCCATCCGGTTACTGTAAGAGCAATAATGATGGTCAAAAGGCTCGGACCCATAACGACTAACAGAAGAATGACAACGAGCAGGTAAGGAAGGCCGTACAAAATTTCAATGATCCGCATCAACACGTTGTCCGTACGGCCGCCTTTATAACCGGAGATCCCTCCATAAACGACTCCGATAAAAAAATCAATCAGGGCGGCCATCAAACCGACAAACAAAGAAATCCTCGCTCCATACCACGTTCTCGTGAACACATCACGGCCGAGTTCATCCGTCCCGAACCAGTGATTGAGAGATGGGGGCTGATTTTGATCAGCCAGTGAAGCTTCGGACACGGTATACGGAGAAATCCATGGGCCGATCACCGCCATGACGGCAAGCAGAATGAGAAAAACAAACCCCGCCATTGCCAATTTGTTCTGTCTGAGCCTGCGCCAGGCATCTTCCCAGTACGAAAGGGAAGGACGGACAACAGACTCAGCCTCATCGATGTTTTTCTCTTTTGGCCGGAACCACTCATCCGGAATCGATGAATGCGAATCATCCCGTTGCTTTTCTTTTAAAGCAGACATATCAACTGCTCCCTCCTTCCTTATGAAGTTTGATACGCGGGTCTAAAAAGCCATAGGCAATATCAACAAGGAACAGCATGAATACGAGAAAAGCGCTGTAAAATACGGTCGTTCCCATAATGACCGGATAGTCCCTCTGGTTGATCCCTTCTACGAAATATTTGCCCATGCCCGGAATAGCAAAGATCTTTTCGATAACAAAAGTGCCTGTTAAAATTCCTGCAAGGAGGGTCCCCATTATGGTCACGACCGGCATTAAGGCATTCTTCAATGCATGTTTTACAACGACCTTGTAGGGAGAAAGCCCTTTGGCACGGGCTGTTTTTATGTAGTCCTGGGTCAGGGTTTCCAACATGCTCGATCGAGTCAGCCTGGCGATAATCGCCATCGGCCCTGTTGCAAGAGCGAGTACAGGGAGAACCATATGAGCAGGAGAACTCCAGGTCGCTGCCGGCAGCCATTCCAGCTGTACAGCCAGCTGTTGGATCAGCATGGTAGCCAGAACAAAGTTTGGAATGGAGATGCCGAGAACAGCGATGGTCATTGCCATGTAATCAATGAGATGGTTATGTTTTAAAGCTGCAAACACTCCGAGAGCCACCCCGGATACCAGCGCGATCAGAACCGTCCAGATTCCGAGTTCAGCCGAGATAGGAAAACCCCGGCCAAGCAGTGAATTCACTGTTTCGGTCGGCTGCTTGATCGAAGGACCAAAATCAAGAGTGATGATGGATTTTAAATAGAGAATGTACTGAACAGCGAGCGGCTCATTTAGATGGTAATGCTCCTCCAAATTCTGCTGTACCGCTGCATTAGTGGTCCTTTCCTCGTTAAACGGTGATCCTGGAATCAGGTTCATGAGAAAGAATGTTAACGTAGCGATAATGAAAACGGTAACAATCATGTAAACCAAACGTTTCAATATGTATGTAACCACGCGTTTTTCCTCCCCTCAGCTTGATGTCGCCTGCATCGCAAGTTCTGTCATGACGAGCATCGCCTGGTAGGCTTCCAATAGGTGGGCTGCCTTGAAACGGACCGTTGTTGAATCTGATTCAAGCTTGGTTCCCGGCATCAAATGGGCCCATTCTGCCTGTCCATAGTTCATGAATTCAATTTTCAATTCAGGGGTGTCCGGTGATGGGAGCGGCTTTATTTCCGCCCGTTTGTCTATGGCCAGAGCAGTCCGATCCCGGAGCAGCTCACCGGCTTTTTTCGGTGTGAGGCTTTTCACAGCTGTACGGGAGATGGTTTCTTTCACAGGTGCGGTCACGATGTTCGGAACCAGGTCTTCCGCTTCAGCTGCTGCACAATCATCACCAGCCACCATCAAGACGGGCACGCCGTAGTAGCCGGCCATCAAAGCATTAAGGCCCAGTTCCCCTACGGGATTGTCGTTAATGAAAAAGTTCCGCACACCAAACGTCATGGAATGGGAAAGCACCCCTTTTTGAGCAGCTCTTGCGTGATAGCCGATAAATATCGCGCCATCGAAGCCCGCATCAAGTCCCTGAACCATGGAATAAGGTTTCACGCTTCCTGTAATAAGCGACACATCCGGATGGATTTCATCAATGAGCAGGTTATTCATTTTCGAATGACTGTCGTTGACGAGAATCTCTGTGGCCCCCTTTCGAAACGCTTCTTCAATCACATGATTCGTTTCCTGTGTCATGATTTTCCTGGCGCGTTCATAATTGTGTTTGGACGAATCGACAAAGGTGTGATCGGGAACCCCTGTAATTCCCTCCATGTCGACAGAAAGATACAGCTTCATACAGTTCTTTCCTCCTCAGTCATTATGTGTTAATATTTCTAATTTTCTCATAACTTTACCAATAAAAAGGGAAAATTTCAAGATGGAAAACGAACTATGAAATAATATTTCAAACCGCAGAATACGTCGAATCCATGGCAAAACAGCCGGTGTTCGACAAAAAGGGATGAAAAAAAACCGCCGGATTTTCCGACGGTTTTTAATCAAAAAGCTCTATTCCTTCTCGATTCAACACGTTCCCTTTCACCGATGGATGATGGGGGCTCTTTTTGAAAACGTCTTGACAGGGCACCATGATTCCCCCGCCTGTCTTCTCAGCCATCTGCTTATTTGAAGCGCTGTATACCACCCGGCGGACGCCGGCAAACACGATGGCACCAGCGCACATGGCGCACGGCTCACAGCTTGAGTACAAGGTATACTCACTCAAGTCTGTCACCCCTGTTTCGCGGCAGAACCGCCGGATTAAGGCAAGCTCGGCATGATGGGTGGGATCAGTGTTTGTATGCACCTGGTTTCCTTCCTCCATAATAACAGTACCCTCTTTCGCTAGAAGGGCACCAAACGGCGCATTTCCTTGTTTTTTAGAACGGACGGCTATTATAAGCGCCCGCTGAATCAACTCTTCATCTTTTGTCATTTTCCAATGCCTCCTGTCTAGTCCTTTTATCCCTTCAGGTGTTCCCTTTCATGCCCTTCACCACCCATTAAAAAAAAGAGACGTATGGTTTTCGTCTCTTTTCTAAAGTAATCGGATGTGTGTAATTTTAGTTTCAGGAAACTTTCTTAAATGGCTTTCCCGGGCTTGTTCCCGGTGAGCAGCAAATACGGGAACACGTTTGACTACACCAGACTTTGCCTGATAGTAGATCAAATACTTCTCCTGCATCAGGACGCTCCTTTCTATAAACAACAGATCATAGTTACAAGTATCTGCTATATTATAGAAAACTATACCTGCGGACGCCCCGGCGGATGAATCATCCGCTTTCCCTTTTTGTCCAATCGACCGCAGAACGGATGCCGCCTGACACCCCTGCGCCGGTAAGAAAGATCATCCCATAGGAGGCCAACAGAAGCGGTCCCGGAATACCGGCAGAAGCAACGGCCCCGCATGCTAAGCCGATTATGATAGCAGAGATCCATAAAACAAGAAGATTCTTCAATATCTTATGTAAGCATAGTCCTGACACGAATAAGCCTCCTGCTATCCATAACACAACCATCATATAGATCCCCCTTTTCTATGTCAATCCAGTCTTGTCCTATAAAAAAAGCAGCGGTCATTCCTTTTCCCGCTGCTAATCACGACAGCCTTCTACTGTATTACCAGTTCCAGAATTTCCCCACAGCTCATGAAAGGCCCAGTACGGACGTCCATCTTCATAGTAAAAAAGCACAGAGTTTGACTCTGTCACCAGACCTTTTCCTTCATACCGCCAGTCCATCAGCCATGCTGTTTTCAGCCTTCGGATAGCTTCAGCGTCAGTAAGGCGGGTGTGTACGGCAACAATTCTTAAAGGCGGTGCAACGGATATCCCTTTAATTTCCTTGACCGGTTCCCACAACTGTTCCATCAGACGGACTTTCTCCAACCACCGCAGACCGCGGCTTTTCTTTTTGTGCCCATCCTGTTTTTTCTGCATCCAGAAACTGATTCCCCAGCAAATGAGAAGCAGGGCACTGACTATCGATAATATTCTCACTCGGATTCCCCTCTACCAGCTTATGCGGGCATACGAAGATCCTTTCCTACATAAAAAAAGAAGCAGCATCACTGCATTTCTGCAATGATCTGCTTCTTCTGCTTGTCCGAAACGTAATTCCGGCGGCCGAACACTTGGTAATCATTTTTTCGAACGGTGGGAAGGATCGCACGATACATCTTCGCCGCTCCCCCGACAGGAGCTCTGGAATAAACCGGATAATCCGGGATGGTTTTCAAAGCCCTCTCATAATAGGTTTCTGCATCATGAGCCAGGTCCTCCCACATTTGTATGAAAGCGTCATTCACCCTTCCATTCTCCAGGTCCAGAGAGGTATAGCCATAGGATTCCATGACTTGTGTTGGTAAGTATACGCGGTCAATTTCCACATCTTCTCCTATATCCCGCAGGATGTTGGTCAACTGCATCGCATAACCGAGTTCAACAGCCCCCTGCCTTAAAGAAGCTGTACGCCCGGGAGCAATAACAGGCAGAAGCATCAGACCAACCGTACTCGCTACATGATAGCAGTAATCAAGAAGATCTTCCTTCGTCTCAATTAAGGTCGGATACAGGTCCATCCGTTGGCCCTTGATCATATCGTAGTATGGGTCGGGATCTATAGAGAAACGTCGGAAAACGTCGTCCAGAGCGAGCCAGCACGGATCATTCAGCTCAAGCTTTCCCTCAAGGAATTGGTCAAATTCAAAGGCGAACGCCTCCAGCTCCGCTTTCGGGTTCGTCCCTTCATCAACAATATCATCTACACGCCGGCAGAAAGCATAAATGGCCCAGACAGCCTTTTTCTGCTGCCTGGGCAGCATAGCGAATGCTTTGGAAAATGTCTTGGAATGTTCTTCAATAATCCTTCGACAATGATGGTATGCTTGATTCAAATCCGTCATCATTAAACACCTCGCTTGTAATTATGCCTTTTTTTGGACCCATATTGCAAATAATCTGCCAATAATTTTGCTCCCTGCATGACAATAGGGACACCACCGCCGGGGTGGACAGACGCTCCGACGGCATATACATTCCTGACCGGATAAGGCTGAAGCTGTGGTCGGAATACGCCGGATTGGAACAGGGTAGGGGCAATCCCGAAACTGCCGCCTTCAAACAAACCGTCTCTTGCCGCTTCCTCCGGAGAACGGACACGCATCCATTCGATATGGTTTCGAAGTTCAGGGAAACCACGAGCCTCCATTTCATCCAGCACGTGCTCGATCAATGCTTCTTTTCCGTTCCAGTCCACGTCCTTTCCAGCCGGTACTGGAATCAGCGTATACAATACCCCTTTTCCTTCCGGAGCCAGGGAGCCGTCGATAATGGAAGGGTGGAACGTATAAAAGGATGGTTCGTCAGGCAGCACTTTATCCATAAATACCTGTTTCATATGATGGTCGAAATCGGACGTCATAAAAAACTGGTGCATCGTGTTGTTTTGATAAATCCGGTCAAGACCCATATAGAGGAGGAGACATCCGGATGAAGCCGTATATTTTCTATTCAGACGCTTCTTCTCCGGCATCAGTTTATCCATTAATGGAAAATCACCATTCAGGATATATTCATCAAAAGAACGTGTTTCTCCATTGACGGTAATGGAAGAAGCTTCTCCTCCCTCCACCTCCACATGGCTCACTTCTGCATTCGTGTGTATCGAAACACCGCGGCGTTCCAATTCCTTCTGAATGATTTCCACAAGGTGGGCGTACCCTCCTTTGACATACCAGATCCCATGTTCATGCTCACTGTAGGAAACGAGCGAATACATTGCAGGAGACTGCTCGGGATGACCGCCGATGTACAGCGTCTGGAGTGTGTAGGCTTCTACAAGACGTTCATCGTCGAAATACGTCCGCATCATCTTCTTTACATTTTGATAAGCTTTCAGCTTCATCAGCGTTTTGATGTTCTTCCGTGAAAAGAACGTCCGTTTCTCAACAAAAGATTTTTCAAGAAACTGTGCTTTTCCCTGGAGGAACCTTGTTTTCATGTCCTGCAGGAACCGGTCGAAATGCTGTTCATTGCCTGGAAATTTCGCTTCCAGTTCTTCCTTCTGAAGAGCTGGATCTCTATGTTTCGTATAGGTGGACCCATCTTTAAAGTGAATATGATATAACGGATCACACGGTTCCATAGGAATTTCCTCTCTCGGAATTCCCGCCTCCTCCATAATAGTGAGCAGCATTTCGGGCAGAAGGACGATGGTCGGGCCCTGGTCAATCTTGAAACTGCCATGGCGCTCATAAGTTAAACGGCCGCCTAGAAAATCGTTTTTCTCAAAAATCGACACGTGCCGCTCTTCCTGTTTGGACAAGTATAAAGCGGTCACAAGTCCGCCTATTCCTCCTCCGACAATGGCTGTACGTCTCATACCGGCTCCACCTCTTTCTCTGTGATCCATCCGGTAGTGATTCGTGCCGATTCCAAAATCGTAGGAAGACCGCTTCCCGGGTGCGTTCCTCCTCCCACAAGCCAGCAGTGATCCAGCTCCTGGAATCGGTTGTGAGGGCGGAAGTACATCATCTGCGACAGTTGGTGACCAAGGCTGAACGTAGCTCCCTGATGAACAAAATGGTCTGTTTCCCATTGTTTCGGTGTCAGAACTTTTTCCACGACGATATGATCCCGAATATCTGAGAAACCGGTTTTCGCTTCTATTTCGTCAAAGACCAACTGTTTAAAGGTATCTTCCTTATCCTCCCAGTCGATTTCAGAATAATTGTTCGGTACTGGGGCCAGAATGTAAACAGCCGAATGACCTTCAGGAGCCAGTGTATCATCCGTGACACTGGCGTTATGAATATAGATGGACGGTTCATCGGATAGAACGAGGTCTTTGGTCATTTCCTCCACATTCTTCTTGTAATCTTCGGCGAACAGAATCGTGTGATGGGGCATTTCATACTTTTTGTCCAGTCCGACATAGATCATAAAAGTGGAACAGGAGAATTTTTTGTTCTCAAGCTTCTTCTTCGAATGCTTGCGGAGGACGCCGTCATCAACGAGTTTCGTCATTGCTTCGGCAAAATCGGCGTTGATGATGTATTCGTCCGCCTTAACAATTTCTCCGGAATCCAGTTCCAGGCTCGAAATGGAGTTATGGTCTGTATGGATGCGTTTTACTCCACTGTTCAAATGGATTTTCCCACCGTGTTCTTCTGTAACTGCGGCCATCGCTTTCGACAGCTGGTTCACGCCTCCAATGGGATGATAAACGCCCCATTCGTGTTCCATGTACGATAGAATGGAAAAAGCTCCAGGGCATTCCCACGGAGACATGCCGAGATATTTCGCCTGGAATGTGAAAGCTATTTTCAACTTTTCATCCGTAAAGTAGTCGGAGAGGACATCGTACACCGATTTTCCGAGTGACAACTTCGGCAGGGCTTTCAGCGCCCGTTTGGAAACATAGTCCGTCAGACGGTTATGCTTCGTCTGCAGCAGCGGCATCAGCGCCTGCATCTTCTCCCCTGTCTCCTCCATAAACCGCTCATACCCGTGTTCATTTCCAGGGAAATGTTTCTGGATGACCTCGATCATCTTCTTCCGATCGCGATACATCGGGATGCGTTTCCCATCAAACTGCAGCTCATACATTGGTGCCAGTTCTTTTAAATCGAGATAATCATGGACGTTCCTCCCTGACATCTCAAAGATCTCCTCCATGATCTGCGGCATACTTAAAAATGTCGGTCCTATATCAAACGTATATTCTCCTAAAGAAAAATGACCGTTTCTTCCTCCTACAAACGGCTGTTTTTCATAAACGTTTACGTCGTACCCTTTTGCGGCTAAGATCATAGCCGATGCAAGCCCTCCGGGCCCTGCACCAATCACAGCGATCTTTTTCATTACGTTCACCTTCTCTTATGTGACATCTGTTGTGCAATCATTATACAAAATATGTACAAAGCCGGCTATTCATTGCACTTCTTCAATGTGCCGGCCTTTTTTCCTATACACATGATGTACCCTTCTTCGTTGTTCTATAACCTACATAAGAGCATTCACATTAATAATTTTCGACACATGTGTCAAAAAACCTTCTCCTCAACCGATTTAAACTGGATAAAATCATGAGTTATGGGAAAAATACAGCCGAAGGAGGACTATCTATGTATGCAAACCAAAGAATTTCGGGACCTTATTACCCTTCTCATTCGACTCAGCATCCGCCCCATAACCAGTATAACAATGAACAGATAAACCACTGGTGCGAAGAACTCGACCAATGCAGCCATCAGCAGACGCAGCAGGCTGATGCCCTTCATCAAAGGAGCAGCATTACGAAGTTATCTCCACCGACATTTATGAACTGACCTTTCTGGGTGAATGACCATACACAAGAGCCTTCCTCTGCATAGGCTACGAATGTAACAACAGGAGGTGAGCTTATGTACGGAGGCTATCCTTACGGAGGAAGACAATGCCACAGACCTTGCTACCGCAACAACTTTGCTTTAATCGTCGTATTGTTCATCCTGCTTATTATTGTAGGTGCAGCGTTTTACTGCTGATGGGTTGGTCATAAACTGCCGGAGTGAGATCAGGCGGCCTGGCCGGTCTGAAAAGAAAGTTCGGGAACAGGAGGGTACGTCATCTCCCTGTCCCCTTTCTCCAGACTCATCCTATACCTTATTAAAAAAGAACACAGCCCACGCGCTGTGTTCTTTGTCATTTTCTGCAGCATCAAAACCGTGTTCGTTGGGAACAGCTTCCTGCTGCATGATCGGTGCCGTGGACGATTTCCACGGTTTCCATAAAGAACAGGAGTAGAGCTTGAATCCGGCTTTGAACCTGTTCTTCCACCGGGCACGATGAATTTGAATGCCCCAGCCATACTCATATTTTTTTATCCAATGATGATTCTTTCTCTCGGATAATGGTAATTTCCCCTGGCATCATTTTTCTGGAACGTAAATAAGAATGTCAACAGACCTATTCTTCCTAAGAACATAAGGAGCATTAACACACACTTTCCGAACGTTGTCATTCCAGGGGTGATCCCGAGGGACAACCCGACTGTTCCGAATGCCGATGTTACTTCAAACACAAGTTCATTCAGAGTAAATGGTTCTGTAATCGTTAGTGTAATCACAGCGCTCAGGCAGACAAATAAAGCAACAATCAAAACGACTACAGCTTTATTCAAGTCTGCTGGATGAACCTCACGACGGAAAATACGGATGTTATTTCCTCCGCGGGCAAAAGTGAGCACAAAAATGACTACGAGTGCAAAGGTCGTCGTTCGAATCCCGCCTCCGACACTGCTTGGAGACGCACCGATAAACATCAGCGAGGACATGAACAACTGGGTCTGCTCTGTAAACTGGTTGATATCCAGCGTGGATAAGCCACCGCTCCGTGTGGTGACGGATTGAAAGAGCGCATAAAAGAATATTTCATGCCATGTCTTACCAGCAAAGAAATGATTGAATTCAAGCAGGACAATCATGATTGTGCCGAACACAACCAAGACAAAAAATGTCAGGGTTGTAAGCTTGGCAAACAAGGAAAAACGAATCGTTTTCTCCTCCTGGTTTTGGAGGAGGTACTGCTTTACTTCAATTAAGACGGGAAAGCCGATCGCCCCTGCTATAATTAAAATCATATTAATGAACTGGACAAAGTAGTCGTCCTTAAAGATAACGAGTGACTGCCCTGTAATGTCAAAACCACCGTTGGTCATGGCACTGATCGTCCCGAAAAATCCTTGAAGATAAGCTTCCCCGGGATCGAAATACTGGAGGTAGTACGTCCCCAGCACTAAAAATCCAATCAATTCGATTAAAAGCACAACGAGGACAATTTCCTTCACAAGCCGTACCATTCCCTGGAAGGACGTCTGATTCTGATCGGTCATGATCAAACGCCGTTCCTTCAGGCCGATCTTCTTCCCGAGGACAAGCCAGATCAGTGTTCCAAGCGTCATGACTCCGATCCCGCCAAGCTGCAGGACGATTGCGAGGATGAAAATGCCCGGTGTACTGAATGTCTCGGCTGTAGGAACTGTCGTCAACCCTGTTACGCTGACAGCACTGACAGCTGTAAATAATATATCAATAAAGTCCAACTTCACGCCGTCCTGGTGAGCTACAGGCAGAGCGATTAAGATGGAAGATATGGTCACAGCGAGCAGGTAATACACTGCAATCAACTGAAATGGTGTTAAATCGTTAAGCCATCGCAGGCCTTTTCTTCTCACCCACATACTAAAACTCCTTTTGATGCTGCTTTTTCTGTTCGATGATGACCATCATTCATAGTATAGCAGGATAATCGACATAATACTTCCATGATTTATGAATTTACAAAAGCTGATAAAAGGAGCACATAGAAGGCGTCTGGGGGATCCCAGACGCCTCTGTCCGTTCAATTAAGCTTTCGATTCGCTGCCTTTCTGCTTGAACTGCTCCAACAGATCATCCCCTTGATACCCTTCATCAAGCAGCTGTTTGAGCACTTTTTCAACCTGTTCCTGTTGACGGTCCATCATCGTTCCCATGAAAATGACATTCATTGAACCACCAATTTCATTAAAATCAATCGGTTTGACCATAAACGTAGCGGGACGGTTCGTCTGTTTCGTAATCTTCGCCTGGATAATAATCTCATCCCCGTTCCGGTACATATCCTCAAAAAAGGAACGGTAGCTGCTATCCATATAGGCTTCAATCACCCAGCGCCCGTGATCATCTTCACGGTTGATAATTAAACCATCCTGCAGCTTGATTCTCCGCTGCGTAATGTCTTCGTTCTTCTCTTCGACAATGTCCAACGAAATCAATTTAAAGGTTTTCATCCGAATGACCTCCGGGATTCATCATTATAACTCATTATAGAGGAAAAGCAGGGGGTGAGAAAAGCCTGAATCTTACTTTTTTCTATCCGCCGATGTAGGACATTTCAATTTTCCGCTCTTTCATCGGTTTTCCCCGGGCCCTGTCGGCCGAGTATTGATCGGCACGTCCTTCCCATACAGCCATCAAATAATCGGTCAGGTCCTCGTCACTCCAATCCTCCCGCAGCCGTCCACGAAGATCGTATCCTGAATCCGCAAACAGGCAGGTGTACAACTGCCCGTCTGCTGACAAACGGGCTCTCGTGCAGCTGGAGCAGAATGCTTCAGTAACCGATGAAATGATGCCGATTTCTCCTGCTCCATCCTCATATTGATAACGGGAGGCCACTTCTCCGTAATAATTAGCTTCTGCCGGAATTAACGGCATCTCCTCATGAATAGCATCCACGATTGCTTTTTTTGATACGACGGCATCCATATTCCATCCATTATGGTTTCCGACTTCCATGAATTCAATGAATCGAAGGTTGTCCCCTGTCTTTTTAAAGTAGCGGGCCATCGGAAGAATCTGATCTTCATTCATTCCGTTTTTTACAACCATGTTTATTTTAATTCCCAGTCCAGCCTTTCTCGCAGCTTCAATTCCACGAAGGACCGGATCCGTATGAACCCCTCTGCCGTTGGTTTTCTTGAACACTTCATCTTCAATGGCGTCAAGACTGATATTTACCCGGTCAAGTCCTGACGCCTTCAATTTTTCTGCCTGTTTCACAAGCATAACCGCATTCGTCGTCAAGGCGATATCTTTGATTCCGTCAATTTCCCGGATACGGCGGATGAGTACATCCAAATCCTTTCTGAGCAGAGGTTCCCCTCCGGTCAGGCGGATCTTTTCGACACCGAATTGGGCAAAGATGTGTACAAGACGTATGATCTCATCAAAGCTAAGCCGCTCTTTTTCCGGCATAAATAGATAATCCGGTCCAAAAATCTCGGCAGGCATACAATAGCTGCAGCGGAAATTGCATTTATCAATAACAGATATCCGCAGATCTTTAATCGGCCTTCCTAGTCGGTCTATGATACGGGAATCGATAGGATCACCCCTTTAAAATTGTGTTTGACCCGTCTGGTCTTCCAAAAGGACGGCTTCCACCATGTCCCCTTTGCTGTACCCCCTTGTACCGCCTCTTAAGACGATGAACACATCGGTATGGGCCAGTGAGGTCACAACGGCTGATTTATCCATGCCGGCGGGATAAACGACGACCTTTCCCTCTTCGTAGTGCAGTTTCCCACGGACGAACCTCATAAATGGATTGGCTTTCTTGAAATCCTGACCAAGAACTGCCTGCACCCGGGTGTGATAAGGACGTGTGTTCCCCATAAAATGCTGAAGGATCGGATGGGCAAATAATTCATACCCGACATAGCAGGCTGAAGGATTTCCACTCAGTCCATACAGCACTTTTCCGTGATGCTCAGCGACAGTTGTGACACTCCCTGGTCTCATCGCCACCTTATTGAATAGAACTTCCGCACCCAGTTTTTCGTATATGTCCGGCATCAGGTCATAATCCCCGACAGAGACGCCCCCCGTTGTAATCAATACATCGTAATCTCCAAGAGCGCTGGATACCGCTTCATAGCACGAGTCAAAATCATCATCCAGTTTTCCTAAGTATGTACAAGCTGCTCCGGACCTCTCCAGCTGGGCCTGAATCATAGATGCATTGGAATTGCGGATTTTCCCAGGTTCCATAGGTTCATCCACTTCAAGGAGTTCTGTACCTGTGGCAAAAACACCTACCAAGGGTTTCTTATATACGCTGATTTCAGAATAGCCGAACGTCGCCAGCAGGGCTCGCACACCCGGGTTAATTTTAGATCCTTCCGGTACGAGCACTTCTCCCTGCTCTGTTTCCGAACCCTTCTGGATCACATTCTGCCATGCATCCATCCTCCTCTTGAGCGTCATAACCGGGTGCCCTGTTTGATCCTCCCCAGTGGTGCAGATTTCGAACATAGCTACGCAGTCCGCCCCCTGTGGGATTTCAGCACCTGTCATAATTCTGACGGCCTCCCCCGGCCGCAGTTCCCTTGAAGCCCGGTGTCCTGCAGCCACCGTTTCAATAACCCGGAACGTTCCCGGATTTTCACGGGACAGGTCTTTTGTATCCGCTGAGCACAAGGCAAATCCGTCGTAAGGGGATTTATGAAAAGGAGGTACGGCATGAGTGGCAGATACATCTTCTGCCAGCACTCGTCCACCACTTTCATGAAGGTGTTTCCTTTCTACTCCGCCCTTCCGTTTGTACTGCATTACTCTTTCCACTGCTTCAGGGACGGGAAGAGGTGTTCTATGTAAATGTGCCATATGTTTTCTTTCCTTTCTGTCACCCAGTAAAATGGATACTCTCCTTAGAACATAAAGCATTTTTCCAACTTTTTCAAAGATTGTCGAATGTAATCATTTTTTCCCTTTACAGACGACTCTGAAACATAAGGACAGCACATGTTCTTCTCATGGACGTTACGCAAAGAATCGAATATGGAAGCGTTTTGGAGTGACGGGCCTGCTGCGGATGTATCCACCGATAAGCCCCCCGGACAGGATACGGTGAAAGGTGTTCCATAAAGGATTACCCGTCACCTATAAAAATTCAAAGAGATCATCAATAACGTGTACGATGAGGCACGCCTGTCCAGACTTCACGGAAGAATAACAAAATCCCTTGGCAGCTTGTAGAGAAACCCCTGTTTCTTTACAAGCTTTTTTCTTTCTTACCGCCAGGAGCGAAAGCCCCTTCCCTTTCCGCGGACGAGCGCCCGAGCTTCCTCGCAAAACCCACGCTCGGCGATCTCGGACCACTCGTTCTTCCGCAGGAGTGGAAGGGGCTTTCGCTCCTTGGGGTTTTTTTAACATCGAAGCAACATTAGTTTAAATCTGTCATTGTAAATCACGTTCGGAACGGATGCCATAAAAATAACCGATGAACATCATTTTGAATAATACATGAGGACCAAGGGAAGGAATCCCATTGTCTTCAGAATAGCGGGGACGTACTTTTTCGGGGGATACAAGAGAAATCTAGGTATTGGTTGATCTTACGGAGTAAGTGATTTTCCGAGACAAGCTCTTCTATAGTTGCGATTTCCATTCCATTTTGTCGCTCTATTCTTGACTGAAACAAAAAATCACCGCTTATACAGATTCTAATTTTTAGGATATCAAATGAACAAGGTGAAAAATAAAAGAAATCAGAAAAAAACAAGGCTGTCGAGACTTTCTCGACAGCCTTGTTTTTATTGTTTATCCATAAGAAAAAGGAAGTCGGGAAATTTCCCGACTTCCTCCGGACAGCTCGTGCTGTCATTTTTCAGTTAGATGGGATCATAGACATTGACTACGTGGTTCACGGCTGTTTCACCCTGGTCTTTACCACGTCCTCGTTTACGTTCTGCCTGTTTCTTTTTGCCTGTTTCAGCAAGTTTCTTATTCCCTGAAGCCATCTCGACTCCCTCCCATCGTCCTTATTCTTCACCGCACTACACTTCAATATGATGTTAAAATCAGGATTCACTGCCAGGCACACTATAGAAAAAACCCCTGCTGGGCAGGGGTTTTTTCTATATGTGGTATTTGGATTTCACATCATTGATCTTTTTCCCAATCGTGCGGGCACGTTGGATGGAATGATCAACGTTTTTACGACTGGTCCGTTCAATAACAATCGTAAACATCAGCATATTTAATCTCATCGTTCTACCTCCTCTTTGTAATGAGGCTAATCCGTATCCTTCTCCGCATTGAACCAGCTCATGAAGACCATCTTGAATGTTTGTGTCATTGTTTATTCTCCTCCTTCTTGTTTTTACACGTAGCGGTTAAAAGCGGATGATTTACGGTCGAGCCATTCGTCTTTGACTGTGGGGTGGTACCCGGGAAGCGGCTGCAGCCGCTGCTGTGTCTTTTTGGTTACATGAATCGTAAACAGAAAAAAATGAATCGTCATAGTTTTCAACTCCTTCATAAATATAGTGTAATTTTATATCAAAAGAGTAAAATTACTCTTTGACAGCATAAGAAAAAGCCGCAGGAGGGCTGCGGCTTTTCAACATTCAAATCCATTAAAAAAGCCACAGGAATACAATATGCACCTCCTGCGGCTATCATGATTCATTGTAGGTAAAATAGTCGTTGGTCTCAGATATGATTCCGAGCGCAGGTCGATGGTATGAAATTATTCAGGTAAACCGTCATTGTGTTTTTCATGATTTCCGACCTCGCTTTCTGAGAATTTTTTCTTACAATGGAAAGTATATAGGACCTTTTTCCAATTGTAAACCTTTTTTGTGTAAATCATTTGACTTTTCTGAAATGCTTTATACAGATTCAGGATTCCTCTCATCGAAAGAGGCTTCGATTTTCTGGTCCAGTTCGTGCAGGCGTTTCAATGCTTCACTTTTATCCATTTCCTTATAATGATGCAGCCCCATCGGCTGTTCATCTTTTTCATCGGCCTTCGCGACCACCTGCTGGAGCGGGGTTCTTTTTTCATCCAGTCCAAACGGAAGGTAGCTGTCCGTATGCAGAAGAACAGCGACGGATACTTCCTTCGCGGTCAGCCGGTCTTCTCCAAGCCGGATCAGCAGTTTATGAGCTCTCTCTGCACCTTTTATGGCATGGATGTCATGACGGCGGTATTCATCATAATCCCATTTCCCATCCCTGTACCATTCATAGTGCCCCATATCATGAAGCAGAGCTGATTTCGCTGCAAGATCTGGATCCACTCCTTTTTCAACTGCCATATCAAACGCATAACCTGCTACGGTGACCGCGTGATGGATGCCTGAGCGTTGAAGATACTTTTGTGTTATTCTGTGCTTAAATACATCTACAAGGGTAACACGAGTCATACGATCACCTCCGTCAATTTCCAGTCTCTCCCAGATGGGGTGGTCTATACGGGAGAGAACGTGCATTCTTTTGTTAAAAAAAAGCTTATCATGAGGCTTGCTTTTGAACAAGGCTGAAAAGCTATTCCAATCTAGAGAAAAAGGTGGACAACCCATGAGCGAACGGAATGAAACCGTCCTGATCACAGGTGCGGCAGACGGTATTGGTTTTGGAACAGCAAGATTTTATGCGGAAAAAGGCTTTCAGGTCATCGGGGTGGATAAGGACCGGGAAAAAGGAAAAGAAGCACTCGAAAGTCTCCCGGGCGGAAGAGGCGCTTTTTACTATTGTGATGTCAGTGACCCGGATAGTACAGCGGAGCTTTTTCAACAGTTGAATGAAGACAGCCGTTCCTTTTCGATCCTTATCAATAATGCTGGGGAAAGCACTTTCACATCCATGTTCGAGTTGTCTGTGGACGATTGGGACCGGGTACTGAATACCAACCTCCGCAGCGTATTTCTCTTTTCCAAGCTCGCTGCAGCTCTTTGGAAAAAGAATGGGACGAAAGGAAGAATCGTAAATATGGCTTCCACGAGAGCTTTGATGAGTGAACCGGACTCAGAAGCCTATGCAGCCAGCAAAGGCGGCATTACAGCACTGACTCATGCCATGGCCTCTTCCCTGTCACCGTGGTCCATCCGGGTCAACTGCATCAGCCCTGGCTGGATCCACACCGGCCGGGAGGAGCTGACAGAAGCGGACCACCTCCAGCATTTATCCAATCGCGTTGGCCGGACGATGGATGTGGCGAAAGCCTGCTTTTACCTGACCGATCCGGAGAACGATTTTGTGAATGGGGAAAACCTTGTGGTAGATGGTGGAATGACACGGAAAATGATATATGAAGAGTAAACGCGTCGATGTTTAGTATAAACAGCTCCAGGGTAACGTTATATCAACAAACTAATACGGAGGTGACGACAGTGAATGAGCTGTCTTCTTACCAGATTCAGTTGAATCGTCCCTTGAAAACGAATGAAATCATGAAGGTGCACCATACCGTCAAACAGCATGGATGCGACTTATACATTCATCAGAATCAATTGATTGCAGATGCCGGACACCTTCCTAAAATGCTGTCCTTTTTCCTTTTCATGAATATAGATGACCCGTTCGTGCTGATCATCGACGGCCGCTGTGTGGAAGATGTGTACGACGAAATCACCACATTTCTTGACGACACCATCGTAAACAGTGTCTGCCGCAGGAAATACAGTTCTTCCATGGTCACAGACGAAACATCCATCCCTGTGTAAACAGGCATACTTACCGAATTATGCAATCATCACTTTTTTTATCATACAAACTGAAAAAGAACCCGCTCCTTATAAGGAGGCGGGTTCTTCTTGTGCTGCCGGCTTTCTCGTTTTGTTGTAATTCCACCTGAATTGAATCAATCCAACGGCAATGATGACAGCAAATACTAAAAAGACGTTACTGTAAATGGCTGTGTTCCCGTTAAATCCAAGCACGTTTATAGGCTGGAAAGGGTCATACAGATCCAACGCTTTACCGATGACCGCTCCACTTAAAGCTCCTGAGACAAAGTTCAAGAGATTAAATACACCCATCCCGACACCTGTTTCATTTTTATGAAGCAGGTTGGCAAGAATATCGGCGGAGGAAGCCTGAACGAGCGGGAAGCTCATGTATGAAATAATAATAGCGGCACTCAACACATACGGATGGGCACCGACAAGTGTAGACAGAACGGTAAAGCCTGTAATCAACAGCGTTAAGGCCAGATAAAGGACAAAGGTATTCCCTTTGGAATCGACAAGGTTTCCGCCCTTCTGCCCCATCAGGGCCGCACTGACCGCACCAGGGAAAAGAATCAGACCAATCGTCATCGTATCCATCTGGTAGGCATCCCTGAACATGATCGGCAGCATAAACATCATACCGAACAAGCAGACAACGCCTAAAAAGCTCGTAACGATTGTCGCTGTGTATTTGACATCCTTAAACAGATGAGGCGGGATAAACGGTTCATCAATCGCCTTCATTCTCCAGAGGTTCAAGGCAAAAAACAGTGCGGACACAGCAAAAAGCCATGTCACTCCGAGCGTAATTGCCAGAAGAAGGGTAGAGATGAAACCTCCGATCAAACCAGCACCCACGTAATCGATATATCCCTTCTTCGCTTCTTCCTGAGGCAGATTCTTCCTCAAGAACGGCAGGGTTACGATAATCAGCGCTGATGTCAGGAACAAGTAGCGCCAATCAAGGAAGCCAGCGATAAATCCTCCGGCAATCGGACCGATCCCCGATGCAAAAGCCATGACCGAAGATACAATCCCGAGTACTTTTCCGCGTTCATTCGGAAAATATCGGATGGGAGCCAGAAAGACAAGCGCCGGAATCATCGCACCTCCAAGAGCTTGAATAACACGGGCCATGAGGACCATGGCATAGTTTTGGGAAAAGAAACCGAACAGAGACCCTACGGCAAAAACCGTAAGTCCGAACGTAATCAGCGTCCTGTACGGATAATAGTCAGCAAGTTTGCCGTAAGTAAGAGCCCCTACAGCGTAAACCATAATATATCCAGTCATTACCCAGCTGACTTCTGACGGCATCAGCTGGTACGTTTTAGCGATATCCGGAACGGCAATGTTGAACATTGTCCCGTTCATCACAGACATCATCATGACCGCACAAAGAGAGATCAGTAATCCCCTCGGATTGCGGACCGTTTGTTCTTCACTCATGATCTCTCCTCCTTTTATTTCGCATTCCGAAATGAATCATACGTGACATCTATGGATAAAGCAACGGGGTTGCTCATAAAATATGAAATTTATTTTTTCCAATCATTCCGATATAATTGAATTGTCTACCAATTTCTTGTAAAGGAGTGACAGGCATGTACGATATTGCGATCATTGGTGCCGGTCCGGCCGGGGCCGGAGCTGGTCTATTTACAGCGAAAGCAGGTAAAAAAACGCTCGTCCTCGACCACGGAAAGAGCATAACCGCAAAAGCCTGGGTCGAGAATCATTATGGGGTGGACGCCATAGAGGGTCCGGCCCTTCTTGAAACGGGGCATCAGCAGCTGAAAAAATTCGGAGCGGAGTTGAAATCTGAAGAAGTCACTGATCTCTTCTTTAAGGATGGCGCTTATTATGAAATCACAACCTCGGAAGGCAGCTATCAGGCGGAACACATCCTTTTTGCTACAGGAATGTCCGTGAAGGCGGCTGAACAGCTTGGCATAAAAACAACGGATGGCACCGAACCACGGGTGGCTAAAATTATAGAAACAGACCAGCACGGGCGTACGTCCCTCCCGAAAGCATGGGCAGCGGGGACAGTTGCTGGAAAAAGTGTACACACCATCATTACGGCCGGCCACGGTGCAGAAACAGCTGTAAATATCATCAGCGAATTGAACGGAAAACGGTATGTCGATCACGATATTCTAAAAAACTAAACAAAGACGGAACCCCACAGCCCTTTACCGGCCGTGGGGTTCTTTTATTTATCTTTATGCGGCGGGTTGAACCGGCCGACGCCCAGTTCCCGGCCCTCCTTATAAATCGCCTTGATAAAGCTGATAACCATCAGCAGCATAATTATGGAAAACGGCAGAGCCGCAATGATCATCGTGTTCTGCAGAGCCTGCAGGCCTCCCGTGTATAGAAGAGCAACCGCTGTTGCGGAAAGAAGCACGCCCCACGTCAGCTTGATGGAAGTTCCCGGTGTCTCCGATCCCCCTGTCGTCATCATCCCGAGTACAAATGTCCCGGAGTCCGCAGAGGTAATGAAAAAGGTTGCCACAAGCGTCATTGCTGTAATGGAGGCAATCCAGCTGAGCGGGAGATTTTCAAATACTCCGAACAAGGACTCCTCAGCTGCCAGTTCAGATATCATACGAAGACCGCTGTGCTCCATATCAATGGCTGTTCCTCCGAATGTAGAAAACCAAAGAAACCCAATGATGGATGGAACAATCAAGACCGTAAAAACAAATTCCCGGATGGTCCGGCCTCGGGAAACCCTTGCGATGAATACACCGACGAACGGACTCCACGCGATCCACCAGGCCCAGTAGAACAATGTCCACGCGTCAATCCAGTCTCTCGTCTCGGCATTTAACGGAGCAATCCGGAAGCTCATCATCGGTAGATTCTGCACATACGTACCAATCGAGTTCGTAAATAAATTCAATATAAACATCGTCGGTCCAAGGATGAAGACGAGCAGGAACAACAGACTCGCCAGTCCCATATTGGCATTACTGAGAATTTTAATTCCTTTTCCAAGTCCTGACCAGGCGGAAATCATGAACAAGACTGTCACGACAGCAATAATGATGAATTGGACAAGAATGCCGGATGGAAGATCAAACAAATACGAAAGACCGCCGTTTATCTGAACGGCACCAAACCCAAGGGTGGTTGCAACCCCGATTACAGTAGCGATGACAGCCAGAATATCGATGACCTGACCGAAAGCCCCCTTCGCTGCTTTCTCGCCGATCAGCGGCTTTAGGGTCGCACTGATCAGCCCCGGCTGTTCATGACGGAAATTAAAATAAGCGAGGACAAGAGCAACGATGCCGTAAATCGCCCACGCATGGATGCCCCAGTGAAAGTACGTAAAGCGCATAGCATCCTTGATGGCCTGCTCGGTTCCCGTCTCTCCTGTCGGCGAACTGACGGCATAATGACTGATCGGCTCAGCAGTCCCCCAGAATACAAGCCCGATTCCCATCCCTGCACTGAACAGCATCGCAATCCAGGTCGGACGGGAAAATTCCGGCTTATCGTCCCTCTTTCCGAGCTTGATCCTCCCCAGAGGTGTTACTAAGAAAGATAGACAGACGAGAAGAAACAAGGTGACAACAATTAAGTAATACCACCCGAGGGTGTCGGCAATGAGTGTTTTTATGGATGAGGTCGTCTGCTCAAGCGCGTCCGGCCATATGACTCCGAACACGACCAGCACAAGCATAATAGCAGCGGATACTTTGAACACCATGTTGTATTTTTTCAGCAACGGGAATGCTCCTCCCTTGATTTGATGAGTCACGCATAGTATCCAACCGCTTGATTTTCTTATTCTTTAAAAAGGGAAAGTTGTATTTTTCCCTTGGACCTGTCAGACTAAGGAAGAAGACCGCTCAACAGAAAGTGCAGGTGAACGAAATGATCGAAGTACGGACTTCCACACTGGAAGACGACGAACTGGGACGCGGAATGTTTGCCGTCCGTAACATTCAAAAGGACGAATTGATCCACAGGGCACCGGTTATCCCCTACCCGAATGAAGAACACGAGCATATTGAAAAAACGATGCTCGCCGATTATGCCTTTGAATACGGAGAAAACCATACCGCCTTCGTCCTTGGATACGGAATGATGTTCAATCATTCTTATAAACCGAACGCGAATTATGTTATTAATTTTGATACGCATACGTTTGACTTTTATGCTCATACAGATATCAAAGCGGATGAAGAAATCTTCATTAACTATAACGGTTTCGTCGACGACGACGAACTGCTCTGGTTCGATCAGGAAGATTAAAGACAAAAGCGCCTGGAGATTATCTCCAGGCGCTTTTGTCGTTTATCGAGGCCGGCGTTCTTCCATATCAATGGAGATTTCCAAAGGGTTCCACATGCTCTCATCTCCTTTGTTTTGTGGTTATCTCCAGTATAGAACGCCCCCATCATTTCCTTAACGGCCGGACGAGTGAACTTTTCTCCTCCTTAAGACGGAAAAAAGACGGAGATTCACCCTCCGCCTTTTTCTTAATCAAACCAGCCTTTATTTTTGAACCAGAAGAACATGCTTGCAGCAACGCCGATCATAATAATCCAGACGATCAGGTAGCTGTATTGAAATCCAAGCTCCGGCATATGTTGAAAATTCATGCCATACACACCGACAATGAACGTCAAAGGCATAAAGATGACACTGATGACAGTCAGGATCTGCATCGTCCGGTTCGTCTCATGGGAGTTCAATGACATATAGCTGTCCCGGATATCCTGAGTCATTTCCCTGTTGGACAAAATCATATCCGCCACTTTGATCAGGTGGTCATGGATATCCGCGAAGTATTCCCTCCGCTCAAACACCCCGTCCAAATGATGAGAGTTCAAAATCCGGTACAAAAGATCACGCATCGGGTGAACCGTCTGCCTTAACGTCAACAGCTCCCCCCTCCTGTCAAACAACTGCTCCAACAGTGTTTCCATCGACAGGTTTTTCGTGTTGTCCTCAATATCATTGATATGATCCTCAATTCTGTAAATGATCGGGAAATAGTTGTCGACCACTTTATCCAGAATCTGATGAAAGATATAATATTCATCCACCTGGGTGAAATCGCGCGTCCGTTTTACGATATTATGCGCTTGATCAAGGGGGCCGTTCTTTTCCTTATGAAAGGTGACGATGGAACATTCCCCGAGAAAGATATCCACTTCCTTCCGTTCCAATGTCGTGCTGTCGACTGAATGGATGACGAGAAAGGTGTGGTCATCATAATAATCCAGCTTCGGCCGCTGCAATCCATGGAGGCAGTCCTCCACGGCGAGCGGATGAAAATGGAAATCTGTTTCCAAACGCTTCACTTCATCTTCCGTCGGGGCTTCAAAATCCACCCAGTACCAATCCCACTGCTGTTGATGTAGGTCATCCACCGATAACCCTTCCTTCAGGCCGTTTTCTTTTGAATAGGCCATAACATGAATCATCTTCTCACCTGCCCTGCTTATGTACGTTTCCTTATTTTAATTCCACACTTCCATTTTTTCAAACAACTCTCTTCAATTATGGTACGATGGAAAAAAGTGTGATCGGAGGGGGATACGCTTGCCAAAACTGAATAAGGCACTGAAACTGACAAGTCAGCTCGTTACACTTCGAAGTATTGAAGAAGAAGATATACCCATTCTTTACCCTTTAATTTATGGGAAAAACGCGGAATGGAAAAAATGGGATGCTCCTTATTACCCTCTGGAGCCCCACACAATGGACAGCTATAGAAGTCATGAGTACGCCAGAAAGCGCAGGCTCGCCCCCGATGAACCCGATTCCAGATTGATCATTGAAGTGAACGGGGTCATCATCGGCACCGTTTCCTATTACTGGGAGCACAAGCCTTCGCTGTGGCTTGAGGTCGGCATCGGTATATACAACCCTGTCTACTGGAACGGCGGCTATGGATCAGAAGCGCTCAAGCTTTGGATCGGGCATTTATTCGAGAACCTCCCACTGGCCCGGGTAGGTCTTACAACGTGGTCGCGGAATGAACGAATGATGCGTGTCGGGGAGAAGCTGGGGATGAAAATTGAAGGAAGAATGCGGAAAGTCCGTATCTATCAGGGTGACTATTATGACTCTATCCGCATGGGAGTTCTTCGGGAAGAGTGGCAGCACCAAACATGAATCGATGGAAACTGATCAGTGCCGTTCTCCTTTTCACAACACTCCTCTCTTCCTATCTGGCATTTGATTTCAGCCGGGCGGATGAAGTGGATGAATTTTCAGCAGCCGCCGCTGAATCCGTCATTAAAGAACTCCCCTTTATGTTGGAAGATGTAGCGATCAGCTTTGAATCCTACCACAACCAGGACTCCGGAGAGGCGGGATCCCAAACGAGGACGGCCCTTTTGACCAAAAGTCTGCAGCGGTTGACAGGAAACCAGCGCCTCTTAAATACGGCCGAACGTTCAGCCCTGCTTGAAAAGGGATGGTTCAAAGAGTACAACAATGCCCTGTTCACTCTGAATGGAATCATCACCAACCATTCCTTCGAACAGAAGACAGATGCAGACAACAGAGCATTTGTGTCCTCATTACGAACGCTGAAGGAAGAAATCGAAACGTTGGTGAACGATCCTTCTTTTTCCATACAAAATCCATCGCAGCTCGACAAGTTGACCACAATCATCCAGCAGTTTAATGAAAACTACTAAGTTAGAGGCCGCGCCCGCAACAGGTGCCCACCGAAAAGGCTAAGCTGCACGATAAAACAAGTCCTTTTTCTACAAGCTTTTTTCTTTCTTACCGCCAGGAGCGAAAGCCCCTTCCCCCTTCCGCGGACGAGCGCCCGAGCCTCGCAAAACCCACGCTCGGCGATCTCGGACCACTCGTTCTTCCGCAGGAGCGGAAGGGGCACCGCTCCTTGGGCGTTCTTTAAAAATGAAAAAGACTCTCCTTCACCCAGCTCATCGTCGCTGGATGGAGGACAATCTTTTTCATATTCCGGCAGGCACCCGTCATCCCTGCCTGTTCTTTCCCTTTTTTCCACGCAAGCGCCAATAGCGCAGCCCATGCCGTTCTTTTGAATCTGCGAACCTGCTTAGTGCGCAGTCTCTCTCCTCTATATTCTAACGTCGGCACGAGGAGCGTTCGGTGGTGATGCCTGCAGGAACAGCACGGGCCGAAGATCCACTTGGGCAGGGGGCCTTCCTGACCAAGTCAGCTGAGGGCGTACCCGCGGCATTCATCGACCGATAAGCGGAAAGTGACCCTTCACATGACAAATGGAAAACTCTAACTGGTTACCACAGACTTTTTCTACAGCCAAAAAAGGAAGGCTGTTTACCAGCCTTCCTTTGGTTATCATTCTTTGTGATTCCATTCACGGATGAGCAGATCCAGCTTTTCTTCTATCCTGTCCAGCCTATCCTTCTTTTTCCTCGATGTAATGACAAAAGAAACCACACCAACGACAGCAGCGGCGAGAATCAGAAAAAACAAGCCCTGGACAAGCAGGTCTCCTATAAGAATACTTCCTGCCCCGAGTACCCCTGTTTCACTCATTGCATCTTCTCCCTTACTTCAAATAACGATCCTTCAACAGCTGCTTCAGGTTATCGATATCTTCCTGAATCTCCTGTCCTACATTCGTTTCCATCACCTTTTTCCGTTCCAGTTCCTTGTCTACGAGGCGTTTCACGGATAATACATCGGTTCCGTCACGAAGGACCTCTTCCTTCGAGTTGAAGTGCTGGTGGGCGACGAGCTGCATCCCGTAAGAATTGTAAAGGAGCGTATAACCGGCGATTCCGGTTTTAGGCTGATAGGCTTTTGAAAAACCACCGTCGATGACGACCATTTTCCCGTTCGCCTTGATCGGATTTTCCCCTTCAATCTCCTTCACTGGTGTATGGCCGTTAATAATATGCCCCTGGTCCGGGTTCATATCAAACTCTTTTAAAATTTTCCTGCAGATCTCTTCATCCTCACGAAGGTAATAATAAGGATTTTTCTTCTCTTTATGAGTCGTCTTGTCGCTGATGAAATAGCGTTCAAACGTAGTCATAGCCCGTTTCCCGAACAAGGAGGAATGTTCTCCCGTCCATAAATACCACACCATGTCTGTAGCCAGGTCATCGATGGTATTCGGATTTGCGAAGGCTTGACGCAGGAATTTTTCAAATTGGTCAAGAAGTTCTCTTCCCGCGTATGTCTGGTTTTCAATCTTCATCTCTTCCATATTTCCATCTTCATCGATAGGTATACACCCGTGGATAAGCAGGTTGCCATTATATTTCAAATAAAGACTGCCTTTTTTCATTAAGAATTTCATATGTCTCGCCAGCTTCTCGGAATGCTGGACAGAAAATAACAGTTTGTCAATGACTTCCTGCTCTTCTGGAAGGAGCCGGGACGGGTTTTCCGGATCAATGGTCGCAAAGCAGGTGTTTTCCAACGGATACGTGGTTCCCTCTAGCGTAATCTCCTGCCGCTCATAGTCGACTTTTTCCAGAAGAAGGCGTTCATCCATGTTAAAATATGGGCGTCGTTTGATGATTGGACTTTCGAGTTTGAACTGGATCATGGCAATGGCCTGATGGATTTTTGAAATTTGGACAATTTCATCCTCCGACGGCTGATAACCGGATTGGATTTTCGGTCGAAAAGGCACATTATCATCATAGTACTTTTCGGCAAGCGTCATCAGCGGACGCAGATTGATGCCGTACATATCTTCAATAATATCGAGGTTATTATAGCGCGCACAAATACGGATGATGTTCGCCAGACATACCTGTGAGCCGGCATAAGCGCCGATCCAGAGAACGTCATGGTTCCCCCACTGGATATCAAGGGAATGGTAGTCCATCAACGTTTCCATGATTTTATCCGGCTCCGGGCCACGGTCGTAGATATCCCCGACAACGTGCAGATGATCAACGACGAGCCGCTGTGTTGTATACGAAAGCCCGATAAGCAGCTGATCAGCCTGATTGAGGGAGATCAGCTGCTGGACGATTTTGTTATAGTAGGATTCCTTATTCGCAAAGTCCTCGGTTTTATACAGCAGTTCTTCCACAATATAAACAAAAGGCTCCGGAAGGGCTTTGCGGAGCTTGGAGCGGGTGTACTTGGAAGAGGCATACGAAATCAGCTTGATCATCCGCTCAATCATGACCTCATACCACAGCTCAAGATCCTCCCTGCGGTCGAAGGAGTTTTTAATCCGCTGCATTTTTTCTTCGGGATAATAGATCAGCGTAGCGAATTCATTCAATTCCTGTTCAGAAAGAATGCCTTTGTACAAATCACTGATTTTTTCACGGACCTTGCCTGACCCGTTCCGGAGTACGTGCTGAAAGGCTTGGTATTCGCCGTGCAGATCACTGACGAAGTGCTCCGTTCCCTTGGGAAGGTTCTGGACAGCTTTCAGATTAATCAGTTCGGTAATCACTTTTTCTTCACTATCGTATTCCTTGGCAAGCAGTTCTAAGTATTTATCCTTTAACACGATGGCTCCTCCTCTCCCGCCGGTTTGGCAGGTTCGAAATCTTTTATAAAAAGTATAGCAGGTTTTCATATGAACTGCGCGCTGAGATTTTCGAAACGATCCCGGGCCTTACCCGATATAATAGATATAAAGAAAGGTTCCGATCCATAAGGCAGCGGCTCCCTGCATAGCCGCATAAAGACCGGTTTCTAACAGAGACAGCTTTCTCTGCTTTTTCGTTTTTCTCAACTGCAGGATGGAAAGCAGACTGCATAGAAGCAGGACTGCGATGGAAAACTCGTACAAGCTCTCTATTGTATTCATTCCTTCCCCTCCTCGTTTCTTACGGTCTAAGCCGGATTCCTATTCCGGAAGCCCGCAGAAGCGCACTCCGATTGTCTTTCCTAAATGAGTCCTTATAAAACATCCATCAACAATGGAATAAAAAGGAATACCACAGCTTCATTTGATATCATGACCTCTAAAGGGTATATGTAAGGCTGCACCCAGCTTCTATTGTTTCAAAAAAACAGGAGACTGGCAATTCCATCCACCTCTTTCATATAGAAAAAAGAGACCCGTTCAAGGGCCTCTCTGCATGCTTGCTGTTCAACTTCCGATATACACACTGTCACAGGACCCTGGAGCCGGCTCATAATAACAGTGCTGCTTGTATTGCCCCGCAAACGGCTGGCCGTACCATGTGTCAGGGCATGGGGCGTAGGGGTTGAAATACCAGAGGGAATATTTAGCTGGATGCTGCCGCCAGTAATCCAGATTCTTTTTCGCCAGCCTTTTCTCTGTAGAACGTGCCCGGTTATAGAACATGTTGCCTTTTTGAACAGCTTCAAACGAAAAGTTCCCGCCTTGAACCTGATAAATGACGTCATTAATATTCCGCACATTTCTAAAATCCAGACAATCTGCCTTGGCCCTGTTTACAATGACATTCCCTACATACAACATTCCCTGTTTTCCTTCTCCTACCGCTTCCGCCCGCATCATCCGTGCCATCAAGTCAACATCGGAATTATTATATTGAATTCTCGGCATATCCTCACCTCGACTATTAGTGTATGAAAAAAGCCGCCGGTGATGAATAAACGATTCGGATCATCGAAAGAGGCCCCTTCCATGGGCTGTGCGAAACAGTGCCGCGTACCGCCAGTCCTTCCTGTTATGATTCGTTTTGATGAACCATAGTTGTAAATGACGCAGCTATGTCTCCAAGTGCTTCTTGTGCACGCTCCACTGCGCCCGCCATATTGATAAAACTGTGAACGAGATCTTCGAAATGGAGCCTTGAGGCCGGCACACCGGATTCCTGCAGCTGTCTGTAATAGGTAACGGCCTCCTCACGCAAGGGATCGAAATGGGCTGTTACCAGAAGGGTTTCAGGCAGCCCCCGTTTATTCTTCAGACGGAGTGGAGAAACTTCTTCTTTTTCTCCCTCTTCCTCTACATTTAAGTAATGATTGAAAAACCACTTCATCTTTTCCGTTGTCAAGTTATAGCGGAAGTCTTCCTGATAGCTGAACGTCGAAAAATCGTAATTAAGGACCGGCGTAATCAACAGCTGTCCTTCTATAGAAACCTCGTGATTGTCCCTGAAATATCCAGAAGCGGCTGCGGCCAGATTACCGCCCGAGCTTTCTCCCCCTAAATAGATCGGAGCGTTGGGCCATTGCCGGCGGGCCCATAAAACAGAGACGCATGCATCATTATAAGCTGCAGGGAACTTGTGCTCCGGCGCAAGCCTGTATCCGACAGAAACGATGATGACTTCTGAACGGGAGGAGAGATAACGGCAGACGGAATCAGCGCTGTCGATATCCCCGAACACCCATCCCCCGCCGTGGAAATAGACAAGTACAGGGAGTTCCTCTTTATCTGAAGGAGTATAGATGCGGACGGGAATGTCATGGCCATCGGAAGACAGGACCGTATCCTCCCTTGTTTTCACAACCCGTGCAGGGATATCAGGGAAATACGTACGCGCGACTTTGTAGTACTCGCGCGACTGGCGGGCCGTCAACAGATCTAAAGACGGATGCTGGAGTTGTTCCATTTTCCGGCCGATTTTATGTAATAAGTCAAGCACCTGTTCATCTACTTGATGCGTCTTTTCCATATACACCCTCCTTTTCTTCTGTAATCCGGAAGGTAACTTGGATCCCCTGGCTTTTACGGACCTGTTCAACTGCCTGCCTCTCTCCTGCAATAAGAGCCGCCCGCTTATGAGGGAGTTGAATCCGGTGAAGAACCTTCCCTCCAAGACCCTTCATGATAGGAATAATGATCCGGTTGCGGATATCCGGTTCTCCTATGATTCGTTCTGTATGATAGGTAAAGAACAAAAACTGAATCATGGACTGCAGCAGCTGCCGTCCTGCCTGCTTGTTCAAAAATTTCTCCGGACCTACAAGCACATGCATGCCGAGGTCTCCCGCCTCGTGCTCATAATGGTGATGCACAGGATCCTCCCCCGCCCAGTAAGCAATAAGATATCCCGCCGGCTCCCCATTCCAGTCTACGAGATAACAGTCTTTGTGATCTGCGGTGATGGATGCCCGCACCCACTCTTCAAACGTCTCCATCGGAAGATCGAGCTTCCAGAAAGGGGCAATGTGCCTCTGATGCATCCATTCAAACAGCGTATCGGTATCCTTTACACTCAAGGGCCGGAACGTAAAGATTTCTGTTTTTTCCTGTTCGATAATTTCTATTTCCGTGCTGGTCAACATGTTCATCCCCTTATTGAAAATGATTATCATTATCGCAAATTATAGAGTTTTCTGCAAAGGCTGTCAATGACATAAAAAAACTCCCCTTATGAAAGGGGAGTTCTGTGTTTCTTATCCAAAATACGTATTAAGTGGTGGTACAATCTGTTTCTTACGGGAAACAACGCCGCTCAGGACCGCCTGATTTCCATCAAGGGACGTCTCAAAAGCTTCGGCGACAGCTGCTGTTTCACTACCGACAGCAACTACGGTGGAGTCACTTTCAAGAATATCCGTAACGACAAGCACGAATAAATCCAGTCCTTTTTCAGACACGTTTTTATCCATGGCTGCTTCAAGCTCTGCTTTACGGGAAAGGACATCATTCGTATCGACGGTATTCACCTGGGCGATCTCAACTTTCCTGCCCCCCATATCGAATTCCTTGGCATCAAGGGAAATCAATTCTTCTGCTGTTTTGTCACTGATATCCGCTCCGGCCTTCAACATTTTCAAGCCGTACTCTTCTGGATCGACACCGGCGATTTCAGCAAGCTCTTCCGCTGCACGACGGTCTTCTTCTGTGCATGTCGGAGATTTAAACAGAAGGGAATCCGAGATGATAGCTGAAAGCATCAGCCCTGCCATCGGCTTGGAAACCTCCTGCCCTTTCTCCTTATAAAGCTTAAGAAGAATCGTTGCCGTACAACCGACCGGTTCTGCACGGTAGTAAAGCGGGCCTTTGGTTTCGAAGTTGGCAATACGGTGGTGGTCAATGACTTCAAGAACCGTAACATCGTCAATGTCTGCTGCACTCTGCTGCCGCTCGTTGTGATCGACAAGGATTACCTGTTCCACTTCATCAGATACACGCTCGACAAGACGCGGCGCCTCTACGTCAAATTGATCCAGTGCGTATTGTGTTTCCCCGTTCACTTCGCCAAGTCGGACAGGTTCCACGTCCTCGCCAAGGGCCTTTTTCAGATCTGCATACACAAGCGCAGACGTAATCGTATCGGTATCCGGGTTTTTATGACCGAAAATGAATGTCTTACTCATTTAAAATCATCCTTTCTATGTAAGTTTGCTTGTCCGATACGATTATAAAATAGATTAACGCCCGCGTCCATTACGGTCTCCATTTTTTGACGGGTTACACTCCTTCAAGACGGAGAACATCCCATACCCAAGAAGCACCTGCACCATCATACCTGCATAAGGGTCAGCATGAAGAACATCTGGAAAGATCATGAACCTTGGAAATAAAAAAGGTACATAAAGAAACAGAAAACAGGGTATGACATAAAAGGTAAGCAGAGTAAAGGACGGCTTTGTTAAATGAAAGGAAGAGAAATTCACCGGAAGGGCAAGGATCATCCCCACGGGAATATAGGCGGTCTGCATAATAAGCAGATACCTGTAAATGTGCCCCTCGGATGCCGTTTCCTGAAGCCACGGCTGCATGCCGCTGAGCAGGAACAAGTATAAAAAACAAAAAAACACCTTCCATAAATGGATGAATTTTATCATGACAGGCCATCCCCCTTCTCTTTATGTTTATGATTCCCACCTTATTTTCTTGCTTTACACAAGTTTCAGAATATTTTTTTGGGGAATTTTCTAAAAGGGTTTGAGATTACTCTACACTTTATGTTAGAATTCCTTACATAAAGAAAAAGAGCTACATATCCAAAGTGAAATGGATACAAAACTTACAAATTATAAAGAGAGAGGGTAAATCAATGGGATACACCAAAGAACAGATTATTCATGAAGTAAAGGAAAACAAAATTGAATTTCTTATCTTGGAATTCACAGACATGCTTGGGGATACGAAAAACGTAGAACTTCCAGTTGAAGAGCTTGAAATGGTTCTTGAGAACGAAGCGATGTTTGACAGCTCCTCCATTTCAGGATTCTCGGATATTCAGGAAAGTGACATGTATCTCTATCCTGATCTCGACACCTTCCTCCTGCTTCCATCCCTTGTGGACGAAGATCGCAGTGCACGTTTTATCTGTGACATTTACAAGCCGGACGGTACTCCGTTTGAAGGCGATCCACGCTTCATTCTTAAGCGTGCAATGCAGGAAGCGGAAGATATGGGCTATACCGTTAACGTTGGTCCTGAACCGGAATTCTTCCTATTTAAACTGGACAGTGCAGGCTACCCGATCCGCGAAATGAACGACCGTGGCGGATACTTCGATGCTTCCCCTAAAGATAAAGGAGACAAAGTGCGCCGTGACATCGTGCGTACCCTTAAAAAGTACGGATTCGAAATGGAAGCATCCCACCACGAAGTAGCTATGGGACAGCACGAAATCAACTTCCGTTTTGACAGCATGGTGAAAACAGCAGATAACATCCAAACATTCAAAAACGTTGTAAAGGATATCGCCACCAACCATGACTATCATGCAACCTTCATGCCGAAGCCGATTTCCGGTGAAAACGGTTCTGGAATGCACTGTCACCTATCCTTATTCCAAAACGGAGACAGCGCCTTCTATGATGAGGATGCTTCTGACGGCATTTCCAAAACAATGAAGCAGTTCATTGCAGGTATTCTTCACCACGCAAGCGGAATCGCTGCGATTACGAACCCGAACGTAAACTCTTACAAACGCCTTGTACCAGGTTATGAAGCGCCGGTAAGTGTGGCGTGGTCCCACTCCAACCGCAGCTGTATGGTCCGAGTACCAACAACGCGCGGAAAAGGAACGCGCTTCGAAGTCCGTAACCCGGACCCGACCGCCAACCCTTACTTGACGCTTGCCGTACTGATCCAGGCAGGTCTTGACGGAATCAAGAAAGAAATGGACGCCGGCGAAGCAGAAAGCCGTAACCTGTATGAAGTCGAAGACGATAGTGTTCCAACACTACCAACAAACTTGAAAGAAGCGCTTGGCGCCCTTGGGAAAGACGATCTTCTTCTATCTGCCCTTGGTGAGCACACATCCGGTGCTTATATTGAAGAAAAGCGCAAAGAATGGACAGAGTATTCCCTGCAGGTCAGCAAATGGGAAATCGAAAAGTATATGAACAAATAAGAACGACAAAAAGCATCTCCTATCGGGAGATGCTTTTTTATACGTTATCAAACAAACGCCCCTTGAGATCAGCGAGTTGATCTCAGAGGGCGTTTTGTTTATACCGATGCCATTATTCTTTGACAGCATTGGGACCATGCAGCATACGGTTCGTCCGATGAGTTCCGTACTTATCCTTCAACTCCAGACGTCTCCGTTCACGCTTCAATTTGTTGTAGCTTTTCAATCGGCTCACTTCCATCTCTCCACTTTGAATGGCCGCTTGGACCGCACAACCTGGTTCCTCTTCATGACGGCAGTCGCGAAACCTGCACCCGGCGCTTAAAGCTCCAATATCAGAAAACGTATAATCAAGATTCCCTTCACCGTTTCCCCAGAGCTGAAGCTCCCTCATTCCCGGCGTATCCATCATATAGGAGCCGTCAGGCAGGCTGAATAACTCCCGATGTGTCGTCGTATGACGCCCGCGATCATCTTCTTCTCTCACCGCCTGTGTCTCCTGCACTTCTTTTTCAAGCAGGGCGTTCATTAATGTGGACTTCCCTACACCCGAAGAGCCGACCAAAGAAACGGTCTGTCCAGGTGTTAATTCATGTTTCAATAACTCCAGCCCTTCTCCATGAAGACTGTTTACAGGATACACTGGGACTCCCGGGGCTGCTTGTTCAATCTGAAACAGCTGGTTATGAAGCGACGTAGATAAATCCTTCTTCGTACAAACGATAACTGGACGAGCGCCACTCTCATACACCTGCTCTATATACCGCTCCAGTCTTCTCGGGTTCATTTCCTGAGTCAACGCTGTGACGATAAAGACAACATCCACATTAGCCGCTATCACTTGCTCTTTGTTGGACTGCCCAGGTGCACTACGGGAGAAGACCGTATTCCGGTTTAATACACGCTGGATTTTCACACGCCTGCCTTCATCATAGGGATCAATGACAACCCAGTCCCCTACAGCAGGAAAACCGCTGTCTTCAACCGTATGATAATGGAAGCGTCCGGACACTTCACCGAAGCGTTCCGTTTCATCGTCTGCCACTGTGTAAATGCCGTGGGTGGATGTCGTCACCCTGCCGGCCTTTTCTCCATCCTGCAGCTGTTCTTTAAAATAGGTTGTAAAATCCTTCCGTTTCATTCCATTCCTCCTGAGTATGTGGAGGACGCTGCGAGTGGTGTCCTCCTATGTTTTTTTGGATATTAATGGCTATGAATCGTCTGTTTTTTGACATAAACACCACTCCTTGCTTCATTATTATTCTTAGTCTACCATACCAGGAAGGCCAAAATCTTCCTTTTTCCGGAATTATCCACGGGAAACCGCCCGCTTTGCTGAGACTGCCGCAAAAGTTATGGTCAGTGTACTGACGATGGTAATGGCGATCACTCCCTGCATCATATCCCAGAAGACCCAGCCGTCAATCAAAACAGTCCGCATACTCTCAAAAATATAGGTGGTCGGATTGATGACAGCAGCAATCTTAAGCCACTGCGCATCAATGAGCTCATAGGGGACGAATGTGGTGCTTAAAAATATAAGAGGAAAAAAGATAAACGTTCCAGCCTGAGCAGCCTGCGCGTTCCCTGTCCGTAAAGCAACACCGGCGGAGTACCCGGCAAAGGCAAGTCCCCATCCGATGGCGATCAGGAGAACAAACAGCACGCCTCCCACCCCTGTCTGGACTTCAAGTCCCAGCAAAAAAGCTATCCCGATAATAAGCAGTGTCTGCACAAAAAGCTGGAGCATCCCCGCAATGATCGGACCAAGCACAATCGAAAGACGCGAAGCAGGCGTCAGCAGCAGCCGGGAAAAGAACCCATTTTCAATGTCCTTCACAATACTCTGCCCCGCCCCACCGGCTCCACCGATGGCTGCCGATACGATGGATACAGGCAGAATGAAAGCTAAGTAGTTGGCTCCCTCAAACGTCGGAAGCTGGGAGATCCCGCTCAACCCTCCTTCATAGACCAATAGAAAAAAAGCAGAAATCATCAGATTGGGAATAAAAGAAAACGGGTTTCTTAATGTCGTTTTCACGTTTCTTCTCGTCATCAGCCATGTATCTCTCCAAACATTACTGCTCATAGCTTTTCTTCCCCTCTCCTGTAATCTTAAGGAAAATATCATCCAGGGTCGGAGAGGATAATTGGATATCCTCGACCTCAATATTTTCCCGATCGAGAATACGTGCCACTTCCAACAGCTGTCTCGTTCCTTCCTCAACGTAAATCAGAATCTTTTCCTGTTTTCTAATAACATCCGCATCCATCAGACCGGATTTCAACAGATGGAGTGTCCTGTCTTCGTCTCCTCCATCCACAGGAGTGAGAGCAATAAGGTCGCTCCCGATTCGTGCTTTAAGCTCTTTGGGTGTTCCGGAAGCCACGATTTCTCCATCATTAATAATGCTGATCCGATCAGCCAGGTTGTCAGCTTCCTCCAAATACTGAGTGGTTAAAAAAATAGTCGTTCCCTTATCTTTATTCAACCGCCTCAACTCCTCCCACACGGCCATCCGGTTGGAAGGATCCAACCCTGTTGTCGGCTCATCCAGAAAAAGGACGGCAGGTTCATGCACAAGGGTAAGCGCCAGATCGAGACGCCGGCGCATGCCTCCGGAATACCGCCCGATTCTTCGCTCAGCAGCTTCCGTCAGCTGCACAATATCCAGAAGCTCTTCCGCGCGAAGACGCCCCTCCCTTTTACCAAACCCGAAAATCCATGCCTGCAGCTCAAGCATTTCCCGGCCGGTCAGATCAGGATCCACCCCTGTCTCCTGAAGGGCTGCTCCTATGTGGCGCCTCACCTTTTCCGGTTCCTTGATTACGTCAAAGCCTGCAACAAAAGCTGTTCCTGACGTAGCATTCATCAAGGTAGTCAAAATCTGCACAATCGTTGATTTCCCAGCTCCGTTTGGGCCGAGAAAGGCGAAGAACTCTCCCTCTTCCACCTTAAAAGAAACATCCTTGACCGCCTGCACCCCACCTTTTTTAAACGTTTTAGATAAATGATCAACGACTATTTTTCCATTCATCCTTCCAACACCCTCTCTATGTAAAAAAATGTCGTACGAACAAGTTTAAATGAACAGCAGCCAGGGAATATTCATCCATACCTCAAACAACAGAAAAGCGTCAAAACTAGACGTTTTTCACTGTTGAAGCCTTTACACTCAGATGATAAACTTTTATAAAATTCAGAAAAAAACCAGGAGGTACAAATGATTATGGAAGCCTTATATCTTTATCCATGGGCAGCACCACTGCTTGTTGGATTAGCCATCCTTTCCCTCATCGGGACCTATATCAGTTTCAAACAGGAGAAATATTTACTTATGATGAGCATGGGGATCGTCCAGACAATGATCAGCACCTACCTTGTCACTGGAGCCGCTCCTGTCCTGTTCGGTGTCGGACTTACCCAGATATACTTGGGAGTCGTCAATGTAAAAAGGGTGAAAGCTGTAAGACATGAGTAATCATCGTCTTATAGAGCTTTCACCCTTTTTTCGATATATGCGCATAAATCTCCGACGGTCCCAAAAAAAGCAAACGGATTTTCTGGAAGAACATGCGGTGTATAGAGAAGTTTCCAATGGACAAGCAGAGATTGAAAGGTATGCAGAAAAAGCAGGCGGTTATCATGATAAATTTCCTGCAGACTGCCCTGGGTGGACATGTATTCAAAAGCCGGCTGCTGAAGTTCCGTGACATCCAGATGAATATAATAAAGCACACTCTGATAGACAGCTACCGGAAGTCTTTTATCCTGAATCAATTCTGTTGTTTCCTTTCTTTTTTTAAAAGAATGAAAGCTGTAAAGTTCCGCCACTTTTACCACCTCGTCTTTTTCCTATATGTAAAGATTCTGCACCCCTCTAACGGATTCCTTCTAATACTGTAAGAATAAAACGGCCATATCATTACCAATCTCCGGGCAATTTTGTTACCTTAAAGGAAGAAAATGAAAAATATCCATGTGCACCACTTTTGAGGAGGCAGGAAAATGAACCAGACGATAGAGACTTTATTGAACCACCGCTCCATCCGTAAATTCAAAGATGAAAAGCTGACAGACGAACAGCTGAACACCATTATTGAAGCAGCCCAGCAGGCTTCCACATCCAGTTACATGATGGCTTACAGCATCATCGGTGTGACGGATGAGGAGAAGAAATCCCAGCTGGCCGAAATTTCTGGCCAGGATTATGTAAAAAACAACGGACACCTGTTGGTTTTTTGTGCGGATTTATACCGCCATACATTGTACGCGACACCATCCGAGTATGAGCAGATGCTTTCCAATCTGGAAAACAGCGAACACTTCCTCGTGTCGGCCATCGATGCTGCGCTTGCGTCCCAGAATGCCGCTATTGCCGCTGAAGCGATGGGACTGGGCATCTGTTATATTGGAAGCCTTCGGAATCAACTGGATAAAGTCGATGAAATCCTTCACCTTCCTAAGCATGTCCTGCCATTATTCGGCATGGTCATCGGCGTTCCGGATCATGAGCCCGATCTTAAACCACGTCTGCCAAAACAGGCTGTCTACTTTGAAAACAGCTACAATCGTGATCACAAAGAGGAGCTTGCTGCTTTTGACAAGGACATTGCTTCTTATTACGAGGCCCGGCAGACGAACAACCGAAGCGACTCATGGACGGATCAAATGCGGCGTCGGTTCTCAAAACCGATGCGTATGGATGTGACCGGCATCGTGAAGAGAAAAGGATTCAATAAACAGTAAGGAGAGATCCTCATGTCCTATGAATCAGCAGCCCGCCGGATAAAGCGTGCAGAGCGGATCGTCGTTCTCACAGGGGCGGGTGTATCAACAGCAAGCGGAATACCTGATTTCCGCTCAAGTGAAGGGTTGTGGACAGAAGATCATGCGCGGGAATATTACATGTCGAACGATTATTTCCAAAAGCATCCGGATGACTTCTGGAAAAAGTACAAAGCCATTTTCCGCTTAAAGCTTTTGCAGGAGTACCGTCCAAACAACGTCCATCAATTTATACACGAGCTGGAATCAGATCGCCGCGATGTGTCTGTCATTACCCAGAATGTCGACGGTCTTCACCAGCTCGCAGGCAGCTCTTCTGTTCTGGAGTATCACGGATCATTGAACCATTCGTTCTGCCAGGACTGCGGACGCTCTTATCCGCTGGAAAGTGTGATGGAAACGATGGTTCCTGTATGCCGTGACTGTGGGACGACGCTTAAACCCGGCGTCATGCTGTTCGGTGACCTGATTACAGCTCATGACGAAGCCGAGCGGATCATCAAGGAAGCTGACCTGCTTCTTGTTATGGGAACTTCCCTGCAGGTTACGCCTTTCTGTCTTCTTCCTTATTACGCAGGAGAACAGGGCAGGACATCGTCGATCCTGATCAATAATGAACCTACGGACAAGGACGATTTGTTTGATATCGTTTTCCATGATGATCTTTCCCATGCTGTCCAACAGCTTCAAGAGCTTCTATAAAATGGGGGGCTGAGGATCGGTGGATGCCCCCGCAGTCGTCACCATCGATAAGCTCCTTGTGAAAGCAGCCCATACACATAACAAAAAAGACCTGCCTTAAAGAACCTAATCATACATCCTGCTGAGCATAACGCAGAAAAGAAAACGACCAGTGTGCACTGGTCGTTTTTTATGAAGATAGGAGTACGGCTGTCTTGGTGGACCAGAGTTCGATACATGGTCCGGCAAGGAGGACAGACAGGATCGTCCCCATCCCCACCGGTCCGCCGACCCCATAAGCCAGCACCGCAGCCATAACGGCAACAACCACTTGAGCACTTCCGAGCCTCATTTGGAACCGTTCACTGATCGAGACGAATAGATCATCCGCCGGCGCCCTTGGGAAGCCTGTTTGAATATAAAGGGATATCCCAAAAGTAGCAGCGAGGAGCCCTCCGGTAAAAATCAACATTTTAACCCAGAGAGGCAGCATACTGAAATCCCATGCCCCCATCACGACGAGGAGCCAGAAATCCAGAATCACACTTTCCAGAAGAATAGGAATAAACGCAAAGATATCCGGGTGGGTCTTCTTCAGACGGGCGTTGACAAAAATAACCACCACCTGTGTGATCCCGAACCAAAACCCTGCCGACATACCGAAGCGTTCACTGAACCCGACAAACAAAGCCGTCCAGAACCCAGCACCGAGAGAAGCTTTGACGACAAGCGCTGTGCCGAAATACACCGTAAAGATCCCCATGATATAATAAACCAGCCTGTTCCATTTCATTCCTGCCACCCCTTTCATTCATCCCCTGCTATTCCAATCACAGGAGGTTATCAACCATGCATTTGCAGCGGCTTCAATCATTCATTGAAATTGCCCGTTATCAGAGCTTTACAAAGGCAGCCCAGTCCCTGCTCATCTCCCAGCCAGCCTTAAGCAGACAGATGAAGAAGCTGGAAGAAGAGCTCGGTTTTCCTTTATTCCTGACATCACGCTCAGGAATCGAATTGACTGCGAAATCCAGAGCACTCCACGAGGAACTGGCTCCTCTCTTTATCCAGATCAGTCACATCATCGAGCACTACCAGACGGATGGGCGCATCCGTTTCGGCTCTACCCCCTACATCAGTACGTATTACATGAATGACTACATGCCGTCATTAAATACCATTGATATATTCGTTACAGCAGTCAGGGAAAACAGCCGTGAGCTTCTACCGTTATTAAAAAACCACGTCATTGACGCTGCGATTGTCGAAGGCCCCGCAGAATGGGAAGAGCTGTACGCTTCGTTTCTATTCCGGGACCACTTTGTCGCTGCGGTTTCCAATGACTCTTCTCTTGCTGATCTGGAGACCGTTTCCTTGGAGGATTGCTTGAAGGAGCATCAGATTCTTTCTGCCGAAAACCAGCAATTCACAAGCCGTTTCCAGTCCCTCGCTGAAGAAATGGGATACTCTTACGAAAGCACTGCGGTGCATGAACATGCCCACTCCGGTTTTGTTTCCCAGGGCATGGGGATCGCTTATTTCCCTGAATTGATGGCAAAACACATGGAATACAGAGGCATTACTTTTCTCCCCATTGAAGGACGACCGCTCTTCAGGGACATGTATCTTGCGGCAGCCTCTCCTTCTGCCTTTCAACGACTCAGACATGTGTTTGGTACAGGTTCAGTATAAAGCCGGTTCGACCAGTTCCGGAAATGCCCATTTGACATGGCGTTATAACTTTTGAACATAAAAAAGACGCCGGCAAGCGGCGTCTTTGTTCAGGACTCAGGCAAGACCAAGCTTTTTGATCAGCGGCTTCAACGTCAGCCCTTGGACAATCAATGAAAACAGCACGACAGAGAAGGTTAACAGGAGCACCTGGTCCCTTCCGGAAAAATCCATCGGCAGACTGAGCGCAAGAGCGACAGATAAACTCCCCCGCAGACCACCCCAGTTGATCAGCAGACGCTCCTTGGCATTCAGCTCCTTGATCCAACCCGTGCTGATGTAGAGAGCGATCGTGCGGCCGATCAGTACAATCACGATAGCCCCTGCGATATAGGCCCAGTTTTCCGATAGATTGATGTTGCGGATTTCCAGACCGACCATAAGGAAGATCAACGCATTCGCAAGTAGTGTGATCGAATCCCAGAACGTGTTGATGTTCGTTTTTGTCTGCTTGGACATGCCGACTTTCGCACCGTAATCCCCAAAAACAAACCCTGCTACAACGACAGCGATGACTCCGGATGTATGGAAATGTTCGGCAATGAAGTAGCTTCCGAAAAACAAGAGGGCACTGAAGGCAACCTCGAGCGGGTAATCATCAAAGAAACGGATGATTTGTGAAAAGAAAAACCCGAACGCAAGACCGACAAGCGCTCCCCCAATGGCGAATTTAAGAAACATGAAAACTCCGCTGCCAAGACCTGACCATCCCATTTCAATATAAGTGAGAAGATAAATGCTCGCGATTTTGAATAATACCACCGCAATCCCGTCATTGAATAGGGACTCGCCTTCCATAATTGTCGACATCTTTTGAGGTACTCCGAGCGACTTAAAAATAGAGAGGACACTGATGGGATCTGTCGCACTCATCAGTGCCGCAAACGTAAAAGCAACAGCCAAAGGAAGGTCCAGGAAGAAATAGGAGGCAGTCCCGATGCATATGGCAGAAATGAACGTTCCCATAAAGGCCAGCCCCATGACGGTTTTCTTTTCGGAAAACAAATGATGAAACGGCAGCTTCAACGTTGCATCACCAAGTAAAATCGGCAAAAACAAAGAGATGATCGTCGCTTGGAACACTTCCGATTGGGTGATGTACCGTTCGGCTTCCTCGATGACCGGAAGTTCCGTCAATCCCAGCACAAGACCGACGAGGACGAGCGCGATCGAATCCGGCTCCTTTAATAATTTGGCAATCGCGATGACAGTAATGGAAATCGCTAATAAAATTAAAATCTGGATGAAAACATCATGAAACCCATGCACAACAGGACGCCCCCTTTTTAGAAAATGACATCTTTAGTCATTCCCCAAACCCGGATGGACTAAGCATTCATGTTACGGGGTAAGCGTAAGCACACCGCCTTCCTGTTCATCCAAGCTGGTTACATGATAGTTGCCTTCAACCCAGTCTTCCAGCTGATCATGGTACCAGGCACTTTGGAAATGCCCGGACTGACCGGGACCAACGACATGGTATCCCTTCTGTGATTCGGCCATATCGATGACAAAGCGCCAGGAAGCGCCGTGATTGACGAGGCCGTTTTCATTAAAACCTGCTGCTCTGACGGTTACCCGGCTTCCACTGACAGGGTACGGGTCGCCTGGATTTAAGAACCGGTCCAGAAAACCAATACTGGATAACGGATGAGTAAATTCCACGGCGTGATACTCTCCCCATTCCCACGTAGAAGGATCTTCACCATATTCTTCAGCCAATTCCCGAACAGTGGTTTCAAAAGCCGTGGTGATCACCTTTGAGCTTCCTCCAGCTTTCTCCATCCATAAAGAATCTCCACCGTCCCTGTCCATTCTCAACAGCTCATCTGTCGTTTGAGCTGAACCTCGGAAAAGACTTTGAATGGACTTTGGAATGGATGATTCATACAATTCGTTTTCGATGCCGGCCATCCAGAGATGGAATAGAAGCGGCTGAGGGAGATTCCGATCATCTTCAAGATTCCATTCTTCCAACATGAGAAGCGCCTGCTTTTCCAGGTCCTCTTCAGCTTCCGTATGTTCCAACAGGTAAGGCAGAAATTCTTCAGCCTGCAGGTTTTTGACATCCATCTGCATGTCCTGCATATCAGCTAAAGTCACCGCTTCATGATTTTCAAGCATCTCAGCAATTCTGGTATACCGGTAAGGCTGAGCCCAGTTATGACTGATGTGATAAGGGTAATCATCGGAAACGATTTTGTTGTTGGCTGTTGCCACATACCCTTCCTTTGGATTGATGACCGTCGGCAGCTCGTCAAAAGGAATATAGCCCTGCCACTCATCCTCTGCTTTCCATCCTCTTAATGGCAGCAGTGCATCTTCCGGATTGTCATAAATCGGAATACGGCCGTTCGCTTTATAGGCGATTGTGCCGTCCTTGCCGGCAAAAACAAAATTCTGTGCTGGAGCTAGAAATTTTTCCAGGCCTTTCTCGAACGATTTCCAGTCATCAGCTTGATTGATTTCCAGTATCGCATCAAGCTCTGTCGTTGCATCCAGAGCTGTCCACCGGAGCGACAAGACCGTATCTCCCTCTGCTCCTTCACTGAACTCGCTGATTACAGGACCATGCCTTGTCTCCAGTACATCCATCTGAACATCGCTGCCATCTTTCACCTCAATGGTTTCTTCGATAACATCCGCCTGCTCCCACCGGCCTTCATATAAGAATTCCTCTGGATTATCCGGGTTTCTTTTTTCCATGTACAACTGCTGCACATCCGGACCGACGTTCGTCACCCCCCAGGCTGCCGATTTGTTGTGGCCGAGGATGATCCCCGGGATGCCGGCAAAAATGACACCGGAAACCTGATAATCCCCCGCCCTCAAATCCATCTGATACCAGATGGACGGGGTGGCCATCCCGAGATGGGGATCATCAGCCAGCATCGGCGAACCGGAAGCCGTCCGGCTGCCACTGACCACCCAGTTATTACTGCCATTGAATTCGTGTGGAATAACCGCATGAGCCAGACTTTCTTCCACGTCAAGCCCTTCAGCATCCGCTAATACGGTCGGAGCTCTTTCCGGATAAGCGGGAAACAATTCATACGCTTCCTCTTCAGGAAAGTTATCCAGTATATAGTAATTGAATGCCTGGCGTTCCCAGTGTCCGCCCAGGTCAAAAGCCATGTATTTTCCAATTGTTAATGAATCGAGCGGTGTCCAGGGCTCAGGATCAATGGCCATCATGGCGAATTCAGGTGAGAGCGGCTCTGATTCCATATAAGCGTTCACTCCGTCTGCGAAAGCCTGCAACAGTTCCATCGTCTCCTCTGGATAAACAGCCAGCGATTTCTCCGCCGCCCGTCTAAGTCCTAATGTCCGGAAATACCGGTCCTGTTCAAGGGCTGCTTCCCCAACCACTTCACTCAACCGGCCGGACGCCTGCCTGCGGGCCAGCTCCATCTGGAACATCCGGTCCTGCGCCTGAACATAGCCCTGGGCCATGAATAAATCATCCAAGCTTTCAGCTTCAATATGAGGCACACCATTTTCATCACGCAGCACCTCAACTTGTCCGGTTAACCCCTGCAGCGGAATTTCGCCTTCTGTTTCAGGAAGGCTCCTTAAAGTGAAAGCGTTTACAAAAATAACTGCAGCAACCATTAAAAAAATTGTAATTCAAAGCGTCCAAAATACAGGCCTCTTCCATTTTTTCCGATGCTTTAGTTTTTCTGCATGAAACTTTCCCGCTGTTTCCACTCCCCCAGCCCCTTTCGTCATTACCATTATTATAACCTGCCATCTGGGAAGTGGGTAGGTTCGTCTGGAAAAGTTACATACGGGAGTGGTTAACTTCTGCAAAAACCGGGTACAGACCATAATGTGTTTGATTGTGGAGGTGAAGAAATAATGGAAAAAGTAAGAATTAGTAATACATCAATGGAAGCCAGCCGCATCGGCCTCGGCACATGGGCCATCGGCGGCTGGATGTGGGGCGGCACAGATGAAAAGGAATCCATCCAAACGATTCATGCCGCTCTCGATCAAGGCATTAACTTAATTGATACAGCCCCTGTATATGGGTTTGGTAAATCAGAGGAAATTGTCGGAGAAGCTGTCCGCCAGTATGGGCGCCGCGAAGACCTTCTTTTAGCTACGAAGGTGGCTATGGACTGGAAAGATGAAGAAACGGTCTTCCGTAATGCGAGCAAAGAGCGGATCCACCAAGAAGTGGAAGATTCCCTCCGACGCCTGCAGACAGATTACATCGATATTTATCAGGTGCACTGGCCGGACCCGGTCACACCGATCCATGAGACCGCTGAAGCGCTTGCCTACCTGCATAAGCAGGGAAAAATCCGTGCGATCGGAGTGAGTAATTTCACGCCGGAGCAGATGGATATTTTCCGTGAAGCTGCACCGCTTCACACGCTCCAGCCACCTTATAATTTATTTGAACGGGATATTGAATCCAAAACACTGCCATACGTGCAGGACCATGAAATCACAACGATCTCCTACGGTTCCCTTTGCCGCGGACTCCTTTCCGGGAAAATGTCCACCGATCGGGAATTTGAAGGCGATGATTTGAGAAACAATGATCCGAAATTCAACCAGCCGCGGTTCAAGCAGTATTTAAACGCTGTACAGGAACTGGAACAGCTTGCTGAGAAACGATTCGGGAAATCGGTTCTTCAGCTTGCCGTGCGCTGGGTGCTTGACCAGCCCGGCTCCGGTATTGCTCTTATGGGCGGACGTCGTCCCGACCAGCTCAATCCTGTCCAAGGTATCAGTGACTTCCAGATTGACGAGCAGACGATGCATGATATTGATGAGATTCTATTAAAGCATGTCAACGACCCAGTCGGTCCTGAATTCATGGCTCCACCCGACCGCCAGGAATTAGGACTAAAATAAAAATCCTAAAAGCGGACCCTCAAAAGGGTTCGCTTTTCAGCTTGTAGAGAGGTTTCTATTTTCTACAAGCTCTTTTTAAATCTGCTGGAGCTCCAAACTTCCCTACAAAAACCACATTGACGGAGCCTATGGCTATCACTTTCGATGAACAAAAGAACATTTCCAATGTAAACATCCGTAAAAATCGGCGGGAATTCAATGATTAATCAATCCTCTCAGTGGATTCTGCTGTTAGAAGAATACAGACTTCTTCGAAACCAGGAGTGCCCTCTTTTTGTTAGTTATTTGAGGAGGTATCGTGGAGCGTTCGGTGGTGACGCCTGCGGGAACAGCGCGAGCCGAAGATCCACTTGGTCAAGTGACCTTCTTGACCAAGTTAGCTGAGGCCGTGCCCGCGGCAAGCATCCACCGATAAGCGGAACGTGACCTGCACATAAAATTGGGGGGCAGTTCCCCAATGGACAAAATAAATGATCTGTGAACGGTGATGAGTGCCTATTTTTCTCTTTTATGCAAACTCTAAGCATTTAAGGAAGAAAGAAAAGTTTAGAAACCTTTTTTGTTGTGAATCGTAATAGAAGCGTAGTGTAAATGAGGAGGATGGAACAATGGACATTTTAATTTGGGTATTCATTATTGCAAGTTTCGTGGCAAGTTTTGCCAGTGTCATATTCCCGATCATTCCGGGACCATTGGTTTTATGGATTGGTTTCCTGATCTATTTCTTTTTTGTAGATGGGAACGAACTGTCGGTCTTTTTCTGGATCGGTGCGGTTGTGCTTACGATTCTGCTTATCATATCCGATATCATCGCCAATAGTTATTTTGTGAAACGGTATGGGGGAAGCAAATGGGGCGAGCGGGCAGCGGCCATCGGAGTCATTATCGGTTCGTTTATTATCCCGCCATTCGGGATTTTGGTGGTCCCTTTTGTTCTTGTCATCATTGTAGAACTTGTTCAAAAGAGGGAAAGCCAGGATGCGTTCAAGGCCGCTATAGGCTCTTTATTCGGCTTCCTTAGTGGTACCGCCGCTAAAATTGTCATCACATTAATCATGGTCATTTGGTTCTTCATCGATATTTAAAAAAACACGCTTGGGACGCAGGCTGCGTCCCAAGCGTGTTTTTATTTGGCTGCACGTACGTTTTTCTGGTTACGAAGCCGGCTGTCCGGAAGCCGTTTATGATTGGTGGCGATCACATAGACGGCCGCGGTCGTAATTATGGCAGCTAAAACAGAGCCGAGATTGAAGACCCCTTTTTCAGCTGTCCAGACGATGGAATATCCGAGCGCTCCTGCAGAGGCTGCATAATACAGGAACGGAAAAATAGTTTTTCTGATAATGTCCCCTTCTTTACCAACCAGGCCGACGACCGCACAGGCCGCGACAACGTTGTGAACGCAGATCATATTTCCGGCGGCTCCCCCTACGGCCTGCAGCGCCACAATCCAGGAAGCATCAACACCGATCTGGGAGCCGACATCGTATTGGAAAAGCGAAAACATCATGTTACTGATGGTGTTACTTCCAGCTATAAACGCCCCTAGACCACCAACGAAAGAGGACATCAGCGGCCAGTAATCCCCGGCGAGACCAGCCACACCGTTCGCCAGTTCTATCGGCATACTTCCAAACCCTGCAGCACCACCGCCTGAATTTAAGAAAACTTGTACCATCGGGACTGTAAACAGCAGGGCAGCTGATGCTGGGATCATCGTTTTACCCGAATGGGCCCAGGCCTTTTTATAGGCTGATCCATTCATTTGATGAATGAAAAACGTAATCAGAGAGACAAGAACGAATATTGTTCCAGGCAGGTACAAAGGTTGAAAACTAGAGGAGATGTCAGTCCCTAATAAATTCGGGAACGTGACTGTCCATGACTGCACCCAGTCCAGCACCGGCAGGGATTTCAAACGTGTCAGTACGAGAAAGGCACCGACTAGGATATACGGCATCCAGGCCCTGATCATGGAAATCCGCCCACTTTGATGCGCAATGTCCTTAATTTCAATTCTTCCCGTCCAGGATGCATCCCATTTGGATGCTTCAGGGAAATCCCAATGCTTTTCTTCCTTAGGAATGAGAAATCCTTTTTTGGCAGCTGGAACGACAATGGCCAGTCCAACCAATCCGCCGATCATAGAAGGAAATTCAGGTCCGAGAAGGTTCGCAACGATGGTATACGGAATGGTCATGGCAAAAGCAGCAAATAATGCAAACTTCCAGACACGGATGCCTTCACTGAAGGATTTATTTTCCCCAAAGAACCGAGTCATGAATGCGACCACAAAAAGAGGAATCAACGTACCAACAACGGCATGAAGGATGGCTGCACGACCTCCGATCATCGTAACCATGGAAAGGAAGTTGGATGAAATCGAGGCATCTGCAGATAAGCCGGTCTGGACGCCCACAAGAATAGGCGTTCCAACAGCGCCGAAGGATACCGGGGTGCTTTGAATGACCATCCCGGCGATAACAGCAGCCATTGCTGGAAAGCCGAGTCCTACCAGTAACGGAACGGCCACAGCCGCCGGCGTCCCGAATCCGGCCGATCCTTCGATAAAGGCCCCGAACAGCCACGCGATAATGATCACCTGGATTCTACGGTCGGGTGAAATGTCGACAAACCCCTGCCGGATGGTTTTCAAGCCGCCGCTTTCCTGCAGAGTATTTAATAGTAGGATGGCACCAAAGATAATGTAAAGCAGTGTAGCGGCGACGACAAGACCATTGACAGAAGCGGCGGCGACGACAGCACCGGGTACTTTCCAAACAAATAAAGCGAGCAGAACAGCAACTATGTACGAGATCGGCATGGCCCGGCTCGCCGGCCATCGGAGACCAACGAGAAATATTCCAACAGCAACAATCGGCAGCAGTGATAAGAGTGCTAACATTCCGGTGTTCATTGTTCACCCTCCATCTTTTTTAATCCTATTCCATTGTTGAATCCCCTTGCTGTAAGCGCTTCCTTTAAACATTATAAGGTCACCTGATGATAGTTTCAATAAAATTTAGAAAATTTTGTTAAATATACAAATAACGACAAAACCTGCCCTATGAATACCGTTTCTTTTTCACAGGACAGGTCCCAGAAATACACCTCTATGATTCGATGGAAACAGAAGATCGGACAGCTTTATTTCTTAACACCCCTATATCATCGATTCTACACTCAATGATATCCTGGTCCTTCACGAAATGGGCTCCAAGCGGACTTCCTGTTAAAATGACATCTCCGGGATGAAGCGTCATCACCTTTGATAAATAAGCGATCATTGGAGCAAGCGGGACAATCATCAAGCTTGTCGGACTGTTCTGCGTCTCCACCCCATTGATATCCGCTTTGACGAAAACTTCCTCGGGTCGGATATCGGTTTCCACGACCGGACCAAGTGGTGTGAATGTATCAAAAGCTTTTCCAACGGTCCAATGTCCATCCTCATGAAAAAACTGTGGAGCGGTCACATCATTACCGATTGTATAGCCGAAAATGTAATCATATACATCCGTCTCAGCTATATTCTTTGCTTCCTTCCCAATGACAACAGCCAGTTCAGACTCGAATTTCACTTCTTCGATCGGTTCAGGGATTTCTATGTCCTGCTCCGGACCAATGACAGAAGAAGAAGGCTTCAGAAAGAAAACAGGAAGATCAGGGATCTTCTCCGGGCGCTCTTCTACTCCCGCTACATAGTTGGCCCCGATACCGATCACCTTCTTTGGTTCCACTGGAGCAAGCAGGCGTACTTGATCAAGCGGACGCACCTCACCAGTGTATCGCCAGCTTCCATATTTATCTCCTTCTATAAAACTGACATCATCTCCATGTATGGTTGCTTCATAATTCTGACCCGCATAGGATACGCGTACAAATTTCATTATGATACCCTCCCTTTTAAGATTGAACAGCCACCGTGTCTTTGACGATTTTTTTGACATCCATGCAACGGCTCGGCTTAGGGAACAGCTTGCCCTGGTTAAGTAGATCATAAGGGTTGAAGACATCACGGATATCCAACTGAGCTTCAATTTCTTCTTCTGTAAAAATGAAGCGCATCTCTTCTTTTTTCTCAATCCCGACTCCATGCTCCCCGGTAATCGAACCTCCTACATCCGCACAGGCTTTCAAGCAGGCGGTTCCTGCCTGAAGAGCTTTTTCGGTTTCTCCGGGAATTCTGGAATCAAAAAGGATCAGCGGGTGCAGGTTGCCGTCTCCAGCATGAAAGATGTTCGCAATCCGCAGACCTGACTCTGCACTAATCCTATCAATTTCCTTCAGCACCTCCGGCAGACGGCTTCTGGGGATCACCCCGTCCTGAACGAGGTAATCCGGGGATATCGCCCCCATCGCTCCGAATCCGGTTTTGCGGTTGGCCCACCAGCGGGACCGTTCTTCTTCACTTTTCGCTACTTTCACCTCCCGTACATTCCAGCTTTTACAGACTTCGAGAATCTGTTCGATCTGCTCTTCTAAACCGGCCATGATACCATCTACCTCTATCAGAAGGAAAGCTTCTATATCCGGCGGGTGCCCGACGGGAAATGTCCCTGCCTCCACTCCTTCAATAGCTGTTTTGTCCATCATTTCAAGGGCTGCAGGGACAATGCCGGCAGCGATAATTTCCGAAACCGCCCGGCTCCCCTCCTCTACATCATCGAAATAAGCAAGAACCGTCTTTTTCCCCTGAGGACTCTTAAGGATCCGGACAGTGATTTTCGTAACAATGCCAAGTGTACCTTCAGAACCGGTCAAAAGCCCCATCAGATCATAGCCGGGACTGTCTGGAGCACCCTCACCGCCGATTTCGATGACCTCTCCATGAGGCAGGACGACTTCCAGTCCGAGAATATGGTTGGTGGTCACCCCGTATTTCAGACAATGAGCCCCGCCGGCATTTTCCGCTACGTTTCCTCCAATGGTACACACATACTGACTTGAAGGATCCGGGGCATAATAGTACCCCTTATCCGATATGGAATTGGTGAGCTTTAAGTTGACGTAGCCCGGCTGCACAACCGCCTGACGGTTTTCATAGTCCACATATAACAGCTGCTTCATCTTTACAAGACTAATAATGATCTCCTCATTCAGCGGAATGGCCCCGCCGCTCAAACCGGTACCGGCGCCGCGGGCGAGGAACGGCAGGTGATTCATATGGCAGTACCGGACGAGGGCCGCTACTTCTTCTGTATTTTTCGGAAACACGACCGCTTTTGGAAGAGCTTTATGAACGGTGAATCCATCACAGTCGTAAGAAATCAAATCTTCAGGCTTATAAAGAATTTCACTCTCCCCGACAATTTTTATCAAGCTGCGGATATGAGGGTCCACTTTGTTCTGCTTTTTTCTTTTCAACATTTGTCCTCACCCTTTCTTTCCGGCCGCCTGCTCATCCTTTTGATACGCCCAGTCCAGCAGCTGGATCGTATGGACGATTTCACTGCGCCGTCCGTATTTTTGAACACCCATCGCCATTTGAAGCATGCAGCCTGGATTTCCCATCGAAATCATCTCCACATCTTCTGGGACGTCCCCCATTTTCCGGTCGAGCACGGCACCCGCCATTTCCGGGTTGGTCAGGTTATAAATTCCGGCACTTCCACAACAGGTGTCTGCATTTTTCATCTCTTTATACTCAACCCCGGGGATATCCTGCAGCATCTGCCTGGGTTCGTGGCGCACACCCTGCCCGTGAGCCAGGTGGCAGGCATCATGATAGGTAATGCTTTTGTGGATTGGACTTTCCGGCTTCACGTAACCTGTGTCATATAAGTACTTGGAAACGTCCTCCACTTTTGCCGCGAATTTTTCAGCCCGGTCGCGCCACTCCGGATCATCCTTGAAAAGCTCCGGGTATTCTTTCAGGGCACACCCGCACCCGGCGGCATTGACAATCACTTTGCCGGCATCTTCGAACGCTTCGATATTTTGTTTGGCAAGTTTCCGCCCCGTATCACGATCGCCGGCGTGCACGTGGAGTGCCCCGCAGCACGTCTGTTGTTTCGGAAGGGTCACTTCATTCCCATTGTAAGTAAGGACATGGATGGTCGATTCATTGATATCCCCGAACATGACATCCATAATACAACCGGTCAGCATAGCCACTCTTGCCTTGACTGCCCCTTTAGCGGGAATGACGTCTACGTTTTTATACGTTTTCTGCACAGAAGCTTTCATTTCCGGCATAATCGCTTCCATTCCTGCCAGGTGATCCGGCATCACCTTCATCGCCCCGGAACGGCGCATTACCTTCTGCATACCACTCTGCTGATACAGCTTTAACAATCCGCTCACCGTCTGCATACGGTTCGGATGGGGGAACAGCCGTTTTAGGAAAAAGCTTCCCGCTGCTCCTTTCCATCCACGAAGCGGCACCGCCTGACGCACCTGTCCCCGTGCTTCCTCAATCAGCCCCCCGACATCGACATCAGCCGGACAGGCTGTCGTGCATGCCCGGCAGTCCAGACATTGAAAAACGGGATCAGCAAAAGCTTCGTTCACGTTCAATTTCCCTTCTGCTACAGACTTGATTAAATGGACACGTCCCCTGGGAGAATGCTGCTCCTGACCTGTTTCCAAATACGTCGGGCAGGCTTCCAGACACATCCCGCAGTGCACACAATCCGCCCACTTCGCTTCATCGGGATGGTCTTTTGCAAAGTAATTACTGAGCGTATTTTCTTCACAGGGAAGAGAAGCGTCTTTCTTTTTCACGAGTTCTTTCAGCAAGTTAAATCCCTCCTATGTAACGCTGGAGATTACACACACCATAAGGATCGACCGCTTTTTTAATTCCTTCCATCAAGGAAAAGTGCCCCGGATTTCTCCCCCAAACATCCACCTTCTTCCTCAAATGAAAAGGCAGCTGTTTAATGACGATGTACCCCCCTTTTTGTTCGGCCGCTGCTCTCAACCCCTCAATGACAGCGATTACATTATCTTGCTGACCTCGGACAACATATTCACTTATTCCATGACCGAGACCTCCATGGGCTTCAATATCGACAAGGTGACTGATACCGAGGTCAAGAGCCGTGGTCATCATCGTGAACACATCCATATTCTTTGTCCCTGCCTTCAAAACGGCACACAGATCTTTTTCCTTTGTGTGAGCGTTCGGCACGGTGACGCCAAAGCGCTCCCAGAACTTCCTGGCTTCTTCCTCATGCAGGATCTCCAGAACCGCATTCTCCGGTTTGTGATGGATCATCCATCCCTCCTGCTCCTTCACGGAACGCTCCACATCCTCAAAACCGATAAGAAGGGTAAAGGCCCGGGTCCCTGTCAGCTTTTCCGCCAACGCCGGGTTTAGGATTTCAAGTGTTACGGGCTCGATCATGGCATCCTGGATTTCCACGGCCAGAAGGCGGAGCTTTTCTTCCTCTCCCTCCGGTACAGACACGAGGGCGAGGCTTTCATATTTAGGAGCAGGGCGCAGTTTCATCGTAATTTCACTGATCACACCCAGCGTCCCCATTGCACCAATAAACAGTTTATTCATGTCATACCCAGCAACATTTTTTACGACCTTCCCGCCTGTGCGGATGATCCTTCCATCGGGGTAGACGATACGGAGGCCGATGACGAGATCACGGGCAGACCCGTAAGCCAACCGCTTCGGTCCACTTTCATTGGCAGAAATCACCCCGCCGATCGTTGCCTGCTCCGGCCAGTGCGGATCAAGCGACACCTGCTGGCCGTACTCCTGCAAAAAGCGCTGCAGTTCCGCTATGGTCGTCCCGGGTTTCACGGTTATCGTCATATCTCCGGCGTTATGTTCTACAATTCCTTTATACTTCTTCAAGGATAGTGTGCAGTCGTATTCTCCCCTCGCTCCACCATACCCGCGCTTTGTCCCTCCCGATTCAATGGCAACCTTCCGACCTTCTTCATGGGCCCGCTTCAACCGTTCGCAGATTTCTTCTTCACTGACAGGTTCGTGCCATTCGCTGCCTCTATTCCCATAAAGATCATGAAGCTCTACATGTTCCTGTGTATCCATCTTGGTCCTCCCTTCTGATTTCCCCCATGCCTTTCCAGAAAGAGAACAGGAGCCGGAATTCCGGCTCCCTTTCCTTAATGGCTGGCATACTGTTTCTGTTTCGCTTCACGCCGGCGCCTGTGAAGAATCGGTTCGGTATAGCCGTTCGGCTGTTCTTTTCCTTTGAATACAAGGTCACAGGCAGCCTGGAAAGCCACACTTTGTTCAAAGTTTTGAGACATCGCTTTGTAATCAGGGTCGTCTGCATTCTGTTCATCCACGACCTTCGCCATCCGCTTCAACGTTTCCATCACCTGCTCTTCCTGCACGATACCATGATGAAGCCAGTTCGCCATATGCTGGCTCGAAATCCGGAGCGTCGCCCGGTCTTCCATCAATTCAACGTCGTCGATGTTCGGGACTTTAGAACAGCCGACACCATGCTCCACCCATCGGACCACATAGCCAAGAATTCCCTGGGCATTGTTATCCAGTTCATGCTGGATATCCTCTTCCCTCCAGTCTCTGTCTTTTGCTACAGGAACCTTCAAAATGTCCTGCTGAAGAACGGAAGGGTCTCCGGAAATTTCTTTTTGAACATCAGCTGTATCCACTTCATGGTAGTGAAGGGCATGAAGGGTTGCCGCTGTCGGGGAAGGGACCCAAGCTGTGTTCGCCCCCGCCTTCAACTGGCCGTCCTTCACAGCAATCATCTCTGCCATACGATCCGGCATCGCCCACATTCCTTTTCCAATCTGCGCCCGGCCGCGGAATCCGGCATGGACACCGACAAGGACGTTCGATTTTTCATAACCTTGAAGCCATGCGGAATCTTTCATATCATTTTTGCGGATGACCGGCCCCGCTTCCATAGATGTGTGGATTTCATCGCCGGTCCGGTCAAGAAATCCGGTATTAATAAATGCGATGCGCTCTTTCACTTCATTTATACATGCCTTCAAATTCAAAGTTGTGCGGCGTTCTTCATCCATAACGCCGATTTTCAATGTGTTCGTTTCATAACCGAGAAGCTGTTCTGTCCGGTTGAATAACTCGTTTGCAAAGGCCACTTCTTTGGAACCATGCATCTTCGGTTTCACAATATACACAGAGCCCTTGGCCGAGTTTTGATATGGTCCATTTTTTAACAGATCATGCTTTGCCAGGAGGCCGGTGACAACGGTATCCAGAATCCCTTCGGGTACTTCCTCCCCGTTCTGATCAAGAACCGCATCTGTAGTCATGAGATGTCCGACATTCCTAGCAAACATAAGAGAGCGCCCGGATAGGATCAGGGAACTTCCGTCCGGAGTCGTATACGTCCGGTCCGGGTTCAGTTCCCTCTTGATCTCACGGTCTCCTTTTTGAAAAGTGACAGAAAGATCTCCTTTTAACAGACCGAGGTAATTTTGATAAACTTCGACCTTATCGTCCGCGTCCACGGCCGTGACAGAGTCTTCAAAATCCATAATTGTCGTCACTGCTGATTCGACAAGCACATCTTTTACACCACCCTTGTCCGTCTGGCCGATCGGATCATTACGGTTGATTTGAATCTCGACATGAAGACCATTGTTCACAAGCAGAACACCCGCCGGTGCATCAGGGCCTCCAGTAAATCCGGCCAGCTGCTCCGGATATTTCAACTCCGTCGGCTCCGATGACGTTTTTACTTTCAAGCGGCCATCAAAAATGCTGTAGCCTTCCACGTCTTCATGTGAGCCATCAGCAAGAGGGAACGTACGGTCAAGAAACGATTTCGCATAAGTGATGACCTTTTCGCCGCGGACGGGATTGTAGTCTCCTTTAGGTTCGGCTCCATCTGCTTCACTGATCACATCCGTCCCATATAAGGCATCATACAAGCTTCCCCACCGGGCATTGGCAGCATTAATGGCATACCGGGCATTGTTCACAGGTACAACAAGCTGAGGACCTGCCTGGCGGGAGATTTCATCATCAATATTTTCTGTGGAAATAGAATAGTCCTCGACTTCCGGTTCAATGTAATCCAATTCCTTTAAAAACGACGTATAGGCTTCTTTGTTGGACAAATCATGGTTGAGATGCCAATCATCAATTTTTTTCTGCATCTCATCACGGATTTCGAGCAGCTGCTTATTTTTTGGAGCGAGATGGTGCAGGATGGCTTCAAGGCCGGCCCAGAAGTCATCACTGGAGATGCCGCTGTCCGGCAACGCTTGTTTATTAATAAATTCATAAAGGACAGGAGCGACTTGAATGTTCCCCACTTTTACATAATCCTGCATTCTTTATTCCTCCTTCGTAAATTGAAAGAACATCCGACGGAAAACGCTTCCAATAATTGTCGGAAATTTCTATCTATTGGTTGCTTTCTATCATATAATAGAAATGAACATATCTAAAATACATATTTGGAATCACTATTATTCCATTTAGTTATACCAGGACATTCGAAGCACCTATTTTTTTACAGGGGGGATGGATATGGATATCCGCCATTTGGAATACTTTGCTGAAGTGGCTAAACAAATGAGCTTTACGAAAGCCGCTGCTACCCTGCACGTGTCTCAGCCTTCGTTAAGCAAAACGGTCAAGCAGCTGGAGACAGAGCTTGGTGTGCCGCTGTTTTACAGGTCCAAGGTTCTGCAGCTGACTGATGCCGGGGAAGCGGTTCTCGCTAATGCGATCCAGGTCCTGGATGCCTTTCATAACTTAACGGCAGAGCTTGATGATATTACGAACGTAAAAAAAGGAAAGATCCGGATCGGTATTCCTCCGATTACCGGAGCTGCCTTCTTCTCAAAAATCATCCGTTATTACCGTGACAAATATCCCGAAGTGGACATTCTCCTAAGTGAAGTCGGATCGAAGATGATCAAGCAGGGCGTTGAAGACGGTTCTCTGGATTTTGGACTCGTATGCAATCTCCCTGTCGAATCGTCGCAGTTTCATACGTTGAAGGTGGTGGATGACCCTTTGATGCTTCTCGTCCATAAAGATACAGCTACAGCTGATAAGAAAACCGTCCATCTCAGTGAGCTCCGGGATGAATCTTTCATTCTATACCGGGAGGATTTCACCCTTCACGACCGCATCATTGAAGAGTGCCGGGCATCAGGATTTCACCCGAATATCGTCTGCCACAGCTCCCACAGGGACTTTATGATTGAGATGGTGGAGGCAAAAGTCGGCGCAGCTCTGCTTCCGAGTCATATTGCCCGGGAAGCGGCTGATAAAAATATCGCTGTTCTTCCTCTCTCCCATCCCAACCTCCGTCTGGAATTGGGGCTCGTATGGAAAAAGAATAAGTACCTCGCCTTTTCAGCCCGGGAGTTCATTTCGATGTCACGGGATTATGTAAAAGAAACGGTACCTCTTTCCTAAAAAAGAAGCGACCGTCCCAACTAGATAGCCATGGAGTTTTTTTATGATAGGAAGCCTCCATCTGAATGGATAATCTGACCCGTCACCCACCCAGCGTCTTCTCCAGCAAGAAAGCAGATCAGGCGGGCAGCGTCCTCGGGTTCACCGATCCGTCCCATGGGAAATCTCGGTTTCAGTTCATCTTCCAGCTCCCGGGTCATCCACCCCGTGTTTGTCGGCCCTGGATCGACAGCATTAACAGTGATATGCAGTGGCGCCAATTCAATCGCTGCTGACTTTGTAAAAGCCGAGACCGCACCTTTCGTAGTTACATAGGCAAGGTTTCCCGGTTCCGGTGATTTGTCTTGTCCGGAAACCATATGAATCACTCTTCCTCCGTGTCTGCCTTTGATTCTTCTTGCAAAAGCCGTCGTTAACAAAAGCGTACCTCTGACATTCACCTCGTAATGGGCATCAAGAACTTCCGCATCCATAGATGTAACGTCTACGTCAACCGAATACGTCGCATTGTTTATAAGAATGGAAGGACTACCAAGGCGTTCTTCCACCACATCGAGCAATTTTTCCGGGGCTTCTTTTTTCGATAAATCCAGCTCCAGTGACGCACAACGGACGCCGGATTTCTGAATCTGCGCTTCCAGTTTTTCCGGCCATCCTTCATCTTTATCTTTGTCATAGAAAGGCATCGATCGGTCATAAGCCGACCAATAAGTGAAGAAAATATCCGCTCCTGCCGATGCCAGTGCGTGACATACCGCCGTACCGATGCCTTTTTCCCTTCCCACTCCGGTAACAATAGCAATGCTGGAATTCAAAGTGTTCACTCCTCTCCGTGTCTCTCTCTGTTCTTCTACTTCCGCTTTGTGAAATCCTCCTGGTGCATAGTCTGCACAAAGAAGCCTGAACCAGATTCCGGCTCAGGCTTTTGTCTGTACTGCTATTTCTGTCCCATTCCTTTCAGAAAGGACATCAGCATCGTCAGGCTCCGGTTGATCTCCGGATCTTTCAATACTTTGGCAAAATCAAGCATGTTCATTTTTTTCGTCGTTCCTTCATCCTCCATACGCTCCAGACCATTGTTCAGGCGGCTGCTCAAGTTCCGGATTCCGCTGACGTTCAAATCGCCAAGCAGGAAAACGAGCTCAGGAAGATTGTTCAACAGGGGTGTATATTGTTCCTTATCTATTTCCCTGACAACATTGGCGAGGGTTTCATCCTTCGCTTTCACAAAAGCCGACAGCGTTTCAAGCGTCCCTTCTTTTTGAAGGGCGCTGAGCAGTTCGATGCCTTGCAGGATCGCCTCCTTGTTGTCTGCCACCGCCTCTTTTACTTCCTGGACATTTTCCTCAATGACTTCTTCCCGCGATTTCTCAAATCGTTTAATATCGGTGATCGCCCGTGCCATTAATGAGCCCCCTTGCCTGGGAATGTATAATCTTCCCGCTGCCATTTTTTCTGGACCTTCACACTGATCTGCGGCACCGGATTTCCATTCCGGTGGTTATTTTTCGGAATCGGCGACTTCCCTTTCTTTTTGAGCACTTTCATTTTCACAGCAATTTCCTTATAAGCCGGTGTGTCAGTATCTTTATCAACCCGGTTATCAGTCAGATAGTTGATGGCTGATTTACCATTGCTGTTCAGCGGCAGGAAGATCTCTTTCCCGCGGACACGGTCGGTAACCGTCACCTGCCCGGTCGCTTCTCCTGATTCAGAAATCAGCTTCACTTCCGCTCCTTCTTCAATCCCCCGCTCTTTGGCGAGCTCTTCAGAAACTTCTATGAAGGCATTCGGCGTTTTCCTCCGGATGCCCGATGTTCGGTAGGTCATGTTGCCTTCGTGGAAATGCTCCAGCAGCCGGCCATTGTTTACATGAAGGTCATACTCTTCATTGGTGTCATACATCAGCTCATACGTCAGTGGATAAAGCTTTGCCTTTTTATCCTCAAACGGGAATCCTTCCGTAAAGAGAAGTGGTTCATCTGTTCCGTCTTCGGCTACAGGCCACTGCAGGGAATTATACCCTTCCAGACGTTCATACGTAACACCTGCAAACAACGGAGCAAGTCCTGCTGCTTCTGCCATGATTTCAGATGGATGCTCATAGCCCCAGTCTACACCAAAATACCCGGCCATCAGCTGAATGATTTCCCAGTCCGGCTTTGTACCTTCCAACGGATCAAAGCTCTTATAAAGACGTTGTATCCGGCGCTCTGTATTGGTAAATGTGCCGTCCTTTTCAAGGCTCGGGGAGGCCGGAAGCACAACGTCGGCATATTCAGCGGTCTTCGTCAGGAACAAGTCTTGTACGATGAACAAATCGAGTTTTTCAAAGGCGGCTGTTACATAATTGATATTGGCATCGACAATTCCTGTGTCCTCACCCATGACATACATCATGGACAGTTCGCCATCATGAATGGCTTCAATCATCTCGTGGTTATCCATGCCGGTTTCTTTCGGCAGCTCCGTCCCCCACGCTTTTTCATAACGGGCCCGGACCTCATCGTCCTCTGTCGATTCATACCCGGGGAAGAAGTTCGGCATACTTCCGAAATCACTGCATCCCTGTACGTTGTTGTGGCCGCGCAGTGGATAAGCGCCTGTACCCGGCTTCCCGTAGTTTCCGGTAATAAGCAGCAGGTTACTGATGGCTGTACTCGTATCACTTCCGAGCATATGCTGTGTCACGCCCATCGCCCAGCAGATGGCTACCGATTCGGATGTGGCCACTTCCTCCGCCACCTGCTTCAGTTCCTCCTGAGGGATGCCGGTCAAGTCCGAAGCATATGCCATCGTAAACGGCTCGAGGCTTTCCCGATATTCATCAAAGCCATTGACCCAGTCATTCAGGAAGTTTTTATCCTCCCAGCCCTGGTCAAGAATGTATTTCGTAACAGCGGAAAGCCAGACAAGATCGGTGCCTGATTTCGGCTGATAAAAACGATCGGCACGCTTCGCCATTTCATGCTTTCTCAAGTCAAAGACGAACAGCTTATGTCCCAACAGCTTCTGGGAACGCTTGATGCGCGAAGCAAGAACAGGGTGGGATTCTGCTGTGTTGGAACCGATAGTAATGACGAGTTTACTGTCTCCCAGATCATCAATGGATCCGGAATCGCCGCCATACCCCACCGTGCGGAACAACCCTTTTGTTGCCGGTGCCTGGCAGTAGCGGGAACAGTTATCCACGTTGTTCGTCCCGATCACCTGACGGGCAAGCTTCTGCATCAGGTAGGATTCCTCGTTGGTCGCTTTAGAGGATGCGATGAAGGCCAGATGATCCGGGCCTTTCTCAGCAAGGATTTTCTTCATACGATCGACCACATACTGCATCGCCTCGTCCCATTCCACCTCTTCAAAATGATCGCCGCGGCGGACGAGCGGCTTCTGAAGACGGTCGTCACTATTCACGTAGTCCCAGCCGAATTTCCCTTTGATACATGTGGATATGCCGTTGGCCGGTGACTGGGCACTTGGCTCTACCTTGAGAATCTGCCGGTCCTTCGTCCATACATCAAAGGAACACCCGACACCGCAGTAGGTACAAACGGTTTTTTCCTTCTTGATCGTTTCTTCACGCATCGCTGCCTCAGAATCGGATACAGCAAACAATGGACCGTAACCGGTTTCCACCTTCTTCGTTAAATTGATCATCGATTTCAGGATTCCAGGCTCCGTGTCCGTCAAAAATCCGGCCTCTCCCTCCATGCCGACCTCCATCATGGCGTTACACGGACAGACAGTGGAACACTGCCCGCAGTTGACACAGGAAGACTGATCAATGGGAACGTCGTTATCCCAGATGACCCGCGGCTCCTGACGCTCCCAGTCTATCGTCAGCGTCTCATTTACCTGAACGTCCTGACACACTTCCACACAGCGGCCGCACAGGATACACTGGTCAGGATCGTAACGGTAAAACGTTCCTGAGTAGTCCTTTTCATAGCTTGTCGGCTGAAATGGACGTTCCTGGTGCTCAATGCCGAATTCCGCCATCGTATTGTGGATTTCACACGATCCATTGTTATAATCACAGACGGTGCAGTACAGTTCATGTTTTTCCAGAACACGGTCAAGAGCTTCCTTCTGCGCTTTATGTACATGTGGAAGCTGCGTCTGCACTTTCATACCCGCCTTGACTTTGGTCCCGCACGCCCGGACAAGCTCTCCGTCGACCTGAACGATACAGGAATCACATGTCTGGATCGGTCCAAGAGATTCGTTGTAACAGATCTGAGGCACCTGTTCATTGACTTTATTCATTAATTGGATGAGTGTTTGGTCCGGATGATCAGCGAGGTATTCTGTGCCGTTTATTTTTACGACGGTATGTTCATTCAATCATGACTCCTCCTTTACTTTCTTCCTTTACACGGCCGGGATGGGTGTAGACGTTCATCCGATTACCTCTGACAAACCCGGCGGCTGTAATATTCAGATCATCAGCCAGCTGCAGTGCCAGATCTGTCGGGGCTGATTTTGACAAAAGCAGGCCGAACCGCATTTTGGATACTTTCAAAAGGACCTCCGAAGAAATCCGGCCACTGAAAATAACGATCTTTTCTTTTGGACTTACTTGCTTTCGAAGCATCCACCCATATAATTTATCGAGAGCATTATGACGGCCGATATCTGTATACGCCTTCAAAATGCCCGAAACACCAGCAATGGCAGCCTGATGGACGCCTCCGGTCTGTTTGAACATGCCTGCTTCCTGGTGGAAGGATTCCATCAGCTGATAGCACTCGTCTGGAGAAAACGACGTCGTATCCACGGCCGTCTTGGCGGTAGCCGCATCACTTTGAAAGTAAAAGGCGCGGCTTTTTCCACAGCAGCTTCCAAGCCAGCGTTTCTGCCCTTCTTTTACAAACGGAACGCTCCGGGATGTTTCCACATAGGCAAAGCCACGCTCCTCGTCAATTGTCAGGCTCGTCAATTCCCTATACGTAAGAATGACACCTTCCGAAGCAAGAAAACCAATGACAAGGTCTTCCATATCCATGGGTGTGCAGACCATCGTAGCGAATTCCTCTCCATTGACAACGATGGTCAACGGGTATTCGACAGCTACGATGTCTTCTTCCTCCTGCCCGTATTGTTCGTTGTAGCGATGAATGTTCCACATACGGGTTTCCAAAATTATCCCCCCTCGAACGTTACCAATCCTTTCCCTTTCTTTCGACAAAACAAACACCTGACAGCATTTGGATGTCAGGTGTTTATCTTGGTCTTATATAAATAGGAAACAACCGTACGCCTACTCCTCCAAAAGAGGAAGCGTCAGCGTGAAAATCGTACCGTTCTCCGATGATTCAGTCAGCTCAAGACGGCCGCCATGCGCCTCGACGAGCATGCGGCTGAGAGGAAGACCGAGTCCGAGGCCTCTCTGTTTCAATTTTTTGTCTTTCCCTCGGTAGAAACGTTCGAATATGAGCGCCTGTTCGTCTTCCGGAATGCCTGTTCCGGTATCGGAAATTTTCATAATCAGATTGGATTCGTCCCGGCTGGCATCTATAGTGACTTTTCCTTCCTCGACCGCTTGATCGGCATTTTGAACAAGATTGAATAAGATCTGCTTCAGCCGGTGATCATCAACAGAAAGAGTGACAGCCTCCGCTGGGAACTGCACGTCCAAGGGTATGTGATCCGGGTCTGACTGCCACTGTTTTTGGAAATGGGTCAGAATCGGACGAAGCGGCTGTTGCTTTTTGTACATCGGCAGGGCACCAGCGGCGTACGTATTAAAGCTCAATAGATCCTGGATCATAACTTGAAGGCGTTCCACTTCCTGCAGAGATAAATCAAGATATTCTTTTGCTTCGTCCCCTTCAACAATCTCATCCTTGACCGCCTGGATCAGACCACTCATCGAAGTGACCGGGGTTTTCAAGTCGTGAGTCACCCCCGCCAGGAGTTCGGTGCGCATCTCTTCCAGCTGCTTCAGCTTTGCGGCCATATCGGTAAAGGAATCCATCAATTCGGCCAGCTCTTTTTCCTTCGGCGGCGAAGACATTTGAATATCATAGCTGCCTTCACTGACCATTCGGGCTGCACTGGCTGTCTCTTTCAACGGCTTGGAGAGCTGTCTTGTTAAATAATAGATGACTCCCCACCCGAGCAGACCAACACCACCGAGCAGCAGGGCCAGTAATCCATATTCCTGATTCAGGCGGCTGAGGGTTTCCTTATCATTCACTAATACGACATACCCGAGCGTTTCATCTCCGCTTTCAATCGGCTCGCTGATCACGTAAGCCCTTTGATTCCGGTCAAGGGACACCACGGACTCGGTCGTCTGATACAACGATTCATCAACATAATCGCCGGCATTCCTGATCTGCCCTCCGCGCTGGTTCGTAACGAGAATCTCCCCTTGGTCGGTGACAATCAGCGCAGCCGGAGTTTCACTTACATCCAATTCTCCTGCGCGGTTTCTTAAAATCTCCTCAAACAACGGCCCTGAAAGAATCCGGCCGTTTGTCGTCACAATTCTATCGGCAATTTCCTGTCCGACAATGTGCATGAGATTCAGCCTGTGGTCGACCGTCGTCTTCTTGATCCACCAGACGGACCCTGCGGCTATGAGAATCAAGCCGATGAGAAGCGTAGCCAAGTACCTTCTGGACCAGTAATGAAAAATCGTTTTACGCTTCTCATGTTTGTACACTCCACTGATACCCCAATCCCCGCAGTGTTTTAATGTCATACGGCTCTTCCATTGAATTTCCCAGCACCTTTCGGATCCGCTTGATCGACAAATCCACCGCCCGGTCACTCCCCTCATAGTCGTAACCCCATATTTGGTCGAGCAGTTGCTCCCGTGTGAAGGTCTGGTTCGGATGCAGAGTAAGAAAAATAAACAGCTTCCCATCCTTTGGAGACAGTTCAATTTCCTCTCCATTTTTATAGACGGTATGAGCAGCCGTATCGACGACCAGTGATCCTATGCGGAGAAGCTGGTCCTCCACTCTTGCCACAGGGCGGCTCAGGACCGCTTTCACTCGTGCCACAACTTCTTCACCGATGAAAGGTTTAGCTATGTAATCGTCGGCTCCTGTTTCAAATCCCTTCAGTTTATGATCGATTTCCCCGAACGCCGTCAGCATGATGACAGGGCAGGCACTTTTTTCACGGATTTCCTTCAGCACCGTCCATCCATCCTTGTCCGGAAGCATGACATCAAGCAGAACGAGGTCCGGGCGCTGTGCTGTAAATTTATCCATAGCTTCATTTCCCGTCCACGCCTGTTCGGTGATCATGTCATTTTTGGATAAATAGGCTTGTAGAACACGGGAAATGGTCGGTTCGTCTTCTACAATCAATACTTTGTTCATCGTTTCAGCTCTCCTTTGCTTCCATTATAAAGGGTAACCAGGGCCGGTGAGAAAAAATCATAAAAAAAAAGAAGGCTTTATGAGAAAAGCCTTCTTTACTCGTAAGAGAGATTATACAGCGGAAGCCGTAGTTTCTGCTTCTTCACTTTCCTCTGTATCCGGGTCCTGACCGCGAGGCTTTATTTCAATGCCTAGTTCCTCAAGCTGGGCCTGCGCTTCCTCCTCTGTCAGTTCACCGCTTTCGACCTGCTCACGAATCTCATCCAACTGGGTGCGCTGTTCCTCAGTCAGGTCTGCGCCGATGCGATGACCTTTTCCACCGTGATGGCGGGGCTGCTCAATCCCGAGCTCCTCCAGCTCCGCTTTCGCTTCTTCCTTCGTCCATTCGCCTGCTTCCACCTTGGACTTGATCTCTTCCAGCTTTTCTTTGGTTTCTTCATCTAAGTCCTCAAAGTGGTGGCCGCCTTTTTGGAAGAAGAAGCGTTTCTGTTCCTGCAGCTTTTCAAGAACTTCATTTTCGCTCAGCTCCCCGTTTTTGAACTGCTGCAGCAGGCTGCGGATTTCCGTTTCACCGCTTTCCACCGATTCCTGCGCGGCTTCTGAACCAGTATCTGTTTCTGCATCCGTCGCCGCATAAGAAATTCCCGGGATTGCAATCGCCAATGCAAGAGCCCCTGTCAACGCTTTTTTTGAAAGTACGTTTTTCATGCCTTTACGTCCTCCTGTAGACTTCATGTATTTGGTACATGTTCATCATAAAAAAGAAATAAGTCAGGAAGATGTCAAAGCGAAAACTTTTTGCCGGACGTGTAGGTGCAGCCGATATCGGTCGGTCAGGCGGGTCTATCAGCCTTTTTCCGGATATATCAATTTTAATTAGAATATATCAACTAAATTCGTGATATATCGATTTTTTCCAGCCTATATCAATTAATTTCACGATATATCAATTTTTCACCATTTTTCCTATAAAAAAACGGAGGCCGAAGCCTCCGTTCCTCATTATTGGTGTTGATTCAATGTTTCAGCAAGTTCTTCTCTTGACTTGAAGCCAACTTTTTTGTCAACCAGCTCTCCGTCTTTGAAGAAAAGAAGTGTCGGGATGCTCATTACTCCATATTCCTGCGCAGTTTCAGGGTTTTGGTCAACATCCAGTTTTACGATTTTCGCTTGTTCGCCCATTTCAGCATCCAGTTCCTCAAGAACAGGGGCGATCATTTTACATGGTCCGCACCATGGGGCACCAAGATCCGCAAGGACAAGGCCTTCTTTGGTTTCATTTGCAAAGTTTGCATCGGTTACGTTTGTAACTGCCATGATATATTCCTCCATTTGCCGGCTATTTTATAACCTGTAAATATTTTTATTACGGTTAGAATATTAAGGTATGTTAAACTATAAGTCAATAGAAAGGATTCGGAGGTTTTTATGATGCAGGATCGGATGACACTTTCCCAATTTTCCTCTTATGTATTTATTAACTTTTTCAATACGATAAACAGCCACTGGGATCAGGCGAATGATTATTTAACGACAGAAGCAGAGGTGTATCAATGGCTTGATCTCATGTCTTACCACGGACTCCTCTTAGATCAGCAGGTGAAAGCTCTCAAACAGGAAGTCTTTCACACTAAGAAAATCCGCGATTTCCGTGATCAAAGCCGTTCATATTTTTACAGTAAAGAGAATGAAGAAGAATTCACACACATGCTGAGTGAATGGACGAAAGGATCGCTGCAGTTCATCTTCGAACAGGGGGCGCTTGTACCGGTACCTTTAAAAGGGGGGGCGGACGGGCTGCTGGCGCTCCTTGCCTATCAAATGCTCCATCATAAGGAAGCCGGTATTTGGGAGAAGATTTCCGCATGCCAGAACGATGACTGCCTGGCATTGTTCGTAAATCAAAAAGGGCGGCGTAAATGGTGTTCCATGGACGTGTGCGGCAACCGGATGAAAGCAAGGAAGCATTACAGCAAGAAAAAAGCCGGCCAGGCTTCTGAATAAAAAAAGGAAGCGTTCCTGATGAACGCTTCCTTTTTTTATGGCTGCAGAAAAATCGCTTCGAGCGGCGGCTGCTCACCAGCCAACCCGACCGCAACAGCCGTATAAGCTTCATTCGGATTCAAGGTTACCCCTGGCACCTCGAGAACCACCTGGTTCGTTCCAGCTACCCGGACCTCTAAATCAGCTGTTGTCGGTGGAACCGTGATATAGCGGGTCGCCCGGCCGAACGGGACATTTCTAAACAGGACATCTCCGCCTTTGACGGCTACATCCACAGCCGGTGCGTTTGGAGAAAGATGCCAGAAACGGACCTTGGCATTGCCGTACGCGGTGTGATCATTGTCGACGACCGGGATGATCTGAAGCTGATTGACTTTTCCAGCTGCAGCAACCGTATATTGACGATCAGCTTCAACAGCTACGTTCTGCGTCAATACAGGCTGTGAAGTATCACCAGCGGCATAGATATCTATGCGGTACTGTCCTTGAGGAACTTCCAAATACTCACTCTGCTGCTTATAAGGGACGTTTTCCAATATTTTCTGACCGTTCACATATACATCTACGTTCGGTGCATCCGGTGAAGCATGAAGAACTCTTACTTTTGCTGTACCCCCGCCACCTCCGCCCATGCCCATCCCTTCACTACGTTCACACATCACCCACTGCTGCATGCACTGCAGGTGCTTATGGTAATAGTGGATAGCCTTGTTCGGATCGATATACTTGTAATAATTTGAAAGCATATCATATTTCATTGCCTGCCACGCCAGCTGATCCGGATTTTCATTTGAATACATCGTGCCACTCCCCTTTCAAGAAATCCCCATTTTCATCTTATTCAGCAGATTCATGGACAGAACTATTTATCCCGGATGCCGTCTTACCTCGTTCATGGTAAAGTGGAGGATGGATATAGAAAGAAGGTGACGGTATGAAAAAGAAAGGAGCCTTGTTGGTATTTATCGGAGCGGCAAGTTTCGGTTTTACACCGATTTTTGTGAAGCACGGATTTGCTGAGGGGTATTCGCTCGGGCAGTTGAACATCGCGCAGATGATCATAGCGTTCGTTCTACTGTGGCTGTTGTCTTTCCCGCATTGGAAGGACATCCGGCATATGAAGTATTGCGACCGGCTCAAGGTGATGGGCGCGGGGTCGTCCGTAGGCTTAACGAGTATTTTTTATTACGGAGCGATGCAGTATATTCCCGCTTCCATGGCAATCGTCCTGCTCTTTCAATTTGTATGGATCGGAATGCTGATTGAATGGGTCTTTTTAAAAAAATCACCAGAAAAAGTGCACTTCGTCTCCCTTGCGATTACATTATCCGGGGTCATCCTGGCGTCCGAGGTTCTTTCGGGGGGCATGGGTGAGCTCCCTGCTGCCGGAGTGATCCTCGGCCTTTTATCAGCACTCTCCTATGCGGCGTTTATTTATACGAGTGGACAGGCCGCACCGGAAGTGAATTCCGTGCTCCGCAGCTCTTGGATGATAACAGGTTCACTCCTCCTCGTACTGATTGTATTTTCCAGGGACATTCCAACGTTTCCTGTCTTGGAAGGAGAGCTTTGGCTGATCAGCCTCGGCATTGCGATGGTTGGCGCCGTGATTCCCCCCTTGTTTTTCGCTGGAGGGGCCCCGCACATTTCTGCAAGGCTGGCCAACATTCTCAGCTCTGTAGAACTGCCGGTGGCCATTGTATCGGCTATGGTGGTGCTGAAGGAACAGGTGACCATTCTTCAGTGGACAGGCATCGGCCTGATTCTCTTTTCCATCGTTGTCAATGAAACCGGAGACAGGTGGTTCCGACACTCACAAAAAAAGAAAGCCGCTTCATAATCAGCGGCTTCCTCCCCTCTTATCTCTCCCTATCCGTCCTTTTATACCACAGACAGCCCTAAACATCCATATAAATCAGGAATCACCCCTATGCCTGTCCACTTCCACCGTTCTTAAAGAACACGTGTGACCGTCATCATGAACATCAGCACGGACATCACCATTTTACTCGCTGCTGTGATGAATGAACGATCCTTCCATTCTTTGATACCGTCACACATGAAAAAAATTGAACCTACTCCAATAAATATGGTGTAAACGACCGGAAATATATTCACAATTTTAATGAAAAGACCTATAGCCACCATAACTAAAATCACCGGCAGTAAATGACGCATTCAAGACTCTCCCTTTTTCACATCCGTCAATTTCCCTAACCTGTGGAGCACTTCGAATGTTCCCAAAAAGATTCCTGTGAAGATTACCATCACCCATAACGCGGTGAAGTTCGTCCATACGTTAAAAACCGAAAGCAAAAAAGCTCCATTCAAGACGAACAGGAACAAATAAATCATCCATCTTAACATGCGGATCCCCCCGGACATTTTTTCTCTGCCTTTCTATACGAATGAACGTTAAAGACGTTTCAACATGTCAGTAATTTCCCAGTTTCTTCTTCCATGACTTTGACCGGATCGATTGATATAATAGAAAGATCACCTGTTTGGAAGGAGGGAAAGGATGCGCCTGTTTTCTATCTTCATTTTAGGATGCATGCTGTTATTTGCAGCGGTTTTAAGTCCGCATGGGAAATTTCAGGAGCTTTCCTACAGCTGGTCTGACGATTTGAATATCGCGTCATCTGTTGAGCTGTCGGACAGTGAATCCGTATTTTTCCAGCCTCTATCCTTCCCTCTGCTCCCGGATCTGGACGACTTGGGATCTTCTATGTTTATACACGCTTCCCTTTTCTCATTTGTCCAATTCCGTGGACTTTTTGAGCACCAGGTGCTTGGTTTGCAGGGTGAAAACAGAGGATTTCTCATTGCCAGGCATACGAATTCAACCTATACATAAGCGCTCCTTTTTTCATGGATGCACATGATTCCATATAAAGGAGACAGCGCGTTGAAAAATTTTAAAGACACAGGGCTTTATGCCGTGGTCGTTCTATTTATTTATCTATGCTTTTTCGGTTTTGTCTGGCTCTTCGGTGCTCTAAACGGAGCGGACTGGTCCTCCTGGTGGGTCGGTTTTTCCTGGGACATGGTCAATACGAAAGAGCTGAAGCAGATCATAGGTTTGTAAAAGCGGGACCATGCTTGAAGTTTCAGGCATGGTCCTTGATCTACACATTGAATAAGGGAGTTATGGAATGTTTATTGAAGCTTTTGGAACGGATGCGTTTGTACTTATTACCGCGTTTTTACTTTTCAGCGGCATCATTGCTGCTAAATTTTCCAGCCGCTGGGGGCTGCCGGCGTTGATTCTGTTTATGATTGTCGGAATGATCATCGGCAGTGACGGACTTGGAATCATCTATTTCGATGATGCGGGAGTGGCCCAGCTGTTCGGGGTCTTCGCCCTCGTCCTGATTTTGTTCGAAGGAGGACTGCATACGAAATGGGCGACCGTCCGCTCCGTCGCCGTCCCTTCGTTGTCTCTCGCTACCATCGGCGTTGTCCTTACATCGACGTTAATTGGAGCGGCTGCTTTTCTTCTGCTTGACTTAAGCTTGATGGAGGGACTGCTGCTTGGGGCCATTGTCGGTTCGACCGATGCGGCCGCTGTATTTTCTGTGTTAAAAGAACGGAACATCAAAGCGAAAATGGGAGCGACCTTGGAAGCGGAATCCGGAACCAACGACCCGATGGCGGTCTTTTTAACTCTTTCCTTCATCGAGTTGATTTCCAATGAAGGCAGCTCCATCTGGATGCTCATCCCCACATTTTTCCTTCAGATGGGCCTGGGGCTCGTATTAGGTGTCCTGTTCGGCTGGACAGCCTCCTTCTCTATAAACCGCATCCGACTCGGATCAAGTGCACTTTATCCAATCTTATCGATTGCATTTGCGCTCTTGACCTACGGAATTACCGCGTTCGTCGGCGGAAGCGGCTTCCTGGCCGTTTACATTGCCGCGCTTGTTATTGGAAACCGGGAACTGACATACCGGTATTCCATATTTCAATTTAATGAAGGCTTTGCCTGGATGGCACAAATTCTCATGTTCATCATCCTCGGGCTGCTCGTCTTTCCGGACCAGCTGTTTTCATCCGAAGTGATGTATGACGGCATCATCCTGTCTCTGCTGCTCATCTTTGTTGCGCGGCCGGCCGCTGTCTTCCTTTCCTTGATCCGCCTCAACTATACGTTCAAGGAAAAATTGTTCATTTCATGGGCCGGACTGCGGGGAGCCGTTCCAATCGTCCTCGCTACTTTTCCGGTCGTAGATGGATTGAACAACAGTCAGACCTTATTCAACATCGTCTTCTTTATCGTGTTGACGTCAGCATTGATTCAAGGCTCGACGATCTCATGGATGGCGGACCGCTTAAACCTTGTCGGCCCGAAAAAAGATACCCCGCACCATTCCATCGAACTGATATCGATGGGGAAGGTGGCTGTGGAAATGATCCAGTATCAGACAAGCCAGGAATCAGCAGTGGTGGGAAGCCGGCTGCGGGACTTGTCTTTCCCGAACCATGCGAACATTAATGCCATCATTCGTGATAATCAGGTCATCACCCCTTATGGTGAAACAGAAATCAAAGCTGGAGACTTCCTTTATATTCTAGTGGAATCTAAATATAAGGATCAGGTGACAAAGGAGCTGGAGAGAACAGTCACTCCTATAAAAACCGGATCTGAATCATAGAAAAGGAGAGGGCCCCGCGGGCCCTCTCCTTTTCTATTTATTCCCCTCTGATTTCCACCTGGTTTAAAAATTTGTACACGAGGAGCTGTACCAGAATAAAGCCGATCCATAAGACCACCAGACTATTACGGTAAATAAAAACAGAGAGTTCATGGTCTCTATGCAGATCAAACAGGCTGTCTACAATAATCATTGTCCCAATCCAGCTGTAGATCAGACTGATGATGAAAAACAGCCACTTGTTTTTCCGATCGGTAATGATTGACTTTTCATATGTATACGACACAGCAAATAGAATGACTGCTGCCAGCAGATGGACAACGACCATGACCATCAGACCGGAATGGTTTAGTACAGGTAACATTCCTCCCCCCCCTTTCTTACGGAAAAACCCGGACCATTATCCCGTACCCAGCCGGATTTTTCAATACTCTAAGGGATCAGCAGAGCGCATCATACGTCTGTTTATCACAGACGACACGGATATGCGCCCCTTCAGGGAGCGGCTCATCCAAGTGTTTATAGATGTCCATGTTTTCTCCGACGGCGATGACATTGCCCCCTTGGGACGTGACATCCTCGACAACATCGCGGTATGTCTTCCATTCTTCTTTTCTTTCAATCTGGCGCAGATCATAACCGGACTCCCGGCTGATGAGCTGATTGAATAACCCGGAAACGCCTTTTTGGAATGAAGAGCGGACGAGCATACGGGAGACAAACTCATCGGATAAAACGACCTCATCTACTTTGCTGTGCTTGAACATCGGAACGTGGTCGCGGTCGAGCACCTCGACCGTTGTATGGACGTGAGGAGCATTCTTTTCCAGAGCTGCGGCAACGAGCAGCGAGTTGCCGTCGACAAGCCTCGAACTGTCCGAGCAGTCTGTCGCAAAAACGATCGCACTTTTACTGTTTTCAAGATTGGCTTTGTCAAGAACATCCTTTTTCATCGGGCTGCCGTTTATGTAATGGACACGTTTCATGTTCAGAGGTTCTTTTTCCACCTCATCGATAAGAACAATTTCTGTCTCTTTATCGGCCAGCAGGATTTCATCAATCGCCAGCGCCGCTTTTTTGGACCAGCCGACAATGACAATGTGGTCTTTACCGTGATAACTCAACTTCCCTTCCTCCTTCCGCTTTTTAAAAATCCCCATCGCATTGGCAATCAGGCTGATGACCACACCCAGCACACCGATACCGACAAGGTAAAGCAGCATTGCAAAATTTCTACCAGCGGTTGTTTGTGGGGAGATGTCTCCATAACCGACGGTCGATATCGTCGTCATCACCCACCAGAGGCTGTCATGGAAACTCGTGAAGGTTTCAGGCTCGATCCACATGATGGTGAACGTACTGCCGAAAATGATCAGGAAAGAGCCGATCAGCAGCGTCGTTTTATCAAGTCGGATAAATTTGATTAGAATATTACGCAAAGGACTCCCTCCTATCTCTGTGGTGCATCGTTTCATAGATTATTTCTCGTATTGAAAAATGAAACGCGCGTAAAAAAATCGTTCGTTTCGCAAGCTGAAGGAAAGAAAACGGCCCTGCCCCAACCGCTTTCGTAAGCCAGGTTCAATGGTTTCAAGGATCTGGCTATTCGTCAAACAGAGGCCGGTTGTCATCACTCCTACCTTCGTCCTATTTCCTGTCAGTATTACAAACCACATGGTAAAACACAAGTAAAAACAGAAAGAGACAGCCTTATGGCTGTCTCTTCAAGGTGGTTAGAAAATTCCTGACAGATTTTTCGTGAATCCAAAGTGTACAATGGTTCATGCGGGAACAGACTCACCACGAATAATCGGAACGTGAGCACTGATGCTGATCAGCTCCACTACCCCAAACGCAGGGGTTCCAGTTATTCGTCGATATTCTCTGTCGTTACGAGTTTCAAAGGAACCGGAATCGTTTCCTCTACTTCCTCTCCCTGCAGCACATCTGCTCCTGCCTGGACAGCCAGCGAGCCGATCTGTTCCGGCTGCTGAGCGACGGTTGCGGAAAGATTTCCGTTCTGAATACTCGTCATCGCATCTTCGTTTCCGTCAAATCCGACTACAAGTACATCACGGCCGGAGCTTTGAATAGCCTGATAGGCACCAAGAGCCATTTCATCATTGTGGGCAAAGACCGCTTCCAAATCCGGATTTCCCTGAAGAATGTTCTCCATCGTATTCAACCCTTCTGTACGGTCGAAATTCGCGGTCTGCTTAGCCGTCACATTCAACTGCTCATCGGCCACGGTATGGAAGCCGCTTCCGCGCTCCCTCGTTGCAGAGGCTCCGGGAACTCCTTCAAGCTCTGCCACTTTGGCGTCCTCCCCAAGCTGTTCCACAATATATTCGGCGGCCATCCTCCCACCTTTGGCGTTATCCGAACTGACGAGAGTGGCCACTTCCCCTTTTTCAGAAGAACGGTCCAGTGTAACGACAGGAATGCCGAGGCTGTTGGCAGACTGGACAGCCGTTGAAACCGCCGAAGAGTCTGTCGGGTTGATCAGCAGGACGTCGACTCCCTGCTGGATCAAATCCTCTACGTCGCTGACCTGTTTAGCTGCATCATTCTGTGCATCAACGACAACGACGTCCATCCCCTGTGCTTCTGCTTCCTTCTCCACCCCGTCTTTCATGGAAACGAAGAACGGGTTATTCAAGGTGGAAACAGACAATCCTACCTTAATATCTTCTGGATTTTTATTATTGTTCGGCTTGGCCCATTCCGGCGGCTGCAGGGAACAGGCACTTAGAAAAAGCAGGACTGCACCGATCATAAGTAAGAATCGTTTGTTCATGTTCATCCCTCCTAAGCTGATTTCTTACGGTCCATGAGGACAGCAATGATAATGACGACACCTTTAACGACCATTTGGAAAAAGGAGGATACCCCGAGCAGGTTCAATCCGTTGTTCAACGTTCCAATTATCAAGGCACCTATCAGTGTTCCAACGATCAATCCACGGCCTCCGGATAAGCTCGTCCCGCCAAGCACAACAGCAGCAATCGCATCCAGTTCGTAAGAGGTACCGGCAGTCGGCTGTGCTGAATTCAAGCGTGAGGTAAGAATCGCACCTGCAAGCGCAGACAATAGACCGGCTAAAGAATAGACAAGGACCTTTACACGGGAAACGTTAATTCCTGAAATAAACGCTGCTTTTTCGTTACCACCAATCGCATACGTACGACGTCCAAAAGGCGTTTTATGAAGAATCACCCAAAGAACAGCAAAAGCGAGCAGCATCGTCACCGCTGGTACGGGAATACCAAGGAAATAGCCGCGGCCGAACAGCTGAAACGCATAGCTGTCGCCAAGTCCTGTAATCGGGTTCCCGTCTGTATAGACAAGTGTCAGACCACGGAACATCGTCATCGTTGCCAACGTTGCAATAAACGGAGCCATCTTTCCTTTTGTAATCAACAGTCCGTTGACAGCCCCCATCAGCGCACCAAGCAGGCAGCCGATCAGAATAGCTAATATCGGATCAATGCCGGATACCATCATCCCGGCCATCAGGGCACTCGATAAAGCAAGAATCGATCCAACGGACAAATCGATACCGCCGGTGAGAATGACGAAGGTCATCCCGTAGGCAATCAGGGCGTTAATGGCAACCTGACGAAGCAGATTTAATAGGTTCAAAGGTTCCAAAAAGCTGGGGTTTATAATGGATACAACGGTAATAAGTACAAGAAGCCCGACCAGCGGCCCCAGCTTCTGCAGTGACTGGCCGATGCTGTTCGTTTTTTTAATGGCGTTCATCATGGACGTTCCCTCCTGTCGCAAATGTCATAATCTTTTCCTGTGTCGCTACCGACCGGTCCAGTTCACCGGCAACGGTTCCTTCGTGGACGACGAGAATCCTGTCGCTCATGCCGAGTACTTCCGGCAGTTCAGAGGAGACCATCAGGATAGCTACTCCACGATCGGTCAGCTCGTTCATCAACTGGTAAATCTCCCGTTTTGCCCCGACGTCCACCCCGCGTGTCGGTTCATCAAGAATCAGCACTTTCGGTCCGATGCCGATCCATTTAGCAATGACCACTTTCTGTTGATTCCCGCCGGATAAGTTCTTCGCTTCGGTTTGAGCGGATTCGGTTTTAATGGTCAGGCGCTTGATTAACATCTCCACAAACTCCAGCTCCCTGCCATCCTGGATAAGAGAACGTTTCGTGAAGCTTTTCAGGCTGGGGAGGGCGATATTATCTTTAATAGGGAAATCAAGCACGAGACCTTCGTCTTTTCTGTCTTCTGTAATTAACCCGAGTCCGAGTTTGATCGCCTGGCCTGGATTCTTCATAACGGCATGCTGGCCGTTCACATGGATTTCTCCCTCGTATTTCCCATCGAGTCCGAAAATCGTCCGCATGATCTCTGTTCTTCCAGCTCCCATCAATCCTGCAACACCTACAATCTCGCCGGACTTCACTTGAAAATTGACGTCCTGGAACACGCCGGGACGTGCCAGGTTTTTCACCTCAAGTACGGTTTCCCCCGGATTGGCCTTCCTTTCTGGAAAACGATCGGTGAGTTCACGCCCAACCATTTTGCGCACCACCTCATCAAAACTCGTATCCGGAATTGGTGTCGTATCAATGGTACGCCCGTCCCGCATAACGGTAATACGATCGCACACGTCAAAGATTTCCTCCATCCGGTGGGAAATGTAAACAATGGAAACACCGGAGGCTTTTAAGGAACGGATCACGCCGAACAACTTTTCAATCTCTCTGTCTGTTAAGGCTGCTGTCGGTTCGTCCATAATAATCACCTTGGCATCGGTCATGAGCGCCTTGGCGATTTCAATCATCTGCTGCTCCCCGACCGAACACTGTCCGGCATCCTTATGAAGCGGGATGGAAATGGAGAGCTTTTCAAACCGCTTCTCCGCAACCGCTTTCATTTTTCTCGTATTGATAATCCCAAAAGATGTAACCGGTTCCCGATTAATGAACAGGTTCTCCAGTACGGTCAATTCCGGCCAGACATTCATCTCCTGATGAATAAAAGCGATGCCGTAGTTTTCCGCTTCTTTTGGGTTGGAGAACGTTTTTTCCTGACTATCAATCTGGATTGTTCCTTTATCCTTTTTATGAAGACCGGTCAGAATATTCATGAGCGTCGATTTTCCTGCCCCGTTCTCTCCCATGAGGGCGTGGACTTCCCCTTCTTTGATTTCGATATCCACGCCTTCGAGCACTTTGTTCGATCCAAAGGCTTTATGAATGTGATTCATCGTAATATGCATCGTCTCACCCCTTTTTAGAAAATGACCCCGGCATGCAGGATACAGTTGGCATAAGGTGTCATTTCACCAGTACGGATCACTGCTTTGACATCTGTCAGCTCCTGCTTGAACGCTTCATGGGTACGTTCGTCCATCTCGACAGCTTTGAACATTTCTTTCATTTTCTGATGAACAGCCGGGTTGGACACCATCTCCTCCGCTGTTGTCACTTTTTCTACACTCATCTCTTCCTGAATGACCTGTACGACTTCCATAAACCCCGGTACTCCTTCTTTTAACGCAAGGTCGATCTTAAGTGTCCCCGGCGGAACCGGAAGGCCAGCATCAGCGATGGCGATCCGATCGGTGTGACCGAGATCCGCGAGCACTTTACTAATGCTGCTGTTCAAGATTCCATGTCTCTTCATGACTCCAGTCCCTCCTCAACGCTCTGACGTGACGGCATTCCGCCCTGGGCCCCGAAGCCGGTGACAGACAAGCTGGCCGCCCGGTTGGCAAAACGCAGGCTTTCTTCCATCTCTTTTCCTTCGGCAATGGCGACAGCAAAGGCGGCGTTAAAGGTATCACCCGCTCCCGTCGTATCGACGGCCTTGACCGGGAAGGACGGCACTAGAACTTCCTGTCTGCCATTGTGGTAGCGGACGCCGGCTGCGCCTTCGGTGATGAACAATTTATTCTGGTGTGCCTGCAGCACCTCTGATAAAGCCAGGCCACCGAATAATACAGCGGCTTCATGTTCATTTGGTGTCACGTAGCTGACTTGATCCAGGACCACTTCTGGTACAGGTCTTGCCGGAGCTGGATTTAACAATAAAGGCACGCCATAACGCGAGCACAGCTCTGCGGCATGAACAACCGTTTCTTCCGGCACTTCCTGCTGAATCATGACAAGATCACTATTCTTCAAAAGTTCTTCTGCTTTTTCAATATACTCCGGAGTGACATAGTCGTTCGCTCCCTTGACGACGACGATGCTGTTATCGCCTTCTGCTAAGATGATGTGGGCCGTTCCACTTCTTTCATGTGTAACCGATTCCACATAATCGGTGCGAACACCGTTTTTCTTCAGATTGGCTGTGATTTCTTCTCCGTAAGTATCTTCTCCTACACATCCGATCATATAGACGTCAGCTCCCAGACGGGCGGCTGCGACCGCCTGGTTCGCTCCCTTGCCTCCGGGCACAGTATCAAACGCTTTTCCTAATACGGTTTCACCTGCCTGCGGGCGTTTGTCAGAGGAAACGACAAGGTCCATGGAAGAGCTGCCAATGACAGCGATGGTCGGCTTTTTCATTCTTGATCATCCTTTCGTGTTGTATGTCGTTCGATCAATTCCACCGGCATTTGAATGGACCGGTGTTCCTGTTGAGGCTGTCCAATTCTTTGTATTAACAGTTCAGCCGCTTTTCTACCCATTTCATAAGCCGGCTGGCGGATGGTCGTCAGCGGCGGGTAGGACAGCCGGCTTTGTGGAATATCATCATATCCAATGATCTGCAGCTCCTCCGGGATGTTTTTCCCCCGCTTCAACGCTTCATGGACGATGGCGATGGCGACAATATCATTACTGGCAATGATGCCGTCGGTTTCAGGGAATTTCTGAAACAGCTCCTCAGCCCAGTTCAAAGCTTCTTCAAAAGCATAGGAGGTTGTTGACATGACGGAAAAATCCACGTCCGCTTCCCCGAGAACCTCCATGGCGCCCCGGTAACGGTCAACCGCGGGTTTAACGTGGGCAGGGCCTTTGACGAGCGTCACCCGCTGCGCCCCTTTTTTAATGAGGGTCTCTGCTGCGAGCCTTCCTCCTTCCCGGCCGTCTGCGTAGACAGCGGGATAACTGCTTGACGTACGGTCAAGCAGGACCAGCGGGAGGTCCAGTGACTGGTACATATCATAATCAACGTGGTTGGTCGCTGTAATCATGCCGACCACATTATTCTGAACAAAGGTTTGAATGTAGTCCATTTCCTTTTCGATATCCTCATCACTGTTCCCGAGCAGAAGACGGAAGCCCTGGCGACCGGCCTCATCCTCCACTCCTCTGGCCAGCTGAGGGAAAAATGGGTTTGTTATATCAGGAAGAAGCAGGCCGATCAATCTGGAGCCCCGCTTATAAAGCGACCGCGCCACTTCGTTGGGGCTGTAATTCAGCTCTTCAATAGCCGCCATCACGTTCTTCCTTGTTTCTGTTCCTACATAGCCATTATTATTCAACACACGTGATACTGTAGCAACAGACACCCCCGCATGTTTCGCTACATCTTTTATTGTTACCATAACTTCACTCCTGCATTGTGTAACCGGTTACATAGAACATAGCATAAAAGTTACAAAGATGGCAAGAACAAAATAAAAAACCCGGACCAGCTGATCCGGGATTCTTGATATTCATTACACACAGCTGATTATCTGTGCATGCTTTTCGGTCAGACTATGCGGTCACGTTCTGCTTATCAGTGGATGCCTGCCGCGGGCACGGCCTCATCACTGAACTCTCCTCGTGATCTCACCATGCGTTGAGCTGAAGGCACTTAAAAACGCGGGATTTCTCTACAAGCATGTAGGAGGGTTTTTCACCCTTTTGCGGCAGTGTGACTTTTTAAGCGCCGGCGCGCTGAAACGGTCTGCGGGCTGATTCCCGTATGACCGATGGCTTTAGCCAGCCCGAATTTCGGCATGTTTCCATAGATCGATTCAAACTGCCCCGGTTTCTGAAGATACGTTTCATGATAGATGCCGACTTCTTCTGTATCGCCGGCTAGTTGATAAAACTTCTTCCATGCGTGCCTGTGCTTTTTCCCATGGGCATAGTCCATCAAGGCTTCCTCTGATTCCCAATACTGCACCATCAGCACGGTCCGGCCTGTAAAGAAGTTCTCCATATCAAGAAATCCCATGTCTTTTTGTGTATACAGCTCCTTGATCATCGGCGGCATCGCCCGGAGCACAGGGAGCCATTTATGTACCGCCCGCCATTTATTGATCCTCATCCCGATGAGAAAAACGACAAACCCTTCCTCTCCTGCCGCTTCTGTCGTATAACGTCCTTGAAACACTTGTTTCCCCACGTTACTCCTCCTTCATTTCATCGATACGGGATTTTGTTTTCTCACACCATTCGACAGCTGCCTCCGTCGTTGCAAGGCCGTAATCCAGTGTAATGATCCAGAACGGCGCGTCTTCCGACGGACACTCCTCCCTCAGCAGCATTTCTTTGATGCTCTGATACGTATGCTGCTTCTTATACAGCTTTTCCCTGTAGCTTTCCAACTGATGAAGAATGACTGATTTCTCCTGATTCCGGCTGAAAAACAGCTTCAGCAGCAGTTCATTTTTCTCCACCGGAAGATCTTCCACCGGTTTCATCAACCAGGAGCGGAGCTCATCTTCACCGGACGGAGTTATGATGTACTCCTTCTTATCCGGCCGGCCTTCCTGTGAGGTGACTTTAACGTCGGCACATCCCTCCTCCACCAGTTTCTTAAGCGTCGGGTAAATCTGCCCGTAGCTGATTTTCCAAAAATGATTCAAGCTCCCATCCATCATCTGCTTCATCTCATAGCCTGTGTGAAATCCTGCTGTCATCAAGCCAAGAAGGGCATAAGGGGTATGGTTTTCCTTCATAAGCTTCTCCTTTTATATCAATATGATATATATCTATTTGATATAATTATAAAACAGAACGCCCGCAGAATAAACAGAATATTTTCAAATCCACCCCTTCTTTTTCCCATAAGCAAGCAGCCCTTCATATGGATCTCCTTCTATTTCTAATTGATCACAGAATGCTGCTTCCGTGGAAAAGCCGTCTTTCTTTTTCTGAAGAATGATGAGTTTGAGAGAAGGATCCTCCCGGAGGATACGGTATTCAATGAACATGTGAAGCCAGGCATTCTGCTCGGTCACCGGCTGATTTTGAGCGAACAGCTCCCACTCCAATCCCGCATACCGGAAATTGGCTTTTGCGATCTTACGGCCTCGTATGTATTTTTCAACGGTTTTAAAATTGGAAAAATCACCATACAGACACTCCCATTTCTTTATTAAAAGGGAAAGATCTTTTGTCTGCATGATGACATCAACGTCGGAATCCTCCAAATCAATCCCGAGTGGAATGGTTCCACAGATGACCGGGTGGTTTTCCTTGAATTGTGCAGCGATGTTCAGTTCGTGAAACAGCTGAAGGACGTGCCGCTGCTTCTCAGACCCCTTTCTTAGTAGATCCATCACATTCATCAGAATCCCTCCTTCTCCTTACCATAAAAAGAAACGCCCCTGTCTACAAGGACAAGGGCGCCCGTTTATTAATAAGCTCCGTCAGAATACGTCAGCTCATAGCTGTGGGAGTAAATTTCAAAAATGTTGCCGAACGGATCTTCAACATAAACCATCCGGTACGGCTTATCTCCAGGATAGTATTCACGAATCGGCATGCGCTGCTTTCCGCCGTGGGCTTTAATTTTTTCAACCATGCCTTCCACATCCGGGTCCTGGATGCAGAAATGGAAAATGCCTGTCTTCCAGTATTCAAAATTATTTTCCGGCTGCTCGTTCTCCGGGAATTCGAACATCTCGACACCGATACGGTCACCTGTAGCGAGGTGGGCAATGCGGAACTGCTCCCAGTCGTTTCCGAAGACGTCACGGCACATCTGGCCGATCGCTGTGTCATCATTTTTCACTTCTGAAGGCTCCATAATGACATACCAGCCAAATACCTCCGTATAAAATTTAACAGCTTCATCTAAATTCGGGACAGAAAGTCCAATATGGGAAAAAGATCTTGGAAAAGTCATCATTGTTAATTCCTCCTTGTTTTATTTCCTTTACAAATTCCATTATAGTTAGATTTAGACGTTTGAGAAGAACGCACTTTAAAGTAAGAGGCTTACCAAAAGGTTAGAAAGGAGCCCGTTTATGAAGGCACCGATGGACGATAATGGAAAGCTTAAATGCTCCATTGAATATACATTGAAAAAGATCGGCGGCAAGTGGAAAACCGTCATTCTCTGGCACTTGAGCGTAGACGGCACGCTTCGCTACAACGCTTTGAGGAACCTGCTTCCCGGCATTTCCCATAAGGTGCTGAGCCAGCAGCTGAAAGAACTGGAGGAGGATGGATTCATCATCCGCTTCCAATATGATACCGTCCCTCCAAAAGTCGAGTACTCCATAACAGATATGGGGAAAACGTTGATGCCGATTCTTGAACAGATGCATAAGTGGGGGACCACCTATGGAGATTTGGAACCATAAAAAAACCTGCAGCAAGGCCTGAACTTAGCCTGCTGCAGGTTTTTCTTTTTATTCCGATTTTGCTTCCTCAACCATTTGAACAAGGTCATCGATGGAGCTGCCTTCGAACTTTTCACCATTAACGAAGAGTGTCGGCGTTCCAGTGACATCCCAGTCACCAGCCCAGTCAAGGTCACGGTCAAGCGCTCCTTCTCCGGCCCCATCCTGATAGGTGGTAAGAACAGACTGTGCTTCTTCTTCACTAACGACTTCTGCGAGTGTATCATATAAGTAATCTTCGGTGTAAACTTCCTGCTGCTCGGTTCCCGGCTCCTGCTTTTCATACATCAATTCATGAAATTCCCAGAATGTCTCGTTTCCAAGCTCCTCATAAACGACTTCAGCAAACTCAGCAGAGCGGTCGGAGTCAGCGTTGATAAATGGATATTGAATAAAGTAAAATTTCACATCACCGGTTTGTATCAGCTGCTCATCAATCAATGGAAAGAATCCAGACTCAAAATCCTTACAGTACGGACACTTATAGTCCCCGAATTCTACAATATTTACTTCTGCGCTCTCTTCACCTAAGTATGGCTGATTTTCATAACGATCCGCTGTATCTTCACTTGACTGGCCTCCGCTTAATAAAGCAATGGCGCCAATCACAATGACAACGGCGGCTGCAACAGCCATCCAAATCCACGTTTTTTTCATTTTTGTTTCCTCCATGTGTACGATTTCAGGCGTCTGCCATTCAACCACGATGACCCGCCTGGATGATCCCCATATTTTCCGTACATTCGGAAAAATCTCCTACGGAAATATCATGCATGACCACTCTGCGAAAGTCAAAAAAATCATCTAATATCGAGGGCAGAAACGGGTCTCTATCCAGTTCATTCCAAAGAAAACGATGCCATTTTTGAAAAAGACAAATAATTTCAACGAATTGCGGTAAGCCTATTGTTCCTTCCATCGATTCTTGGTAGGATAATCTTTATTCGTTCAGCGAATGACGACTACATCGAAGAAAGGAACATGCATATGCAACAACGAACTTCCATTTCCACCTACATCATGATCGGAACCATGCTGTTCGGGTTATTTTTCGGAGCTGGGAACTTGATTTTTCCGATTCAGCTTGGACAGCTTGCTGGAACTTCCTTCTGGCCGGCTTTGATCGGTTTTCTCGTCACAGCCATCGGACTTCCGTTCATGGGTATCCTTGCCATCGGCTTATCCGGGAGCAGCGGCCTTCACGACTTGGCCAGCCGGGTCCACCCATTATTTGGAACGGGGTTTGCTCTTTTATTATACTTAACCATCGGACCGTTTTTTGCGATTCCAAGAACAGCTACCGTCCCATTTGTCGTTGGATTTGAACCTTTCCTTGACCAAGGATCAGCGACTATCTGGCTCGGCGTTTTCACCTTTATCTTTTTTGCGGCGGCCTACTACTTTTCTCTGAATTCGGCAAAAGTGATGGATATCGTCGGGAAGTATCTGACTCCGACCTTTTTACTGTTCTTATCCATTCTTATCGTTACAGCCATCATCAAGCCGATGGGAAGCTTCGGTGCCCCAACAGGAGATTATGAAGCCATGCCGTTTATGACCGGCTTCAAGGAAGGCTACAACACGATGGATGCGCTCGGCGCTCTCGCTTTCGGCATTGTGGTCATTCATGCGATCCGCCGTCTTGGGATTACCGACTCAAAAGCGATTGCGAGTACAACGTGGAAATCCGGATTGTTTGCCATGAGTTTGATGGCACTGATTTACGGATTGATTACGTATATGGGGGCATCCAGTACAGCAGCCGTCGGACAGTTTGAGAACGGCGGATTGACCTTTGCAGCGGTCTCTCAGTTCTACTTCGGATCCTATGGTTCCATCCTGCTTGCCTTGATCATCATCCTGGCCTGTTTGAAAACGTGCATTGGTCTGATCATTGCCTGCAGTGAATTTTTCCATACGATCTATCCGAAAGTCAGCTATAAGACGTTCGTCCTTGTGTTATCCCTGTTTTCCTTTATCGTGGCAAACGTTGGGCTGACGAATATCATCGAGTATGCGGTTCCTGTACTGATGTTCTTATATCCGCTGGCCATCGTTCTTATTCTGCTCGGTCTCAGCTCTAAAATGTTCAACCATAAGCGGACCGTTTATGCTGGAGCCATGGGGCTAACCTTTTTCGTCAGCATCATAGATGGATACAACGCCCTTGTGGGGACTATCCCATCAATTGCCACCCAGTGGCTGGAATCGGTCAACAACCTCTATGCAACCTACCTTCCGTTTTACGATATCGGCCTTGGCTGGATACTGCCGGCCGTGATCGGAGGATTGGTCGGTTATTTTTGGAAGAATCATCACGTCCAGCCTTCCAAGACTATGCAGACAGAAACGATTCAATCATAAAAAGAAGCGTACCTGATCCTTTCCAGGTACGATGGCTGTAGAAAAAGCCTGTGCTAATCAGGTAGAGTTATCCATTTGTCGTGGGAAGGGTCACTTTCCGCTTATCGGTGGATGAATGCCGCGGGCACGCCCTCAGCTAACTTGGTCAGGAAGGTCGCCTGCCCAAGTGGATCTTCGGCCCGTGCTGTTCCCGCAGGCATCACCAACGAACGCTCCTCGTGGCGACGTTGGAATATAGAGGAGAGATTGTGCACGAAGCAGGTTCGCAGATTCAAAAGAACGGCATGGGCTGCGCTGTTGCGCACTTGCGTGGAAAAGAAAAAGGGAAGGAACAGCCGCTGATACGGCTGCCTGCCGGAATATAAAAAAGACTCTCCTCCATCCAGCAAGGTTGAGCTGGGTGAAGGAGAATCTTTGTCGATGTTAAAGAACCTCCAAGGAGCGGTGCCCCTTCCACTCCTGCGGAAGAACGAGTGGTCCGAGATCTCCGAGCGTGGGTTTTGCGAGGAAGCTCGGGCGCGCGTCCGCGGAAAGGGAAGGGGCTTTCGCTCCTGGCGGTAAGAAAGATAAAAAGCTTGTAAAGAAACAGGGGGTTCTCTACAAACTGCGTACCTGATCTTTTTCAGGTACGCTTCTTTTTTATTTATTCAGCAGGAGCAAGCAGCTGTTCCTTCACTTTTTCAGCAAATGCTTCACCGGACATCAGGTTCTGGCCGCCTCCCTGGACAAAGTGAGGCCGGCCACCTCCCTTGCCTTCAATCAGCGGCATCACCTGTTTGGCGACAGCATTCATATTACCATCGAGGGATTCTCCTCTTGCAATAACAAATTGAAGCTGATCTTCCTGCTCACTCACAAAGACAACCCGATGGTCAGAGGTCTGCTTAAGCACGGCCTGAGCCAGAGACTGCAGGACCTTAATGGAACGATTCTTGTACACATTCACGATGATCTTATCCGCCCGATGAGCGGCTGCCAGCTCTGAAGCTTCGTAAGATAACAGCTCCTCTTCCAGTTCAGCGATTTGTTTATCTTTTGCCTTGTGGGTTTGGATGAGAGACTTCACCTCATCAACAAGCTCCGCTTCCGGCCGTGAGATCAGCTGCTTGACCCCTTGGATGATCTGGTGTTTGTCTTCAAGCTGCTTCAAAACACGATCGCCGCAGACAAATTCCAGACGGACCTGCCCTTTGTTCTTCGTCCAGCCGAGGAATTTCACCATTGCCACTTCCGCAGTCGATGATGGATGTGTACCGCCACAGCCGCTGTAATCGATCTCCGGAATAATGACAAGACGCACGTCCCCTTCCACACTTAACGATTTGCGAAGTGGATAGGTGTCTGCTTCTTCCACCGTCACCCATTTCGTGTCAATCGGATAACCAGCGCGGATGACCTTATTGATTTTCGCTTCTGCTTCCTTCATGACGGCTTCACTAAGTTGAGGGGTATCCAGGTCGATGGTAACCGTATCGTCACCCAAATGAAAGCTTGTCGTTGGAATCTGGTAATCATCATGGAAAATGGCGGATACGATGTGCTGTCCGCTGTGCTGCTGCCGATGGTCATTCCGCCGCTGTTCATCCACAATGCCATGGATACCTGTGTCTTCCAGTGGCAGAGCTTCAGCCAGGTAATGACGGATCACCCCATCTATTTCCTCGACATCAACAACAGTGGTCCCGTTCAATGTGCCGGTATCGTGAGGCTGACCTCCTCCTGTCGGATAAAAGGCCGTCTCTTCAAGAACCGCGTACGGTCCACGGTCATCCTTTCCGGTTTCTTTTACATATGTATGAAAACTTGTAAGATACGCATCTTCGTAATACAATTTCTTTGTCATCGTTCTTCCTCCTGTCTATCCCCTATCGTACCATGAGCGCCTTTTGCTTTGCATGAATACCAGTATTTATGTAAACTCAGACTCTGATTCCAACAGTCCAAATATATCATGATCCACGTACGTTTTCCCTAGCATCTCTGCCTCCCAGATCCGTCCTTCATATGCAAAACCGAGCCAGTCGATACTTTCCCATCTATCCTTTTTTCAGATCCACTTTCGTTCTGCTTCCCGCAAACTCATCCAAAGCCTTGCGGTAATTAACCACCTGCTCTTTAGATGAAAAGAAATGCTTCGGCACAATAAAAATTTTCGTGCGGTAAACGGATAAGAAGAAATGCTCTTCTCTTTCCATAATAGAGGTGAGTTCATCCCACTCCAGTAATAAATACGCGTTTTTTCCCTTCTGAATAACACCCTCTGAAGATAATTGATAAGTGATGGGTGATTGTAAATGCCGGTTTTTCGCATAAGTTAGACGTGTGGTCATATAGACGAATAACCGGCATAACAGCCAGAGGAAAAAGGTATACAATAAAGCTTCCATTACAGAAAACACAATGTTGACCAGCCAGTGTCCCTGAGACCATGAGATAAAGAATCCCGTTAATAATAAAAAAGAGAATAAGGCCACACGCTTTATTGATCTTTGCATTTTCAACCGCATAAACGTGTGGACATCCTTAAACGTTAATACCCCTTGAACTTCTGTTTCTATGTTCTCCATACAACTTCCCTTTCGACAATGGATACGGATGAAAGTTTCACCTCTTATAGTCGTTCTCAACCTGAATCCACTTTCACCCCATTGGTATTGGTTCCGGCGGTTGATTTCTCATCCAACCCTTCTAATCTCTATCCATCCACCACTTCGCTATAAAAAAGAAAAGAATAAAGACAACGCTCGCACTCCAATAGTACCATTGAGGGACATGCTCAAACCCGTACATACACTCACCATCCTGACAGATTTATAGATTCGGACTCCAAGTACCTTTCAAGCATTATGTAACTGATCAAAGACGATAACCGGGATCATGAGGATCAACAGCTGTTGAAACTCTGACAGATCACTACGGTTGGCAACCTCATAATGATCCATGGACGCTAAAGCTTCCTTTGTTGTCGGATATGGAATCGACCGCTTTTTGATAGTCGAGAGCTTTGAGGAAGGGTCATCTTCTTCATATACCACAAAATCCAGTGATCCATTCTTTCCTTCCGCCGAAAGGAGCAGCCTGCCCGCTGTATCCCGGATGCTCAACCGTTGCGAACTGAATTTTAATTTCTGCTCAAGGACGGCCACCCGCTTCCCATCCTGGCCAAAAATATCGACCTGCTGATTCAGTCCTCTTTTTTTACGAAAGGCAGCCACAGGCTCAGCTTTAGGATTGGTCATACTAAAATGCTTACTGGATAGAAAATGTAAGCTGACCCATTGAAGCAGCTTATCCTTCCAGCTGGACGCCGACTCAGCTGTTTCTTCAATCATACCGATCAACGATCCACCTGCCCGAATCGAAAACTGCTGCTTCTGACTTTTATAGAGAGATTGCGGCTTAACTTCCAGTTTGCTGTGCCCGGTAAACACTGAACGATCACTTCTTTCCTTCTCATTTAATGATTCTCTGATGTTTTCTTTCGACTCTTCATGAAATTATCGATGGCCCACTTGGAGAAGGTGGCAGCAACAGCTGTCCCTGCTATCTCCATCCATCCGTCCTCAAACGTTGAAAAAAGAACCTGAAAGATCGTCAGGCCAACGATCATCCATATAAAGAATCGGATATATTCCTTCACACTGACACCTCCTGAATCGGACCTATCCATTATTTCAAAAAAATACCACACCCTCAACTTGAGTGTTCATAAAAGGCATAGGAAAACCCCCGGCAGCTGGTACCGGAGGCTGAAGTTAGGAGGCGTTGTTTTTAAATCCATATAAGTAATTCACAAGCTTGTCATAATCTTCGTCCGAAGAACACTCAATCTGCAGATCAATGAAGGCCATAACGATATCTTCCTGTTCAAATGGAAAGTGACTGCTGTCGACGTTGGAGAGAATATCCCGATTGGACAGCCCCTTATTTTTTAGTACATCAACCGTCTGTTCCATAGAAAATACCCCGGACATGATGCATTCCTCCTCCATCATACTTGAGTTTCTAAAAGAGCAGGACAAGGTCGTCCTGCTCTTTTATTTATTCGACATGAAGAAGAGAAATTCCTTTTCAAAATCCCGTGATCATACAGGTCCCCAGTTGATGACAACCCCGATGGAGAGCATCACGACAGCAATGACGACCCAGACCAGCATCAGAGGAAGCATCCATTTCGCCCACTTGATCCACGGGACTCCCGCAACGGCCAGACTCGCCATCAGCGGACCGGATGTTGGGAAGATACTGTTCGTAAAACCGTCTCCGAATTGATACGCTTGAACGGCGACCTGGCGGGTAATCCCGACCATATCCGCAAGCGGGGATAGAATCGGCATGGAAATCATCGCCTGACCGCTTCCGGATGGGACAAGAAAGTTCAGGACTCCGTTCGCCGCAAACATGCCGAGCGCAGCTGTGACGGGGGTGAGTTCCTGCAGTGGAACCGACAGGGCGTGTACGGCTGTATCAAGGATCTTCGCGTTCTCCATCACAATGAGGACGGCCCGGGCGACACCGATGATCAGAGCGCCGTACACCAGCTTCTGACACCCATCGAGAAACGTCAGTGCCAGTTTATTGTAGTTCATACCAGCGATGATGCCCGCTCCAAGACCGATGACGATAAAGAAGGCGGACATATGATTGATCGTCCAGGAAAACTGGATTGTAGCGTAAATGAAAAAGGCAAGGCAGGCCCCGACAAAACCGAGCAGCCATTTATGGCGGGTGGTGAACGGTGCTTTTAACCCCCCTTTTTCCTCCCCTTCATCCAAGACACCCATCAGGCTTTTCGACGGATCCTGTAACAACTTTTTCGCATATCTCCACGTATAAGCAATGGTCACCCCGACGATTACGACGAACGCAGTCATTCTCAGCGCCATCCCTGAAAACAAAGGGATGTCAGCAATCGACTGAGCAATTCCTACGGTGTAAGGGTTCAGGAAACCTACGTTAAACCCGGCAAACGTCGCTCCGAACGTAATCGATACCGCCACAATCGCATCGAGCTTCAACGCCCTGGCAATAATGACTCCGATCGCTACAAATGGTATGACCGCGTTCGCAATCACACCGACCGCTCCACCGATGGCAAATAATGTGGAGACAACTGCGATGAGCCAGAACTCTTTCCCCCGGGTCAAATGGACCGCTCTCAGAATTCCTCCCTTGACCGCGCCTGAACGTTCAACAACTTCAAAGGCTCCACCCGCAAACAGGACTAAAAAGATCATCCCGGCGGACTGGATCATTCCTTCCTGAAGCGCCATGAAAATGTCCATAAATCCGGCGGGTGATCCGTCAGCGCCACTAAAGGTACCAGGGACAACACGTTCCACCCCATCGACCGTTTCCCGCTCAAACGTTCCGGCGGGGACGAAATAGGTAGCAATGGCTGCAGCAAGGAGAACTGCAAATAAAATGACGTACGTATCCGGCATCTCCCACCGACGTTTTTTCTCATGCTGCATCTCTGTCTTCTCTGCTGGTACACTCATATACGATACAATCCTCCTGAATATGTATTCATAGTTTCTTTTTCCTGCCTATGAAACGTAAAGATTTCCTAAAATGGATGTTGTATAGTATATAAGTTCCAATGAATATTTGCAAAATTTAAAAGAAACTAAAATATCTTACCCTTTTCTTTTTCCCTCTATCCGCAGGACTAAGGAACGAAAAACCCCGATGTGTTATAAAGAACAGCGGGGTCATTCGCAGGAGGCAGAAATCAAAGAATCTCCTTCTATTTTCTTAATTCACAGGACAAAAGCGTTTTCATTTCCGTAAACTGCGCTCGATGAATAAAAAGCCGATCGTTCCAAGCAGCAGTGTCTTGTTTTCCTTTGTCAGCGTATCCGATAACTCTACAATATCATTGTCTATATCACGGAATATACGGGTATATTCGACATGAAAGCGTCCGTTATAAAAATGGGCCCATGTGTGACCGGTCTCATCCTTGAGTGTGAAATCCCCGGATAACCCGGAAGCCTGCACGCGTAAGACCTCCTCCCCCAGTGAATTCTTTATCTTCCCCTTCATATGTATTAGGCTTTTGAATTCCTTTTGTATGTAAGAACCCACCTTTTCCTCGCCCTCATTATCAATCTCCACCACTGTTTCCTTAACCCCTTTCCTATGCAGGGAAAACAACGGTATTCCTTCATTGGAGTAAAAACGAAAGGTACAGGGGATAAAAGACAGGAAAGAGGATCGGAAGGCCACAAGCGGCCGGCTCCACCATGGCAGGTCATCCACTTTCAACATTCCTACATACGCTCCGTTTTTTCTCAAAAGCGAGAAGCCTCGGGTACAGACCTGCATCCGGCTGGATAACAAGATGATCCAGCTCCTTTAAAGAACGAGTGGAATCTTCTATCTCCATATTTTTGACTTTGTTGTATTTCCTCCGGCTTGAAAGCGAAATGAAAATCAGGAGGAGGATCGGAAAGAGAAAGAATCCCGTTTCCATCCACTCTTTTGTTCCTGAAGGTCTCCTAAAAATAAACCAACCAGCCGTCATAAGTAGCACCAGGATTAAAAAACTGTACCCGGTCCGCTCTCTTCTTTTATACATATCAGCAATCATGAAAACTCCCCTTTCCATTTCTTGTACGTCTTAGATAATATATGGGTTTCAGTCTTTCAAGGATGAATGATTACCTGATTGGATGAGTTGCTGTTATAATGTACTTTTGTACAAGAAAGAAAGGGGTAACCTATGAAAAAAATCTGGCAGTTATACAAACATTCTTCTTTTCTATTAAAAATGACCATTGGATTCGTCCTTGGTATTACAGCAGGTATTGTGGTCGGACCGGAGATGGAAATCGTCCAGCCGCTGGGAACCATTCTAATCAATCTGCTCAATCTGATCGCTGTACCCGTCATTTTCCTGACCGTCGTCCTGGCTATCAATGAAATCAGTCCGAAACACCTCGGCCGGCTTGGTGGTAAGCTGCTCGGCTATTACGGCATAACGACAGCAGCCGCTGTTTTGATCGGGGTCGGACTTGCGCTTTGGATCAACCCGGGCACAGGTCTCACCCTCCCTGCTGCTGATGTTGAGAAGCCGGAGACACCGGGATTCTCTGATGTATTGCTGAATATCGTCCCGAACAACTTGTTCCAGGCGTTCTCCTCAGGTGAACTGATGGGCATCCTTTTTCTCGCTGTCATCATCGGTTTGACGTTATCCATCATGCGTTTCCGTGGAACAGAGGAGCATAAGGAATACGGCGACCTTCTATACCGCTTTTTCCGTGCCGCTAATGAAATGTTTTTCCTTCTGTTAAAAGGAATCCTGCTTTATGCACCCATCGGGATTTTCGCTATTGGAGCTTCCACATTTGCCACACAAGGATGGGAAACCTTCCAGTCCCTGTTCGCCTTTACAGGTGTCTTTTATTTAGGCGTCGCACTTCTCTGGATTTTCGTCTATACCGGCTTTCTGATGTATGCCAAAGTGAACATCAGACAATTTTTCAGCCGGACAAAAGATGCCTACGTGACCGCCTTTTTCACTTCCAGCAGTATTGCATCCCTGCCGGTGGCTGTTGAAGCGGCTAAAAAAGCAGGCATATCCGAACGAACCGCCCACTTCTCCCTCCCGATCGGAGCGGTTTTCAATTCTGATGGAGGCGCACTGCGCATGGGTGTTTCCATCGTCTTTGCCGCTAACATTACTGGGCTCGATCTCTCTGCGGTCGATTTTATTACCATCGTCGCTGTCGGCACGCTGCTTTCCATCGGAACAGCAGGCATCCCGGCGGCTGGGCTCGTCACCCTGTCTGCAGTATTGACGATGTTCAACCTGCCGCTTGAAATTGTCGCCCTCATCGCCGGCGTGGATGTACTGATCGGCATGGCCGGCACAGCCTCCAACGTGCTTGGTGATATCGTCGGATCCGCCGTCGTTGATAAAAAAGAAAAGAACGCTGACCAAGCAGCATGAAAAAACCGGACTTGATTACCCATCAAGTCCGGTTTCTTTCTACTTCCCTGCGTCTCCACTTCCATTTAACCACCGTCCACCAAAGGGTCAGCCCGATAGTAATGAAGAAAGCCATTTCGTATATCAAGGTGTTCTTATACCCCGTCAGATAAAGCACGAGACAGATGATTAGTCCTACAAGCGCTGCTGCCTGCAGCCTTCTCATGATTCATCATCCTTTTTGTGAATAGGTTTGACCTGTAAGCCTGACTACGTAAGTTCTTTTCCTTCTCTATTCCCTTCTTGAAGGTGTTTCAAAATCTGTTCGTTGGTATTATTCAATTTCCGCAGCTGCAACTCAATGGATATGGCCGTTACAATAATAATAAAAATAAGCACTAAACCCATAAAGGACTTCCTTTCCAATGGATTGAACATTTATAAACCTAAACCATCCACCTCTTGGGATCTTTATAATGGATAGCTTTCTAAAAACTGATGAAGGAAACGATTAAAGTCCTCCGGCTTCTGCTGATGAACCAAATGGGAGGCAAATGGAACGACCGCTCCGTGAACATGCTTATGATTTCTTTTATATTTCAAAACACCGGCTGTTTCATGCTCATTTTCTTCACCGGCGATACAAAGAACAGGAAAACTTCCCCCGTCCAAGTCTTTTGTGTAAGAAAATGGATACCAATTCTCATCCTGTGCAAGGTCCAACAGCTTCTCCCATCCGGGTCCGTGCAAATCTGTGAAATGTTTTTCCACATCTTTATTTTCTCGCAGCTGCCTTTGAAAAGCCGCTTCTTTTTCATGGATTTCCAGCCAATGAACCGGCTTTTCCGCCATGATCCCGGACACCGTTAGCGTAGCCACATACTGCGGATACTGTTTTGCAAAGACTACCGCAGTCAAGGCTCACATAGAGGCACCGATGAGGTGGACGCGCTTCAGGTTCAAATGATTCAGCGTATCCTTGATATCTTCCGCGCATGCTTCAAAATAATGACCCAGATCATCACTTTTTGATTTTCCATGGCCTCTTAAATCCAGAGCAATGACACACATGATAGATTTCAGTGATTGCCGCTGTTCCACAAAATCCTGCTCACCGGTCTGAAGCCCTGCGTGAAGAAAAACGGAGGGATCTCCCTCGCCTTCTATGATTGAATGCAGTATCACAGCACCCCCCCTCTCTCTTATACCAATCGATAGTGAATAATGTCATTTTTTTATTCTTATAAAAATAATAACATAGTTTACCAATAAAGGAGTTTATTACAAAATAAAAGAGACATATGAAGGAACAATCACCCATATATTTCTATAGGAAGATTTAACCACACATCACTCTGAGCAGTTTGCTTCTCTTTTCTCATCAAGGACTTCTATAATAAAAAATGAAACACCGGAAACACATCATTTCTACTATTGACATAGGAGGTTATCATGATGAGTAAAGTTGCAATTGTTACAGGAGGCGGCAGTGGTCTAGGCCGTTCCGCTGCACTGAGACTGGCAGAGGAAGGTGTCAACATCTCCGTCGTTGATGTCAACGAGGAAGCCGGAGAAGAAACCGTCAAACTGGTGAAAGAAATCGGTCCTGACGCGTTTTTTGTACAGGCAGACGTTTCCAAAGCGGAGGAAGTTAAAAAATATGTCGATGAAACTGTCGAGAAGTTCGGTACCATCGATTACTTCTTCAACAACGCCGGCATCTCCGGGAGCGGCAAGTATTACTTAGATACAGATATCGAAGAGATTGAAAAGATTATCAATATTAACCTAATGGGAAGCATGTACGGCATCCGCTATGTTGCCGATGTAATGATTAAAAACGGCGGAGGGGCTATCGTAAACACCGCTTCCAGTGCCGGAGTCATCGGACAGACAACGGTTGTAACGTATTCGGCTACGAAACACGCCCTTGTAGGAATTACGAAGAGTATGGCGGCCGAATATGCCAAAGACGGCCTGCGGATCAACGCCGTAGCCCCAGGTCCGACCGAAACACCAATGGTTGCTTCCTACTTTGAGGCGAATCCGGAAATGAAGAAAAGTGCAGAAGCAGGCATCCCGCAAAAGCGGCTCGGAACACCAGAAGAAGTGGCCGAGCTTGTCAACTTCCTGCTGACTTCGAAAGCACAGTATATCAATGGTGAAGTGGTCCGCATCGACGGCGGATTCACGAACGCCAAATAAAATCAAAAGGTTCCACGATATAGCGTGGAACCTTTTTTGATGCTGCATATACTCGATGATTTACGTACAACTTCCTATCTGAAAAAATCCCCATTCATCTCTCAGCTAATGCAATACCTCGAAACCGCGTCTTTCTCAACTCTTCTTCTATCAGTAATGATAGAAAAGGCAGTTACTTTTAGTGAAAACCGCCTCCATACACTATATCTTAGGGTCAAGGTATGTAAGAGTAACCTTAAATTAATGAAGACGTGTTTTTATTAAGGAAAATTTCTATTAGATATAAAAGCTGCATTATGTTATACTTATTTAGCGATGAGCTGAATTGCATAAGACGAGATTGACGCGCCTTTATGGCAAGGCACTAATGTGGAGTGCTGTCACTCGCCGCAATACGCAAAGACGTCCTTTTTAGGACGTCTTTATTTTTGGAAAATGATCTCTTCCATATTATGTTATCCCTTATATTCTATTAGAATCATGGCTTAGTTCTTTCTGTTCTTTTAAATCTTTTCTTAATTTCTCTACTTTCTCGAACTTCCTTACAGTCAGCAATGAAAAAACACTAACTACAATATACTTTATCATTATTTCGTCTTTATTTTGCTCAATAATTTTTTCCACCAGAATGTTCCTTTCTTTTTTTTCAAGTATATTATAAAAGAAAGCACCGCATGAACATTACCTCTTAACATTCAGCCTCCACTTATAGAAGACTTGATTTCGAGGTGTGTGTGCGAATCAATTACTCCAATCCATTTATTGATACTACAACAAGCTTTGGAAAAGAGTGAACGTTATAAATAAACTAGATAAACAACCAGCAGACAATAATGTTATCATTTTCCACCGGTTTATTTTATTTGAAGGTTTTACAGCCTCTTTAGACACCATAATCCACACAGCCATAGATAAGATAACTAAAAGAAATAGAACCTCTTGAGACATATTTCACACCACCTCTATTTATATATTACGAGCGGCTTACTATAGAGTTTCAAAAATCATCCCATTCCACCTATCATCTCGAGGTTGAGTCTCCTGCCCTTTTCTTGAAGACTCAACCTCGAGATATGAAGTACAAACATTCAATATCAATAATAGTCTTTTAACAATTGATCCATAACACGGTTGGTCCGAAGAGCCGCCCCCCCTGTACTCGGACACGTCCCTTTGCCCGTAAGCTCATGAACAATCGACTCGATATGCGGCTGCTGGATATGCTTGGGATGTTCAATAGTAAACTCTTCTTCTCCCTTTTCTGTAATCAGCTTCACCGGCTTATCATCAAATGTGGAAAACTGGATTTCTCCTTTTGAGCCGACGATCCGGTTGTTATCTTCATGTTTGTACGAGGAGAAATTCCACACGCCTGTGCCTACCGCTCCAGATTCAAACCGCCACGTCCCGCTGACCGTATCTTCTGCCGGGTACACGTCAGCGAGGTTGCAGGCCGTGCCTTTCACGTCCTTCAGCGGACCTAGGAGAAAATCAAAAAGGTCAAGGGTATGGGCACCCACATCATAAATCAAGCCGGCGCCGCTCGTTTCCGGCATGACGCGCCAAGGCCAGTTCCCTTGCTCGTCTTTTTCCGTTAAACGCTGCGTCTGTTGTATGGATACAAACCGGACATCGCCGATAGCTCCATGGTCGAGCAGCTTTTTTACCTTTAAAAACCTCGGAAGCGATCGGCGGTAATAGGCAACAAACAGAGGCACGCCGTGCTTTTCGCAAATCTCCACCATCTCGGCACAAGCCTCGGTACGGTCTGCCATCGGTTTCTCCACATAAACAGGCTTACCCGCTTCTGCTGCCATGAGCGTATATTCCTTATGAGATGAAGGCGGTGTGGCTATGTAGACAGCATCCACTTCATGGTCATGAATCAGTGCTTCTGCTTTGTCATACCATTTCGGAACACCGTGACGACGGGCGTAGTCTTCGGCCTTTTCCCCGTCTCTTCTCATAACGGCCGTGAGCGAGCTGTTGTCAATCCGTTGAAAAGCCGGACCGCTTTTAACTTCTGTTACATTGCCGCATCCTATGATGCCCCATCGAACTGTTTTCATTTGTTACTCCTCCTGTCTTGTTTCAACGATGTAAAATAGCACTCCCTTTTCTTCCTTCCATGTCGACGAAGGATTTTCCTGTTCGTAAAAGAAAAAACCCCTGCTTTACGCAGAGGCTTTCCAATCAGGAAGAAACCAGCTGTTCTTCCTTCCATTTTTTATTGTATTCATCCATACGCTCATTGTGTGAGGAGACCATCGCACGGGCACTGGCCTCTGGATCGATGTACTGCTTGGCAAGGTTCACCGCATTGGCTGCATCCTGGAATGCACCGGCAATCAAGTGAAGCTTTCCTTCGTGATGAAGAATGTCACCGGCTGCAAATAAGCCCGGGACTGAGGATGCACTCTGGGCAGAACCTTTTATGAAGAAGTCATCCACCCGCTCAAGCGGGATCGGACTTTGGTCAAGAAGGGATGCATCGCGGTTGAAGCCATGGCTGATGATGACTTCATCGACATCCAGTATTCTTACCCCATGTTCCGGATGGGTGAGCGTAACCTGACTGATCTCCGTTCCTGCTTCATTGGCAGTCAACGCCTCGATGGCGGACTGCTCATTCAACTCCACGCCCTGCTCGATGAGGAGGTCAATACTCGCTTCATGACCTTTCAGTTCTTCCCGGCGGTAGACGAGATGGACACGTTCCGCAATGGGAGCCAATTCATTCGCCCAGTCGATGGCTGAATGACTTCCGCCCGAAATGACTACACGCTTGCCTGCAAAGCGCTGAAAGGACGGCACGGTATAATGAAGGTTGCTGACTTCAAACTTCTCCGCTCCCTTGACATCCAGTTTCTTCGGTTCGATGATGCCGCCGCCGACAGCGACAATCACAGATTGCGACCAGTGCACTTGTCCATTATGGGTGGTGAGTTTAAATGTACCGTCGACCTTCTCGATGGACGTTACCTTTTCTCCCAGCACGATATCCGGATCAAACGTCGTTCCCTGCTTTACGAGGTGATCGATCAACTGCTGTCCGGTGACAGCCGGAAGACCCCCGACATCCCAGACGATTTTCTCAGGGTATACATGCACCTTTCCGCCGAGAAACGGATGGCTTTCTATGATTTTCGTTTTCATATTTCGTAAACCGCTGTAAAAAGCTGAGAAAAGCCCGGCCGGTCCTCCGCCAATAATCGTCACGTCGTGCATATGTATCCGCTCCCTTTTTTGATCTGTTACACACATTATAGTGAAATTGAGAATCATTTTCAATAAGAATCGTCAAAAAGAAAACAGTTCCCGCTTAACAGCAGAAACCGCTTCATGGACGATTACCTTCTATGAATAGCTGGGCGGAGATCAAAAAAGCCGAACAAACCGCAGATGACGCCGCCGACAAGGAAAAAACCAAGGCAGGAAAAGAGCACCCTCTCCCCATGTACTTACGGATATATAAAAACAAGGGCAGCGCCAGACCTCCGGAGGTCCTTTTCAGTGTACGCCCGGCTGTCTTCATAGTTGCCCTCCTTTTCGTTCATGAGTAAGCTGAGAAACCTAATCATCTTAAGCACGACTGCATAAAGCAGAGCACTGCCCGCCCCCCATCCTGATAGCAGGAGAACTTCCTCCGATTTCACAAAGAAAACATCCAGCATGCATCCGGCAGCACCTCCCCCCAGGATCCAAATATAAAGACGAAGCGGTGGGCGTATCGGAAAGCTTTTTTGAACAGATGTTATGATCTTGTCAGCCAGCGTTCCTCCGATTAGAAAGAGCGGGAATGTAAAGCCAAAAACCATGACCGAATAGTCATATCCTGTGCTTATTATGTTCCAAATGATACTTAAACTGATGGCAGCTAAAAAGGCGGCCAGAACTCTAATAAAAATACAAGATTCCCCCAGACTCATTGTCTATTCTTATGTAAAGTGTTCTGTTTTCTATCACCTGTCAAGTGGATATGGTAAGATAGGAACAGCCCCTGCCAAGACAACCAGCAGGACAACGTGATTGACAGGAGGAAGCCGCTATGAAAGACAAATTGAAAAAGGATGAATGGTTCCATTACATCATCGCCATCGTTGCCCTGGCGTCCGGACTGCTTCATTTCTTCTTTAATTGGGATTATTACAATCATCACCATTACTTAACTTCAGGACTGCTGTTCTTTACCATTGGTCCTGTCTTATACGTGGTTTGTGCCTTCGCCTATTACCGGGCAAAAACTCACGATTGATTGAAAAAGGCCGTGCATGTTCCGTGCACGGCCTTTTTTTGTTCAACACTTACATATCATCGACGACGATGTAGGTCGCCTTCACGGGACCGTGCACTCCGACAATCAGGTTCATTTCAATATCTGCGCTGTTGCTCGGACCTGTAATAAAGCTCACGCATGAGGACACAGGCACCCCTTTTTTCTCCTGCTCATGAATGATTCTTACTGCCTGCGTCATCCTTGGGACGAGCGTGCTTTTAGGGATAACCGCTACAAAGGTTTCCGGCAGCAGGCTGATTGACCTTCCGTTCCAACGGTCGTTAAAAAGGGTAACGGTCCCTGATTCAGCAAGGGTCACATCGCTGAACACGATGCCGGCCCCAGCCTTTTCTGCGGTGGTTACGTTCTTCCGTCCTTCCTGCTCATCCCACACATGAACATGGTAACCATCCTGTCTCATTGTTCCATAGACATCAGAAAGACCGTACGCTTCCAGACGGGGACCGCCGGCGCTGACGATGTTTTGAATATGATCCTCATCCCATACATGCCTCAAGGTTTCTCCAAGCTCATCAGCCGTCGTTACGAGACAATTCGTATGAATAATCTTACACTGCTCCTTTAGTTTTTCCAGCAGCTGGTCCTGGTCTGCTCCTTGAAAGACCCGCTCCTGAGGCTGTACGGAGTATGCTGGTCGTTCGGCGCTTGTTCTCCGGTCCCTTCCCAGTTGTCCGGCGAGTTGATCCAGGAAGCGTTCCCGATTATAGACGGTCATCTTTCTCCCTCCTTTTCTCCCGTTCATCAAACCACGTTCGGAAGCTCTTTTTCGCTGGTGCCGGGAAATCCCGTGCTGCCGTCCACGCCTTCATCGGACCGGGCCCATTCTTGATCGACCCGTCCTTCGTCCACGGTTTTAATACCGTTCCGGCCATTTTCGTACTGAGTTTATAAGCAGCAGGCGTCGATGCCCATTGTGCAAAACCGTTCATAGCGAGCCGCTCCGCTTTGGTCGTTTTCTGTTCCTTTTCCACGATGATTTCCCTGTGGCGGATCAAATGTTCATGAAGCGGGATTTTCACCGGACAGGCTTCCGTGCAGGCCGCACAGAGACTGGAAGCGTAAGGCAGCTCTTTATGGTCTTCATACCCATCAAGCAGCGGCGTAAGGACAGCCCCGATCGGTCCCGGGTAAATGGAATTGTACGAATGTCCGCCGACATGGCGGTAGACCGGACAGACGTTGATACATGCCGCGCACCGGATACAGTGGAGGGCGGACTGGAATTCCGTTCCTAAAATCTTCGAACGGCCGTTATCGACGATGACCAGATGAAAATCTTCCGGGCCGTCCACTTCATTTTCCAGACGGGTGCCTGTAAGCGACGTAATGTAGCTTGTCAGCTTCTGCCCCACCGCCGCGCGGGTCAGCAGGCTGACAAGCACCTCCAGCTCCTCCCATGTCGGTACGATCCTTTCCATCCCCATCACAGCAATCTGTGTGTCCGGGAGTGTACTGACCATACGGGCGTTTCCTTCATTCGTAACGAGCGTCACGGTACCCGATTCGGCTACCGCAAAATTACAACCGGTTACACCGATATCCGCTTCCAGAAAATCCTGCCGGAGCTGCTCGCGGGCAAAAGCGGCCAGTTCCTCCGGGTCATCGGTTTTCGTATAGCCTTTTTTCGTAACGAACGTCTCTCTGATCTGGCTCTTATTTTTGTGAAGGGCAGGCGTAACGATATGGGACGGGGGATCTTCATCGAGCTGCAGGATCCATTCGCCAAGATCCGATTCCACAACTTCACACCCACTTTTCTCAAGCGCTTCATTCAAGCCGATTTCCTCGGTTACCATTGACTTCGATTTGACGACTTTCCGGGCCTGTTTTTCTTCAGCGACCTTCTGTACATACGTGTTGGCTTCCTCGGCTGTCTCAGCAAAAAATACCGTTCCGCCCCGCTTCTCCACCTGCTCACTCAACTGATACAGGTAGTAGTCGAGGTTTTCCATTGTATGCCTGCGGATCTCCTCTCCAAGCGTGCGCCAGTCCTCCCAGTCTCCGAGCTCTTCCGCCGCTTTTAACCGCCCTGTCCGGAAACGGCCCTGTGCTGAGCTGACGGCATGGCGCATAAACGTGTTGTCGATCCCTTCCTGAATACGGTCCGCATACGTTTTCGTTCCAATCTTTATACTCATTTGTCCGCCCTCCCCGTTATTGGCTGTTCAGAACTTGAGCGATGTGCAGCACTTTCACGTCTTCCTCGTTCCTTGATAAGCGTCCTCCGATATTCATGAGGCAGCCCATATCGCCGCCGATTAAGTATTCCGCTTTTGTCTCCGTGACGTGGCACGATTTTTCCTCCACCATCTGCGCAGATATGGCCGCATTTTTCACAGCAAAGGTCCCGCCGAACCCGCAGCAGTCCTCCCCTTGAGGCAGGTTGATCAAGGTGAGCCCCTGGACATTTTCCAAAAGGCGGCGCGGCGCATCTTTTACTCCCAGCAGCCTCGTCATATGACAGGAGGGGTGGTAGGTAGCTGTACCTTGAAAAGTAGAGTGAACGTCTTCGATGCCTAAAACGTCTACGATAAACTGCGTCAGCTCGTAGGTTCTTCCGGCTAAATGTTCTGCGCGTTTCCGCCATTCCGGTTCGTCCCTCAAAATATGTGGATACTCTTTCACCATCTGCACACAGGAACCTGATGGACCCACGACATACTCGGATGCTTCAAAAGCGGTAATCATCTGCTTGACGGCTTGTTTGGACTGGGTTGTGTACCCGCTGTTATAGGCGGGCTGTCCGCAGCAGGTCTGACCGGCTGGAAAATCTACTTCACACCCGCAGCGCTCCAACAACTGGACCGTGTCTTTCCCTACATCAGGCGTGAAGGTATCACACAAACAAGTAATAAATAACGATACGTTCATGATTCATCCTCCCTTTTAATCATAAGGTCATCTGATGACTTGGATAGAAACATTTCATTATGAAATGATTCCACTGAGCGATTCTCTGACGTGATTCAAATGTTCCACCATAAATGCCTGTGCTTCCTCGTGTTTTTCTTCCTTTATGGCAGCAAAAATCCGTTGATGCTGGTTCAGCAGCTGACGTGTACCTTCTTCGGTGTGAAGGAGCTTCCTTGTCTCCCGCATGCCCTGCATCATGACTTCCGACACGCTCTGCATGAGGTGGAACAGCATTTGATTGTGAGCTGCTTTTACAAGCGCCATATGAAATGCCAGATCCGCCTGTTCGCCGATGTCACCATTTCCCTTCGCTCTTTCCATCTCAAAAAGGGCCGCTTCCATGGCCTGAAGGTCTTCTTCTGTCCGCGATAAAGCCGCCGCTCCTGACGCACCAACCTCAAGGATCTGCCGGACTTCCAGCAGTTCTCTCATATCCTCCGGCTTCATTAGAAAAGCAACAGAGGTTGGAACAGTGAACCGGGCAGGATCGAATGTTTTGACATACGTGCCTTCTCCCTGGTGCATTTCAAGAATGCCCATGGCCCGCAGCGCACTAAGTGCTTCCCTGATCGCTGATCGGCCGACATCAAAGCTTTTGGCCAAAGCTTCCACACTGTCCAGCTTATCCCCCGGCTTCAACCGACCTTCCTTTAAAGATTCCAATAACGAATCCGCAACCTGTTCATAAATTTTCTTTCTACGAATCGGTTTATACTCCACGCCATTTCCCCCAGCTCCATCTTTTAATTTAAGTTTACTTTATTCTTCCAATCTTTGAAAGCGTTAACGGTAAATTAACAAAAAATTATGAAGGTTTCCTGAGGATAAAGTTCGGTTAAAGAACCGCAGGCTGTCCTTTTGACGTTTTTGCTAAGCGCATGTAAAATGACCGCATAAACAAATTTTGCACAAAGGCAACTTTAAGAAAGGTGATGAATCATGATTGACCTATTCAAGGAAATGAATCCTGTAATGCAGGCATTTATTGGTACATTATTCACATGGGGCATGACGGCCTTAGGCGCCTCTCTTGTATTTTTCGTCAAAGGTGCCAATCAGAAATTTCTTGATAGCATGATGGCTTTTGCGGGTGGTGTCATGATTGCGGCTAGTTACTGGTCTCTGCTGGCACCGGCTATTGAGATGTCCGCAGAAGGACCCGTACCGAACTGGGTACCGGCCGTTGTCGGGTTCCTTCTTGGAGGGGTGATGCTCCTCTGGATCGACCGTCTTCTGCCCCAGATGGACACTGATAAATACTTAGGGGATATCAAGGACAACAAAGCCAAAAACCGGACGGCTCTGCTCGTCTTTTCCATGACGCTGCACAACATTCCGGAAGGTCTTGCTGTCGGTGTGGCCTTTGGCGCACTTGCTTCCAGCGGGACAGAATCCACACTCGCTGGTGCGGTCGCCCTGGCGCTCGGAATCGGGATTCAGAACTTCCCGGAAGGAACCGCCGTATCCATGCCTCTCCATCGTGATGGGATGGGCAAAAAGAAAAGCTTTATGTTCGGTCAGTTTTCCGGCATGGTCGAACCGATCTCCGCTGTCGTTGGTGCCGTTGCTGTCATTTTCATCGAACCGATCCTCCCTTATGCCTTAAGCTTCGCTGCCGGAGCGATGATTTTTGTTGTGGCTAAGGAAATCATCCCGGGTTCTCATGAAAAAGGGAACGTGAACCTTGCTTCGATCAGTCTCATGCTCGGTTTCGCCATCATGATGACGCTCGATGTCGCGCTGGGGTAACGATGTACTTACCTATTGGAAGAACTGCTCCCTATATTATGCAGAGTGGTCACATTCCGCTTTTTGGTGGATACTTGCCGCGGGCACGGCCTCAGCTAACTTGGGCAGGAAAACCACCTGACCAAGTGGATCTTCGGTCCGCGCTGTTCCCGCAGGCGTCACCACCAAACACTTATCAGCTTAAAGCGGTTTGCCAGAGCTTCAAGAGGCATTAGAAAAGAACACGTGCTCTCTACAAATGGAAAAAAGCTCAGAGACCCTGTCTCTGAGCTTTTTTCATCCTGTATACCGATGATAGAGTGTTTTGGCTTCAGCTACATCCTGGGTTCCGTGAATGAGGGCACGTCCGTCCTTAAAGAACACCATCCGTTTATCCCCTGTCGTAAACGATAGCAGGTAAGGGTTCTTCTCCACCCTGCCGTCCTGACCGGCAAGCGTCTCTGCGAGAACGGTCAGGTTCCATTCCTGCTTCGATGCCGGGCGGATCTGCACAGAGTCACGCCCGCAGAGGACTGCTGTCTTCATCTGCTGATCATAGGATAAGAATGGATAGGATGCCTCTCGGCCGCATGACGGACAGTCATCCTTTTTCACGCTGGAGACGCCGATGGCTGAATGCTGATTCGTCCATAGATCAAAAGAAACGAGTTTCTTCCTGACAGCGCCCCAATCTTCAACTAACAGCTTCATAGCTTCTGCTGTCTGATGAGCGGTCACCATCTGGACCGCTGGACTGATAATGCCTGCGGTGTCACACGTCAATCCTCCAAGCGGCACCTGCTCCATCAAGCAGTGCAGGCACGGCGTATCTCCCGGCAGAATGGTATAGCTGATGCCGTAGCTTCCGACGCAGGCCCCGTAAACCCAGGGGATCTGATGCTTTTGAGATAGATCATTGATGATCATCCGGATATCAAAATTATCAGTGGCATCAATGATGACATCAACACCATCCAGAAGTGGCTCCAGTTCAAGCGGTGTCGCATCGATGACTTTTGCATCAATGATGACCTCACTGTTTACCTGCTCCAGCCTCTGCCGGGCAGCTACCGCTTTCGGAAGTCGGGTTTCAGCGTCCTTTTCTGTATACAGCTGCTGACGCTGAAGGTTGCTCCATTCCACATAATCGCGGTCAATGATCGTCAGTTTTCCCACCCCGGCGCGCACAAGATTTTCAGCGGCACCGGTTCCGAGGGCACCTGCCCCGATGATCAGCACATGTTTGCTGCTGATTTTCTCCTGCCCCTTTTCCCCGATGGGCTGGAACAAAGTCTGTCTTGAATATCGGTCGTTCATGTTCGGCTCATTCCCTCCATTGGACTGCTGGCCGCAGCATAACGCTTTTTCGGGATCCTCCCTGCTTCAAATCCTAGCCGTCCTGCCTGTATGGCAAGCTTCATCGCTTCCGCCATTTTCACAGGATCATCGGCGGCAGATACAGCAGTATTCAACAGCACACCATCAGCGCCAAGCTCCATCGCCGCTGCTGCATCGGCTGGTGAACCGATGCCCGCATCCACGATGACCGGCACTTCTGCCTGTTCAATCATTAAATCCAGCTGATGCGGGTTGAGAATCCCCTGCCCTGACCCGATCGGGGACGCCCCGGGCATTATTGCGTGGGCTCCCATTTCTTCCAGTCTTTTCGCAAGGACGACGTCATCGGACGTATAAGGAAGAACCGTAAAGCCTTCCTCCAACAGCATTTCCGTCGCCTTCAACGTTTCGACAGGATCAGGCAGAAGCGTTTTTTTACAGCCGATCACTTCTACCTTAATCATATCGCAAAGTCCGGAAGCTTTGGCTAATTTTGCATGCCGCACTGCCTCTTCTGCATTTTCCGCCCCTGCCGTGTTAGGCAGGAGTGTATAACGGCCGACGTCCAGCTGTTGAAGCAGGTCCGGCTGCTGCGGTTCAAAAATGTTCATTCTCCGGACGGTAAAGGTGAGGATATCGGTTTCCGATACGTCTACAGCCTTTTTCTGCGTTTCAAAATCAGGATATTTCCCTGTCCCCAAAAGCAGTCGTGAGTTAAACGTAAAATTTCCAATCTTAAGCATTATTATCCCCCTCCTACGAATTGGACCAGTTCAATTTGGTCACCTTCATGCAGTTGTGAATGGCCATGCTCGCTTTTTTCTAATATGGTGTCGTTCAGTTCCACCATGACCACCCGGTTATCCAATTGAAAGTGACTCAGGAGCGTACGGACATCATCCAGATGGTCAGGAATCTCATGCCACTCGCCATTTAATTTCACATTCATGATAAACCTCCTTCTATCGTGATGAAGCTTTGTCCACTCGTCACCCAGTCAGGATCCACCGACTTCCCCTCGATTTGATCAGCCATCAGCTTTCCTGTCACCGCTGAAAGCAGGATGCCGTTCCGATAATGGCCTGTCGCCATCCATAACCCCTCTTTTTCAGGATGAGGGCCGACATAAGGAATGCCGCTTTTCGTCTGCGGCCGGATTCCGGCCCACGTATCTTCCATTTCGGATTCCGTAAGTGAAGGAATGAGGCGGCGGGCTTTTTCCATCAATTGAAAAAGGCCCTCTAAGGTAACAGACTCGTCGAAGGAACCCACATGTTCAGTGGCACCGATAACGAGGCGGTTTCCGGCCTTCGGAACGATGTAGCAGTCTTTTGTGAAAAGGGTCCCTGTGATGAGCGGGCGTTTCGTCCGGACAGAAAAGCACTCCCCTTTGACCGGGTACGTTTCCACAATGGTGCGTTCAGCATTCAGCAGTGAAGCACTCCATGCCCCGGCCGCTGCGATGACCGCATTCCCTGTATACGTGCCTCCGATGGTTCTGACTCCAATGATCCGACCGTTTTCTTCCACCAAGCCGGTGACGTCCGTGTGTTCCAGGAAATCCGCGCCGAGTGCTGCGGCCGAAGCGGCAAACGCTTTCGTCAGCTTTGGTGCGTCCACCTGACCGTCTTCCGGCAGGTATAAAGCTCCTGAAATCCTGTCTGAAAGAGACGGCTCTGTTTCACGCATTTCATCACGATCGATCCACCGAGCCGTTTCACCGACCGCTTTCTGCGATTTCCCCAGCTGCTTCCACGCTTCCTTTTCCTCATTTGTAAGAGCAATTTTATATAACCCTTTCTGCTGGAGCCCGATATCCACTCCACTGAGCTCTTTCAATTCAGCTGCAAGAGAAGGAAACATCGCCCGGCTCGTTCTCGCCATCTGAAAAAGCGGATCGTCCCCTTTCCATTCGGACTGAGCACCGAGCATGCCCGCTGCGGCGCTTGATGCCTTCTGTCCGGTTTTCCCCCGGTCGATGACGAGCACTTTTTTCTGCCGCCTGGCAAGCTGATAGGCCACAGAACTGCCAATGACTCCTCCACCTACAACGATTGCGTCATAAAGCATCCCTTCATCTCCTTTCCAATTGATATCGATAACGGCGCACCGCTTCTTCAGCGTTTTCTGCCAGAAGAACCCCCGACAGCACGGCCGCTCCCGACGCTCCGTAATGCCTAAGACTGGAAGCATTTTCCGGTGTTAATCCCCCAATAGCAATGACAGGCAGGGACACGGCCCCGGTGACGGTCTTCAGTGCACCAAGCCCCCTCCCCGGCATCCCGGGTTTGGAATTCGTCTCAAAGACATGGCCGAATAGAACAGCATCCGCTCCCTCAGCCTCTGCGGCCACCGCTTCTTCTGCCGAATGGACGGAACAGCTGACGTGTAAAGATGGAAACGCTCGCTTCACGTCTTGAACCGATAAACTGTGACCAGCCAGCTGCACGTGTGGCACCGCTTTTGCTGCTGCTACATCCACCCGGTCATTGATCACGAGCTTTTCGGTCGGAAACCCGAGCTCCGTCAAAGTATCTATAGTTCCCGCTATTTCACTTGCGGACCACTGCTTTTCTCGAAGGTGGAAGAAATCGATCATTGGTTCAATCGCAGCCACCCTCGTGCACAGTTCCTCCCGGGACTGCCGCCCTGTGGATATGACATGCAGTTTCATTCACGTCCGGCTGCGATCGACTGTTTTATATCAAACGGCCATTCCTCCATACGGTAAGCCATTTCCCAGAACATATATTCATACTGACTGCTGATGATAAACAATTCCTTCATCCTGGCTCTGCCGGCATCTGTCTTCTTTTCAGCCAGTTCATCAAGACGCTCGATCTGCTCCTCTACAAGCGTCCGGAACCAATCCCCGCCGTAAGCCGCGATCCATTCCTGGTAGACCGGTTCTTCCGGCGACGACTCTTTCAAATGTTCGCCGACTTCATAATACAGCCAGTAGCACGGAAGAATCGTCGCAATCACATCCCCTAAGTCCCCGTTATACGCTCCTCTGTACATATGGGACGCATAAGCATAGGCCGTTGGTGACGGTTTGAACTGCTCCCGCTCTTCCTGCGTAATGCCCAGCTGCTTCGAAAAATTCTCATGAAGCCCAAGCTCTGCTTCGTACGTACTCTGAGCATGAGACGCCATATTGGCCATGACAGCCATATCTTCAGACTTTGCAGCTCCCAATGACTGGACACGGGCAAAATGGGACAGGTAATAGGAATCCTGAAGCACATAATAGCGGAACTTTTCGAGAGGAAGCGTTCCCTCTCCAATCCCCGTTACAAAAGGATGCTGAAAGCTTCCCTCCCAAATCTCATCTACGGCTTTTCTAATTTCTTCTGAAAATTTCATGTCCACTCTCTCCTTTGTTGAACGATCCGCCACTGATTTTTCCCACTAAAAAAGCCACTTTCCCCGGCATAGGAAAAGTGGCTGATATACATTTATTTTCATAGACATGTATAGGTATCGGCCACTTCCCTACGCTGGTATAAACCAGATCAGGTTCCAAGAGTCTTAAAGCATTACTTTAATCTCAGCCTTTGAGAAGGCACCCCTAGTGGATCGCTCGCTATTCAATTCTCTTTCATCGTAACACGTTAGAATTTTTTGTCAAAAATAGATTTTCGACTGCCGTTCCACTGCTTTCTGGATACTGTTGGCTGTCCAGGGAGGAATCGGGACGGGACTCTCGTTCAGATCGGGCTCTACCCAGACCATGTCCGCCACTTCTTCCGGGCTCTTTATATAAGGCTCTCCTTTGAAATCGGCAGTTAAAAATACGACATTCAGAACCTGGATATCCCCGATTAAAAAAGTATTGCTGTGTACATAGGTAAGGTCCCCATCCAAAATGAGGCCGATTTCCTCTTTGATTTCACGGCGGACGTTATCTTCCAGCACATCAAGGGAATCCGGACTGAACTCCATTTTCCCTCCAGGCAGCGAATAGAGACCGCCGGCATGCTCCTCTTCCGGTGACCGCTGAATGAGCAGAAACTGACCGTTTTTCATAATGGCCGCTTCTACGTTTATGATATAAGAATACGACATATACAAACCTCCTTTTTCATCCAATCCTTACCAAATTCGACACGACACACCAAACTCCTCTCCTTCCCGGAGAAAAGGTTGGTGAGCATATTCATTGTGTATCTTTCTCAAAAGCCGTACGATACTCTTTGCAATAAAAGATAAAGAGGTGTTCCAACCATGGATTTACAACTTAGAAATAAACTTGTCCTTGTGACCGGATCTACACAAGGAATCGGAAAAGAAATTGCGAAAACTTTCCTTGAGGAAGGTGCACGCGTCGTCATTAATGGACGTACTCAGGAAAAGCTCGATCGTATTGTAAACGAATTAAATCCTCACGGAGACATTCAAGGATTTGCTGCTGATGTGTCGACGAAAGAAGGCGCAGATGCGCTGATCCAAAAAGTCGAGGCCATCGGTGACCTGGATGTACTTGTGAATAATACAGCCATGTTTGAAGTGAAAGATGTCGAAGATGTAACCGATGAGGATTGGATGAATTACTTTGAAACCAACATCATGAGTGCCGTACGTTTGTCGCGTCATTTCCTTCCCAAAATGCTTGAACGGGATACCGGCCGGATCCTGAACATTTCCAGTGAAGCCGGCGTGAAACCGCTGGCGGAAATGATTCCTTATTCCACAACAAAAGGTGCGATTAACTCCTTGACCCGCGGCCTGGCGGAGCGTACAAAAGGCACCAACGTAACCGTTAACGCCGTCCTTCCTGGACCGACATGGACCGAGGGAGTAGCCGGGTTCATGAAGGGAGCAGCAGAGAACGCAGGCGAAGAGTTGGAATCCTTTACGAAGGATTACTTCAAAAACAATGAGCCGACCTCTCTGATCCAGCGCTTTGGTACGGTGGAAGAAGTGGCAAGTGTCGTTGTCTACCTCGCTTCTCCGAAAGCTTCTGCCATTAATGGAGCAATGCAGAAAGTCGAAGGCGGCATCATCCGATCTGTGTAACATGAATGTCTTCCAGACACAGCGGCAACACTTTCTAGAGCAAATCAAAGATCGTTTTCTCTGGAAGCCCTTCTTTTTCTGCGGAATCTGTTTCGCTTACGAAGAACATTGGGTGGTGACGCCTGCGTGGAAAACACAACCCGAAGATCCACTGGATCAAAGGGTTTCCTTTCCAAGTCAGTTATCCACTGATAATGGCTATCTGCACGGAAGGCAGGTCATTTTATCCATTCTAAAAACACCCGCCCTTTTCAGGACGGGTGTTTTTTTAAGCTTATCTCAGGTAAAATATGGATCGGAGAGGAGGAAATCAATGACGCAACTGAAGGTCCTTTCTGCGTGGAACATCCTTCCCGCTGCGCTTTTGATCACAGCTGGATGGTACCTGCTGGATGACAGCTCTGCCAATAACGACACCGCAGCCACCCTTCTTATCCTGTTCTGGGCCGTGAAAAGTGGGCTGGACGGCTGGAGGTATTATTTAATCCGTCAGAAAAAGCATGCCTTCTTGAACTTGGGCCTGAGTGCTGTCAGCCTTGCCTTGTTTTTTTATGTCCTTTAAAGGAAGGCAGTAAGGAAAGAGAACCATCCACTTATAAGGAGCGGATACATATGTTAAAAAAGATTCGAATCTTCCTGTCCGTCATAATCGTCTTTATATCCGGCTACGGATTATGGTCAGGTACATCAGGAGACCTTTTGTCTTTCACTCTCGCAGGTTTAGCCGTACTCATGGTTATTCTTGGTGTTGAAGAACAGAGAGAAACAACCAAAAGACGCGCCTCATTATACTATGCCGTCTCTGTTTTCTGTCTGTTTACTTCTATAGCGGGATTCATCCAGTAAAAAGTGTTCCATGAGAAGGGCTCTCAGCTTTTAGAAGGACTTGTTGTTATTCCAGTGCCTTCAGAAGCTGCGACCTTTCCCTTCCCGTGGACGAGCTAAATTGGATCAGGGGAGTTCAAGTGGAGGATTCGGTGGTTACGCCTGCGGGAAACCACGAGCCGAAGATCCACCGATAAGCGGAACGTGACAATCGCAGACTCACTATTGGAGAAATACTTTTTCTACATGAGGAGAGCCCCCTAAGAGGGGGCTCTTTACACCAACGTATGGATAAAATCGATCTCACTCATCACTTGAATGCCGTTCCGTTCAAGCAGGGCCGCTGTGACCCCTTTTCCGGCAACCTGCCTGCCGCTGAACGTGCCGTCATAGATGAGGGTACTGCCGCAGGACGGGCTTCCCTCCTTCAACACCACCGTATCAATCTGCAGATCTCTTACTGTTTCTAATGTCAAATAAGCGCCTCTTATGTACGTCTCTGTTACATCGTTTCCTGTCTTTTCCATTACACGGGCCCGTCCTTTCAGCACATCCTCCCCATCACCGCCGACAATCTCTGCCGGGGGACGCGGGACCATGAACCCTCCCAGCAGTTCCGGGCAGGCGGGAACCGCTTTCTTTTCCAATATTAACTTTTGAATTTTCTCCTGGAGGCAGTCGGTGCCATCATAGCGCACTTTCATACCAGCCAGACAGGAACTGATTAAAATCACCCTTCTCTTCCTCCCTTAACTCTATTTAAAAAAGGAAATCCAGACCCTTAAAAAGAGTCCGGGCCTTCCTCTTAAACCACTTCCATCAGACAGACACTGAAATACTCTCTTTCATCTGATACGACACGCTGAAGCAGAAATCCGCTCGATCTGCCCAGCTGGATGATGTCTTCTGGATCGTATTTATAGGAGTTCTCTGTATGGATTCTTTCCTGTTTCTTCACTTCAATGGTATGCCCTCCGACGGAAAGAACTTGATCCCTGACGCTTTCCAGATGCATTTCAATCCTTCCGGCACTTGAATTATAAAGAGCCACATGGGAAAAACTCTCCACATCAATGGACGCTTCATGCTCACGATTAATCCTTGTGATCAGATTTTTATTAAACGCGGCGGTCACCCCTGCCGCATCATCATAGGCCGCTTCAATGACCGTTTCATCTTTTTTGCGATCAACTCCGAGGATCAGCTCATCGCCGGGTTCCAGGAGACTTCGGATATTTCCGAGAAAACGCTCTGCCTCCCCCGGTTCAAAATTTCCGATCGTGGAGCCTGGAAAGAATATGACTTTCTTCTTCCCTTTCAAATCAGGGAGTGTAAACGGCTGTGTATAGTCCGCACTGACGCCCTGAATGTGAATCTCCGGATAGGATGTCTGCAGCTGAGCCACCGTATCCGCCAGAAATTCTTCAGAAATATCGATCGGAATATAGCTTTCGATGTTCTTCACATGATCCAGCAGAATTTTCGTCTTTTTACTGCTGCCGCTGCCCAGCTCAATCAAGGCGGATGGTTCATGGAAAACTGATTTCCATGTGCTCAGGTTTTCCAGAAGAATCCGCGCTTCTGTCCGTGTCTGGTAATACTCCGGCAGATCTGTAATCTGTTCAAACAGCTGCGATCCCTGCTCATCGTATAGAAATTTAGAGGAAATCCATTTCTTTTCTTCAAAAAGACCGCTGAGTATATTGGATGGCGCCTTTACATTCAAATGCGTCTTCATACATCCTCCGCCAATCGGAATCCGCTGAACTGCCAGCGCATCTCCGGATGGAAAAAGTTCCGGTACGTCGCCCGGATATGGGACTGCGGCGTGACACAGGCGCCTCCTCGGAGGACGAGCTGATTCGCCATGAATTTGGCATTGTATTCACCTAGAGCCCCGTCCAGTGGTTTATTCCCCGGGTAGGGAACGTATGGGCTCTGGGTCCATTCCCATACATCGCCGTATGCCTTTTCCATCGTTCCGTCTCCCTTATAAATGGAATGCGGCTGATACTGTTCGTGCTCCATAAAGTGACCATCCACTTCAAGCTTTTCCATGGCATGCTCCCACTCCTGTTCAGTCGGAAGCCTGCGGCCGGACCACCTCGCATACGCGTCGGCTTCGTAAAAGCTCACATGGCTGACCGGAGCATCGAGATCGATTTTCTGCAGACCGGAAAGTGTGAACATGTGCCACTCCCCGTCTTTGTTCACCCAGTACTGAGGATGTTTCCACTGATTTTCCTTCACCGTTCCCCAGCCGTCCGAAAGCCAGTGCTCGGGCTGTTCATAACCACCCGATTCCATAAACTGAATGAACTCCCCGTTCGTTACCGGCCTGTTGGCAATGCGGTACGGATGAAGATACGTTTTGTGCCGCGGCCCTTCATGATCAAAAGCAAACCCCTCCCCGTTATGACCGATATCCGCTATCCCTTCTTTGAATTCAAAGAACGAAAGCTCAGGAGCACGGCCATAGGAAGCATCCACCTGCTCCTTGAATACCGGATAAAGCGGGTTATAGGAAAAGTTGTATTTGATGTCCATTAAGATAAGCTCCTGGTGCTGCTGCTCGTGCTGCAGACCAATTTCCACAAGCCCGTCAATATCTGCGTCACCGACACGTTCAGCAAGCAGGCGGCTCATTTCCTGATCCACATGACGGCGGTAGTCCATCGTTTCCTCCACCGTAGGGCGGGTAATCAAACCCCGCCTCTCCTGCGGGTGGAATTCTCCGACGGTTTCATAGTAGGAATTGAAGAGGAATAAGAAAGCCTCGTTATAATGCCGGTAATCAGGAATGTATACTTCCAAAATGAATTTCTCGAAAAACCAGGTTGTATGCGCCAGGTGCCATTTCGTCGGACTCACATGCTTGGCCGCCTGTACAACAAAGTCTTCCGTCTTCAGCGTTTGAACAAGCTTTTCCGTAATTGTTCTCGTTTCTGCATAGAGACTTAATACACTTTGATGGGTCGTTTCCATATAGCAGCTCCTTTTACTCTGTGGTATTGCCAACAGCAGGGATAGGATTTTTCTTAAAAATACGGGCCAGGTGCAGCGTATTGTAGGCAAGCATCTTCACATGACCTTTTGTAAACTCATTCTCCTCTCCGCCGCCTTCATCCAGATAAGACGCGCCGGGACCGGCTTCTCCGACCCAGTAGGCATCCACATTCGGAGGAATGACGAAACCTATATGGGAAAGGCCGTAAATCATAGAGGCAGCGGCGTGCTTGGCTCCATCTTCGTTCCCAGTAATGACGACGCCTCCGACTTTGTTGTAGTAGACCGCCTGTCCTTTTTCATTCGTTTCACTGCTGCTTCCATACAAACGTTCCATCGCCACACTTGCGATGCTGCTTTTCTCCCCGAGCCAAAGCGGTGTTCCGATCAGAAGGATGTCCGCTCTTTGACCTTTTCAAAAATCTCCGGCCACTCATCTCCGTCCCCGAGGTCCTTCGCCACGCCGTTTGGAATATGATAATCCGCCAGACGGACGGTTTCCGTATGTACCCCTTCGTTTTCCAGGATATCGAGAACCTCCCGTCCGAGTGCTTCGGTATGGGATGTCTCCTCCGATGTTTTCTTTAAACTACAGTTCAAGAGCAGCGCTTTCAAACCTGTCATCGTGTCAAACCCTCCTCTTAAGTATATTGAATGTTCATTCCCTTTTGACTTTATTTTAATCCTGCTTTTTCCAATTTGTAAGGTAAATTACAAAAACTTCACACATGTTTACATTTGATTGTGGGCATTTTAGAAGAGAAGTATGGATAAAGGAGTGTGTTTGGATGTTTACATTGAATGAAAAAGCACCTGATTTTACCCTTCCGAAAATTACCGGCGGGGAATTCTGTTTTTATGAGGATTTAAAAAGCCATGAAGAGGATCACTGGCATTTGATTATATTTTTCCGGGGATCGTGGTGCCCTGCCTGCATGAATGAGCTTGACCAGCTGGAAAAGGACCAGGGATACTTTAACGATAAAAAGATCCACCTGATTACAGTTACCCACGATGAACAAGCCGATCTTGAAAAAATGCAGCAGGAACATCAATTCAGTTTTCCTGTGCTGAATGATACGAACTTCCAGTTTTTAAAAGACTACCAGGTGCACTTCCACGATGAAAATGCGCCTTATGAGGATCACGGCACGCACGGAGATCCCGCCTACTTTCTGACCGACGCTGAGGGACGGGTGTTGTACCAGCAGAGACAGACGAGTCCGTTCGGCCGCCCGGCACCGACAGAACTGAGAAAAATCATCCAGTATATCCGCAGCAACTTAAAAAGCTGAAAAAAAACCCCGTCCGGTGAACGAAACCTGTTCACCGGACGGGGTTTTTGATTTTCACTATTCCACGAACCGCCATGCATACTTAAAACGTGCCTTCACGTTAAAAACGAATCCGTGTATAATGCTCCATCATTCTTTGGTTATGTTCGTCAGAGCCATCCACATTACCACTTTTGAATATCGGCACTTCGTTACCGCTCCTCTCCAAGTGCTGAATGGTGCGGGTCAAAAGCTCGTGGATGATGGCCGTTCCAAGTACCGTGGATACGGGGGAATAATCAGTTCCCTTCCCTTTCATGACTGCGTCACCGACGGGAACTTCCATATCAATGACGTTCTCAGCCACATCTTCCAGCCGTTTCCCTGAATCCACCCGGGAAGGCTGGGAGTCAGCATAGCAGAGCGATGTCAGAGCTGTCGTATACACACCCATCTCCTTGAAAAACTCCGCTGCTTCCACTGGAGCTGGATTTCGGCCTGAGGTGGAAATGACCAGTACCGCATCTTCAGGCTTCACGTCTTCCTTTTCTAAATAAGGACCGACAAAACCGGGGGTCCTCTCATTGCGACTGGCCATGGCAGCTCCCTGATGAAGCATAAGAGGTTCAATCATGATTGGACGGACTGGAACCAGACCTCCAGCCCTGTAATACGCTTCCTGGGCAATCAAACTGGAATGCCCACAGCCGAACATATGAATCACGCCGCCCCTGCTGATTACTTCCGCATATCGACGACTGATGACTTCAAAAGCCTCTGACTGGCGCCCTGCCAATGCCTGAAGACGGCGGGTCACATCCATTAAGTAACTCATGACATCCTCCTTACCGCTCAATATCACTAATGAACTTATAGCGATCCGCCCTGTAGGTGGATTTGACAACTTCGAACGGAACTCTGTTATCAAGGTAACTGCACCGCTCAATATGGAGGACAGGCGAGTGCGCTTCAATTTGAAGATCTTCACTCTCTTTTTCATCCGCCGCACGAGCTTCAATCTCCTGACACGCATGACTGATTCTAAGATCAAGCACGTTCTCCAAATACTCATACATCGATCCATGGACGATTTCCTCCGTTAGATCCGGAAGCAGAGAAACAGGAAGAAAAGAAGTTTCTACTGCCATCGCCTGCTTGTCAGCGAATCGGATACGTTTGACGGCATATACATCCCCGTCATCATCCAGGTTCAATTTAGAGGCGATGTCCTGAGGGGCCTGCATCACATCAAACGATAAAAGACGGCTGGATGAACTCATGCCGCGCAGCTTCATATCCTCGGTAAAGCTTGTCAGCCCTTTCAGAGGCTGTTCAATTTTCTTTTCTGCGACGAACGTTCCTCTTCCTTTTTCCCTATACAGAATGCCGTCATTTACCATGTTGGATACCGCCTGTCTAACGGTCATCCGGCTGACTTGAAAGCGTTCCGACAACTCTCTTTCCGAAGGGATCATATCTCCCGGATGGAACGCTCCTTCATTGATTTCCAGCTTTAAAAACTCTTCGATTTGATAATACATCGGGAGCGGATGATTCTTTTTCAGCACAATCGCTCACCCTTTCTCGTTTACTAACGCATAAGCCTCACGGTCGACGATCAGCGTCAAATCCCGGTGTTCCTTTAAGGAGGAAGCCGGAAACTGCTCATCCCTCTCCCCGTAAATCAGCTGACGGATAGCTTCAGCCTTGCGCTTTCCGGAGGCCAGAAGAATGATTTTTTTACTTTTGTGAATGGATTGAATCCCCATCGTAACCGCATGCGTCGGTACTTCCTCCATTGTATCAAAAAAGCGGGCATTCGCCTGACGCGTAGAAGGAGTCAGTTCCACCACATGGGTGCCGCTCTCAAATGACGTTCCCGGCTCATTGAAACCGATATGGCCGTTTTCCCCGATACCAAGCAGCTGCAGGTCCGGCGGGCCGATCTCATCAATCACCTGCTCATAACGCTCACATTCCTCAGCCAGGTTATCTGCTTTGCCATCAGGAATGTAGGTATTTCCTTTCTGAATGTTAATCTGGTCAAAGAGATGTTCGTTCATAAAGCGGCGGTAGCTTTGATGGTGGTCCGGACTCAAGCCGACATATTCATCCAGATTTAATGTAGATACAAAGCTGTAGTCGGTCTCCCCTTTTTCATAACTCATTACAAGCTCCTTGTACGTTCCAAGGGGGGTGCTGCCTGTAGCTAAACCGAGCACAGAAGCAGGGTCTTTCTTCAGCTGGCTGTCGATGATCTCTCCCGCTTTTCTACTGAGTTCCTCATAGTTGTTCGTAACGAAGATTTCCATTACAGCCCCTCCTCTGCGTTGTAGCTGATCGTTCCTCTGCACATCGTAAGGGTGACATTCCCTTGCTCATCCACCAGCACAAGGTCCGCATCCTTTCCTTGTTCGATGCTCCCCTTACGGTTTTCGACACCCAGCTGGACGGCGGCGTTCCAAGAAGTGATACTGACCAGTTCCTGCCATGACAATCCAGCGTCCTGTTTCATCTTTTTAGCGGCTTCCTCCAACGTTAAAATGCTGCCGGCAAGGGTTCCATCGGACAACCTGGCTTCATTGTTTTCTACAAAAACATCCTGCCCGCCGAGATCATACGTCCCCGGCGGAAGACATTTGGCACGCATCGCGTCAGTGATCAAAATTGACCGTCCGCTTCCAATATTTTGATACGCCAATTTGACGGCATCGGGATGGACATGAATATGATCGACAATCATTTCTACAAGGAGATGATCGTTCATGAAGGCCGCCCCAACAAGACCCGGCTCACGGTGATGCAGGCCACTCATCTGGTTGTACAAATGCGTCACATGACGCGCTCCTCTTTCGACGGCTTCTGTTACCTGATCGAAACGGGCATCACTGTGACCGAGTGAGCAGACGACGCCTGTCCGACTTACTTCTTCAATGAAAGCAGAGGCTCCCTCGGTTTCAGGGGCAACCGTAACAAGCTTGATGTGACCGCGGCTTTCCTGCTGCCACTCTTGAAACAACTCGACGGATGGTTTGATAATGTGATCCGGATGCTGGGCGCCGGCCTTTTTCTCTGAAATGAACGGACCTTCCAAATGGATGCCGAGCATTTCGGCCCCCTCTCCGGAAACCTGAGATTCCTTGAATGACCCGGCGTTTTTGATAGCTTTCGTTATGTTTTCACGTGACTGGGTCATCGTTGTCGCAAGGAAGCTCGTCGTACCTTCCCCCGGCAGCTGTACACTCATGCCATGAAGAGCTTCCGGCGTAGCATCCATCACGTCATGCCCAGCCGCACCATGAATGTGTACATCGATGAACCCAGGCATCATCTTCCTGCCCTTCCCATCAACAACCGTTCCAGAGCTTTTCAGTGTCCCAGTCGAAACTTCAGCGATTTTCCCCTCTTGGATCCGGACGGAGCCGGATGTGATGGTGCAGTCAGTAGAGACGATATCCACATTGATTATGACCATTTCATTCATCACTGACGCCCTCCTTTTTATCTGTCACTTCCAAAATACCTTTGTCTCCACGCACCGCTTCACCCTGTTGGAGCAGTTGAACCTCTTCACTTTCCAGGTTTGTAAAAATGATTGGCGTAATAACAGAGGGAGCTTCCTTCTTCACGAAATCAAGATCCACCTGTAATAGCGCCGTCCCCTGATCGACAAGATCGCCGGCTTCAACAAGAGCTTCAAATCCGTTACCTTGCAGCTTCACCGTATCCAGACCAACGTGAATCAACAGCTCAAGACCTTTGTCCGTTTCCAGACCGACCGCATGCTTTGTAGGGAAGACTTGAACTACCTTACCTTTCACAGGAGAAGCGATCGTGCCATCCGCTGGATCCACCGCAAATCCCGGCCCCATCATACCTTCTGCGAAGACTTGATCCGGTACTTCTTCAAGCGGCAGAATCCGTCCGTTGACCGGCATGGCGAACTCTTCTTTGTTCAATCTTCTTCCAGTGGAACCAGGAGCTTTTTCCTGTTCGGTCCTTGGAGCAGATGGAGCCGTCATTCCTGGGTTCTGCATCTGTTTTTTCATGGCTTCTGCTACAAACTCCACCGTCGTTCCAACGATGACCTGCAGGTTCTTACGGCCGATCTTCATTACACCGCGGGCGCCGGAACGCTTCAACGCGGCTTCATTGACGATGTCACGGTCCTTCATTTCAAGACGGAGACGGGTTGTACAATAGTCGAGCGTTTCAATATTATCTCTACCACCAAGAGCTTCTAAATAATGATAAGCTTTCGCTTCATATTCGTCTGTACCTTCTTCTATTTCTGTTTCTACTTCTTCTTCGTCTTCACGACCCGGCGTTTTCAAATTGAGCTTGATGATCAGGAAGTAGAACACAAAGAAATAGACAGCAGCCATGAACAAGCCGATGAAAACAAGAGTGAACGGGTTTTGTGCAATATTGTAATTCAATACGTAGTCGATCAATCCGGCAGAAAATCCAAAACCGTGACGAACATCAAAGAGATAGGCCAGAATCATCGATACTCCTGTTAAAGCGGCGTGAACGACATAAAGGAGTGGAGACAGGAACATGAAGGAAAATTCGATCGGTTCTGTTACACCGGTCAGGAACGATGTAAGACCGATACTCAGGAACATCCCCCCGACGGCTGCCTTGCGTTCTTTTTTCGCAGCAGCGTACATAGCGAGACATGCCGCCGGCAGACCGAACATCATGACAGGGAAGAATCCGGCAAGGAAGCTGCCAGCAGACGGATCGCCGTTCAAGAAGCGGTTGATTTCCCCGCGTACGACTTCTCCTCCAGCCGTTGTAAAAGTACCAAAATCGAACCAGATCAATGTATTCATCACGTGGTGCAGTCCAACTGGAATCAACAGACGGTTTAAGAATCCGTATATTCCAACACCAGCGGCTCCACCGTTTAATATCCAGTCCGCTGTTGAATCCAACAGTGCCTGTGGATAGACCCAGACATAACCAAGAACAAAAGCGGCGACAACCATAACGGCGGACGTAATGATAGGTACAAATCGCTTTCCTCCGAAGAAGGATAAAAATTCCGGAAACTTGACATCATTGTAGCGGTTGTAAAGCAAACCAGCCGCAATCCCGGCAATCACCCCGGCAAAGACACCCATCTTTACATCTTCATTTATGGCACCGATTCCATTATCAAGAACCAGGTACCCGACGGCCCCCGCCAAAGCAGCAGCACCGCTTCCATCCTTGGATAACCCCATCGCTATACCGATGGCGAAAATAAGGGCAAGGTTGCCCAGAATTCCGTTTCCTGCTGCTGTAATAAACGGAAGATCGAGAAAATCCTCCATCCCGAGCCTGACAAGCAGTGCAGCAGCCGGCAGCGTAGCAATCGGAAACATGAGCGACTTTCCGATTCTTTGTAAAAAGTTCAACATCATGGTGTACCTCCTCTAATATATGAAAACGTTTCATTGAAGCTATCGTACCACCACCCCCTTATAGTTGTCTATACCAGTTTCAATTATTAGAATATTTAAACTTCAATTAATTCCAATAGATTGGTCCCCCACCGTTCTGCCTTTTCTACAAACTTTTGTGTTTTTTTACAAATGTAAGCGCTTAGAATTTCACATCTACACAAATAGTTATAGAAACAGGAATGATAAAGTGTGAAAGGAGAAACCGTTTACATCCACCACACAACAATGTAGCAACCGATTTCAGGGGGGATTTCATGCTGGAACTATTAAATCAAATCAACGATGTCCTATGGGGAACACCCAGTCTTATACTATTATTCGGGACAGGCTTATTTTTAACAGTGATGCTGCGGGGACTGCAGTTCCGAAAACTGTTGTATGCCTTCAAGCTCGCCTTCACAAAAGAGGAAAAAACGGATAAAACCGAAAGTGCCGAAGGAGATATCAGTAACTTCAAAACACTGATGACGGCTTTATCTGCGACAATTGGAAATGGAAACATTGCCGGTGTGGCAACAGCATTGACGCTAGGAGGACCCGGGGCGATCTTCTGGATGTGGATTGTCGGTCTTCTCGGGATGGCTACCAAGTATGCCGAAGCCCTTCTTGCTATGAAATACCGCGTAAAAAATGAAAATGGCGAATACTCCGGGGGACCGATGTATTACGTGGAACGCGGTCTTGGAAGCAAATGGAAATGGCTCGCTGTCGCTTTCGCCTTCTTCGGTGCCTTTGCTGCGCTCGGAATCGGCAACAGTGTTCAGTCCAACACCATTGCGGATGTGATGAACGAAAGTTTTCATATTAACGGCTGGATTACAGGTACAGTGCTCGTCCTGTTTACGGCCCTGATCATTTTCGGCGGGATTCAGCGGATCAGTACGGTGGCCGGCTTTTTTGTACCGGTCATGGCTTTTCTGTACATAGGCGGAGCCCTGCTGATTATTACGATGAACTACAATGCGATCATACCAGCGTTTGAGATGATCTTCACCTACGCCTTCCAACCTATTTCTGCCGTCGGTGGTTTCGCTGGTGTCGTTGTTATGGAAGCTGTCCGAAGCGGTGTTTCCAGAGGAATCTTTTCCAACGAAGCAGGGCTGGGTACAGCGGCATTGATTGCAGGGAATGCCAAAACCGACCACCCAGTAAAACAGGCGCTTGTAGCGATGACCGGTACGTTTATTGTGACGATCATCGTTTGTACAATGACAGGACTTGTCCTTCTGATGACTGGATTCTGGGATCCATCCGGCGGAGACATTTCAGGCGTCCAGCACGCGGCCGGCCTTGACGGTGGTGCGCTTACCAGTGCAGCCTTCGGTCATGCGCTGGGAACTGCCGGAGAATATATCGTCGCCTTTTCGGTGATCTTTTTCGGATTCTCAACGATTGTAGGCTGGTATATGTACGGGGAAAAATGCTTTGAATACCTGGCTGGATTGAAGTATATCGTGCCTTACCGTCTTGTTTATGTCGGGGCCACTTTCATGGGGGCTGTCATGCAGCTGGATCTTGTCTGGGCCTTCGCCAATATGGCTAATGCGCTTATGATGATTCCGAACTTAATCGCCCTCCTGCTGCTTTATAAAGTGATTGTCAGAGAGACCGATTCGTTCTTTAACGATTATTTGATGAAACCTCATCACAGCAGCCGGAAAGCAAGCTGACTAAGCAAAGACCTGCCATATTGGCAGGTCTTTTCATGTGTTGAAAAACGTTGATATGCCCATTGCCTCCAGGAACAAATATGACTCTCTTTTTTATCATCCGGCCTGTCCGGGTGAATTGGAGATGTTACATACCTTTCGAATAGACGTTGCCAACATATACCCTCGAACCTGTTCATTTGGCGATGGCACGAGGAGCGTTCGGTGGTGACGCCTGCGGGAACAGCACGGGCCGAAGATCCACTTGGGCAGATGGTCTTCCTGACCAAGTTAGCTGAGGCCGTGCCCGCGGCAAGCATCCACCGATAAGCGGAACGTGACCATCAACACGACACACAGCCCCCACCCACTTGAACGAAGATAGAGAAAAGAAACGTCTGCCGGGAATCTTCCCAACAGACGTTTCCTTTACCAAAGCGCTTCTTCTTTATTCGTCAGTTCCACCATCCATGGAAAAGCGGTTAAAAAGACGGCTTCCGCTGTAAATAGCAAAGCCAGTCCGGAAACTATCGAGACATCCATCACGATGACAAACGGCAGAACCAATAATGGAAGCAGATGAAAAAGCGACACTTTGCGCATGCTTTTTCGGGATTGGAACTGTTTCTCTCCGCAGAACTGACAGACCGCTCCGCGATGTGTTCTTATGGACAGCCTCTGGGTATCTTTCCAAGGCCATTCATGTCCACATTTTCTGCATACAGGCATCATTCACGCCCCCTTTTTTTTTTTTCTAAACAATTACGGCACTGGACCTCTCTATGACCTTTCCAGGACCTTCCCATTACGAAAAAAATCGCTGCCATGATATAGAGAGCTGCCAGCTTATGAAAGGGTTCGGCCGATAGTTGGGATGCTTTCTTTACCCATGGGCCCTTTTTTCTGTGCGGTCATCCGAACATAACGTTATGTACAGTCGTATTGATCAGGTCCGCGTAACGGATCCACTGGACCAGGAAGAACACACAGACAGCTGTATGGACAACAACTGTTAACCACAACAGCCCCTTTTTCCTCGGATGTCTGCCGAGGGCTTTCTTACTCAGAAGTACGGCGTATGCCGCGATAAAAACCGGGAGGAGAACGGCTGCCGCGAGCACCCATTGGTTGAAGGCTTCCATATGTGTGCCAAGCTTATTTAAACCAGCCTCTTCACCGGAAACGTCTGAATTCATGATTGGCCCGGGCTCTCTCCATCCTTCATGGATAACGAGCTGATCTTTGTCTGTTACACTATAATCCAAATAACTGAAATTCATCGTATAATAGATGCCGAGCGTCGCCAATAAACTAAGGACAAAGACAAGCATCCATCGGATAAGAACAGAAGACATTGGATCCTCCCCTTTTATCCCAAAATCAATCTTTCAACCACCATCCCCTATACCGGAACGGCTGCCTCCCTCCAAAGCTGACTGTCATCCCATTTTCTGAGGTCATCCCATTCCAGTATAGATAAGAATGGTAACGAGCAGGAACCCTGAGATGAAAACCGCTTTTTTGGAACTGCTCCACGATTTCATCCATCCCCACCTTTTTCTGTCCACGTCAAGCCAGAAATAATCGACGACCACTGAGATAATAATAATCAGGAGTGCTGGTATCATCGGCCTTCCTCCCTCCATTATTTTCACCTTACCATAAATCATCCAGTATATTCCATCCCAAGAGAGAACAAAAAACAGGTTTTCTTTTCGACGATTTGCAGGTATAAAGGAAAAAAGCGCAAATATATAAACCACACGTTCTTTCTATAAAGATCACGTGAGAAGGAGGAAAGCAAGTGAATAGAAGCAAACAGAAGCGGCGTCGGTTATGGCCCATCCTTTTCCTTGTGGCCCTGTTGGTCTTCCCTGCCCATGGATGGGCAGCAGATTCAACAGATAACGGAAAATGGAGATACACGGCGCTTGGCGATTCCCTCGCCTACGGTATCCGATCCGACGGTTCTGCAGGACTCAGCTATGCCGACTTTTTAGCCGACGATTTAAGAAATGTCGACAGGCTTGAAGAGTTCACGAAGGCCTTCGCTGTTCCGGGGCTGACCTCGGAGGGGATGCTCAGTCAGATGCAGACGAATGAGGAGGCTGTAAAATCAGCCGCTGAAGCCGACTTGATTACGATCAGTATTGGAGCCAACGATTTTTTAAAGGTATTCAGTAAAGACCCTGACGAGCTTAAAAATCCGGAAGTCGTTCAATCAATCCTGCAGAATGTGGGCGAGAATTATGGAAAAGTCGTCCATCAGATTCGAACCGTCAATCCGGATGCGAAGATCTTCCTTATGGGCTACTACAATTCATTTCCTGCCTACCCTGAAGAAGACCAGCAGCAGTTCATTCGGTTGATGAACACATTGAATCAAACCATCCAGAAGGTGGCGTCTGCATCAGGAAGTGAATATGTCGCTACGTTCGAGGCAGTGGCTGAGAATTATGACGCCTACCTCCCGAACCCGCAGAACGTCCATCCTGGTGAAAAGGGCTATGAACGAATTGCTGAGGAGTTCTGGAAAGCGGTCAAACCATTCGTCCCTATTGCCACAGACCGGATTGCCGGAGAGAACCGGTATGAAACAGCTGTTGAAATTTCTAAACAGGGCTGGGACGAATCAGACACCATCGTCCTTGCCAGAGGAGACCATTTTCCAGATGCATTGGCAGGAGCTCCACTTGCCTACCAAATGGATGCGCCCATCCTGCTGACGAAAGAACGCCTGCCAGCTGAAGTCATGGAAGAGATCCAGCGACTCGGAGCGGACAAAGCCGTCATTCTGGGCGGAACAGAAGCGGTCTCTCCTTTTGTTGAAAATCAGTTAAAGGGAATGGGCCTTTCCGTTCAGCGGATTGGTGGTAAAGACCGGTTCGTAACAGCAGCTAATATTGCTGCTGTCTTAAACGGGAATCCTCAACAAGCTGTAGTAGCGAATGGTATGGATTTCCCTGATGCCCTGGCCATCGCCTCCTACGCTGCAGGAAAAGGATCTCCGGTTTTACTTACGAAAGACATCCGACTCCCCGACGTTACGGCCCTGGCCCTAACCGATGTGGATGCGTCGATAGCGGTCGGCGGCACGCGTGTAATCTCTGATGAAGTTTTTCATGCGCTCCCTTCAGCCGTCCGTTACGGCGGCGAAAATCGCTATGAAACTTCAGCCTTGATCGCTAAGGAGTTGAATCCGGCAGACCGGGCATTTATAGCCACCGGTTCAGATTTCGCCGATGCATTGACAGGATCGATCCTGGCTGCTAAAGAAAACAGCACGTTTCTGCTTGTTCCTCCTAATTACCTTGATGCTTCCATTGCAGAAGCAGCAGAGGAGCTCGGCATCCGTCACTTCACCATTTTAGGCGGAACAGGAGCGGTCGGCCCTTCCGTAACAGAAGAGCTGATGAAATCAGTACACGAATAAAGGAAGACCTGCCTTGTGCAGGTCTTCCTTCTTTTGTAGAAAACACACAAAACAGGATCCGCCATTCATCAAAGCGGCTTTTTTGTAAAGTCTTTAGTAGAATAGAATAACTACAGATAAAGAGAAGGAGAAGGCTTATGAAAAAATGGCTTCTGTATATCCTTACTGGTATGTTCACCCTCGCTCTGCTTGCCTTTGGAGCTTTCTATATATGGGCGGAGCAGACTTACGAACCCTCGGACCAACTATCAGACATTCCGGAGCGCCAGGAAGACTGGGTAATCTTTGAACCGGACGGGGAGCCGAAGGCCGGGGTCGTGCTATATCCCGGAGCGAAAGTCCAACCCGAATCGTACAGCTATATCGGAAACCAACTGCGGGAACAAGGATACCTGACGGCAATTCCGTCCATGAGGTTCAATTTCCCGATCCTTGAAGCACAGAAAGTGGATGACATATTGGAACGCTATCCCCTTGATGAGTGGTTCATCGGCGGTCACTCTCTCGGCGGTGTTGCCGCTGCCTCTTATGCCGATGTCAATCAAGAACAACTGGACGGCTTGTTTTTCCTAGCTTCCTACCCGGCTGATCAAAATGACTTTTCGGACTCCGACTTCCCGATGCTCTCCATCTATGGAGAAAAAGATGGACTGACTACGCTCTCAGACATTGAGGAAAAGAAACCTCTTCTTTCAAATGCTGCTGTCCTCTATGAAATCAAGGGTGGCAACCACGCCCAATTCGGCTGGTACGGGGAGCAAAAGGGGGACAATCTTGCTTATATTCCTGTTCAAGAACAGCAGGACATTATTGTCAAAGAGTTGGTGAAGTGGCTTGAATCATCCTAGAACAAACAAGATGGGCTCCAGGCACATGTAACGACCCCTATTTTTCATGTGGGCTTTTGCACTTCTCTGTTTTTGAAATAATGAAAAGGCTGCCTGGAATGTCCCAGGCAGCCTTTTCATTATAAAGCAGCTCTTTCTCAGCGAAAAATCGAAAAAAGAAGGAAGGCCAGAATCAAACCGACAAGAATCAGCCCCGTTCCCTTCCAGCCGAGACCGCCGGCCAAATCCATCAGTCCGCCGCTGTGTTCACGGCCGGGGCTGTTTCTTTTTAAATCCTTCTGCCTCATCCTCTCCCTATCATAAGCTTTATCGGATTTGGTCATAAATGATCCGCTCCCCTTTGTTCATGAATCGAAGCGCTTCTCGACTACCATGCCGATGTAAACCAGACATCCGGCACAAACACCGATCATTATTCCATCAATAAACATTCCCACAAGCCCGCCTGTCAAAGCGTATGTGGTGACTTTCCATTTCATCATGACAAGAACTCCTTATAAACGATAAAATCCTAAACCCGAAGGCTTTACTTGGACAGCTTTTTGATGTTTCCGATTTCTCGAGCGTTTATTAATACCCATACCAGTCCCGTAGGGAGAAAGAAGGAAAAGAGATCCGCAGGTGGACGCCCAAAATTAGTAAGTCCTAAAAATCCAAGGGCGATGACAGGGAAAGCAATAAGTATGGAAATTTCTATCCCTCTATTCCTGCACCACTTCTCCCTTCCCATCTGCTCCTTTTCAAAAGCCTCTATGACTCTTATATCTTTGGATCCCCAAGCTTCTCCTCTCCATAACGAGAAAAGCTTGTACATGGCTATGCCTATTAAAACAACTGTACCAAGGATTAATAAATACGCCGTCGGCCATTGATTGAACACACAAATCGCATAGAAACCAAGCAGCCCACCCATCAATAGATTGGAGAATAAAAGCTGGCGCTTCTTCGCCTGTCGCACACGCTCAATATCGACGCTTTCTACCTTCACTTCCTCATTCGTCGGCATTCAGCAAATCCCCCTCCAAATGTAAGTATCTGCTATATTTCCCCTTAACCAAATGATTCCGAAACCCAATCGTGTTGGTCAGCGTATGTATAACAAAGACTGATTTCCTTATGGAGGTGACCAGCATGTTCTTCCGGCTCTTCCACAAACTCGACCGTCCAAAGAAAATGGCCCTGATCTCCGTGTCCATCATTTTACTGGGGGCATAGTCATGCTCTTTCTGTAATTAAGCCCCCCTTTTTATTCCGTCACAGACTGATGATACGTTTCATCCTCAGTCCATTCCAATTGAAATACGACCGCATAATCCGCCTCTTTTACAGCGTCCGGAATCTGACGGGCATCTTCAATCCCCGGATCCCGCAGAATATCCCCTTTGGCAGCAATCATGAAAGCGGGATAATAGGAAACCCCTTTTTTCATTTTGAATGCTTGATTTATTCCAGTAAACGCATACCCGGTTAACGCTTTCGGCACCTGAACCGTTCCTCCTGCCAGAGTCCCGCTTGTTCCGATACTGACGTTCGTTTGTCCTTCCATTTCACCCATGTGAAAGCTGAGGAGGTCTTTTTTATAGGTCTCCTCCCCTTCTTCCCCGGAGAATGATGACAGCCGTTCTTCCGGTTCGCTACCATTTTCTATCACAAGCACCGTCGTCTTTAATCCTTCTCCTTCCGGGATCTTCCCATCCATTGTAAAAAAGGATTCAAAACCATTGCCCAGATGGGAGATGATCGTCTCTTCCCTTTCTGACAATTCCGCCGGTTTTATCTTCAATGTATCTTTCGACGTCATACCCTGATCCTGCTCTGCCGCTTCATTTGAACAGGCGGACAGCAGAAGACCAAGCATCATCACCAACCATAATTTTTTCATATCATTCTCCTTCTCACCCTTGGATGGAAAGCAGTTCAGACACTGTCACGAACTGATAGCCTTCCTTCTCCAAATAGTCCAGCAGCGTCGGCAGAGCTTCGGCCGTTTCCTTATGCACATCATGCAGCAGGACTATCGATCCGGGAACGACTTCTTTCTCGATCACTTTATTCACGGCCTCCGGATCTCTGCTCTTCCAGTCGTGGGAATCCACGGACCATAATACCACCGATGACCCAAAGTGCCGGGCTGCCTCCTCCACGGTTTCATTGACAGCACCGTAGGGAGGGCGAAAAACAGACGGTCGCTGCCCGGTTACCTCGATAATTTTATTACGGGACGCCTGCATTTCATTCTTGACGGCCGGCATACCCATCTTCGTTAAATCCTTGTGCTGATCGGTATGGTTGCCGATCTCATGCCCCTCATCAGCCACCCTTTTGGCAAGGTCGGGAGATTTATCCACCTGTTCACCCATCATGAAAAAAGTAGCTTTGGCGTTGTGATGCTTTAAAATATCCAGAACTTCCGGTGTCACATTCCGATTGGGGCCATCATCAAAGGTAAGCGCCACAACTTTTTGTCCGGAGTCTTTAAAAGAAAGAATCCGTTCCAGAGGTATGTTCACTTGAACAAAATCTTCCCTGTCTATTCCGAGGTCTTCCGGATTGAAATAAGCGGTCAAATTCTTACCTCGTATGGACCAGTTCCAATCATCCGGCCGGTTTATAATATCTGCAAGCGCCTCTCCATCAGGGCTTTCCTTTTTCAACTGCTGCTCCACGCCCTCCTGAATACCTCGGACAGCTTCAGGGTTATCCAGCAGGCTCGTAAGCTTCACGCTTTGATTTTCCTTGTTCAGTGTAAAGACCCGCACCTTTGACTCGGACTGCTTTTCCTCCACCCTTTTGTGGGAGCGGAAAATAAAGCTGTATGTATCCCCGCGCCCCTTATGAGCATCAACCTCAATGGTTAAATGCGCACGGCGGCCGCTGCCAAGCTCCCCGCCATACTTTTCCACTTTGTTGAAAAAGCTTTCTTTTTCCTGTTCCATCCACGCTTGGACTTCCTCGTTCTGTTCATCCTCTTCCATAGAGGCGGTGCTGATGGAGAGCGTGTAGGTATCCGCTTCCTCCGTCTCCTCCTGGAAATAGAGGTAGGGGGCGCTGCTGCTTTTACCAGATACAGGCGTAAGCCATTTCACCATTCCCGTTCCTATTAGACCGGCAATCAGCAGAAGAACGACCCAGCCAGGCCATTTAATCCGTTTGATCAGTGGTTTTCTTCCTGCCATATCCCCTTCATCCCTTTTCTATTATTCTCTCTATCTATTATTCCAAATATATACATATTTCTCAATGCTAATCTGTCTAAAGGATACAACGTTCCACTTGATAGAAAGGCAGGTCAATACCTGTAAAAAAGTACTGGACTCGATACGGTCTCAGCCATTAGAAAAAGCACCTATAGATGTCCATAGTAACGTTCCGCGTTGGGTGCCTTTTGCGGGCAGGATTACAGAGCGCTCTTCGGAAAAAAACAGCAGATCATGAGAGATGAAGCGTAAAAAAGCCCGCCATAATGGCGGGCTGGAGTCCTTTCCTGGACTTATGTGTTCATTTTTCTGCGAGCTTTGAATTCTGTCCCAAAGAACACCGCTCCAATAAGAAAAAGGATACTGGATAAAAACAGAACAATGCCGTTCCATTGACCATCAAAAATCGTAATGTTTACAAGTGTCATCGTATGTGTAATTAATAAAAGGGCAAATAAAACTCCATACGTTTTCATACGTCCGGTCCTCCTACACGAAACCTTTACTCATCTTTGTTGTTCTCTAAATCAAACAGCCCCGTCGCAAATAAAAGACAGGGCACAGCGCTGGATTTATACCGTAATGAAATCTTCGAAAAACTTCGAACACTATTTAACCACAACTTAATTTTTTATTTACCGGACTCTAAGCCTTCTGATGGTATAAAGGATGCCTGACAATGCAATGATCCCGAACATAAACGGAAGGTTCCATGGACCTCTATCTACAAAAGCGATTCCTACGAGGGACAGAGCAATCATACCTACGTAGAAGTATGACTTACAAGGTCCGAAGAGTCCCGCTCCTAGAGCTGATATGCCTGCGACTGCCAGGAATACACCTAGCTGTGCGAAAAAACTTAATCACCTCCGTGTTACCTATCGTATGTCCAAATCCACGGCGGGGCCAACGGAACACCCGCACGGAATCCCAGTTAAAGGAAAAGAATCGTATTACTTACACTCTTTTATACTGTTCTCCGGCCGAACCGGACATACATCAACAGGGCACTTCCCACGGCAAACATCCCGGCAGCTATTCCGAAGTAAAAAAAGAGATGTCCGCCAATTGTGGAAGAAGCATAGCTGAGAAAACTGAAAGCAAACAGTCCCGCCCCTAATAAAGCCAGTAAAACCATCGACCCTTTCCACCGGCCTTTCGTCAAGATCGAGCCCACAGCCAACACCAGTAGAATGAAGCTGCTGAACATCAGCATCGGAAACAGCGGTCTGAACTTAGCGGCATACACGAAGTAATCCAGCTGGACAATCTGCTCCTCTCCCATAACCTCCCCGTTAATCATTTTGGAAAAAGGGGCGGAATGAGCCCATTCCCATGATTTATCCAGAAGCGCACTTCCTTCATACCAGGAAACAAGGGCAGAAAAAATGAAAACAACGGAAAGAAGAACACATACGACAAAGGATCGATACATAGAACTCCTCCTCTTTCATTTCCTTTTAAGAATCCATCCGTTCCAAAAGCATGTAGTCCTTTGTTTTTTCTACATCGATTTGATTTCTCCTGCCAAAAGCCAGTAATTCGTCATACCCCTCCGGCTCTGTCATCACCACTAACGGGATGTTCAAGCCCTTATAGGTTTTGATGGCAGCCGCTTTCTTTTTCCAGCCGGTCCGGAAGAATTTAAGCGTTTGGATATGCTCAGGTACCAGCTCTTTATTTAAAACCCGCTTCTTCAGATAGGTAACGGTATAAATCAATCGCTGATCCTGAATATCAATTTGAAATCGAAATAAACTGCCCATCGCTAAAAATAATAGAATCACCAGGAACAGTTGAACCGATGCACCGAATGCGCTGGAGAGGAGTAACCACAGAAGGGGAAAGAGAACTGTGACCGTATCCCTGATTCTCTTCGGATTGATGGAATAGCTCATGACTGCTCACCTCCCAACCGTTCCAGTTTCCTTTGAACGCTCCAATAAAGAGCCAATGCTGTCATTTGAATTGATAGGAGAAACAGAAAGGGAGAAGACGAATTTGGATGAATGATTTGATAAATGCCGGCTGTTATTACCATTAGACCAATACCTAAAACGACAATCCGCAGAACCTTTTTCAGCCTATAATAGTTCGTTAAAATTTCCCCCACTCCTCTTTCAGCAAACCATAAACGATCCTGTCGTGATGGCTCCCGTTCAAATATTCATACTCACGCAGGACTCCTTCCTTCGTGAATCCGAGCCGTTCGGGAACCGCCCTGCTTTTTCCATTTCCTCCGGACGTCTGAATGTTCACTTTTCTTAACCCAAGCTCAAAAAATGCGTAATCGACCATCTTCCGGACCGCTTTCGTTACAAGACCCCTGCCCGTAAAGGCATCTCCGAGCCAGTAGCCGATTTCCGTCCTTCCCGCTTCCTGATCTATGTATAGAAATCCAGTGGAACCGGCCAGCTCCCCTTTATACAGGATACCTGCCCAGAAACCATTTCCATCGGCCATCCTTGTCAGGGACCTTCTGATGAAAGCTAGTGAGTCCGCTTTTTCTCTCGTCTTTGCGGGGAAGGAAAGCCACACCCCGAGGCGGTCCCTGTTTTTGTCGACCAGCTGGAACAAGGGCTCCGCGTGTCTCGGTTCAAGGATGGACAGCTCTACTTCGTCATCCACATGCATCGTAAACATACGTTTCCCTCCTCTTCTACGATTCCAATTATTTCAAAAGATTCCCCTGAACTCAATCATTAAAAAAAACTTCTTTTTTATAAAGAAGGCAGTCTGTAGAACAAGTTCGCCCTATCCGATTAGAGTTGTCCGCATGTCTTGTTGAGAGGGCACGTTCCGCTTATCGGCAGATGCTTGCCGCGGGCACGGCCTCAGCTAACTTGGTCAAGAAACCATTTGACCAAGTGGATCTTCGGCTCGCGCTGTTCCCGCAGGCGTCACCACCAAACGCTCTTCGTGCCGGTCCCTGTGGAAAACAACTTTACGCTACGATAAAATGAAGGAAAGTAGATATACCGTATGAGAAAAGAAAAAGTCGAGCGTAACTTCGCAGATTCAAAAGAACGGCATAGGCTTCGCGATTGCCGATTGCGTGGAAAAGAAAAAGGGAAAGAACAGGGGCTGATAACGGCTGCCTGCCGGAATATGAAAAAGATGGCCATCCAGTAAGGGTGAGCTGGGTGAAGGAAAATCTTTTTCGATTTTAAAGAATTCCCAAGGAGCGGTGCCCCTTCCACTCCTGCGGAAGAACGAGTGGTCCGAGATCGCCGAGCGTGGGTTTTGCGAGGAAGCTCGGGCGCTCGTCCGCGGAAAGGGAAGGGGCTTTCGCTCCTGGCGGTAAGAAAGAAAAAAGCTTGTAAAGAAACAGGGGTTTCTCTACAAGCTGCCTCCTTTTTTATAAAGAAGGCTTTATCTGCTTTATTTCCTCACAGGCTCGTTGGAAGTTTTCCAGTGATTCTTTTCCTAAAACAGACCTGTCCCCGCCGAACAATCGCTGCAGGACGATTTCCTGCGCTTGCTCGATAGAGAGGTCTCCACTGTTTAAAACGAGCTTTAGATAAGACTTAAAATAATCCTTCGTCAATGCGCCCGATTTATGCAGCATACATACTTCCCTCCTCATTTACTATAACAAAAGCAGAAGAGCCTTCCTTAAAGACTCTCCCGTCAGACTCTATGCGTTTTCCTGACGCTCTTCTTCCCGGTCCTCTTCGCTATCGTTTTCCTTTGTTTCTTTTTCCTCTATCTCTTCAATGTCTACATGACAGCAGTTTTTATCAGATTTGGAAAACAAACCGCGAAGGCCTTTCTTTTTTTCAGCCATGGATTTCACCTCCTTTAAAGTACCGCCTGCACAATAAACCCTGTGGATACCGCCACCACGAGGATGGAGACAACAAAAGCGGTGACGAGCTTCGGCTTGAACAATTTATTCAACAAAACCACCTCAGGAATACTGGCGCCCGCACCACCGATAACCAAGGCGATAATGGCACCGACCCCCATGCCCTTACTGACCAGTGCATCGGCAATCGGCAGAATCGCTTCCGCTCGGATGTACATGGGGATACCAATGACGGAAGCGACCGGAATCGTCCACGGTTGATCTCCACCAGCAAACCTGGCAATCATCTCCTGAGGGATAAAGTCATGAATGAAAGCACCCATAAATACGCCGAGAAGAAGGAACGGCAGAACAGGATAAAAGAATCCCCAGGCATCCCGGAGGGCCACCTTCCATTTCGGCTCATCCGCTTCAACATCAGGGCTTCCTTTCCGGACCCTTACATTTTTCACGAACCTTTCAAGCCCGAGAAGATCCCATACCACTCCAATCAGAAGGGAGAAAGCACCGACAATCAGAACATAATACAACGTCAATTCCCACCCGAGCAGCGTCCACAGCAGAAGGACAATGACAGGGTTCAATAATGGTGAGGCTACTAAGAAGGACATCGACGGTCCAAACAGTGCTTTAGAAGAAAGCAGCCCCGCCAGAATGGGGATCGTCGAACACGAACAAAATGGCGTCAGTGCCCCGAGCACCGTTCCATACAGGTAACCGCTCCACTTATTCGGTCGTTCCAACACCCGTTTAATCCGCTCCTCTGTCACCTTCTGCTGCAGAAGACTGACGAGAAAACTGATGAGAATGAACAATGCGGTCAACTCCGCAAACAAAATGAGGAATGTTTTCATAAACTCGAGAAAAGCATTCATAAGATCCCTCCCTGCATCAACTTTTTTTGATGTAACGATCACAATAGATCAATTTTTTTTGATGTATAATGTATAGATTTACCCTGTTTACTGACCAGGGTAAAAGATGCAGCAGAGTTCCGGCGACAAGATCGCTTTGACTTCCGGGTCATTCAACTGGTAATAGTTCCAGGTCCCCTTCTTTTCCCTCTGAATAAAACCGGCATCGTGAAGGATTTTCAAATGGTAGGAAAGTTTGGACTGCGGGAGTCCGACAAGCTCTGTCAGATCACAGACACACAGCTGTCCCTTCTGATTCAGTTCATACATGATTTTAAGACGAAGCTCATCCGCGAGTGCCTTGAATTTCTTTTCATACACGTCAAAGGAAAAATCCTCTTCAGTTCCTGCTTTACTTTCTACTGTTTTCATCGTCTCACCTCTACATCAATTTTTTTTGATATAACCGCATTATATTCATCCCTCAGCAAAGATGTCAATTGAAAGCATCAATTTTTTTTGATGTATGTTCATTCATCTATTCCTAAGTAAAGCGTGTCCAGCTCCTCTTCCTCTATACCACGGTTGTGATAAAGCCGGTAAGCCCGCGCGTTCGGCTTAGAACTCACCACTCTGTGCAGATGGTGATCAATATAGTGGGCAGCGGCGTGGTCATCAACGGCCAGTCCGGGCTTGATTTTCCCTTCAGCCATTAATTTCTTATAAGCGAGTCTTCTTTTCGGTTCTCCATCGTAATGAGGGCAGTGGCTTCCGGGAAGAAAGCCGAGCCCTTGCAGCGGTTCAAGTTCCCCGCCGAAAGAATCGGTGACGCCTTCCTCAAACCAGCAGATCGATCCGGCACTGACACCTGCAAGGATGACGCCCTGATCCCACGCTTTTTTCAGAATCTCATCCACTCCCCATTCTCTCCATAACGCCAACATATTCCTCGTATTTCCACCACCGACGAAAATGATATCCTTTTCCAGTAGAAAACTGTTGAGATCTCTTGTTGGTGGGTGAAATAAAGAGAGGTGGGAAGGCTGACAGGCATAGTTTTCGAAAAAGTTGTAAAATCTGGCCATATAACTGCCAGAATCTCCGCTGGCGGTCGGAATAAAACAGATGTGGGGCTTTGTTTTCGATGACTGCTCCAACAAGTACGTATCCAACAGCGGATTTTCAGGATCCATCGAAAATCCTCCTCCACCTACAGCGATGATCTGTTTCATTATTGTTCCCTCCTGTCTCTTCAAACCGTTTTGTTTACTTTGCAAATATAAGGTGGAGGTAGTCTCCATGTCCTCGAATTAAACTTACTTCCTCTTCAGACGAAATCCAAAAGAAATGAAAAGTCAGTCCCCTTTCTTCTCGGCCTCCGATTGGGTGATGTGCCCAGTTGTCTTTTAATTCCGTGGTGTTGAGTTGATAAAAATAACGCTTGTGCTGTTTACTATCGGTATTCATCCACTTATCCACCGCCAGTAATTTTTCTACATAGACGGAAGTCAGCCCTGTCTCCTCCACCATTTCCCTTACAACAGCATGAAGAGGATCTTCCCCCGGGTTCACAGTTCCTTTAGGAATTTGAATGCCGGCCTCAGGAACTGAATGTTGAAAAACAAGCACCTGCGGCTTTTCTTTATAAAAGCGGGTGATATATCCATAGACTTTCCATACAGGTTCCACAAGCACACCTCCTTTGTCACTGACCCGGGATGATTGTCCCTTGATGGAAATACAGCTGCCATCTGCCATGGGTTTTCTTCCAGATCGAGCTCCTCCACGTGTTCCTCTTCCGCGTCGTATCCTTGACTTTATATGTACTCAGAACCGTATCCTCTGCCAGAATCTGAATCTCATAATGATTTAGCGTCATTTCTGACAGAACGACCCCAAGATTCAGACAGTCTTTTTTCGTATAAATGATTCCTGAACTGCCAATCTCCCAAAAATCATCTGCAAGGATCTGATCCAGCTTTTCAGCGGAAGACCTGACGTCCAGACTGATATGCGCTCCTTCCAATTCTCTAAGATGGGTTTTGAGTTCTTTCATCTATACTCCCCCTCTTCTGCTTACCGCCCCTTTATAAAGATTAGTTCTACACTTTTCCTTTTTTATCCTTTTCGTTCACCATCTCTTACTGTTTATGTCCAGAAAAAAAAGACCCCTGCGGGCCTTTTTGTGAGTGATTATGGGTGGTACCATCCACCGTGGCTGTGATGAACTCCGCCCCACGGATAATAATTCCCCTGGCCGTAATGATAACCGTATCCGGGTGCATAGCTGCTGTGTCCGTGCTCAAAACCGGATCCTCCATACGTTCCCTGCCCGTGGTGATACCCGTAGCCCGGGACATAGGTGCCATGTCCATGGTGATAGCCATACCCCGGGATATAAGTCCCGTGTCCGTGATGGTATCCTACGCCGGGTACGTATGTGCCGTGACCATGATGATAAATCCGTTCCACAACGATCGCCCCTTCCGTTTGCTTCAACCTTAGCCTATGCCGGGCGAGAAGGTGTGGTCTGGGCGTTATCCATAAAACAAACCACGCTGACCCTTGACAGCGCGGCTCGTCGATCATTTAGATTCATAGATCAAACTTGTGGTTTTCCACCGTATCTTTATACCAGTAATAGCTGTCTTTCCGCGTCCGCTCAAACGTATCAAAATTCACGTGGATGATTCCGAAGCGCTTGTCATAGCCTTCCGCCCACTCAAAATTATCTAAAAGTGACCAAACAATGTAACCGGCAATCGGGACGCCGGCCTCAATCGCCCGGCTCAGCGATGTCAGGTGCTGCTTTAAGTATTCGATTCGCTCCTGGTCGTGCACCTTTCCATCCTCTTCCACGCCGTGGTTGTAGCAGGCTCCGTTTTCTGTGATGTACAGCTGCACATTCCCGTAAGTCTCATGAATATCCTTCAACGTTTTATAGAAGCCTTCTGCATAAATCGGCCAGTCAATATCTGTGCGTCGGTCGTCGACGGGCAATTCCTCGACCTGGAACATGCCTCCGTCTTCCTTGTAGCGGCCGATGCTTCCTGTGTAGTAGTTGATCCCCATGAGATCAATTGGCTGGGAGATGATATCGAGATCTCCATCTTCCATACGCAGCACGGCATCCTGCTCAGCAAAAATGTCCTGCAGCGTCTCTGGATATGTACCTTTGAAAACGGGATCCATGAACCATTCCTTCTGCCATATCATCCCTCTCCGGCAGGCCTCCACATCTTTTTCATCCGAAGTAAAGGGCTCGAGCCACCCGACGTTCGGAGCATATCCGATTTCGCCGTCCGGCACGAGTCTCCGGAATGATTGGACTGCTTTTCCGTGGGCGAGCAGCAGGTGGTGGGAAACATCGACCGCGGCCTGCAGGCTTGTTTTTCCCGGCGCATGAATGCCGAGGTAGTTGGATAAAAAGGAGGCACACCACGGTTCATTGATGGTCAGCCACTTTTTCACCTGTCCACCGAACGCCTGAAACATCGCTTCGGCATAGGATAAGAACGCGTCTGTCGTGTCGCGGTTCTCCCATCCGCCCTTTTCCTGAAGCACCTGGGGAAGATCCCAATGATAAAGGGTGATCATCGGCTCGATCCCGTTTTCGATCAGTTCATCAATCAGATGACGGTAATAGGCCACTCCTTCTTCATTCAACTCTCCGGTCCCATTAGGAATCACGCGCGACCAAGATATCGAGAAGCGGTAGATATCGACTCCCAGGCTCTTCAAATGCTGTACATCTTCCTTGTACATATGATAACTGTTGCAGGCATCATCGCCGTGATCCCCGTTTTTTACGTTGCCGGGAGTATGGGCGAAGACGTCCCAGATCGACGGGGTCCTGCCCCCCTCTTTTGCTGCCCCTTCGATTTGGTAGGACGCGGTAGCCGCGCCCCACTTGAGTTGTTCTGGAAATTGAATAGTTGTCATAAGCGATTCCTCCAGTTTTCACCCGGAACGTTCAGCTTTCCTTCGTAGAAGCCCTGAGCACAAGCTCCGGATCTACTTTCATATCCTGTATGTCATGATCTTCTTTGATCAAATCCTCCAGCATATAAGCAGCCAGCTTTCCGAGCTTTTGTTTGTCCTGTTTGACTGTTGTCAGCGGTGGATCGCTGTACCGGCATGCTTCAATGTCATCACAGCCGATCAGCTGGATATCCTCAGGAACGGATAATCCTTCTTCCTTGATCGCTTTAAGCGCACCAAGCGCCATCATATCGGACGCTGCGAAAACAGCTTCCGGAAGACGATCGGCTTTCAGTATCTCTTTCATTCCTTCATAGCCGCTTTCTTCAAAAAAATCACCGTAATAGAGCCAGTCCTTTTCTACAGAAAGGCCGAACTGATTCATCGCATCAATAAAGCCGATGTTCCGGATACTGGACACCAGCGAGTCCTGTTTCCCTCCGATATAGGCGATGGTCCGTACCTGATTCAAATATAAATGCTCGACCACTTTAGCACCGATCTTTGCGTTGTCGGTCATAATATAGTTGGATCGTGGGCCTTCCAGCTTCAAATCAATGCCGACGCTTGGAATGTCACTTTGGGCAATGTCATGGACGGCCTCTTCAATTTCATCCCCTGCGATGATCAGACACCCGTCCACATGAAAATGCTTGCACCTTTCCAAATACTTGCTTTCTCCTTGATAAATCTTTTCATTCGAGAACAGCAGCAGGTCATACCCGAGCGACCCGACCGCTTTTTTGAACGAATTGACGACTTCGTTGAAAAAAGGGTGGGTGAAATCAACATTGATTTTTCCCGCATAGATAAGTCCAATCAAATTTGATTTTTTCGTCGCCAGCGACTTTGCCGAAAACGTCGGCTGGTACTTCGTATCTTCGATAATTTTATAGACTTTCTTTCGTGTCGATTCACTGATGCCTCCATAATTGTTGATAATTTTGGAAACAGTGGCCGGAGACACTCCTGCCATCTTAGCTATGTCGCGTATTGTCAAATCCATATCTCTTTCTCTCCTTCAAATACAGCCTCCATGTCATTACCATCTATTGTATCAACAATATGGAGAAGCGGGACAGATTTACTTAATGGAACCTTCCGTAATACTTGAGATGAACCACTTGTTGAAAATCAGGAAAATGAGAATAAGAGGAACCGTTGCCCAGAAGACACCGCTCAACAGCATCCCGAAGTCCACACGGAAGGCATTGTTCAAGGAAGCAAGAGCCACCTGGAGCGTATAGGAAGCCGGATCACGAAGAACCGTAAACTGCCACAAAAATTCACCCCAGACAAGCGTGAACACGATAATGCCGAGCGTCGCAAACGCAGGTTTGATGATCGGCAGGACGATGCTCCTGTAGATCCTGAAGTTGGAGCAGCCATCCAGCTTTGCTGCTTCCATCAGCTCATCAGGAACGGACTCACTGATGTACTGCCGCATCAGGAAAATCCCGAGCGGGTTGAGTAAAAACAGCACGCCTGCCCCTAACAGGGTATCGAGCCATCCCAGCTGGGAAACAAGGTAAAACTGAGGAATCAAGCCGAGCTGCGGCGGGATCACCATCGTTAAGAGAATCAGGATGAAAAAGAAGTTCTTTCCCGGGAACTGAAACTTCGCAAAGGCAAAACCCGCCAGTGAGCTAATAAATAAGACAGCCAAGGTCACCGTCGAGCACAGTACGATCGTATTCCACATCGCCTGGAAGAATGGAATCGTATCCAGCACTTTCATGAAGTTCTCCACCAGCTGATCACCTGGAAGAAGCGTCGGTGGAATGGAATTGTACGCCGCACTTGGCTGTGTGGCCATTACAAACATCCAGTAAAATGGAAAGATCGAGACGAGTGACGCAAACCCAAGGGCGATATAGACAGGGAGCGTTCCTTTTGCAGCACGTTTCATGTTATTCATTTGGTAAACGCCCTCCTCTTCTGCTTACGACCGAACCCGGAAGTGAGCCACGTATTGATTGCGGCAGCGGCCACGATGATGATTAACAGCAGTACAGCCGTTGCAGACGCTGTTCCGAAAGATCCAAGATTGAATGCATCACGGTACAGGTACATGACCACGGTCATTGCCTCATCCCTGTTGAACGCGGAGGACCCGAGGAACACAGCCGGTTCAGCAAACAACTGCAGCGCCCCGACCGTTGACATGAATACCGTAAGGACGATAAACGGCTTCAACAAAGGAATCGTGATGTGAAGGAACTGCTGTACTTTCCCGGCACCGTCGATGGTAGCCGCTTCGTACAAGTCCTTCGGTATGCTTTGAAGACCAGCTAAATAAATGATCGTATTATAGCCGACCCACCTCCAGAAGACCATGAGGGAAATAGCAATTTTCGCTCCCCACTCCGATGTTTTCCAGCTGACTGGATCAACTCCGAACAAACCGATGACATAGTTGGCAAGCGCGGTTTCACTGCTGCTGAAAAACACCCCGAATACTAATGCGACAGCTACCATCGATGTAATGTAAGGCATAAATATGGTCACCCGGAAAAAATTCGTAAAGCGGATGACAGCCATATTAAGAAAATAAGCAAGAATAATGCCGACAACCAGCTGAGGAGCCGTTCCCATCAAGCCGATGATGACTGTGTTATACAACGACTTCCAAAACAACGGATCTTGAAGGACGACAACAAAGTTGCTGAACCCGACAAACTCCATGGCCCCAAGGCCGTTCCATTTCTGAAAGGCAAGAATGATGCTGAAAACAGCGGGATAAAGACCGATAATGGCAAATATGATGAAAAAGGGTGCAATATACAAATAACCGGACAGCATATCTTTCTTTTTTTCAGACATTGGTGTCTTCGCTGCAGATTTGGATGCATGCTGACGTTTCTGTACACTCTCCACTTCTTTCCCTCCTTTATGTAGGAGGGCTGGATGTTCCCCACCCAGCCCGGTGACTGTTTAGCGGTTCATAAGATCTTCGATTCGTTTGACTGCCGCTTCCCATTCCTTCTCAGGATCGGCCCCTTCCTGTACATTGCGCAGCGCCGTCAACACTTCATTGTTCACGGTGACATATTTCGGTCCTTTGTAGACCTCAGGAATTTCCTTGGCCGCCTCTGCGAAATAAGCCGCGGTATTCTGTCCACCGAAATACTCGTCGGAATTGTTCACGAACTCTTCCATTTCATATACTTCAGGAGCAGAAGGGAACAAACCGCTTTCCGTGAAGGACTTCAACTGGTTTTCAGGAGAAAGCATCCACTGGGCAAAGGCATAGGCTTCTTCACTGTTTTTCGTTTCAGAAGGAATGGCCACATAAGAACCGCCCCAGTTACCGGCAAAATCCGTTGGAAGTGTCGTCACTTTCCATTTCCCCTCGCCCTCCGGCGCATTTTCCGTCATGTAGCCTTTCAGCCAGGCCGGTGCCATTTCTACAGCAAACTCTCCTTTATTCAAGGCGTTGGCCCATTCCGGTGTCCACATTTCAAAGGATCCGACGACACCTTTCTCCTGGAGCTTCACCGCATAGTCATAAGCTTCTTTGACTCCGTTATCAGCTTCATTGATAAGAAGCTCTCCATCACGATTGAAATAGCTTACCTGCAAGGCATCCATATTGGCACGAAAAGCCATTTCCATGCTGTCGACCATCGGCTTGCCTGTTTCCTCCATAACCGTCTCTGCAGCCTCTGCAAATTCATCCGGAGAAGAAATCATGGTACTCACTTCATCTGGATCTGTCGGAAGGCCGGCCTCTTCAAAAACGTCGGTATGGAAATACATTGCTTTAGGTCCGATATCTGTTGGAAGACCAAAGAGGAAATCGCCTTCCCCGTTTTCTGCCATTTTCCATTTCCAATCTAAGTATTGATCCTGAATTTCGTCCGCTCCCAAATCATACAAGTTTACGAAACGGTCCTGGGCTTCGCGGTAGCGGTCCAGCTGATCGACTTCTATCATTGTCAGATCCGGTGCGCCCGTGCCTGCAGAGATGGCTGTAAACAAGCTGTCGTGGTGATCGCCAAGCTCAGAATTTTTAATGTTGATCGTGACATCCGGGTTTTCTTTTTCATATTCATCAGCAAGCGCCTCATAATTCGTCGCCCCGAACACCCAGAAGTCCAGTGTCACTTTCCCTTCTCCAGATGCTGCTTCCTCATCACTGCTGCAGGCAGCAAGAAACATAGATAAGACCAGTAACAAAACGAGTGTTAACCTCTTTTTCACATTGATCATCCCTTTCGTAACCATCAATTTAGATGCTCCCCTTCGATTAACGAAACCGGTTTCGTTAATTCTTAAAAAAAATCAATTGATTTATAAGGTTAGCTTGATTATAACGACAAATGTATCCGTTTTCAATATGTTTTTTTTATTTTTCTGATAGTTTTAGTAAACCGGTTTCGTAATATCTTCATTGCTTTCCTTACTCAGGCCAGGAGCCATTGAGACTAAAAAAAAGACGACCTCCCTCTACAAGGAAGCCGTCTGACTGCTGTGATTATTGAACCCTCGTTTTCCCTTGGGCAGCAAAGGAAGCGGGATGTTTCTTCCTGTATACACTCAACACCAGCCCGAATAAAGCAGCATGAAGAACGGTAGCGTCCATCCCGTAGCTGAGAAACGGAAGCGGAAAGGAAGCGGTTGGCAGGATTCCCATAGACATCAGCACGTGATAAAAAACTGGAACAGCATAGAAAACCAGGCTCCCTCTTACAAGCAGCTGACCGAAAGGTTCTTTGATCTTCCTTGACATCCAGAACAGGCGGCCAAGCACAAGGCTCAGAAGAATCAGGAGAAGGAGCGCAGCGCCCCAGCCCAGCTGATTCAGTACTGAAAGAAAGACAAAATCGGTGTGACCGGAAGGCAGCGGCTCCGCTTGTGCCCCCTCTCCTATCCATGCGGCATCCCTGATGACTTCCTCCATCCGCAGATACATGTATCCGCCCCCGTTTGAGAATTTCTCAGGAGAAAAGAACGACAGCAGCCGCTCTTTTTGATAGATGGCAGCAGCTGTAAAGAACCACATTCCAACAGATACAGCTCCGATGACTCCTAATGAAACCAACGACAAGAGGATCTTTTTGTTCACCTGCTTATGGAGAAACAGGGCTGTAAAGAGCAGCGTATAAATGAACGCAGCATTCGGATCTGCAGCTTCCATGAAAAAGTAGACGGGAAACAGATACAACAGGATCCCCTTCCACACCTTTACGGGACCTTTACTGCCGATAGCAGCAAGACCAATGAGGAGCAATGGAATGAAGTCAATGCTGGTCACATGAAAGGGTCCGATCCGGACACCCACGCTCCCCAAAAAGTTCGTGGTCATGGACATCGGCCCCCATTTCAAAAACATGACTCCTGCAAGACCCAGCCCATATAACAGCCACCCCAGCGGCTGAAGCTTCCTATAGTCGATGAACAGGAGAGCTCCTGCCACCGCGATACCGGACATAGTGAAGAAGAATTTCCCGTTGATTGAATAGCCGTCTTCGCCACTGAACATAAAGGATGTAAGAAAGCCTGCCACCATCAATCCCGCAAGAAAGAGGACCAGCCATCCGTCGATCCTCTCCTTATACAGGTCTTGGAAATGCCGGCCGGTTTCCGGTGCACTCCCCATCCGGCGGACCGCTTCCTCCTCGGCCTCGTCTGAACTGTACCCCTTGTTCATCAAGCTTTCTTTTTCCTGTTGGATATGGCTGTTCAACTCACGGGCAATCATACCACCTGTTTCTTTGTTTTTAATAAAGGACTGGACGGTCTGAAGATAATCGTTTCGTGATTTCAAATCTGACCCGCCTCCACGAGTGTACGCAGCACCCGGGGTTTGTCCGGCGAAGACTCATATTTCTTAAGCAGCTTTCTCCCTTTTCTCGTCAGTTGATAAAATTTCTGCCCATCCTCTTTCCACTCCGACTGGATGCAGCGCTTCTGTTCAAGAATGTGAAGCGTCGTATACAGCGCACCTTGATCATTTTCAAACGTTTTGATCCCTCTTGACCGGATTTTACCAGCCAGCGTATAGCCTGTCTCCTCCTGTACGAGGAGCTGTAAAATAGACAGACGGATTTGTTCGGGTCTCGTGTCCTGACCAGCTATTTTCTCCATCACTTGATTTCGATGCTCCTGATCGAATGTCAACGTATTGAATGATGTATGATTGAGTGCCTGCTTCAACTTTCTTAATCGATTTTCCATCAAAGCGTCCCTCCCAGGCGTTGTTTAAGTAAAACTCTCGCGCGTTTCAACCGTGTCTTTAACGTATTTTCATTTTTGTTTAAAACGTCGGCCATCTCTCTCGTCGATAAGTCTTCGTAGTAGTGAAGATAGATGACCTCCCTGTATTTGTCCGGCAGGTCCATCACAGCGCCGGCCAATTCATGATCGATATGGTTCTGGATGACTGCGTCTTCCGTAGTGGAAGCATCTTTCGTCTGTTCCAGCTGTTCCTGTTCCGACACAGTGACTTTCCGGTTATACCAGCTTTTCAGATGATCCTTACAGTGATTGATGGCAATCCGCCACAGCCACGTCGTCATTTTCGACGTTCCGTTGTATGTATGCAGGTGGTGATAGCTTTTCACGAAAATCTCCTGCGTTAGATCCTCCGCCAGTGCCGCATCCTTGACGTAGGAATAGACAAGGTGGAGGATGGCTGTTCCGTAGTTTTCCATCAGATCCTGGATGATTGCTTCTTTGTTTTCATGTTCGATAGATGTATTCATTGAGTGTTCCACGTTGTCCCCTCCTGCCCCATTAAACGATACAGGTGCATAAATAGTTTTACAAAAATAAAAAAAGACAGCACATGTGTGCTGTCTCAGGCTTAAAAGTCCGGTGCAGCCCGTCAAAGATGGCTCCACCCCGGGTTTCCTCACTGAAATACGAGGCTGTTTCGTTTCAAGAAGCGGTCATGAAACGTCAGGGGCACGCCTTCTCCATCTTTTTCTGCATGAATGTGAAGGTGCGGCTCTGTCGTATTTCCTGTGTTTCCCACTTCCCCTAAGAGATGACCCGCCTCAACCGCATCTCCCTCCTGGACATGAACTGTGCCCGGTTTCATATGAGCGATATGAATATCCACGCCCTGACAGGAAAGAATGACATGATTTCCGGCGGGGTGCTGCTCCTTGTCCGGCTCCGCCTGCGGAAGAATGTCTTCATATTCGTCCACCGCTGCTGCCACTTCACCTGTGCACGGACTGTACAGCGGCTCCCCATAAATTTCATAATCTTCCAGTCTGGCAGGGGATATGCCGTCAGCACGGGCGGTAAGCGCATTGACTTTAAGAATGTCATAAGCATAAGCCTGTGTCTCGGATTCATAGTGATAGTTGATGGACGTACTGGCTCCCCCATGACCGAATGCATAGACCCCATCCTTCAACGGAAATTCCATGTCGACGATCTTGTCTTCTTCAGGCAGGGCATATCCTGACAGCCCTGAAACCGCAATGGAACCAAAATAAAAGATAAGAAGTATGCTGATTACCATGGAAAATACCGACCCTTTATTCATCTCTTCAGCTTTTTCAGGCAGGCTGCGCCAGCGCCTGTAGACAAAAACGCTGACTACCAAAAAACTAAGAGGCAGAAGCCAGCGCATGTAGTGGGTAAAGATATGCCACGGCCCGATTATGAATATAAATGCCATGAACATGAGAGCCGCACCCCAGTCTATCAAGAGGTATGTACGTTTCGAATACGCTGTTTTCAATAAATGGACAAACAATAGTACGGGCAGTACGAGGTGGATAAAAGCCTGAAACCAGATCAACCAATCATTCCCTTCGCCAAATTAGAACGATGACGCTCTTTAATCATCTATACGTTCTGCAATGGAAAAAGTTTCATAGGTTTCAGGCTGTCCCTCTTCATGTACGTCTGCTTAAGTATTCACTGGCCCCCAGCACCGCAATAGCAAACACAGCAATCGTGATGACCAGCGCGCCCGGAACACCGGAGGATCCGAGGTAGAACAGAAGCAGGATTGCCCCGCCGATGCCAAAAGTAACAAATAGCAGCGTCAAAATAACCGAACGCCCATGTGTCAAGGACTTCCATTTCTTCCATCCGACCGCAGCCAGAATGAGCGCGGCCACAAAAACGATTACAGCACCAGTCGTCATAGGACTTCCCCCCTTTTTTAAAGGTATACCCGGACGAGAAGCGTTCAATCGGATAATTTCATATTTTTTACATTGACAAGAAGAATGACCCATGATTAAAATAGTATCCAACTGTTAATAAAAAGAACGGCTTAGAGAGAAATCAAGTAGCCGTCAGGATCCCTGTCCCAGAGAGCCGGTGCGTGGTGAAAACCGGCACACATCCTGACTGTGAATTTCACTTCTGGAGCTTTTTCCACCGCGGTGGAAAACAGTGGCGACTGTTATACGCACAAGTGATGAGTGTATGCTCATAACAAGGGTGGTACCGCGGTTCAACCGTCCCTACGTCATGTAGGGGCGGTTTTTTTATTTGTCATCCCTTTGGCGCATAGATGCGTCAAAGTAAAAAAGAAGGTAAAGGAGCTTATGTCATTATGAAACAACAAGAGCAGTGGACATCCAAGATCGGATTTATATTAGCTGCCGCCGGTTCCGCCATCGGACTCGGCGCCATCTGGAAATTCCCTTATATCGCCGGCCAGAACGGAGGCGGAGCATTCTTTCTATTATTCATTATCTTTACATTGTTTCTCGGATTACCCCTGCTGTTAGCGGAGTTCTCCATCGGACGCACCGCACAGAAAAACGCGGTAGAATCGTACAAAACGATCTCACCAGGAACGAAGTGGCACTGGATCGGCATCATGGGGATGATTACATCCTTCCTGCTTTTATCGTTTTACAGCGTCATCGGCGGCTGGATCGTCGCCTATCTGTATAAAACGCTGACCGGGCAGCTGTCCTCCGTGGATGCCTCCTCCTACGCAGAGATATTCGGAAGTACTATTTCCTACCCGTTCGGAAGTGTGCTTGTCCAGCTGATTTTTATGGTCATGACTATTCTCGTTGTCTCCCGGGGTGTCCAGCAGGGCATTGAAAAAGCCAGTAAAATCATGATGCCGGCTTTATTTGTATTGTTTATCCTGCTTGTCATTCGGGCCGTATCTCTCGACGGAGCGATGGAAGGCATTACCTTCCTGTTAATGCCTGACTTTACAAAAGTAACCTCGCAGACGATTTTAGAAGCGATGGGACAGTCGTTCTTCACCTTAAGTGTCGGAGTTTCCGTTATGGTAACGTACAGTTCATACCTGCCTAAAACCGAAAACCTGCCTCGCGCTGCCTTATCCATCGGCGGCATGAACATTTTCATCGTTCTACTTGCGGGACTGGCCATTTTCCCGGCTGTGTTCGCATTTGACCTCCAGGCGGATGCTGGACCTGTCCTGTTGTTCCAGGTGCTTCCGACCGTATTCAGCCAGCTTCCGGGCGGCATGATTTTCTTTGCCGGCTTCCTGCTGCTGTTCCTGTTTGCGACGTTGACCTCGGCTTTCTCTATGCTTGAAATCATCGTATCCGTTCTCTCGAAGGGCGACAAAGCGAAGAGGAAAAAATGGGCGTGGATCATCGGCCTCGCCATCTTCGCTGTCGGGATCCCATCGACGTTGTCCTACGGTGTGCTGGCAGACGCCACCCTGTTCGGACGGACGTTCTTTGACAACATGGATTATGTAGTCAGCAACATCCTGTTCCCGATCGGGTCGCTTTTGATTGCCTTGTATGTACCGAATAAAATGAAAAAGTCAGCACTGTATGAAGAACTGCAAAGCGGCAGCCGGATGAAAAAAGGCTTGTTCCAAACATGGTTTATCCTGCTCCGCTATGTTGCCCCGCTTCTGATTATCATCGTCATGCTTGATGTGCTTGATGTATTTTAATCGATAGACTTTGTTAAAAACCAGATTTGGTCTTATTAAAGAAGAGGAACCTCCACATTTGGACGTTCCTCTTTTTTAAACACGGATATAAAGTATGGACACGGGATATTTTCACAGGAACACCAACCGCTTTTCTTTTAGAATATATGTAACTACTCACGTGGGGCGAGTAGCATGACAGCTACACCGACCATGCATATTCCTGCACCAATCCAATCATATAAATCAGGTGTTTTTTTATCTACGCCCCATCCCCATAGAACAGAGAGAATGATAAACACTCCCCCATATGCCGCATAAACTCTCCCGAAGGACGGAAAAGCTTGGAATGCAGCAATCACACCATACAAAGCTAAAGCTGCTCCTCCGCCCAATCCCCAATACAGCGGTTTCCCTTCTCTCAGCCACAGCCAAATCAAATACCCTCCTCCTATCTCCGCTATTCCTGCAAGGACAAAAAGCAAAATCGTATGTAGGATAATCTTAATCACTTCCTAAACTATCAAGTCTATGATTTATCTTTTTCTATTTATGAAGGGATACTCCCCACTTCTTTATAGGTATAGTATTCCAAATTATTGTATAAGAGGCAATTCTTTATGATCATTTCCTACAATCGAAGGAAACGATTGTAATTATCGAAATTATTTGTTTTCACGATGATTATATCTGGTATAAGGTATAGGTTAAACCCTTGAACAAGGAGTGCTGCCAGGATGAACGTACACTTACCCAGATTATTCAACGCCTATTATATCGCCTACTCAGCCTTAGGCATCATATGGGGGACGAACTTTTTATTTATGAAATGGGCAGCCGTCCATATCAGCCCCTTACAAATCGTATTTCTAAGAGTGTCAGCCGGCTTTATCCCTGTGTTTCTTTATGCACTGTTAAAAAGGCAGCTGAAGTTCAGCCACCTATCCTCCATTCATCACTTTTTTGTGATGTCACTGCTTGCGACGGTTATTTATTTTTACTGCTTCGCCAAAGGGACTGCCTTGTTAAACTCTGGGATAGCAGGCGCGCTGAGTGGAGCCATCCCCATCTTTTCCACACTATTGACCTTTTTCGCCTTGAAGGATGAACGAGTAACCATCAGGGGTGTAACTGGGGTATGCATCGGGCTGAGCGGGGTGTTCATCATTGCAAGACCATGGGAAAGTGGGACTTCCTCCCTTGATGTATCAGGTGTCATGTATATGCTGATTGGATCCTTAAGCGTTGGAGCCTCTTTCGTTTATGCTAAGAAGTTCCTCTCCGGAACGGCCATAGCTCCTGCTGCATTGACGAGTTATCAGATTCTGTTTGCCATCCTTTTCCTTTGGATCTTTGGAGATCTTGATGGATTAGGCAGTATTCAATCAGACACAACAGCGCTTGCGGGAGTCATCATCGGTCTCGGGATAATCGGAACAGGCCTTGCTTACATCCTTTACTATGTTATTGTCAATCAGCTGGGCGCTGTGACAGCCTCTACAGTTACGTATATCCCTCCTGTTGTCTCACTGCTTATAGGAGCTTTGCTTGCCGGCGAAGTGATTCTGCTCAGTGATTGGATAGCCATGTCCATTATTTTAGCAGGCGTCATGGTTATGAATCGGAAGTAACTGAAAAAGCTTGGAAACATGTCCATGTCCAAGCTTTTGTATTCCAGAGTCTAAACATCTATCATTATTGGTTTAAAAGGGGCCAACTAGAATGACCAGCGTAAAGAGGTTTTCTGCTCGGAAATTTCCGATAACTGACCTCCCATTTCTTTATTGAGAGCAAACGCTCCAATGAACATTCACCGACGGGAACGACCCTCTCAAATCTAGCAGGCTCATAATACTTAGCATTTTCCAATCCTTCTTCTGTCGCACACATCACTTCCGGCCAGGAACCCCTCTCCGCAGATTGGGAAAAGACAGAGAGTACGGACCAGAGTCTTTTTTGGAATGGACTGGCGTTGTCATGCAGCAAATTCGTTCTGGCTTCTACGGCAGACGACCTATATGTTCTTGAATGTCAGCTCAGGTAGCAACTATTCAAGTAATATCTTAATTTTCGTAGAAACTAAGATTCAAGGGATTTTACGATTGACCTTTACGCCCCAGCTTTTCAATTTTTGGAAAAATAAAGTACCAAGAAACAAAACCTCCTATTATTAATCCTATGACAATTGACCACTCTATTTCCCCGTATATAAAATATCCGAAGAGAATAGAAATGATCGCAAAAACAAGGGCAGCGATAATACCATTTCTTGTTCTTTTACTCATTTCGTATCACTCCTCTTTGTTTTTTATAATTTGTGAGTACCTGAAAGTATTATGATAAATCTTATCTCTAATCATTGAGGAATGAGTAACACTTTCTCTAAACAATTACACTTAACCACCCAGTCTCTTTAGGGAAATCCTCTCTAGTTAATGTTCTACCTGTAATTACCTCTCTAATAGAGGTGATTGTGCCATCATGAGAAACGATATGAATTCTGTTATTTATAGTAAGCTGTTCACATGCTTTAAGGAATTCTTCTGCCAGCACTTTGAACTTTTTTGGTGGCATAGTATTAATTCCCAATTCCCATAAGTCACCGCGTAAGCTTTCATGTAGATAAAAATCTGGAAATCTACCTACTGCCTCTTCCTTGGACAGGATTTCATCACATGGTAAAGTTTTCCTTTCGGGAAGTTGTGGGAACATTCTTGGGGCAACTAATGGACTAACCAATTTCCTGACTGGAATATCTTCACACAATATCGAAGCTGTTTGTAACGTTCTTTGTGTAGGACTAGATAGAATTACATCTTTACCAGTGAGTGAAAGCTCTTTCTTTAGAGCTGTTGCTTGGTTAATACCTTCGTTTGTTAATGATGGGTCAGAAATATGTAAGGTTTTTGGCACATTTAATGTATGTTCACCCTGCCCATGTCTAATAAATACTATTTCCATTATTTCACCCTTCTTTTTGTAACTATCCTATTATAGACTTTTTCCTTAACTACAAGGATTGTTTTCAAGATACGATAAGAAACGCTATTTCTTTTGGCTCCAGACCCTGCTTATTAACTTAACAAGTGCCCAACCTGATATCCCACCGAGTAATATAAGAAGTACAGTATTAGGACGACCTAAAACAAAATAACTTACTAACGAGATTAGAAATACCAAGAAGACTTCACATAATATATTCATTTGTATTTTCCATTTTAAAAAGTTCATCACTCACCTCCAGCTTCCTGCTCAATGTCCAGATACCAACAACAAACTTTTATCAAGGGCTATTATTTAAATGGGGATTTCTAATCTTCTTTTTTCTTCCACATATATAAGTTATAGATAAGTGGAAGAACGAAAACAATCAGCATTGTTGGGATAACCAACATTTTTGCCATCGTCGTAAATCCCGGAGAGTAATAAAGATAAAACGCGGAGGAAATGATAAACGGACCAATAATGGCGGTTCTTATCCATTTCCTTCTATATGAAAGAGCAAAGTAATTCAATTTAAAGCCTTTGTCTGTTTTTTCTTTATTTTTGTAACGAGAAGATAAGACAGCGATGACGATGGCGGATATAACACCAGGAACTACAAATGACATACCGTGCAGTCCTCCCTTCTTCCAGAACCCTCATTTCTATTTCTTTTAATACTAGAGGTTTAGTATTAATAACAATCTCCAATCTTAAGAGGGTCAACTTTTGGACTCCTTTAACTAATGATCCAAAAGATGCAAACTTGATCCCCAAAGAAAGCATCTAATTACTCGTCACATCAGTTTTCGTCTCTCCTTTTCCTTTCCGAACAAGTGATGAAAGCTTATTTCAAATATGATAAAGCCTACAATTAGTCCTGCAATATATGGAGAGGGAGAGTCAATTGCAAAGAAAATGATTAGACATAAAACAAAAGTTACCCAACCTGCAAGGATTGAATAATAAACATATTTATTACTCAACTTAAGAACCTCCTAATATTTATTACGAACACCACACTTTGAAGTTTCAAAAATTATCCAACTTTATCTGGTACATCAAAACTGAGTCTTCCGCAAGCCATACCAGAGCATGAAGAAGGAGGTCATTCTCCTTGGAAAGAACGACCTCCTTTGCATGAAAAACTTGATATTAAGATGATTATCAATGATTTATCCATTACCTCTATTCAAAACTATATACTTTTATTACATACAATACTTTAGAAATAATTAAGCCCACCATCTATATTTCTGCAGCGTCCTTCCTTCTAACAATCCTATCTTTCTCCCAGAATAAACGCTTACTATTAATCCTAACTGGTAAATTTTATGTTTTATCGTTTAATATTAATGGAATAAAATAGTAACGTTTCCTTCAAGTATATATAACAAATAAATGACCATTTAACTATAAGGAGTATATATATGTCATATCTTAAAACCATAGCTTTATTATCACTCATTGTTGTACTCGGAGCCTGCCAACCAAATAACCAAAACTCAACGAATCCCGAAAACACAACAAAAAATGAACAAACATATGAAGAAAATAAAGAGAAATCCATTCCTTTAGACAATGTGAAAGTTTCATTGTCCCAAAATAAGCAGAACATTACCTCTGAATCAGTTCTAAATTGTTTCCCATCAAACAGTTGCTATGAAGAAACTGTAAACCGAGAATTAGGTAATGTTAACTTATATAAAATGACTGAAGATGTAAGTATCACTTCTGTTAAAGAAGATGAAGAAATCACAATTAACATTGATGGCCCACAACCCAAGAAAATAAGTTATATAACAGAAACTCTAAAGAACGATACAGCATCTATTTCGGATGAGGTTGTCGATGGTAATTCATTCGTAATTAGCAGTAAAGGAGAGTACAGTATTCTTTTAACAGCACAATGGGAAGATGAAAATGGAAAGTTTGATGGCAGTGTTTCCAAAGCTGCTAAACTAAATGTTAAGTAGTCCGTTGTTTACAACATCATGAAGAACATTATTATCAATCATCTTTTATCCTGCAGGACCTCTGACTACTTGAATCTCCCTTTGACATGTCAGCTTTGCAAACATGATGTTTTGTATATAAGCAAAAACGCTATTGATAAACAGCCTCTTATTAGTGCAATTTATGTAATGTCTTATATTCTATGAGAATCACGGTTTAGTTTTTGCTGTTTTTTTAAATCTTTTCTTATTTTCTCTACTTTCTTAAACTTCCTTAAAGTCAGCAAGGAGAAAACACTAACTACCATATACTTTATGATTATTTCATCATTATTTTGCTCAATAAGCTTTTCCATTAGATTCTTGCTTCCTTGTTTCAATATTATTGTTATGAAAATAAATGTAACCGCCATCGTTCACATAAAAAGACACCCCATATCTGAAGTAATCCCTGTATCCAACCGGAAATAATAGGTAAGCACGAGCAAGCCCCAGTAAATCCATAGATCATGAATGATGAGTAGATCGATTACGAATAAGATCCAATACTTATTTAATAAGGCGAACGCTTTTATTGAGCATGAGCCCCCTCTTTTCATTAAATGGGGTTTTAGTGCAGATTTAATTAATAAGTGAGGTGGTTTTTGTTATGATCAGGTAAAATATGATGGCTTCAATAGGGACCATAATCATTACATTTTTTAATGAATTATATTTAAGCTGTACCAAATAACCTACACCCCAAACGGCCGTTACCAGTATTGGAATAAAAATTACTGCAGCATTTTCTTCAGGAGCAAATGCTGCGACAGCCCAAGCTAAGAAAACGCTGAAACCTAAAACCAATACGCCTATAATTATATTAATCGTATGTATGTATTTATTCGCCATTATAGACCTCCTACCTTCCAAATGTAACAATTTAATGATTTTAATCATTCTACATCACTAAGGTGTCTACAAAGAACAGTGTTACGTTCTAATGTGACATCATTTCCATCCGTTTCACGATATTACAATCAGCCCCCCCTTACGCGTAAAGGGAGATATTGAGATGAAAGTACAAAATCTCAATATCTTAAGGACATAGTCCATAGACCGCTAAAAATCGATTTTTATATTTGCATCTTCACCCAGAGGTTGACCATTACTATCCGTAGGAGCCTTTATAAGTAAATCAACACTTTCAATATCTTCGACTGTCGAAGTTTCGAACAGATAAGCAATCATTCGAGACCTTGTAAAACTTTCCTTAATATACTGCATTTCCACTTGGTCACTCATAAAGTCATGAGGGGATTCAAAGGTTTCACCTGTATTGGTAGTTAACTTTAAGTGCTCACTAGAGAAGTTAATATCCTCATCTGTTGTATCAATGTCCAAACCTATGTTTATGTAGTCAATATTTTCTTTTCCTATTTTATTAAGTATGATTGGATCTGTTATGGTACCTGTAACTAAATTAGAGACAACCACATTTATAGTTAAAGGGCCTATTTTAACTTCTTCTATATCTTCCTTTTGAGCAACTGCTTCAAAGTTCCCACCAGATGTATTTTCTTCACTTTCTTCATGGTCCTTCTCAACATTTTGTTTTTTTGATGCTCTTGAATCGTATCCCCTTCTTTTTGAGATTGATTTACCTCATCTTTTTGGTTTACTTCACTGCAACCTACTAAAAATAAACAAGGAAGCATTAAAGAAGTCAGTATAAACCTTTTCATTGTCCATCTCCTCGAAATATATTCACACACATATTATCATCTACTTTTTCAACGGACAAAAATTTTTTGAGAATAAAGAAGTCTTCTTCATTGTAGTTACCTCGAAACTAAGTCCTCTACAAACAAACTAATACAACGGCAGACCATTTAATTTTTATGGTCTGCCGTTTTTCCTTCATTTTATTAATACTGGATTTAGGAATATAGCTGAAGAAGTCAACGAAATATACTTACATCGACCTCATAGAGCTGAAAAAACCCCTACTGGAATAATAGTTAATTGAACAGGAATGCTATTTCTTAACTTTCACTAACAGTAACAAACTGGTCGAAACAATACATATCGTTCTAACCCATGAATCATTAGACACATTCATTTTTGTAAGAATGCTACTAACTAATATTATTAGAAAAAAGATTAACAATGATTTAATGACGACTACTTTAATTCTATCTTCTTTTTCACCAAAAGTAGGTATAATGAGTAAACAAAATCCAATTCCCATGAAGATTATAGTTAGAGTATCATTAACGAAGTAAAACTCTAAGTGTAAGAGAAATTCTTGCAGGATAATACCTACTATCACGCAGATAATCCCTATTAAAATTGTAAGCCTTTTATGGTCCATTAAATATCTCATGAAATTATTCATGATTTCTGCCCTCATCCCATTTTCCAGCCTTCTTTTAACTCCAAGATATTCTTATTTTCATGCAAGTATGTTTTCTCTGATAGACTATCCTTGATATAAGCGCAATCTTCATTTCTAAAACAATGAATACAGGAACAATGCCACATATCGAACCGGCAGCTTTCTAACCAGTAACCGTACCCAACCAGTAAGAAAATCAACAGAGAAGCAGAGAAGATTATGGAGATAAATGGGTAGTGGTTGATTGATTGAAATGCAACCCACCAGGAGCGGGAAGCCCTTCCATCCGGGGGATCTCCCATGCTATGTACAAAGCGGTCACATCCCCTCTCAGAGCCATCGCCGCCGGACTTTCATCAGAGATATAGTCCGATCTACAGCAACCACAGCGCTTCCGACTCTTTTTTTGTCAGAGAGAAGTACGTCACAAAAAACTGCTGCAGACTCTCATCCGAAGTCCCCTCCACCCACTCACGATAGATACCCAGTAGCGAATGGACACTTCCTCCGCAGTATTTTTCTGCGAGTACGGAGACGACGTGGGTACTTCTCCAGTAATCATAAAAAGCGGCGGATAGTGCCTCACTGCTTCCTCCCCGGTATCCCGCAGCTCCGAATTGATCAAGCGGATATGTGCCGTATTCTTCCTTAAATTTGTCGATCAATAAGCGTTCGACTTCCATGATGGTTTGGCACCTGTCTTTCCTCAACATCAGCGTTCTCGGTATGTAAAAGCAGAGCCCCTCTTCAAACCACATATCCCGGGCATCTTCTTCATCCCATGTTTCAAACTCAGAGTGAAAAACATCGGCGTGGTGAGTGAGTTCATGAGCGGCAATCACAGCCACATCTTTTACGGTCAGGCTGTCATAATACTTCTCCGCTTGCGGCACTCCTGCAGCACTTGGTCTATACAGCTCTTTCCACGTCTCTACCACAGGATGAAGATGAATCAGATCCCTGGACGTATACGCCGGAAGCGGAATGGTCGAATAAAGTTCTGTTGCAGACGGAACATCATGAAAAACGATGCCCCGCGGTGAATTATACGAGGAAATTGTCCTGAGCTGCTCAGAAAACCTTTCAAGCTCTTCCAATATCAGCTTTCCGCTTTTTTCAATAGATTGTACTTTGGATGTATCGGTTACGGATACGGCGTATTTCATCGAATCCCCTTTCTCTTTTTATAACCGGAGTGACCCTCTGAATCCGCGGGCGGCATAGTAGGATTCCGCACCGTTATGATAGGTGAATACACGTCCATAACGGAGGTCGCAGAAAATGGCCCCACCTTTGGAGCGGATATCGTCCGGGGTTTTTACCCAGCTGGATGTTTTCGTATCATATTCTCCCGTTTCCTGAAGAAAACGGTATTCCTGTTCAGAAAGCATTTCGATGCCGATGTCCCCGGCCAGTTCCACTGCTGAGGTTTCCGGTTTGTATTTCTTTCTCGCATCCAGCGCCTCCCGATCATAGCAGACGCTTCTCTGCCCTTTTGGACTTTCCTTCACACAGTCAAAAAAGACAAGCTCATCTTTCTCTTCATCGTAAAGCACCACATCCGGCTCACCGCCCGTCTCTTCCATACGATAAAGCACAGCTGTTTTCTCAGGATGTGCGTTCAGCTTTCTTTCTACATCACCCCACTGAATCTCCTGATGACGTTCCGGGTGCTTCTTAAAACGCTGCTTCAATGAAGATAGAAGCTGATCACTTTCCTCTTGAGATAAAAGCTTTTCCTTAGACATACTTTTTCCTCCTTTACCGTTCTTTTGTTCCTATCATATCGCAATCCAAAATACAGTGCTCCCTTTTTTCCAAATAGGGCGCCGGATGATCAGCACAGGCGCAGAGACGGAAGGAGCCTTTATCCATCATGACGATCACTTTCCGCAATCTTTTTCAACTGTTTGCCAATAAACTGCAGGTTACGGGCAATGACAATAAGGACGATAGCGATGAATGCTAAAGCGATGGTAATCAAGCATGAGCCTCCTCTTAATATTTTCCAATAAATTATTGAAACTGAATGATAAAACCAGTTAATAAAACGATGCCTGTGATCAGACACCCGTTGTGAATGATCCGCTGAAAAGTATTTTCTCCTTTTACCTTCCCAATGGTGACGAGTGAAAACAAGGTCAGCAGCACACCAAATAAAAGAGCGAAATCGATGACAACTCTCTACCTCCCAATTTTCTCCCCTTCGACAAAAAACAAAAATCACCTTCCTAATCCAAGAAATTACGAAAGTTAGAAATTATAATATTCACGTGGTCTTACACACTTAGATTATTTATAATGTAAATAATTCCAATTTTGGGGGATATTGATGTAAAAAGAATTGCGATTTCAAGCCCAGCTATCAATCGTATTTGAAGTTTTGAAAGGAGGCGGACAAATTGTTCAGTATATTACGTTTCACCGTTGGCTTAGGATGCATCATCTTTTTAAGTGGCTGTTTTGGTGAAAGTTACGACTTTTCCTCCCCGGAAATCACTCTCACCTCTTCGCACCTGATGAGCGAAGACACCTATGATTTAGCAAAAGCTTCCGTGGATTGGGAAGGAGAAGCACATGAGGAAACAAATGATTTCCAAGCGTTCGCCAGCGAACAGGAAGTCATTCAAGTCAATTCCGGTTCCACAGCATCGTTAACTTTGAGTCATCAGGATTTTCAATTAGATGATTTCCAGGTATCACTTTGGAAGGGTGATGAAGAAGAGGAATTGGACCTTGAATATGGGGAATTTGAATTTCCTGATTCTACAGGGAGTTATGTATTAGAAGTAAACATCTCTTCTGAATCCGGAAACGTCCAGTATGCAGGGAATATCGAGGTTATAAACATCCATTCCAAAAACGGCTGATAAGAACTATGGCAATAAAAAAAGCAGTTATTCATGAAGAGTAACTGCTTTTTTTGAAATCCTATGAAATAAATCCACCCGATACGTCCTTCACATTGTGCACAACAATAAAGGCGTCAGGGTCGGTTTCTTTTACAACCCGCTTCAGCTTAAGAAGACGGTGGGTATGGACAATGATGTACAGCACCCGGCGCTCCTCCTTGGAATATTCACCTGTTCCATAAAACAGCGTCGCACTGGAGGCAAGTTCCGTTGTAATCCGCTGAGAAATTTCCTCCGTCTTCGGAGAAATGATATTGATCGCTTTTTTAGAGTCAAAGCCACCGAGCACAAAGTCCGTCACGATCTTTCCAACGTACAAGGTAATCAGCGTGTACATGGTGGAGATGGGACCGATGATAAAGATACCCGCAACAACGACCATCGCATCAAGCGCTAACGTCACTCCGGTCAAATCCCACCCGAGCTGATGGTTGAGCATCCGGGCGATAATAGAGGTCCCTCCGACTGAACTGCCGGCCTGATAAATGAAACCGAAACCGATTCCGGTAATAACGCCGGCAAAAATGGCGGCAAGCAGGGCATCTTCGATCGGATACGCCCAGATGTGTTCGAAAAACCATAGGAAAAAGGAAAATAAAGCCACATTAAAAACGGTTTTGATTACCATCGGCTTCGGAAGATACCTTATGCCGACACCGAGCAGGGCGACGAATATGATCGGTGTCGTAATCCCAGGGGAGATTCCGGTGCTGTAGTAAATCAAAAGAGAAGCACCGACAATGCCGCCTTCAGCGATGGAGTTCGGCATCGCCAGCTGCGTGACAGCCAGCGCAAATAAAAGAGATCCAATAATAATGTACAGGGTGTTTTTCATAGATTTTCCTCCCATCTCCAACAAAAATGTCATCCACCTTTTCTAGCAGCTTCTTCTATGAGAAGCGAATAGAAAAGGCAGGTTTGTAAATGATTCACTTTGAGGTACATAGATAAACCTGTTTCCAGAGCCAATAAGAAACCGTGTGACTGTTACTTCTTCAACTCTAATTCTTCTTTGTTTCCTCCCCACTCGACGGTCACTCGGATGGTCTGATCACTGGTGAACACGGAAGAGTTACTGCCGGAATGGTGCGTAAATGTCCTGCTTTCCGGGGTATTCTCGAAGTTGATTTCTCCACGCCCCCCAGACGTGATCATTTCATATTCGTATGTTACATAACCAGCTTCCCCCAGCTGCTCCACATCACCGTTGAATATCAAAGCAAAATCTTCAGTCGTTTCTTTCTCCGTGACATTCACTTCCATTTCTCCATGCCAATGTTCACTATCCCCTTCATAGATGTATCGTTCCTGATTGGAACAGCTGCTCATGATGAGTAAAGCGAGTACGGCGGTCATGACCCATCCCTTCTTTTTCATAGCACCCCTTCTTTCTGTAGGGTTTGCAGAGTATGTGCTGTCTGCAACAGATGAAACCCAGGTTATGACAATTATTTCAGAATCCCTCACAATCCTCAATATCCTCTCTGGAAAAAAGAAAAAAGCTGAAGACACGTGCTTCTTCAGCTTTTCGTGTTCAGGATGAACTGACGGGGATATGCTTCTGCTGGGTCGTATCAAATAATCCTTTCGTTGTCAGCTTGAGCTCTGGTATGACCGGGAGCGTTAAGAACGATAAGGTCAAAAATGGGTGGATATCCACATCATTTTTTAATACGCGTTCCAAGGCTCCGTCGATTTTTTTCAATCCTTGATAAAGCATTGGGGCGTCCTGTTTAGACATCAGTCCGGCAATTTCCAGCTTCACGGATGCAAGGACTTTCCCGTTTTGAACGACGGCAAGACCTCCGCCTGTCTCGTGAAGGTGATGGACCGCTGTTAAAATATCCTGGTCACTTGTCCCTGCCGCCACCAGGTTGTGGGAGTCATGGGCGACTGTTGAAACAATCGCACCGTTCTCAATTTTAAGGCCTTTCACAATACCAAGGCCCCTGTCCCCGGTGTTCTTATGACGCTCGACCACGACGAGTTTGCATTGGTCATGTTCCTGTGACGGGACAAACAACCCGTTTTCGACATCCACACGTTCGCTCCGTTTGTGCGTCAGCAGACGGTTGGGAACAACTTCAATAACCGTGGCTTGCTGATTGGAGACAGGGATATCAAGAGAACCCTCTGTCATTTCAGGAATATGAACGGTGTCACAGACTGATGGAACAACAGGATCAGCTTCACGCTGGTCACTAACATAGCTCCCTGCCTCCGCCACCTTCACTCCTGCTTTATACACTGCTTGAACCTGTATGTTTTCTAAATCATCAAAGAAAACAAGGTCCGCTTCATACCCCGGGGCGACTGCTCCCTTCCGCTTCAGACCGTAGCATTCCGCGGCGTTGATTGTCGCCATCTGCACGGCCTGAATCGGATCGATCCCATGTTTTATGCTTAACCGGACGTTATCATCGATGCTGCCTTCCTCCATTAATTCGTCAAGGCCTTTATCATCGGTGCAGAAAAGGAACCTGTGCGCATTGCGCTGGTTCACAACAGGAACAATGGACGCAAGATCCTTGGAAGCCGATCCCTGCCGGATGAGGACATGCATGCCCCGTTCAATGCGCTCCAGGGCTTCGTCGCCTGTATTGCATTCATGATCCGTCGTGATGCCGGCGGCCTTATAAATGTTCAGGGCACTCTCATCAAATCCTGCACCATGGCCGTCAATCGGAACACCGAGACGGGACGCGGTAAGCAGCTTTTCCACCATATCCTCTGCCCCTGATGCGACAGCCGGGAAGTCCATGACTTCAGCGAGTCCGAGCACCTGTTTATTTTTGTAAAAACCTTCGAGGTCATCAGCCAAAAGGTGCGCTCCGTTCTGTTCAAGGCTTGCGGCGGGCACACAGGACGGCATCATAAAATAAACATCTAAGAGGCTGTCTGCCGCATCATCCATCATGAACTGGATCCCTTCCTTTCCGCAGACGTTGGCGATTTCATGCGGATCCGTCACAACAGACGTAACTCCACAAGAAAGAGCGACTTTGGCAAATTCACTCGGTCTTACCATGGACGATTCCATATGAACGTGTCCGTCAATGAAGCCGGGAGCTACGAACTTTCCACCGGCATCCACGATTTCTGCAGCTGAATCATAGCTTCCCAGACCGACAATGAGACCATCCAATATGGCGATATCCTTTTCCATCACCCGCTGGTTAAAGACGTCGATCACCCGGCCATTCTTGATTACCTTGTCAGCGGGTCGTTTTCCGGCTGCCACCTCTATACGTTTTCGTAACTGCTCTTTGTGTTGATCCATGCTTCTGCCCCTTTCTTTGAACGAGATAAGCACGTACCGCCGGCTGGTCATCGATATAAAAAAACTCCAGGAAACAGACCTGGAGTTTGACGTTAAGGAGTAATGAATAAACGGGAACCTGTCCATAGTTAGACGTTCCCCTCTCATTCGTTCCTCGTAGTCAAACTATTTACGGTAGTTTGGTAGAGACTTTTGGACCTTATTTCCAACGTTATACGAGTCTTTCTGAAGTTGTGTTTAAAGATATTGTTTTCTATTGTAAGCAGAGACGGTTGTCCGGTCAACAAAAATTTTATAATGTCTTTCTGCGCTGGGTTTGGTTTCCCTCGTGCTTCTCGAAATCCGCAACCGCCAATCCCACTTTGATTAACACCATAGCCATGACGCCCATCCCGACAAACAGATAGATCATCGTAAACCATTTACTCAAGTCCTCCTGGGGGACAAGGCCGGTATTGCCGCTGGTTGGAATCAGACTGCTGAAGGCATAATAAAAGGCATCCAGATACGTCCAGCCCTCCACCCCTCTGTAAAATAACGTACCGGAAAGCAGAATGAAAGCTAGTGTCGTCAGCAGCGAGCGGAAGACTGGCTCCTTCATACTCCGGACTAAGGCGGTCAACAGCCGCTTCAATGTTAATAGAAATGAAATCATACGTACGTCCCCTTTGTGATCAAACGTTTTACCAATTATTTTATCACAGTCATCCAGAGGAAAAATCTTAATGTCAGGCCGTTTTTTTGACAACAGGCCCCCTTATTCTATATGTTTAAACGCGTATCACATATCCTGCACGGGATCTATTGAAGGAGAGACATCATGAAAAACTTAGATCTGTATTTCGACTTATTTGACCGTTCCAGAACGAGTGAACAAGCGGAAGAAGAGCTTCATCAGCTGTTCAGTGAAGATATGGTTTTTGTCCTGAACGGAGACCGTAAAGAAGGAATAGACAACTGGAAATCCTTCGTCCGCAGCATTTATGAAAACAACGTGGATTTGAAGCATATGTATGAAGGCTGGAGAAAACACGAGGGAACGGACCTTTATGTAACGAGATGGGCTGTCTGCGGGAAGCTCGCTTCCGGCAAAGTGTACACCCAGACCGGCATTGATAAAGCGATGCTCAATGAGAATGGGGAAATCACCTACCTCGAAAACATTCCCGATCAACAGGACTTGTTCGACAGCTATTGATATAAAGAAAGCAGCGCCAAAACCGGGCGCTGCCTTTTCATTTATTCAAAATCGTACGTTAACTCCCACTGTTGGCGGGCTTCATCCATTAACTCCATCACCTGGCGGGAAAGCGGAAGGGTCCAGTTTTCCCCTTTTTCCAGTATCAAACGGTTTACAGCCTCTACCTCATACTGCAGCGCCTTCTTCGTATCACCGGCCTCGATCGTTTCAACAGAGCCATCCGCCGTATATGTGATCGTCGCTTGCTGGGCCCTCGGGAAATCATCCACGGTAATGAAGCCTTCATCACCGGCAACAATCCCGCGCTTCGGCATCTTCGCCCGCATCGCAAGGGAGATGACGGCCATTTCGTCATCTTCATTCTTCATGACAATGCCGGACTGCTCATCGACGCCCGTTTGGTATTTTTTCACTGTCGTGTGAAGCTCTGTCGGCTGGCTGGACAGGAAGAACCGGACAAACGACAGCGCATAGGTGCCGATATCCAGCATCCCACCCCCGGCCAGGTCCGGGTTGAAGAAGCGGTTGGATGAATCATCCTCTTTACAGCTTCCGAACGTCACGTTGATCATGTTCACTTTTCCGATTTTTCCTGTTTGTATCATTTCAGCAAGCTTCTGATACAAAGGCATATGGTACAAGGTCATCGCTTCAGCGACGATAAGGTTTTCAGCTTCTGCAACATCGATAATTTCCTGAAGCTGTTTTCCGTTCATTGTAATCGCCTTTTCACAGAAAACGTGCTTGCCGTGCTTTAACGCGTCCATAATATATTCATAATGAATGCTGTGAGGAGTAGCTATGTACACGACATCCACATTGTCATCCTGCAGCAGCTGTTTCGTTTCTTCATAGACATGCTCCACTTGATATTCACCGGCAAAGGCTTGGGTCTTGTCAGAATTGCGTCCCCATACCGCATAAACGCTTCCATTCACCTCCTGGATGGCTTTGGCAAAACTGCCGGCAATCCCGCCGGGTCCTATAATTCCCCAATTTACTTGTGTCATCTTACATCTCCTCCTTTTTTCATTTCCTGTACTCCTGTTTCTCCAGCTACCAGTACCTTGGTAACGACAGACGTAAACAGCGATGTATCGACCACACCGGTCACCCCTTTGAACCGGCGTTCCAAATCAGCACCGTCCTGCCCCGCATCCATAAAAACGTCTACTAAGAGGTTTCCATTCCCGGTATATACCGGTCCATCCTGTCCGCTGCTTTGACGGACGTGAGATGCGCGGGCCGGGAACGATTTCAGCTTTTCATTTACAAAATGCAGCGCCTGCGGCAGTACTTCCAAAACGACCGGGTGGTCATAGGTTAATACCGGGACGACCTTCGTTTTATCGACAAGCAGAATATATTCTTCTGAAAGTTCAGCGACCAGTTTTTCCATCGAATGAATGCCTCCCCCGCTTTTCAAGGCGTGAAACTGTTCATCGACCTGGTCACAGCCGTCAAATGCTGTATCGATCTTACTAACGTCTGTGATGGAAACGACCTCCAGGCCGGCGTCGATGCAGTGCTGTTCCGTCTCCCAGGACGGCGTCACTACTTTCACATAAATCTTGTTTTCATTAATCAGCGTAATCAAGTGCTTGATTGTACTTCCTCCACCAAGCCCCATAATACTGCCCTCGGTTATGTATTCCAGTGCCTTCTCTGCACAACGCTGCTTCACATCCATCTTCATCCACCACCTTGGCACCAATGTACAGCAAGGGCGCTTTTTCTGCAATGTATACGCTCCATTATTATCCAACCGTTCCGTCTGGATATCTATTATATTCATCATCCAGCCCATTCCGTAATTATAGGGAGAAACACGCATTTTGCTATTCTTATATATCGATTCAACCCCCTGAAGTCCCTACTACTTTATAACGAATGTTATTGTAATCTATTTTTCAAGTTTAAATCAGCACCATAGATGGAAAACGAGAAAAATAGTTTTGATCATAGAAGGAGGGAATTTCATGAAATATGCAGGTGCCCTGTTTATCATGACCGCGGCCGTCTTTTGGGGACTGACCGGCGGCATTGCAGATGTTTTAATGGAAAAAGGATGGAGCGCAGGAGTGATTTCTTTTTACAGAGGGGCGGTCGGTCTCATCTGTGCCCTCGGATGGTTTCTTTTGAAGCCGCGGAAGAACCGCCCTCGCTCCAAGTCCTTGTTTGGCTGGGCGGTGTTAGCCGGAATTGGTGTAGCCGGTAACTTCACCCTCTACTTTCTGAGTATTGAAGCTTCCAGCATCGCTGTGGCGGCTATACTCATGTACACCGCCCCCATTTTTGTGCTTCTTTCCTCTTTCCTATTAGGAATGGAAAAATCCTCCTGGCTGAAATGGGGATGCATTGCTTCTGTCTTAACAGGAATCGTCCTTTTGACCGGTGCGTACAAAAGTGGCGGAGCAGCTGTAACTCCTGCTGGGGCACTGACAGGACTCGGAGCGGGTCTATCCTATGCTTTATTTATATTTGGGTTTAAAAAATCCTCTGCAAAAGGAAGCGCTCCGGCCACATTAACCATTGCCTTCCTCGCCTTCTGTGCCATTCTGTTCGTATACATGGACATCCCGGAAGCTGCTTCCGTTCTTACATCCGGAGATCTGCCGCTATTTATTCTTCTTGGGCTGATCGGAGCCGGTCTTTCCTTCGCGCTGTATATATACGGGATAAAACGGACGGCTCCCACCACCGCTTCGATTATCGCCATGGTTGAACCGGTAACCGCATCGCTGTTCGGTGTACTTATTCTTGAAGACAGCTTATCTCTGATTCAGTCGGTGGGTATGGGAATCATATTAATCACGATTACACTGCTTTCCTTTAAACAAGCAGATGAGTGACCGTATGTAAATCACGGACCTTTCTATGCCGCCGGAATGAAAAAAGGGAAGGAAAAAGAGAGGTAATCCTTCTCTTTTTCCTTCCCTTATAATGACGTAACGTTACGTTATTTATTAGTCGATTCTTTACATCCTCAGCATCCGAAGCAGAAGCTGGTCAAACATTTTATCAGGCACGATTTTTCTCAAAAACATAAACGGACGTGCGTATTTTCCGGCCACATACCTTGTTTTCGGCTTGTCGGCTTTTACAGCTTTGACGACTTGCGTGGCAATAACGTCTGGTGAAGAAGCTCCGCCCATGCTGCGGGTCATTTTGATAAACGATTGAGCCATTGGTTGATAGGCCGTCGAACCGGAGGTTTTTTCCACATGGTCCAGCATAATATCGGTCCATTCACTTTGGATACTCCCAGGCTCTATGATGACGACATCGATGCCGAATGGTTTCAACTCAAGGCGGAGGCAGTCGGAATATCCTTCAAGCGCATGTTTTGTAGCGTGATACCAGGCTCCAAGAGGTGTATAAATTTTCCCACCCATGGAGGAGTTGTTGATGATCTTTCCTGATTTCTGCTTCCTCATGTATGGCAGGACAAGCTGTGTAACCCGGCTCAGCCCAAATAAGTTCACTTCAAACTGACGCTTCGCCTCAGTCATAGGAACATCCTCGACCGCCCCGTAGGAGCCATAGCCTGCATTATTGAATAGAACATCTATTCTCCCCTGCTCCTCTATCATCTGTTGGATACCACCCTCGATCGACGCCTCGTCCGTCACATCCATCTGCAGGATGTTCACCCCTTTTTCCTCTAAATCTTTCATGTTCTCCACCCGGCGAGCCGCTCCGTAAATGGTGTACCCTTCTTTCAATAGTTGTTCCGCTGCTGCTTTCCCCATACCGGATGAAGCTCCCGTGATAAGTACCACACCTTTTGTCATTCATATGTCCTCCTCGTTAGTCATACTCATCTATTTAAGTAACGTGACGTCACGTTACTTATTTGATATCATTATATAGCAGGCATTACTCTCTTACAAGACTTTTGTGTTATACTTTCCTGCAAAGGAGATATGTACGATGGCATTTGAACGAGTAAGAACAGAAGAACAGCGGAAAATCCGCATCCAGCAGATCAAGGACGCAGCCGTCAAACTCTTTGATGAGGAGCCGTTCCACGAAATTACACTGGCAAAAATTGCTCAGGAAACCAGCTTTACAAGAGGGAACTTATATAAATATATATCTTCCAAAGAAGAGATTTTTCTGCTTGTAACGATGGATGAAATCCTTTCTTTGAAGGATGATCTAATGGCCGCCCTCCACCAGGACATGACCACAGACATCGCGGCCTTCGCCCGGACATGGGCCTCCGTCGTCGGACAGCATCCGAGATTTCTACAGCTCACCTCCCTGCTTTTTACGGTAATTGAACGGAATGCGACTCTGGAAAAACTGGTACCTTTTAAAAATGAATTCGCTGAAGCCATGTATGAACTGACCGGGATTCTCAAGGAGACGTTTCCTAGCTGGGACGAGACAACCATTCAAAAATTCATCCAGTCTCAGCTGCATTATGCGATTGGCTTATACCCGAACACCTCCCCTTCTGACATACAGAAACAAGCCGTGGAAGAATCTGTTATGGCCTATGTATTCCCTGATTTTACAGAGGAGTTTGCAGAGTTTATCGAATATACCGTCCGCTACCTTCAGGAGAACCAGGATAAGGTCCAATAAGAAAAGCCGTTCCAGTGAGTGGACGGCTTTTCTTACTTCTATCAAACTTTATTCCTTTTTCACTCCGGAAATGACAGCTATGAGAAAGAAAACAAAATAAACAAGGCCTACTCCGATCAATATGTTCATGACCACATCCATACGTACGCCCTCCTCCAATTAATAGAGTTTATTTCTATAACTCTCATCGAGCCGGTCCTGGATCGAGTCCACCGTGGAATTCGGAAGGCTGGCATGTGTAAACAGCATCCGTGCGGCAGAAGGGCGTTCCCTTTCTCCGATCCATGTCTCTGGCTGCCAGAGTTTTGAGCGGATGAAAGCTTTGGCACAGTGGATGAAACACTCCTCCACCTCCACAGCAATGCCAAGCTCAGGCGGACGTCCTTTGACCGCCATTCTCTTCAACACATCCTTATCCTGCATGACCTCCGCCCGCCCTTTGATACGGAGTGTTTCTCCAAGTCCCGGAATGAAAAATAGCAGACCGGCACGTGAATTGGCGATGATATTGCGCAGGGAATCGATCCGTTTGTTCCCGGGTCTTTCCGGTATCACAAGCTGCTTTTCGTTGAGGATATGGACAAAGCCGGGATGATCTCCTCTTGGCGATGTGTCCGGCTGTCCTTTTTCGCCTGAGGTCGTAAGCACGAGAAACGGAGATTTAGAGATAAAATCCATACAGCTGTCATCAAGGAAGGAAATAACCTTATTTACAACGAGATCACTTGGATCTCCGACAAGACTCCGAAGCTCTTTCTCATTCGAAATCGTCTTCTTGAACCGATACATCTCGTCTCCACCCTTCTGTTTTCTTATAAAATCACAGACCCTGCGATGAAAACGAGTAAAAGAGGAAGGAAAACAAAGATCATGATCAGCACCTTCACGTTTTCCACGTCTGTAAACAATGTCCTGCGATTGAGATACAGCATGAAAGCAAGTAATAAAATCGATACCCCTGTCAGCCATCCGTACATATCCACTCCTCCTCCTTATCCCATTTATGACAGGATGTCTTTAATATCATACAGCTGATTCATTAAAGAAAGACCTGTCAGCGCAACCCCCAAGGAACTGTAAAGGATGGTTTTCCGAACACTCTCCCCTTTTTTCACATCAACGACAACCCAGTACAACGATGCGAAGATGGAAGTGAAAAACACCCAGTAATGAATGGACTGGTCGTTCACCAAGTCAACGAGCATGTTGACTTTCCATTGATCCTCTTCAGGCGGCTCATACACCACCGTTTTCTCTGCCATTCCGTAAGCGTTGTTTTTCTCCAAGGTGAGAGCTGTGTGGTCTTCATTAACCATTTTCATTCCGACTGTATTATAGCCGAGTGGATAATAGTTGAGCGAATAAGCGAGGAAAAAGGATAGACCGAAGGCAGTCAGAGCAAAACCTACATAGCCCAGCTTCCTTTTCCACGTCTTGTTTTCATTGGTTTTCATGATGAGCCTCTCTTTCCTTAATTGATATATACCTAAATTCTATAAGTAATGGATGTTTTTGTCACATCCTCATTGATCCGTTCATTCTCAGCCCGAATTTCTCTGTGATAAAATAACTACAAACAGCAAATGGAGGCGATGGGGATGAAGCTTCACCTGAATGATCCTGTTCATCAGGCAGTGGAATGGCTGAGCGAGCGCGACGAAGAAAAAATTGAAGTCGTCAATGACCAGGGAGAAATCGTAAGCAAGTTATCCAAAGAAGAGGTCCAGCTCATTTTGAAGAATGAATCCATGAGCCACACTCTTGGAGATATGCTTCACGGCCAATCAGCCTCTGATCCTAACCAGTACAAGGACATTCTCCAGAGTCCTTTCTTTAATGACATTATCAATTCTTTGTATGACGGCGTATTCATTACGAATGGCGATGGTATAACAGTATTGATTAACCGTTCCTATGAGCGGATTACAGACTTAAAGTCCGAGCAGCTGATCGGCCTGCATATGAGTGAAATTATTGAAGCCGATTACATATCAAAATCCGCCTCGCTTCAAGTCATTAAGGAAAAACGCCCGGTCACCCTAATGCAGCAAATCTCCAACGGCCGGAATATTATCGTATCCGGCACCCCGATTTTTTCTAAAAACCAGGAGATCTTGTATGTCGTCAATAGTGTCCGTGACATTACAGAGCTGCTGCAGTTGAAGCATGACATGGAAGATCTTCAGGAATTGAAAAATCTCCGGCAAAGTTCCAAGGAAGCCTATTCCAAGTCAGACAGCTCCCCTTTCTATACGAGTGAAAAGATGAAAAGCATCATGACTCTGATCAAACGAGCGGCTAAAACAGATGCGAAGGTTCTGCTGCACGGTGAAACAGGTGTGGGCAAAACGATGATTGCCAAGCAGATTCACGAGCTTTCCAACAGGGCTGATCAGAATTTTTTGGAGCTGAACTGCGGCGCTCTGCCCTCCAGTCTCATTGAAGCCGAGTTGTTCGGCTATGAACCGGGGGCTTTTACCGGTGCATTGAAAAAAGGAAAAAAAGGACTGTTGGAGGTGGCTGATCACGGGACATTGTTTTTAGACGAAATCGGCGACCTGCCTCTCGATCTTCAGGTAAAGCTGTTGAAAGTCATCGAGGATCAGGCCTTTTATCCGGTTGGGTCATCGACCTTGAAGCATATCCATGTCCGATTGATTGCCGCCTCTCATAAAGATTTGAAAAAGCTTGTAGCCTCCGGAGATTTCCGAGAGGATCTGTATTACCGGCTGAATGTTGTTCCCTTGCACATCCCTCCGCTCCGAGAGCGAAGAAAAGAAATCATCCCTTTAGCCCGGCTGTTTGCCGAAGAATTTTCCGGCACTTATGAAATCGAACGGACACTCCATGTCGATGTGCTTGAGCTGCTTTATGACTATGACTGGCCGGGAAACATCCGTGAATTGAAAAATCTGATCGAACAGCTTGTTGTTCTTGCCCCTGATAAGGAAATAACAAGAGACCTGCTTCCGGAAGAACTGCTCCCTACAGGACAACAGCGGATGTCTGATCTGGATGATATTGTCCCGCTTAAAGCTGCAGTAGAAAATATTGAGCGCGAAATGATTACCAAAGCATTGAAAAAATATAAAACCACCCGAAAAGCAGCGGAAGCTCTTGAAGTCAGTCAGTCCACGATCGTACAGAAAATGAAAAAATGGGAGAAATGATTTCTTTTGCAATCATTTCTCCCATTTTTGATTACAAATGCAATCAGTTTTACGCCATAAAATGTAAACGCTTTCTAAGTGAAGGCATCAGATTACGGGTTCCCGGGGATTTTAAAATCTGGCACAAAACTTGCATGTAGTGTTGTAAAGAGAAAGGAGAATGTCTTTTATGTCGATCTCAACTTTTAAAATGGCCAACAAGCTTATTACAGGTCATGGAGCAACGAAAGCCCTGACCCAGGAATTGGAACGATTGAACGTGTTCAACCCTTTACTCGTTACCGATGAAATTTTAGAAAATGTAGGTGTCGTAGATCAAATCACTCCACTGCTGAGCGGACCTTCGTACGGAATATTCACAGGTGTGAAGCCGGATCCCGAGCTGCGTATCGTTGAAGCATGTGCAGATGTATTCAATAATGGAAAACACGATGGGCTGATTGCTATCGGAGGGGGAAGTGCCATTGATATTGCCAAGAGTGTATCCGCCTTCGCTTCTTTCAACGGCCAGCTGTCTGAGCTGCTCGGCACAGATCTCGTTCCAGAGAAAGGCTGCCCCCTTATCGCTCTTCCAACGACAGCTGGAACAGGATCGGAAGTGACGAACATTTCCATTCTTTCTGATCAGGAGGCGCAGCTAAAAAAAGGAATGGTGAGTGATCACCTGCTTCCGGATGTTGCGGTGGTGGCTCCGGAAATGACTCTGACCATGCCTCCCTCCGTCACAGCCGCAAGTGGTGTCGACGCTTTAGTTCACGCCGTTGAAGCCTATATATCTGTCCATGCCTCTCCGATAACGGATGCGCTTGCGATTCACGCTGTGAAAATGATTGCTGAGAATCTGCCGAAAGCCTATGCCAACCCTGACCATGTCCAGGCAAGAGAACAAATGGCTGTCGGAAGCCTGATGGCTGGAATGGCCTTTGGGAATGCCGGCGTCGGCGCTGTCCACGCCCTCGCCTACCCACTTGGCGGTCGCTATCATATTGCACACGGTGTCAGCAATGCCCTCCTTCTTCCTTATGTCATGGAGTGGAACAAAATGGCCTGCGTCGAGCGCTTCCGTAATATTGCTGTCGCTCTTGGTGAAAAAGTGGAGCACCTCTCCGACCATGATGCTGCCGACACGGCCGTCCTTGCCATGGAGCGTCTCTGCCGCGATGTCAACATCCCAACAGGACTGCGCAGCTTTGATATCCCAGAGACGGCTCTGCCTGAAATGGCCGAGGACGCCAGTAAAATTGAACGGCTGCTAAACAACAACCCCAGAAAGCTTTCCAAAGACGACATCGAAAAGATATACCAATCCGCCTATTAACCTAAAGAAAAGAGGAGATGTATGTGTGGAAGAATCGTGCGCACGGTGAAGAATCACCGTATATTCCATTAGGTCCATTCAAGCTCCGCCTTCCTTTCGTCCACTATAAATTCGAGTGGCCGGATTATGTCCAGGGATTGTTAATGTGTGCTGTGGACCTTGCTGCCATTCCATTAATGATTGAACTGCTCGGCATGCCTTTTGAAGTCGCTTTAGCTGTCGTTTTACTTAACGGCGTCCTTTACTTGACCCACCATTTATTCGGCGACCCTGTCGTTCCAGGGTGGATCACACCGGCAATACCGTTGATTATGGCCTACGTCTCCACCTTCCCTGAAGGGGTCGACCGTGTCCATGCGCTCGTCGCCTTTCAGCTGACGCTGGGTCTCTTGTCGATTCTGCTTGGAATTACGGGGCTCGCGGGTAAAGTGGTTTCCTTCGTCCCTCCAGCCATTAAATCAGGAATCATTCTCGGGGCCGGACTGGCTGCTGTCATTTCCGTCTTTGAAGTTGGCGGACGATTTGAACAATTTCCATGGACGATATCGATTGCTGTCGGGATTGCCTTTTACATTATCTTCTCCAAGCATTTCAACCAATTGAAAAACTCAAGCTCCATGTGGGGCTTTATCGGTAAACTCGGTATTTTTCCGATTATTATTCTCGCTGTCATTGTCGGCCCTTTGTTCGGTGAAGCCCCCTGGCCGAACATCGAATGGGGACTCATCAACCCGGATTTCGGCACGCTTTGGAGTGAATATACGGTCTTTGGTGTCGGCTTCCCTTCCTTGATGCTGTTTTTACAAGCCATTCCAACCGTCCTTGCCGCCTACATTGTACTCTTCGGTGATGTTCTGCAGAGCAAGGCCCTGATTTCCGAAGCTGATGAAGTCCGACGCGATGAAAAAATCGACTACAACGAAAACCGTGCCCACCTGATTTTTGGCGGGCGTAACTCCATCATGAGTATCCTCGGTCCTGATATAACAATGGCCGGACCGCTTTGGGCGGCGATGCAGGTGGTTGTCATCGAACGCTTTAAGGAAGGAAAAAAAGCGATGCACTCGTTGTTTGGTGGATCAGGATCATTCCGCTGGGGAACCAACACAGGCCTTCTCCTTATGCCGATTGTCAGCCTTGTCCAGCCCATCCTTGGTATCGCGCTTGCCCTTACCCTGCTCATCCAGGGCTATGTCAGTGTCAGGGTTGGTATTTTGGAAGCCCGCAGTCATAGAGATTTAGGAATCGCCGGCATTATCGGTGCTGTCCTTGCTACAAAAGGGGCAACCTGGGCGTTTGCTGTCGGCGTTCTTCTGACGCTCCTCATTTACGGAAAGCGATTCTTCAAAGGGGAGAATGATGAAATTTTCACGAAAGATATGAAAGAGGATAAAAGGATTTCATAACCATAGAGGAGGAATATCATGGAACATTTTCACTTGATCATCGATGGAAAAAATACCGGCGGAGAGCTGCCTGTTCTGGAAGTCACCAATCCAGCGGATGCATCGGTTATTGCCACCGTGCCTTATGCAGGGGGAAAAGAAGCCCGGCAGGCGGTTGATGCCGCCAGTCATGCCTTTTCTGCATGGGCCGGATTATCCGCATGGGAACGCAGTGATCGTCTGAGAAAATGGTTTGAGCTGATCGAAGAAAATAAGGAAGACCTCGCCCGGACGATGACATTGGAACAAGGCAAGCCATTGAAGGAAGCACGTGGAGAAATGAATTACGCCAACGGTTTTATTTCCTGGTATGCTGAGGAAGCAAAGCGGGTTTACGGCGAACAGATTCCTGCTACACAGCAGAACAAGCGTCTTTTCGTTTCTAAACAGCCGGTTGGCGTCACCGCTGTCATTACACCTTGGAACTTTCCGGCGGCGATGATTACGCGAAAAGTAGCACCTGCACTTGCCGCAGGCTGTACGGTTGTCATTAAACCAGCGGAACAGACGCCGCTCACCGCTCTCAAAGTCGCAGCTCTCGCCGGGAAAGCCGGCATCCCTGACGGGGTGATCAACGTAGTGACCGGAGACGCAGAAGCTATTGGTGAATCCTGGCTCGCCGATGCCCGCGTTAGAAAATTAACGTTTACAGGATCAACAGAAGTAGGACGTTTGTTAATGAAAGGATCTGCCGACACAGTGAAGAAAATTTCCCTTGAGCTCGGCGGCCATGCCCCCGTGATCGTCATGGACGACGCGGATCTTGAAAAAGCCGTTGCGGGCGTATTGGCTTCCAAATTCCGCAATGCCGGTCAGACGTGTGTCTGCTCAAATAGAGTATATGTCCACGAAAGCATCGTTGACAGCTTCACAGAAAAACTGACGAATGAAGTGAAGAAACTCAAAGTCGGAAGCGGTCTCGAAGAAGGAATCGATCTAGGTCCTCTGATTGATGACTCAGCGGTCGAGAAGATAGAAAAGCATGTCAGCAACGCAGTTGAAAAAGGAGCCATTGCGGCGTATCACGGTTCCCGTTTGGACGGCCTTTTCCATGAGCCGGTTGTCCTTACGAATGTAGATGATTCCATGCTCTGCATGAATGAAGAAACCTTTGGCCCCGTCGTACCGATCACAACGTTCAAGACCGAAGAAGAAGCCGTCCGCCGTGCTAATGATTCCATTTATGGCCTGGCTGCCTATGTGTTCACAGAAAACTTGAGCACAGGCATTCGAATCAGTGAGCAGATGGAATACGGCATCGTCGGACTTAACGACGGCCTGCCTTCGACTCCACAAGCCCCGTTCGGCGGCTTTAAGCAGAGCGGTCTCGGCCGGGAAGGCGGCCACCACGGTATTGAGGAATATTTAGAGACAAAATATATTTCTGTAGGGCTGTAAACCCCGACTTATGTAAGAGGTCTGCGGAGGTCAAGAGGACTTACGTTCAGCAGATACCCGTCAATAAAGAAAACGTGCCCATCATCACGCAGATGGGCACGTTTTTCTTAAGACTGAAGACCGTTCACTGCGAACGGTCTTTTCTCCTGCCTTTGAATTTCAGCTCCAGCAGATGCCCCCAGGATAAAGACAACCATGGCAACAGCATTCGTATCGCTGATCAATACCATCCCGACCGCCCATTGCACCCGGGCCCCTCTCCGAAATCAAAAGGCTGTACTACACATGTATGTACAGCCTTTACTCTTACAAATTGTTATGAATAGGGTGTACCCTCCAGTAAAGGTATGACCTGCTTTAAATCACGCAGATCTTCGATGACCTCATCCGCCTGTGCCAGTTCTTCCTCCCGCGCGAAATCAAAGCGGCACCCCACAGCTGTAAGACCGTTTTCCTTGGCCGCCCGGATATCAGATAGTCTGTCACCGACGACTGCCCCTTCCTGGATGGCATGCTTTTGGATAATTTCCTGAACGAGTCTGGATTTATCAAGGGAATCGATCTGTTCTATGCTGTATGTCTGCGATACCCATCGATCGAGGTGGTAATATTCTACAATGGTCTTCAGGTACCTTTTCAGACCATTACTGGCTATGTACATCGAAAAACCCTGACTGTTCAGCTCTTCCATCGTCTCTTCCACCCCTGGATACAAGGATCCTCTCCCATACTGAATATTGCTGATGAGTCTGTCTAAAAAGAGCGCGTCCACTTCGTTTCTTTCATAGGTAGTGAACTCAGGCAGCAGAGTCTCCCACACTTTCGGAAGAGGCACGCCCATAATTCGCTGATATTCAGCCAGCGGAGCTGCTCCCTCCCATTTGTTGATTTTTCTCAACTCCTGGAAAGTATCTTCAAGAGAGGCTTCCAGGATCTGATTGGTTTGAAATAGTGTTCCGTCCATATCAAAAATAATGGCTTTTGTCATAGTACCCTGCCTTCCGCTTTTCAGTTAATTTATTTTTTCTGTTCCATTAAAAGGCCCATCACTCAGGCCGGTTGGTGGATGAGGATGTTTCCGAATACCGGTCCGATTCCCCCATAATAATCAGTTCCAGCCAGTTTCTTTTTTCAAATTAGTAGCAACAACCAACAATAAAGTTATAAAGCATGACGACATCCCCCAGTAAACAAGTCAATGAGAAAAAGAGCAGCAGTGATAGACAACACAATCAGTCCAAAAAAATTGAAAAATTCATTGATAGCCTTCCCTCCATTTTTGTAGAAGGTTCATAGATCTCCTATATGTAGATGTAATGGTTTCATTGTAATACAAATTGGTATTGTTTTCCTCATCAATGAGATAAATATACTAAAAATTGAGAGCGATTAAAATCAAAAGAAGTCCACTTAATACTCCAATGGCCACATACATCCAATGGCCATAGATTTTCACTGGCAGATCTTTCAACATGATCGCTCCCCATCCGATGACAACGATGAATGTTATAAAAATCGCTAAAATAACCGTCTCCACGACACCTTCCCCCCCTTGTAAGAGATTGGATAATTTCATCACCAAGATATATAAAGAACGCCGGAGGCCACTTCAGATGATCGTTCATATAAACAGCCCATTGTTATAGGAAAACAACAAAAAATTATATTCCAAAAATGTTTACTAAATCGAGTGACGGGAAAGTAAGTTCTGAGGGGGAATTTAAAATGGAATTACTCCAATTCCTTAGGGGGGAAATGTATACTGGAATAAGTTTTCACAACGAACATAACAAACCTGTCTGCTGTGACCTTGGGGCGTTGACCTCTAACGAGCAGCTTTTGCTCTTTATGAGATTAAAACCAACGACAGTGAAGTACTTTCCCATGGAAAGAAGTCCGTACTTAATTTGTTCAGACCAACATCATTCGCAAACTTATTTCCTTACTACATGACCTGGACATACCGGGGATCCATGGGATTCCCGGCAGTCCCCCTCCCTATTGCAAAATTTCCTCTACATTCAAAGTATTTCAAAACAAAAAATGATCCGCAACACGAAGAAGGCTTATCCAATTATGGATAAGCCTTCTTCGTGTTAAGAAAGGTCCTGCTCATGCTCCCCGGATGCTTGCTGAGGTACCGTTGCTGCACTTTTTGAACTGACACGCTGCAGCATATATTCGAGTAGAAACAGGTAATCATCCTGATGACCTGTATTCTTTGAAAGCTCGGACAGTTGTTCAATGATATACAGGCAGTCATTTTCATAGAGGCTGTAATTATCAAAGCCAAGGATGGTCTGACGGGCAAACTCCCACAGATCCTCGTGAACGTCTTCATCCATCGTTTTGCTGAGCAGAGAAACCATCGTCAGCAGTTCCGTCATGACCGTCGAATTCTGGTCCGCATATTCCCTGATGGATGCGAAACCTTTATGAAGGTAGTAACGGAAGTCCTTCTGGTTCAAAATGACCCTGAGGCTTCCCTCCTGATCAAAGAGATAAGGGGAAAAATTGGTCGACTGACCGATCCGCTTCAGAAGATCTGTAATCTGGTGGATAGTATTCGTCACCGTAAGCGGGTCGTTATGACCGAGCGCTTTGATGGCGACTTCTGCAAGTTTGATTAAACCATACTCCAGGTCCTGAATTTCCGTTTGTTTCACACCGATCTCGATTGACTTGAAGTAACGTTCCGGATCGACCTGGGAACCGGCTTCCCAGTAGCTGAGCACCGGTGTCCCCTCCACCACAAACTCACCAATCCGGACATCGAACCGGAGGATCCCTTCATCTCTGGAAGCCTGCTTAACGAGCCTTGCAAAATCCGCAACCTGCAGATAACCGGACTGAGGGGAGGTTATGACTTTCCTATCCTCTTCAGGCGGGAGCGAATCAGGATCGACGTCTTTATCAAGGTGAAAAGGAGCCAGTTCCTTTTCCAAAGCTGTCTGGACCGATTGAGATTTAGTGTTCATATTGTAACTGATGTTGTGCACCTGCATCCACGTTGTCGTGTGGTTGATGAAATAGATAAAGGTGACGGCAGCTATAATCGCAGTCAGGATCGACAGGACCGGAGTTGCGGCAATATACTCCTCTTCCTCATGCGTCACATACAGGAAGTTCAGCAGCACATAAATGAAGCTTCCGTTAAAAATACCGAGCACGTGCTGGGTCGCCCGGTCACTCACGAAATTGACAAGCATTTTTGATGAAAACTGTCCACTGAACGTTGTTAAAGCAACAAGCAGAGAGTTGATTGTAAAGGCGCTCAGTGTAAGGACGCCTCCGACGAGTGCACTCAGCAGCACCTGCAGCGTCTGCCCGCTGAAGCCGATTGCCGGTGGCAGATATAAACTGACATCCACGATGTAGTCGAGGTAAAAAGTGAAAGCGGACAAGCCGACGGCCCCGAGAATATACCAAAAAGGCATAAACCACAGAGTCGATTTCAGCTCACTCCTGCGCTGACGTTTGGACATGTTAAAATATTTCTTTATATAGTAGAAGAAACCCATAAGCGGCACACCATTCTGTTCTAGAGTATTGGAATTCTTCTAATTCCTTCCCTTGAACGGTCGCCGCTAACCTGATTTCGTGTAATTCTTTATGGTGGATGAAGGGATTTATCGATATATCGCAGATTTGACTGATATATTCAGAAAAAGATCGATATATGGCAGATTTAGTCGATATATCCGAAAAATAATTGATATACTCGGAAAAAAACCGATATCCTAGCCCTATAATGATACAAAAAAACGGCCGGAAATCCGGCCGGTCTGCTTTTACTTTTGATCGGTCTGTGCTTTGATCGCTTTTATTGTTCCCGTATGTACCCCTTCGTGATACAGCGTGAAATTCAGAATTTCACCAACGGTTTTCATGGATAGAAACTCTTCTGCTGCTTCGTCATCAAGTTTGCCCGTGAGAGCTTCCTGCAGGAGTGCCGGCTGCTCTTCCAGGTGTTTTTTCAATTCATCAAGGCTGGGGACGTTACCTTCCCAATCCGCCGGCTTCGTTCCTGGAGCGAATAATTGGAAAAAGCGCGGAGGTGTTTCGACCGGTGTACCGGCAAACTTAGCCACCATCCCATTTTGAGCAGCAACAATATGACCAAGATTCCACCGGATATTGTTCGCAAATCCTTTCGGCTGGAGGTCTGCCTGTTCCTCCGTAATTCCATCCAGCATTTTCAATGTCGCTTTTCTAACGAGTGCAATTTGTTGAAATACCTGTTCTTCATTCATGGTAACAACTCCCTTCTCTTCTATTCTATCCTTCTAAGATGTGTTTCTCAAAGAATAGGAGACTTATAAGCTGCGTTTAAAATCTGCAGATAATCTTCTTTCGTAATCGACCGGACATTGCTCGGTGTCGAGTTGTTGCGTTCAGCAAGTTCAGCCATCCGCTCGAAATCCTCTTCCTGAACAGAAGGTATTTCACTCAAGAGAGGAATGTTCAGCTGTTTTGTGAACGCATAGATTTGACGGACGAATTTCTCTACTGCCTCCTCATCCGGATCGTTATCTTCTGCCATTTTCATAAACCGGGCCATTTCCGCGTGCAGCGGCACGTTTTCCTGCGCGTTGAATTCCATGACATGAGGAAGGAAAATGGCATTCGCTACGCCGTGCGGAGTATCATATAAACTGCCGAGCGCTTCCGCCAAACAGTGGACGGCCGCCACATCGGCAGATCCAAAGCATAAACCGGCAAGCAGGCTTCCCTCCTGCATTTTTGCTCGCGCCTCGAGATCTTCCCCGTCCTCAAACACTTGAGGAAGATGCTGAACGATGACCTCCATCGCTCTTGCTCCCATCGCCTGTGACACAGGATTCGTCCCCTTACACGAGTATCCTTCGATGGCGTGGACAAGTGCATCCACCCCTGTTGCTGCCGTTACGGCCTTTGGTACCGACAACGTCAGTTCCGGATCAAGCACAGCTGTTACCGGCCGGAGCATCGAATGCTTCAGTGTAATTTTCCGGTGCGAGTCCGCGAGTGTAATGACCGAAGAGCGGGTAACTTCTGAGCCCGTGCCGGCCGTCGTTGGGACACAGAGGATTGGTGCCGCATTCACATAAGCTCTCTTTCCTTCCACATATTCCTCGGGACGTCCGCCATTCGGACCAAGGAGTGCAATTGCTTTTGCCGTATCAATCGGACTCCCTCCGCCAATCGCGATGACAACAGAAGCCTTTTCTTTTTGAAACACTTCTGCTCCCATCAGGCATTCAGTATCGCGTGGGTTTTGGGAAACTTGATTAAATTCAACGACCTCGTACCTCGCATTTTTAAGCGAATTTATCACAGGTTCCACGATCCCAGCCTCTTTCACACCTCGATCACTCACGACCATGACGACCGCTCCATCGACCGCCACTTCACTAAGAAGGTCCGGCACTTCCCTCACGCGGCCGGGTCCCATCACAATTTTCGTCTGGCAGTAATAGTCAAAATTCATGACACATTCATCCCCTTTTATTAACGAGGGGTGACCTTCCATCTATGGAGGATCACCGCCGTGATTTTTCAGACATGATTCCCGTCAAAAAAGACACATGGGTCCTTTAGTCAGAACCATGTGTCTCTTTCCATGCTACCCTCGCAGTATTTTTTCCATGGCCTTGCCCTTAGCCAATTCATCCACCATCTTATCCAGGTAGCGGATTTCCTGCATGATGGGTTCTTCGATATCTTCCACCCGGACACCGCAGACGACCCCTTTGATCAGCTTACGTGACGGATGAAGCTCAGGCGCTTCCTCAAAAAAAGTTTCAAAATCCGTCTTTTCTTCCAAGTGCTCCTCCAGCTGTGCCTGAGACAGTCCGGTATGCCAGCGGATGATTTCATCCACTTCCTCCTTGGTGCGTCCTTTTTTCTCAGCTTTCGTGATGTAATGAGGATAAACGCTTGCGAAACTCATGCTGTAGATTTTATGTTTGGTCATTCCACGACACCTTCCTTTTTCACAGGATCTGTAACTGTATTATAGCATGGTTTTACTTTCCGCTATTCCATCCCAGCAGGAAATCCTCGATGACATTCGTGACTTCGAACGGTCCGGATTCCTGATTGGAAGGAACCACTGTGATGAGGCCTGCATCCGGATAATAAGAGGAGCGGAAGCTGACACCGGGATCATAGCCCATGACGTGGTATTTGTATATATGCTCGTCTTTTTGGTTCATCCAAATCCCGTACCCGTAATGAATCGCCTCATTCACTTGCACATGGGGCTGCAGAAGTCTGCTGGTCATCTCTTCGCTCAGCAGTTCATATCGGAATAACGCTTCCCAGAACTTCGCCATATCCGGAGCAGATAAAAACGCCCCGCCATCGGATCCTCCTTGCTTTGGAATGGAATAAACATTCGTCCGCCATGTGCCCTTTTCCTTTTCATCAATATAGCCAAAGGCTGTATTGACCGGGAGCTGATCGAGAGAAAAATACCCGGAGTCATACATCCCGCAGCGCTCAAAAATCTCCGACTGAATATATTCCCTATACGTCCGTCCTGTTTGTTCCTCAATGATTAACCCAAGTAGAATATAGGCCGCATTGTTGTAGTGGAACCGCTCCCCAGGCCTGCCGTTCATCGGTTTCTTTTGAAAAAGGGGCAGAAAATCCTTGAGCGTTTCGATTTTATAGACAGGCACATCCTTCCACAAATCCTCATAATCCTCCATCACTTCTTCATCAAAATAATCAGGCAGGCCGGACGTATGCGTCAGCAGATGATGAATCGTTGTACTCTTATCAAATTGCGGGAATTCCATGGACAGACAGTCAGCCAGACGCGTATTAAACTCCATTTGTCCTTTTTCTACAAGCTGGCAGACGGCCACAGCGGTGAACAGCTTGCATCCGGAGGCTGTTCCGAAACGGGTGTTGTATGTATTCAGCCTTTTCTCCGCTCTGTCTGCGTAACCATAAGCCTTTTTCAAAAGTACCTGTTCCCTGTCTTTTACATAGACGACTCCGGAAAAGTTGATGTCCTTACTTTTATCGTGGATCATTTCGGGCAGCTCTTTATGTATTCTCATCGATTTCCTCCGCTCCATTTTGTTTCCTAATGAAACACTTCAACCTCAATCAGCGAAAAGTGGCGGCTTCGGTTTCGGCCAGCCATTTGTCGACAGCTTTGACAGGGAAATAATATTCGTAGCCGATTTTCACATAAGGGATCTGACTCTTCACAACATCCCCCTCTTTCTTTGGAAGAACCTTTTCTATCTGCTCGTCACTGAGGCCCAGGTAATCCTGAAGTTCTAAATAACTCATCAGCTGAGGATCCTTATGCTGATCGCGGACTATAACCTGTTCCCCAGACTCCTGGGAGCTCTGTGTGAGGGCGTTGGAAAGAATAATCGCTCCTGATAAGATGCAGGCGCCTACAATTAATAATGACATGTTGGTCGTTAATTCTTTCATGACTATCCTCCTTTAGGGCCTTATTATTCCAAAATCTCCCTGGAACCTCAATCCTTTTTGGAGAAACCGTATAAGAAAGGACTATTCCTCACGCTCTTTCTGCCGAAGACCGTACATATAAAAAGCGGGAATGACCGAACAGACAAAAACGATACCACCAACCAGCAAACCGTCCATCACGTTGTACCCATTCGTCAAGGCGATGAAAGTAACAAATAAAAGAGAAATCAATGTGATTATCCCGAGAGCTATGTACAATCGCTTGACGGGTGACCCCTTTGTTTTCTCATGCTCCACACTGATAGTCATGGAAAGGTAGGCATTGACCACTCCTGTCATAATGAAAACAAACCAGACAGGGTTATCCGTCATCCCGTCCATCCCATGGTTAATCAAATCATAAAGCAGGACCCCCATAATTCCTAAAGTCTGAACAATAAATGTAATCCTGATGTTCTTTAAATTTTTCAACTGCAGACGTTCATCTTTAATTTTTTCCATTTCTTTTACTCCTTTCGTTCCTGCCAGAATACCTCATCCAACGTTTTATTAACGGCATAGCAGATCTCCAGACACAGCTTCAACGTTGGGTTGTAACGGCCTTTTTCAATTAAGCTGATCGTCTGACGCGTTACACCAACCCTCTCTGCAAGCTCCTGTTGGGTTAAATCGTAGCTGACACGCGCTACCTTCACTTTATTTTCCATAATTATCTATCCCTTCCCTATCAATGTAACATATAAGTTACATAATGCAATACATATATTCCGTTGGACACTAAGAGAAAAACGACTGTCCTCATGACACCCGTTTTTTTCTTCTATTCAAGTATCAGGAGAGAATCCTTTTCGCTCCACTCCGCACTATCTATAAGTACTAGGATGAAGGTTATGGACAGATGGTTTAACTCCATCCCTTGTTTTTCGATGAGGATTTTAAAACAGAAATGCAGCATCTTTTTTAATCATTTTTCCCCTTTCTTTTCCCGTTCCGATAACTGAGGGGGACAAACCAGAATCCAATGACAAAACCTGCAATCAGCATACCAATTAAATGATTCGAATCAATCCTATTATCATTCACATACCCAAGGAAAATAGAAAAAGGGATCAATATCGTCCACATTAGAAGGACGGCCATGATTCTCTTCTTCAAACTCATTCACAACCCTCCGTCAACGTCCGGTTAATTTCAATATTTGGATTCTCCTTGTATAAAAGGCGGATAAAAGATTTCTCATCTTTTGGGGAAATGTGTGTGATGGTATGCTCGGACGAATGGATCTCCAGACGCTTCACTGCCAATGCAGGAGCGGCAAACGGACTGTTTCTCTGCTTCACCCTACGAATATCTTCTATGCGGATCTTTTTTCTCATCGGACCAAATCGGATGTGCAGAATGCCCGCTTCAATTTTGTATCCGGTCGAAAACCAAATCCATAAAACGATCCCTATGATACCTGCACTGAGAAGGTATCCCGGCACGCTTTTATATGTAATCAACTGCAGACCACCCGCTTCACTGCCAAACACATAGAGTAGAACAATGCTTCCAATGATTCCTCCGTACATAAATGAAAACAACGGGTCTCTTTTGGATGGAAAGTACATATTTATCACCTCCCCTGCCTTTACGTATGCCTATCCATGAAAGTTTCACACGATAGGGATGATAGTGTAAATCTATCATCCATGAGAGAATTCTCCATTGTAATGATATAAAGGGAAAAATGGAATACTAGACTCAGCGCATGACTAAGCCTGCTGTAATCACCCGGGATCCATGATTGATAAACAGATTTGGAGTTTGGTTCCACATTGCCGCTATCTTTTTCCACCCGCCGATTATAGCGCTTGTAGTCTGCAAAAAAAGGAAAGAGTGCCAGATAGAATCTGACACTCTTTCATCTCTATATTTTACAGTCGTCTCATACTTCTTTATTAAAGAGTCTGTACAGCTCTATGTTCTTGGAGAAAACGACGGACCAGTTCTACGTATTTTTCATTCTCCTCCAGCTGGGGAGAGTGACCGCTGTTTTCAAAGATAACAAGCTCAGCATTCGGAACACACGACGCAATGGTCTCCGAGCAGATCACAGGAGTGACCCAGTCGTGCCTTCCGACTGTTACCAGCGTCGGTACGTTGATCCCGGCTAATTGATCAACCAGATTAAACGCAGGTTTATTATGCCGGAAAGCGAAGTTATGGGTTTCGTGCCTGTAGTAAATCTGGTCGAGACGCTGACGGACGGCTTCTTCATCATATTCCACCGTGTACAGCGGCTGGATCAAAGTGAACAGCTCTTTCAAATCTTCGTCGGAGTGTACCTTCCCTTCAAAGAGGCGGGTCATGTTTTCTTCGGTAATGCCGTCAATCCCACTCTCAAGGGCCCGGTCAATGGAGAGGTAATCAAAGTCACTGCTTGCTGCGGTATCTCTCAACAGCACGCGGGTGACACTGTCAGGGTAGCGGATGGCGTACTCGAGCGTTAGAAATCCGCCGTACGATCCGCCTAAAATGGTGATCGGACCGCCGACAAGCTCCAGGCGGACAGCTTCAATATCCGCCGTCCACTGCTCATGAGTAAAAGGGGGACGTCCCTCCGATCTTCCTGAACCTCTCATATCCATAAAAACGAGCTTGTACGTATCTCCCAAGGCGGAGAAGGCTTTGATATCACCCCGGCAGTCTCCCAGACCCGGAGCTCCGTGGATGAAGAAAATCACCTCTCCCTCGGGATTTCCATGGACTTCATAATACAACTCATTGTCATTCACGTTCATGAACAAGGCGCTTCCTCCTCTTTATTTTTTCGCAAAACGCGGATCCAGGGCATCTCTCAGTCCATCACCGAGAAAATTATAGGCCAGTACAACGATGGTAATTGCTACACCCGGAAGCACACCTAAAATCGGAGCTGTCCAGATGTACTGTTGGGAATTCTGCAGCATGTTCCCCCATGTTGGCGTGGGAGGCTGGATCCCAAGACCGAGGTAGCTGATCGCACTTTCCGTTAGAATGGCCCAGGCAATGGCGAGTGTTCCGGAGACAATGATCGAGGGAAGAATCTGCGGAACGACATATTTTAAGAGAATCCTTTTCGCAGAAGCCCCGGCCGCATTGGCCGCTTCAACAAACTCGTATTCTTTCCACTTCAACGTTTCTCCGTATACGACCCGGGCAATTTCCACCCAGCCGGTCAGTGCGATGACGAGCACGACCATGAATGGCGTCGTCCCAAGCACCGTAAGAGCAACAAGGACGAAGAAAAAGTTCGGAATCGCCATCATTGCTTCCGTAATACGCATGAGGACAGCTTCGACCACTTTTCCAAAAAATCCGGCGCAGGCGCCTATGATCGTCCCGATGATCAAGGAGAAAAGCATCGCACATAATCCGACCAAGAGCGTCACCCGCCCGCCGTGAAGCATGCGTGCGAAAACATCCCTGCCCAGGTCGTCTGTTCCGAAGGGGTGCTGCAGCGTCCAGCCGGCAAGGGCCCCTGCATCGGTCAGTTCATCCGGAGTAATCGGCCACAGGACAGGACCGATAAAGACGACGGCGTGGACAACGACTAAAAACCATAATGATAAAAACGCTACTTTGTTCTGCTTCAATCTTGTAAGTAATACGAAGCGCCGATTTTCCTTTTTCCGGTGCTGCTCTTCCATATCTTCTTTTATAGAAGCTCCTAACATTCGGTCCCCTCCTATGCCATGTTTTTCACACGCGGATCGACTTGAGAATAAATGATGTCGACAAGCAGATTGCTGATGATAACGACAAGCGTAATGACAACGGTAATGCCCATGATCAATGGATAGTCACGGCCATTGGCTGCTTCAATAATCAACGTCCCGATTCCTGTCCATCCAAAAATCGCTTCGGTGATCACAGCACCGCTCAGCAGTCTCGGAATCAGCACGCCAATGATGCTGATGATCGGAATCATCGCATTACGAAGCGCATGCACATACAACACGACGAATTCCTTCGCCCCTTTGGAACGGGCGGTACGGATATAGTTCTGTGAAATGACTTCCAGCATCGATGATCTCGTGAAGCGGACGATATTCGGAAGCACGGTCGTCGATAAAATCAGTACCGGCATGGCTAAGTGAGCCATCCAGCCCCCAAAATCAAAGTCCGCGCCCCTCGGTCCGACACCGGACGATGGCAGCCAGCCAAGTTCAACAGAAAATAAGAGAATCAGCATGAGCCCGAGCCAGAAGGAAGGAACCGACAAACCGATGACACTCGAAAAGTTGATCACGTGATCCGCTGCTTTTCCTCGTTTCAAGGCGGAGATGACCCCAAGGATGATGCCTGCAATAACGGAAAAAATGATCGTGAATACGGTAAGTTCCATCGTGTAAGGCAGCCGTTCAGCTATCCTTTCCACGACCGCTTCACTGGAGTTGAATGATGTGCCGAGATCACCGGTGACTGCATTCCCCACCCACTCAAAATAGCGGACGATCACCGGCTGGTCCAGGCCGAGACGTTCGATTACCGCCTGACGCTCCTCGGGTGATGCATCCATCCGCATGACCCCTGTGGGCCCACCTGGTGCGAGGTTGATGAGAAAAAAGGTAATGACGGTCACAATGAACAATAAAATGATGCTTTGTCCAAAGCGGTTAAGTAAAAATCGAATCACACAGGTCCCCCCTTTTTATAAAAGAGAAGTGCACGCGGTGGTGCACTTCTCCCATGACTTACTCCTCCATATACCATTCCTGGATATAGTGAAGCGTATCTCCAAAGGCCAGTTCAGGTACGCCATCGATATCCGAGCGCTTCACCTGTACTTCCTGCGGGTACCAGAGGAACATGTACGGAAGCTCTTCAGCCATCAGCTTCTGGGCTTCTGTGTAGATTTCCTTCCGCTCCTCTACATCACTCGTTTCCGCACCGGCGTCCAGAAGCTTGTCCATTTCTTCATTTTGATAAGCCGGGATGTTGTTCCCCTGCTCAGCAAAATCAGAGTGCATGTACGCCTTCAAATCCGGATCCGGTGGATAGCGCCACCAGTTCAAGGTCATCGCATAATCCCTTTGGATGACGACTTTGTCGATCATCGTATTCCAGTCCATCGTATTCAACTGCACATCCAGCCCGACATCAATCAAGTACTGCTGAACAAGCTGGGCAATCGCTTCTAAATCCCCCTGAATACCGATGTCAAAGATGATTTCGAAGTTTTCTCCATCCTTATCGACAAAACCATCACCGTTCGTATCCTCCCATCCCGCTTCAGCAAGGAGCTTTTTCGCTTCTTCCGGATCGAATGGATACTGCTTCACATCATCGGTGTAATACTCCGACAACGCCGGCGTAATTCCGGCATCTGCAATCGTTCCATACCCTTGAAGGACGGTATCGATGATGTTCTGACGGTCAAGCGCATGTTCCATCGCCTGGCGTACCTTCACATCCTGGAACCTTTCTTCCTGCTGGTTGACGATCAGCCAGAAGAAACGGTTCGTATCACGTCCGTCCACATCAACGCCGGCCGCACTCTCAATACGTTCAACCGCAGAGGTGTCATCCAGAGCGAAGATGGAAAGTTCGCCACTCAACAGCTGCGCCACGTGGGTATTGGCATCAGGAAGGATTTTGTATTCCACTTCGTCCAGGTTCGCAGCATCGCCGAAATACTCTTCATTCCGCTCCAGCACGACGCTCTGTCCGGAAGTATAGGATTTAAGCTTGAAAGGTCCTGTTCCAACAGGGTTCTCCTTGTTAAAGCTCGTCAGATCCCATGGATCTTCTCCTTGGAAAATGTGCTCAGGAATAATCTCTGTATTAAAACTCAGGTAAGCCGGAAGGGCGGCAACCGGGCTCGATAAGTTGAACATAACGGTGTAATCACCATCTGCTTCAACACTTTCCACCTGTCCGAAATAGGAGGCACTGTTCGCTCCAAGCTCTTCATTCAATGTAATATCATTGAACGTAAACACAACGTCCTCTGATGTAAACGGTTCGCCGTCATGCCATGTGACATCATCACGGAGCTGGAAGGTCCAGGTCAGGCCATCCTCGGACGTCTCCCACGATTCAGCCAAATCCGGTGCAGGCACCAGATCTTTCCCCGGCTTCGTCAAACCGTCGAATATGACACGATTAATGACGTTGGACTCTGCATAGGCACTCGGGTGCCACGGATTAAAGGTTGGATCAGCAACAATCGGAATCGATACCTTTCCGCCGGAGACGGCCTCTTCAGAAGACGCTGTCGCTTCTCCCTCTGCCTCCTCTTCCCCTCCGTAGGAACAGGCTGCCAGGAACAACGCCATAAGTGCAGCTGATAAAAAGACCCACCATTTTTTATTCATCGTCATCGTCCCTCTCTTATTATTTCGCCCACGTTTCTTTCAGCACACGCATAATGTTGCCGCCGGTAACTTTACGGATGTCTTCCCGACTGTATCCTTTAGCGACAAGCCAGCGGACGATGTTCGGAAAGCATTCCGCCGGGTTTTCCAATCCTTTGACATAATCGACACGCTCCATCGAGGATTTCTGTGCACTTTTGATGGATAATTGACCGGCCAGTGTATCATGAAGGCCGACATGGTCACCGAATAAGGTGTCCGGACCAAAGGCTACATGCTCGATCCCTACCAGGTTCGCCGTATATTCGAAGTGTTCCATGAACGAATCGATATTGTGGTGCGGATGATTTTCCGATATGGTGGAGTGCGGAGCTGCCTCAATTCCTATCACCCCTCCCTTTTCAGCACAGGATCGGATGACACTGTCCGGCTTCATACGCTTCGTATCCCATACACCACGGGCACCGGCATGGTTGATGGTGACCGGCTTTGTACTCGTTTCAATCGTATCAAGTGCCGTTTGATCACCGGCGTGAGAAACATCCACAGTGATGCCGAGCTTGTTCATCCGTTCGACCGCCTGTTTTCCAAAAACGGAAAGGCCGGCATCCTTCGGTTCACGGAGGCCCGAGCCCAGCATATTCGATTCAGAGTAGCAGACACCCATCGTCCGGATGCCGAAGCCATACAACACATCAAGACGGTCCAGCTCATTTTCAATCATGGATGCCGATTCCAAGGCTCCGACAAAAGCGATTTTCCCTTCTCTTTTCGCCCTGGACAAGTCCTCAATACGCTCAGCTTTGATCACCATATCCTGATGGGCGATGTCGCTGAAGCGGATACCCAGGTCGTGAATGACATCCGACCATTTCCACCCTGCGAGTGAGGTGATCATCGCTGTTCCGTCCATGAAATTCTCAAAAATGACATCAAGACCTGAACGGCTCAGAGCTTCAAAGGCTGTGAAGTCCCTGCCCTGCCGGCGGAATTCGTAAAACTGATTAAGATCTTCCGGTGCAATGAACGTATGCTCATGCATGGAAATCATCAAATCCTCTTCCAGGATCGTCTGGACCTCATTTTCCTGCTCATTTGTCACAGGATAGGAAAAGCTCGGGACACGGTCCACTTCTTTTGCAAGAGTGTAAGATTTATAATCGACGCCCGCTTCAAGATATTGAAAAGACTTATAGCCGTCATAGACTTTTTGGTTGCCTTTTTGAATGAGTTCAGCCAAAGGATATTCCCCTTCCTTTTATTTACCTCTTATGCCATAATAAGGTTATTAGTTTTGTTGTCAGATGGTTTCTGACGTTGAGCGACAGCTTCTTTTAACGTCTGCCCTTTTTCCAAAGGGTAATGGCAGGCCGTGAAATGGCCGTTTCGCGTTTCCTGCCATGCTGGAACTTCCTGACTGCATCGTTCTGTTGCAAGTGGACACCTCGTCCGGAAATTGCACCCTGAAGGTGGAGATGCTGGTGAAGGCACTTCCCCTTTAAGAACGATGCGTTCTTTCCTTGCTTCGGGATCGGCTTCCGGTACAGTCGACAAGAGTGCTGCCGTATAAGGGTGTGCAGGATCATTGAAGATCGAATCCGTATCCGACAGTTCGACGAGTTTTCCTAAGTACATCACACCCACCCGGTCGGAAATATGCCGGACGACATTCAGTCCGTGCGCAATGAACAAAAGCGTCAATCCCATCTCCCGCTTCAGCTGGATCAACAGGTTAATGACCTGGGACTGGACCGACACATCCAAAGCGGACACCGGTTCATCCGCAACGATGAATTCCGGCTCAAGCGCAAGCGCCCTCGCTATGCCCACCCGCTGCCTCTGTCCTCCGGAAAATTCATGGGGGTAGCTGTGATAACGGCTCGCATCCAATCCTACGAGCTCCAACAATTCCTTAACCTTTCTTTCTTTTTCTGCGCCTTTGGCAAGACCATGAATCTCATACATCTCCCCGATAATCTGCCCGATAGTGAAACGCGGGTTCAAAGAACCGAACGGATCCTGATAAATGATCTGCATGTCCTTGCGGAGTCTGCGCATGTCTTTCTTCGAATATTCAAGAATATTACTCTCACCATAAAGCACCCGGCCGTCCGTCGGATCCTGAAGTCTTAAGATGTTCCTGCCGAGCGTCGATTTCCCGCAGCCGGATTCCCCGACAAGCCCGAGTGTCTCTCCTTTATAAATATCAAAAGAAACATCATCCACCGCCTTCAGCGTCTGCTTCCGCTTCCCTAAGGCCCCACCTCCTTTAATCTCAAAGTATTTCTTCAAATGCTGAATTTCCAACAGCTTTTCTTTATGATTTTGATTCAACGGGATCCTCCTTTCTGTGAAAAGGGTCAACCTGAGAGGCAGTGAACTCTTCCACATGCCAGCAGGCGACGTCACGCCGGCCCACTTTTTGAAGCGGAGGTTCTTCCTGATGGCACTTCTCTGTGGCAAAGCTGCAGCGCGGCGCAAACCGGCAGCCTTCAGGCATCTGGTTCACGCCTGGAATCGTTCCTTCAATGGTCGGAAGAAGCTCTCCTCTGGCCCCGCTCATTTTCGGAATCGATTCAAGCAGTCCTTTTGTATAAGGGTGATGCGGGAGTTCAAACAAATCGCTCGTCTCTGCAATCTCCATCACCTTCCCGGCATACATGATGATGATCCTGTGGGAAAGCTCTGCCGCTACACCAATATCGTGGGTGATGAGCATGATGGACATGTCCTCTTCGTTCCTCAACTTTCGGAGCAGCTCGAGGATCTGCGCTTCAATCGTGACATCAAGCGCTGTTGTCGGTTCATCTGCGATGAGAAGCTTCGGCTTGGAGGCGAGTGCAATGGCAATCATGACCCGCTGCCTCATCCCTCCCGACAATTCGTGAGGATACTGCTTCAACCTTGTTTTCGGTTCAGAAAGCCCGACAAGGGTCAGCAAATCCTCCGCCTTGTCCATTGCTTCCTTTTTCTTCAGCGGCTCATGATAACGGATCGCTTCGACAATCTGCTGGCCGATGGTGAAGACAGGATTCAGCGCGGTCAACGGCTCCTGGAAAATCATTGAGATCTCTGCTCCTCTGATCTTCCTCATTTCTTCATTCGTTTTGGTTGTCAGTTCTTCACCCATATACTCGATCGACCCGTTTATGATTTCCCCATTTTCAAACTCGACCAGTCTCATCACAGACATCGATGTGACACTTTTACCACTGCCGGATTCCCCGACGATGCAGACGGTTTCTCCTTTTTCAATATCAAAACTCACCCCGTCGACCGCCCGGACAAACCCGTCCTTTCCCTGGTAGCCCGTCACGAGGCCTTCCACCTTCAACATGTGTGATCCCCTCCTTTAATGAAGACTTTCAAGAAGATAGTTCCTTCTGGTCGGAAAACAAACTTTGCTTAAAACAGAATCAAGCTCTCCTCTGTGACGAATGAGATCAGGTAAAATGTGTTCCGCTACTTCTTCTGTGAGACGATAGCTGGGCCCGGCTATCGATAATGAGCCGAGGACCATATTTCCGTAATCAAACAAGGGAATGGAAACCGCGGCTACATCACTGATCGTTTCACCGGAGGAATACGCCCAACGTTTTCTTTCGATGTCCTCAAGTTTTTCCAGCATATCGGTTTCTGACGGGATGAGGCCGGGGTGTTGGACAGCCCCTTCGTGAACAATTCTTCGTTGGATATCTTTCGGCAGGTGACAAAGGATGACTTTGTGGGAAGCCCCGATATAGAGCGGGGAACGACGGCCGACTGAGCCGGCGAAACGGACAAGGCGGCTGCTTTCTACAATCTTGGAGAAGACCCCTTCCTCGTTATCCAGAAGCGTCATGACGACACTTTCCCCGGTTTCGGAAGCAATCTTATGCATGATGGGATGAATGATCTCAGAGATTTGAAAATGTTGTTCGACGATGTTGCTGAGCTCAAGGAATTTAATGCCAAGCTCATATTTCTGTGTATCCACGCTGCGGTATACATATCCCCGTTCTTCGAGGGTGGTCAGCATCCGGTGGACAATGGTATGACTCATATCAAGCGCCCGGGACAATTCCCGGAGTCCCCACTTCGGATGTTCCAGCGTGAACATATCAAGGACCTGAAGCGCCTTATCGACGGTTTTTGAACTCACTCGGCTTCACCGCTTTCTAAGTGGTTCTATAATCGAACCAATATTCTGAATTTTATGATTACTAATGATACTAGCATAAAATGACCATTTTGCAACTACTTTTTCCGACTTTTTTCGGGAACCGAAATAAAAAGAAGCCTTGAGCTCAGATGGCTCAAGACTTCTTTTATAAAGATTCTGATAAAATTCAGTTGGACCTTACTAAAAAAAGAAAAGCTGTCCTCCCCTTCCAGGAGAACAGCTCTTCTTAAATCAGCGACCAATTAAGATGGGAACCCAAGAATCGCTTTTTTCTCAAGATATTCTTCAATTCCATAATCGCCCCACTCACGACCAATACCTGACTGCTTATAACCACCAAATGGTGCATTAAAATCATGAGAGGCATCATTTATCTTGATACGTCCTGCACGGATGGATGTGGCAACTTTTCTAAGTGTTTCCGGATCTTTACCATAAACATACCCTGCTAATCCATACACCACATCATTACCTATTTCAATGGCTTGATCGATGGTGTCATACGTAATAATACTCATCACAGGTCCAAAAATCTCTTCCTGGGCTATGACCATATCGTTCGTTACATCCGTGAAAATCGTTGGTTTAGCGTAATACCCCTTTTCCAGTCCTTCTGGAAGTCCTGTACCACCGGCAATCAGATTTGCACCTTCGTCCATCCCTTTTTCAATATAGGATTGAACGGTGTCCCACTGTTTCTTGGATACAAGGGGTCCGACATAATTTCCTTCACGAGGATGCCCTACCGGAAATTCAGGAAGAACGTCCAGGACGGCCTGTTCAAATTCTTCCTTCTTGGAAGCTGGAACAATCATCCGGGTCGCAGCAGAACAAACCTGCCCTGTATTCGTGGCGATATTGCTTACTGCATTCCGGGCCGCATCTTTCATATCCGCATCTTCCAGAACAATCAATGGAGATTTACCTCCGAGTTCAAGAGCGACGTTTTTAATCGTTTCAGAAGCATTCTGCATGATTTTCGTTCCTACGCCCGCGGAACCCGTGAAGGATACAAAATCAATATCAGGATGGGAGCTGATGCCATCACCTATCGTTTCGCCTGTACCGTTAACAAGGTTGAACGCTCCCTTAGGTACGCCCACTTCATCAAAGATCTCTGCTAACATAATGGCAGCGAACGGCGTCATTTCCGAAGGTTTTAATACAACAGGGCTTCCTGCTGCAAATGCGCTGGCAATTTTCGTTGAAGCTTGGTTTGTCGGGAAGTTCCATGGGGTGATTAAGCCGCTGACCCCGACAGATTCCTTGACTACCGTATGGTTGCCGCGGTGCTCCATAAATTCAATAGTTTTAAGAGATTCGGCCGCTTGGGCAAAATGATTATAGCCCATGCTGTAGTGAATCTTCTCCGAAATTTCAAGAGGTGCACCTAACTCATCCGTCATCACGTCGATGAATTCATCTTTGCGTCGGGCATAGGCTTCGGCTATATTCTCAAGCATTTCAATACGCTCTTCTTTAGAAGTTTGAGAGAAACTCGGGAAAGCATCGCGGGCGGCTTGAACAGCTTTATCCAGGTCTTCCCTCGTACCTAAACTAATTTGACCCATCGGTTCTTCCGTGGCAGGGTTTATGACGTCCTCGGTGTCGTTCCCCGTGGATTCCACCCATTCACCGTTAATGTAATGCTTCAAAATCGTACGCATATTCAAATTCTCCTTTATAAAAAGTTGTGTAGTTTGCTTTGTTTAATTATGTATTTCCGCTTAAGCTCTACACAAAACATCTCGAAGCTAAGAGGGGTTTTTGAACATGCCTCCGACTGCGCTTCCATTACTGATTTAGCAGGAATAGGAATTTGGTATAAGAATTACGAAAATAAAACAGCGGCCTCCTTTACAGACAGGGAAACCGTTAATGAACAGGTGAATGGAACTGCCCCCTTCTTGTCTCGTCAAACGCCCACTGCTAACATGAATAGAGAAAAGGAGGTTATATCCATGACTGGCAATCACAAGGGATTCAGACACTTGGCCATCCTATGTATCATACTATCTCTGATCGTCCAGAATCTCAGTCTGATGGATGCTGTTTCCTTCCACGAGAATGTATTATTCCTGTTCAACTGGATGCTGCCGGCAGCCGCTCTCATATTATCCATCGTCTCGTTCTCAAGGACGCAGAATAAAAAAGATCTGCTCGTCACAGGTTTTGCTGTATTGGCTTTTTTCTACAGTATCATCTTTATCGTCGTCGCTTGGATGATGATGGATACTCCTTAACCGCCGTTCCATACATAAACGAATTCGTCGTCTTCCTCTTCCATCCTCCGAAATACTGATTTCTCCAGCAGGTTGATCGATGGAAGGTTTTCTTTTTCCACACCTGCCTTGATCACGTAATCCCCTTTGGATCGGATCCAGTGAATCAGGGCATGGACGACCTCGTATGCATAGCCCTGCCGCTTATAGGAAGGATCAATCGTATAGCCTATCCAGAAATCATCCTCCTTCTGCAGCAAAAATACATCACCGAGGAGCACTTGGTCTTTTTTTCTTATAACAGCCAGCTGAGAACCCTCTTCCACCCTCTGCGGATTCAGCAGGGTCGTTTCATAGACCTGACGGGTGAATCCTTTGAACCCCTGGTATTTCATCCAGTCCAGATCATTCCGGTAGCTCATGAACGCCTCAATGTCCACGGAAGTAAAAGGTCTTACATAACAGCGCGGAGTTTCTAAAACAGCGTTACTTTCCTCACTCATCCCCAGTTTCCTCCCCTCTCCCATGCAGCAGCTTATAGTAACTATACATCCGTTTGTTTTCATAAAAACGTTCTCTGTATTTAAGATAACCAAGAGAAGTCCAGAACTTTACGGCAGGAAGGTTGTCCGCATGAACAGCCATTTCAATCACGTCCGCCTGCCGCTTTTTCATAAGTTCCTCATAAACCCTGTACACCTTTTTCCCAAAACCCTGACCATGATAGGTGCTGTCCATCAACAGTAGACTCAGCCATGGATTTCCGGAGTTTGGCGACTGCATGCCGTATTCAATAATGCCTATAAAACTCTCACCATAACCAACTAAATGTCTTTCATTACCGAGTTCCTCCGCTTCCTTCCACTGCTCTCTTATGTCATCCACCGTTAAAAGTTCCTTATCATATGCGATTTTATTGTAGGCAGGGTTTGAGTTGTGAAGCCTACACTCTTTTTGGATATGAGCCTCCTGCACTTTTGTAAAGCTGAACATGTTCCCGACTCCTTTAATTCCATATGAAATTTCCAATAAGAGCAAAAAAGCATCATCAAGGCAATACTTCCGAACAAAACATACCCAATCCATTTAATCGGCCCGGCAGTCCGCCCTCACTCGGTTTTGGATACCCTTCGATCTTCTTTTGATGATCGATGGCATCATTAAAAGACGGATCATCATTGGAATGGTTGGACATAGACGCACCTCCGTATATATGATCAAAAACCGTCATGATCGCTGATATCATCAAAAAGATCCCCCGTGACATAGTCGTCATCATAGGAATCAAAAGTATTGTAGTATTTGGCGTCCGGATGTCCTAATACAGCGTTTTTCCTTCTTTCATAGGTGCGGATGAGATGAATGACCGAATAACCGATGCCACCAGCCAGGGCTGTGTATACTAGAAAATCTGCTCTATAAAAAAGATATGTACAAACGGCAGCTATAGCAGAGAGGAGCAGCACAACTTCGAAAACTTTGATAGTCATCACCTCCTTTTGGTTACACATACTTCCCTTCGATACGAAACTTTGTGACGATATCCTTTTCATGAAAGGAAAGAACAGCCATGACATCGACAACAGTGGTCGTCAAAATGACGAGGATGTTCGATAACACGACGAATGTCTTCCAACGCTGAGCTTTCAGACCTATCAACAAGCCGATGACAGGCAGCAGCATCGTCATGATAAAAATCAGACGGTACTCCTCGATGAAAGACCCGGCGGGAGCTTCAGGATTGATGATCATCAGGATGAAGGCAGTTACAATACAGAGTAAAGATACAGACGCACGCATTTTTCACACACACTCCTTTTCTATCTCTATACCCTTACATCCATTTATTACCAAAATTCTCTTCCCGGTTCCTCTTGGATTTTCACGATAGAGTACCTCAAGCCCTCTCGGAACCCCCTTAATATCCAATTTGTACTCAAGAACTAACTGAATCAACCGGTATTCTATAAAACGATCACCGATCATCCTTGTCACTTTCCGCCCTGCGAGATAAAGCATACCCGCAAAGGGTTAAGATGCTAACAATTAGATAAAATACGGGGAGATTAACACTGTAAGGCTTTAACTGATTCAGTAAAACGCCGCTGCCATCGATTTCAAGGATTTCCTTAGTGGATTTAATACTGGAAATGCTCGTAAGAATGGCTGAGATTCCGAAGTTCATTGTAAATACTAAATAGAGGGTAAATCTGATACCAAAAGGTTTTTTTCTAATGATATCTTTGATAGTCAGGAATGTTATTAAACCGACCAAAACTCCACCGATGACTATGTATATATAAAATTTAGTTATATACTCTGATTCTTCCATAAGGTCAATTCCTTCTCCTTAACAAAATTGCTGCCGACTCCAATAAGGATCTTTGTAATTATGAACATCCCCAATCTGTTTCCTCTTTGACTTTCACGGCAAAGTACCGCATGCCTCTCGGGATCCCCTTGATATCCAATCTGTTTTCAAGAACCAGCTGAATCAACCGGTACTCTATAAAAGCATCGCCGACCACCTGCCGCGAATGCCCGATCACTTCTCCTATGATCCTGGCTGCTGGGATAAAATCAACACAACCGGCATCTTCATGAAGACTTCTTACGGTTTGAATAATGATGGGATCAAAGTAGTCGACCGTTTTTGAAAAGACCCCTTCACTCCATATTCTCAGCTCGCTGTTTTCTGAGGATAACCGCAGCCAGTCTTTCTCCAAACGATCCCTCGCTTCAAAAGGAATGGGTTCACTTGAAGCATAATGAATCATTTCCCCGATCCGGTCTGGAGAGATTTCACCCGTATGGATGGGATATCCTTTGGAACGTTTCATATGACTTTCACTGACGTTGATTGTCCTTACACGACCGTTCCATGTTTTCAGCAGCTGCAGAACGAAACGCAGGCCAAGCTGTTCGTGGGCATTATTTCCAACCCAGATGGTCGTCTGGATATGATCAGGAATGTTCCGGATGCTTTCCATGGCCTGTTTGTTTTCCTGAACATACGTGAAAATCTCTTCATCATCCATGTGAATGCGATCATAGAGCCAGTTCAGGCGTTCCTGCAGCCCTCCTGGCTGATCCAGATTCCGGACCGGCCCGATAGAAAACATCAAAGGGAGGTTGATGACCATGTCTTTGTCTCTTTTATGATTTTCAAGCGTATTTTTGAGCGCCCCATATGCGGAGTGGCCAAACACGATATGGACCTCTTTCACATCTGTCTGATCGCCGGATAAAGGGTTCATTTGCTGTTTATACACCTGATCCACGCTTTTTTTCACGGCTTTTATCCGTTCTACATATTCATCTGGCGATAGATGTCCGTTCTCCACGTACTCCAGCATCAACCATGATTGTAAAACCATTGAACGAACTTCTTCTCCACTCAATGACTCCACTTTCTTTTTCATCAATGGATCCATTCTTCCACCCTTCCTTATCGATTTAATGTTAGTAAACCCAGGTTTTAAACACTGAAATGATTCACAAACTTGCTGAACGCGCATGGAGACCTGCACGGAATGAAAAACTTTTTCCCTCATCAGAATGATGCCGGAAAGGGACCGCCTCCTTGAACAGTTTAGATCAGGAGCTTCCCGCTTGATAAGAAGCCGCTTCTCTTTTTATTAGTGAAATCAAGTCAGCTTCATTCATGTCAGAATGCAACGGATCATACGCGAGCAGATCGATGCTTTCGCTGATATCGTACCAGACCATTAAGTCCTTAGGATATTCCAGGTCCCTTACGATGTGAAATATGCGGGAGGCAAGCTCAAACGTAGTGGATGGATGCTTACTCTTCGCTATATGATCGGCCAGCACCTTCATAAAAGCTCGAGCACATGCAGCAAAATCAGGACGGTTATTCACATGAAGTTCACGGCAGGCCCTTTTGAAATAGTCTTCCACTTCGAAGATGCTGGCATCTTTCCTAAAGGCAGCCAATATAAAAAGAGAAGGGGAGGAAACCCCCGCCTCGATCATGGAATAAGCCCAAAGAATGTAATCAGCTGACTCAACCTCTTCCTTATCTATTTTGTAAAACAGCACAGTTGTTTCCACCCCAGTTCCCCCTCTCACCTGTTCATTCATGCTCCTCACGTGGAAGAAGACCGTTCGTGATTTTATATATAGTCTTATTCATTAGAGAAACACATACTGATAGCGCTGCAATCACAATCAGAATAAATACGAGTGTGCTTAAAATCTTATACGGCACCTTTGATGCTATCCAATTCCCTCCGTAATAAATGAGTATAAATCCGATAAAAACGCTGACCACATATGTTGCACCCACACCGATCATTTGGAAGGCCGTCAGTTGCGCTAAGCGTTTTTTGTTTTTTAAGACCTTTGCGATGATGACTGCGATAAGAGAGGTAAACGTAAGGACCGCTTCCATTTCCCGCACCTCCAAGCTGAACAAATTGCTTAAGCATCCACGTCTATCAATTTATAGTGTCTTAACCACTTTTCGAACGAATGATAAGCTTGCTTTTCAAAGTTCTTTGTATCATCAATGGAAAAAATGAGGATTCCATAATGGGCAACAGAAACCCCAAGTCCTTTATTCATTACCTGAGAATATAAGGTGCCAGGTCCAGAATCATCAACATAAACATCCCAGAGAGGTTCCCAGATTCTTTTGTATGCGACAACCTCCAGGTCATACCCTTCATAATATCCAATGTGAAAATGCAAGTCCGGATTGTACATCAGCTTTTCTCCTTGAATGACTCCCTAACGTCCATAAGGATCCTCCTTTATCAATGCTTAGATCATTCACCCAAAACATCTTATCGTGCTGCTGAAATAGAAAAGTACTTTTCTAAATGACCCAGGCACCAAGCAGAATGAATCCACTTCCTATAGTCATGACAACACTCTTTGCCAGAGGATAAGGAAGTTTGTTCAGTAGTTTCACCACACTTTCCCACTCCAGGTATCCGCTTGATCCAAGTCGGGTATCATCCACATAATCCATCTGTCCTTTCATCTTGAATATGGACGCATACAGGATAAAGACACCCCAAAGGATGAGGACTGCACCTAAAATAAGATCCATGAAGAACTCCTTTCTTTGCTGGATGTTGGTCTATGATTATTCGCTTCAAACGCCTCCGCTCAGTGTCCCGATGATGTTAAAAGCAATCGGGAACAAGAAGAGACCGATGTTAAAAATCATTCCTGCCCGTGCCAGGTTGTCCCGGTTCATTTTATAGCCGATCAAACCAAGGGCTGCTCCTATGGGACAGAATACAAACGGTAAGATGATCGGCAGCCCCTGTATGTTCAAAGGAATGATATCGAATAAAAAGTTCAGAATGAAAATCGTTAAAAAGGTTGGGATCAAAATAGATACCACACTAATCAGCTTTTTAACCATAAAACCTCCTCCTATACATCAAATCTCAGAGAAGGTTCACCTTCCACCTTATATGTACGTATAAGGAAAAGGGAGGTTTCAAATGATTACTATTTTATGGAAAATAGCGGCCACTTTAATGGAAGCAGCCGCTCTTTTCGAGACATTTCATATATATATTCATACAACCCATAGGCCCTGACTTTTAACTATTCCTTTTATCCACGGAAGCATTACTCGACACGGAATTGCCGCTTTAGTTTTCCGATTGTTGTAAAAGATGGGATGAGACCCGCAAGCAGTCCTAATAGAGAAGACAGAATGATGACGCCGATAAATATTCTTGTATCTACGATCCAATCAAATACTCCTGTCGTTGCATAGGAATAGGCACCCACACAGGCAGCCAAAACAGCCAAACCAATAAGCACACCGGTTACAGTCACAATAAGGACTTCAATGAATGTCATCTTGACTATTTGATTTTTCTTTGCGCCAATGACCTTCAATCCATTAAACTCCTGTTTTCTTACAGACATAATCACCGCAAACGTATTAAACAAAGCGACAATAGATAAGATCAATGCGATCACCCCAAGAAGAAGGGAAGCCCCCAGCTGTAAATCATAGGATGGCGCGTCTGCATAATAAGCGTAATTGTTTCTTTCCGATCCCGGGAGTGGTGTGTCGGAATAAACGTAGGCTAAAGAATAATCGTAGAGGCTTTCCTCCACCGTTTCAAACGAAGTCACACTATTAAAGCTTTCATCATTAAGTCCCTCTGATTGAAAGATGCCTTTAACGGTCAGGTTCTTTTGTGTGCCATCTTCAAGAAATACAGATAGGGTATCCCCCGGCTGAGCTTCTTTGAATCTGTTGGATAGAAGAATCGAATCACCAGAGATGGTGGACGTTCCCTCAATGATGTTTAAGTCCGGCACGTTCCCCACAGTGACCAGCATATTCAGATCAAGCAGGTCGTCTTTTTGATGGAGGAGTGTTTCGGTATTTGTCAGCCCCAGAATATTTTCACCTCCATCGATCTCAGAGGGAGCAATATTTTCTTTAACGTAAGAATACTCCTTTGCAAAATCATATTGCTGCTGTGTGACAGCATCCATGTAAGTGATATTATTCAGCATCATGACGGTACCCAGTGTCATCATGATAGAAATCGAGACAGAAGCAACAGCAAATTTAGAAGCTTTCTCTTTAATATTTGCATAAGCGACCTGTCCTAAACTTTTACCCAGCCGTCTGAAAAACACGGAAAGAATCCAGTTAAAGGCTTTCATCAACAATGGTGTCAGACTCATGATCCCGCCGAGAAATAAGGAGCATGCGCAGAAGGCCATTCCTATACCGATACCACCGCTCATGGGTGTGAAGATCAGGATGGCGGCTCCACCCAGTATCAAAATCACACCGGTAATCGTGCCGGCAGCGGATGTTTTCCGAGTAAAGTCCCCTTCTTCCTTCAAGGCTGAAATAGGAGACACGGATAAAGGTCTTTTTGCTGTGAGAAGTGTAACGATTAGGGAGAGCACCATAATCCCGGATAGGACGACACCTTCCCATATCCATATAGGCGTCACCTGAAAGCCTTCCTGAACAATTCCCAGCCGTTGATAGGCTTTAACAATCCATTCTGCTAAAGGAATCCCAAGAAGAATGCCGATCAAGGATGCAGCAAAACCAATGATCAATGCCTGTCCAGCAAGCACCATTTGGACCTGGCTCTTTTTCAGCCCGATGACGCGCAATAGGGCCAGGGTTCGAAAGCGGTTCTGAATGGAGAATTGGACGGTCCCGCTTATAACAAACAAACTAATCACAAGGCAGACGGAACCCATCGTAATAAAAATGACCATCAACGATATATTTTCATCTGCGATGTTCGGAAGCTCTGCCTCTGATTTATCTGCCCCACTCAATACGGTATAGTTATCTTTTTTGAGTGAGGTTTCCACATCATCCGGGGAAGAGGTAGTAATTCCTGCACTAAAGCTTCCTACAGCCTTTTCCTCTGCTGCAGCGTCTTCAAAGAAAATGTAATTCTGCAGGTCATACATACCTGGAACCTCGCTTAGAGCAATCCCACTAATTTGAAATTCTCTAGATTCACTTTTCGTTGTAATCGGAAGGTCATCTCCGATCTGGAGGTTATGTTTCTCCGCAAAATTTTCATCTACTACGACTTGGTCAGGCGCTGGGCGGGATCCGTTCAAACGAAAATCACTCAGCTCCATTGACCGGAAGTTATGCCCGGCCAATTTTAGATCATTTCCACCTTCCACTTCGACATGAAACGTATAATCAGGAACAGCATCATAGGTCTCCTGTAAAAAGGATAGCTGCTCTTGACTTAGTGGGACTCTGCCATTGGATTTTTCTGATTCCTTTTTAACATCACCATCCTCTTCCTTGTGGGAGACTGTAATGTCTTGATCCGCCATGACGACAAGATCCATCCCTTCAAACCGTTTACCCGAATCCCAACCAGCCACGGATGAAAATACAAGGGTGAGACAGGCACTGATGATACAACTCGTGACAATAATTGCAAGGAAAGTCCCAAAGAACAATGGAAGGTTTTTACGAAGGTCATGTACTAATAACTTAAACATTCTCCGACAACCTCACCATCACCTTTGATACTTCAGACGCATCCGGACGCTCCAATGTTTTTACAATGTTCCCGTCTAATAAAAAGTGGACAATATCACATTTTGCGGCAACTTTGCTGTCGTGGGTAATAATGACAGCAGGTGAGCCGAATTCCTTGGATCCTGCAAGCAAAAGTTCCAGTACGTCATTTCCCGTGTTGACATCCAGGGCACCTGTAGGCTCATCAGCAAGGATCAGCTTCCCTTTTCCAAGCAAGGCACGGGCGATAGCCACCCGTTGCTGCTGTCCTCCGGATAATTTCGTCGGCATCATCTTCTCTTTGCCGGACAGCCCCAATCTTTCAATCAGCTCTTTCAACCGAGCACGATCGATCTTCTGACCCGAAGTTTTGTAAGGCAGCTTGATATTGTCCAGAACATTCAATACATCTACAAGGTTATATTGCTGAAATATATAATTGGTATGAGTTCTTCTGAATTCCGTCAACTTAGGTTCTTTGAGATTGGCAATGTCTTGATCAAACATGATCACGCTGCCCCCCGTAATGGTTTCCAATCCGGAAATACAATTCACAAACGTCGTCTTACCACAGCCGGAAGGCCCCATGATAGCTGTTGATAGTCCATCGTAAATGTCTATATTGATTCCCTTCAATACAGGAGCATCGGCACCTTTATACCTTTTCGTAAGGTCACGTACTTGAATAGCGACCTTTTCTTTTTTAAGCGGAACCCGAGTAGAGTCTTCATGCGCTTTATCAAAGAAGTATCCAATCTCCACGCCAAAATATGCAGCAAGATCAGGGAGGATTAAAACATCGGGCATCGACAACCCTTTTTCCCATTTGGATACTGCCTGTTTGCTCACTCCAAATTGAGCTGCCACATCTGCCTGTGTGCGTCCTTTCAATTTCCGTAAATTCGTCAATCGCTCACCCACAAAAATATTATCCATGATTTCCATGCTCCTTTTCCGGTCCAAGTTACCTTCTTAACATTCCAAAAATCCGGTGAAAAAGCAACAGGGTAGAGTCAACCAAAGGTTGACCCCGCCGTATTACTGCATTTCTCCAAAAGGAGCGGCTGTTTGCACTCATTCTTTAATAAGGGAAAACGATCAACTGATTTTCCAAAAACCCGGACTTGCCTCCTGACTCTGCTCATTCATGAAAAAGAAAATACCAGTGTGAGAAGATTATTTTGCACACCCTATTCTTCCTGCAGTACCGCTTTCTTATAAGCCAGAGGAGTCTTGAGCATCCGGTCCCGGAACTTACTAATAAAATAACTTGAACTGTTAAATCCCACTTGATACCCCACTTCCGTTACATTCGAATCAGGGTGTTGAAGGAGATGAATACTTTGCTGAATACGATAATCTGTGACATACGTTAATGGCGTTTTCTTTAATACCTTTTTGAAGTATCGGCAGCACTCCGACCGGCTCAACTGCCCGGCTTTCGCAATAGCATCCAGACTGATCTTTTCACTGTAATGCTGATGGATAAAGCTCAGCATCTTTTTCATCCTGCGCTGTGTGACAGACTCCCCCTCGGCGGCATCCGGTTTCAGTGCATGATCGATTAACGCTTTCCATATCTGATTGATCAACAGAGATGTTTCCAGTTCATAATGAAAGGCCTCGCTCTCAATAACGTGGTGAACGTCTCGGATGGCTTTCAAAAGATCCCTTCCCCATTCACTACCTTTCCCTATGAATATATAAGGCACATTGGCTTGTCTCACAAAAGGATAGACATACGCGGGATAAAGTTCCTGAGGGGCAAGGAAATGAGGAGAGACATTCAAGCAGATATAGACACACGTTGATGGTGCCTGTTCTTCGGCCATATGCAGGCGGCCGCTGTTTATAAACAGTCCCTCACCTTCTTTTATTTCTATTTTTTCTTCATTGACTTGAAAAACACCCTCCCCCTCCGTTATGAGGACAAACTGTACTTCCTCATGCCAGTGAAGAGGGATATAGCCATTCACGTTTTTGGAAATGGTCGTTTCATAACAAGCCACCGGTAATTCAATCGTCCGGTGATCCGTAAGTTCCTGTAATTTCCCGTCCAGATCAAAATCAAAGATCTGCATTGTTCCACCTCAATATCCTTATATTTTTTCAGTCGATTTGTGTATTTTACTGGTTTCATCTCAGCTATTATAACACTATCGTTTTATTATTGAGGTGATATACACTATGAATACCATTCAAAAAAGCAAAGGATTGTTTCTTGTAATAACAGGGGCCATCTTCTGGGGCGTCGGAGGTACCGTTTCACAAAAGCTGTTCCAGGATTTTGGCATCCAAGTCAATTGGCTGGTGACGGTCCGTTTACTCCTTGCCGGCATTCTATTACTGGCCATACAAGTCTTCCGAAAAGGTTTTTCTCCCATCTTCAGCATATGGAAGAATAAAACGACGGCTGTTCCACTGATCATTTTCGGCTTACTGGGTATGCTGGCTGTCCAGTATACCTATATGGCATCCATCAACCACGGGAATGCGGCTGTAGCTACATTACTCCAATACCTGGCACCTGTTATGATCATTGTTTATCTGCTTTTACGAAAACAGACGACCTTTGAGAGGCGTGATGGATTCACTGTGACGCTTGCATTACTCGGCACCGGTTTATTATTGACCAATGGTTCACTCTCTGAATTATCCGTGCCTGGTATATCGATCTTTTGGGGTCTCTTATCAGGGGCATCTCTAGCCTTTTATACGCTCTATGCCATTCCCCTGCTCAAAAAGTTCGATTCCCTTATTGTAGTAGGGTGGGCGATGGTCATTGGTGGATTTACCCTTGGATTCATACATCCCCCCTGGCAGGCAGCATTCTCCACTTTTACAATGGAAATCTATGTTTATCTTGTGATGGTCGTCCTATTTGGTACGATGTTCGCTTTCTGGTTTTACATTGAGAGTCTGCAGCACCTCTCTCCGAAGGAAACCAGCCTGATTGGTAACCTGGAGCCCCTCTCTGCTGTATTAACGATGGTCATCTGGTTAAAAGAGCCATTTGGATCCTTCCAATGGCTCGGCATGTTCTGTATCATTGCAATGACGCTGGTCCTTGCCTTCACCAATAAGTCAGACCCTTCCAGTTCCTGAACATAAACAACCCCGGCAGAGCTTTTCACAAACTCTGCCGGGGTTGCTGCTATGGAAAACTTCTTAAGATCATTCGTGCATCCACTTTTTAAAAACCGACACCGAATACCTTTCAGTCTTCTATTGATTTTCAACGCTTACCTTTACTGGTTAGCCTTAGAGAAACTCTGGTAATTCTTATTTCCCCCGGAAAGGTTATAAACTTCCTCAAATCCCATGTTGATCAGCACGTTCTGGGCGGCATTTCCCGTTACACCCTTATTGCAGTAGGTCACTGTCGGGATGGCAGGGTCCAGCTGTTTCGCTTCCGCGCGCAATTCAGCCAATGGAATGTTGACCGCTCCCTCCACATTGGATACTTCGTACTGCTTCGGCGCTCGTGTATCAATGACTTGAATCTTCTCCCCGTTCTGGATTCGATTCGTCAGTTCCTGCGGCGTGATGATCCGGTTCTTTTTGTCCATCGCATTCTGAAGAGCCATACCTGTATACATGACCGGATCTTTAGTGGTACTGAATGGTGGCGCATAAGCTAAGTCCAAATGGAAGAGATCTTCGGCACTCGCTTTTAAGGAAATCGCCGTCACGAACACGTCGATGCGCTTATCAACGCCGTCTTCCCCGACAATCTGCACACCTAGAATCCGGCCCGTTTTACGATCGGCGATGGCTTTAATGACCATTTCCTTACCACCCAGGTATTCCGCTCTTGCCGGCTTAATATTGTGAAGAACTTCAATGTCATAGCCTTCCATAACCGCATCTTTTTCACTTAAGCCGGTATAGCCGACAGCTAAGTCAAAGACTCTTAATATTCCTGTCCCTAAAATACCGCGGTGGGCCAGATCTCCACCGGTGATGACATCTCCGGCGATCCTGCCCATTTTATTCGCTGTCGACCCAAGCGGACGATAGAGCGGGTTTCCTGTAACGATGGAATAACTCTCCGCGACGTCTCCAACGGCATAAACATCAGGGAGATTCGTCTGCATCTTTTCGTTGACCTGGACGGCCCCGGATACGCCTAATTCTACACCGATCTGTTCAGCCAGCTTCGTATTCGGGCGTACACCTGTAGCTAAAATGACCATATCCGCATCGATGACGCTTCCCTTGGTTGTTTCTACGGAAGTCTCTGAAATTGCTGCCGCTTCTTCATTGAGTAATAGGTTGACCCCGTTTGCTCTCAAATGCTCTTCCACCCGGAAGGCCATATCCTTATCCAAGTGCGGCATAATTTGATTGCTGCGCTGGACAATCGTTACATCCAGTCCTCTATGCTTCAACTGCTCAGCCATCTCTAGTCCGATGAAGCCTGCGCCGATAATCGTCACTTTTTCCGGACTTTCGGCCTGCATATACGAATGGATGGAAGCGGTGTTCTGGATGTTCCTTACATGGAAGACATGCTCCATCTCCACTCCGTCGATCTGTGGCGTCGTTGGAGCCGCTCCTGTAGCAAAGACCAGTGTATCGTAATGATCTTCGATGATTTCATTGGTGTTCAGATTTTTCACTGTGACCACTTTTTGATCCGGATTGATCTCTACGACTTCGTGACGGGTGTGAATGTCTACGTTGTAGCGTTTCTTAAACCATTCGGAACTTCTTGGTGTAAGGGTCTCTAATTCGTCCACTTCGCCGCCTAAAAAATAAGGAATCCCGCAGATGGAATAAGAGATATCGTAATCCGCATTGTATAATGTAATGTCTGCATTTTCGTCGTTTCTTCGTGCCTTTGCAGCGACAGAGGTACCTGCTGCAACGGACCCAATAATGATGATCTTCATTTCGGTGTCACCCTCCAGGTTTTATCTTGATGTTTTTCTCAGCAGCACTGGTCCATACCAAGCAGGACGAACTGTGCTCCTTCCGGTGTATCTTCCTGATCTAACGTTAAGCCATCCACTGTATCTTTGACATCCTGATCAATGGAAACCTTCAGGCCGTCCATGTCATTCACAACGTCGTTTTCTTCCGGTCCGTCGAGGGAAATGCCGAGTTGTGGACCACAGCACCCGTCTCCCATGGAATAAAAACGGACTCCCTCCGCTCCATTTTCTTCAATCATTCCCTGTAATGTACTCTTTGCATTTTCTGTAATTTTCATGTTTCATCACCTCATCATTAAGATTGAATGTAGACTTTCCATTGTTCATATCCGGCATTTTTTGCTGCGCCCCATGGAATCAGCGCACTTTGAGCAGACAATTCGTTCTGAACCTTTCTGATCCATTGTTTTTCCGTGGCTGCACGAGCCTCTAAAACAGGGTCCTTCGTTCCTGCCGCATATAAACTACGGTTGATCACCCACCACTTCGGAGTAATTTCCGCCCGCTTCAAGTCTTCCTGCAGACGGCCTGCTTCAAATACGGGAGTCGCTTCCGGGAGAGTTACGACGACTACACCTGTCTCTTCCGGGTTCCGAAGTCTCGGCAGTAATTTCGTTACACTCTCTGGTATGTCACCTGTGGAGCGGCTCATTTCCTTGTGATAGGCTTCAGAAGAGTCGAGTAAAAGCAGCGTATGACCGGTAGGCGCCGTATCAATGACTACGATTTCCTCCTCAGAATCTACAACATCGGCAAAGGCACGGAAGACGGCAATCTCTTCGGTGCAAGGTGAATCCAGGTCTTCTTTCAGATAAGCAAGCTCATCTTCATTCAGCTCACCAGCGTTTGCAATGACCTCGGCTTTGTAGTTTTCCACTTCGACTTCCGGATCGATGCTGCTGATGGTAAGGTTCTCATGGACCCGGCTGTCCTTGAACATATCAGCTACATGAGAAGCAGGATCTGTCGTGGTTAAGTGGACACGGTGACCTTTTTCAGTCAATCCAACGGCAATTGCCGAAGCCACCGATGTTTTTCCGACGCCGCCTTTTCCCATCGTAAAAATGACACGCGTGTTTTTCGCTGAGAAGTCGTCCACGACCTCTTTTAATGAAGGAAGCGGCTCAACATCCACGCTTTCTTCTGTAATTTCCACCTCAGCCACCGGCGACTCACTCACAATCTGGCGCATGTGCTGAATATCCGTCAAGGAATAAGGAACATAAGGTAAAGAATACGTGCGGATCTGTTGAAGGGCGTCAGGGATCTCTTTTAAGGCTTCCTGCTGCTCACTGTAAAAGACAGACGCCACTTCATCTCCGGCATCGTACGGCTGGAAGACACCATTGATCACCAGCATTTGATGTTCAATCCCGATCTTTCCAAGCTCAACGGATGCCCGGTATGCTTCCAGAAGTGTGGATTCTTCCGGCCTTGCCACCATGACCAATGTCGTTTTCTCCCCATTGGAGAGAGTATCCATTGCTTTCTGGTACATGTTCTTTTTGTCCCCGAGGCCGGACAACGGTCCCAGACAGGAAGCTCCATGCGTCGATTCCTCCAAATATCCGGACCATGCTGTTGGAAGGGTCAAAAGTCTTAACGTGTGCCCTGTAGGCGCCGTATCAAACAAGACATGATCAAAGTCCTTGAATATGCCATCGTCTGCGAGCAGATGGGAAAATTCATCAAAGGCGGCAATTTCAACGGTACACGCTCCGGAAAGCTGCTCTTCCATCTGGTTGACGACCGATTCAGGCAGCTTGTCCCGGTATGGTCCTACGGTCTTTTCCCGGTAGGCTCTTGCTGCTTCCTCCGGGTCAATATTACTGGCATACAGATGGCTCACACTGGGAACAGCTGCAGGTTCACGAGTCAGTTCCATATTAAACACATCCTGAAGATTGGAGGCAGGATCCGTGCTCACCAGCAGAACCTTCTTCCCCTGATCCGCCAGGCTTACCGCTGTGGCGCAGGCGACGGATGTTTTTCCAACCCCGCCTTTTCCAGTGAAAAACAGGTACGGCGTTTGAACATGTGTACGTGGATGGTAGGATGTATGCATAACTACGTCTCCTTTATTTGTCCATATTGATGGAAACACGGACTTTCGGTTTCTGCGTCAATTCTTCTCCTTTAATTTCAAGCCATTCACTGAACTCTTCATTGGTCGGGTATTCTCCTACTTTGACAACCTGATCGTCCAGTAGAGTCACAGGAAGAGCATCTGCCCCTTTCTCCTGTAGTACCTCGTTTACCGCTCCATTCTCAGCAAAAACTTCTGGTTCATTACCAAGGTTGAATCTTCTAATGTTCACACCTTTTTGCTCCAATGAATAAACGGCTGAAGCCAATCGGGTCAGGTTCGGGTCGACACTCGGTCCGCAGACGCCTGTGGAACAGCACATGGCCGGGTCGAAAATTTCTACCTTTCTCATATGTAAAACCTCCTCAAGGATATTCATAATCGTATTAAACCGGGCATACTGCCGCTGGCTTTTTTTAAATCTCACATCTTTCGTTCGATATTACCGTTTTTAAGATTACAGCATCATTATATAATTAAATGCTTATATATCTCAAGGGATAATTTAATAACTTCTCCTTGAAAATGACCACATCCCTGTTATGTCAGGTGTAATGGAAAAGACTTAATTAAAAAGAAGCACGATCTTCCGTTTAACATTAGATCGTACTTCTTTGCGATGCACAAGAAAACAAAAAGAGAACCTCCTACTCTGTAAAAGCGCAGCTTCATAGATTCAGGTTAAAATACATGACTATCCATCACCGTTTGCAATGGGTAGAAATCGATAGGCCGAGTGTGTACGACAATCATTCAATATATAAAAACCTTTTTGTTCATCTTTGGACATATACCCGCATTGTTGTCTTGTATTAAAAACATCCTGTATTCTATTTTCAGAAGCGCTGTAATAACTGAAATCAGGTTTCACTGAAATCCAGCTCTGACCGGCACTTTCATCATAATTCGCCTCTAAATCATAAATCAGCACACCTTTGTACCCCTCATCCTTTATTACTCTGATTTCGCTGTCATTGTTTTTGTTTTCACCACCAGCAGAATTCATGAATTCTTCCAATATATTTTTATTTTTCAATTGATTGTCTTTCAACACCACATCTTTCTTCCTTGGTTGGTATTCATTTTCTAATGCTCCACCTCCTGAATAATTATCCAGTGATTTAGAAGTACCTTCCCGTTCATTCAATTGGATTTGTGCATTTTGAACAGAAGATCGGAGTGCAAAAGCGACTATAGCATTCTTATCAGTCCCACTCTCACCTTTGTCAATCTTATCAATAGCTTCTAAAGCTTCCTTTATCATTTCCTGGTCTGTCGATGGCTTAATTTTACTAACTTCTCCCTGCTTGACCTTTTTGGAATCATTTGTTTCGTATAATTGGCTTACTTTTTGAACAGCGGTATCTACATGAGCCGAGTTTCCGTTACCGATACCGCACCCCTGCAATAACAAGGCAATACTTAAGCTGATAACCAAGAATCTAAGTTTTCTATTCACTTCTGTAACCACCAAATAATCACCACCTTAACCGATTTGAACTGCCATTCTCTTATTATTTCTTATTTTACAGAAAATAGCAGATAAGCCTATGGAAGACAAACAGTACGTTTAATCATTCTTCCTGTTCAGACGTATCTTTTCCAAATACTTAAAAAGTCCATGCCTCATCGGTTGACGTCTGTTTCAGCATCATGTAACCTTCTAACTACTAAATATTTATTTAGTGGTTATACAGTTACAAGGAGGAATGGAATATGGCTATTCGAAACGCCACAGACGAAACATTTGCACAGGAGACAAGCAGCGGACTCGTTATCGCAGACCTTGGTGCCCCATGGTGTGGTCCTTGTAAAATGATCGCTCCTGTTCTGGAAGAGATTGATGAAGAACAAGGAGATCAAATGAACATTGTAAAAGTAGATATTGATGAAAATATGGAAACCGCTCAGAAATATGGTGTGATGAGCGTTCCCACACTCTTATTCTTCAAAGATGGTGAACTTGTCGATCAATCAGTAGGTTTCAAACCGAAAGAAGAAATTGTCAGTATCGCCGAAAAACATGCGTAAGTAACTCAATCATACGATTTATCCTAGGAGGTATAAGAATGAACCAAACTACAACTATGAATGAAGAAACGTTTAAACAAAGACAACAATCTGTTATGTTGGAAGGTATCGTCGAAGAACCGGTTAAAATCAATTATACGGATGTAGGCTCAGGGACGCCTGTTATGCTTTTGCACGGCATCCCTACCTGGTCCTACTTATATCAGAGCGTCATTCCTGAACTGGAGGAAGACTACCGCGTGATTGCTCCAGACCTGCTCGGTTATGGACAGTCCGATCAGCGCGACCAGTTCGACCGCTCCCTTCATGTGCAGGCGGATATGGTGCTCAAGCTTATGGACGAATTAGGATTGGATCAAGTGAATCTTGTTGCTCATGATATTGGTGGAGGCGTTGGTTTACTTCTCGCTCTTCAAGCACCGGAACGCATTAACAAGCTCGTGCTTTCTAATTCCGTCGCTTATGATTCCTGGCCGATTCAAGATATGCTCGTGATGGGACACCCTTCCAAGAAGAACGAGTCCACGCAGGAATTTGAAGCGTTTCTATCCAAAGCGTATAAAGAAGTGTTCGCTCATCCGGAACAGCTGACTGAAACCTTTTTACAGGGCATCATGGCTCCTTACCTGCATGAGGAAGGCAAGCTGAGCCTCGTACGTAACGCCGCAGCGTTGAATACAAATGAAACGACGGCAATCACGTCGAAGCTTTCCACCATCAAGCAGCCTGTTCTTTTACTATGGGGAACAAAAGATGAGTGGCAGCCGGTGGAAACTGCAGAAAAACTCATTAAAGATCTGCCTGACAGTACACTAGTAAGGTTTGACGAGTCCGCCCACTGGGTTCCTCAGGAAGCACCGAAAGAATTCAGTGCAGAAATCAAGAAGTTCATATAAAAGAAAAGTAAAATACAAGCAGCGTCCTTAAGACGCTGCTTTTCTTCTTTGCTATAATCACCACCATTTGAGCGTTTCCTGCACGATCTCCAAGCCTTCATTACCTAACTAAGTAGAAATGGCCCCTCCGACTACGATCCCTCTGACAAACCAGCGCTTGTTTTTCAAACTCCCCCTCTACTAAAACTACACCGATTTCCAAAAGAAAAATCTCTCTTTTTTCATGTATTTCAAAGGAAAAAGTCTTGCAGCTTCAGCAGCACCTGTGAAATAACATCTGAGCTCCCCGGCTGAAACAAAACGATGGCCGAAACAGCGAACACGACTCCAATAACCATTTGAGCCCATGCAGAAGGGTTCGTATAGGAATGGAAAAGTTTTTTTCCTCCCATTACTCCTATAACAACACCTACGACAAGTAAAATGAAATAATAAAAGCCCATCAAGCCACCTCCAAAAAGATATATCCTGATCCCTCTTATCTATACTCTAGTATACGAAAAAGGTAAATGATACCATATATAAAAGAAGAAAAATTCCTGACTGTACTAACCCTTCTCTTTTTATTATGGCTCTGTTATTGCTTGGTGTTGTTATTTAACATGTGAGCTCCTATCACCCCTTTCTGTCATGGGGTTTGTATGAGGCGGCCTTGGGAATGACTCCCTTTCCGTGGGGTACCGTGAGCCTCCTCAGGCTGCGCCTTCCGGGGTCTCACGATGTACCTTCATCCCACAGGAGTCTCGCCATTCCCAAGGCCGCCTCTTCAAAGAAGGGTAGTTCGAAAGGGCATAACCGAAGTCCGTTACACCACTACGAAAGGGATGGCAGGGAAAACAGGTAGACTCCTGCGGGAAAAAGGAACAAGGTGAGACCCCGGAGAACGAAGTTCGAGGAGGCTCATCGTTCCCCGCGGAAAGCGGACGGTTTTCCCTGCCATCCCATGCTCTGAGTAAACAACGGACCGGACCCCTAATTCCAGACGGAGACGATTTAGTAATCGTTTAAAATATCAACAACAGACTTTAACAGAGCTTTTATTATAAAACTTGATTGGATCTAAATCTTCTCATCCCTCCTTATATAAACCATGATCGAAGGTGAAAACTTGAGAAAAATACTAATCGTATTCATTTCACTGACAGGAATATATACTTTTCTCCATATTTTGTTAGGCTTTAATATAGAAAAACCCCTCATCCTATTCTCTATAAACACCCATATTTCTGTCGGACTGCTGACTAGATTGATTCAAGCCTTGTTTATTTTAAGTTTGTTGATCTATGTAAAAAAATACGTAAACATCCTCAAAAAGACGTCCTAATTCTATTCCCCTGCACCATAGGTATGATGTTTTCTCTTAAAATGAGGGTTCCGGCTGCTGGTAAGAATAGCCGGAACCCTTATGTTGATCATTCTCCCTATCTCAAAGAGACGCCTTAAATCACACCACCCATAAACAAAGGATGAACAACAGGCCTGAAATAGGAGTCATGATCAGACGTTCTTTTTTACTCCTTGATATTAAGTTCATCAACGTGTTGATGCCCATAAAGATGATGATTACCCACATGAGAATCGTAGTGGGTAAAAAACGGAGCAGATCAGAGAATTGAAACGCATGCTGGAGAACGATGCCGGCCATAAAAACCAACAGCAGGGCATTCAGTGCGCTGGCGACTCTCAAATTAGCCGGCAGGACGCGGTGGGAACCACCCATGGCCGCTTCCCCGAGCGGCAAACCGGACGCGAGTAACAATTGAAACACAGCCACGAAACAAAACAAAACGACCGATGTAATTGCTGCGACCTCCATAACGCACCCCCTCTTTCTCGATCTACTTCAGCTTTTCTCCGACTGACTCTTCATGAAATCCAGCACCTTCCGATCGACTTTCCCTTGGTCCAGCTCACGACCTTCGAAGTTTTCGGTATGCAGGTACGTCGTATAGGATTCATAGAACACCTTGTCATCAACTTCCTTACTTTCGAGGTAACCAAGACGGACTAAATGGCCGGCCATTTCCCTTTTTACATCTTCATCGATCAGCTGGATATCCTCTTCTTTCGTTTCACCAAAGTACAATTGATGAAGCCGGTAAATCCGCTCCAGTTCCTTGATCGGCTCAGGATGATCGTCCACTCTGAGGTCCACAGCGATGTCGCTGAGTCCGCCGTACCCTGCTTGGTCCTTTACAACAAGGATGGCCGCTGACTGCTTTCCACGGCTGTCTCCTCCTGCTTCCTGCGCCGCTTGGATGGCTCTAATGAGCCGGTCGGCCAGCGGGCCTTCCGATTTTTCAAACGCATTTCCCATATCGGTCACCGTTTCTTCATTCACTAATATGTTTCCCTGGGCAGCATAATGCTTCCCTGTAATCCCCCCGGCCCAGTCATAACAATCTTTTCCGGTAAAAGTCGCTGCCCGGCCGGAGCTGTCGATGACTCCGACTTGGCGGTCTTCTTTTTGAAGGTCATCGTCCGTTAACCTTTTGATGACTTCCTCCGCAGACAGACCTTCCTCAAGGAGCTTCAACCCATCCGGGCCATAGGCAGGGTTGGCAAAGGCCTGGGTGGCCACCGCCCCCACACCTGCTTTCGCCCATGGTACGACGGAGCCGACGCCTAAAAACTTCGACTGTACCGCCAAGCCCCATTCTTCACGATCGGGGTCATAGGCGGCGATTGAAAATGTAGCAATGATTTGATTGTTCATCTCTTTTCCCTCCAATATCCTTACCATTCGACAACACATTCTGATCTCCTTCTCTACCCATTTTCCGATTAACACTGGAAAATAACGGGTAATTTCACTGTAGAACATTCTATAAACAAAGGAGCGGTGAAAAACATGAAACCACTTGTACGTGAATACACAAATGATGAACAGTTGAAGGATATGGTGGAGAAGCTGAAGAACGAAGGCATTGATAACGAAGAGATTTACATCCTGTCCCATGATGATGACCGGACCGAACGGATTTCGAAGAGTGTGAATGCGAATACGATCGGTGCTTCCGAGCAGGATGCGAAAAGCGTCATCACGAATATCTTCAGTAAAAAAGGCGATGAGCTCCGTACGAAGATGCAGGAAATCGGATTCTCCAAAGAAGAAGCTGGACAATATGAAGAAGACCTGGATGAAGGAAAGGTACTTCTGATCATAACCAATCCTGCGAAAGCTCAGGCAGTCCTTTCCTGATAAAAAGCCCCTGACGCAAGAGATGCGTCAGGGGCTTCCGTTCAATAAGTTGTAAACCATGTCCACTTCTGCAGATAATACGTGGCATAGCGGATGGACGTCAGGTTATCCTGGTAGGTTTCATACTCGGTTGTATAATGGCCGTCTTCATTGGACCAGATCCGCGTGAAGTAGTCGTTAACCTCCTGGAAAACCTCCTCGTCCCCGGGCCCTTGAATGACGACATCCGCTTCCAGGTTGAGATTGGACAGGTTTCTTCTCGTATAGTTGGCAGAACCGGCAACGATCGCGTCATCATCCGGACCATCTACATACAGCATTTTCGTGTGATACTGCTCGACGTTCGTGTCATACCAGCGCAGCTTGATGTTCTCATTTCCGAGGTTCTTCAGCTCCGCAGCCACCGGCAAATTGGGGAGCCCCGGCTTTTCATGGCCGAATGCGGTTTTGTTGGGATCCATAATGATACGCACTTCAGCCCCGCGGTTGGCCGCTTCATCGATCCGGGCGGTCACCTTTTTATCCGCTAAATAATACATCCCGATCCATACGTTATCCCCTTTACCGGCGTCCTCCAGCTCTTCCAGCACGGCGTCATAGATCTTTCCTTCGGTCACGAACTGTGTCTGAAGCGGTCCTCCCTGCTCTTCCCATTCATAGCTGCTGTATTCGATGAACTCCTCACCGGAAAAGCGGGCGACCGCTTCTTCCGCTTCCAAAATATCCTCTATGATCGGACCAGTCATTTTGAAAGCGACGTTCTCATGGTACCCACTGGCATCATGAGGGTTAGCCGTGGATACAATTGCCGAATCCTCAGTCACTAGCAGCTTCCGGTGGTTCGCTTTAATATTCAACAGCTTCATGTAGGATCGGAGCGTCACGTCAGGGGCCTCCTTGGCAATCGGGTTGCCGATCCATCCGTCCCCTTCCGTCCCCATCCATGAAAACAGCAGGCGCCAGGCACTGGAGTATAACGGATTGGAATCTCTCAGTTTGTCCAGGTTAGTTAAGACAACGTTCACCCCACCATCTTCCAGCCGTCGGATCGTTTCCGACTCATAGGATCCGTAGGTGGTATTGATTTGGTCGGTGATGAAGACAACTTCAAGGTCAGGCACTTCTTTCTTCCGTTCTAATATGGCATCCACGAGACGTCTGCTGATTTCGGGAAATTCATGCTTCCCATTGGTGTAGCCGTTGAAGAGAAACATATCAGCGACAATAAAATCATCCGCTCCTCCTATAGTGGAATACATTTCTTCAAAAACCTGAAGATCATGAACCGTATCCCCCTCTTGATTTTCATAGGAGAGGTCCCGGAAAAACTCGATATCCTCCATCTGGTGCACATCCCCTTTATAGGACACACCTTCAGGGAGCGCTTTCCATGAAGTATGATAGGCGATCATGACCGATAGGAGCAGCACAATCAAAAGCAGCAGCCAGACCCATTTCTTCTTTAGTAATCCTTTTATTCTTTTCATCCCTATCCCCCCTGGTCTCTGCCTGTCTTTTCACTCCACCGGTCCTTTTGAAACATGGAAAAAAAAGCCTTCTGCCGCTGTGGCAGAAGGCTTTTTTCATTTTAATGAAGCACGAGCTTCGGACGCTGTATAAACAAAAGACTGATTACAAAAGCGCTGAGGATAAACGCAGGCAGCATGTATCCACCATTATAAACGAGGGAATACAGCCAGACCGGCTGTCCTTCCGGAGCGAATTCGCCGTAAAAGATGATACCCGCCGCAAAATGACCGAAAAAACGGAGTACACTGCCAATAAAGCAGCCGGTAATGATCCAGCCGATCAAGGCTTTCGTTTCCTTGGAGCGGATCGCATTCCAAAGCGGTTTGGCCACGATTCCTGCCGCACCGATCACCGCAAACGCCACAATGTAGTCCAACAGCGTCTGCAAAGGGGTGATGATATAGGCACCGGTCAGAATCTGATAGATGCCGAGCAGCAGTCCGGTCGCTGCGCCGCCCTTCACGCCCCAGCGGAAGGCCATAATGAAGACCGGAACCATTGCAAACGAAACCGAGCCGCCCTGGGCCCATAATTTAAATGATAAAAACGGGATGATATCCAGTAGTAGTGCTAATGCGGAAAAGATCGCAATTTCAACTAAAAATAGTACTCTGCGGTTTCTCATTCCAGCATTCCTCCTTTAAAAAAAGACACAAAAAAAGCAATGCAGACAGGGACGCTTCCTGATGGAGGGATCCCGAATGCATTGCACCATCAAAAAAGCCGCCATCCCTGCGCCAGTACTAACTGACAGGTTCGAAGGGTCTGAACGAGGTTCACTCTCAGCCGCTAGGCTCCCCTTGTAGGCTTTGTACCGATTACTCTTCTTGCTATGCATCTATTATATCAAACTTCTTTCCGATGACAAATCTTATTTCCCGGGGAATAGAGTCTATTTTGTATTCGTATACCTCTGGAAGAATTCCAGACTGCGCTCGACAATCAAATCCTGGTCATGATCAAGAGTTGCGACATGGTAGCTGTTTTCCATATGGACAAGCTCCTTATGCTCCGAAAAGACCGAATCAAAGATCACCTCTGAATTATTTGGCGGGACGACGTGATCCTCATCCGAGACGAAAATCAGAATCGGGCAGTGAATCGTGTCAAGCCGCTTTTTCACATGATCCATTAAGACCGTAATTTCGGTAATGGATTTGACTGGTGTTTTGTCGTAGGCAAGTTCATCCTGATCGGGGTCTTTAATATCGGATCCGATGGCATCAAGAAAACGTTCTTCTGTCGCCGCGCTCTCCTCCATCACGGGGATATCGATAGCTGCATTGATCGGAATAACCCCTTGGACGCTCTTATGCTCACTGGCCATATAAAGGGCAAGCGTTCCTCCCATGGATAAACCGACAACAAAAATAGAGCTGCACCGTTCATTCAGCCATTGGTAGGCGCTCTCCACTGATTCAATCCAGTCCTTATAGGACGTCGCCTCCATATCTTCCGGTGCTGTGCCATGTCCTTTCAACCGCGGACAATAAACGGTATATCCCTCACGTGCGTATGCTTCAGCGAGCGGACGCATGCTCTGGGTCGTCCCTGTGAACCCGTGGGAAACGAGAATCCCCACCTCATTGCCCTCGTATTTGATTTCCTCTGCCCCATCAAGAATGCTGTACTCGGCCATCTGTTTTTCCTCCTTCTGCCTTGTTGGAACCTAAGATTCGTTTTAATACCGTTTTCTCGAGCCATGCCCATGGAAGAAGCCGTTTCAAAAGCACGTTGGTACGGACGCCCGCCCCGACAGGATAACGCAGTTTTTTCAGCTTGTCTTTTTGGATCAGCCCTGTCATGAGGTCGGCGACCGAATCCGGCTGGGCCCGTGACTCTTCGTTCAAGGCACTCCACAGTCCTTTTATGTAAGAGGCATAGGGAGATGAAGGATTGTGCACTTCTTCTGGAAGCGCCATTCCGGAAGACCATATGTTCGTCTGGAAGGATCCAGGTTCGATTAAGGCGACATCTATGCCGAACGGCTGCAGCTCAAAGCGCAGGCTTTCAGAAAGTCCTTCCAGCGCATGTTTGGACGATACATACGCGGATAGACCGGGAAAACCAATCAAGCCGCTGACACTGCTGACATTTAGTATTTTTCCGTACCCTTGGCGCCGCATGATGGGCAGCACGGCCTTCGTCACGGCTATAACACCGAAGACGTTCGTATCAAACTGCCGGCGGTAATCCTCAAGCGGAACCTGTTCGAGGAACCCTCCTACCGCATAGCCGGCGTTGTTCACGAGAACATCCACCCGCTCCAGTTTTTCTGCTTTTTCCTTAAAACGTTCAATGGATGGATCATCCGTAACATCCAGCTGCCACACTTCAATCTTCTGCTTCACGTCTTCCGGCAGGTCTGCATTTTGGAAAACCGACGCTTTTTCCATATTCCGCATCGTGGCAATCACACGGAAGCCTCTTTCTGCACATTTCACAGCGGTCTGCTGTCCGAATCCGCTGGAGGATCCGGTAATAATAACGGTTGGCTGCATCAATGGTCTCCTCCTTTATCTATTCGTCTACCCTTTTCCTTTCGCTGTCACACGGGGAAACTCCTTTTTCGATGTGCAAGCGTTTCCTGCTGCTTTTTCACGTTCAACAGGAAGGAATGGTATAGTTCAAGCTTGAATAATGTTAGAATAGGAAAGGTTAAGACCGAATTAATCAAATAGAAAGGAAGTTTCATATTTTATGAGTACCAACATGAAGCTTCAGAAGCTTACACCTGAGTATGACCCGTGGGAAGCCTACATGGACGTGAAGGAACACGGGCATATGACGTTATCCAATATTGAATTCACGACGACGACGCTGTGCAATATGCGCTGCGAGCACTGTGCGGTCGGATATACCCTGCAGCAGAGGGACCCTGAAGCGCTCCCTATGGATTTGATCCGGAAGCGCCTGGACGAGATTCCTCACCTGAGGACTTTGAGCATCACAGGCGGGGAGCCGATGATGTCGAAAAAATCCGTCGAAAACTATGTGCTCCCCTTGTTAAAATACGCCCATGAGCGCGGCGTACGCACACAGATCAATTCCAACTTGACGCTTCCTTATGAGCGCTATATTCCGATCATCCCCTATCTCGATGTTTTACATATTTCGCATAACTGGGGAACGCTTGAGGAATTCATCCACACCGGCTTTGCCCGGATGGAGCGCAAGCCTTCCGAGGAAAACCGGAAGAAATTTTTCGACCGGATGGTGGAGAACTCCCAGCGTCTCGCGGATGAGGGCGTCATGGTATCGGCGGAGACGATGCTGAACCGCCGCACCTTCCCTTACCTGGAAGCGATCCACGATCATGTGAAAGAAATGAAGTGTGCAAGGCATGAAATCCACCCGATGTATCCGGTGGACTTCGCCAGTGCACTTGAAACACTGAGCCTTGAGGATATGCGTAAAGGAATCAACCGCCTGCTTGATCACCGTGATGAAGATACGTGGATGCTGTTCGGCACCCTTCCTTACTATCCATGCAGTACCAATGACGAGGATCTGGACATGCTGAAGCGCCTGTACAGCGCGAAAAATGTGACGGTAAGAAACGACCCGGATGGGCGCTCCCGCTTGAATGTCAACATATTCAGCGGCGACATTATCGTCACCGACTTCGGGGACGAGCCCGGTCTTGGCAACATCCAGGACACTTCCTTGGAAGACGCATACCACCAGTGGATGCAGACCGATACAGCGAAAAGCCTCAACTGTCACTGCCCGGCAGTGGAATGCCTCGGTCCGAACGTTCTTGTGAAGAACTCGTATTACCAGGACGTCGATTTTCAGAAGCGGGAAGCGAAAATCACCCTGTAACCTCTAAGCAGTGCTCCTCTATTCAGGGGCACTGTTTTTTTACAACAACACCGACATGTAAAGGAGGTCTTGATATGCCGCTCCTACAGCATAATCAGACAACGATACAATATACCGTCCATAAACAGCCGCAGCTGCAGTTCACAAAAATATATCTGGATGATTTAAACGGGATACAGGTAACGGCGCCTGAGGAAAAATCAGAGGAAAAAATTCATGCGTTTGTAGAAAAGAAAGCCGAATGGATCATAAATCATTGGCAGAGAACACACGAGGACCTCTACCTTGGACCTTTTTCATTGGAAGAGGGACAGAAAATCACCTATCTCGGCCGCTCCTATAAGCTGTTATTTGATCAGGCAGACTCAGAAGAGACGACCTTTTCATTCCATCAGGGAAAGTTTACATTCCGCACCTCCCTCGCTTCCAAAGATGAGCAGACAGCTCAGTTGAACGAGCACATTACAGCGTGGCTCAAGGATAAAGCCGCTGAAAAATTCAAGGCACTGAGCACGCATACGGTCGAAGTCGAGGATGACCTTACCCGTCTTGGAAGCAGGCAGGAGGAATCCATCACCATCAACTGGCGGCTGATCCAGCGAAAAAAAGCGGGCATCCAAAGTGTCATTGAAGATCTTTACAGTGGAAAGACGTATTAAAAAATCCCCCGCGCGCCATCAGGCAGCCGGGGGATTTTTATTAAATAAACAACAGCAGGCTCAGCGCCATGACTGCCATTCCGGCGACAACGCCGTAAATAGATAAGTGAGGCTCCCCATACCTTCTGGAGGCCGGAAGCAGTTCATCAAGCGAAATAAAGACCATAATACCCGCGACACCGGCGAAAAGAATCCCAAAAACCATATCATTCAAGAACGGCATGAGCACAAGATAGGCAAGAATAGCCCCGATCGGCTCGGATAATCCGCTCAAAAAGGAAAGATTGAACGCCTTTTTCTTATCTCCTGTGGCAAAATAAATCGGTACAGAAACCGCAATTCCCTCCGGGATATTATGAATGGCAATCGCCGTGGCAATAGCAATCCCAAGAGCCGGATCGTTCAACGCTGCGGTAAAGGTGGCAATCCCCTCTGGAAAGTTGTGGATCGCGATGGCGAGGGCTGTGAACGTTCCCATCTTCAAAAGGTCGCGGTCCTTCTGCTTGTCCTGTGTCATGTCCTCCACCTTTTTCACTTCGTGAGGATTGCCGGCTTTCGGAATCACTTTATCGATGAGGGCAATAAGCAGCATACCTCCGAAAAAGGACACCACTGTAATCCACTGACCCATCTCATTTCCGAGCGCACTTACAAGCGAATCCTGAGCCTTGAAGAAAATTTCGATCATGGATACGTAAATCATCACTCCAGCCGAAAAACCGAGCGACAGGGATAAAAACCGTGTATTCGTTGTCGATGTAAAAAATGCAAGTATGCTTCCTACTCCGGTGGCAAGCCCTGCAAACAAGGTAAGCCCGAAAGCGAGCAGTAAGTTTTCCATGTGACCTCTCCTTAACTACGAATATCATTTACTGCTCATTGTAATGGATGTTTTTCCTCGGCACAACATTTTAAACCGAGACCTTTATCTCCATATAAAAAAAACACAGGAACAACCCCTGTGTTTTAAGGATAAAACGGAAACCAGACATCCACCCGGGCTGTAATCTCCATCATCCCCGGCTCGATCGGCACAGCGCTCTCACTGAGCATCTGTGTTTTAGCATAAGGCTGTAGAGGTGAAACGTCCGGACTCTTTTCCTCTACAACGCGGACCGGCTTCTGTTCGAGTCTCACATTCATCGTATTCGCGATCGTCTGTGCAGTGGCAAGAGCCTGCCCGAGGGCGATTTGAAGGGCCTTTTGATAATAGTAATAGGACTGACTCACCGTAAACTCGATGTTCGTCACCCGGTTGGCACCACTTTGGACGGCTGCATCAATGACTGCGCCTGTCTGTTCAATATCATTTACGGTCACGGTCAGCATATGGGAAACCTGATATCCGCGGAACACCTGTTTCCCATCCACATAATCGTACTGCGGGAACACGGAATAATCGGATGTTTGAATGTCCGTCTCTTCCACACCTACAGCCATCAGCTGATTCTTCACCATACTGGTGACCGCTGCATTTTCATCCTGAACCGTAGTGAGATCGGCCCCTTCTGTCACAACACCGAGCTGAACAACAGCTGTATCCGGCTTCACCTTAACACTTCCTGATCCCTGGACACGGATCTGCCTGTCAGATCCGTCCTGTCGGAATGTTTGATACATTGACCATCCCCCCTTTATTAATTCATGTACCGTCCGCCATGAATATGCAGGTTGGAAGATACATCCATAGAACGGTACTGTTCATCCCATGGACTGAATAGCCATAAAAGGGGGTGTTTTCCATGACTAATTATCAATCCGAGGGCTTTACATATCCAGATGATTTCCTCCGTATCATTCATAATGGTCTCACATCATCTGCTCAAAAGAAGCGGGTGATTATTATCGGTGCCGGCATGGCAGGACTGGTGGCAGGGAGTTTATTAAAGAATGCCGGTCATAAGGTGACCATCCTTGAAGCTGACAGCCGGCTGGGCGGAAGAGTCTATACGGTCCGCGCCCCGTTCACGAATGGCAATTACCTCGATGTCGGGGCGATGCGGATACCGACCAATCATAAGCTCGTTTATGCGTATGTCGACAAATTCGGACTGGAAACCAATCCTTTTCAAAACACACGGAAAGATGATCTCTTATTGATTAATGGAAAAAAAGTGTACCACCGCATTTATGAACAAAACCCCGCCATTCTCGATTTTCCTGTAGATGCGGAGGAGCAGGGAAAAACAGCCAAAGAACTGTTTCTGTCGGCCGTCCAGCCGTTCCTCGATGTGTATAACAACAGCAGTGATGCTGAAAAGGAACACCTCAGAGACCGCTATTCGGACCTTTCCATGAGTGAATATTTACGGAACAACCCCTACGGACCTTCCATGTCCTTAAATGCTGTGAGGAAAATCAAGGTCCTGCTTGGAATCGAAGGCTTCCCCGAATTCGCATTTCTGAATATCCTCACCGACATCACGTTTCCGATTTTCCAAGGGGATACGAAGTTCAGGGAAATCATAGGCGGGAATGACCGGCTGCCATGGGCCTTTTACCCGGACCTCTCCTCCTCCATCCACTTCTGCGAACGGGCCGTTGCAATCAATCATTACAAAGACGGCGTGCAGGTCGTGTCAAAAAATGAGAAAACCGGAGGCTATTCCACCTGGACCGGAGATTATGTCCTGACGACCATACCTTTTACGACTTTCCAATGGATCGATGTCCGTCCGTATGACACGATTTCCATAAAAAAATGGGCGGCGATCCACGAAATCATCAATGTTCCAGCGGTGAAAATAGGCATAGAATTTTCTTATAAATTCTGGGAGCAATATCCGGTCGGGAACATCGTTACCGATTATCCCTCCCGCTTCATTTACCAGCCGAGCCATGACGGTGGAAAACCAGGGCCGGGTATTCTGCTTGCCAGCTACACTTGGGGACAGAATGCGCTGTTATTCAACAGCCTCAGTAAAAAACAGGCCGTAGAGGAAGTGATGAGCGACCTCGCGAAGGTGTACGGACGGGTCGTCTATGATACGTACATGACCAGCATCGTCTACAATTGGAGCCGAAACCCTTACTCTGCCGGCTGCTTCACCCTTTTCACTCCGGGACAGAGCCGGGATTTGGAAGACATCATCCCTCTGCCGGAAGGCCGAATCCACTTCGCAGGCGAACATACCTCCTCCTATCACGGATGGATTGAAGGGGCCATTGAATCAGGCATCCGGGGCGCTGTAGAAATCCATACCCGATAAAAAAACCACCGCTCTCATCATGAGCGGTGGTTTCGTCGTTATTCTTCCTCTTTGGATTCGTTACTGATTTCCTCGCCGGATCCCTGCATGATTTTCACCGACTGGTTTTCCTTCTGAATCGGATACACCACTTTATATTTCTTTACCTTGACCTCTCCATCCACGGTTTCTTCAGCGGTGATGAAGGCGGTCACGACAACCTGATCGTCCTTCGGATCAGCGACAAGGTTATCGACGGATACACTCAGCGTATTGTAATACCCCGAACGGAACTCTTCAAACGACGTTTTCTCCTGCCAGCTTGAACTGATCAGGGAATAGGCCGTCACAAAGTCTCCTTGGTTGATGCTGTCATAAAAATACTGCACCATGTACGTCGCCTGTTCTGCATCTGTACCGGTAACCGGAGACTGCACCTGTTCATTCAGCTCCGGGAATTCAGGCAGCGACTCCATCGGCGTTTCGCTCCAGCGCTCAACCATCGGCAGCACATCGGCAATCGGGATACTGAAACCGATTGTTTCCTCATCCAGCTTGGCTGAATTGATTCCGATCACTTCGCCCGTATTCCGGTCAAGCAGCGGACCTCCGCTGTTTCCCGGGGAAATCGGCGCGGAAATCTGATACATGTTTTCGTAATGGAACGGCTCGATATCCAGCGTCCGGTCCACGCCGCTGATTTCACCACGTGTCACCGTATTCTGCAGACCGAGCGGACTTCCCAGCGCAAGTACTTCGTCCAGCAGCTCGGCATAGCCTTCTGTCCGGATCGGGAGCGGATCGCGCCCCTCAAGCCCGGGTACACGGACAACCGCAACATCCGTATCGCGGCTGACCCCGATCACATCTCCAGGCATCTTTTTACTGTCCGTCGTAATAACAGAGACCTCTTCGGCATTAGCGACAACATGGGCATTCGTAATTACGTCGCCCTTGTCATTGTATAAAAAGCCGGAGCCGATTGTGCCGTCCGGAAGTTCAATCTGGACGACAAGCTTTTGAGATTCATAGATAATGTCCTGTGTTTCTTTTGGCACTTCTGCGTTTTTCTCATCTTCTTCAGGAGGCTGATTGAGCACAGCCGACACCGCGAGTTGTTCCGGCACCGTGTCCAGAATATAGAAAACGCCCGCCGTACCGCCTCCGACGATAAGTAAAGAGACGATCAGGCTGATCATCCAGGAGCGTTTCATTGCCGCATCCTCCTATTCTACTAACCATTCAAGCTCTGTCATTTCCACCATGTATTCCCCTTCTTCCAGGTTGTAGTACATTTTCTCAAACTTGCCTGTACTGCCTGGATTCAAATAGTTAGGGTACACCTTGGCGGATTCTGAACGGACGACTTCTCCGTCCTGTGTCTTAATGTCATATTTCACGCTGATTGTGCTGATCACCTGGGTGGCCAGACTTTTCAATTCGCCACTGATTTTATAATCACCGAATTCATCTTTTTCCATTTGGATATCCACCACTTCCAAGGCCTCGGTCTCATTACGAAGCTCATCCTTGGCGGCCTGCTGCATCGCACTTTCCAAACGTTCCTGAGCGGCCTGTTCAAACGCCTGCTTCTCCTGCTGCACCCGTTCTTTCAGCTGGATCAGCTTTTCATCGTTCGAGACGTACTGAAGCCCTTCATCAATCAGAGCGATGGCTTCGGTGTATCGTTTGTTCTCAGCCGCTGCCTCTGCCGTTTTCGTGGAACGGTTGACGATTTTCTCATATATCTTTTCCCGAACCTTGGCAGCTTCTTCCAAATTCAAATCAGAAAGGGTATTCAGCTTGGCAGCCAGCTCATCCACATCTGTAATTTTGGATAGTTCCTCATTCACTTCCTGTAGAGTAAATCTGGAATCCATCTCATTCACTGTTGGAACGAGCGTCTGATAGAGCCGGCCGTTTTCCTGTCGTAAGGCCGTTTGGACTTCAGACAGCTGTTTATCAGCTTTCGACAGGCTTCCTTCTTCCAGCAGCTTGGACACTTCTTCCAGTTCCTTTTCCATACGGAGCACACTCTGTACGTGGCTCAGCTCCTCCTGTAGCGCCTCTTCATCCGGACGTTCCTGGATGGCACGCGTCAGCAGCTTCTCTGCTTCACGGTAATCCCCGGCAAGCGCAGCTTCCTCCGCTTCCGTCTTCCATGAGGCTACATTTTCATTTATACCTGCTTCCTGGTCATAGACAAAATAAAGGGCCGCCCCCACCACAACAAGGACTATCGCAGGTGTAAGAATGGGCAGCCACGATCGTTTCTGCTCAGCATCAGCCGGGGATTCTTCCGATAAGGATGCTCCACACTGGGAACAGTAACGCGATCCCTCGGCGTTTTCATGGTTACATTGAGGACATGTGATCATGGTCTGGTCCTCCTTTTTTCACAGCTTTCTTGTGATCCAGAATCGTACATAATCCTCAACTATTATAGCATGACCATTGATAGATTCGTAAACGTCTATCGTCCCTTTTTTCGTTTTTTTCACGAATGCTCCCTGCGTCCCGGTCCCGTCTCCCAAAAGAAAATCCGCGCCCGTCGAATGTCATAGAAATGTAATCAATCTGTAGGTATTTTGTATTTGTTTATCCACAGACATGCCTGTTATACTGCTCTCAGATCTAATGCGAAAGAGGTGGATGACATGATGAAATTTTTCCTATCCTTTGCTGTCATGCTTACCCTGTTTTCCGGAATCGACCATATTTCAAGTGCTGAGGAAACCGATAAGACGGCCCAGCCTGTTGATAAAAAAGTAACCACCCTTGATGAAAAAGAAGACCAGCACACCCGCTTTGAAGATAAAGAAGATGAAAAGGCCTCCTTTGCGTCTCAAGACAAAAAGGAAGATGTGAAACGTACGGTAGCCGTTGAAGCGACGGCCTATACCGCTTTCTGCGAAGGCTGCAGTGGAACGACCTACACGGGCATCGACCTGCGCGCCAATCCCGAGCAGAAAGTCATAGCCGTCGATCCTTCCGTCATACCGCTCGGCTCAACAGTCCGGGTTCCCGGCTACGGAACAGCCACGGCCGGAGACATCGGCGGAGACATCGAAGGTCACCGGATTGACTTATTTATGGCAGAGGAAAGGGATGCCTTTGATTACGGCCGACGTCAGATCGAAGTAGAAATTCTGGAATAATCCTTTTATGAATGCGCCGATTGTGAGAAACTCCCTTATAGATAATGAAGGGAGTTTTTTTATGCCTGTACGTATTCAACAGGAACAGCCGTCTGACGTAACGTCCGTCGGAAAGCTTATTCAACGCGCATTTGCGCTGGAAGAGCACAGCGATCAGACCGAGCACCTGCTGGTCGAAAGACTGCGCACCACTGAAGCTTTTATTCCTGAACTGTCCTTGACAGCCGTTGATGACGGTGAAATCATCGGCCATCTCCTGCTCACCAAAATCACGATTGGAGAAGACGTATCCCTCGCCCTTGCGCCGGTATCCGTCGCCCCGGAAAGGCAGCGGCAGGGTATCGGGTCAAAGCTCATTCAACACGGCCTGGAAAAAGCAGGTGCGCTCGGCTTTTCTTCCGTCATCGTACTCGGTCACCCGGATTACTATCCTAAATTCGGTTTCCACCCCGCCTCCCACTGGGGTATTGAAGCGCCTTTTGAAGTACCGGGAGAGTATTTCATGGCTCTTGAACTGCAGCCCGGCGCCCTGAAAGGCATTAACGGCACAGTCCATTACTCCCAGCCATTTCTGGAGACGTGAAAAAAGACCGGATGAATATCATCCGGTCTTTTTATCATACTTCCCAATCCTTCCCCATAAGTTAGAAAGGTGGGCGTCAATCTCTGCTGAAACGTGTGCGGCGGGCACAGCGGTCAAGGTAGAAGCTTTCCACTCCGCTTGTGTGAAGTGCTACACCATCCTCAAGGAACCACCAAGTGCCACGGTCCAGCTGTTTGACGATAAATTCGGAGGTTTCTTTTTCGTCCATTTCCTCACTCAATTCAAGATCATGGGTGACGACCCGCTTGCTGTCGAGGAGGAATATAACGTGCCATTCCTTCTTTTTCGGCATTCCAATCATTCCTTCCTACGTAGACGTATTATTGTACCCTTACCCGGCTTTTTTGTCTGCTAATCGTAGAATTCCCTTTCCTGCATGAAAATTATGCAGATCAAGCAAAAAAAGCCACGCGTAACGCGCCGCTTTCCATTATATCTTATGTAGGGGGAGGTGCGCCTGATGTACGCCAAGAAGTTCTTCGGTTTGAGTTGATACAAACAAAGAAAAACCAGCGAGTGACATATGAGCGAACGACAGGTATAAGACATCCCTCCAATAATTGTATTCAATCTTCCTGTCCACACTTTGAGTGTACCACTTGTATCTGCCATATAGTGTTAAATCTCCGTAAAGACTGATCTGTGTTCTCTTTGTACAACCATTGTATGCAAACTGGTTTACAAATAGAAGACTCGTCGGTTAGAATGTTTAAAGCTCATTAAACAAATCGGAATTAGGAGGAATAGCACATGCAGCAACAAGCAGTTCATCAGACGGCGTCCAGCCGGTCCACAATTCCTGCCCCGCTTGATCCGGTTCAAAAGCCGTTCATGTGGGTGGGAATCATCGCATCCCTGCTTTTATTTATAACGATTATCAGCATCACCAATGTCACGCAGGGCGTCCTCTTCATCATCGGACTCGCCTTCGGTCTCGTACTGCTCCATGCACGTTTCGGATTCACATCAGTCTTCAGAAGACTGCTTTCTGTCGGTAACGTCCAGGGACTGCAGTCGCACATGCTGATGCTTGCTGTCGCCACAACAGGTTTTGCCATCATTTTAGGTACAGGCTTCAGCTTTACCGGAACCGCTCCACAAGGATACGTTTTCCCTGTAGGCGTGAGTGTCATTTTCGGTTCTTTCATTTTCGGAATCGGCATGCAGCTCGGTTCCGGCTGTGCATCTGGTACTCTTTATACGGTCGGTGGAGGAAAGTCTTCCATGGTTCTGACTCTGCTCGGCTTTATCGCAGGTTCTGTCCTCGGTGCCTACCACATCGGATTCTGGCGGGAAACTCCGGCCCTTCCGGCAATTTCTCTTGCTGAATCCACAGGACTCGGCTACTTCGGCGGGTGGATTCTCCAGCTTCTCATCTTCCTTGGCATTTACGGTGTGACGGTGAAGTTCGCCAGGAAAAAGAACCCGCCGCGCATGGAACCATTGAAAACGACCACCGGGCTTAAACGTCTGTGGCGTGGTGCGTGGCCGCTGCTGGCCGCTGCTGTTGCCCTCGGTGTATTGAACGCCATCACCCTTGCTGTCCGCGGAAACCCGTGGGGTATTACATCTGCATTTGCGCTTTGGGGATCCCAGTTCATCCAGATGTTCGGTGTCGATGTGGCAAGCTGGCAGTACTGGTCTGATAACCCAGCTCCTCTTAATCAGACGGTGCTGGCAGACTCTACAAGTGTCATGAACTTCGGTATCATCCTTGGTGCCTTTATCGCTGCCAGTGCCCAAGGGAACTTCAAGCCGGGTAAAATCAAGCCCGGCATCGGTTTCGCTTCCATCATCGGTGGGATCCTTATGGGATACGGCGCCCGCCTGGCCTTCGGCTGTAACATCGGTGCGTATTTCGGCGGTATTGCCTCCTTCAGCCTGCACGGCTGGGTATGGATGATTATGGCGCTGATCGGAACGTATCTCGCCCTGTTCCTGCGGCCATTGTTCGGATTGAAAAACCCGAACCCGAAAGATTCGATCTGCTGATTACTATCCAGCATGCCTTTGTTCAGGCGTGCTGGATATTTTTATATGACCGCATCGGAGGTGAAGGTCGATATATCGGTGATTTGGCTGATATGCTGCAGATTTGGCCGATATATCCACAAAAAGACCGATATCTGCTCCGTTTCGGCTGATATAACCGAAAAACGACCGATATCCCGCAGCCGGGCCATGGACAGAAACACTCGTTCAGGTTTCTTTTTTCGGAAAATGTGGTATGATAAAAGCAGATAAAGGATAAACATAAGAAAAGGGACCACAGCTGGCACTGTGATCCCCTCTACGGATAGCTGGTCTGCCAAAGGGCGCAGCCTACATGAAAAATAGACTCACCCGCATTCACGTCAGAATAGGGAGTCTATTTTTTTATGCGTAAAATCGCTACAATCAAACCAAGCAAGGACACGATCAGGGAACTGAACGCGATCATCACCATCAGCGATTCATACATACTCAGAGGCATCACCCCCTCCATCTTTGAGACATGGGGATCAGCCGACACCCTATTCAACTGGCAGGAACCACTATCCTTACTAAATTATAGCATGGCCTGCTGCCCGAATGTGACAGGCTTTTCTACCTAAATAAAGAGCAGGGCGGGTGCCTGCTCTTTCCCTTATAAGACTTTAGCTACGAATTTACGACTGCGTGGACCGTCAAACTCACAGAAGTACAGCCCCTGCCACGTGCCAAGTACAAGGCGGCCGTCTTCTACAATCAACGTCTGAGCATGACCGACGGTGCTCGTTTTCATATGCGCAGCTGTGTTGCCTTCTGCATGTTTATCTTCGGCGTGATCCCACGGATACACTTCACGGAAACGGCGGAGCATATCAGTTTTCACATCGGGATCGGCATTTTCATTTACCGTGAGCCCGGCGGTGGTGTGCATGGAAGAGACGATGACGACGCCGTCCTTCACGCCTTCTTCACGGACCCAGTCCTGCACCTGGCTGGTCACATCAATCATTTGGTCATGATGATCTGTGCGTACATGAAACGTCTTCAACATCAGTTACCCTCCAATTTCGGAAGCAGCATAGGCTTCCAGTTTTTCATACGTTTCGTTTTCCTTATCAAAAAACGTCTGTCCTGTTACCTCGAAGCGGCTGTTTTCAAGATCGACATCAGCCACAGCTTCGTATACATTCGTTCCATTCCCGCGCAGCTGGATGGAGAAACGTCCGTCGTTCTTTTCAACAACACAGTTGACGAGACCGCCTTTATTGATGACAACAATCGGTGTATCAAGGTCGTTCGGACCCAGAATGGTGGATACGAGCGACGAGGCGGACATGGCTGTACCACAGGCATTCGTCAGCCCTACGCCTCGTTCATACGTGCGGACGAAGATTTTATTTTTCTCCAGCACCTGGACAAAGCTGACATTCACTCCGTTCGGAAAAACCTCAGGCAGTTCGTTGGCGCTGCGGCCGATTTGTTCAAGCTCAGCCTGATCCACGTTATCCATCAGGCTGACGATATGGGGATTCGGCACGCTGAGGGCAGTGAATGTCCGTTTATCAGAAAGTTCAGGGATAGCACTGTCCATCGCCTGCTCTCCATCATGAATCATTGGAAGTGAAGCAGGTGCAAACGATACCGGCTCGATCTGAACCGAAAACGTATCAATATCCGGAAAAATTTCAGCCACCTGGCTGACAGGCAGGACCGCTTCCTGTGTTTCGATGGCAATCGATGCGTTCCCGAGCTTTTCAATCATATGGCGCGCCACACAGCGCAGTCCGTTGCCGCACATTTCCGCTTCCGATCCGTCGGAGTTGAACATCCGCATACGGCCTTCCGCTTTCTCACTCGGCATTACGAATAAAATGCCGTCTGATCCGATCCCCGTTCCCCTGTCACATAAAAGCAGCGACAAGTTCCTTCGTTCTTCTTCTGTAAATGAAAGGTCGTGTTCCATTTCATCGATGAGGATGAAATCGTTCCCTGACCCGTGGCATTTGATGTATGGCAGCTTCATAAACCTCTCCCCTTCACGTTCTTTTTCTCCCTATCTTAGCATATTTCACCCGGAAATGAAGAGTGAGCGTTTGAATTTTGTAAAAAGTCCGATGTGAACAAAAAAAAGAAGACAGGGTCGCTGATCCCCTGTCTTCCTGCTATTCAACCACTCGTACTTCACTTCACGAATGGTTGATGAAATGATTCCATCATGAGGCCCTTCTTTTCATCAACCAAAGGAAGTATGGGGCACCGATGATGGCCACCAGGATTCCTGATGGAATTTCGTTAGGTGCCAAAAGCGTCCGGCTGAATAAATCCGCCGTCACTAGGAGCACGCCTCCAATCAGCATGGTGACCGGCAGCAGCTTCTGATTGGCACTTCCCACCAGCAGCCGGGCCAGGTGCGGGGCGATCAGTCCTACGAAACCGATGGAACCCACAGCCGCCACGCTGGAAGCTGCGAGAAGTGTAGCCATCAATGCCATTTGGAACCTCACATTCACTACACGCAGGCCCAGCCCTTTGGCTGTATCATCCCCAAGACCTAACACATCAAGCGTTTTAATCGAAAATGCAAGGACAGGGACAAGGAGCAGAATCGGCCAGATCAGATACTGGATAAGCTCGTCCCACCCTTTTGCATAGGTTGTTCCGGACAGCCACGTAAGCGCAGATGCTACACCAAGATCAGCCTGCACGACCATGATCTGAATAAGCGCAGACCCGAAAGCAGAAATACCGATGCCGAGCAGAGCAAGCACCGTCGGTTGAAACTCGGCTTTTGCTCCGAGAACCATCACGATGATGAAAAAGACCACCGCTCCGGCCATAGCTCCGACAGGGATCCAGATGGCAGATACACTGAACCAATACATCGTCATAAGCGCCCCTACTCCGGCCCCGGAGGTTATACCGATGACGGACGGGTCTGCGAGTGGATTTCTCAGCACCCCCTGAAAAATGAGGCCGCTCAATGCAAGGACCGCTCCACTGAACAAGGCAACGAGGGCCCGCGGCAGCCTCAAATTTACGATCATGTCCTGCATAAACGTACTGCCTTCCCCGAAGAAAGCCTGAAAACCGACGAGCGGCTCAAATCCGTAGTTCCCTGATACGAGACTGACGCCGACAGTCACCAGGATAATTGCCGCCAGAACAGGAAGCACTTTTCCTAGAGGCATGCTGATGGAGTTCCGGCCAGCCATCACCGCTCCGCTTTCCTGAGAATTGCTGCGCTTCATCCGCAGGACAAGCCAGATGAGCCATGGCGAACCGACAAGCGCCGTGATCGCCCCAACAGGAAGCTCAGAAAAAGAGGGATCGATGATACGGGCGAGAACATCAGCAAGCAGCAGCACATTTCCTCCCCACAAAAAGGAGCCGAGAATAAGCAGCAGATGTGACCTGTAGCCGATCAGCTTCATTAAATGGGGGGCGATCAGACCGACAAATCCAATCGGCCCGACAATGCTGACGGTCACACTCGTGAGCAGCACCGCAGCCAGAATGGTGATGAGCTTCACGTTTCTCACATTCTGACCAAGCGCCGTCGCCACATCATCTCCGAGAGTCAGTGTGTCTAATTTCCCTGAAAAAGCGAGAACAATCAGCACACACACGGCTATAAGCGGAAGCGAAAAGACCACTCCGCCCCAGTCGTTCTGAACGAGAGTCCCTGATCCCCACAGGAAGAGACCACGTGTTTCATTCTCATAGAAGATTTGCAGGACCGATGTCAGGGAGGAAAACAAGAAGGTGACAATCATCCCCGCCAGTACCATACGCACCGGAGTCGCATCTCCACCACCGGATAAAACGTAGACAAAGCCGAATGTCAATATCCCGCCCAGAAAGGCTGTGAGAATGCCATTGCCCACCAATGCAGCCGGCAGAAAAATCGTTGTGACGACAACAGCGAAGTACGTACCGGAGTGAATGCCGAGCGTACTTGATGAAGAAAGCGGGTTTTTCGTGACCGTCTGCAGGATGACACCGGAAACGGCAAGAGCTCCGCCGGCAAGAATCCCCATAACGGCCCGGGGTAATCGAAGCGTCCTAACCGTATGGTGCTCCAAAGTATTCTCCGGACGGAAAAGCGCATCCATCACCGTCGCAAACGGAAGGTCTACGTTTCCTTGATTGATATGTATAAAAGTTAAAAGACACAACAATGCGGCTCCACCCCCGAAGGTGGAGACCGCCATTATTGTGTTCTTCATGGTTGTGTTCATGTGCACACACTCACTTTATTCTTCTTCCAGTGCCGCATTCACGACCTGTTCAGCCAGCACTTCCGCAGACAGCGGTCCACCGAATGTCCAGGCATCCCCCGGCATTTGGTAGGTGCGGTCTTCTTTTACGAAGGCCAGTTCTTCCCAAACCGGGTTGCCGGCCAGCTGGTTTTCGAAGATATTATCTTCTTCCTGTACGATATAGAAGAAGTTCGTGTCCTGATAGTTCTGCAGGGTTTCCACCGTTGTTTCTGTGTACCCGTATACTTCCAGTTCTTCGGATTCATGATCATTCGTCATACCCAGGTTGTTCATCACTTGAGCGGCCATGGAATTGTCCGTAAACAAACGAAGTGTCGGCGTATCCTGCAGGGTGAAGGACTGGCTGAGCACGTAGTTCATGCCCTCTTTGCCAGCTTCCTCTAAACGGGACTGCTGCTCGGAAAACGTATCTTCCATATTGGTAAGAACTTCTTCAGCTTTGTCCTGTTTATCAACGATTTCCGCGACTGTATTGAATTCTTCCTTCATGTTGGCGAACTGATCCTCGGCAGCTTCTTCCGAGTATGGAGCAAACATGACGGTAGGAGCGATTTTCTCAAGTTCTTCTTTGATCGCTTCATGCCGGAACTGGACACCGATGATCAAATCCGGCTCAAGACGGGAGATAGCTTCAAGGTTCGGCTCCTGACGCGTTCCTACATCCTCGACAGAGTCACTGAATGGAATTCCGACGTTCACCCAGTCTCCATAAGCATCCAGATCAGCGACGCCGACAGGTTCCATGCCAAGTGCCTGCAGATCTTCCGCATAGGTCCACTCCAATACGACGACGTTTTCTGGTGTTCCTTCAATCGTCTTTTCTCCTGAAGCATCCTCAATCGTTACAGAACGACTCTCATCAGATGAGGATTCTTCTGTGCTTTCCTCTCCGGAGGACTCCTCCGCTGATTCTCCCTCTTCTCCTCCGCCGCAGGCAGCCAGCAGAACGAGGCCGAGTATAAGTGCAAAAAGCCAAAACTTCTTCATATGTAGCATCCTCTCTTTTATTCAATTCGGAATCCATCATCCAGTTCCCTTTATACCCTTAAATCAACTAAATGATAAAGATTCTCAATCTCATTACATTTCATATGCTACCCCACTCCCCCGTACCTGTCAATGCCGTTTGTCAGGATTTTTTCGGACTCTTCGGTTCTATACCTCCTTTCGTTCGACAAAAAACCTCTCAGCCATCCACCCAGTCATATCCCACCAATCTTTTCCTTGTTTCTTTCTTCACTGCTGCATCATGGCAGATGTACCTTGGACCTCTGCATGGAACAGACAACGTTCCTCTTATGCCGCCCCTGCAAAAGAAACGGATTACAGCCGCCTTCCTAATCCGTATACCTGCGTCGGCCAGCTCAACCCATTCCGAAGTAGAAACGATAGCCTATGTGATAAAGCATGCAGAAGCTGGTGTAGATATAGAATTCCACCTGTTCCCAGATAGCCTGTCACGGGTTTGAAGGGTTTAAGCCGGATGCAGAAGCAACTGTCCGTGCTAAAAAGGTATATACCCTGGCCTTGAAAAAAAGGTAGAACGCACTGACAAGAGTGCAAACGTAAAAGACCGCCCCCGTAGGAGGGCGGTTACGTTTGAAAAATGCGGGACAGCCTCCACAGTCTATGGACCGTTTAGTACAAACCAGCGAGTATAAGCTGCCGTTTCTTTGACGCTGCTCCTCCTGATACGTTATACTGGGATAACTCTTGAAGCTTCGGTACTAATCTTTAAGAGTTCAGGAGTGATACACATGATGAAAATGGAAGTCGGACAGTTGGTTAAAGATCGCTGCACAAGCTGCTTACATCACCAGCTGAAAGTTATTAAAGTCGTACAGAAAAACTTTGACGAAAAAGTAACCTACGTCGTCTGGACACAATGTCCGGAATGTGGAAACAACGACCATTCTCTAATGCCTGCAGAAAGCTGAGTATAAGGGATACCAATAAACCGTGACTGTCATCAGTCACGGTTCTTTTTATTCGACGGAACACGTTAAAAGCTGATTCCCTTCCGGATCGTAAAAGTGACAGCCATAGATGGAACCTCCGAAGGACTCCACATCATCGACTTTGACTCCTTTTGCTTTTAACTCCCGGTACGTCTCTTCAATATTATCCGTTTCCAGAAAAAAAGGGGCATAAGGCAGCGGACGTATCGAATCTGTCTGTGCCTGGAGCAGGACAAGGCCGGTTCCTTCCAAATCAAACGTCAAGTACCCATCTCCTTCTTCCTGAATGTCAAAAGGCAGCACGCGTTTATACCATTCCTTCGTCCGATCAAAATATACCAGATGAATAAAGCATGTATGGATACGATGTTTCATTCGTCTCCCCCTTTATTTTTTACGGCTTACGGCGGAAGGCTTCCCATTCCGAGCGGAGCATCCCCATTTTCACCGCATCGTAATATTCCCCATCAACAAGACGGGCCTGTCTCACTCTGGCTTCCTCAATCATCCCCGTTTTCTCAGCCACCCGGATCATCCTTGTATTCCCTGACCACGTTGACATGCCGAGGCGGTGGATGGATGTATTTTCAAAGATGTATTCGATCCACTTCTCATACGCAAAGGAACCGTACCCTCCGTTCCAATACCGCGAGTCAAAGATAACGATACCAGTCTCCAGCCAGCCGGACTGGCGGTCCAGCCAGTAGGACCCCACATAGCCGATGACGTGGTCGTCCATCCTTAGAACGAGGCCGTCCGGTATTCCTGGAGCAAGCTCTTTCTGCCAGAGCACTTCATATTCATCCAGGTTCATTTTCTTTTCCTCTATATAGGGTGCATTCCATTCCTTCGCTTCCTGTCGCTCCTCAATGAATGACCAGTAGTATAAGTCAGCTATATCTTGTTTCGTTGCTTTAGCGAGATACAAGGTTTCTTCGTTTGTCTGTGTCAAAAAATTACGCTTCCTTTCCATGTCCGTACCATTGTTTAACTTAGGATTGTCTTCTTTCTTATTATTTCAAACTAAACCGCATTGTTCAATAAAAGATCTGTCAAGTTCATGTCCTTGTCGAATTTTGGCTGATAAAATAGATACCCTTTTCTCATCTATTCCTATATAATCCTCTTAGTGTTAAGAAATGGAAGGTGAAGCCTGGAACGATGGAGATTGAGTGACCTGTACAAAAAGTACGAATAAAATGGGCAGAGGAGAAACGAACGAATTGAAAAAAACATGGGGATTGTCAGCAGCACTATTACTTGCAGCCACACTATTCACACCTTCCGCAGAAGCAGCGGTGGATACATCGAAGAAGGAGACAGAGGTTGAAAAACCGAACCTTAATGAAATCCGGCTTCTTGGTACAAATAATGAGGATTGGGGTTTTATCGAAGAAAAGGAACCCAATAATACCTTTACCCAGGCCAATAAGATCTCCACGGATGATCTTGTCACCGGGACATTCACAAACAAAGACAAAGACCTTTATAAGCTGACTATTGACGGCGATGAAGAAGTAAACATCGGCCTTTCTATTCATACAGAGGAAAAAACAAAGATGGATTTGAGCATCACTGTTTACGATGAAAAACAAAAGAAAGTGGAAGTTTTTGATGAACTGACTGATGAATTCGGATACTTCGGAGATTATTACCTGAAGCCAGGCACCTATTACCTGGAGGCTTCCGACCTGAAAAATGTGAACAGCGGGGAAATGTACTACCTTTATTCTTACGTGTATGAAGAAGAGCCTTACATCGAGCGCATCGACGGAAAGGACCGGTATGAAACCTCTGCGTTCATCGCAGCCAGAAGCAGCGGCGGCTACCCGGTCGAACACGTTTTCCTTGCGACAGGACAGGATTTCCCGGACGCTTTGGCCGGATCGCCTTTAGCTTCTATGTATGCGGCTCCGATTCTGTTAACAAAGCAGAACAGCCTTCCTGACATTACGAAATCCACGCTCCAATTGCTGAATGCGAAATCTGTGACCATCCTTGGAGGAACGGGAGCGGTTTCTACACAGGTAGAAAAATCCTTGAAGCAGCTTGGTATTGAAGTCGACCGTATTGCGGGCAAAGACCGGTATGCGACAGCAGCTGCCATCGCTGATGAACTTCCTCCAACAGATGAAGTCATTGTTGCCTACGGCCGTAATTTCCCTGATGCTCTCGCTATGGGACCGGTAGCTTCGATGTACATGATGCCGATTTTATTAACGGAAAAAGACAGTCTTCCCAAAGCGACGGCTGAGGCGCTGAAATCTTATGACACTTCTTTTGTCGTCGGCGGCACAGGTGCAGTCGGTTCAAAAGTGTTCAAGCAGCTTCCTGATCCTGATCGTATATCCGGTAAAAACCGCTACGATACTTCGGTGGCCATTGCTGACTATTTTGACCTTGATCCGTTCCAAGTGACCATCGCTACAGGGGATCACTTCGCTGATGCATTATCAGGCTCTGTCCTTTCTTATGGCACACCTCTTCTGCTCACTCCAAAAACTAAGCTCGATCCAACCGTCAAAGCTTATGTGGAGCAGAATGAAACATTTATGTTCACCATTCTCGGCGGCCCTGGTGCTGTCAGTGAAAAAGTGGAAGACGATATTTGGGATCTGTTTGAATAAACCCTTCCGGTGGATACCATCGGAAAACAAAGCCGCCGTGGATATCCCCGGCGGCTTTTCTGCTTTTTGTCACTAATACTCCATGTATAAATCCTTTCTATCCACCGTATAATAAGGGCGCAAGCCTTTTTTTGAAATAAATTCGAACATTTTGTGTCCAAAATGAGAACTTTCTGTTACAATGTATATATAAAGAAAACGTTTTCAACATCTACAGAATGAAAAGGAGATGAATATCGTGGGTGTCTTAGTCATGTTCCTTCTATTGTCTACCGTTACGCCATTTTTATTCTTACAGTTGAAAAAGCCGGCTCTTGCAGTTGCCCAATCCGTCCTGCTTGTCGGGATGTGGGTGTACTACTTCCAAATCATCCTATACACGGCTCCCGCAGCCTTTTCCGTTACGTGGTCCATGTTTTACGCGGGTCTGATCGGATCACAAATCGCCTGGATCCTGTTCATCATTGCTACGGTTGAACAAAGCCCCGGATATCAGGCAAATCTCGCCAAAGAAAAAGACACGCTCCCTTCCTGATACGTCAGGAAGAGGCGTGTCTTTTTTTTATTGCCCGGGCTGGAGCTTCACAAGCTGAATCATTGCCTGTGTAAACGCCAGTCCGGTCAGAATCATAAATACATAGGTGGGCTGGTAAGAGGAATACAGGACCGCTGTCAGTGAAAATGCTGTTAATGCAATACATAGGATAAACCCAACCAGGTCCTTCCAGGGCCAATGGCTGACCCTGGCTTCTTCCTGATTGATTTCATCTCTCTTTTCCATTCCTTCTCACCCCCGCACGTGTATTTTAGTGACCGCTGTGGTCTCCTTCACTATCATCCATCTCCATGTGTTCTTCGTGCTCTCCCCCGTGATCGCCATGATCGCCGTGGTCAAACCCGAATGACATTGTAAAGAGTGAACCGGCTACAAGGATAGCCGCAAGAGCGAATCCGTGGAACATCATGTTCCATGGAACCGCACCACCACCGCTTTCCTTTTCAGTCATGTGCATGAACATGAACAACTGGACGCCCGCTTGTAGTAACGCGAGAACCATGATGAACACGATCACCCAAGTGACAGGCAGGTCGGATTGAATGGCCGCCCAGGCAGCAAGCAGTGTCATAATGAGGGACAATGCAAAACCGATAACGTGATTCATAGGTACTTTCTTATCTGTTTTTGCCATCTTAGATCACCATCCCTATGAGGTATACGCATGTGAAAATGAAGATCCAGATAACATCAAGGAAGTGCCAGTAAAGACTGATGATAAAGAATTTGCGGCTCGTTACGTTCGTCAGACCGCGTCTTGCAATCTGGATGAGCAGCAGGATGGCCCAGCCGGTACCGAGCGTTACGTGAAGCCCGTGCGTTCCGGCAAGGACGAAGAATCCAGACCAGTAAGCACTGGACGTTAAGCTGGCTCCTTCATGCACATAGTGTACAAACTCGTAAATTTCAAAGCCAAGGAATCCAAAGCCAAGCGCAAGTGTGACGATCATCCACGTCATCAGGCCTTTGACATTCCCTCTGCGCATCTGGTGAATGGCCAGACCGCACGTAAAACTACTTGTTAGAAGCAGGAAGGTCATGACAAGGACAATGCCCGGCTCAAATAGTTCCATTGGTGTCGGCGCATCCGCTGTGCGGCCGTACAACACGGCATACGTCGCAAAAAGTGTCGCAAACAGGACAACTTCTGCGGCAAGGAATATCCAGAAGCCAAGAATGGTCATGCGTCCTTCCTGAGTCCGGTATTCCAATGGTCCGGTTTTCAGTTCTTCAGCAGCCATATCATAACCCCCTTGCTTTTCGCTCAATGCGTTTGATTTCTTCTACAGACACGTAATAGCCGTCATCATAGTCGAAGGAACGGAGAATCATAACAGCGACTCCACCGATCAGACCAAAGATGGCTACAGGCATCCATTCGAACACGAGACCGAAACTTGCAAGACCGAGGAATGCCATCATAATAATCGGCGTTGCTTTGTAGCTCGGCATGTGAATCGGCTTCAGCTGCGATTCGTCATAGGTTGTCTTACCTTCTTCTTTCATGCGTACGTAAGGATCGATTTCATCCACGTAAGGCACGGTAGCGAAGTTGTAGAATGGTACCGGCGTCGTTGTCGCCCATTCGAGCGTACGGCCGTTCCCGTTCCAGGAATCTCCTGTTTTTTCGCGTTCCGCATGACGGAAGCTGTAGTAGACGTTGTAGACAAATACAATGAAACCAAGTCCCATTCCGAATGCTCCAACTGTGGAAATGACGTTCAACGGCAGCCACTCGACGACGTTCGTAATGAACAGGCGGCGCGGCATTCCGTCAAGACCAAGGAAGTACTGCGGGAAGAAGCAGACGTGGAATCCGAAGAAGAAGATCCAGAATGCCCATTTTCCAAGTCGTTCGTTCATCTTGTGACCGAACATCTTCGGATACCAGAATACAAGACCTGCGAAGCAGGCAAAGACTGTACCCGCAATCAGCACATAGTGGAAGTGCGCAACAAGGAAGTACGAGTTATGGAACTGATAGTCCGCTGCGGCCATTCCGAGCATAACCCCCGTAACCCCACCGAGAATGAAACTCGGAATAAAGGCCAAAGACCAAAGCATCGGAACCGTAAACTCGATTTTCGATTTATAGAGTGTCGCAAGCCAGTTAAAGATTTTAACCCCTGTCGGCACTGCGATCAGCATCGTAGATATAGAGAATACAGAGTTAACAAACGCTCCGGCTCCCATTGTAAAGAAGTGGTGCACCCATACAAGGAAACTTAACAGCGCAATGATGATCATTGACCAGACCATCGCATGGTACCCGAACAAACGCTTTTTCGCGAATGTGGCAATGATTTCCGAGAAGATACCGAAAGCCGGAAGGATAACGATATAAACCTCAGGGTGTCCCCACATCCAGAACAAGTTGGCCCACATCATCGGAAGTCCTTCAGCTGTCAGCGTGAAGAAGTGAGCTCCGAAGATACGATCGATCGTAAGAAGTGCAAGCGCAACAGTCAGGATCGGAAACGCAAATACGATAATGAAACATGTCACAAGAGTGGACCATGTAAAGATCGGCATATGGAACAGCTTCATTCCAGGAGCACGCATCTTAAGGATGGTTACCATCAAGTTAATCCCCGTTGCCAGTGTACCAATACCGGATAGTTGAAGACCCATCAGGTAGAAGTTCTGACCCGGTCCCGGGCTTAAGGCAGCACCGGAAAGTGGTGTGTAGCTTGTCCATCCGGCATCTGGTGAACCACCGATGACGAAGGAAATATTGAAGAGCATCGCTCCAATGAAGAAGGACCAGAAACTCATGGCGTTCAACCAAGGAAACGCGAAGTCACGGGCTCCGATCTGCAATGGAACAATAATGTTCATCAATCCGATCAGGAACGGCATCGCCATGAAGATGATCATGACCGTTCCGTGCGTTGTGAAAATTTCGTTATAGTGCTGGGAATCCAGGAATCCCAAATCCGGAAAAGCGAGCTGGACACGCATCATCAGGGCGTCCATACCGCCGCGGAATAACATCAGCAATGCACTGAGAATGTACATGACACCGATTTTTTTGTGGTCAACAGTCGTCAGCCATTCACGCCAGAGCCAGCCCCACTTCTTAAAGTAAGTTAATAGGACAGGAATGGCGATGGATACAAGCGCTATGGATACCATGGCGGCATATATAATCGGCTCACCGGTGACTAATATATCTGTAATGCCCATGTTTTCACCTGCTTTCTTAACGTTCTATTGAAATTCTTCTTGTTTTTCAATTTCATCCAGGTGCAGTTTCTCTTTAAAGAGTTCTGCATAGTTTTCGGCTACAAAGCCCATCCCTTCGTGACTAGCGTGGTCGTAGTACTCCAGGTGTGTGGACGAATATTCATCCTTTTCCGTCAAGCCAGGCTTCAGAAGCTCCTCGTACTGTTCTTTCGAAAGCTCAGGGGCTTCGTTCTGGATGTCACTGACCCAGCTGTTAAAGTCTTCTTCAGGTTCTGCATGAACCTTGAACGTCTGAGCAGCGAATCCTTCGCCGTTGAAGTTAGAGTTACGTCCGTCATAGACGCCTTCTTCGTCAGCTTCCAGGTAAAGAATGTTCATCATTCCCGCCATGTTGTACTTCTGCCCGCCAAGAGCAGGAATCCACAAAGCTGTCATGGAATCCGCGGATGTCAGATGGAATTCGATCGGACGGTCCACCGGAATGTGCAGATAGTTGACTGTCTCAATGTCTTCTTCAGGGTAGCTGAAGAACCATTTCCAGTCGGCTGTTGTTGCATGAATGACAAGCGGCTCCTTGGCCTCTTCCCCTTCTGCAGGCTCTGGAGATTTCTCCAGATCAAACAATGTCGTCACTGTCGGAATCGACAGTAGAATAACGATGATTAACGGAATGACAGTCCAGATAATCTCAATCGTGGTATTGCCGTGCAGATTCGGATCATAATCGCTTTCTTTACGTCCGGGACGATTTTCACGATATTTAATGACCATGAACGCAAAAAGAGCGAATACGACAACGATGATGCCTAACATAAACCAAAGAGAATATTTAATCAGTTCATATTGACTTTCTGCTACAGGCCCCTTGGGATCGAGCACTGTCATCTCAAGCTGCCCACACCCACTAAGGAACAAAATCAATCCAAGTGGAAGCAGCCCTAACCATCTTTTGCGAAGATGCTTAGCTTTCATTAGTTTTCACCCTCCTATCAACCAACCTATATAAGTATGAAACTAAGAATCTATATTGTTCTTATAGATCATAACGCTTGATAAATTATATCAGAAATTACAAAAATGCAAACAACCGTTCACGATTTTGTCAAAGAAGAGTCAAGACATTGTTAATAAATCGACACAAGTTATACGCTTTCAAGGAAATAAAAGGAATTACTAGTCATATTTACATACAAAAAACCTGCATTCCCCTTGAAGAGAAGCAGATTTTGTAAACTGCTGTTAAAAATGTGCCGACTCACTTCGACAGGGGTCCGTCATGATGTATAGAGTAAACAACAGAAACCGTTCCTGATGCCTCCTTTCCTTTCTGTTTGCTGAACTTTCACACTCACGGTCTGGGAATCTATTGCCTTTCTGTCTGCTTCTCAAACTCCTGAACATGTCCTTAAAGCAACTTTGCATCCTTCTACCTATCATCTGATCACATCCTTCGACAATTCTCTACTATTTATCGGCAGATGGAGTAGGTGAACCGCCTTTCTATTCCATTGAAAAAAGAGCCTCTGACCGGAAGCCCCTCTTCCTTTCCAGATGCTCTTTATTGGATCGTCTCCGAGGATTTCACAGCGCTCTCACCAGAATGAGAGTCCTCCGTATCCAGGATGTGTCCGTTATGTACAGCGGCTTCTGCCTCCCCATTGAAAATAGGAAGATACGTAACTGTGACTGGTCCTGCCAGGTCATTCCTTCTTCCTTTCTTCACGAACAAAACCGTGTAGTCCGTTCCATGTGGAGAGGAGACTTCCATTCCTCCTCCGATTGGTATTATGAAGGGATAATTGAGCGGAAACCCTCACGATCGCATACTCTTCCTTCCTTTCCTTCAATCCGAAGATGCTGTAGGTGTGATTCCCCGCACGTACAATCCATACTTTCTCCCCGCTCGTTGTCAGCATAACTTCCACATCACTCTCTGCATGTTCGTCAAGAAAATAGGCTTCCGCCTGCGCGTCGGTGGCAAAAGTTATTTCCTCATCCTTTTCTACCCTCTCCCCTTGACTGCACCCTGACGATAATCCGAAAAAAAGAAAAGCAGGACGACCACCTGTTTCATGCTGCTTTGCCCCCTCCTTTTGTTTTAGTTTCATCTTATCATAGAAGGACAGCCTCCTTTATGACAAACAAAAAAACCGGACCGCAGATGGGTCCGGTCTTTCTTCTTATTCTCCTTCCGGAAGCAGGACAATTTTTCCGAGCTTTCCAGCTTCTTTAAAGAATTGCTGGGCTTCCCTCGCCCCCGTAAGCGGAAAGGTGCGTTCAATGACGGGTTTTAATTTACCTTCTGATATAGCTTTCAGCATCTTCTTGAATTCCTCTCTTGTTCCGAGCACAGAGCCATACATCGTAATGTGTTTCAAATAAAGCGTACGGAAATCGAGCTCTGTCTTTTGACCGCCTGCAGAACCGGATGTGCAGAAGCGTCCGCCTTTTTTCAACACTTGAAGGGAAGTCGAGAATAAAGCATCTCCGACCACATCAAGCACAGCATCAATCGGACCGCCGGCGGCTTCAAGAATATCTTTATCGAGGTTATCAGATTTATAGGAAACGACATGAGAAGCACCCAGTTCTTTCAACTGCTCTGCTTTATCAAGATTTCCCACAACAGCGATCACCTCTGCTCCAAATACCTGAGAAGAAATCTGGACATTCAAAGATCCAACGCCGCCATTGGCTCCCGTCACCATCACTTTTTCACCAGGCTTAATTTGAATCTGTTCAACCATATGCCATGCAGTTAATCCACTGACGGAGAAGACCGCACTCTCCGTGAAATCCTCCAACGGCATCGGCATACAAAGTTCAGCCGGCCAGACGACATACTCGGCATATCCCCCGTCATATTCTGAGCCTATAAAGGACATATCCTCTGAGATGTGCTCCAGTCCTTCTTCTCCGCTCGATGTGAACGGGAATAACACGACATTCTCTCCCTCAAGGGAAGGTTCCACCCGATCACCCGTTTTTACAACCGTACCCGTAATGTCCGATCCTGGAGTCCTCGGAAACTGAACACCTTCCGGGCGCCAGCCGGATTGGCTGCCCTGTCCGTATGCCCCTTCCCTCATCCAGATTTCCGTGTTGTTAATGGCACACGCTTCCACCTTAATAAGAACTTCACCAGATTTCGGTTCTGGAACAGGCACCTCTTTTTCTTCAAGCATTTCGATACCACCATAACCTGTGACCTGCATGGCTTTCATTTATGAATGACCTCCTTCAACTCTTTTCTTCTCTATGTACAGGATAAGCAATCTGAAAAAAATTATCCAGTTAAACCGTTCGGTATACATAAATAAGAGCAGGAAGAACTATAAAAATTCCTGCTCTATCCATTACCGCCTATATTTCAGACCGTACAGGCGGACCGTACTCTTTCAGTGATCCATTTCGCAGATCATGCGTGTGGCTGTACAACATTTCATCTATCATCAACAATTCCTCCCGGGAAAGCTGAAAGTCATCCACCTCTTCCACTCTTTCCAGATGGGACGGTTTCCGCGCCCCCCACAAGGCTACATCGGTACCAGGCTTATGATCCAGCAGCCACCGGACTGCTAATGAAATGAGGCTGTGGCCGCGTTTAGATGCGAATTCCTCTAAGGATTCTACAGCTTCAATCAACTGTGGAAAACGTCCCCCTTGAAAGAGCTCAATATGACTCCTTAGGTCACTTTGCGGAAAAGAAGCATTTTTATCAAACTTCCCTGTCAGCATACCATGAGCAAGCGATCCCCAGGAAAGGGTGGCGATTTCATGATTGTGACTGTATTCGAACCAGTCAATGAGATAGCGCTGCAGCAGATTCAAATGCATCTGGGCGGTATGGATGGGAGCGTAATTCTGCCACTCGTCCATCTGCTCCGGACTAAAATTGCACACACCAATCGCTCTGATATGGCCGGATTCATAAAACGACCGCATCTTTTCTGCCGTTTCTTTGATAGGAAAATCCGGGTCCGGCCAGTGGACCTGATAAATATCAAGATAATCCGTCTGCAGCCTCTTCATGCTGTTTTCAAGTTCCTTCTCCAGTTGATCCGGCCGGCTGTCCCGCCAGCTGCTTTCCCTCGTCCAATCCACCCCGCCTTTCGCAGCAAGGACCAGTTCATCTCTCGGAACGTGTGAACAGGCGATGGCTTTTCCTACAAGCTCCTCGGCCAACCCTTTCCCATAAGCAGGTGCCGTATCTATCGTCGTGATACCCTTACTCAAAGCGGCCTGGATCGTCTGGATGGATTCGTCCTCGTTCGTCCCGCCCCATCCTGTGCCGCCGATGGCCCATGTTCCAAGAGCAATGCGGGTAGCTTCCACTTCACTGCGGCCAAGCTTCACTTTTTTCATAAGTGAGCCCCCTTCCTTTTTATGGGAACCATTAACCCATCTGTCTCTCTTCCAAACATGGAAACTCTTATAAAACAAAAAAACTTCTGATCTTATCAGAAGTTTTCAAGCTTTTTTAAACGTATAGCTGCCCGCGTGTTGTATTTATGGTCACATTCCGCTCATACGAGAATGCAGGCTGCGGATACGGACTCAGACTACCTTGGACGGGAAGAACACGGAGTACCTCTACAACTGTAAACGTTTAGTCTCATCAGCAGCTTTAAGCGTTAATTTTCAAGTTTTCCAGTGTCAGGAAATAGTTGAGGACAAACTGGCGCACTTCCCATTCAGGAATTGTATTTCTTCCGTCTGTAAATCCACCTTCTTCATAGGAAAAATTTCCGAATGACAGGCGTTCCCCGGATATCAGTTCGAGCATCACTTGATTCGTTTTCTCCATATACTGCATCACCATCACCCTTTCTACTAGAAGGATAGACAGAATGATAGCTTTTTATACATGGACAATCCTATGAATCAATCATGGAGCTTTTCTTCTGCAAGAACGACTCCGTCTTCATCCACGTACGCATAATCCCCCGGATGCCAGACAACGTTTCCAAAAGTTAAAGGAATACTCTCCTCTCCCTTCCCTTCCTTTTTGCTTTTCAACGGAAAAGTCCCGAGAGCAAGAACGCCGACGTCTGTGTCCGCCACTTCAAGCGAATCCCTTATGTACCCGTGGATAATGACACCAGCAAGGTTCCTCTTCTCAGTGATAGCGGCTAGATTCCCTCCCATAAGGGCGCAGTTCTGCGAGCCCATGCCGTCGACGACCAATACATTTCCTGGAGGGATGGTTTCAAGCGCCTTTCTCACGAGCACATTGTCATCCTTCACCTGGACGGTTGATATAGGACCGTGAAAGCTTTTTACTCCACCAAAGCTTTTTAATCCAGGGGAGGCTATACGAAGCTTGTCCGGATAGTCATCACATAAATCTGCTGTCTTCACTTCCATTGATTTCCCTCCTTCAAAAGAGAATTTTAGAAAACTCCTATACAAACCATTCGCCCCTTCACCTCTATTATCCTTCTCTACCCTAGACAACCAAAAAAAACAGGCACGGAAATTCCATGCCTGCTTTTCTACTATATTAATAGAGTTTACCAAGAGCTTCTTTATCGAACGGCTTCAGTTCATCGGAACGACCTTCTTCCACCTTCTTCACCCATGCCGGGTCATGAAGCAGGGAACGACCGATCGCTACAAGATCGAATTCATCGTTCTTCAGTTTCTCCATCAATCCATCAAGGCTTGATGTTTCTGTGCTGGTGAAGGATGTGAACACACCATCAAGTCCGACAGAACCGACGGAAATGACCGGTTTGCCTGTGATTTTCTTCGTCCATCCAGCAAGGTTCAAGTCAGAGCCTTCAAATTCCGGCTCCCAGAAACGGCGGGTGGAGCAGTGGAAAATATCCACGCCGGCTTCAACGAGAGGGTTCAGGAACTGCTCCAGCTCCTCCGATGTTTCAACAAGTTTCGCTTGAAAATCATTCATCTTCCATTGGGAGAAACGGAAAATGATCGGGAAATCCGGACCAACTTCACGGCGGCAGGCTTCCACGATTTCCACCGCGAACTGTGTACGCCCCACAAGATCTCCACCGAAGCGGTCTGAACGTTTATTGGTCTGCTCCCAGAAAAACTGGTCAATCAAATAGCCGTGGGCGCCGTGGATTTCAATCGCATCGAAGCCGATACGTTTCGCGTGGCCGGCAGCGGCCGCATAGGCTTCTACAAGATCTTCCACTTCTTCAGTTGTGAGCGGTTCGTTGATTTTCTCACCATCCAGGTTCAGACCGGACGGACCGACTGCAGCGGCTTCCGGATTTGGGAGGTCGCCTTCATTCCGGGTCATGCCCACATGCCAGAGCTGCGGCGCGATTTTACCACCGGCCTCGTGCACTTCCTTCACGACATTTTCCCATCCTTGCAGCGCTTCTTCGCCGTAGAAAAGAGGAATGTTTTCTCCTGATACAGAAGCCGGGTGACCGATCCCTGTACCTTCTGTGACAATCAAACCGACATGGTTTTCCGCACGGCGGCGGTAATAGGCGGCGACTTCCTCATTCGGTACACCGCCCGGGGAAAAACCGCGTGTCATCGGCGCCATTACGGTCCGGTTTGCAAGTTCAAGCTGATCACTATTGAATTTTTCAAATAATGGTTGTACAGATGTTGGAACATTGTTTGTCATTATCTTTCCTCCTCCTTTTTCTCTGCTAGTAATTATTGCAGAGGAAAAGGACAAACAAAAGCGATACGTTTTGAGACCGGTAAACATGAGACGATGGACTCACCTTACTACTTCATAAACCATTGGGACGACTTCCGCTGAAATAACAGCACAAAGCCCCCGATGACAAGGAGCGTCTCCATAACATATAACCAAAAGAAAAAAGGGGCGGAATCGAACCACGTAACGGTCTCCCCCATACTGCTGATTAAACTGAAGGTAAACAATCCGAGATGAGTGATTCTGGCCCACTCCCTCCCGCGGTAGATCTTCCAAAGCAGAAACAGGCTGAATAATAGAAACAGCAGGAATCCCCCGATCAGCAAAGGTATGTAAACCTCTCCAAGTCCAGCTGAATCCAGGCCTGTTACTCCACGAATCATGGATAAGAGGAGAGCGGTGCCTAACAGAAGCACGCCACGCACGACTCCTTTAGGTGGTTGGTTCGTTCGTTTTTGTTTTTCCACTGTATGTCCTCCTTTCATACTTACAATGAAAAAAGGACCCTGATGGTACCAAGGTCCTTTGCTTTTCAATCGCATTCATGATGACTGTGTCGAATGGACACCAAGATAGGAAAGGGCTTCTTTCACATCCGCCATGGCCGGAATTTCCGATAAGTCCATGTGCATGTGAGCGGCTTCTATGGCCATTCCGGGGCGCAGTCCTGTAACAATCGTTTTGACACCGAGAAGCGAAAGCACGCGGTTGATTTTAAACAATGAATCGATGACAACACGATCGAACGTATAAATTCCGGAAAAATCAATGATTAAATGATTCAGTTTCTGCTTCTGCACCTTCTCAGGAATGACGGCCAGAATCTGCCCGGCTTTTTCCTGATCGATTTTCCCTGTCAGGGGAAGCACAGCTGTCTCATTCATTATCGGTACGATGGTGGCGGATAATTCGTTGATCTCCTTCACGACGGCCTGATGCTTTTCCTCGATAGCCTTTTTTTCGGTAATATCACGGATATAGGATTGAATGGCTCTGCGATCTCCCATTTTGACAGGGTGGCAGTATAATTCGACAGGCACAGGCGTTCCGTCCATCCGGTACACCGTCTCCTCAATCACATCCGCTAATTTTCTCATAAGCCGAAAGAATCCGGTTCTGAATGGCCCCTTTGGACGTTTCCTGGAATATATCCAGCGGACTGCTTCCCGTTACTTCCTCTTTCGTCGTTTGAAACAGCTTTTCAGCTGCCTTATTTATGTAGATAATCTTGTAATCTGTGTGAATGATCAAAGGGTCGAGCGAATACTCCATCACTTCTTTGTAATCCACATCAACGATGCTTTCAACCATGTTTCGTCCTCCTTGCAGTCAGACAGGGTCCTGTCTGTCGATCCAACCAGATGAAAATGGGAGGTCTCTATGATGCTGCTTTTCATATATTCTAACATGTCTTCAGACTAGCGTCTTTCAAACAAAATCTTATATTTTCTGACAAATTCAGTTTACTATAAAATGGAAGTGGCAGATAGAGAAAGAACCATACTTTATTCAAACAGTGACGATATATGGAATTATCCATCCCGGAAATTGTACTGAATGACGGACTGCGCCTTCCTGTGACAGGATTCAGATCATCCGGAGTGATGCAGGGTCAGTAACCAGTCGTTTATCAGGAATTTTAATGGAGAAACAAGGAAAAGCTTGGAGGAAAACGTCATGTTTTCCTCCAAGCTCTTTTCATTAATGCATCTTCACTTTAGACAAATACTCATCCAGGCAGGTGAACTGGGATGTCATCCCTTCAATGACCTGCATCTCCAAAAGCTTCTGGAGTTCGGCTTCAGATTCAAACTCGCTTTCAATGACCAGCCTTGTTTCTTTCCCTTCCGGAATAAACCGAAGATCAATGTCAATCATCGGAAGCTGTTCATTCACCATGCCTTCCGCGTCTGAAAACATATCCTTATACTGTATCCTTTTCATCGGTTCAATAGACTGGAAGATTCCAAGCCCCCATGACTGCATCCCATAAAACTCTCCCATGTCTTCATCCACACACGTCATTCCATAATGCCAGACTCCGTTCGGCATAAACTCGAACGTCTTCACTTTCGTCTCCCAGCCTTCCGGACCCCACCATTTTTCCAAACGATCCGGTTCCGAATAGGCTTGAAAAACAAGTTCCACAGGCGCCTGAAAGACACGTTCCAAGACAAGCTTATTCCCTTTGACAGTAGAGTTCATGGTCAGCCTCCATTCATAATGGTCTACACTCATTATCTTCCCGTTCTCCTGCTGGAATTCCTGCTTGACGTTTATTCTGTTTCCACTTTACATTCAAAATGTTTCTCCATGAATCCGGACTTTTCCATTTTGGGCAGGCCGCCCATGTCATAGCAGTCATTCGTCTTCTCCATCACTTCTGCATGACTTTGGTATATCAATAGAAAAGCCGTCGCTGCCAAAATAATAATGGCCGCTGAACTGATAAAAAATATTTTCTTCATTGTTTCTCTCCCTTCTTTCTTATAAGCAAACATTCCAAGCCTTTACCTATCTCTTCGTTTTCAGAATTGTTATACTACATATAAATCTGTTGGAAAGGATGGTTACGCATGAACAAACCAATGATAGGATTTATCGGTACAGGAGTCATGGGAAAAAGCATGGCCCGCAATTTGATGCAGGCCGGGTATCCCCTTTCTCTTTTTACCCGGACAAAAGAAAAAGCGGTCGAACTTATTGAGGACGGTGCCCGCTGGTGTGAGGACATCCCTTCCCTAGCAGCAGCATCCGACATCATCATTACGATTGTCGGCTATCCCAAGGATGTGGAAGAAGTATATTTCGGCGAAAACGGCCTTTTACATAATGCCGGACCAGCTTCCACTGTCATCGATATGACAACTTCCTCTCCTGACTTAGCGAAGACGATCGCTAACAAAGCCAAGGAAAAGGATATTCACGCCTTTGACGCTCCTGTGTCCGGAGGTGATGTCGGTGCGCGTAACGGAAAGCTGACCATCATGGTCGGCGGAGAGGCGGATGCATTTGAATCAATCAAGCCTGTCTTCGAAGCCATGGGGGAAAACATCGTCCTTCAAGGAGAAGCCGGTGCCGGACAGCATACGAAAATGTCCAATCAAATTGCCATCGCTTCAGGCATGATGGGTGTGACAGAAGCAATCCTTTACGCAGAGAAAGCCGGCCTCAACCCGAAAACCGTTCTGAAAAGCATCGAATTCGGTGCTGCCGGCAGCTGGTCCCTTTCCAACCTCGGTCCGCGGATGATCGACGGTAACTTCGACCCCGGCTTTTACGTCAAACACTTCATTAAGGATATGCAGATTGCCATCGAGTCCGCAGAAAAACTGGACATTCCCATTCCGGGTCTGAAGCTCGCAAAGCAGCTGTATGATCAGCTGGCAGAGGCCGGTGGTGAAAATAACGGAACACAGGCGTTATACAAATACTATGAGCTTATAAAAGCAGAAGCATAACGGGAAGGCTCCATGCCGATGGTCTGGAGCCTTTTTTATGTACCTTTCACATTTACTTTCTGGATTCGAACAAATAATTATAGATGGATAAAAACAAAACGGTTAATACAGACAACCCTATGATATCGATCCAATCCACGATCCTTCCACCTCCTTAGTTAATAGCAGGAGACCCCGTTCTCTTCCCATACGAATCTTCATTGTTAAACGTTCCCTTTTTATATGTATGATATCTACCGCCTCAGCCACTCAAGGCTCTTTTTCACCTCAAAAACATCCAATAATTGGTACTATCTGTATTGTATCACGAAAGAGACTGTTCATGCAGGATGGCCATGCACGTTGTTTCACGAAAAAAAAGCCCGTCTGCAGGACGGGCTTTTCTTACGCTTTTTCAGTGACAGGTAGAGCAAAAACTTTCAGGCATCCAACGATTCCAAGCAGCAGGAAAATGAGCTCATACGGTGAATAAGCCAGAATCCAGCCGAAGACCGCCGGACCGATAACCGCTCCGACATTCAAAATGACAATACAGATACTGAAGCCTTGAGCAGGGATATTCGGGAAAACTTTCGCACTCCATATCGGCAGGTAGGCTGCATACAGCATAAAGGAAGCCCCGAACAGAGCACCTGAAATGCATACCAGAATCCAGCCCTGAAACAAATACAGAACGGCAATACTCAACGAATAAATAAGGATGGTCACGATAAAGCTCATCCGCATGCCCAGTCTGCTGATTATGTCACCCGCACACAAACCGGCAAGACCAGCCATTCCTGTAATCAAAAAGAAGACGGCATTGGCATTTGTGATCGAGAAGTTTTCCTGGACGAAATCTGCCGCATACGTCCAGTACGTTGCTTCTGTTACGCCAAATAGAAACGAAGCGATATAAAAGGGATTGGCTTCTTTTGTAAAAAGAGGACGCAGATCCGCCATCTTAATCGGGGACCCGATAGTTTCTGCATTTTTTTCGGGAACAGAACGCCAGGCCCATATAAGAATAAAATAACCGAACACGGCACCCCCGCCCCAGATGATCCGCCAGTCCCCGTTCAGAAGTAAATATAAAAGAGATATAAAGATCAAGCCAACAGAAGAACCTGTACTGATGATGGCAAGCGTCCGCTCCTGCACCCTTTCCTCTACGTGCTGGGTCACACTTTTTGAAAAAGACGACCAGGTCAACCCGGGACTGAAGCCTGCCAACAGACAGGCGGCGGCAAAAATGAGCCAGCTGTCCGTAAGCGCTGCGATTAAAAGACCCGTTGAAGCAGCAAAGATACCTCCCAAAATCATCGGCCGGGCTCCGAATTTAGATACAAGAAGAATCACCATAAGCGCGCCCGCCATAAACGTAATAAACGTCATACTGGAAATCACTCCGAGCAGGGACGCCGAAAGATCAAATGTGGCACTGAATTCAGTGAACAACAATCCGTATCCGTACCTGAACCAACCGAAAATAATGGATAAAGCCAATAAACCAATCATTGATATTGTCGGTATTTCCACTCGTTTAGTCATAGAACCATCCTTTGCATTCCTTTTAGTTTTCTGGAATAGCATTACCCGGGTTCTATTGAAATCAAACGATTAATCAAAGAAGGCCTTGTAGAATATATCCCCATTTACCCCAAGCAAATAGATATATAAATATAACAGTCCGGCAAATCTGATTTCAATTCACTTCCAAAAAAATCCTGCTCAATTAGAGCAGGATTTTCTCATAGAAAAAAGCGCGTTTTTTTAGTGTCTCCAAAGGAGTTGTCCTCAACCTTTAGTCACGAATATGTTCTTCCCCACGCAAGCGGAAGTTACGCAGCCTGTAGTGTTCTTTTGAGTCTGCGAAGCTATGCTCAAATATGGTAAATCTGTTTCCCCGCAGGCGTCGGCACGAGGATTTTTCGGTGGTGACGCCTGCGGTTCGTGCCCGCGGCTAGCAGCCACCGATAATCGGAACGTACTTCTCAACACGACACGCGGGCAACTCTAATTAGATAACACGGACCTTTTTTACAGCCTGAGCCTGCTCAATTGGAGCAGGCAGAACATTGATCATCCATTCACTTTTGCGTGCCACTCTTCCCTGCGCCTTTTCTGCAGAAGTTCTTTGTAAAAAGACAGGCGCACGACTTCGAAAATAGCGATACTCACGAAAGCACCAAGTCCGATAAGCAACGCTCCAAGCATTGTTGCGACCATCATGAGTAGAAACAGCCCGAGCAGCGGCCATCTGGAGCCTTTCATCATTGAAAAGCTCTGCTTCAAACCTGCCATCACTCCTATATCCGGATCATGGTACAGAATATAGACAGCCTGAGAAATACTTAAAAACAGCCAGACGACGCCGGCAAATATAAGAAGCAGCACTCCATACAAAGCCAGTACCGTGAGACTTCCACCCGCTATGGAAACCAAGCCGCCGAGCGCTGCATAAATCGCCATCATCCCAATGATAGTTAGAAGCACATTGGATAAGAAAAAGACAATGGCCCCTTTATACAGCAGCTGCCAGTTTTGAAAAGGAAAAGCACATGCCTTAGCAAAACGACGCCGCATCGTATAGGCGGTATTTGTTATGTAATCAACCATAATAAAAAAGAGAAAGCTGTTCAGTACAGAAGCTAAGACTAAAGATAACAACGTCTCAGAGTTCAGCACTGCCAATGGGTCGAAATTGATGATGATCGTTCCCTGGACGGGCAGAGTGCCGGCAATCAATTTAATGATGTAACAGAGAAACACGACTCCGATTATTCTAAGCCAGTTCCCTTCAAGAACTCGAAAACCATTTTTAATGGAAGATTCAAGCAAACCTTCCACCTCCTTTCCTAATTCAAACTACATTATTTTATCAAAAAAGAAACACCCTTACGAACATAAGGGTGTTTAAGTCATCCATCTTTTCCTTGTGCTTCAAGAACTATCTGCTTCACCTTTGTACATATGAACTACTTGCTGAACCTCGGTTTACTGAAAAAGGCAGCCACCAGCATAAAAAACAAGGACGCCAGTACTCCCACCGCCTCTTTGTCAAACAAAATTGAAACTGGGATGGATAATGCAGCAAACATAAAAAACACCTGCATCAACATCCTTTCACCTCCCCGCAGTTGTTATGTAACCTTCACAAAAGATAAATATTTCTATATCCTGCGTTATTCAATGTCTTATTTCTGCTGTTACTTCTCTACAAGAGCGGATGTACACTGTGACCGGTAATCCGACCGAAAACGCTCCCTTTCAAGAATTAGACCGATGATATCTTATCCCCTTGCTCAAGGCTGTCCATCTATAAGAGACTGAATCCAGTAGCCACCCGCCATCAGAATGAAAAAACTGAAGAACATGATTATATTCGCTGCTATGAGCCAGTAATTTTTTGCAAGTAAAGCAAAGGCAGCCCCGATGGGAGCGATAATAAAAGTCAGCAGCCATAAAGGGCTGGCTGTCTGAAAAACGAGATTCGGCACCCACATGAGCAGACTGATGACCAGACTGGACGCAGCTGTCCTCCTGTATAACTTTTCTTTTTCCATTTTCCCTGCTCCTTCCGACTACAAAAAACTGATAACCATGAAAACGAATAGAGCGAGAAACACCAGCAGGGTCCCCAAAAGGATAAGTGGAGCCGTCCATTTTAAGAAACCTCTCTCTTTGTTCTTCCAAGCCAGAAAGCTCAGCGCGAGACTTGCCACTGCTGAAGCCAGCGCTCCGAAAAAGCAGGTTTGTATCATGATTTTTCCAAAGCCCTCAGGATCAGCCGGAGCGGCCCCATAGGACAAAACAATCAGCAGAACTGCGGATACACTCAACCCTGCCGACCATAAACTGTATGTACGTCTCAATAAAAAAACTCCTTCTCCTTATTCATCCCTCTTATAAACGTGGACGAAGAAAAATTCATGCGGCCGATCATCAATCGAGGCTTCAAGCTTCCATTTGCCACTTTTTGGAAGGGACAGCAAATAAAGAATTTATTCATGGCATCTCCTTCCCACTCTACAAAAGCACCCTTCTATCATTCCATATGATGGAAGCTGTTTCAATGTTTCTCCCTCTCTTTATGGAAGGGGTACACAGTTAAGACTTTCAAACGACAGATCAATTCCTTGAAAAAAGAGTAATCAGAAGCATCAACAGTCCATAAACAAACAATACAAGAACGAGATTCACAGCAATACTGAAGGTTTCATACAGATGCGGAAGAGCCGCTATCAATAAAATCATAAAAACAAAGCCGCCGATGTCTCTATTCTTTTCCTTCTTCGTTCGCACTTCTGTCCGGCGCCTCATACCTTCACCCTCCTTTTTCAAAACTGCGGGATGACCCTTTCCCTTCTCTATCTATCTTTCACAAACCAGGACGTCCAAACCTATCCTGATCAGACCGCAGATTTTCACGTAAGTACGTTGATATCAGCGGCTGTCAGGGCGCAAAATAGGAAGGATTCAGGAGAACAGTAGGCTTATAGATGAGCGCTGAATATATTCAGCCTAACCGCCACTATTACACAAAGCGAACGTTATAGTCCGGCCTGCTATTCGGAATCGGACTGGCAAAAGGGCGGGGAGCAAGCCAGCCGCTAAAGAACAGGGGTGGTTTCACTTCACCATCCGGAACTTCTCCTTATCCAAGGAAGCGTTCTCCTGTTCCTCATGAATTCCCTGCTCCTTCACCCTTTCCGCCGGCCGCTCCCCTTTCAATCCATAGGCGATCATATTGACAGCAAGAATGGTCAGGGCAAAAGCAGTCACAGGAGCAAGGACCATCCATGGAAACGGACGGAAGTATTGAAAGTTCTCGCTGATCATCCCTCCCCATTCGTTTGACATGGAAAAAGATCTTGTCACAGCTTCCCCCGTTTTCACATCATACTCCATCACTCTTGTGTCCGATCCTCCTATAAAAATACTTAAAAGTCCGAGATGGGCAAAAATAATCAGCGACTGCCCGATCTGCTGAACAAACATAACGGCAAGCTTCGGTTTTAAGTACGGAGATAGATGCTTCCTGAAAATACGGAATTTCCCCGCACCCATGATTCTGGCGCTTTCAATATACTCATGACGGTAGGCGAGGTCGATTTCCTTCTGCACATAAAGAGAAAGCACCGGTACCCCCACTACGATAATCACCAAGCACGGAAAGACAATCTTCGTTGTCAGGTCATAACTCCAGCTGAAGGTTAGGACGACCGGTGTAATGAGCACATACGTAAAGATGGTTGCCGGAGCATAATGAAGGGCATTGGATAGTCCTTTAAACCATTGTTTGATGGAAGGTGGCAGGCGAAACAGAAGATATCCTCCTGCTACTGAGAAACAAACCCTGCCCATCGCAATGATGGCAGAAAGACCGATCGTATACTTCGCTCCTTCGATGATTTTAATAAAATAGCTCTTCCCATCCGCATCACTGCCCAGCGGATAGGAAAACGATGGAGGAAATGGCGCAACAGCTTTCAAATCTCCATTTTCGTCCAGCCACAATTTTTTCGGATCGGCCTGTCCCTGTTCAATCAAAAGCGTGTAACTGAAACTGGCTGCCAATAAGATAAGAAGATAAACAGAACCGATCACCACCATCCACCGGCGGGCATTAGTCATGGCTGCCTCCCCCCTTCAAAAATCTGGACTCCAGGCCCCATTGGATGACAATGAATACCAAGAAGAAAGGGATAAATACCAGAAATAAGCTGAAGGTCAGAATTTCCGGATTCAGCACACTGTGCTCGTATAAAAATGTCATGAATCCATCGATATCAAAGATAATTTCAAGCATCAGAAGATTGGCTAAAGCGAAAGTGAATATATTTTTAAAATGATTGAACAACGTCAGCCAGGCATTTCGAAACATATGTATGATCAGGATCCTCCACCTGCTCAACCCTTTACTTCTGGCCAGCGTTACATAGGGCTGTTCCTCCTCCAACTCAAAAGTCACCAACAGATATTTGGTTATATAAATACCGGGAAGAATCGACAACACGAGAATCGGCAGCAGGACAGGATCACCATCAAAGGTACTGGTGATATCAAACAGCAGAATATTTGTCTTCTTATAGACCCACACGATCAACCATTGTAAAACAAGGATGATGAAGATATCCGGGAGAGATTCCAGGACGAACACAACCATTTTCGGAAACGACCGTCGTTTACTGGATTGAACCATAATCACAACCGCAAATCCAACGGCAGCCACCAGACCGAGAGCAAGTCCTGATACTAGATAAAACATCGACTTTATGAACAAGTCGAACAGCTCTGGAAAAAGTGGAAAGTAGCGGCCTTGATGGTAATATACAGCCGAACCACCGTCCAGCAGAAGCTGGGCCGTACTCCATATGTGTCCGACGTATTCCTGAAAGTTCAAGACAATCGTATCATGTAGAAAAAGTGTATTATCCAACTCGTTCCGTTCAATCATGAGTAGCACATCCATCTGGGATCGGATGTTAAAAAATAAATACGGCATTGAACCAATAAGCAGTATACCTATGGAAGTCAAAGTGAACTCGAAAAACGACTTTCTGAAAAATGACCATGCCATTACAGTTCCTCTTCTCTGATCAGGTAGTGGTGTTCATAAGAAGCTCCCCCACATCCTGTGAGGGAGCTTCTCCTATTCCTGCTATCCCCTGTTCCGTCCTGCGGGTGACAGTTGTGAAAAATCATAGTCAAAGCAGATGCGGTACAGCTCTTCCATTTCATAAAGCGTCGGTACTCTAGGATTGCTGGCTGGACTTCCACTGTCCCATGCATCCGCAGACATTTTATTGATAACGCTTTCAAAATCCTGTTTATCAATACCCCATTCTTTTAAATTGGGGATGTGCAGCTCCCGGCACAACTCTTTAACGGAAGACACCGCGTGATCTGCCGCTTGTTCATTGGAAGATAGACCGCCTGAAGAAAAAATCCTCCCTATGTCGGCCAGTCGATCCACCCCCTCATTCCTGCTGAATTCCAGCACAGCGGGCAGCAGCATCGCATTTGAGTACCCATGGGGAACATGAAATAGCGCACCAATCGGTCTCGACATGCCGTGAACCAGGCAGACAGAGGCATTGGAAAACGCAATCCCCGCCTGCATCGCAGCCAAGGACATCGCTTCTCTCGCATCGATGTTATCCCCATCATGATAAGCCGTTTTCAAATGCTGGACAATCAAATTCACAGCGGAAAGAGCCATAGAATCGGCCATTGGATGAGATTTTTTCGATACATAAGCTTCAATCGCATGGCTTAAGGCATCAATTCCTGTAGCTGCTGTGACATGCTTCGGTGAAGATAGAGTGAGCGCCGGATCAACAATCGCCACATCCGGCAAAAAGGCCGGCTGTTTGATCATCATTTTCACATCATCCGTGGTGTTCGTAATGACGGTTACATCCGTTGCTTCCGAACCGGTCCCCGCTGTTGTCGGTACCGCCAGATGAGGAGCCGGCTTTACATCCACTGGTTTCTTTCCGCCCCGGTAATCACCGATATCCCCTTCATTCGATGCAAGGACAGCAACGGCTTTAGCTGTATCTATACAGCTTCCGCCTCCCAGAGAGATCACAACATCACACTGCTTTGTTCGGAACAATTCGAGAGCTTCGGTTACATAAACGTCTGTCGGTTCAGATTCAACTCCTGAATAAACAACGCTCTCCATATTAGATTCAGTTAAGTACTTCCGGCCTTCGTTGACATATCCCAGCTTGTCCATGACAGGATCGCTGATCATCAACGCTCTCCTTCCCCTGAGAGACGCTTCTTTTCCAATCGTTTGAAAGGCTCCACGCCCATAGTGGATGATTTCAGGCATTTGAAAGACGGCATAGTGCTTCACGACAACCCCACCTTTAGATATTTTTAATCACAAAGACTTGGAATGGACGACCGCAGCCTGGTGGGAAAGATCTCTAGTGTACAGCTTTGAAGTTTTAAAGAGGTGTTATGTAGGTAGCAAACTCGTGGATGAAGGATGTCATTCTGCTGCCTGCGGTTATTTCGCTTTCTTAATACGGAGTTATTCGTTATCGATATTCCATATTTCACGCTGTCGGGGATGGTCTAAATCGATAAGAAGTGCCCCCTCTTCCGTCGTTTCCACAGGCTCATAAAGCCCCCGGCCTGTCTGCTTTTTCAGGATGACACTCCGGCGTTCTTCTACCGCATACAATCGTTCAATTTCCTCCAGTTTTTCCTTTTCGCTCATATCCTTTCGACCTTCCTTCAGGTATGACACCCCCCATATTTGTAATTATCTGTATTGTAACACAATTATTTTTACGTGAAGAATACAAAAGGACGCCCGCCGTAATGGCGGACGTCCTTTGGATTTGTTAATAATGAATCGGTGATCCCGGCCCTAAATCCACTCCTGTCATCATCCAGATGATCAGCATGATCGTCCAGGAAATCAGGAAGAAAACAGTGTATGGGAACATAACGGAAATCAGTGTTCCGATTCCCATTTTCTTATCGTACTTCTGAGCGAAGGCGATAATGATCGCAAAGTAGGTCATCAGTGGTGTAATAATGTTCGTCGTTGAATCGGCTACCCGGTACGCCATTTGTGTCAGCTCTGGAGAATAGCCGAGCTGCATCATGATCGGTACGAACACCGGGGCCATCATCGCCCACTTTGCGGATGCGCTGCCGATGAACAGATTGATGACAGCCGCAACGAGGATGAATCCTAGAATCAATGGGATGCCCGAAAGATTGGTGGATTCGAGCAGTTCAGCACCATAAACCCCAATCACAAGCCCCATATTGGTTTCTGAAAAGTAAGCGACAAACTGACCAGCCGTGAAAGCGAGCACAATGAACATCCCCATCGATGCCATCGTATCTGAAAGCTGTTCGGCCACATCCTTGTCATTTTTAATTTCCTTCGTGGCAATGCCGTAAAACAACCCTGGAATAAAGAACAGAATTGTAATGATTGGTACAAGGGAACTCATGAATGGCGACTGGATAATCGCACCATCTTCCCCTCTCAGCGGTGCGCCCGGAGGAAGAATCAACAATGCCGTTAATACAACAGCAATAGCTATCGAAATACCTGCCCATTTCAACCCTTTCTTTTCTACGGCCTCAAGCCCTTTTAACTCTTCGCGGAACTGTCCCTTGTATTCACCAAGACGCGGCTCAACAACTTTTTCAGTTACAAGCCCACCAACGAAGGTGAGGAGAAAGACCGATACAATGATAAAGTAATAGTTCATCGCAATGTTCATGCCATCTGCATAGGCAGGGTCAATAATCGCTGCCGCATCAATCGTCAGCTCTCCCAGCAGGGGATCGGTCGCTGATAAAAACAAGTTGGCACTGAATCCGGCGGAAACACCGGCAAAAGCCGCAGCCAGACCTGCAAGCGGGTGGCGTCCGAGAGCGGCAAAAATCACGGCTCCCAACGGCGGAAGCACTACATAACCGGCATCAGAGGCTACACTGGACATGACACCAGCGAATACGAGACCATATGTAATCAACGCTCGAGGAACAGATAATACGAAACCGCGAAGGCACGCGCTGATCAGCCCTGTCCGTTCTGCGAGCCCGATTCCGATCATCGTCACAAGGACAACCCCAAGCGGCGCGAATCCGATAAAGTTGTCTGTCATACTGGAAAAAATGTACTCGATGCCATCGGCACTGAGCAGGTTTTTGACTTCAACCATTTCCCCTTCTTCACCAGGATGCTCCACACTGACTCCGAAGCTCGAGACTACAGCCGATATAAGAACAACCAACAGAGCCAGGACAGCAAACAATGTGATTGGATGCGGGAGTTTATTCCCCACGCGTTCAATGACATCCAATCCTTTTTGAAACAATCCTTTACGTTTGTTTTCCAACATAAATTTCTCCTCTCTTGTTGCAAAATAAAAAACGTCCGAGAAATATTTCTGCCGTTTTTATTTATTCCTGCCGTTTTCAGTATATAAGTAATGTATTTAAAAATGAAGACGCTTCCAACAATAGTAAATATTAGCCCTATTCTGAAAATATAAAATAAATGGAGTTGACCAGACGTACAACGTTCAGCATGAATCCCCTGTATGCATTCTCAAACGAATAAAGCCCGCCCCTAAAACCTCTACGCTTGCTTTTCAAGTATGAACACATTAAAATGACCTGTATGAAATCACCTTATCAACCACCTATTGAAACCATTCCTTTTACCAAAGTCCTTCACGCATTAAGTGAACCGAATAGAATAAAAATCATTCGTTGTTTAGATGAAAGCATCGAAAATAACTGCACAGCCTATTCCCTGAAATTGATGCTGCCGAAATCAACGGTCTCCCACCATATAAAAGTGTTGAGAGAAGCCGGACTGATTAAAGCAAGAATTGAAGGAAAGGAGCATATCTATTCTCTACGAAGAGATGAAGTTGACGAAAAATTCCCAGGGTTATTAAAGGCTGTTACGGTAGTCAAAGAAGAAGATATTTGAGATCAAAGAGCCTGTGCGGCTCTTTTTTTTATGGTTATAAACACATCCGTGGGTCACTTATTCCGTAAGATATAAATCGTTGCAAAACCTAACAAAAGGTGCTACTATACATAACAGTTCGATGGTTTTCGAACTATATAACCATTAGGAGGAATCATCATGGAAAACATACTCATCATTAACGGACACGAATACTGGTCCTTTTCACCAGGGCGTTTAAATAAAACTTTGTTCGATGAAATCATCAACAGCCTGGAAGGTTCTTACAATATCAAAACAACGGTCGTTCAAGACGGCTACGACGTGAAAGAAGAGCAGGAGAAGTTCAAATGGGCAGATACCATCATTTTCCAAACACCAATCAATTGGTTCAGCCTTCCAGGTGCTTTCAAAACTTATATTGATGCCGTTTATGAACCCGGCGTGTTCTTCGGCGGTGGTGGCGAATACGGTCACGGTGGATTAATAGAAGGAAAATATATGTTCTCCACAACATGGAATGCACCGGAATACGCATTCAACGATTCGGAAAAATTCTTTAAGGGACAGGACATTGAAGGAGCTCTCGATCACCTGCACAATATGAACAAATATGTAGGTCTTGAACCGTTGAAGAGCTTCGGTGCGCATGATGTTATGAAGAATCCGGATATCGAAAAATATGTGTCGGAACTCCGTCATCACTTAAAAGAAGTCTTTAACGTTTAACCCTCAGCCTGAACAAACCATTTATTAAAAAAAGCCGGGATTTTTTTCTGTGTTGTTGACTTATCCCATAGCTGCTGTTATAGTAGTAATTAATTATTCTTGTTCGTTTAGGAATGAAAGCAGAAGGAACTTTTGAGTGACTTTCGTCTGGAATGAATATGCAGAGCAATTATAGTAATACAATGTGGATCAGATCCACGCAGGAGGTAACAATTTATGTTACAAGGTAATGTGAAATGGTTTAACGAAAGCAAAGGTTTCGGTTTTATTGAAGTAGAAGGACAAGACGATGTATTCGTACACTTCTCTGCTATTCAAGGCGAAGGTTTCAAAACTCTAGAAGAAAACCAAACAGTAACGTTTGAAATCGTTGAAGGCGACCGCGGACCACAAGCGGCTAACGTTCAAAAGTAATCGTTACTCGTTGAAAAAGACTTCCCTTTTGGGAAGTCTTTTTTTGTATATTTCTTTAAATGCAGCTCCATATCCAGCATAGGCGAACCTCCGCACGCACCTTAAGAAACCCTATAACAGCCTCGTCATCGGACCACTTTCTTCAACTGAATCGACCCATTCTTCCTAGCAATTCTTTGAATTTCACATTCCCCTTCGGCAAGTTAAATAGGTATGGATGATGAAAGACTCTCCTGAATACCATCAATGCCTCCCTTAAAGCAGAAAGCTGGGAGTGGAGCAGCCTACAAATGGAAGAAGTATAACCATACGATCAGGCATTTCATCTGCGTCCATCCTCCCGCCCTCCTCTATGGAATCCAGTTCATGATGGAAAAACAATCAATAAAAACAGGTAAGGCCGCAGCCTTACCTGTTTTTATTTCTATCTATACTTACACTTCCTCAATGATTTCCGCCTGATCCAGTCTTGATTTTGGCAGATCCGCGTTAAAGTCTGTAGACGTACGGTAGCCGAGCGATACAACTACGCTGGACGTGAATCCTTTTTCACGGAGATTGAACTCCTCATCCAGTGCTTTCATATCCATGCCTTCCATTGGAACAGCATCGATACCAAGTTCAGCAACACCAAGCAGGAAGCTCCCCACATTCAAGTATGTTTGCTTTTCAGACCAGTGATAAAGGTCCTTCATGTCATATTTGTGGGTATCCACAAACATTTTTCTCACGTTATGGTTCATCTCTTTAAATTTCTGTTCAGCAAATCGGCCGTCCTGATCTTCTTTTTCACTGATATGATGCAGGAATTCATCGGTAATCTCGGTTCTCGTTGCGAAAACGACAACAGCTGAAGCGTCCAGTACTTTCGGTTCATTAAAGCTGAACATTCCTTCCGCACCTTTGGCGACACGCTTCTTCCCTTCTTCTGTCGTTGCGAGAATGAAATGCCATGGCTGGACGTTTGTAGAAGATGGGGCCAGTTGGAGCATCCCTTTAATTTTTTCAATTTCTTCAGCAGAGATATTTTTCGTCTGATCGAATTCCTTTGTTGAGTATCTTTGATTTAATGCTTGAATCGGTTCCATTCCAATCGTCTCCTTTTAAATATCAATGATAGGATTACTCTCTATATGGTTTGTTTAAAGCACCTGAAAATTCCATTCAGACCGGGATTTGTTACAGCTGATCTCTATCGTTCAGGATAAATCCGCCTGAAAAGGTAAAACGGCATCCGCCTATTGAGCTCGTTCAAAGTAGAGCTGTCGTCAATGTCCGCCTTTGGCTGCAGAGGGCCTCTGCTTTCTCTCTTTCCGAGTCCCATTCCATCACCAAGGCTTCACAGGCGTCCTGCTGTCCGTTCCCTCCGAACTTTCGATCGTCCCTATGATGGTTTCACCTGCACGCTTCCCTCCTTGAATCTGGTTTGTTTCGGTGATGCAGACCTAGCATAGCACAGCATTCAAGGCCACGTAAGTATGCACATTTTTGTGGCATGGTACCCTTTTTTATACCTTGGAAGTAAGTGAAAAGGATACATGGAGGCTGAACCATACCGACCATCACCATATAACTAAACCACGGGAGCGGAATCTTTATTCCTCCCTCTTTATACGCAGCTGTCATTTAATTACACCAATCATTTTTCCCGAATAATAAACAACTTCCATTTCTATGTGTTTTTTACGTTTATAGGAAATAGAGATGGGTATATTCTCTATGTAACAAACATAAATGAAAAGGGGTTTTTTGAGATGGCAGATCGTTATAAGACTGGAGAAAAAGCACCTGAAAACGGCACGTACGAATTCGACGGATTGGTAAACAGCGGGAACGATGCGGACGTAACGGTAGATGAAAAACATATTGAGTTGAGCAGTGGAGATACATTTCCGCCAACCCGCTCCAATAAGGACGCTGCTTATTGGAAGAAAGCCAAGTAACCCATAAGAAAACCCTCCAGCTTTGACTGGAGGGTTTTCTTATGTCTTTTATTACATGATCCTTTACAATATTAAAGGAATATGTCAAAACACATCGAGCTGTTCCTTTCTATCCATATTCGTGAGACAATATTATATAAATATAGTAAATAAACCTGCTGATATAGAAAGGCTGAGCAAAGATGTTCCTTATAGAACGCACACGGAATGGGAAAGTGGAAACATTAAAAGATTCAAGCAGCCATCTGACTAAAACATTCGCGACCCTCTTGGAAGCGGAAACGTTCTGCACTAAACTGAACCGGGTCATCGATTCAGATAAGCAGTGGAAGGTAAAGGAAAGCAGGTTTGCCTGAGAGAGCGGTTGAAAGACGGCTTTCTTTTTTATGGCTTTTTGGAAGGATATCAATTAAATAGTGGATATATCAATTTTTTGGGGCATATATCGATTTTTTTTGAGATATATCAATCAAAATCCAAATATATCAATGAAATCCCCAATATATCAGTCCATTCCCTTGACGCTTTTTCCTCCCCCCTTTTAAATGAAAGAGAAAGGAGGGAGCACGACTATGAAAACGATCAAGGTCCTAAAATGGATCACCGGCAGTATAGAGTTTATGACCATTGTCCCCGTTTACGGATCGTTTTTAATCTTCATTCCTTATTCGTTCACGGTAATGGCAGCCGTTCATTTGCTTGTCCTTCTACTCGCAAAAAAAAGCGGCCTTCCCATCGCAGGAAACCTTGTCGGGATAGCCGCTTCTCTTATGATTTTCTACACACCATGGGACTGGTTCTTTCATCTTATCGCAGCGATTCTGATTACAAGGGAAGCCTCGCTTATGAAGCGTTCTTCCTCCGATTAGTCAACGGTATTCTTCAATGCTTGATCCTGATGATGCCGTTCGATGGCGAGATCCAGCAGCTTCTCAATCAGCTTCGGATAAGAAATACCGCTCGCTTCCCACAGTTTTGGATACATACTGATTTTAGTAAAACCGGGCAGCGTGTTCACCTCATTGATGATCAGCTCACCATTCTCTTTCAGGAAGAAGTCCACCCGTGCAAGGCCCTGGCATTCCAGAGCTTCAAACGCCTGTACGGACTGAGTGCGGATGTTCTCCATAACCTTCTCATCCAAGTCAGCGGGGATTTGCAGAGACGCTCCGTTTTCATCAATATACTTCGTTTCATAGGAATAAAAATCACTGTTGGGCAGCACTTCTCCAGCGGTGGAAGCGGCGGGATGATCATTTCCGAGCACAGCACACTCGATTTCCCTGCCTTCCACGAACGCTTCAATCATTACCTTGTGGTCATACTGGAGCGCTTTGTCCAGGCCTTCTTTATACTCCGCTTCTGTCCTGATTTTGCTGACACCGACGGAGGACCCTTGATTCGCCGGTTTAATGAAGAAAGGAACACCAAGGTTGTTCTCTACTTCTTCAAAGGAAGGAGCACTTGATGCCGAACGTTTCACCGTCAACCAGTCAGCAACTTGAAACCCGGCTGATTGCAGCAGCTTTTTCGTAATGTCTTTATCCATGCACACCGCGGAGCTTAGTACATGGGGACCGACATAAGGAAGATTGGCCATCCGAATCATCCCCTGCACACTCCCATCCTCTCCTAAGGGGCCGTGGAGGATCGGAAAAATGACATCGAGCTGCTCCAATGCTTCTGATCCTGTGAGGGAAATCATTTGATCCTTTTCCCGGCCCGGGACCACTGCAACATTATTGTTGGATATATGGAGCTCAATCTTGTCCGGATGGTCTTCATTAATTAAGTAATTATCCGGGCTGCTTAAATGCCAGCCCCCCTGCTTATCAATACCGATCAACGTCACTTCATACCGTTCATGGTCCACCGCTTCCATGATGTTTTTCGCAGACTGAAGCGACACTTCATGCTCCGAGGATTTCCCGCCGAACAACAGTCCTACTTTTATTTTCCCCATGATTTTCGTCCTCCCTTTTCCTGACATTTCCTTCTTCTATATCATATCAAAAAAACAGGAGGGTTCATGCCTTTCTGAGATTCATTTATAAAGGTCCAGAATGCCCTGTGCTCTCGCTTTAATTTTTCCAATGAGTGCTTCAGGCTTCAACACCTTCACTTGTCCGCCGAATCCTGTGACAAAACCGGCCGCTTCTTCTTCTGTGTTGAACAACAATGGCTGCTCCACCCAGCCATCAGCCCCTTTACGGCCTTCTCCATCCGGCGTGACAAAACGCGGAGTAAAAAAGAGGCGGCGGTAGGCCTCCGGTGAAACGCGGAGTGTAACAGGATACTTTGGAAGATTGCGTGTGAACTGTTTTTTAGACGCTTCCCAATAGGAAGCCAGATGAAAGTCAGCAGGTCTTTCAAACGTTTCGTCTGTTTCTGTTACCGCTTGGACCCGCGCGTGTTTATAGTTCCGGTACTCTCCCTGATCATTCAGCGCAGCCACGTACCATTGGTTCGACTTGGCAATCAAACCGAGCGGGCAGATGGTTCCCTCTGTCACCGTCCCATCAGCTTTTTCGTAAATCAATTGAACCTTTTTCTCCTCCATGACCGCTTTTTTCAAAATATCCAGAGAAGGACCTGTTTCCTCCCCCCGTTTTTTCCATGTGCCCATATCTACATATATACGGGACCATACATTCCGCGCCGCCTCTCTGGAATGTTCAGGCAGTGATAAAAGCAGCTTCTGCATTCGGTCGTCCCCGCTATCATCCATGTGGAGATCCTGTATGATTTTATCTGCTGGTGGAAGAAATAAAGCCAGCATCTCCTGTTCCTTCAACCAGCTGAGCTTCTGTTTCCAATGATCGACGAGTCTCCATCCCCCTGCTCTTCCTTTCTCTGCATACACCGGAAGTCCGGCAGCACTCAGGGATTCCATATCACGGTGGATGGTCCGTTCTGATACTTCCAGCTCCTCAGCCATCCGGCGCGTTGTCATCGTCTGTCCATGCTGGAGAAGCAGAAGGATTTTTATCAAACGTTCTGCTTTCATAAAAAATTCCCTCCTCTTTTTTAAGTATGACACTCTTTGTCATAGATTAAAGGTAGGATACAGGTAACGCAAAGGAAAGGAAGATTATATGACCATGAACAATAAAATCGCTGTAGTAGCAGGAGCAACCCGGGGAGCAGGCAGAGCAATGGCTGTCAAACTCGGAGAAGCCGGAGCTGTCGTTTACGTCACCGGACGGACAACAAGAGAAGCACAATCCCCGATGGGGCGGAAGGAAACGATTGAAGAAAGTGCGGAACTTGTTACAAAAGCCGGCGGGACAGGCATCCCCGTCAAAGTCGACCACACGAAAGAAGAAGATGTTCAAAAACTTTTTCAAAAGATTGAAGAGGAACAAGACGGAAAACTCGACATCCTCGTCAATGATATCTGGGGCGGAGACCCGCTGACTGAATGGGGAAAAGATATCGCGGAACATGATATGAATAAAGGGCTGCAGCTCCTGAATCAGGCTGTGCAGGCTCACATCATTACGGCTCATCATGCTGTACCGCTTATGAAAAAGAACCGCTCCGGTTTGATTGTAGAAATAACGGATGGCACCGACTACAATTACCGCGGCAGTTTTTATTACAGCCTTGCCAAAGTCTCGAACATCCACATGGCCGCAGCGATGGCGGAGGATTTGAAAGCCTTTGGCATTACCACTGTTTCGTTGACACCGGGGTTCCTCCGTTCCGAAGCGATGCTGGAACACTTTGGTGTGACAGAGGAAAACTGGAGGGAGGGCGCCGAGGTCGATCCTCACTTCATCGCCTCTGAATCGCCGGCTTACATTGGAGAGGCGTTGAAAAACCTCGTACTCGATCCGGATGCCGCCCGGTTTAACGGACAGGCACTGAGTACGTGGGGACTTTCCGACGTTTATGGATTTAAGGATGCGGACGGAACTCAGCCGCACTGGGGCCGGCATTTTGAAAAGTATGTAAAGGAATAAAAAGAAGGCACGATCCCGGGCTGTCCGTGATCGTGCCTTCTTTCTTCCCCTCGATCGTGCATTTACAGGTTCTTCTCTTTAAATGTACGGTGCAGCTCCCGTGACTCGACCTCTTTAATGATGGACGAACCCGTTGTCTGTTCCTCGTCCATCCACTGCCATTGTTCATGCAGCTCCAGCTGTCCATCTTCGTTGATGTGCGGCACAGACCGGCACTTACCTCCTCTGATTTCATGATCGGTGTTGATATGGTTGTATCTGAATTCGAGCGTATCATCCTCATGGACAATTCCAATCAGCCGCCCTTTGATAATATCTCCACCTGCATAATCCGCATAAAGGATGCGGCCCTCCTGGTAATACGTAAACTGTGTTTTGGACGAAACTTCCCCACCTGGGCTGTTTTCGACGGATACAAACGTACGGTTATGATAGTTGACCAATGCATTCCCCTCCTTTTTCCATCACTGATACCTGCTCATTCCGCTTTCAAAAGCCGCCCTGTCCCCATAGTTCAGACCGTAGAGCGCCTCCTGCAAAGCAAACGTCTGTTTATAGAAATGGGCACGTTCAAACATCTGCGCCCCGCCTGGATACAGAGACAATGCCTCTTTAACAAAAGCTTCGCCGTAACCGGACAGAAGACCTGCAAAATCATAGGCAGGATCGCCGATGCCTGTTTCTCCGAAGTCTATCACACCTGTGACCTGCCTGCTCTTTTTATCCCAGAGCAGGTTGGACGGACCAAAATCTCCGTGAATGAGCGTTGTGGAAAACGTAAACCGTTCCTGCTCAAAAAAGGTTTCGAAAGTATCTTTCACCTCTATCGTGGAAGGGCCGCACATGAAAGGAAACAATCGATGCTGGATGTCTGCATATAACGTTTCAAGGTCAGCTTTTATCTGTTCCGCTGTCGTCTTCTCTACTGTCCTACGTTCGGTCGGTATGTTGTGAAGTCTACAGAGGAACGAGGACAACTGTCCTGCGATGTGTTTCTGCAAGGACTCCTCGAGTCTTTCCATATCCTCAGGCCACAATGGCTCTCCTTCGATCCACCGGACGCCCGCAAAAGCATTCTCCGGCTCCTGATCATCCAAAAACCTGTATACAGGTTCAGGAATAGAAAGAGGGAGTTTCCCTTGAATATGATCAAGGACACGCGTTTCCTGAATGAGCTTCTGAACCCCTTCCTTGTATTTCGGAAAGCGGAACACATACTTCACATTGATGAGGTAGACGTCATTGTTCTGACCAAGCTCATATCCTTCCATAGCATGCACAGACAGACCGGGACAGTGCCCTTGAATGATATCCGCTTTCTCTTTTTTCAGTAAGTTACGCAGCACTACAGGAATTTCCTCTAATCCGGTGATCACAGCATCGGCTTCTGCTGTTTTCCAAAGCGGGTTCTTCTTCCAAACGGTTTTCATACCTGCTTTTGCTGCTGCCTGGACATCTTTTTCCGGATGGTCGCCAACAAATACGCAGGCTTCCACCGGCACTCCCAGACGCCGGGCCGATCTTTTAAAAATGGCTGAATCCGGCTTTTTTACGCCTTCAGATTCGGAGATAAGAATTTCCTGCATATAAGAATGGATGCCGAGCGCCTCCATGTTGTCCATTTGGAAGGGGTCGTGTCCATTTGTTATGATTCCGAGCTTCCACCCATTGCTTTGCAGACCCTCTGCCATTTCAATGAGAAAAGGAAAGGGTACACAAGAATCTTGAAAATGTTTCAAATAGTCGTCCAGCAATTCTCCCCACGCTGCACCTTTGATATCAAACTCCTCAATCAGCTGCTGATAGACAACATCTTTCCAAACGTATCCGTGGTCATCCAGTTCGATAAACCGCTGCACGTATGTTTCTTTAGGAATGATGCTGAGCGCCTCCTGCCATCTCTCATACTGCCTGGTAATAAACATCCGTACAGAAGCGTCCCGGTCAAGCAGCGTGCCATCCAGATCAAACAGGACCGCCTGCATCAGGATAGCTCCCGCTGGGCCACATATTCCCTGAATTCCTGACGTATTTCTACAAATGCCTCATTGATTTCCTTTTCATCGATGTTCGTCATCCTTCTATCTTTCATCACCCAGTCCCCCTTGACCATGACGTGCGCCACATCCTCGTCCCTCGTTTGGAATAACAGGTTGTGGAGAGCATCGGAAAATCGTTCGTTCTCAAAGAAAGTGCCTGTATATTCATTTTTTCTGATGAACACAAGATCCGCCTCAAAGCCTTCTGCGATCCGGCCCAGCTTGTCCCGCATTCCATACGCGGCCGCGCCGTTCTCTGTTGCCATCTTCCACACGTCTACGGCGGAAAAGCGGTCGACCGGCTGGTGGATTTTCAATCCGTAATACACCATCTTCATAAGGTCCCACATATTCGTGTGGACGAAATCGGTGCCGAGAGAGACGTTCACCCCTTTTTCAATCATAAGAGGAACATCCGCCACCCCTGCTCCGGTGTCGAGGTTGGATAACGGACAGTGCACAACGGAGCTTTCATGATCTGCAATCCTTTCGATATCTTTTTCAGACAGATAGACACCGTGAAAAAGGACAGTCTCCTCATCCAACAGGCCGCGCTCCTGATAGAGCTCGACGCTGGACCGGCCGAACGCCTCGTAAACAAGGTCGTGGCGCCACTTGTTTTCCATGCAGTGGGTCATCCGGACCGCCTTGTACGCTTCTTTCTCATTTTGCAGCTTTAGCAGTTCCTCTTCGGTCACGTCTTCCTCTTCCAGCAAGTGCGTTCCGAACATCACTCGTCCGTTGATTTTGTTATGATACTCCCCGATTTCTTCATATGTATCTACGATTCCCCGGATTCCCAGTTCGTTCACCGCTTCACTCAGCTGCCACGGAGATGGGCCGGGATCCGAGTCGCTCACGAAGGTTATCCCGCTTTTCACCATTTCGATGTAACTCTTCTGCGCCACCTTATAGAAAAGCTCTTGGGACATATAATGATCGAGATAATCAAAAAACAGCTGCTGGATGCGGCCCTGGTCAGAATCACCAGCCCAGTCCTGAATAGCCATCTCTTTCATCAACCCGGCTGCTAAAGGGGAATAGCTGTGAAAGTGGGCATTCACTAATCCAGGCACAATGATGTACTCCTCACAATCCATCACTTCTTCCTCCTGAGCGTCAGGTTGAAAGGTGATTTTCCCGTTCACTATGCGAAACCCGCCTCTTTCCAAACATCCTTCCGCATTCAAAAAAACGGCATTTTCAAGCTTCATCCTCTTTCCCGCCTTTCCTAATTTAATGGATGAATAGGGCAAAAGTGATCAACACCGACCCGAGGGCGAGTGTTTTGATAAACTGCCTGGATATTTTGATGTATCGGTATTCAAACCAAACCTCAATGCCTGTCATGATGACAAGAAAGCTGACCCAGAATACCCTTAGATAAAAGGTAGACTCCAGAGAAAGGACAGGCGAGAGAAGACTTACAAAGACAACGGCGGCCACACCTCTCACCCATTGGTAAGCTTTTTTTCCTGATGTTTCTTGCACGTACCGGGTCTTCTTTATCCCCAACAGCTTTTTCAACAAAAAATCCAGGGTAAAGAGGAGCACAATCCCGCCCCCGATGAGTATCCATAGATTCACAGCATTCACTCCCTCCAGTATGTTCCTTCCCTGCGCCGCTCCTGCTCTTTAATCACTACTTTTAAAAGAGATTTCACTTCCTCTATATCCCTTTCCTGCTTTCTCATCTTTTTATCCATGTAACTCACGGTAAAGACGACATATAAAAACAAACCTACACCTACAAGAACGAAAAATCCACCCATCATCATCACCTAATCCACCGTCTGATTCGCTTTGATAACAAGGTCGCCGACGCCCATGGCCATGAAGCCATTCAACAGACCAAACCACGGAAGGACAGATCCTCCCCTGCCCGTAAAAAGCATCACAACCGCAGCGACCGCACTAAAAAACACAAAAAACAATCCTAAAACAAATACAATCCGACCGACAATCACAATTGATGTCCCTCCTTCTTTCTTTTCATCATCAGGTTATCTATCTTTTTATGTATGTCGTCCATTTCGAACGGGAGCCAGCGTACTTTTTTAAGATCACCCTCCCCTTTTTTCTACGAATAAAAGAATCAATATCGCCAGCGGACCAAGCAGGAGCGATAACAAAAACCAATACAATCCTGTCCGATTTCTCCCCTGAGCGAGGCCGGCGTTGATCAAGGCGAGCGTTCCCCACCCGACCGCGTAGGAGTTGTCCATGTTCCCTATCTCCTTATAAGAAGCATCTACATTTTCCAGCCTGTTTCCATCGTAACATGGATCAGCCATGGCCCGGGGCCTCATTTTCATACGCTTGTTAAGCGGCAATCTAAAAAACCGTCTCTGTCTGTGAACAGACAGAAACGGTTCTTATTTACGAAATCTGTGTTTTCATCCGCATGATTTCATAGTTTTCGACCACTTTCTTCATATACTGATACAGGTCTTCCTGAAGCTCCTCACGTTCAAGAGCAAGATCAATCGTGGTCTGGACAAACCCAAGTTTCTCCCCTACATCATAGCGACGCCCCTCCATCTCCCAGGCATGGACAGAATGGATGTCGTTCAGACGGTCAATCGCGTCCGTCAGTTGGATTTCCCCACCAGCTCCGATTTCGTGCCGGTCCAGGAAGGCGAATATTTCAGGGGTCAGGACGTAGCGGCCGATGATCGCCATATTGGACGGGGCCGTTCCCGGTTTTGGTTTTTCAACAAAGCCTTCCACATCGTACCACCGTCCCTGCTGGGCAGCCGGCTGGATGACCCCGTATTTATGGGTCTCTTCCATCGGTACAGCTTTCACACCGATGACCGGGAACTGTGTTTCTTCATAAATATCCATCAGCTGGCGGATGCCCGGTCTCGAACTCCTCATAATATCGTCACCGAGAAGCACAGCGAACGGCTCGTCACCGATGAAGTGGCGGGCACACCAGACTGCATGACCGAGTCCCTTCTGCTCTTTCTGCCGAATGTAATGGATATCAGCGAGATTGGTCGTGTAACGGACTTGGTCCAGCAGTTTCTGCTTGCCTTTATCCAGCAGCGTTTTTTCCAATTCGAAAGCCGTGTCAAAATGATCCTCGATCGACCGCTTCCCTTTTCCTGTCACAATGATGATTTCTTCGATACCCGCTTGGATGGCTTCTTCTACAATGTACTGGATGGTCGGTTTGTCAACAATGGGCAACATTTCCTTCGGCTGCGCTTTCGTTGCTGGAAGAAACCTCGTCCCAAAACCCGCTGCTGGAATAATCGCTTTTTTTACTTTCATCCTAACGTCCTCCTTTAATTCAAGTGATTATGCTGTGTGTCTTCCACGAAGCGTCCAGATTTGGTACGCCATTAACAATGAGGTATAGATGGTAAGTACGGTTAACATCACCCAGCCTGTGTCGAGATAAGGGTACACCGCTTCCTGAACAGGGGTGCTTGTCAGGAAGTCACGGTAATGGAAGGCCAGATAGACGAGTACTCCAACAGCGGCTGCGATTCCGACCAGACCTTCCGCCAGTTTACTCCTCGTTGTTCCACGCTCAGCACTGTATTGGATGGCCCATCCATCTTTTTTATGGGCGGAAAGCTTGCCGAGCCAGACGTGGGAAAAGGTCACAAAATTTACCCACATATACATCTCAGGACTGATCAATAACCCGGCGAGAATGACGTCAATGGGTCGGTGCATCGGTGTTTTCAAGGCAAGAATCGTATTCAGGACAGAAGCAAGGATGATCGGTGTCAGCCAGATCCACGACCAGAAGAATTGATCGGTTGCCACCGATACGGTCAGAAGGCTGATGAACAACAGGCGGATCATCAAATCGATGAATGTTTTAATTTGGGAACGCCAGATTTTCGAACGGTGTTTCGATTTCACGCCGATGTCGCTGTTGGTCAGAAGTTCCACCGTCCCTCCCTGCCATTTGTTCCGCTGCTGACGGAAGGTGTGGTAGGAACGCATCGAATCTACAAAACAGCGGGCTTTGGGGCTGATGAGTGTTTTCCACTTTTTCTGGATCTGCCAGGTTAACAGCATATCCTCTACATCACTTTCATCCTGCCACGGACCATCGAGTTTGTTTTCCTCAATAATGTCCCGGAGAGCTTCCGGGCGGAACAACGTTGCCTGCCCACCGAGAACATAGGTGCTTCCCCCCCGGTACTGAAGATCAAGCAGCCAGCTTGCCATGTCCTGCTTCTGCTGATGGGTCCACCAGCGCGTCATCGGACCGCCATATTGACCGCTTGCAATCATTTCTTCATAATGAACATCATCTTTAGAAATCAGGCTTTTCTTTTTCGGCATGCGCATCGTATACTTCGCCATCACCCCGCCGATGTTTCTGGCGCTCATCAGGCCTTCCCAGAGCTGCGTCAGAGCATCCGGGGCGAGGCGGCTGTCGGCATCCATCCCGAGGATCGCCTTGACCGAGGTTTTGTAAAATTCCTCATAAACACTCGGTTTCTTATCGTAGAGGTCCAGAGGATCACCGTAGATGCTCTTCCAGGCAGAGTTTAACGCGCCTACTTTGCGCTGCTTGTTATTGATGGTCGTCAACACTTTCAAATTAAGATTGAATTCTTCTCCTGCAGCGAGAGCAACTTCTTCTGTCCGGTCTGTGCAGTTGTCGGCGATGACAATAACATCAAGCTCCACGTCTTTTGGGAGCGTCTGATCACCGAGGCCGGCAAGGCAGTCCCGGATGGACTTTTCTTCATTGTGGGCGGGAATGAATGCTGTAATTCTCGGTTTCATGTACGTATGTTTGACGCCATGGATATTCAGCGTCGGCCGGTCATCCTGAACAGACGGGATGGGTACCACATTTTCCATTCGATTACCTCCATTGGTTCGTTCCGCAGTCCTGTATGACAGGCTCAGCAGAACAACTCGTTCTTTTTGTTCGTTTTAACGAATGATTGTGTTCATTATAAAATGCTTTTTTCAAATAGAAAAGTCTTATTTTGCCGCGTTTTCCTTTATAACGAACAAAAAATCAATGGATACATCGTTTTTTCTACCATTTTTAACTATTTTCATAGATTTAAAACAAATGTCTTAGGTCTTTATATTCATAACAAAAACCCCGGAGAAGTCTCCGGGGTTCGTTCAAAATCAAATACATGAGGGTGCTGCCACGTATCATTCCATGAATCTGCAAAAAAAGCCGAGGCCTGTATCGTTGATTATGGATATCCTGATTCAGGTAAGAAAACTTCTTCAAAGAGACTTTTGTGATATGTAAAATTTTAGAGGCACCTGAATTCGTCCACCTGCTGGGCAGAAGTTTCCTTGTGTTACCCTTCACAGCTTTGCCTCCCTAAAGGATGAGCTACTGGATTTTGCGCATACGCCCGTATCCACTATAAGGGTTTGTTTTCGCACGGAAATACTGGCGTGCACCGTGATAGGTCGTATACCACAACCCATTGATAATGGAGTAGTTTCCTTCGCTTTCTTTCTGATAACAGACCGGGTGAAATGATGAACCAAACACTTGATCTTTCACCTCAATAATGCCGAGCCCATTTTTCTCATCTTTCCAAATGGCTACTACCTGTTCCATCCTTCCACCCCCTGAATAGTAATGACGAGAATAATTATGCCAAATTCTTCACATCCTGGCAATCCCTTTTTTCAGAAAAATCACAAATTGACAGGGAAGGGTTCCATAAGAACGGATATTCCCTGTTTTCCAATTTCTGTTTACTACTCATCAGAAAGGGTAGGGGAGAATAAAAGGAAAGGGAGGATGCTATGAAAAAGAAAACGAAAGCTATCCTTATAGCGCTCGGAGGCTTGGTTATACTTGGATTTATTGTGTTTGAGATCGTTCAAGGTGACATTGGATATACGACGTTCAAAAACATCGGGGTCGTGGCTGTTATCGCTTATGTTGTGTACACGTTTTTTTCAAAGAAACAGAAGAGTGAGATATAGAAAAGGAGCTGCCGACAGGCCGCTCCTTTCTCAACCTCTCCTATATATGAATGATCTGCTTCTCCATCCGCACGTCTGCCCACATCCGTCCCTGCCAGTACGTGAACTCCGCTTGCTGCGCCACTTCGCTGTAGCCCATTTTTTCATACAGACGCCGGGCTCTTGTGTTGTATTCAAATACACCGAGTTCAATCCTTTTCAACCCGGCTTCCTTGATTTTCCCCTCGATGTAAGTCATGGCGAGGGCACCAATCCCCTTCCCGCGCCCCTCAGGTTCACCAATGGTAATGCCGATCCATGCAGACCGGGGTTCTTTTTTGAAAAGGTGCGGTGGATCAATCATGTAATTCATCTCGCCGACAAGCTTTCCATCCTCATAGATCAGAAAAATCGTATGGTCGCTCAGTCGTTTTTCCAAATCTGCCAGTGTCATAGAGCTTCTGCCGGACAGCTCTTCGGCGTTTTTATTGGGACGAATCAGTGGGATGAGCTCCTCATCATTGTTCCAGCGGTTGAAGGCCGCGACGTGCTCCTCCGTAGGAACCGTTAACCTATCAAAAGTCGTCGTCATTGTTTTGTCCTTTCTGGAACGGGTTCTTCAAGAAACCAGTCGAACCAGCGGCCGTGGCCGTCTGTCGCTCCAATGGTATGGGTTTCAATTCTCCCGTTCTCATAAACATCCATATGAAGATTTTCATCCCTCATATTGTTATAGATATGAAACACAGGGCGGGTACTGCTGATATCCATAAGGCGTTTATGAAGAAGGTGTTTTCCATCATCCGGCATCTGATTGGCGACGTGGGTATGAAAAATGCACAGCGTCTCCTCTACTGGAACACGCCTGGCAAGCTTCGGAAGGACATCCACGCCATCTCCTTCAAAAAAGTCCGGCGGATTCAGCCGGAGCTCCTGCACCGCTTGTTCCAGATTTTCACGTCTTTCTTTGTGTTCCGGCCAGATAAGCGCCTTCAACCACATCATCGTCTCCTCGTTCGTCACATCACAAATGTGGAGATCCACACCAATTTTTGTTGATATGGACGGAGGCCGCTGTAGGAAAGACGGGAGCGTTCCATGACGGATCTGTGACGAAAGATGCAGCTGGGACCGGGCGGAACCATAGATTGTATCCCTGCCATAGCTGTAAGAATAACGGTCTACAAGCAGCTGCAGTCCCGCACTCGTGCCGATTTCAATCAGGCCGAGCGGACGGTTCGTACGGGCTGCGATGTGGCAGAAGACAGGGTATAGGTAGGCACACCGACGTACTTCATTCGTCTGCACACGTTTTTCCTGCATAAGCGTTTGGATCTCATCTTTATACGTAGCGACAAAGTCCTTGAAGGCTGAATAAGCCTGCTCCTCCGGCTTGGGAATACTCGTAAAGGTCGGATAAAACGAGTGCAGTGAATGCTCGGTTTCTACCATTAAAAGGTAATGCACAGCTCCGAACAGCAGGTTGGGCACAGGCTGTCCTTCCGCAGCCTTTTCGGCAAGCTGAAGGATCTCTTTGTCTTCAGCGATCTGTTGAGCCAGATGCTGGTAAAGAGGGCTTGACCCGCCACACTCCTGATCAGCAAATTTATAGAAACGTTCAGACATGGATGACATAGATTTTCTCCTTTCTTCCTTATCACTCTTTTATACTATCTTAGCATAAGGTGACACCTGCCTTTTTAATGAAAGCGCTTGAAGTTGAAAAGTTAAGAAAATGATGTTGACAAAGCAGAAGGATAAAGGCATAATGAACGCAATATCATACTGGTACCTTTAATTCAGTCCCGTGAGGCTGACAAGGACAGCGCGTATAGGAAACGACCACCAGAGAAGCCGGCAGACGCCCCTTCTTTCTGGTGACGTTTGGGAGGCTTCTTGTCGGAAACGGCAGGAAGCTTTTTTTCGTTTCCTGACCCCTTCCGCTCCCTGGTACCAGTGTCTTACACAAAGATACTGGAGGAATGATATATGAAGGATTATGCATTAACCGCCGTCCCGCAGTCGGAACGGCAGGGGTTTTGGAAAATGCTGATGGTCATGATGGGATTGACGTTCTTTTCGGCGAGCATGTGGTCCGGAGGGACGCTCGGAATGGGGTTGACCTTTCCACAGTTTTTAATGATTGTTCTGCTTGGAAATCTGATATTAGGAGCCTATACAGGCGGGCTCGCTTATATTTCCGCCAAAACCGGGCTTTCCACACACCTGTTGAGCCGTTGGGCGTTTGGAGAAAAAGGTTCATACCTGGCTTCGTTTCTCCTTGGAGGAACACAGGTCGGGTGGTTCGGTGTCGGTGTTGTCATGTTCGCCCTCCCGGTACATCAGGCAACAGGCCTTGATATGGTCTGGTTGATTGCCGGTGCCGGCCTTCTTATGACAGCAACCGCCTTTTTCGGAATGAAAGCCCTTATGCTGCTCAGCTTTATCGCTGTGCCGATGATTACTGTGCTGGGAAGCTTTTCTGTGTTCCAGGCAACGAAGGATATGGGAGGGATGGACAGTCTTTGGCAGTACACACCGGAACAATCGATAGGTCTGACGGCTGCCTTAACCATCTGCATCGGATCCTTTATCAGCGCCGGGACGCTGACACCAGATTTCACCCGGTTTTCGAAAACAAAGAAATCGGCCGTCATCAGTACTGTGGCTGCCTTTTTCATCGGAAACTCGCTCATGTTCCTGTTCGGGGCAGTCGGAGCGATGGCTACAGGCAAGGCGGACATTTCTGAAGTGATGTTCACGCAGGGGCTGATCATTCCGGCCATCCTCGTTCTCGGTTTGAACATCTGGACAACCAACGACAACGCCCTCTACGCATCCGGACTCGGTTTTTCAAGCATTACGAAAATCACGAAAAACAAAGTGGTTATTTTCAACGGAGTAGTCGGGACACTGCTTGCGATGTGGCTGTATAACAACTTCGTCAGCTGGCTGACAGTCCTGGGAACAGCCCTGCCGCCGATTGGTGCCGTGCTGCTTGCTGATTACTTCCTGAACTACCGGAAGCATGCGTATCAGGATACACCACTGAAAAACTTTCGCTGGCAGGGACTTGCCGCCTGGGCAGCCGGTGTGGCTGCCTCCCAGTTCGTTCCGGGAATGGCACCTGTCAACGCTCTTGCCGGGGCAGCACTTGTCTACATCCTCCTAACAAAACTGACACAGAAAGCCGCCGCACATGATATGAAAGAGAATAAAGGAGAGGTTATATGATCATCACCAATGCACGATTAAGGGGTAAAGATGGAAGCTGGACAATAAAAATAGATGACGAACGAATTACATCCGTTACTCAGGACGCTGGGAATGACTATGATGGCGAGACCTTGGATGCAGGTGGGAACCTTGTCCTCCCCCCATTTGTAGAGCCGCATATCCACCTGGATACAACAATGACAGCCGGAGATCCGGACTGGAACCACAGCGGCACCCTTTTTGAGGGCATCCAGCGCTGGTCGGAGAGAAAAGAAAAGCTGACTCATGTGGATGTCAAATCAAGGGCGGAACAGGCGCTCTCCATGCAGATCGCCAATGGCATCCAGCACGTACGAACACATGTCGATGTGACAGACCCTGACCTGACCGCCTTGAAGGCGCTGCTTGAAGTAAAGCAGGAAATGAAGCCTTTTGTGGACCTTCAGCTTGTCGCATTTCCACAGGAAGGCATCCTTTCGTATAAAAACGGAGCCGGACTCCTTGGAGAAGCGCTGCAGTTAGGTGCGGACGGCGTCGGAGCCATCCCCCACTTCGAATTCACAAGAGAGTATGGCGTTCAGTCGTTAAAAATCGCTTTTGATCTCGCAGAAAAATATGACAGGTTCGTCGATGTCCACTGTGATGAAATCGACGATGAACAGTCACGGTTTGTCGAAGTGGTGGCGACTGAAGCCCTTGAGCGCGGCATCGGTCATAAAGTCACGGCCAGTCATACGACAGCGATGGGCTCCTACAACGACGCCTATACATCGAAGTTGTTCCGTGTGCTCAAGCTCTCCGGCATTCATATCATCGCCAATCCGCTCGTCAACATCCACCTGCAGGGAAGGTTTGACAGCTATCCGAAACGACGGGGACTGACAAGAGTCAAGGAGCTTCAGGAAGCTGGAATCAATGTCGGATTCGGACATGATGATATTTTCGATCCGTGGTATCCACTCGGAACAGGAAATATGCTTCAAGTGCTTCATATGGGACTGCACCTTTCCCACCTGACGGGCTATGACCAGATTGTCCGGGGGATGGATTTCATCACTCAGAACAGTGCCGACATTCTCAATCTGGATGAGAACTACGGCATCCACCCAGGAAGACCTGCCAACCTGATCGTTTTGGATGCGGCTGATGAATATGAAGCCGTCCGACAACAGGCCGCTGTCCGCTGGTCGATCCGCAGAGGAAAAATCATCGCCGAAACGAAACCGAAAGAAACCAAGCTCCACCTGCACGAACAACAGATGCAGTAAAAAACCCGGTTCATAATGCACTGCGTCAGCTTATAGAAATGCCTCATGTTTTTCTAATGCCTCCAGACGCGCAGACCATTCCCTTTCCGCGGACGAACGTCCGAGCCTCCTCGGGAAAACCACCCTGTGGGGCCTCGGCCGCTCGTTTTTCCGCAGGAGTGGAACAGTCTTCGCACCTCCCGGAATCAAAAAAGGCTCTCCTTCGCCCATCTCCGGCTGTGTGAAGGTTGCACATTTCCTGTTCTTGCAGGCATGCGTACACCATACCTTTATACGAAATGATTTTGAATTCCCTATCGTGAGACATCCGGCATGTTATCCTGTGGTACAAGGTTCTTATGGGAGCAAATGTCATTCCTTATGGGGCAATATAAAAAGGCCGGACTTCTGTTCAACAGAAGTCCGGCCTTTTTATCAACTCACTATGTGACTGTCACGAGGAGCGTTCGGTGGTGACGCCTGCGGGAGCAGCACGAACTAAAGCCGTGCCCGCAGCAAGCATCCACCGATTAGCGGAACGTGATCACCCACACGACAAGCGGGTTTTATTTTATAAACTTTTCCATCTCCACTTCACCGGCCCGTTCACGTACGATGGAAAAACCTGCTTTCTTATAGACCGTCACTGCGGATTCATTTTCCACGGAAACAGTGAGGATAATTGAACAAATCCCCTCATACTGTTGAACACCAAAAGCGATCCCTTCACGGACGAAGGTCTCTCCGAATCCCCGCCCGATCCACTCAGGCTTCAGGGCGAGTCCGATTTCCAGGAAATCCTTCTTTTGAGTAAATTCGAACAACCCCACCGTTTTTCCATCGAAAAGAGCGGCATAACCATCACAGCCGCCAGGGCCCTTCAGTATTCCGTCGCCGTTGTACGATTCATAATAAGGGGTCATGATTACCTGTTCAACGAACCCTTCGTAATCCCAAGCACCAATCTCATCCACCAGGTCCATGGTCAAAGGAACAAACGTAAACATCATCCACATCTCTCCTTTTCATTAAACGATAAACTTCGTAAACCAGGCGATGTAATGAGCTCCTGGTATGAACAGCAGCTGAGCAAGAAGTGTTCCAAGCAGCCGTGACGTAATCATAAGCAGGGATACGTTCTTCAGCTGGCTGTAGCTTCCGCGCTTTTGGATGACATCATCCGCCATCACTGAAATTTTCGGATCTACGAATACGACAAGCAGAATGGTCGCCACGCCGTTGATGAGTCCGGATGCCATGATCGCTGTTGATGCTCTGTCCGGAGCCAGAAGCGCTGCATAGAGTGCCGAGAGGACTCCAATCGTATAAATGGACGTTACCAACATATTGACAAAAAACAAGCGCTTCGGAATGTTAGATAACGAAAAGCCCTTTAAGTAACTCCGTTTTGGAAGCGCGAATAGATGAAGGCCCCTCTTGAAATAATCCTTCGTTGTAAACGTCTTTAACAGCACCGGAACAGATCCTCCATTGTTGGATAAATGGACGATGGCTCTGGAAAAAAGAGCAATAAACGTGGGCAGGAGGACAATCCCGGCCAGTGTCCCCACCGTTGACGCTCCGATGATGATTCGATATTGATCTTCAACAAAAGCCAGTGTGTTCTCGACCGGAGCTGCATCAATCAAACTTCCGGTAAATGGCTGCTGCATCATATTGGCCATCCGTGAAACGATGACCATCAAATTAAACAAGGCAAGAGCTGAGGCGATCCGGCCCACTCTTGCACCTGACATCCGCACCGCATACGCCAGCGTTTCAATGGTATGGATGACTAAAATGAACAAAGCTATGTAAAGCACTTTCTCCGTGAATACTTCCATTCGACAACCATCCTTCGTGTTGACCTGCGAACCTTTCGACCAGGCTTGACCATAAAAAAAGAAACATCTCAGCGGGAGATGCATCTTTTTTCAACAGGTTTTTTTGTCAGTTCCGGGTACTTCCTTTGCTAATCGTACTCTGTTCCGGCTGGTCTTCGGGAATCTGCAGGCGGCTGGGATGGCTTCTGTGGTGCCCTTCCCTTTTAATGTCCACAAACACCATCAACATTACGACGAGGAGCAGCGTACCGCCCCAAAGAAGATTTTCAATCAATGAGATCCCCCTTTTTTTGTCCAAAACCCGTTACGTCCAGCCCGTCCTTTCTACCTTCACAAAACAGCTGCGCCTTCTTTACGTTAAAGAGCGTTCCCGCTCGATTTATTTTCGAAACAGGGAAAACAGCTTTTCCCAGGGACCTTTAGTGTTTTTTACGGTGACTTCCAGACGGCGGTTGAAATCATTCTGTGCCTGCCATTCCTGCTTTTGTTCGGCACGCATCGTCTGAAGTTCCTCTTTAAGCAGTTCACTTTTTTCTTTTTCTCTCTCCAGCATCTCTTCATACTGCTGCTTCTGATCTTCCATCATCCGGTCAAGCTTCGTATGGGTTTTCTGTGAAAAGTTACCGACACCTGAGCTGATGACGTGGTGATCCTGCTGCAGACGGGAGACCGTGTTTTTCAGCTCGGCCATGTCCTGCTTCAACTGGACATTCATTTCTCTTGAGGCGGCGAGCTCTCCGGCAAGCAGTTTGAGGAGTTCCTCGGTCTGACCGGGATTTCCAAGAGCAGAGGAATATGTATCCGATACAGTCAGCGCCGTTTCTGTGTACCCCTTCAATTTCTCCTTCTGCTCCTCCACGACGATTCTTGCCTGTTCATCCTGTGGGAGGTCCGTATCGCGGATTTCCTTTAAGGCTTCTATATCCGAGGCGACGAAGATCCGCCTGTCGCCATCTTTAAAGAACTCGTATCCATTCCGTTCAAGAATCTGCCCATAACGACGAACGGTAGTAGTTGCGATCCCTACTTCTTCAGCCACTTCTTTCGTTGAAAAAGCGCGCTCATTCGGTTGTATATCGTGTCGCATGCAGGGCCTCCTTTTCTTCTCCAGTATTGTCCAAGAACGACCGGAAACAAAGGCACTGTTCCCGTTTTCTCTCTTCCTCTATTATACATGGATGAAGGCCCTTTGTGGTTTACGGAAGTATTAAATCGAAGGATTTTTACCGCACCGGCTGATGTACTTCTTTCTTCAGGTAGGTGCTCAATTCATCATCACCGCTGGATGTAACCAGGTAACCATAGGATATAGGCGTCTGTCATTCCAATAATACCCCCTTCATGACTCATAGGAACACACCTGCAGCTTATTGCCGTCCAGATCATAAAAATCAAAGTACTGTCTGGCTTCATCCTCTTTTTTCGCTCCAACTTTCACTTCTTTTTCCTGCAGGTACATATACATACCTTCATAATCCTTTGTGTAAAAAATCGGGTAGCTGGACCCCGGCTTTACTTCGCCCTCTTCCAACGTCAACGGCGCGCCGCCGCCAATAGTCAGTACACAGTAATCTTCCTCCTGATAAGCCGTTTGAGCATTTAAGATTCTTTCATACCACCGCCTTGCTTCTGAAAGATGACGAACATGAAGACAGAATGTATCCATTCGTTCCAACATATCTCACTCTCCCTCCCTATTTTCCTTCCATTATTTCAGAAGGCGAAAAATAAAACAATTTTTTCCTTTTCACGCGAACTTTTCCTCTTCCTCATTGGTATAGTTGTTAGAAGAGATCAAAGGAGGACTTGGAATGGGCATCGGTTTTATCATTTCGATGGGTATCATGTTTGTCTGGTTGGTGGTCATACTGTCTGTCACGATTCCGATGGAAAAGAAGTATATCGTCCGCAGCAACGGAAAGATTGATTACAAGAAAACAGAGCTCTTTTTACGCTGGAATGTTTTTGATACCTTAACTGTCGTTTTGGCGGTTTATACGATCATCTGCGTACAGGTTCTTAACGTGATGATCAGTTCAGGCGCGACCGTTGAAAATCCTTATGTGCAGTTTTTTACGAATCAGGCACAGGCGTGGACGATTGTCGTTTTCCTTTATTTATTCAGCCGCCTCAGCCGGACGTTGAAGTCTGTCCGTGCCCGGATGGGTGAAGCTTCGTGAACCAGCCGGAAGCCGTTATGGAGGCATGGCAGTTGGGGAATGAAGAGGCTTTTGAACAGATTTATACCGCCTTTCACGGGCCATTGTATTCGTTTATTTACCGTTATACGAGAGATGAACCATTCAGTGTCGATATCGTCCAGGATACGTTTCTCCGCCTGCAGACAAACAAGCACCAATATGATCCGTCTAAAGGTGCCTTGAAATCCTATTTATTTCAGATCGCGTACCGTTTAATGATTAATAAATTGAACCGGAGAAAAAAGTGGCGGAGCCTGCTGCCCTTTTTAGTTCCCTCACAAGAAAGTTCACTGCACCCTGCTGAAAAGCTTACGGTCCAGCAGGCAGTCAGCGAACTTCCAGATCTGCAGAGGGCTGTGATTCTCCTTTACTACTACCATGATCTTCCTCAAAAAGAGATCGCAGCCATCCTTCACATCCCCTTAGGGACTGTAAAATCGAGACTTCACCAAGCCATTCAAACTTTAAAAACGCATCTGGAGGTGGAAGACCTGTGAAAAATAAGACACATGATCACACAGAACTTGCCCAAAAGCTGGCCGAATACGATGTCGATGTACCGGATATCCCACGACAAAAGAGCCGATGGAGCCGGCTCGTCCATTACCTCGCCTCACCAGCGGATAACCCGGTTGGTTTTCTTGCCCCGGCCCGTCCGAGCTTTTCTATGACATCAGTCATCCCTGTCCTCGCAGCCGCGGCTGTACCTGTAGCTGCGCTCCTTTTCTAGGATGCGGGATTGAAAGTTCCCAATTTTACAACTTCCCGGATATCCATTGTTCGCATTCTCTGATTCTGCTAGAATGCGAGACATATCATTTCAAACGGATTCCTTATATACATGCGGAAATATGGTCCGCAAGTTTCTACCCGGCTGCCGTAAAGAGCCGGACTATAAGGAAAGAACAGACGGGGATCTTCTATGCACAGCTGGATCCCCAGGCCTCTTTCCTTCTGTATAAAGGAAAGAGGCCTTTTTGTCGTCTGACGTCTAATCACCTTAAGGGATCCGTCATTTTCAGGGAGGACTACATCATGCAGATCATCACCGGACTGCTCTCACTCGCTGCCCTTATTGGACTGGGGTGGCTGTTGAGCAGCAGCAGAAAAAACATTAAGTGGCGGACCATCCTGACCGGCTTATTGATTGAAGGGCTGTTCGTTTATACGATGCTGAACATTTCTATCGGTCAAGCCGCTTTGAAAAAGGCTGCTCTATTCATCCAGCACATCATTGATTACAGCTCGGCCGGCATCGATTTTGTCTTTGGACCACTGCTTGCAGAAACAGGCGTCACCTTTGTATTTGCCATCCATGTCTTAGGTGCCCTTATCTTTATTTCCGCCCTTATTTCCGGTTTATACTACCTCCGTATCCTGCCGGTTATAGTGAAGTTCCTCGGCACGATCGTTGGAAAGCTGTTGAAAACCTCAAAGGTCGAATCATTCAGCGCGGTTGGGAATACTTTTTTAGGAGTTGCCGAAGCGCCTCTCCTGGTGAAGCCATACTTGAGCCGTATGACCAAATCGGAAACCTTTGCGATCATGGTCGGGGGAACAGCCTCTGCCAGCGGGGCGATCCTCGTCGGCTATGTAGAAATGGGCATTGATTTGACGTATCTATTGATTGCCATCTTCAGCGTGCCCTTCGTTTCCCTTGTTATGGCCAAGCTGTTGGAGCCGGAAACAGAAACCTCTGAGCTGAACGAAACCGTGTCGCTCGAAAAGTCCGGCCAGGCGAACGTCTTTGAAGCGATTTCAGACGGCGCCGTCAATGGAGTAAAGCTTGCAGCGAGCATCGGTGGATTGATGATCGCTTTTATCAGCGTCATTGCGTTGGTCAATGGTGGATTAGGATTGATCGGAACAGATTTATCCACCATTTTCGGCTATCTCTTTTATCCATTCGCTGTCGTTATCGGTATTCCTCTTTCAGATGCCTTCCAGGCTGCTTCCCTGATTGGGACGAAGCTTGCGGCGAATGAGTTTCTCGCCTATTCCAACCTGAAGCAGATGTCCGGGGATCTTTCTCCGATGACCATGGCCGTCATGTCTGTGGCTCTCTGTAACTTTGCCAACTTATCCTCGATCGGCCAGCTGATTGTTGGTCTTGGATCGCTGGCTCCGGAGAAGCAGTCCCAGGTTGCCCGCCTAGGCTTGAAAGCCATCATAGGCGGAACGCTTGCCAGCTTCATCACCGCTGTATTTGTGTCCATGTTCTTATAAAAGAAAGCACGCCCGGAGTTCACGGGCGTGCTTTCTTTGTTTGGCTCTGATAAAACTTAGTTAATATGTTTTAATAATATAGAATCTTCCAATTCTATGGAAACCCGTCAAGAGACCATAAAGACTAGACAAACGTTTTTGACAGTCCTCTTTAAATCCTATATGCTAAAACATCTTGTTTGTCGGAAGTAAAATAAATTGTAATCATGAATCAATAAAAAAGGAGGCACTTAAATGGATCTTAAAAAATCTGATTTAATTGAAGCAAAACGTCAAATTGACTCAACACTAAACAAACTTAGAGAGACTGTAAAAACTTTTGAAGCTAAAGAAAATCCTGATAGATATAAATCTCAAATCACTTTAGCTAAAAGGCGGATAGAAGCCTTTGAAATTTCTGTGTGTCTTATTGAAAGAGAAATTAATCACCTTAGTGAGAAAAGCTGATTCACAGAAACTTATATCTGATGCCCATTTCTTTATGGAGCAATCGATATAATTCTTGAAGACTCATAGACTCTTTTTTGAAATATCCTACCTTTTGCTATCCTTAATCTCACTAAATTAAAAGCCCGCTGCAAAAATCCCTATCCCTGGATAGGCCGGCCATTTTCCCGTTGTGCTTTTCCTATTCAATAACATCCCCCCTCTCCAAGCTGTTATGATTTTATCCCATTTTTCTATAAGAGATTTGTCTAATTAATCAATAATAAACAAATATATCATATCAAATCTACAGTTTCATGGAAAAAATAACAATATTAACCGTGTGATTTTTCAATTTCACATCACCGCCCCTATATTTAGTTAAAGAAAAGGCGATTATTCTTATTGAATAATCGCTCCCGTTAGCAAAAGACTTGAATTCAAGGTATATGGAATTATGTTTTCAAGTTTATATAATCAAGAACGAAGAAGCCATATACTTTTATGACTTCAGCCATTTTCATAAAAAGCACTATGCTAGTCTGAGGTTGTAGTTTAAGTCCAATTCCATTTACTCTTTTTGTAAACTAAAATCTCCAGATTGTGTACGCACCATTAATTGGTTAGCAGAATTCTCTTCACTGGTCATTCCAATAATTTTATGATCTGACTTATCCTTAAAAACCATATCCACCCATTCTATAACAGGGTCTCCTGAGTTACTCTCAAAGTCTAACGCTAAAGATTCGGAGGATGTGTGATAAAGAAAGGAAACGTCCCCACTATCTGTCTGGACTTTTGTACCTTTGACAGGGAGGCTGCGATTCACTTGCAGATCTCCTGATATAGTTTGATAGTTTATCCTTTCCCCTTCCGTACGTTCATCTGAAATGGAACCACTTGTTGTATGATATTTTCCATTATGAATAGTATTTGAAAGGACTTTTACATCACCGCTGGTTGTTTTCAAAGTGAAGTCTTCCTCGAAGATGCTCTTTTTTATTTCAATCGATCCAGATGTAGAATTTATATTGGCTTCTTGCACCTGAACGTTGGAAATCATCACGTCTCCGGACGTAGTCTCCATAGTGAGGCGATTGAACATTTTATCAGGAACTTCCATTTTGAGCTTTGCATCCTTAGCTCTAAAAAAAGAAAATAGTTGAAAATCTTTTTGTTCTGTCTGATGGATTTCCAGTCCTCCATGTTCCAAATTCACTTGGTAAAAAGACTCGTCTTCCTTTCTAGTTTCTCCTTTGGAGGAGACATTAATTTTGTCGTCGTTACTACGGGACACTTCCACATCCATCGAGGTCATTTGGACATCTATGGACTGAACATTTTTTACAGGGTATTCTTCGTTGGCACGTACCTCCTGTTTAAAGCGATCCATTGTTAAAACTGAAACAGCCAGTCCAAGGAGACCTATGATAAACACACTAAAGACGCCAATTATAAATTTTTTCATTGTGATTCCCCCATGATCATTTTTTTATTAAATTTTAAGTAAACGAGGCTGAAGAGATATAATTTTTTCCCGGCAAACCATGATCCCATAGTCAGCATTATGCCCAGACTTCCTAAAACGATGGAGAGAAAAAATTCAGCAGGTATAAATACTGAATTCTCCATAAGAAGGGAAAGACCAAACGCCAACGGTGATAATGATAGGACGATTGATCCCATGAAAAATCCTATATACAGAGTCAATACCGCAACCGCCGGACCTAACACCAAAATAATGTTGAATAGGCTGATACTTAAGGACGCAGCCAAAGCTCGGAGAAATTGCGTAACAGACCGATCTCTCTCGGCACTGTCCCAAATCATTTCCGCTTCAATTTCTTTTGCAATTTTTTCAGGGTTCCCAAGCTGGGTAATAACTTCTTCTTCGCCTCTTCCTTCCCCAATGGCCGAATCAATATACTCTTTATAATCGAGTATGATCTCCTCTTTTTCCTTTTCTGACAGCTTCGATAGTCCCTTCTTGAGTCTTTGAAAAAAAAGTTCTTTTCTCATCACTACTCCCTCCCCATACTCTTTAAAAGATGGTCCACGGAACTGGTGAAATCTTCCCACTCCTCCACCAGCCGATCCATCCTTTCTTTTCCATGACTCGTTATATAATAGTATTTCCTTGCAGCACCTTCTGAGGAAGGTGCTAAGTAAGTCTCCAAAAAACCTTCCTTGTTCAATCTTCTCAACAACGGGTACAACGTTCCTTCAGCAATATTGATATAACCAACGGTGTCTTGAGCGAGTTCATATCCATATCGATCTTTCTCTGAGATCAGAACCAACACACATAACTCGAGGGCCCCTTTTTTAAATTGCGCATTCATAATCATTTCCTCCTACAAAAAATGGAAGGATATTCCTCCATTCTACTTCCATAATATACCATTCAGTACTGAACATTGCAAGGTACTGAATGGTATACTATTCAGAAAACTTATAATTTAACTAAAAATAACAATTAAAAAGTGGAGTTACTAGTATCACATCCCAAAGAGCTAGCGGGAGCTGCCTGTCTTGGACCATCTAGAGCATGGTCTTCATTCAGTTTCTAAGCGAGTTGATTTTTAAATAAATTTCCTTATAATGGAATGATAAACTATGGGGAAGTGAAACGATGCAGGATGTCCAGGACATTCTTGACGAAGCCGTGCACTTGAAAAACGTTACCGGAATTAGTATGAGTATGCGTTCAGATACAGAACACATACTTTTACAGAGCGGATACTCATCTGCCCGCACCAAAAGACCATTTTCTTTAAATGATCGGTTTCAAGTCGGCAGCCTTACGAAAATGTTTGTAGCGGCTTCTATATTGAAATTAAAAGACGAAGGAAGATTAGACCTTGATCAAAAAGTATTAGACTTTGTCCATCACCCAAATCTACACCCGAACTTAACGATCCGTCACCTTCTTAAACATAGAAGCGGATTAAAAGATTACATATCAATGAAGCATGAAGGGAAAGCACTGGTTTCATATGGGATACAAGACTACTATTTGCCTCCGGCCCTTTTAATTAAAACAGCAGCAGAAAGATCTCCAAATCAAGAGCCCGGCGCTCCATTTAACTATTCCAACACGAACTTCATTATCCTCGGTATGATCATTGAAGAGATAACCCGTCAATCGGCATCCGACGTCTTGGATGCGTTATTTACTCACCCTTTAGAACTTAAGAACACTAGTCTTCCAAAGCAGGCCATGCGATTGTCTACTCATGGACATTCCAGTTTAACGGATGATTTAACGGAAGAAACAAGGGAGAGAAAAGAACTTTCGTTTTACAACCCTTCTATCCCCTGGACAGCTGGAGCAATGGTGTCGACCCCTGATGAGATTAATAAATGGCTTTTTTCGCTCATGAGCGGGGAATTACTAGAAGACGAATCTCTAAAAGAAATGATGAGTTTTTCATATACTGGCGAGGGGACAGAAAAATATGGATTAGGGCTAGCTCAATTTCAATTTTATGATGAAACAAATGCAGTCGGTCATCGTGGTGGAATACAAGGGTACGAATCACTCGCCCTATATTTTCCAAACGAACATGCTTGCCTAACCATCTTAATCAATCAAATGCCAGGCAGTGTTGGATTAATTGCAAAAAACATCTATAAAACTTTATTTTTAAAAAACGAAGCACAGAGTTGATCACTCTGTGCTTCGTTTATAGTAAATAAGCTTCGATTTCACGTATAAAAGCAGAACAAATACTACCGCACTTGCTCCAGATTAACAAGCCGGTCAAATCTCGTTAACCAAGCTCTTAATGCAATAAAAGAAGAAATTATCTTATTATATCAATTTGGAATAAAACAATAAGGTTAACCTTATTTCTGCTGGAAAATCCTAGTCAAGTCACGGTGTTTAGGATTTTGAGTTATAAGGATTGCATACGATCATGCTACCCTACAGGAAGATAACTCTAGATAAACCGAAACGAAACTAAAATTCTACTATAAATTCCTTATTTTCACCCAACGACTCTCCGTTTTCATTAGTAGGAGCATCAATTATAAAATTCACCTTATTTACTTCCTCAAGATTCCCTTCTAAGTAGTAAACAAGGGTGCGTGAGGTTTTTGCTTCAAACATATATCTTCCATTAAGATAACTACTTAAATGCTTTCCAGCTTCTCTAAAAGTTTCGCCAGTATCTGTAGTTACGTGAAAATTCTTATCAGTAAAATTAATTTCATTATCTGTTGTAGCAATTTTTATAAATAACTCAAGAACCTGTTGTTCGCCCTCTGGCAAAGATTCATAGGCTTCAGTATTAAAGTTCCATTTCCTCAAACTCACCCTTTTAACATCAATTGATATGGGACCTGTTTGATATTCACCTATATCCACCTTTTTTTTAACTGTATCAAACGATCCCATTTCCCAATTCTCCGTATCCATTTTATATCCATCAGATTCTCTTTCTTGCCTTTCCGTAGAGGCAGGCTGTTCTTGAGTACTATTTGCTTTTTTACTTTCTGACACATCTATGCTATCGTCACACCCTGCCACAATAATTACGATACCTATTAAAAGAACAGCCATATATCTAACTATTTCCCTTCACTTCCTCTCATTCGCTTATACAATATAATCTTGATTCCTCTAAAGTTAATGATAAAAGCGATTACTTCACTAAGCAAACGCCCTCGTTACGTGATGACTTGAATTCAAAATAATCTCCTTTTCCCATTCAGATTCAGGGTGTATTCCAAAAAAATGTAGTAACTATAAAGGGGATAATTATTGTCACTAAGATAATCAATCCATTGCCAATGAATCCGATCTTTCTGTATGTTCCTTTTTCAGAGAACATGGCAAATACCAACCCTAATACAGCAATCACTACACCAGCAAAAAGAAAAGCGTCATTACCTGACAGCATCGTTATGTATGCAGCTAGGCTTACTAAAAATAAAACAGTAGAAATTATTCCTAACTTCCTTCTCACACTTTCCCCTCCTCATTACGTGAATGATTTAAAAATAGTGCATGCAGCTCTATGCTTTTAGGAGAAAAGCTTTCACGTAATAAAGGGACAATTCTTTTGTTAAGCAATTGTCCCCATTACAGTAGACTCAAATCAAGATATTGAAGAGAATGCTGTCAAAATCATGAATTTGATCAGCCTAACTCGGCAACTCACTAAACCATATATTATCGCATCTTTTAGCTTAGTTTTATTTCCTGCTCCCTCCAATATAAAAGTTATTATATGACAAAAAATCTGATAAAATAAACTTAAGGAATACCTTAGCACATCGAATTAGTCAAAGGTTCAATGAATAGCCGTATGGATTAAGCTATTTTATCAGAATAACCGAAAGCGCTTTCTCTGGGTTGGTAAATGATATTGTTAATAAATTCCTCTAAAGGAGCGAATGTTAATGTCACAAAAAATTTTAGTTCCAATTGATGGTTCAGATTTTTCGTTAAGAGCTTTAAAACATGCAATTGAGATAGCTAAAGCAATCGATGCTGAGCTTCTTCTTTTAAATGTTCAATATAATTACAATTCTCCTAATATTAACCGCTTTGTAAGCAAAGAACAAGTGCGTAGGTACCAGCAAGAAAATGCGAAAGAAGTAATGGATGAAGCACTAAATGTCATTGAGAATCAAGAGGTAACTGTACACACAAAAATAAGAATTGGTTCACCAGACTATGAAATTGCGAAAGAAGCAAAAGAATCGAAAGTGTATAGTATCGTAATGGGTTCACGAGGTTTAGGTGCTATAAAGAGTAAAATACTAGGAAGTGTAAGTTTTAATGTCCTACATGTAGCGTCATGTCCAGTGACTATGGTTAAATGAGTAATAATATTTAGAAGTCAAATTCAGCTTTTGAAAACTTCGATACCAATAATGTCTGTCAACTGTACAGAATTTAATTCAAATGAGTAATCATACCTAGTCACTAGATTGTTGGAGAAACCAGGTATTCCAACATTCCCAACCGTAACCTGTGACAGCATCATCTTTACGGAGGTCTCTATGCCCCCCACTTGGTGTATTCATTAGCTTTGATCGTACTGTCGATTGATTGAATGAGTATTCAAATCCTCTTCTTTGGTAAAAACGTTTGTCTCAAAATAAAATAAAACTTATAACACAGTAACTAAAAAAGAGCGATTATTCATTATGAATAATCGCTCCCGTTTAAATTCGCATTCAAGATGCCTATTGCTTAGCACGATATTGAAAAGCTTGTAAATAAATCATTGAATTTATCTAAGAATATTACTCTCCCTTAACAGCTGTAACTTCCAGAGTTAGATTAGCAAGAGGTAAATTCCCTTCATCTTGAACTAAATCTAGTTCAAAAAGATACTCTCCTTTTTCTTTAAACGTGATGAATAACAAGGCACAGCTGTTTAACATAGGTTCTTCGAAAATAAAAACTCCATATTCATTAAACTCTACTGGTAAAAAGGCTCCCCCAATAAAAATAACTAAATCAAAATCTTCTTTTTGTGACGGGTTCCCTAAAGTAACAATAACTCTGGATTCTAATTCGGGGTCGCCTGTAGTTAAAGCACAAACATTGAATGCTTGCTGTTTGTTAACTTTAACCGTACGCGGGATATTACTTGAAAGACATTCAGCCATATTAACTCTTCCTCTCATAATAGATATAGTGCATTACTATAATTTATGATGAAGTAGAGAAATAGATTGGACTGATCATCTAATAAAAAGTGCAGATTTATAAAATTTCATTATCATACACTAATGTTTAATAAATAATATCTGAATGCTAAGACAAACGATGATTCTTAATGAATAAACGCCCCATTTTTATAAGACTCGAATTCAAGATAATCAAAGCTAGGGAGTTCTTATGCCTTAATCTGAAGCGCTAAAACCGTCCCCTCACTTCCAAAAAGCATGGTAATTATTTAGAATAATATAAATCTGCAAATTTGCTTTATTTAGCTCATCTATTTATTGAATCCATTAACAGGAAGAAGTATTCAGGTTTATGAGCCTTACTTAGGTTATACCATGAATGTAATGTATCTGGTGTAAATACATCTATTTTTTTCAGTACCTCCAGGGCAAATTCCAGAGGAGCTACCCCTGATGCAGTAATTAAATTCGCATCAGATACCGCAGATCCCAACTCATAGAACTTTTCTCCTTTATAGTTAGGACATACCATTTTAGTATATTCTAAGTTATTACTTGTATGCTTTCTAGTATCTAAGTAGTGTAATTTCATCAAGGGACATATCTGGTTTTATGCTCAGTCCTCCCATCGTTGTAATCATTTCTTTATTAGCTCCTACTGTCATTACTTTTAAAGGTGCTAAATCTTTTTTAAAATACCTTCCTGAGTTTAGTTCAGCAATTAAATATCCATATTCCCAGTCTGACATTGTATCAAATACATATAAAAAAACTTTTTTTGTTTGCATCCAATAACACCCCAATCACATTTGATATAGCTAGTATAATAAAACTTCCCTGACAGTTAGTGTCAGGGAAGTGATTATACTTCATGAAATTTTATTAATTCCGACAGAACTTCAACAAGTCGTTTTTTTAGACTGATTGGCTCAATAACTTTAATTGACTGATTGTACGGTAAAAGTAAATAGGGTACGTATGTATGGAGCACATCTTTTTCTAGAAGAAAGACGGCTCGATTTGAAGTCCGTTCTTGTAAATAATGTCCTAAAAACCAATGATGACATATATCATCCAATACACTTTTATCCCCACTAATAACGAAAGAAGTTGCCGCTTCCTTATCTTCTATAGATGGAAGAAGATTTCTTGTAAAAAAGTCACGTGCTGAAAAATTTTTGGGCCGGTTAAACTTATTTTCGGTTAACATTAGACTTTCAATCCGATCTACTCTAAAACTACGGATATCATTTCTAAATTGACAAAACCCAATTACATACCACTTATTATTCCAATAAATCATTCTATACGGATCGATCAATCTATCATCTAACTGTTTTTCTCCACTTTTATGGTAAACGATTTTTATTGAATACCCGTCTGCTACGGCCTGCTCCAACTCCTTCAAAAAAGGTTCCATAGAAAATGAACTTGATCGACTGATCACTTCAAGACTCGTTAAATGTTGGTTTACCTTTGTTTCCTGCTCTTTATTTGAGTAGTTACTTAGTTTTGAAATGGCCCTATTTAGTGCCTCACCACCATAATATCCGGCTTCTTCTGCAAATACAGCAGCGTGAAATAGCGAAGTTTGCTCCTCAAAATCAAAAAAAAGAGGAGCCTCAATAAAATTGTTTAATAAAGTGTAACCACCGTTATGTCCTGGTTCTGAAATAATAGGTACGCCGCTTGTTGAAATTGTATCAATATAACGATACACAGTCCTTATATTCATCTCTAACTTTTCCGAAATTTGTTTTGCAGTAATTTTTTCACCTGTACGAAGCATCCATAAAATTGCTAACATACTATCAATTTTAGACATATAACCCCCCCCTCTATATCCCTCTATCTATATAATTAATGACCGTCTTACAATGCCAATTATTTCGAGTGTTATAATACTGAGCCATCCACTAATTCAATTAAATGGCTGGCTAATTAAATAATATCCGTCTATATATTTAGATATGGGAACCAACCATTATCAAAGATTAGCCCCCGATACAGAAAGACTTGATTTTAAGACATTTTGTGTGATTCAATAGCGTACACACCATTTACTAGAAGAAGAGTGTTATCCATTTAGTCTACTTTGTAATTTTTCCAAATAATACATTGCAAATCCTTTTACATTCTTATTTGAACTTTGGGATAATTCATGCAAAACCTCATATAGATAATCACCTTCTAGACGACCCTCATTGTCACCTTCCACACAACACGATAAATAAAGAAGCAAATTAAAATGAACTTTAGGCTTTTTATGATGCCTCATTTTTTCGACCATATATCGTGTTAATTCACAGGAATGCTGCCCTTTAGCGAAAGACTCAGCTTCAAGATAAATATCCTTGTGAAATCTCACTCGATTATTCAAACATCAACACCAAACTTTAACAGAACCTTTTATTTAAGGCAGAAGCCCCCGCCTGTAACGGAGAGAGATGTAAGAAGATGCTTCCTTACTCTCCCCATAACCCGGCTGCTCCTTTTGAAAAACAAAACCTCTGGCTTCGTAAAATGGAATGCCCTTATCATTGCCTTTTTGAACCGAAGCCCATTGTTCTTCCGCTCCATAAAGATCCTTCTGCTGCTTCGTCAAGGCTTCCAGCAGCTTCGTACCGATTCCCCGGCCTCTGTAATCCGGATCGAGATAGAGGACATAGATTTCCCCGGCCTTCTGATCGATCATTCCGCCGCCAATTGCACCAACAATCCTGTCATGTTCAAGAGCAGTTAGGTAGCCGCTCCAGTCTCTCCCTGCAGGAACAATCTCTTTTTGGATGCGGTCCAGGTTATAAAATTCATCGATGACGTTTTGCAAGTATTCCTCGCTGTAAATCGCTGCGTACGTGTCCTGATTCCCCTTGATACAGACCTCACGGATGCCGGAAGCATCCCTCTTGACGGCATTTCTAACTGTAATCATCGATTCCCTCCTATATTCTCTGCTGGTGGGTATGTTTGAAATCTGTGCCATACTTTAAACCGTAGCCGATGGTCCGATCCATCCCGATATGAGCCGTCCAGATCAGCGCCAAAGCGGTTACAAGCCCCCACTGGTAATATAGACCGGAGAGGAGAAAAAGTCCCGGCACTACATAGGTGTGGCCGATATTGTATAGGACGGCTCCCGCCTTCGTATTTATGATATAGCCGAGCATGAATACATCAGGTGCAAGAAGGAGAAGAAGAAACAACCAGAGCGAATAGCCGGTCGTTGTGTAAAAATAAAACGACAAAATGAGGACGAGTAATCCTTCCAGATGAATCCATAGTTTCGGCACCGGGTTCAACTCCTTCTTAGATAATCGGTTTGAAAAAGGGCCATGACAAGCAGTTCGTGCCATGAACCGTTTCGGAAAAGCTCCTCCTTCAGACGTCCCTCTGTTGTAAAACCTGTATGCTCATACAATCGGACGGCGCGTTCATTAAACGCATAGACTTTGAGCGACACTTTGTGGAGGTTCGATTCCAGAAAGCTGTAATCCAAAAGCCGTTCAAACGCTTCACGGCCGTACCCTTTTCCCCACTTCTCCTTCTCGCCGATATCAAGGATCACTTCCGCATGCCTGTTTTTGTAATCCATCCCGATCATGGAAGTGATTCCAACGATCTCTGATGTTTCAATTTCTTCAATCATGTAACTTTTCGATGTGTCTGTGGTGGTGATCATCTTGATGAATTGTTCGGTGCTTTCATAGGTGTGGACATCGAGGTAGGGCTGGGTTGTCTTCATGACTTCCGTATCATTTCTCCATTGATGGTAGATGGCTGCGTCTTTTTCCTCTACTTTTCGCAGATGTATGCGTTCCCCTGTAAACAAGTCATTCCTCCCTCTCTCTGCTGGGACGTTCACCTTTAGTACGGTCAACAAGGAGAAACGTTTCAAAAATCAGGCAGGAAATCGGATGCTTCCATTATTCACCTGCACATTCCCATGACCTGCTTTCCTCATCCGTCCTGATGCAAAATCATTGTTTGTGAATTGACGGAAATACTGCCTTGCTCCGTTATACGTCGTATACCACAGCTGATTGATAATGGTATACGTTCCATGACCTGCAAAGCGGAGCGGATGATAGGAAACACCGAAGACCGGATGAGTCATTTTAGCAATCCCGTACCTGCCCTTTTCATCCAGCCACAAACCCAGCATCTTTTCCATTTACACACCCCCCTCCCACTCTTCGACAGAAACGAGACCGCCCTCACCCACGTACGCGGTCCCTCTCCCCTTTAGGACAGCCGTTACAGGATAAACCTCCGCCATCTGATCAGAAAACAGCCACTTTCTACCCGGTTCGAGGAGCAAAAGAAAGCTTTCGTCTTCCTTTTCCCCCATAAAATTCAGGAGGTGCGGCCGGATTGGGCGCTTTTCTCTTTCAATGAGATTCAACCGTTCAAGAACTTCACCCCCCTGCCCGGCGTCCACCGCTACAAAGCTCATTTCACTGACCTTCTGCAGGCTCTCTATGGAGAACGGCTGTCCATCACTCTGTGGAGCCGTACGCCTTGCGATACACTCGACAATGTTACCGGCGGGATCCTGAAAGTAAAAGGCGCAGGCCTGAAGATGCTCGAAGGCCACCTCATCCTGATCCTCTTCTTTTAGGAGCGGGGTACGTGCCTTCACCCACTCTTTCGCCACCTGAAACTGGTCTGCCGGGATATCAAAGGCGAAATGGTAAAAAGGATTTCCCTCCTCTACTTTTTGAAAAGTGATGGTACTTCTCCCAGCTTCAATGGTCAGTTGATTTTCTTCCGATTCTCTCTCCTTAAAACCGAGGACCTCTTCGTAAAAATGTTTCATATCCTTGAGCGGCCGTGTATCCAGCATGACTTTTTCAATAAGCATTTCTCATTCCTCCTTCACAGCGATACCTTAATGGTAAAGAGAGGGGAAAGGAATCACATCAGGGGACAGACCGATGTTTTCTACGTCTTTCGATGGAGAAAAAGACATCCGTTGCCATCATTTTCTGTCTGCCACAACAATCAAAAAGGCGGTCGGAACACTTTCCCGACCACCTTTTTAGTATCTTATCCCTCATATTCAGCAAGAGTTACTGCCAGCTCATCCTCAATCACCTGAACTGAGCCTAAATAGTTATTCAAAAGGATGGAGAAAATCAACTCGTCTCCGCTTTTCGCTGTAACATAGCCGGAAAGCGAGGTCACACCAGTCAATGACCCTGTCTTGGCATGGACATTCCCTTCAGCTGCTGTGTCCTGCATCCGGTTCCTCAATGTACCACCAACAAAACTTTCTTCCTTTCCTGCCACGGGAAGGGATGTGTAGAACGCGTCATACCACGGTTCCTGGCGAACTTTATATAAGAGTTCTGAGATTTCATCGGCCGGAACCATATTGACATGCGACATGCCGGACCCATCGCGCAGACGCATCGTATCTGCATCCACATCAATCGTCTGCACATACTCTTCTACGACATCCAACCCTTTATCCCAGCTGCCCTCATCGTAAACGGTCCGTCCCATTTCCTTGATTAATACCTCGGCGTGTCCGTTATTACTAAGCTTCATGAACGGGATGAACAGGTCCTCAAGCGCCATCGATGTATGAGATGCAACAAGGTCGGATTTCTCCGGTGTTTGTGCGTACGTCAGCTTTCCTTTTACCTTTATGCCGGCTTCCTCCAACGCTCTTTGGAAAAGGTCAAGCGCAAGTCCAGACGGCTCATCAACCGCCACCCAGGAGCGGGACCGGCTGCCTTCAAGTGGAATAGTCCCTTCCACAATAATTTCGTTTGTACCGTGTTTCCGTTCAATCGTGACATCTTTCTCTCCATCTTCAGCAACCGTCTTCGTTTGATTGATAATCGTCACGTGGTCTGTTTCCAGTGTCACTTCGACAACGGCCTCTTCCCCTTCCTCCGCCGCTGGATAGGCAGCGACGATCACCGTTCCTGCATCATAATCTTTGTTCGGGGAAGCCGTCAGGGCGGATATCTGAGAGGCGTAATAACGCGTTTCATCATTCCAGGAAATATCCTCAGACAAACGGATATCATCGTACCATGTGTCATCTGCAATCAGGTTTCCTTTGACTGACCTGATCCCTTGGTCCTTCACCTGTTGGGCAAGGCCATGAAAATCCTCGTACAAAAGCGTCGGATCTCCCTTCCCTTTTAAGTAAAGGTTGCCATGGAGTTTACCGCCCTTTACTTTTCCTTCTGAAAACACTTGCGTATCAAACGTGTGCTCAGGTCCCAGCGTGTCCATGGCAGCCGCTCCCGTCAGCAGTTTCATGTTGGAGGCCGGCTTCAACCGGTCATGAGCATCATGTTCATATAAGACCTCCCCCGTGTCGGCTGAGCGGACACTCACACCGCTCAGCGCTCCGTCCAGCTTCTCATCACTTAATAGAAGGTTGAGTTGATCAACCAATTCTTCATGTTCCAGAGAAGCCGTCACTTCTGTCTGGACAGGCTGAAAAGGAAAAAACAAAACAAGACTCGTCAACGTCAGGACTGCAGCATTGGATAATTTCCGCATATGTATACGTCTTCCTCCTCGAATATGGGATCTTCTACACCTTACCAAATATTACATAATATTATAATAATTAACAGATAATTTCCACAAAACAGCCCCAAGGAAGCAGTTCTTTGGATAGAGTTTCAACCTATATATCCTCTCAGCTGCGTGACCAGTCCCATGCGTCTTGTTGAAGTTGTTGGACAAACCCACCTTTTCCCTCGATGTACGCGTCGATATTAAAACGGTGTGCCTGCGCCAGCTGCTTTTTCAACCGGCCATAAGCGTTCCGCTCCGCGTCATGCGTCCGAAGATAATCACGGAATACGAGATGACGCTCTATTTCAGGACTTCCCACTTCAAATACGTGCACATGATGGGTTCTATCCTGTCCTCCTTTTTGAAAAAAACGACGGCCGGGTAATCCGTTCTCACCTTTCGCTTCATATCCTGCCTCCTCCATTGCAGCGGCAGCTTCATCGACCGCTCTCAAATCACTGACGACAGGAAGTAAATCAATCACCGGCTTGGCCGCAAGTCCAGGAACAGCAGTACTGCCGATATGATGAACCTCAACCAGTGTTGGACTGAAAATTTTTTCCAGAAGCTGCTTTTCCTGTTCAAATAAAAAAGACCAGTTCGAATCGTAGGAGACAACCTCCACCTTCCTCACTTGACACCCCCCCTTTATTTTCCTGATTATCCACATTCAAGTATAGCAGATGAGTAAATGTGTCCCGTTTGAGCAAACTATTTTCGTTCCTGTCCTTCATCGTGTATAACTTATCGTGTAACATCACTTATTTAGGAGGTACCATCATGAGCAAAAAAGTTCTAATGGTCGTAACCAATCACACTAAAATCACAGATGATCATAAAACAGGCCTGTGGCTTGAGGAGTATGCTGTTCCTTATAATGCCTTCAAAGAGCAGGGCTATGAGGTAAAAGTAACAAGTATCCAGGGCGGAGAAGTTCCCCTCGACCCCAACAGTATTCCTGAAGAAGAAGTGAAAGAATGGGCGGAAGCTCAAGCACAGCTGAAGGATACAGCGAAGCTTTCCAAAGAAGATGCCAACGGATTTGACGGTATTTTCCTTCCAGGCGGACACGGGACAATGTTCGACTTCCCGGAAAACGAAACACTTCAGTATGTCCTGCAGCAGCATGCGGAACAGAACAACGTTATCGGCTCTGTCTGCCATGGTCCTAGTGGTCTTGTACATGCGACCTATGAAAACGGCACACCGATTGTCAGCGGCAAAAAAGTGACCGGATTCACAGACTCCGAGGAAATCGGCATGGGTCTGGATGTGCATATGCCATTCATGCTGGAGACAGAACTGCGCAACAAAGGCGGCGAATTTTCCAAAGGGGATGACTGGAGCGCCTACGCGGTCCGCGACGGTAATCTGGTAACCGGCCAGAACCCGATGTCCAGTGAAAAAGCTGCAGAGAAAATGGTTGAAGCCTTAAAAGAAAACTAAAAACTCCCTTTCCAAAAGGAAAGAGAGTTCCAGGCTGTCGGGAATGATCCCGACAGCTTTTTTATGTCAGAGGTGCTCCTTTAACTGGCTGGAAAAAACGGGTGGTGATTTGATCGTGAGGCACCGGGGCACTGCACAGATACCCCTGGTACTGGTGGCATTTCCTTGAAATCAAGTAATCCAGCTGGGACGGCGTTTCTACACCTTCTGCGATGACGTTCAAGTTCAAATTGAGAGCCATATGGATGATCGTATCTACAACAGCCCTGTCTTTGGAACTTTTGTGGATCGTCTGGATGAACGATTTATCAATTTTAAGGGTATCAAGCGGGAAGTCCTTCAAATAATTCAAGGAGGAATACCCGGTCCCGAAATCATCGAGGGATATTTTAATCCCCATCGCTTTCAGCTCATGCATAAAAGGAATCGCTGTTTGTGGATTTTGTACGACACTCTCCGTCAACTCGAGATCAAGGTACTTCGGATCCAGACCGGTTTCGTCCAGTATCTGCTTAACGGAATCCACAAATCCCGGATCGTTGAACTGGACGGCTGAAATGTTGACAGAGATATGAAAAAGCTCATGACCTTCATCAAGCCATGTTTTGAACTGAGTACAGGCTTTTTTGAGGATCCATTTCCCTAGTGGAATGATCAGCTTTGTCTCCTCAGCAAGTGGAATGAAATCCAGCGGAGAGACAAGTCCCAGTTCACGGTGATTCCAACGAACGAGCGCTTCGAAACTTTTCACATCCCCCGTACCAATAACGACCTGAGGTTGATAGTAAATCTCGATTTCTCCGCGTCCGGCCGCTTTTCTCAGACCGGTTTCCAGCATCATTTTCCTGGAAATCACTTCATTAATCTCCATCGTAAAGAATTGATACTGGTTGCCGCCCTCTTGTTTCGCCTGATACATCGCTGTATCTGCAAATTTAATAAGGTCATCCGCTTCCAGGCCGTCCTGCGGATAAAGACTGATTCCGATCGACGGCGTCACGAACAGTTCCACCTCATCAATGAAAAAAGGCTCCCGCAGAGCATCAAGCAGCTGACTGGCAGCCATGCCGGCTTTATAGGAACTTGTCTCTCTCAAAACCAGAATAAACTCATCCCCGCTCTGCCTGGCAGCAAAATCGTGATCTCCTGACTCTGCCTGCAGTCTCTCTGTTACCTGCTTCAGCAAGGCGTCCCCTGTTTTGTGTCCATACACATCATTGATTTGTTTAAATCGATCCAGATCCAAGAACAAGACGCCGGCTTCCTCGTTGTTTTTATGCGCCTGCATAAGCACGGTCTCCAAGTGATCGTTCAGCATTCTCCGGTTCGGAAGATGGGTCAGTTCATCTTTATACACGAGCTCATTGATCCGCTCCTGCTGTTGAATACGCTCCGATATATCACGGATGATTCCGGTATAATACGTCTGCTCGTCGTTGGAGGTCGAGGATAAGGATAATTCCAAGGGGAATACCCTTCCTGTGGCGTGCATTCCCTCGAGTTCCACCGTCTGTCCAATCACACGCGCTGCTCCTTTTTGCAAAAACAGAGCCGCCCCTTCAGGGTGTGCTTCATAAAACGAAGGCGGAACGACGATATTGATCAGCTGGCCGACCGCTTCCTTCTGGCTGAACCCGAAGGTATCGACAGCTGCCTGGTTCCAGGCGAGAATCTTCCCTTCCTGGTTCATGGTGATCACGGCATCATTCGCCGATTCCACAATGGTCTGGTACAGGTTATCCATGAAAAGGATATGATCGCTGTGCTCTTCCATTTTCGTATCGTATCGGTTCACTAAAATAAACAGGCCGATTAACACAAACACTCCGAACGTCACGATGTACCCGAGCGGCGTCGGGTCTATAAAAGGATCGGTCTGAGCTGACGTTTCCACATGATAAAAGCTTGCTGATGCCATTCCAGTATAATGCATTCCGCTGATCCCGGCCCCGAGCACCAAGGAGGCCCCTATTTTAAAACGCTTCAACCTTCTTGGATAATTCATAAAACTCTTCAAAACAATTAAAGCGGTAAAAGAAGCCGCAAAAGCAATGGCTGCCGAAGCGGCAACAAGCTGCGCATCATACCGGATCGCGGCCTCCATGATCATCGCTTCCATGCCGATATAATGCATCGAAATGATGCCGAGGCCGATTACGATCGAACCGACAGCTGCGTCGATCCGTTTTTTCAATCCGCGACTCATCAAATAAAACGCGAGAAAGCTCGCTCCCGCTGAGGAAAGGATGCTGACTGTCAGAAGCCATGAATCATACCGGACCGGCATGCCCATGTCGTAGGCGAGCATCGCAACAAAATGCATCGACCAGATGCCGCCGCCCAGCGTAAGCCCTCCAGCTGCTATCCATTTCCACTTCGTCAGTCCAGAAGCCTTTTTCAACCGTTCCACCATCGTCAACGAAGCAAATGATGCGGCCACAGCTGCAACAATCGATAAAATTACAAACCATGTATTATAGGAACCTGTCATTTCCACTCGTCTTTTCCCTCTCTTCTTTTCATCTATCTCTTATATCGGCGGCCGGGTGTCAAATTAGAGAGAATTATGGAAAAGAATCAAGCCTGGGCTTAGCTTTTTTGACGGAGGGTAAAAGACATAGTAGGATGAACAAACAAACGTGACAAGTGAGGTGGTTTTTTGGACTCTTGGAGAAGCTGGTCGTGGGAGGATATCTTAGCCGTCATCCTTTTCCTGACCGCCGTTATCCTCCTTCGATGGATATTAACAGGACTTGTGAAACGCCTGTTTTCAAGTCGTCCACGGGCAGAAAAAGCTTTTCTATCTTTAATCAATTGGTTTTCCTACAATGGGATTCTCGTCTTTATCATTTTTTATTTTGCCGATTCCAAATGGCTGTTCTACGAGCTCATCCCTATAGAAAGTGTGGATGTCACCCTTTTTCTCATTATCGTGGCGCTTCTGATTCTGACGTTCGCCTTCCGGATTTCCCGGATTTTGAACAGGTACATCTTTCCGTTCTTTTATGACCGGCATCAACTAGATAAAGGAACCCGTTTCACTATGGAACGTGTCATCCATTACGTCATCATGGTGATCGCGTTTTATATCAGTTTGACGACAGTAGGCATTGATCTCAGCGCCCTTGCCGTTTTTGCCGGAGTGCTCGGCGTCGGCATTGGTTTCGGGATGCAGAACATTGCCTCCAACTTTATTTCCGGACTGATTCTTCTTTTCGAACGGCCGATCAAAGTAGGCGACCGGGTTCTCATTGATGATGTGGTTGGTGATGTTCAGCGGATCAGCATGCGGGCGACGATCGTACGCACGTTAGAAAATGAGCACATCATCATTCCGAACTCGTATTTTCTTGAAGAAAAAGTGGTCAACCGTTCCTTTTCCGACCCACGCCTTCGTCTAACCATTCCGGTCGGTGTCGCCTATGGTTCCGATGTGGAAAACGTGAAGAACGCTCTTCTGCAGGTAGCCGCGGACGCTCACGAAGCGAATGCGTATGTCCTCAATGATCCGAAACCTTTCGTAAACTTTAAAGGCTTCGGCGATTCCTCACTGGACTTTGAGCTGTTTGTCTGGATATCCAAACCGGAGGACTTGATCCCGATCAAAAGTGACCTGAACTTCAGCATTTATGCAGCGTTCAGCCGTGAAAATATTGAAATTCCATTTCCACAGCGCGATTTACATATTAAATCGAACGGAGCTGGACTATTTAACGAAAAGGAAGGGCAGCCTTAACCAGGCGCCCTTCTTTGTCGTTTTTATCTAATGTGAAGGATATAATAACATCTGGAACAACATCTCTCTTCTACCACATCAATTATTGAATAAGCGTCATCGTTATAATGAGAGTCGTTAAACACGGACCGAGCTGACATCCTTTTTTGTTCATGAATAAAGAATTCCCAATGGGTAAGGCAGTAGTATCCTTACAACAAACCATAAAATAACGGCCAAAAACAGGAACAGCACAGCGATACTCAATGTCTGCCTGTAACGCTTTTGTTCTCTTGAATTTAAATGAATGATATCCCAGACCAGCCTTAGGAAGAGTAGACCCATGATAAGGAACATGAAGAAAATCAGTGATGTATCAAACACTTTAGAAACGATAAATACTACAAAGATCCCGATAAAAGTTAAGAGGTTGTCCATTCTTTTATCCACTTGCTCGATATTCCCATCTAATGCTCTAAAGATTCCCTTCACGAAACGCCCCCCCTTCAAGTCAAACCTATGTATTTGAATTACTAAACCAATGTGGGCTCTTTCCCATTATTGCTGTTATTTTCAATGATAGATCAGCGGATAAAAATCCAGCATAGTCACCGTGATTAATCCTATATATATCTGTCGCCAATCATTTTTTTGCTGGAGTAAGATGATTGGGTGGGATTGATGGAGTTGCGATAAATGGTTTGTTCGGCATCAGCCTTTTGTTCCCCAACCTTATGTAAGTGTCGATCATTATCTATACCTGTTTAGAAGCCCAAACGAAGAGCATTCCCAATAAAATACTCGAAATAGAGAGGAGCAGGAAAGACCCTCCTAGCATCAGGGCTGGAATGAGGTAACAGACAGCAGCAGCTGTGATGCACCATCCTGTAACAAATAAAAAGCTGGACAATAATTCAATGATGTTTTTTATAAAACCACCTCATTTAAGTACATCGTTCGTTGCCGGCAGACTTCTATGCACTTACCTTCCTGCTGTTGATAAAATAGAATACACAATAACTCAGGAATAATATCGTTAAATAAAACAACTCAGGATAATTTGTTTTTATGCCCTCCAAGCGGGAATCTCCCACATTAAAGAATTCAAAGAGAAGATTTGTAAGCATGAACAGAATGATTGTTGACCAGCTTTGTATCACTGCTTTTTGTTTAATCCACTGTTTTCGTTCATCTTCTTTAGGCTTGAAGATAAATTCTTGACTGCCGGACAACACCCCTACAATACCAAGCCAGATAAACGGAATAACTAAGTTTGTTAAAAATACATTCATCTTACACGTCCCCTTCTACGGTTATGGTTTAAATACTTGATCAACAGTGGTTCCTAGCTGTTTTGCGATATTAAATGCCAGTTTCAAGGTGGGGTCATACTTGTTATTTTCTATCGCATTGATCGTCTGACGGCTGACATTACACAGATCGGCAAGTCTTCCCTGGGAAACCCCAAGCTTTTCTCTTAACGGCTTAATCTTGTTTTTCAATTCGTTCCCACCTTTTTTCTTCAGCTGACTGTCAAAAGTATTTTACATTTAAATGGTAATAAAACCCAAACATACTGTCAAATACTTTTGACAGTGTAGTTATACTATAATTAAGTAGAGCGAGTATTGACATTAAAAAAAGAAGACTGGGACTCTCCTTTATTTTATAGTGATCATATACATGTCTACCTCTCCCTCTTTCATAAGCATCCGCTTAGACCTATGCATGCCGATCGAACGTGCGACATGAGCTGATGCTGTATTGTCCGGCTGGATGAGGGAGATATATCGTTCCTCATCGCGGTACTCCCTCGCATATCTCAGTAGAAAAGCTGCCGCCTCCTTTGCATATCCCCGTCCTTGAAATTCGGTGGTGATCCAATAACCGATTTCCACCTCTTTTTTTCCGTCAACCTGTTGGGGGACCAAGCCGGCATGCCCGATACGTTCCCCACTCTCCTTTTCTACCAGAACCTTCAAGCCGAGATCAGGATCTGATTCCTCATGAGTATGGATCCAATTCAGGAATTCACGGGCTTCAGTTTCCGTTTTTGTCTTGCCATTTCCGATATAAGTCATCATTTCAGGGTCTGAAAGCATGCTGTGAAGAAAATCAACGTCGCATTCTTTATAGCTTTTTAATTCCAGACGCTCCGTAATCCACATCGTTAACCATCTCTCCCCAAAATAAAAAACCCCTTCGAGAGGGGTTTTCTTACTGCGCTTGTTCGTCCGGTTCGTGAATGCCGATAAGGTTGCCTTCCGTGTCATGGAAATATCCCTGCCAGGCCATACCAGGCAGCGCATATTTCGGCATAGCTACGGTGCCCCCCTGCTCTTTGATCAAAGCTTCGGTACGGTCGAAATTCTCGACACTCATCGTACAGACAAAGCTGTTGACCGCCTGCCCTTTTTCCGGGGCCGGTCCCTGACGCTGCATCAGGGCGCCGTTAATGCCGGGTGTAGAGGCATCCCCGGTCACAGCTCCGTAATAAGGCATCCCTGCATATTCACTGTAATCCTCATACGTCCATCCGAACACGCGGCTGTAAAATTCCTTCGCCCTCTCCATATCATCGACATGAATTTCAAAATGTACCAGACGGCTCACAGGCTACTCCTCCTTTTGGATATTCTATTTATTTACATTCGACTCCAAAAAGAGGATTCCTCCTTTCCAAAGAGGACAGTTCAATCAGCTGCTGGATTCTTCGAACATTTTTTCCTTCATCGCAAAGATGGCCGCCTGTGTGCGGTCATGGACGTCGAGTTTGCTTAATAGATGACTCACATGTGTTTTGACCGTTTTTTCTGTAATAAACAAAGCCGCAGAAATTTCCTTATTGCTCTTCCCGAGGGTTATTTGGTAAAGCACATCCTTTTCCCGTTTTGTTAATCTGAACGGGACCTCCGCCGATTTACCTCTATGACCCTGGTTCATTTCTGTTAATAACAGCTGGGTCGCTTTCGGGTGGAGCAGCTTTTCACCTCGGTGAGCGGCGCGGATGGTCCGGACGAGCTCATCCGGGTCTACGTCCTTCAGCTGATACCCGGACGCGCCTGCCTGAAGGGCGGGGATAACGTGATCCTGATCGGAATAACTGGTCAGAACGACGATTTTCGCTTCTGGATACCGTTGAAGAATCTCCTTAGACGCCTCTACCCCGTCCATCACCGGCATCATCAAATCCATCAGGATGACATCAGGAGAACACTCCTCCATTTTTTCCAATGCCGTCCGGCCATTTTCCGCTTCTCCCACCACTTCGATATCCTGCTGGGTATTCAAAAAGAACTTCAGTCCGCGCAGAACGATTAAATGATCATCGACGAGCATCACCCGTATACTCATTCCATCCGCTCCTTTCGGTTTCCCTTATGAGGGAGAAATACTCGTACTTCTGTGCCCCGTCCCTTCACACTATGGATGGAAAAAGAACCGCCGGCCAGTTCGGCCCGCTCTCTCATACTCGTCAATCCAAGGGTACGGGCCTCGACATCTTCATGATCATCGATTCCAGGACCACAATCGGATAGCACCATACCTGCCCCTGTTTTTGTTTCATAAAAGTGGACGGCAGCGGTGGTCTCGTTGGTGTGTTTCTTGATATTATTGAGGGCTTCCTGGCCGATCCGCCATAATGTTTCCTCCGCATTTCCCGACCAGTCCGGAACCTGCTTCATATCGATATCCACCGTGATGCCGAGATGGACGGCATATTTTTTCAAAGCTGCACTCAATCCTTCTTCAATCCCGACCGGACGAAGCTGCCAGATCAGCGACCGCATTTCCTTCTGGGACTCCTGTGAAAGCAGCAGCATGTCCTCCAGCATCTCCCGGAGGTCCTGTTGGTCATTTGGAATCATTTCTTTTACTCCACGGGCAGTTAAAGAAAGGGAAAAAAGCTTTTGATTGACTGAATCGTGCAGATCTCTGGCAAGACGCTTCCTTTCTTCATGCAGCAAAAGCTCCCGGCGTTCTTTCTGAAGGTTCAGGCTCTCAGCTGCAAGAGCCATATTCCGGACGAGGGCCTGTTGGACTTCAGTATCTCTGCGCTGAAAAGGGTGTCTGCTGCCTGAGACCGTATGAAGCAGCCCCACGGTCTCGTCCTTTATGGTGATGTGATGGATGGCCTCTGATTCTCCGTTTTTTTCTGGAACCTGCTTAATCTCTTCCGAGAATTCCCCGCCGCTTGACGCTTGTTTTATGTACACATGGTTTTTCTTCACGTACATGGCTGCCGCCTGCCAGCCAAAATGAGCCATTCCTTTCGTGACTGTGGTCTGACATAAGCCAGGGATGTCTTCTTCCTTGTTGATGGAACGAACCACCTTATTCAGCTTTTCATAAAGCTCTGCTCTTTTCTGTTCCTCATGATACAGCCTCGTCCGCTTGATGGCGGTTCCGATCTGATAGGCGACGGACTGCATCAAGGTCAGTTCTTCCTCTGAAAAATGTTCCTTAAAAGGGGCTGCGACATTCAACATCCCGAAAAATTCCGTCCCATCGCCGAGGGGAATCGTCGCATGGTGAGAGATTCCCTCCGTGTCCCCACGTCTGTTTTTCACAGCTTCTGTGATCCGTTTGCACTCGATGATATTGACCGGCTCTGTCAGTTTGTTGTTCCAATAGCGGTGCAGGCAGTGGCAGTCACCCGAACACATCGGCGCTTTTTCCTCTCTGGAAAGCGCCGGCGGCAGACCGTAATCGGCGATCAGCGTATAATGCGGCTCCTCATCAACGAGAAAGATCCAGCCCGCTTCCAAATGGGTCAGCTCCAACAGCTTCTCAAGGACAGCCTGGAGCATTTCATTCATGTCGTTACAAAGATTCAAAGTTTCCGCGATCCCTTTCATGATTGTTAATTCTTCCACACGGTCATACGCACGCATCCTTTTCCTCCGTTTCCATCAGTTTGTTACGGGAAGGTATTGGTGAAACTCAGCAAGGACGCTGTCCAGCCGGTCCTCCGTTCCTTTCTTTAATCCGCTCTCCGCATCGAAATCCTCCGGGTCGAAGACCATCTGCTGCGGAAGTATCATGGCATACAGGCCCCGGCCGATCGTCCTCATCTGGTTGACCGCATTTATACCGCCTTTTCCTCCGCCACAGACAGAAAACAGAAGGGTTGTTTTCCCTTTGAAATGGGACCCATCCAGAAATTCGAGTGCATTTTTCAAGGCTCCGCTCATCCCGTTATGATATTCCGGCGATACCCAGACAAACGCGTCCGTTTCCGCTGCGGTTTTCTTGAATTTCATGACAGCCGGGTGATGCTCCTGCTGTTTTGTACCATCAAATAAAGGCAGCTGGTCTTCACTCAAATCAATAAGCGAAGCTTGAAGCTTCTCCGCCACCTTTGTGGCTGCCTGCCTTGTCCGTCCCTGCTTTCTTGGTGTTCCACTGATCACTGTTATGTTCATTTCGATTCCTCCTTGCTCTTACCTTATCTCTGAAAGGAAAAATCGGACTCCGGGAAATGACGGAACTTTTTCTACAACTTTGGACGGAAAACGTTCGTTCGCCATTGAAAAAGAACAGCTCCCCTTCACCGATGTTGATCGGCATACACCTTTGCCGTTACACCAAAACGGGCTTTAAAGGCCCTGGAAAACGTACTGAGGGACTGATACCCCACATCAAAGGCCGTTGTCGTAATATCACGTCCCGGATTCATCAGCTGTCTTGCCGCTTCCTCCAGCCGGATCTCATGAATGTACGCTCTTGGCGTCCGTCCCGTCTGTTTCACGAACACCCGGTGCAGATGGTATTTGCTCATATTCATTTGAAAGGCAACCACATCCAGCGTCAGATCCTCCCTGAAATGTTCATTTACAAAGGCCTGTACCTGGGCAGCAATCCCTTCTGGACGGTGAAGATGATCGGCTGCTGCCTGCTGCCATAAGTTTGTGTGAGAGCCCTCTATATGGGTGAGGATGGTTTCTGTAAAAGCTTCCTCGTTGGACAGTACCTGATCGATTCCTTTAAAAGCAGCTGTCTGTATCTGTTTTTCTGCTTCCTTCACGACTGCAGCGGGAACGGGCTGGAGTGCTGAAAAATCTACGGGGGAGGCACTTTGTCCAAGCCGCCCCTCCAGGACCTTCTGGACAACAGTCTCGTTAAAGCTGATCAGCATGATCATCCCTTTTCCCCCGGAAGCTTCATGCTGATGGACATCACCAGGAGGCACAATCAGTGCTTTTTCCGCATCCAGATGCAGATGCGTACCGTTATGGCGGACTGCGATGCTCCGGGACATCGGAATGCTGATCTGGTAATGGTCGTGAGGGTGAGCTTCATCCGCCTCCCCCTGCTGTAAATCGAATAGTAAAACTCCGGTATGCTCGAGATCGAGCCTCATTTCCATGCTGCATCTTCCTTTATTGAGCAAGATTTGCTGATATAACCGCAAGAACCGCCTCGTCCGTCCTTCCTTCTTTCCAATACAATAGGTTTACTTCATAAGGAAAGGGGACTTGGTGATGGTAACACGGACGATAATGATTCAAGCCGGCGGTCATACGCTCATATCCTTTATATCCATCCTTTTACTTCCGTTTTTAACCTTGTATATGTATGACCGATTCGAAGAAAACCTGGGACTGGCTGCTTTAATCATTGGGATCCAGCCCTTCACGGAAATTCTTTTCACACTGCTTTTTGGCAGGTGGATCGACCGCTTCGGCCGACGACCAGTGCTCTTAGGCTCCCTGTTTTTTCAAATAACGGCGATGGTCGGATTTATCGTGGCTGCCGATGTATGGACGTTTGCCGTCTGTGCTTTTTTGAATGGACTTGGACGGTTTGTCTACATCCCTGCGGCCAGGGCGCAGATATCAGAAACGGTTCCTTTAGAAAAACAAACACGGACGTTTGCGCTGCTGGAGACAGGTTCAAATATCGGCGCACTGGCCGGACCTGCTGTTGGAGCGGTGCTTTTCAGCTGGCATCCACCGTTATTGTTCGCTCTGATGGCTGTGCTCACCTTCATCTATGCCTTGATCGTCTGGCTGTGGCTGCCGGAGTCATGGACCGGTGTCCTTACAGGAGTTTCAGAGCGGAAGCCTGTCCCCTATAAAAAACCAGCCTTCCTTGCCTGCAGCATGCTGCCGATCAGTCTGTTTCATGCCCAGATGGAAACCAACTGGCCGGTTTACTTGAAAGAGAACACGGAAGATTACCTCTGGACGTTTTCGGTCCTGCAGATGACCGGCACGCTCTTCTTCATCTGCTTTGAAGTCCTGCTTGCCCATTGGGCGGAAAAATGGCCGCGGACCCGAGTCATCCAGACCGGATGGCTGTTTTATACAGCGGCTGCATTTGGTTTTGCGTTTTCCTCTCATTTCGTTGGACTTATTGTATCACAGCTGTTGTTGTGTATTGGGGCTGTTCTGGTGCTCAATCCGATGCAGACGTTCATCAGCGCGATTGCCCCGCAGGCTCATAAAGGAAGATATTTCGCCTTGTTCGGCCTGCACTGGGATTTCTCCCGGTCCGCTGGTCCGTTCACAGGCGGCCTCTTCCTTTCCTTTTTCGGTGGAGGGTGGTTGTTTTCCACGCTTGGAATCCTCCTGATCATCGGCGGATTCATACAGACAAACCGCCTGGCCACCTATTCAAGGGATGAACCAGAGAGGGTGGCTGGATGATGGATGTGCATCCAGAATCACTCACACAAAAACCCGTCCTCTCCTCTTATCCTGGGACGGGTTAAATGATATACGTAAACAAGGCGGCCCCGTTCAATACCAGTAGTAAGGATAAAAGGGACCAAAACGGCGGATGCCCCAGAACGGAAAGCCGAATAAACCGAAAGGACCGAAAAACGGGAAGAACAAACGGCTGTCAGCACTGCCCTGGCTCTGCGGCACCTGCTGCTGACCGGCAGGCTTGAGCAAATACAGCTGTTCGTCGTCGAAGCTGTGCAGAATGCCGGCATGAACGGAACCATCATGATTTTCGATCTGGATCATTTGATAAAGGTGCTGATGGCAGAAATCCTTCGCTCCCTGCTGCTGTCCTCCGGTCCGGGGAGACATATGAGACGGATGATTCATCATCGAGACCCTCCTTTTTCTCCCCATCCTATGACAGAAGCCTAAAAGCGTGCTAATCCCATTGTTTAAGGGACAGCCACAATTTTTTAAGTTTCCGTTCCACAGGTTTTCCTTTGCCGGACTGCTGCTTCTGCCATTCGTTGTAGCTGGCCGTCCCGATCAATAACAGTCCTGCCGTCAACAGGTACACCCACCACGGCGCCCGGCCCCAGTAGGGCTTCGTCTGGTAGATGACATTAAAAATGAGCACACCCATTCCTGTAAAAAAGTATGATTTGATCTTAAGCTGCATCCCCGTCACCATGGACACTACAGACAAACCGCCGATGATCCACGCATCCCAGAGCGTATGACTGATGATCGCATCGCTCACAAGGTAGGCCGCAATGAAAAGAAGGAGCGCGGACTGCACGTGACTCATGCCCCCCCTGTACTCGTGCCACGTTCGTTTTCGTAACAGATAAAGGACGAACAGCAGCGGCAGGGTATACAGTTCAGCTTCCAATAGATCAGGAACGTAGGCCTCATAGTCAACAAGGATCCAAAGATAAGCAATGTAAAAACAGCCGCTCCCGATCGTGTAGGACACCTTATCAAACAAGGGACGGTTCCATCTTGAAGCGGATACCATCATCCATGAGCCTGTGAGAAGCAGCGGCAGGACTTCCACCCATGCGTTCCCGTAGGCCGCCGTATAGATCGTAAGAAAACCGATATAAAGCAGGGCGGTGAACGCATAGGCATCCACTTTCTGTCTGGAAGGGACGAGGGAACGGAACAGGTACCCACCTGCCCCGTACACGAGCACAGCTGCAGCTGCAAGAACCGGAATCAATACGTCCCTGCCCCAAATCTGTCCGATGTTCTCCCACATCAACAGCGTGAGAAGCAGCGGCAGGAACAGGACATACCACCAGCGGCGGAGATGAATCAACACAAGCGTGATGATGACGTATGCGCACATAGGTGCAATTTCCCAGGAAGCCATAAGGCCGCTCCGGCTCATGATCAGCGCAAGACCAAGAATGGAAAATGGAATCAAAAACCAGTCCAGGAGTTTTTTCCAAGGCTGAGACAAAAAGGTCCAGACGAACCCGAGAATAACCGTGGTGATCATAAACGCATATTCGCCCGGGATCAGCGTCCAAAGACCCCACTGCTCTGAAAGCGTGTAAATCAAAACATATACAAGGAAGGCAGCGGCATAAAGCATCAACCGCCGGCCAATCTCTCGTTCTTCCCGCCAGGAGCTCCAGCTGTACACACCCAGAGGTACAAGGAAAAACAGGGGATGAACGCCCTCTGTTCCAAGCGTCGTCAGCCACATCAACCCGATGATGACCGGAAGCATACCATGAGCCAGCAAGTAAAAGGACGGACGAAGCCCGAGTGCTTTCCCTTTTTCTGCAAGGACAAGCAGCAATACCGGTGCAAACAGACTGTATACGAGCGCTCCGTCAAATCCGGGAAGCGGCAGGGGTTTGATGAGCGACAAATAAAAACCCGCTGTCGTTAAGGCCGGAAATATCCAAAGGGATGCTTTGGATCCATAGACCGTCAGACCGTACGTGACGAATAAACCGATGAACAATAACAGGGGACGGACAAATATCTGATCCACGAGCGGATCGACAAGCAGCAGTGCCATGGCTGCGATATAGGTGCCCTGCCCGATGTAAAAAGTCTTTATCTCCATTGGTTTTTCCTTTAAGAGCCGCCAACCGCCTGCCCCCGCTAACAGGAGCAGCCCGGAACAGGCCAAATGAAACGAATATCCAAAACCATCTCCATACGCCGGAAGCCGGTCTGTCATCGGCTGGTAGATGAGAATCATGGAAATCAAGAGGGCTGCAGGATGAAACCACTGGGCTGTCCATCGCCAGTCCTGTTCAGCTCCCTTTTTGTAGACAGCCACTGCGAGCGCTGAGCTCACGAGAAACTGAAGCGATAGATGCCCATAGGCCTCCATCGTCCAAGTCAGCGTAATACAAGCAGCCATTGCCAGCAGGCTTATGTAAAAGCTGCTGAACCTGACAGGCTTCATCCAGCGGCCTTCTCCCCAAAGGCCTGGGTACAGGCAGAGAAGTGCAGCGGCAGTATAGACAAACAGATACATCGGTCCACTGCCAATCAGTGACCAGAGCTGTGCGGCACTGATTATATAAAAAACCGGTGCCATATACTTGAAAATGGCACGTCCTGAAACGACAGCAAGCAGCAGATAGTTGATCATGATGATCAGATACGCAGCCAGAAGCAGCCAGGAATCCTGTTCAGCCCGGAGCTGCAGACTTTGGAACGTAATATAGATAAAAGCACAAATAGAAACGACACCACTCGTATAGTGGAACATCTTTTTGACAAAGCCCTGCTGCTTCACGGCATAGGCAAAACCTAAATAAAGCAGACCTGCCGCGGGAAATAACACCTCTTCGATGTGCTGCAGCGGCGAGTGTTCGACAAGCTGATAGACAGCATAGGCGAGCATTGCGGAAAAGACGAATTGATATTCCTTCGTCCCGTAAATAAATACCATCGCCATATACATGGCCGCTGTAAGCAGCAGGTTAAAGCTGTAAAAGACCTCCTCTTCAAAAAAGAAGAGCATGAACAGAGTCGATAAGACAAGATGCAGCTGGGTATATAATGGTAGTTCTCTCGTAAACAGCTGCCAGCGCTTTTGTTTTCTAAAACGGATATACCCCCCAAGCAGAGCAGCGTTGTAGACCATAACGATGAGGTAAAACCCATCTGTACCGACAGGCAGCGCCCCGGCCGCAAATGCCGTGGTCATGCTCATGAAAACCAGCGATATCCATACATACAGCCGCGAGCGGTAAACCATGGCATGGCGGATATATAAAGGCAGTGGAATCAGTGTCCCTGACACGCCCAGGATGTAGCGCCCTTCTCCGTCCAACGAAAAATAGCTGCCAAACAGTTCAAAATAACCGGCGGCCAGTATTGCCACCGGGATCAATAAACTGCCGAGTGTCAAAAAGGCGAAAGCCGTCTTTTCAATTCCAAGCACCCTTTTCGTCCCGTAACTGAGCGCAAAGAAGAAGAGAGATACTCCAATGATGGCTGAGAGCTTTGCTCCTGGTCCCATCTGGTCCCATTGACTCGTTGCAAGAATCACCCCCGTCATAAGCAGGAGGGCTACTCCGAGGATCAAGGACCACGTAATGTTCCGTTCTCTCACCTCTTCGGGAGACTTTTGTTTTTTCACCTTCTTTACCGGTTCAGCCGGCTTCGGCCTTTCTTTTTCAGCCGGTTCGGATATCTGCTGCCGCTCGATCCTTGCGGCCACGGCTTCCTTATAGTGTTGATCCTGTGTTTTTATATAAGTATAGGTCTCTTCATCGATGTAGCCTTCGCTTCGTAATCGATTCAGCCTCTCGTGGAAGTATTCATCTTTCAGCTGATTGGCATATTTACCCATCGCTCTCCCTCCTGTCCCATCCATTGTAACACCCGGTTGGAAACATTTGGGTACCGAACAAAAAAACGTCCGGCCCTTCTTTTGAAGAGCCGGACGTTTCCTCATGACGACATCGTTTGTTTTTCAGAGGCTTGATGGTTTTTGCGCCGGCGCCACATCATCATTTCCAGAGAGGCTATACAAATCAGCAGCCAGCCGAGACCAAGCGCGAGACCTGCTGCGATATCGGTGAAATAGTGCACCCCGATAAACGTCCGGCTTACAGCAATAAGAACGATTAACGCTGATAAAAGAACATTGATCGTCCATTTCCATTTTTTGCGAAGGGGACTGATCACGATCATATAGATCAAAAACCCGTAAAACGCCATCGCTCCTGACGAATGACCACTCGGAAAACTGTAGCCCACACCGTCATACTGCTCCAGCACTTCCGGCCGCTGCCGCTCAAACAGCAGCTTTAACCCTTTTGTTAACGCACTGATGCCGATCATATTGACGAGGAAGAACACCCACAGCCACCGGCTCGTTTTAGAAAAGAAAGCGAGATAAATCAGCGTCACAGCAGAAGCGGCCGTGATCCACCAGACAGACCCAAGCTCCGTCACCGTTCCCATGAACTGATCAATTCCAGGGGTGGACAGCGATGCTGTTATATTCGACACGGCCTGATCGACCGCAAATTTTTCGTCTTCCATCACATCCTCCGCCAGCTCAATAAAGCCGTAAAACGCCGCACCCATCAAAAAGAAGCCGATGATGACTGTAACGACAGAGGCTTTGGAGGGCTCGGAAGGATGAATACCACGGAATAGCATAATGATGATCTCCTTTCACCCAAGGTCAACTACTCTTCTCTTACCCCTCTCCACACTCTTTGCAAACCGCTGAAAATGCCTGGATCAGCCTGTTCGTTGATAGATATGCCATTTCGTTGATAGATTCATAAACGAATTGACATCTCCAGAAAATTATTGATAAAACCTTATTTTCATAGATAACCGCACAAAAAAGCACAGGAACAAGTCCTGTGCGTGCGTTCATTTCGGAGTCGGGGTCCCCTGGTGATGAACCATCTTCCACGTTTCTCCGTACTTTTTCCAAATTGAGCTCCGCCATGACGTTTTCCCTGTCTCTTTGATATGAAGCAGGAAGGTGGTCAGTGCAGCATCTTCGGCGAGCTGCTGTACTTGAAACTGCTCACATGTCAGACCGCGGTCCTCTTCCTGCGGCAGACGTTCCATCACGTGTTCTTTTCCGAAGACTGCCCCTGTACTGGATATTTCCTGGAAGTCATCAGCAAGCCGCCGGTCGAGCTCTTCTTTGGAAGACCTCACCTCCAGCGTTAACAGTTCCGTTTCCTGTTGATACAAATGGTCATGCAGATTCATGAGGAACGCTCCTTTCGTTCGATAAGTCCAAATTCGATCCCAGTCGGATCAACGAGATAGGCGAGGGAAAAATCCTCCGATTCCATTTTCCCCTTTACTACAAGCGCCCCACTTTTCTCAGCTTCTGCAAGCGTTTCATCAATGGAATAGACTTCCATATGGATACGGACGCGATGTGGAAAGTCACCACCGCCTTTGGAAATGCCGCCATAGATGCCGTTCTCCTTTTCAGTGGAAACCGGTGCATACCCATGGGAAGGATCCCCAACGTCCCATCCGAACACATCTTTATAAAACGAGGCCGCTGTTTCGGGCTGCGGGATGCTCAGTTCGAACCCTACGATCTTTCCTTTTCTGTCTGGCAGCCCGCTTCTCCTCCACTCATGAATGCCGCCCCATTAAAACAGGGGTTACCCGCCAGTTCTCTTCAAGCACACATCCATCTCCTGTAAGTGTCACCACGAGGTTTCCAGGCTTGGCGTTTGTCAACAGCTTCGGAAACACATCCGATTGATACTGCCTGTGATACACCTCTTTGGCCCAGCTCGATAAAATGAGGTAACAGGACTCACTTTCCGTATGTCCCGCAAAAAATCCGCCAGTCATACCGGGTGAAGCAGCCATCCCTGGATTCCAAACGTTTTCCTGTATGGTAAGAAAGCTGTCGAGTTTATCTTTTTTCACCTGCGTGAAAGCCAGACGAAGGAAGGCAGCCTTCTCCAAAACGTCTGCGGGGGAGGTGCCTGTGATGTTGTACAGTGATTCATACAGTTGGACGTCCAGCCTTTCATAAGTCCGTTCCTGTCCGGACTGATGAAACACCTCATCGTGGCTGTCCTTCATAAAAGCATCATAAAAGTGACGGTCCTTCCAGAAGGCGATAATAAAGGCGCGGTCGGGATGTTTTTTACTCCAGCCGCCGGCCTGCCCTAAAAACCCCGGGATTTCTCTGAGGAGACTCCATGAAGCCTGCGCTTCTGAAAAAGCCTCTTTCTTTTCAGGACTCACTTTACATTTCATTAATTTGATCAGCATGCAGATTCTCCTTATCCATGCACATGTACCCAGCCGGCATCCGACAAAAAATCTTTTCTTGTTAAGGACCGTTCTTCAAGAATTTCGCTTTAGGAAGGATGATCGCGTCATGAGACAACACAGCTATCACTGGTAAGACGAACTTCACCTTTTTTCACCACCCAGAATCAAAAACAGCGGAATTCTCATGCGCCGCTCATATTCCTCTTTCGTTTTATATGCATCCGGAGAAGGACAACCTTCTTTCAGTCCCGTTATCCGGAACCCCGCCTGCAGAAGCTCTTGAACATACACTTCTACGGGACGGTGATATTTGATGACCTCATGATCGATCCAATGTTCCTTCCGCTCTCCTCTATGAAAATAATCATCCACCACCCAGTTCGTACGCCCTCCAGGCTGATCAGACGGCGCTGTAGTCGATGTCAGAAGCGGATGCTGCACACTGAATACAAAGCGGCCGCCGGGCTTCAGGCCTTGATAGACGCTTCGGAAGACTACGGACACCTCTTCTATATAATGGAGCACCATCCTTGAAGTAATCAGATCATAGGATTCCGGTTCCATTCTAAAGTCTTCCACCATTGTATGGTGAAGACGAGCACGGGCGGTTTTCAGGTTTTCCTGTGCGGCCTTAAGCATGTTTGCTGACCCTTCTACTCCCTCATAGATCCGGCAGCCGGCCCTGCAAAGGTCCAATCCAAAGGAGCCATCTCCACAGCCGAGGTCCAGCACCCGCTGGTCATGAACCTTTCCCATCATGTTTAGAAAAGCCGGCTTTTCCATCGCATTATTCGGACTATCACGGCGGTTGCGCCGGTGTAAAAAAGCATCAAAAAATTCATTTTTGTCATAAATAGATGAACCTTTGTATCCCATCCTGCCCCTCCTGATCAGTCATCATAAAATTCCATATGCGGCTTCGTCTTTTTGTAATGATCCATCCTGTCCGCCAATGTCCCGGTATGAAACTCGAATTTATGCCCATCAGGATCTGTAAAATAGACCGATGACCGATCGCCGTCTTCCCGTTCCCTGCCGCTCAAAATGTTTACACCCCGGTCCTCCAGCTTCAAGACCATTGATGGGAGTTCGTTTTCCTCTATGGAAAAAGCGGTATGCGTGTAGGACGCCTGCTCAGGCCTCGGTATATTCTTTTCTTCGTTAAGGGCCAGCCATATCCCTGCAAGATCAAAATAAGCGGTCGTTTTCCCCTTCGCAAGCAGACGCGCGCCAAAAATGTCCTGATAAAAATGGATGGACTGCTCCAAGTCTGAGACCGAATAAAGAAGATGGTTTAATCCAACTGCCCTCACCAATCGTCACCCTTTCTATGAATCTTTATTTATTATTTCAAAATAATTGAAGGTTTTCAATCTTCTTCCACACAAAAAAACCCGGGAATGAGTTTTCATTCCCGGGGTTCACCACAGCGGCACGTGTATGCGTCAAAGGTGTATTCTTTATAAAGCAGGGGAGCTGATTCATCCTCCACCGGCGTTTGGTATACGTGGACAACAGGAGCCACATCCTGGGCGGCCGCTTTGGCTGCAGCGGCTTTTATATCCTCTTCCTTTTCAATTACATAGCTGTTCATGGCTTCAAATAATGATTCGTGCGGACAGACATCATAGGTGACCGCTGTAAAAGCACTCATGATACGCCCCCTTCTTCTTCATAATAATCAAGTACAGCATCTACATAATAGATATCCCCATAACAGGCATCATACTGCTCAGCTTCTTCCCGGATACAGCTGTATTCCCCCGTACCCTTCAACTCTTCATATTTTTCTGCTGAAAAAGAAATGGCCAGTTCCTGTGTATATTCACCGCCACGGTTCATGACATAGTCGATGAAACCGGCCCCGAAGTTATAGGCCTGCAAAGCAAGCTTGACATCGCCATCTGCCTTTTCCAGCGTTGTGGCAAAGTAGGACACTCCCTGCCTGATGGATACTTCCGGATCTTCTATACAGCCGACTTCCCCGCAATAGGACTCAGACGCCTGCATCGGGTCATCCCCTCGGCCGCCGGATTCCTGCATCATAAGGGCAAGCAGCACATCCGTCTGGTCTGCAATCCCCTCTTCGGCTGCGTATTTCTCCACTTCCTCTTCATACTGCCGGACATTGTTTGATAGCGGGTCCGTCTGTTCCTCAACGATACTGCTCATCACTCCACCACCGCCAGCTTCCTGTACAATGAGGTAAACAAGACCAGCCGCTAAAAGGAGAAAAAGAAAAGGTCTCCACGGACCGGATGTGTTTCGTTTACTGGATGCCATTGCCTTTCCTCCTTTTCTTCTCTATTCATCATACAATAAGATGAATAGATTGATAGAATAAATGCTCATGAAACCGTCCACAGGATAGCTTTTAAATATTGTAAAAGTCCTGGTCTTCTCCGTGGCCACTCTTGCTTATCGGTGGATGTCTGCCTCGGCCACATATGGCCTACACAGCCCTCCGGACCAGCTTAATGTTCTCTAACTTTAAAACGAAGGCATTGTTAAAGTTTACTGTAGATATTACTACAAAAGGAACTTCCTATTTTATGAAAGTTCCTTTTTTATATTTGACTTATTCAACTAAAGTCCCCTATACATGAATACTCGAGTTCAAGGTATGTTGGAGAAGATGTAGACTTAGCCCGTTTAGCTTTGCATGTATAAGCTATGTCTCTTCCCTTGAATTATTAAATATATAATTGTACTTACAAGCATTAAACAATATGTTGTATTTTGAGCGATCCCAACCATGTTGTTCCAGCTACTTCCCCCATTTATGATTATCTGCACCATTAACCCTATAGTTAGAATTAGGATGGTATAATGGTTCTTTTTCAATAAAAATCCTGCACTTCCACCTAACAATCCCCCAACAGCAGAAACTATGTACCACAACAAATACCTGAGTACTCTTTCAACAAATGAACTAGTTACTGTGTTGCTTCCATAGATATTGCTAATTACAAAGTAAAACGTTATAGCTGCTAGCGTATAGATTACTCCTACAATTACAGACCCTTTCAATTCCCTTGCAAATAAAAAACCAGCCACCATCGCTAGTGAAAACCACACTGGCAAAGAATTGATCATGACTGCTAAATAGGATACGACAAATTCAATCATCGTTATCTTTTCACCAAAGTATGGTAAATTATCTGATATAACTGAAAATATACCAACCAGCAATCCTATAGTACACGAAAAAACGGTAAAGCTTCTCCACCGAATCATGTGCTTTTTGTTCTCTTTCAATAAAACCACCCTTCTCCAGTTACTTATAATACGTCTTGTTATTATCAAGACGTATTTAGGAAGGTATTAGTTTCTTAATCTTGATAAGATATGTACTTGAGGCTGACCCAAATTAAGAATATCCTTCAATAAAAGGTGCACCATTAGGTTTAGGATTTGCCTCCGTTACAGGAAGACTAAATTCGAGATACTTATATTGCTACAGTATTCCATTCTATAATAGCTTCATACATACTATCCCTCGCTAATCACTCGATTTCCTTGAAGGTTCTTCTATCACAGGAGGTAACCTTTATTGATGATAAGCCCCCGTTACAGGAAGACTTGATTTCGAGGTAATTAAAGCTGGCTTCTACCTAATATCAGGTTCACATATAAGGAAAGCACAGTGTGCCAGTATCTCTTTTGAGAAACATTAATCTACTCAAACAGTTATGTAAAGTTATTGATTATTTGGAAACCATAAAGGATTCCATTTATAATTACACCTTGTATTAGTGAGATAACAATCAAATCCTTAAAAGCTTTTGTGTGCTTACTAAAATATTCATTCACTATTAAATTAATGAAAAATAAGATTGCTACCAAAAATAAAAAATAAATAAAATTCCACATAACAATTTTCACCTCAAATGCTAATAAATGCTGAAATCGAGTCTTGTACATACGGGGGGGCTTTTGTTCAATATTTATTTAAGCGGCAGAAGTACGGAATACCTTATACCAGACTGAAATTGATAAAAATCAGAAGGCCCAGATTTAAAAGTATTAAAGGATATTTTTTCCACCCAGGAACCAAAATACCACTTAATAAACCAAGAAGGGGCGCTGCAAACAGCCAAAGAAACATACCCATTGCAATAATTCCTGAAATGGAAAAGAAATAACTCACATATATTCGAATTCCGATCCACAACAACACAAAGACAAGCGCAAATAAAAGCGAAATTTTCCTGAAAATGGTCCAATGATTTTCAACTAATGAAAGTGCTACGTACACATAGTATTCTTCTTCTCCTGAATAAGACCTGTTCACTACAAAAGCATGAAGCAGTCGTTCAATGGTCTTATTCCCAGGTCTGACTGTACCCTCTTCATAATTCTCATTCATTACCCCAGAATCTCTAAGTGTCTTTTCTACGCGTGTTAATATGCTGCGTACATTTTCTCTTCTTTTAATCAAAAGGCTCATTCTCAAATAACATAATAGAAGAGCTAAATAAAACCATGCAAATATTTTTTTAAAAATGTAAAACATCCTCTCTAAACTTAAAGTTACATCTTTCGAAATAATATATTAAGTTTTCGGGAACAACAATTTATCAAAAATAATTGATTTCCCCTATCTTTAATTTGGATGAATCGCTTCAAATGAAAAACATTGAGAATTGTAGAGAAGTGAGTATAGTTAAATCAGCAGTAAGTTCTGCTTATTTTTGATTCACCATACTTGTCTTTATTTCAGTAAAGCCCCCGTTTACAAAATACTCGATTTCTAGACATTGCGTTTTACCTTTATTGGTTTATAAAGTAGATAAAAGTTAATGGTATCAAAAGTACAAATACACAAATCAGCAAGCATAAACTGTTTATTAATATCCCCTTTTTGCTTTTTGAGAGGTAAATTTCTCTGGATGAAAGAATAATTTCTGCTAATGCTGCTACTGAAATAATAGAAACAAACCAAAAAGAAATAAAAATAAAATCATTTGAGTATAGAACAGCCAAAGCAAGTATAGCAATTAATATCACAGATGTTAGTATTACAGAATACTTGGTTGGTTTTCTCATCGCTCTCCCCTTTTAATTTCCAATTATTTCAATAATTAAGCAATTGCACAACTCTAAACAGAAACCTTTTAGATATAATATCTTGAATTCAATTCTTAGGCCAACCTACAAAAAAGTAAAAGAGGGTAATCCTTTGTTTCAGAATTGCCCCCGTTTCTTTAAGACTCGATATCAAGATAATTACGATTATAATTAATTTAATCTCCCCATCAACAACGTATTGTAGTAATTATCATCAGATAACAACTTGTCTTTCTGTAATACACCTTCAACCTCAAAACCATAATTTTTATAAAGAGTTATTGCTTTCTCGTTTGTTTCCAGGACATTCAAAGTGATTTTCTTTATGTTATTTGCATCTGCCCAACTAATACTTTCTTTTAAGAAGTTCTTTCCTATTCCATATCCCCAATAATTCATCAATACACCTACACCAAACTCTACCTTATGAGAACTTCTTTTTAATGCATTTCCTTCACATCTAGAGAAACCAACAAGGGTTCCATTTACTTCAGCTACCAAGAAAATGGTGTTCAAACTTTCTGAGTCACTTTTGATTATATCCTTAAATCCTTCTTCGTTTATGTATGCTTCTCCTTTAACTCTATCCAAATTTTCAGTTTCACCATCTATCTGTAACCTTAATTCAGATAAAGCTTGCGCGTCTTTGAATTGTGCAGATCTTACTTTGTAATGGAGATTACAAACTTCATATTGTTTTGTGTTTACTATCATATTACTCCCCCTCTTAAGGCATCCCGTCGCACCCCCGTAACTTTCTAGATATAAAAGACAACTACCTTATTGAATAATTGCCCCCTTATATTGAAGACTCGAAATCAAGGCATTTGCTGCCTTCACTTCCAATAAAATTATGTGTTCATCATACTTTCAATTTTCCCTTTTATTGATGTGTTGTTGGTGAAAAGAATATAATTCTGATTATTTGTCCTTATAAAAAGTCTTTCGGTCGTGGCATATGGATACCCCATTCTTACTGCAGTTTTCTCTTCGCCACCATAAGTATCATCATCAATAACTTCTATAATGTCAGTCTTATGTATTTCCACTTTACTAAAATGCCACGAAATAATAACATATCCGTCTTTTTCTCTTACATTAATTCCAACCATAAATAACCCTCCAGGACAAAGACAAAATTTGTATTTAAAACTCATAGTACAGGTACGATTTTGTTTGAATTAAGTTTCAAAAGCTAACTATCTCGAAACTGAGTCTTATAGAAACCTGCCCAATACATTAAGAATGGGGGCAATTCTTCTGTTAAAGAATTGCCCCCATTACTTGAAGACTCGAATTCAAGATAAGTCTATCACTTGAATGAAAGGTATTTCAGTTGCTACCCATAAGTTCAAACCCCATAGATGAATTACTTTACTCCCGAATCCACAAACAATTGAGGCGGAGTAGTAGTAAGTTTTGCATTTACCCCGATTGGTACACCATAATTTGGCTGGCAATGACCAAAGTGAAAATTATCAACCACAGGAAAAGAAGCACTTACGAAGAAGTTTTGAAGCACTTTTCTTAATTCCAAACCTTCAGCTGATTCCTCATGAAAGTTACCTAAGACTACACCTTGAACCTCATCGAACACCCCTGCCTGTTTCAGATGAGTAAGCTTTAGATCAACAAGAAACGCTGGTTCTCCAACTTCCTCTATTAGTAGAATTGCCCCTTTGGTGTCAACTTGATAAGGTGTGCCCAATCCATTCGTTAGTAATGTTAAATTCCCTCCAACTAAATGTCCTTCTCCTGTACCATGAACTAGAGTGTTAAGAGCAGATTTATGAGAATCATAGGTCATTATTTCTTTGGTAAACAAAGGAGAAAACGAGGACTCTGTCTCCTTTGTTCTTTGTTCGTCATTCAGATCGGAAGCCACCATAGGACCGTGGAAAGTAACTAGGTCAGTCGATTTTTGAATGGCATTCAACAGATATGTAATGTCACTGTACCCCCAGAATATTTTAGGGTTACTTTGTATTTTTTCGTAATCGATCATAGGAGCAATTTTTGCTGTTCCGAACCCTCCATTTGCACAAACAACACCGCAGATAGCAGGGGCAAAAAACGCCTCGTGCAAGTCAGAAACCCGCTTCTGATAGACAGTTTCAGGCTCTTCATCTACATCAAACACATGACGACCAAGGACAACTTCAAGTCCCATCTTTTCTAATACGCGTTTTCCTTGTAAAAGGTGATCTTTATCTGGTGGTCCAGCCGGAGCGATAACTGCTACCCGATCCCCCTTTTGTAAAGCATTTGGTTTAATCATAAGCTTTCCTCACTTTCCATATTTCTGTTATTTGAAGTGATTACAGGACTATCTAAGCGTGAATTACTATATTGTACAATCGCCCCCGTTTCCATAAGACTCGAAATCAAAATAATACTTTGTCTTTAGACCTGATGTAAAATTACCCACCAAAGGAAAAACCGAATAGGAAGAGAAGAAATATTAAAAGGAATATTACACCGATGATAAGTGTAATAACAGGTACTATTCTCTTTTCCCTTTCTTTATTTAAACTCGTTAGCCCAAGTATGATGCCAACTACGCTTGTATATGGAGTGAATTTAATGAATTGAACCATGGCTCCAAAAAAGTTAATAGACATCATTCTCACAAACAAAACAATCTGGATGAAAAATATAACCAACATTAACAAGCATAACTTTCCTAAGACTGATTTTGGCACAAAAAACCTCCCTAAACCTTCAACTAACCTACCCAAGACGTTAAGAAGAGGAGTTCTTCTGTTTCAGAATTGCCCCCGTTTTTATAAGACTCAGTTTCAAGATAAATTTATAAACGACAACAAACTTACTCCTCTTAGTTTTACACAGAAAGGAAAAGGAAACTAGATATGTAAAAGGAGTTATACTAATGGAAGTATTAGCTGTCGTTTTAGTTATGATTGGCATAATAGCTGTCCGAGTGATTAGCTTTTTCTATCCAGATTGGAAAGCTATTAAAGGGGAGTATTTGTCAGAACGTAGACATCTTGGATATGGCGTGTTAGGAATTGGCATATTACTTGTAATGTTTATACTAAGTCAATTAATTCTAAGGATTTAGAACGAATGCCTTTATTAAGCAATCGCCCCCGTTAACGAAAGACTTGACTTCAAGATGTTAGAATGAATTTTCAATCGATGTATACGTTAGCATAAAAACTTTTCCAACTTTATTTCGTCTCTGATAGGAATACCATCATTACCTTCCAATGGAATTTCAGGTTTCAATTCCCTTGCTTTTCCAACTGCATTTCTAAATATATTCGCTAAAACATAGCCTCGCTTTTGGTAAAACCTAAGGGCTAATAAATTATCATTAGTGGTTATAAGGTTTATGTATTTACATTCTTTCTCTAATGCACCTCTCTCAACTGCTTTTATAAGAGAGGTCCCGACCCCTTTATTTTCTTCTTTGCTATCCAAAGAAATAATTTCGCATGTATCGTTGGTGATTATATAAGTAATTAAACCAATAACTGTCTTGTCACTATTTAACACCGCATATCCGTCCAGTTTACTACAATCATAAATCCCAGAAGAAATAACCATTTCTGTACTACCCCAATGCTGCTTGAAAAAATCAATGACTTTAGCCTGGGAAATATCACTTATTGCTGTAATCTCCATTAATGGTCCTCCAAATTATAGATAATTAGAATGTCACGCATTACACATTAGACAAAAGCTCTATTAAGCAATCGCCCCCGTTACTTGAAGACTCGAATTAGAGATACCTTCGAGCTTCCAAACTAACGCACTCTATACTTGAGGTCTACATTTGGAGATATTCTCATGCAGATCTTAAAATAACAACCGACTTTAGTGGGTGCTTAATATTTAGAATTTCTTAAAAAGGGAATTAATACCAAGCGTTGAAACCTATGATACACTTAGGTTGTCTATGTTTGAGGTATGAAAAATCTTATTTGTTAAAGGAACGGGTAAAACCTAACCTCAAAAGCAATTCAATTTAGAAATACAAAGATGGAAAGGCTGAAAGTTATCATATGAAAAAAGTACTTACTATTTTATTTTTGTTTTCACTTATTATGCTAGCTGCTTGTGGCTCTAACGAAGAAAAGATTGATATTGATAAAGAAAACAAACAGGAAAGTGTAAACCAAGAACCCCAAACTGAAGACAGAGTGGAGGTTAACCTTCCTGCCTACCTCTTTCAACGCCAGACATCAGAAGATGTTATTGAAGGTGTAGAAGGAGAAGTAAGCATAACGGCGAATGAGAACGGGTCGTATTCCTATAAAATGTCCAATTCCACACGTGAAGAAATAATGAAGGAAATTAAAACAAATCTTCCTGAGACAATTGAGGAACTAAAAACAAGCCGAGATTTAAACTATGCTTCTCTACAAAAAATCACTTACAACGATTCCTTAACTGATTTTACAATGGTTGTAGAAAAGGAAAGGTACGTAAATAGCTTGGATAGTTCCGCTTCTTTCAGTTTAGGGATGGCTGGAATGATGTATCAGCTATTTAATGGCGCAAATCCAAATGAGTATTCAGTTTCTGTCCAAGTCAAAGACGAAGCTTCTGTTGGAGTGTTCGATGAAATTGTTTTTCCCGACAAAATGGAGCAACAAAAATAAGCTTCAAAGGCACCAAAACATTATAGGACTTCCATAATTATGGAAGTCCTATTTTCTATACTAACAGAACCTAATAATAAGGGCACAGAAGCACAGTTTTAATTTAATTTTGTACGCTGTTTTTAAGGTGCGCATTGTATGCCTGGAAAGATGCCATATTAAATTATTGACTCTAAATATTCGCAAAAGCACTCTTCTCAAACACGCTTACCAGGGTGCTAAAGCACCTATTACCGTACCAACAACAATACCTATAATCCCTATCACAATTAATCCAGTCCCTTGTTTACCAACATCATAATCCCTTCTCAAAACAACTCCCATACTAATAGCAACTGCTCCAAGAAAAAATGGAAAAAAACCAAAAGCTAATATAGCCGATAACCAACCTATAGTTAATAATATTACTTTACCATCCTTCTCTTTTTCGATAACGTATCCCCTTCTCATTACTTTTTCATCACCAAATTTTTCACTACAAATACAGAAAGTGAGTAAAATAACTGTTTAAGAATTGCCCCCGTTTATGTAAGACTTGAATTCAAGATAAATGAAGATTTAATAAAACATAACAATCCAGTATTCAAGACACCCCAGCCTTATTAAAGCGGTGGATCGGAGTTATTCTGTCCCTTCACTGTATCGTCTTTCTTACTCGCCTATAATACAATAAGGAACGAACAGAAAAATAACCGAATTCTATAATGACGATGGTTTGCACAACTACCACCCAAAAGGTAGAATCTAGAATTTCCCCCTGAAGAATACTACTGATCTTCATTGTGATTAACCATATATATAGAATCACCAAAGGTAAAAATATGCCCCCCTGCCACAGAGTAACTCGTTTGGCATGCTTTAACTTTTGATGTGGGTCACTGTACAGCTGGGGTTTTTCCTCATCATTAGTGTACGTTTTCGCCCATAATGTCCAAGACATGAACGGAGAAGAAGAATGAAACAATTGACTCCATCCTTGATCACTATGCATATAAAAATAGTCCGACTCAACCGCTTTTTGAAAATCGGCCGCATAGCTTACCGTTCTCGGTTCTCCTTCACTGAAGGAAAAACGAAGTCCAAATCTGCTGACTTTTTCTAAGCGATATCCTTTTTGTTCCATACACTCCAACCATTTTTCTAAACGGTCAGGAGCAAACGCCCAGGCTAACCGCCATTTCGTAAACTTGATAAGGCTCGAGTTCCGTTCTGTAGAAAATGATGGATCTACTTTTAGTTTTTTCAATCCTTTATGTAACGTCAGTGTTGAATAAGGAACTACAGTCCAAAGCGTCAGTCCTACAGTAATGGTTATTGCCCAATAAGGACTGGGAACGAACGTCGCCGATCCACCACCTAAAAGTACTGTGAGAGTAAGTATTCCAACAATCCCGGCAACGACAAGCATATAAATGAAAACAGCCATGAAAGTATAGAAATGAACTTTGTTTCTTGAGGCCATATTATCCCTTAGAGGCTCCTTGTTCGCAGCACCTTCATGGCGAATCATTCTCCAACGACCTTCTTTCGTGATTGATTTCCAGCCCGCCTCTACTAAAGCTTGTGGGAAGTGGTCAACCTTCTCATATTGAAGTCTATAGACACAGGTTTTAGGATCCTCTCTTTTAAAATGGAACTTCCTTGACCACCGATTGAATCCAGTCAAAATAAGCCCTTCACTTGCTTTCTTTTCTAGCCATTGTTCCGTTTTAATCGGGTCGTAACTCCAAAAGGGTCGAAAAATCGATGTGGTCATAAAAACTCCCCCCTATATCGAATCGCATTGTTATAAAGCTCATTCAATCTTTCTATCTCAATTCTCATGATCCTTTTACCGTCTTCTGTAACTTCATATACTTTTTTCCGCTCACCATCTGCGTATTTAACGATCAAACCATCGCGTTGCATCTTCGTCAATGTGCCATAAACGGTCCCCGAACCTAAATTTATTCTTCCTTTTGTCAGATTCTCTACGTGTTTAATGATGCCGTATCCGTGGCGGGGTTCAGTTAATGCAAGCAAGATGTAGAAAGCCGTTTCGGTCATAGGTATGTATGTTTTTTCAGGCTTTTTCATTAATCTAGCCCCTTTTTCCATTTTTAAGTATGTCACACTACGACTATATCACACTGTGACATAAAGTACGAAAATTTTTGGACATAAACTTAAAAGTTATCTAACCTTCTAAATTTGAAAAAAAAAGAGGTTCTTCCATTTCGCGGAAGTTCCTCCTTTTAAAAGGCTTATTAAAATAAAGCCCCCGTTAATTGAAGACTCGATTTCAAGATAATCAAAGCCAGGGGTTTTATGGCTTTAGTGCTTAACTAAAGTTACTTATTTTTGAAGTAAGCTTTTGCTACAAAATTCTCAATAAACTTTCTAAGGTATTCGTCTTGAAGCATTAATTTTATTCTATAAGAAGACTTATCAGATTGATTCTTCTCACGTTGATAAATTTTTTCATTCCCTTCCAACCAAGCTTCAACACATTCTTCTGCTGTATCACAATCACCTACGTCTACACCATAAGTTCTAAATTTACCACCTATAAGGCCATTAAAATTGGAATATACCCTTCCAAAGTGACTTTTCATAAGCTCATTAGTACGCCTTAGAGCTTCCTGCTGATGATTTCTAAAATAGGTTTCAACTTCTTCTCTGTTCATTTAAATACTCCTCTATAATTGTTATCTTGCTATAACTTATTATTCACTTGTAGATGCAGCTTCTTTGTTTCCTATATCTATTTCGTTTTCACTTAAACCATCTTCAGTTACAACTTGTTCAACATTTCCCATCATCATTTCGTAATGAGAACCATGCCCCATTTTATAAAAAATCCGCATGAATACATCTAAATACTTTTCCACAGCATCTAAACTTCTCTCTACATATAAATCTTCATTAATATGATGGGAACCATCGTGTAACCAAGAAATTAATGATCTACAGATCATTTTTTCTTCATCCTCAAACTTATTGACTATATTTGTTAAATTAATTCCTCCAAAGAAAGTAAAATAATTTTCCAGAATTCTTCTCATCACGTTTTGAGTGGTTATTAAGCTTTGGTTCTTTAAATGGAATAACTCTTTCCACATAAGTTCATAAGAAGACTTAATGGGATTTTCATCATATTGTTGAACATAAGATTTGTTATCTGTTTTTCTAACAATCCAAAACGATTCGTCGCTGCGAGATTGTTTTGATTGTTTGAATGAAACTTCTTTATGGAAGTAAATATTATGTGTCAGTAAAATCAATTGTCTAGCATCTCCTGTATCGCTTCTTACCTCCTCAATAATTTCTCTAATAAGATTACTTACTATAAACAGAATATTGCTATCTAAACTAGATATCGGATCATCTAACACTACTATTTTATTAGTAGTGATTTCTTCACTATCTGTACTGCCCTTTAATAAATTATAAAAATAAAGGAAAGTTATAAACGTCTTTTCACCTTCACTTAGTGTATTATCTACATCTTCCCCGTTTTCCCGTACTATCTTATAATGACCTTTCTCAGAGGCGGTATCTAATTTGAAATTTGTAAAACCAAAGGAGTTTAACCTCTTATTTATCTCATTTACTGAGTGTTTAATGTTTGTAACTTGCTTTTGAAGTCGAGAAAGCTCTTCCTCCAATTGTTTCCTATGGTTAACCTTGTTTTTCAATCCAGTTTCCCTTCCATTTATTTCTTTAAACAACTGAACATCTTTTGACTTATATCTGGAATAATTCTTCTTATTTTGCTCAATCAAATATCTCCATATATCTTCAATTAATATCTCTCTAGCTTCTTTGGCATTAGTCACTAAGACATTATTTTCTGTGATTAACTCATTTGCTCTTTTAATTTCAGCATTTACATCAATGATGTTCTGAGAAACATCTCGTAAAACAATAACCTTACTTGGTTCATTAATTTTACTCTTAATTAGGTTCATATTGTCCTTTATCTTAGCTTCAATTAATAGAAAGATATCATGGAGCTTACTATTGTCTAAATAATCATTTTTTTCTTTAATTAATTCTTTTAATTGGAATATAATACCTTCTGCATATTTCTCATAGATCTCAGAAAAATTTTTCAACCTATTTATTTGATCAGAGTATGTTTGGTCAAAGTAACTATGTAATTTAGCATCTAACTCCTCTGGGAGTTCTTGCTGACAGAATGGGCAAATACCATTAGAATTATGCATATGTTCATGCCCTTGTAGTACCCAATCACTTATGCTTAATTTATTTATTAAGTTAGAAATGTCTACATCATCTGCACCAATTATTTTTGTATTTAGGATAGAAATATCTTGGAACTCAATAGTGGATTGTATGAGACGTATAGTGTCTCTTTTAACAAGCTCCCGTTCAAAAAGTGCCTCTTTTCTCTGGACTAAGTTTTCAAAGTCCTTTAATTCTTTATTATTATCAGTTTCCTCTATAAATTTTTTCAGTAGTTTCTTTTTGTCCTTATTATAACCTGTAAATGCCTCTTTGAAATATGGTTTATAATTATCTCTTATTCTCCAACACTCTTCCATAAAAATCCTTTCATTACTGGACCTTTCGTCTTCTTTCTTTTCTAACCCTTCCCTCAAGTCGCTAATTTTTTCTCTATGTTTCACTATATCTTCTTTTTTTTCCTTAATTTGTTCTATGGTTTCTTTTTGGTCTTTTCCTAAAGTGAAAATACCTTTTATAGATTCGTTCTGTCTAAAGTTCTCTTCAACAAAATTTCGATTATAAACAAATATCTTGTGGTCAGGTTTAGCTTTCGTTATATGGCAATCTGGAAATTGGTCATAGTTACGCAACACTTCAGAAATAGTTGTTTTTCCAGAACCATTGCTTCCATAAAAGTAATTCACTTTTTCTAATCCTTTAATTTTTGCACCCTCATTGTCATAAGTTGCTACATTTCTCAAGAAAATTTCACTTATCATATAATCCCCCTTTTGCATGTGAAAAGAACTAGCTTAATCCACATTTTACCACAGAAAGTTATGTTATAAGGATACAATTATCTCGAAACTGAGTCTTCAACTAACCTGCCCTTTACTGGAATACTCAGTTTCAAGGTATATATCCAATTCGGGGCAAAAAATTCAATGATTACATCGTGAAAGTAAAAAATCTAAAGTTATCATAATAGAATGATCGTTTGCATTCTTCGTATATCAGCAACAAGCTTTAACAGTATCCAAACTAAAAAAAGCTGTCGAAAGCTTTCTCGACAGCCTTGAAGCCTCCTATAATGGACGGCTTACATTATTCATTCAAATAAATCATCTGAGGTTTAGGATGACTTAAAAAGTCATGATGTGAAATCGTCCAGGCATACGCTCCGGCAAATTCAAAAACGACAAGGTCACCCACACGAAGAGCATCCACCTTCTCCCCGCGGACGAGCACATCATTCGGTGTGCAGAGCTCCCCTGCGATCGTTACATTCCGGTCCAAAACCTGAGGGCGGGGCCAGGGTTTCTCCCACCCCTCTACAGGAATGACCTGGAACGGATGACTCATTTTCCACGCCGCCGGCAGACGTAGATGATGGGAGCCGCCGCGGACAAGGGCAAAGGCATGCTCATGGTTTTTCTTCACGTCCAGAACCTCTGTTACATAATAACCACATCCGGCTGTCATATAGCGTCCCAGCTCCAAAATCACTGTCATGTCCCCGGCTTCTTTTTCTAATTGTTGGAGACCTTTAACGAACGTCGTCCAGTCAAAAGGTGTGTCCGGGTCCCAGTAATTAATACCGATGCCTCCCCCGACATCGACGGTTTCCAGATCCAGATGGAACGCACCGGCCCAGTCCTTAGCCTTCTGGATGCAGAGACCGGTAAAAGCTACGTGCTTTTCCGCATCGAGGTTGTTGGACATGGCGTGAAAATGGAAACCTTTCACATCGACATGATCCAGTCCGGCCGCAGCCTTCAGAATATCCGGCATCTGATATTCATCAATACCGAACTGGGTGGGTGTTCCAGACATCATATGATGACTTTCCGGCACATCCTTTCGAAGGTTGACGCGCAGCAGGACAGGCATGACTTTTCCAGATTTCCCAGCCGCTTCATTGATCCGGTATAGATCGTGGAGGCTCTCCACATTGATGTACCGAATCCCTTTTTCTACAGCGGATGCGATTTCCCTGTCTTTCTTAGCAGGCGCACCGAAAAGAAGCGGCCGTTCTCCCCCTGCTTTATTCATCTCCTCCTCTGATGCTGTGTCAAAACCATCTACGATAGGAGTAAGCGCCGATAAAACATGAGGGTCCGGGTTTGCTTTTACAGCATAATACAATTCACAAAAGTCCGGCAGGCTCGACTTCAGTGATTCCGCATGGCTTTTCAGCTGCTGCAGGTCATAGACATACGCACAGGCGGGGTCTTTTCCTTGATGCTCTTCATTGATGATCTTCTGGATATCCATTCCTTATTCCTCCACAACCTGACGCCCTAACGGATTCGGCACTTCATTGTACCCATACCCTTGACTGTTCGTAAGACGCATTTTTGTCAACGATTTGTGCATGACCACAGGCTGATAGAGGAAATCACGGTCTTCCTTCACAGCCTTGTCTGATGCTTCATCAACTGCCAGCTCGTCCAGTATCTGTTCACACTGCTGTTTCACCACGTCCCAGAACCACGTCTCTCCGGCATTTGTCCACTCACTCAGCTGGCGGATGATTTCCCCGAGGTGATTTTGGAAGACCGTGTAATACAGCTTATGGTGCATATCGGACAAATTGTTTGTCACACTGACAGAATCAGCGGCAAACGCCGGGGTATGACCGCGGCTGCGGAGACGGTCTGTATAAATGCGCGATCCGCCCCAGTCACGAAAGAAGAAACGGGAAAGACGGCCGTTTTTGAAGACGGGAATACTGTTCTGCAAATGCCCCTCCAGGGCGATGCCGTATTTCACCATCAGCTTCAAATAACCGGGAAGAACCTTCTCAACATAGGTCTTGAAAAAGGATTCCGATGCTTCTGCTATCGTAAGTTTTTCACAGCGGCTCAGTTCTTCGATTATATCTCTCAAAACGGTCCGGCCGCTGATCGGAGATTCGGCATAGAGGGCCATTCCAGCCACCGCCCATTCTTCATCCTCCAAATGATGATCGATGTCTTCCCGCAGCAGCATTGTTAAATTCCTGCTTTTAAGGCGGTCGTCCGATTGGAAGGCCGCACCGGAAAGCTCCATCAGAGGAACGAAGCTCTTCATATCTGATTCTTTCTCGTAGATGTCCTGAATCAGACGGGAAAAGACAGTGGAATTCACAGCCGTCTGCATCGAAATCGACCGGATCGTGGATGTCATCTGACTGTTGACCGCCAATTTCATGACCGGTTCATTCCCTCTCGGGGCCACAGTTCGAAACGATGAGGTAGCTTCCGCATCCAAGTATGGCTGATCCAATAGAACAACCACCCCGCTTTTTATCTCATTTTCATAAATAACGGGAAGAGCGTTTTCCATCTGCCACGGATGGACAGGGATCACCTCATACTCCCCCGCTTCATACCCTTTATCTGCAAGCTCCCGTCGGGCAGCCGTTGCCTGATCCGAAAAGTACTCCTCCAGGCCGGTCTCTGTCATAACAAGCGCACTCCGCCTCACAGCCGCAAACCGGATGGTAAACGGCTGATGAAATTCAGGTGAAAACCGGAACACATCTGGATAGGAAAGACCGAGTTTCGTCTTAGCTCCCGGGTGTAAATGATGCCCCTCGACGACAAGTTGTTCGAAAAACAATCCTGGCGAAAATCCGGACCCTCTTTTAGAGGCCAGATAAGAAAACAGTGTATCCGCTCCAAGGTTATAGGCTTCCTTCTTCACTCCATCCTTCCATACCTCATCAAAAGCAAGTGCCATTGTTAAATTCGCCGTTCCATTATTCAGTTCCCGTGTAAATGGGAACAGGTTCGGAAAATCCTCCACGGAAAATAATAGATGAAGAAGGTCAGCCGCTGATTCCACACGCCGGCAGCCTTCGCTGGAGACAAACAGGATTCCCTCCGCCGTTTCAATCATTTGGAAGGCAGATACCCGGCGGATTGGAAATAAGACACCATAATCACCCCGGCAGATGAACAGATAGTCCCTGCCTTCTTCGAGAGGCTGGTTTTTCAGCCCCTTATACAGAGGCTCTTCGGAGACGGGGATTCCATCTGCCAGCAGCGTCCCACGCTCCACTTCAACCTTCCGAGCGGTTTGATACATCCCCTGAATGTTCTCGCGAAGGATCGAATCGGCCAGTTTATGCAGAATTCCCTTTCTCCCGTTATCTCTATGTTTATGGAAATAGGATACGAGTTCCGGGTACGAAGTGGTCAGGAACTCCAGACACTTCTCCTCTTCAAAAATCGGTCGGGGCATCGTGTGAAGATCTGTAGGAATCATTTCTTCGTCACCTCCTTTGTCAGTGGATTGGGAGCATCCACATAACGATAGTCTGTATATTGATCTGTGAGTCTCATTTGAACGAGGGCTTTCATCTTAGACGGGCCGGAACATAAGGCCCTCTCGTCTTCTTCCGCCTCTCGTTGAATGGAAGGAAGCTTCTTCAACTCTTCATATTGATCATGAATAACCCTTCGGACTTCATCCCACATCTCATCCTCTCCACAGCCAAGGGATCTTGCGAGAGCCGTAATGATTTCGCCGAAGTGATTATGAAGCAGCGCATGAGAAAAGACATGCAGGAGATCCTCCGGCTGCTCGGTCAGCAGGTTCGTAGCCGGATCAATCGGCAGCTGATCAAAAAAGCGTTCGAGCCGCCCGCTCATCATCCGGATGCCGCCATAATCTCTCAAAATGATACGCTCAGGCCGTCCCTTTGAAAATACAACCACACAATTCTGCAGATGGGCTTCCATTCCAATACCATACTTCGTCAAAAGCGTCAGAATCGGCGGGAGGACAGCCTCCGCATAGGCTTTGATAAAAGATGCTGCCGTTGAATGTTCCATCGACTCCATCATTTCCCGGGCAATTAACCGACCGCTGATTGGGGAGTCAGCTACAAGAGCAGCCGCCGGGACAGCGACTTCGTCTTCATTCAGATCCTGTTCCGGATTTTCACGTAGAATGGCTGCCAGATTCTTCTGCTTTTCATGTCTGACGTCAGCAGATAACGGACCTTTGGGTTCGTAGTGTAGACCGGCGGATTCCTTCATCGCAGACAGACGCCCGGCCAAATCAGGGTCCTGACTTAACAGGGTTTCAAAAAGACGGGATAAGGCAGGACCGTTCTTTGTTGAAGCGGCGGACACGGTCCTGACTGCACTCGTCATTTGTACGTTCACAGCCGTTTTTATATGATGGCGGGTGACGCTTCCTTCGGGAGCAAGGGTACGAAAAGAAATCAAGGCTGTCATTGGAAGGGTGTACGCCGGGACCGGAAATACCAGACCGCTGTCCAGTTCTTCCTTATAGTCCGGTTTTATCGTATGCTCCCACTGCCAGGGATGGACAGGAAGAAGTTCATAGTCCTCCCTGTTGACTTCCTTCTGTCTGCAGGCCGCTTCAAAAGCATGCTCCAGTCCTTTATATTCTTTGAATAAAATGGATGAAGCTGTTTCCGCCCCCATCGTCGTCTGCCGCAAGACGTCTTTATGTACCGCTGCAAGAATGACACCTGGATTCCCCGCCCATTCCGGCGCAAAAGTGCGGATGTCTTCCGTACTCAAACCCATTCGCGTGCGTGATCCGGGATGGATTGTATGTCCCTGAATGACCCACTGTTCAAAATAGACGAGTGGACTGAAAGAAGCATTCTCCCGTTTTTTATGTTCCACATAGGACAGCATCGTTTCCGCTCCCCGTCTGCAGGCTTCATTAACGGCTGTCGTTTTCCTGATGGATGCCGCCTCAAGGGCCAGGGCATAGTTTGAAGCACTGTTGACCATTTCATCATAAAACCGCTGGACGGACTCTTTTTCATCAGGGGCATACAGGAAATCCAGCAGCTGTTCCGGCGTTGTGACCGCAGACTCTGCCCCATTATCGTCTATATGAAAGACACGGCTGATGTCTATTTGGCCGAGCATGTATGTTTTTTCCACGATTACATGGATCATTCCTCTTTTGGATTTCAAGTGGATTTCTCTGTCCCCATTCTTCCATTCATAAGCAAAAACATGCTCACGTATGATGGCTTGAAGAAGCTGATGGAGCACAGACAACGACGCTTTTTCTTGATGTTGAAGTTTACTTATTTCTTTCATTTCTGTCACCTCTTGCCGGGGTTCATTTTATGTACCGGGGTCTATTCCCTCAAACAATAGGGAATAATCTCCCCATACTGCCTGTAACGTTAGAATACTCTTCTTCCCCCTCTGGTTATGCTCTACCTGTTGTCCAAAGACAGAAAATATTTTATACTTGATAATGATTATCACTATAAAATCACATGTAGGAGTCATATTTATGAAGACTGCATTCCAAAATATTCAAAAAAACCATCGCATCTATATCGGGAGACCGCATGCCGGACATGTCTCACACAACGTCACAGACCTGATTGAAAACAAAGAAAACCTTGAGCGTCTGTTGACCGCCCAGGCGGACAATCTTGCAGCCCCGAATCTGTCTGTTGCCGGGCTGTTATTTGGAAAAATGTACTCGGTTCTTACGATGGGTCTGTTTGAATCCATCGTCCGTCATGGCATTTTGTTTGATGGACACCCGGAGCATTATGGGATTCAACAGAAAGAAAAGAACGTCATGAATTACATCCTTGCGGAAGACTGCGCCCATAAAGTCGAAGATGTATCCGAGGAATATGTAAAAGCACAGATTCGTACGTTCATCGTACATCATCTCCAGCCGTTGTTCCAGACAGCCGCCCACGTCTCCAAATGCAAGGCTGCCCATATGCGTTCCATCGTTTCCCACAACCTGCATCAGCGCATGTGTGCGCTTGAAAAAGAAGGGGTGGATCCGGATCAGCTGGAAAAAGTATTCCGCTGGTTCACATCAAACGAGCTATTCCATGAAAATGAGCGCAATCCGCTCTACTTCAAATTCCGTTGGTACACCTCTGAAGAGGGAAAACAAACTTATGTCCGCCGGCACTGCTGCATGAAATATATGCTCCATGATGCGGATAAAAGCAAATGCTGCCCGACCTGCCCGCTCATATCCGATAAAGAGCGCAGGGACCGGATATAAGGAAAACCCCCGCCAGGCTTACACACTGGACGGGGGTTGTTTTTATGCTTTCATTTGATTGTATTTCTGTTCTACGAGCTGGACGAGCGGATGACCGGCGTCCAGACCTGAAACGCGGGCCAACGTGGATTGAAGTCCTTCGTTTTTCAATTCTTCCTGGATTTCAGCTGCTTCCGGATCCTCCTTATAATCATACAAGAGGGCGGCAGCAATAACTTCTGCCAGGTGGGACGGCTCTTCGTTCATACGTTCAGCATACTCGAAGGCTGGACGAATCAGACGGTCTTTCGGTCCAAGCTTCCTTTTCGGGGCACGACCGACGCGGGTCACTTCATCAGATAGATCCGGGTTTTCAAAGCGCTCGATGATTTTATCGGCATACGCTTGATGTGTTTCTTTGTCAAAGCCGTATTTCTCTACAAGAACGGCCCCTGTTTCAGCAAGCGTACCACGAAGAACATCCTTCACTTTTGGATCATTCATCGCTTCCATAATCGTTTTATGACCATAATAATAGCCGAGATAAGCAGGAACCGCATGCCCCGTGTTCACGGTAAACAATTTCCGCTCAATATACGGCGTTAGATCACTGACATAGGTAATGCCTTCGACAGCCGGGCGCTCTCCTTTAATTGCCGGCGTTTCCACAACCCACTCATAGTAAGGTTCTACCTTGACGGCCAGCGGATCTTCGTTAAACTGGTCAGGAACAATACGGTCGACCGCTGCGTTCGGGAAACCTGTTTCTGCAAGCACAGCGTCCGCTTCATCACCCTCAAGATGCTCCAGAACGGAGGCTTTTAACGATTCACTACCACCAATCATGTTCTCACAGGCGATCACATTCACAGAACCACCGTTGTTCCGGCTGCGCTGCTTCAAGCCTTTAGCTAAGAGGCCTGAGATGACAGAGAGAATGTGGGGGCCGACCGCTGTCGTAATCAGATCCGCTTCAGCAATCGCTTCAATAACGGCCGCTTCCTGCTGGATACTGTTCAAACCGGAAACGTGATGGACTTCCAGGGATTCAGCTGAGCCGGCAAGCTCCACCGTGTAACTCCGGCGTTCATTCAACTGATTGATCAGCGTTTCATTGACATCGACGAAAATCGTTTCGAATCCTGACTGGTCCAGCAGAGCCCCGATAAACCCTCTGCCGATATTTCCTGCTCCAAAATGAACGGCCTTCATGTTATTCCACCTCGCTGAACATTTGAATGACTTCTTCCTTGCTTTCTGCTTCAATTAACTTTTGTACGTTTTCTTCTTCCGAACATACAATCGCAATTTGAGAAAGAATTTCAAGATGCTCATCGCCTTTACCAGCAATACCGATCAACAGCTTCACGATGTTTCCGCCTCCGAAATCCACACCTTCTGGTACCGTCACAACACTGATCCCTGTTTCAAGTACCGCTTTTTTTGCACCTTCTGTACCATGAGGGATCGCTACAAAGTTACCCATGTATGTGGAAGTCAGCTCTTCACGTTTCAGCATTTCATCAATATAGGACGCCTCTACATAACCTTGACCATTTAAAATACCGCCTACATAACGGATCGCTTCTTCTTTCGTCGCCAGGGTTTGGTTCAGTTCAATGTTTTCTTTTGTCAAAATGTTGTTAGACATGATTCATTCTCCTCTTATTGTTTAGTTTGTAAATATTCATAAAGCTTTGTGCTGAGGTAATTGACGATGGTGTCTTCCTCTCTGGATTCCAGAACAGCCACACATTCTTCCTCCTCAACAATCAGCGAACTCAAGTAACTCAGTGTTTCGAGACCCTCCCTGCTCATATCCGCCGGTGCGAGCATAAGCAGAATGGTGTGTACGTCAGCGTGTTCCCCACCCATATCGACAGCCTTCACCGGCTCATGAGTGAAGTTAACTGTAAAGGAGGGCTCTTTCACCGACTCACTGCGTGTATGGTACAACGCAAGGGATGTACCAGGGATGGCGAGCCCGCCTTTCTGCTCCCGTTCCAACAAGGCTTCCAGAACAGCAGGACCGTTTGGAATGACACCGTCTGCAGCCAAGCGATCCGTCATCGCTGTCAACACACTGGGTATATCATAACCATCTGCCTCCAGAACACGGAGCCTGTTCAGCAGATGATCAATAACATCAGCAAAGCTCCTCCAGCTTTTCAGCCTGTCTCTCACCTGCCGGAAGTCCACCCGGGTCAACGAGGGTTTCGAATCCTTTTTCGCTTCTTTCAAATGCTGAAACACCTGGACACGCCGGATGGTGTGCTCCAGCTTATGAACATCCTTCTGCGGCAGGACCGGGCTCACCCTGACATAGTCTTCTATATCCGGGAGTTCAATCGTAGAAACGATCACATCATAATTTTCCTTCACCATATCCTTCAGCTCAAAAAGAGAACGGTGCTCTACGGTTTCTATCTCATGGAATCGTTTTTGAAGCTTGGCGGCCAGAATCTTAGCTGTCCCGATTCCGCTTGAGCAGACAACAAGGATATCCAGTCCCCTTCTGCCTTCCAACTTTAAGAGAGCGGAGGCGAAATGCATGACAACAAAGGCCACTTCTTCTTTCGGAAAGTAAAGATCAGGAAAAACTTCAGCAAGACTTTCTTCGATATGGACGAAAAGCTCCGGGTAATCCACCATCATCTGATCGGTAAACGTGTTCTCAATCCCCATCTGGTGCTGAAGCCTGTATAAACTCGGCTTCAGGTGGGCCACCAAATCGTGGAGCAGGCGGTCGGACTGTTGAAAATGGATGCCTGTCCGTTTCGTAACTTCTGTGATCAGCTGTTTCGTCTTGAACGCTACGCTCATACTTGAATCTTCTAGTACCGAATGACGGTCATAACGCGCTTTGGCTCCCATCAAGTGCATCGTAATGAAACCTGTCTCCGCTTCCGGGATGTCCAGTTGAAACGCATCCGCCAGCATCCGTGTCAGCTCCCTGGCAAATTCAAACTCCTTGGAGTGCCGGAGCTTATCCAGCTGTTCTTCTTCCATAAGAATGATTTCCCCGTATTGAATCCGTTCGATCGCAAGCCCAAGATGGATGACCAGAGCAATATAGGCACTGTCTGCGAGTGGATAATGCAGTTTGTCCCTCAATTGATCAACATGGGTTTCAATAAGCGTCAGCTTGTCCGGCTGAACAAATTCAAGCACCTGACCGGAAATGGAGGAAACAGGCTTTTTCTCCGCCTGCATATTCTGCTGAAGAATCGAGAACAAATCCAGTTCATTCAAGTGTTTCATGATCAGCGAACTGATCGCCTTACGGATACCCGATTCAGCTCCGTTGACTTCCACACCGTACCCACGCCTGCGGACAAGCGTAAGATCAAAACTCTCCAAATGGATTTCCACTTTATCAAGATCATTGCTGGCGGTCGCTGACGTTACTCCTAAATCCGCAGCTAAAGCGGACAATTTCACGGGCTCACGCGATTCCAACAGCTTCGATAAAATAAGCACCTGGCGTTCTTCCGGCGTATAATCCACCGTTTCCTGCTGGTGAAGCTCCCGTTTGAACTGTCGGCGGTTTTCAAAGGGGCCCTCCAGAGTCAGCCAGCCTCCGGATTGTTTGGATAAATGGAGCCCGTACTCCTCAAGAACACTTTCAATTCCCTTCAAGTCACGGTGGACGGTTCTCGTGCTTATACCGAGATCCTCAGCCACCTGTTTGATCGTCACGGTCTCTTCCCTCGAAAAAAGCTGCTCTAAAATCTTTCTTTCGCGGGCTGTCACATACATCTGCCTCACCTCCCTCGTTGACAACATTTAATTAGTTTATTTTCTATATTTCCATCTTAGCCCGGTTCGTAAGGGTTTTCAACAGAAAGTAAACCCACTATCGTCACGATGGCTGTGACAAAATTAAAAAAGAAAACATCCTCCAACAGAACGCTCACAGATGGACCAGACGCGTGCTGTTCCCGCAGGCACCATCACCGAACGCTCCTCCTGCCGACATTAGAACATATAGGAGGGAGATTGTGCACTAAGCAGGTTCGCATACTCAAAAGAACGGCACGAGCTGCGCTGTTGCGGCTTGCGTGGAAAAGAACAGGCGCTGATGACGGCTGCCAGCCGGAACATGAAAAAGTCTGTCCTCCATCCAGCAAGGATGAGCGTTTTAAAGAATCCCCTAGGAGCGGTGCCCCTTCCACTCCTGCGGTAGAACGAGCGGTCCGAGACCCCCGATCATGGGTTTTGCGTGGAAGCTCGGGCGCTCGTCCGCGGAAAGGGAAGGGGCTTGAGCTCCTGGCAGTAAGAAAGAAAAAAAGCTTGTAAAGAAACAGGGGTTTCTCTACAAGCTGAAAAGGAAGCCGCGTGGGCTTCCTTTACTTCGTGCTTATTCGTCTTCTTTCAATTCATTGACCAATTCATCGTAGCGCGGGCTGTTCAGGAAGTTGTCCACGGAAATGTGGTGCGCTCCCGGTACACGCTGCATCGCGCGCTCTGTTAAATCTTTGTGCGTGATAACGATGTCCACATCAGATGGCAGGTCATTGATCGCCATGTTTGTTACGTCGATGTTGATCCCTGCTTTTTTGAATTTGTTCTTAAGAAGGGAAGCTCCCATTGCACTGGATCCCATGCCGGCGTCACAAGCGAAGATGATCCGGTCAATTTCCTTTTCATCCACGGCTGGAACCTCTCCGGTATTTCCAGATGGCGCAGGCTGCGCTTTTTCCTGGGATTCTTCAGGCTTCTCATCATTTTGCAGTTCATTGACAAGCTCATCATAGCGCGGGCTGTTCAGGAAGTTGTCCACGGAAATGTGATGGGCTCCTGGTACACGCTGCATGGCACGCTCTGTCAAATCTTTGTGCGTGATGACGATGTCCACATCAGATGGCAGGTCATTGATCGCCATGTTCGTCACATCAATATGAATGCCTGCTTTTTTGAATTTATTTTTGAGAAGAGATGCTCCCATCGCACTGGACCCCATACCGGCGTCACAGGCGAAGATGATCCGGTCAATATCCCCTTCACGTACAGATGGAACTTCTTCTGTATTTCCAGAAGGAGCCTGCTCTTTAGAAGCTTCTTGTGTTCCTTCATCCTTGGTCAACTGACTGGAAACAGAACTCTTCTTCCCTTTCATCTGCTCCATTTGAGCTGTCGCCTGGTTCAAATCATCTTCGTCCTCTTTCTTGCTCAGCTTCAGAATCAAGGAAGCAACAAGGAAGGAAGCGAGGGCGGCAATCAATACACCTGCAATGACTCCCAATAGATCTCCACGTGCTGTCAATGTCCCGATAGCGATAATACTACCCGGGGACGGTGTAGCTGTCAGTCCGACACCAAGAGCGGCAAAGGTTGCTGTCCCTGATACACCACCTGCAATAACAGCTAGAAGCAGGGCCGGCTTGGATAGAATGTAAGGGAAGTAGATTTCATGAATCCCACCGAAGAAATGAATGATTGCAGCTCCAGGTGCTGTCTGGCGGGAAACCCCTTTTCCAAAGATCGTAAAGGCTAACAGGACACCAAGTCCAGGTCCTGGGTTGGACTCAAGCAGGAAAAGAATTGATTTTCCAAGATCCTGCGTTTGATCCACTGCAATCGGGCTCAGGATACCGTGGTTGATGGCGTTGTTCAGGAACAAAATCTTCGCTGGTTCAATAAAGACGTTGACCAGAGGAAGCAGTCCGGCACCGATCAGGAACTCTACAGCACTTCCGAGGATATTTGTCAGACCAGCCATAACCGGTCCGACCACATAATAACCAATGATAGCAAGAATACCTGCGGCAATACCGGCCGTAAAGTTGTTGATCAACATTTCAAAACCGGATTTCACTTTACCTTCAAACAGTTTGTCTACATATTTGATGACAAGGCCACTGAATGGACCAATCACCATGGCTCCAAGGAACATCGGAATGTCTGCTCCAACGATAACCCCCATCGTCGCTGTCGCACCAACCACTCCTCCTCGCAGACCGTGGACAAGACGTCCACCTGTAAAACCAATCAATAATGGAAGGAGATAGGTAATCATCGGACCGACCATTTCGGCTAAATCTTCATTTGGAAACCATCCATCTGGTATAAATAAGGCGGTAATAAGTCCCCATGCAATAAATGCGCCGATGTTCGGCATGATCATACTACTTAAAAAGCTGCCAAACTTCTGTACCCGGGCACGGAAACCAGCTTGCTGCTTTTCACTCATAATGTTTCCTCCTCGTCTCTTTCGTGTGTTTCTTCTGTAACCTTATGATAAAGCGGTTACAACTCTTATCTCAAGACAATCTAAACGCATGTTTGTCACAGATGTCATGACAGGATTAAAAAAGCTGTCATGGCGCGGTTTACAAGCTTTCCACATTCATCGAAACTGGCATTCGATTCCAGATCTTGTTTGAGTTTCTGCTCACAGGGAACGTTTACACAAGATAATAAGGACAGGAGGAATAGGACGATGAATGCAGCTCAACTACTGATTCAATGCTTGGAAAATGAAGGCGTCGAGTACATGTTCGGCGTGCCGGGTGAAGAAAATATTGATGTGATGGATGCTGTTTTGGACTCATCCATCCAATTTGTCACAGCAAGACACGAAACGAGTGCAGCTTTTATGGCAAGTACGTATGGACGTTTGACCGGAAAACCCGGTGTCTGCCTGGCCACGCTCGGGCCCGGTGCTGCCAATCTATTAACAGGCGTGGCAAACGCAAACATGGACCACTGCCCATTGATTGCGATTACCGGTCAGGCAGGCCTTGATCGTCAGCATAAAGAGTCCCATCAGTACTATGACCTTGTCGATATTTATGAACCTGTGACCAAATGGAATGCCCAGATCAAGACAGGTGAAATGATCCCGGAGGCCGTACGGAAAGCATATAAAGTTGCCGCGGAGGAAAAACCGGGGGCGACGCACATCGATCTTCCCGAAGATATTGCCGAAACCAAAGTAGAGGGCGCTCCGCTGCCAATCAGCCGCTCCACTCTGCCGACAGCAGAAACGTCCGTGATCCAGGAAGCAGCGGAAATCATAAAGAAAGCACGGTTTCCACTCATTTTAGCCGGAAATGGAGTGACCAGGGCAGGAGCTTCTGAGGAACTCAAGGAGTTGACCGAAAAAGCCTCCATTCCTGTTGTCCACTCCTTCATGGGAAAAGGGGCACTCTCTTGGAAGCATGAACACAATCTATTTGCAGCAGGTAGCGGGACAGATTACATTACCTGCGGATTCAGCAAAGCTGATTTAATCATCACGATCGGCTTTGATATGGCAGAGACACCTCCGGAAAGCTGGAACCCTTCCGGCCGCACCCCTGTCCTCCATATCGATACGGCAACAGCTGAAATCGATTCCCACTATCCTGTCAAGGTGAATGTCATTGGGAACATTCGTAAAAACCTGGCTCAGTTGAATACATCCCTCTCAAGTCAGGAGCGGGACCTTTCATGGGCGGAACATGTGCGCAGTCAGATGCTTGAAGATATGAACGCCCATAAAGATGATGACTCCTTTCCTTTGAAACCGCAGAAAATCATCTCCGACCTGCGCCTGACTTTGAAGGATGAGGACATCGTTATTTCCGACGTGGGCGCACATAAAATGTGGATGTCCCGCCTCTATCCGGCCGCCCTACCTAACACGTGCCTGATTTCCAACGGGCTTGCTTCCATGGGAGTAGCTGTACCCGGCGCTGTAGGAGCTAAGCTGGCTCACCCGGATAAAACGGTTGTAGCCGTGTGTGGTGACGGCTCTCTTTTGATGACAGAAGCAGAAATGGAAACGGCAGTAAGACTCCAGCTTCCTCTGATCATTCTGTTATGGCGTGATGAAGGCTACGGATTGATTGAATGGCATCAGAAGAAGAAATTCGAGCGCTCTTCTCATATAGGTTTCGGAAACCCCGACTTCCCCAAACTGGCAGAAGCATTCGGTTTTGAAGCTCTATCAGTAGAGAAGGGTGATGATCTTACAGAAACCCTTCAACACGCCATTTCTTTAAACAGGCCTGTACTGATTGATTGTCCTGTCGATTACGGTGAAAATATGAAGTTGACGGAAAAACTAAACCAAATCCAATGCGACTGAGTGGTTGGACAGGAAAGCAGCTTCAATGAATGAATAAAAATAAGCGGAGCCTGATGGCTCCGCTTTCCAGGCTGTCGAGAAATTTATCGGCAGCTTTTTTGATCGTTTCTTTTTCTTCTTGTTCCCCATGTATGTAAGAACATGTCCAAGAGATTCTTTTCATATAAAAGGGGTAGCTCCTAGAAAAGACCTATACTTTTTCTCTGCTTTCTTTACTGGATATGAAGAGGTCCGAAGGCATATGATTGACTTCCCGACTCCATCTCAAATGTAAAAACATCCCCACGCGCAACAGGTCCTACTCCTTCCGGTGTACCCGTGAAAATGATATCTCCCTGGCCGAGCCCGAGACGGCCTCCGATCACGTCAATAAGCTCCCGCAGGGAAAAAATCATTCGTTCCGGATACCCATTCTGAACGATTCTTCCGTTTTTAAAAAGGGAAAATGCCCCCTCACGAAAAGCCTCTTCCCCTGGGAAAGGCACAAACCGACTGACTACAGCTGATCCAGGAAAGCCTTTCGCCATTGTCCAGGGATGACCTTTTTCCTTGAGCTTCGACTGTACATCTCTCGCTGTGAAATCGATGCCGAGGGCGATGCCGTCGAGCATTGCATCGAGCGGTTTATCCGGATGGTAGTCCTCTCTCATCCTTACAACCAACTCTCCTTCAAAGTGGATCTCCCCCTGCTCAAATGGTAAGTGGACTTCCCCCTCCGTTGTATGTAACGCGTGGGTCGGCTTCATAAAAATGAGCGGCTCTGACGGCACCTGATTGCCAAGCTCTTCCGCATGCTTTTTATAATTGCGCCCTACACAAAAGATGTTGCGGATTTCCTCCATCTTCTTTCAACTCCTCCCTGTTTTCCTGTTTTCCTGCTTTCTCCAGTTTAGCACAGGAACCTGGAGCGCTTACGGAATATCCCTCGAATGTATACAAATTTTCCACCCTCTGCACGTTTTTCAACAAGCAGGCAATCCATTACCATAAAAAAACGCAGAGCAAAGGCTCTGCGTTTACAGCTTGTAGAGAGACCCCTGTTTCTTTACAAGCTTTTTTCTTTCTTACCGCCAGGAGCGAAAGCCCCTTCCCTTTCCGCGGACGAGCGCCCGAGCTTCCTCGCAAAACCCACGCTCGGCGATCTCGGACCACTCGTTCTTCCGCAGGAGTGGAAGGGGCACCGCTCCTTGGGAGTTCATTAAAATCGAAAAAGATTGTCCTCCATCCAGCTCACCCTTGCTGGATGGAGGACAATCTTTTTCATATTCCGGCAGACAGCCTTCATCATAAACAACTCTAAATGGTTAACTCAGGCTTTTTCTACAAACAAAAAACGCAGAGCAAAAAGCTCTGCGTTTACGTGGAAGCTGGAATCCAGCGTTTATATGGTTGTTTTCTGAGATGACGGTCAGCGAAATCCTTGAATTCCTGCTGCTGTTCGACGGAAGCAAAATATCGTTTCGGCAGAATGATCGTCTGCTTATCCTTCGTATACAGGACAAACATCGTTGACACTTCATTCAACGTCGCAATTTCTTTCCATAAGTAGCAGTGACTCTGCTTTTTTATCTTTTCGGTAATGCCCTTATCATCAATCGTATACGTCCATGCATTTTTAGCATAATAATCGGCTTTGTAAACGCCTGTCGAGCGGAGATGGAGGACAAACATCATGATCAGGAAGACAAAAGCAGCCGGGATCAAGGCATATCCTATAGAAACCAGTCCCTTCTGCCACCAGGCTCCATCCACAGATCCGTAAAACAATATCGTAAACAGCACCATTGTGCTGAACAAAGTCCATAATTTCATGCGTTTAAAATGAAAAGCGTGGCATTTCTTAAATTCGTTCAATTGAAGAATGCCGCTGATTTGAATTCCCTTCTGGATATTCATGGTGTACCCTCCCTTTTAAAAGTCTATGCTAAGAGTAGGGGTTATCCTGACCTTTAGCAACCATTATGCTTAAAAAAACGCAGCCCAATTTATGGGATGCGTTGAAAAAGTCAGAAGGAAACGGCCGCTTTTTCTGCTTTTTCCAGACCTTCTTCAATGATGCTTTCCGCACGGTCTGGGAATTGGTTATGCCCCTCAATAACGAGCGTCGTAATGTCTGATATGCCCCAGAAACCAAGAATGTTTTCCACGTAGTTAACCGCCATCTCAGCAGATTGAGCGGGTCCTTCGGAATAAACACCGCCTCGGGCGTTCAAAACAGCCACTTTTTTATCAGGAAGCAGCCCAACAGGTCCTTCCGCCGTATAACGGAACGTTTTACCTGCTTGAGCCAGATAGTCAAAGTAGGTGTGAAGAACTGCCGGTATCGTAAAGTTCCACAATGGGAAGGCGAAAACGACTTTGTCCGCTTCCAGGAACTGGTTTAAATATCCATTGACTGTCTTCGTGGCTGCTTCTTCGTTGGGAGTCAATTCCATCCCTTGAGACAGTTTGAACATGCCGTTGATTTTATCGGTATTGTAGTACCCCAGATTTTCTTCAAACAGATCCAGCTCTTCAATTTCGTGATCCGGATGATTCTCTTTATAATGATCCAGGAACGTGTGATACAGCTTCACACTCACGGATTGTTCAATTGGTCTAGAATTTGCTTTAACAAACAATACTTTTGTCATTAAAAAATCCCTCCAGCATATATTCAGGCCTTCCGCCTATTTAGTTCGAATTCATAATGTTGCTATACATACTATATAACAATCATCATAATAATCTTCTTCGTTGAATATGTCAATCATCACGCACTCAGGGATGCACATACGACATAATACCCATTTTTATCCAAAATGGTTTAACACGAAGAAAACCCGGATATAGAGCTAATGTGCGCACAGGAAATCATTAAATGGAAAGGATGTATACGTATGGCAGATCGTTATAAGACAGGCGAAAAAGCTCCTGAATCAGGTACTTATGAATTTGATGGTTTAGCCGATGGCCGCAAGAATAATAACGTTACGGAAGATGAAAAACATATCGAACTCAGCAGCGGTGATACATTCCCACCTCTCCGTTCAAGTAAGGAAGCAGCCTATTGGAAAAAAGCCAAATAAAAAGAAACCTGAACCCCTTTGATAAATGGGTTCAGGTTTTTTTCTTCCCCTGGATCACTTTAAACCGACTGCCTTTGGCGCCTGGTTTCTCTTCAAAAGATGTGATGGCGGCCCTCACACCAATGGAAAGGGAGCCATCGGCCTCTACTAAAAATAAGGTTCCCGGTTCTTTCACCTCAACGGAACGAACGTTATGCCTTGCAAAAAGCTCCTGCAGCTCCTGGATCAGTTCTGTTTTCCCGTATGTGAAACCCATTTTTGATCACTCCTCGTCTAGTCTTGTTACTAGTAGGTTATGTAGAAGAAATAGAAACATGCCACTTCTCTATGACAAGAGGGCCGTTGAAAGGCACGGTCGTTGACATATCGATAATCCTCGATTAATATAGGCCTATGAAAAATTACATCGATATCTTCAAAGTATTAGCCAACCAGACAAGATTGGATATGCTTATGTGGTTGAAAGATCCTGAAAAGCATTTCGATAAGCCGACCGCTCATCTATCTAAGAACATCAATGAAAAAGGCGGCGTCTGTGTCGGAGATATTCAGGAAAAAGCCGCCCTTTCCCAGTCGACGGTCTCCCATTACCTGGCGATGATGCAGCATGCCGGACTGCTGGAATCCGAACGCCATGGCAAATGGACCTATTACCGGAGACGTGAGGAAAAAATTGAGGAAGTCGCGGAATTTATAAAAAGAGAGCTTTAAGCTCTTTTTTTACCACCGATATATCGATAATTTTAGATATGTAGATATGAGTTCAAAGGAGGAACTTTTCATATGAAAATCTGGATTTATTTCATTGCTCTGATGGCAGGCATTTCCCTCAGTATCGAAGGAGCTGTTTATGGAGAACTCGGAAAGACCATTGGAAAACTTGAAAGCAGCTTTTATAATTTCGCAGCCGGATCCATCATTCTTGGACTTATTGTACTCTTTTTTGGTAAAGGAAAGCTTTCTGCCACCACCGAAGCGCCCAGGTGGCAGATGAGCGGCGGACTGCTGGGCATCATTTATTTAACTATATTAATTTTTGCCATACCGGTGGTCGGTGTAGGTGCCGCCATGATCAGTGTCATTGTCGGGCAGCTTCTCATGAGTCTGCTGATTGAATCGAGAGGATGGCTTGGAAGCCGGGCCGCTCCTGTTCCTAAAGAAAAAATCTTTGCTGTTGTCCTGATGACTATATCACTGTTTCTCATTTATTAAAGGAGGATTCTTATGGGCTTACTGATTATCGCCGCCTCTGTGGCAGGGGGTACACTACTCAGTTCACAAAGCTCCATCAATGGAGCATTAAGCAGAAAAGCCGGCACGTATGAAACGACCTTTTTCACTTTTATAACAGGAGCACTCATGCTTGCTCTGCTCGTCCTTTTCTTCGGCAGTGGCGACGTTATGAAAATTCTGGAGGCTCCTGCCTGGCAGTTGAGTGCTGTATGGTTCGGAGTCGGCTACTTGTTTCTCACCGTTCTCGCTGTTCCGCAGATCGGTGTCATTGCCACCAACATTTCCACCATCATCGGACAACTCGGCGCCGGAATTCTGATCGATCACTTCGGATGGTTCGGAGGACTCCGAATTCCCCTGGACGGGGAGCGTATCGCAGCGTTCATCCTTCTACTCGCCGCTCTTTGGCTGATATATAAAGCCGATAAAAAGCAGATCAAAAAGGCATAAAATTTGTAGAAGTTTTTAACCTTCTGTATAATCTATCACTATGAATAAGACCTTCCACTATAGTGGAAGGTCTCTTTGGTAGGTGTCTTATGCTGAATACAACTTTTTTGTCAAACTTGAATGAAAAGATCGAAGGCGTCCGGGCTAAAATGTATGAAGCCTATGAAGATGGACGCAGCTATGAAGAACTCCTCAAAATCTCCCAGGAGCTTGATGACCTGTTAAATCGTTTAGAACAAATAACAAAATAAAAAGGATGCCTGACTCACAGGCATCCTTTTTCATGCAGATATAACTTTATTCCTCCCCGAGTGTTTCGCCTCATATAACGACTCGTCCGCTTTTTCCAATAATCCCTTCGCTGTTGACACATGGTCAGGATATGTACTCACCCCAATAGAGACCGTAATGAAAATCTTTTCTCCATCAGGGAGGAGAAACTCTTGGTGTTCCACCGTCCGCCGAATGCTTTCTGCTTTCGCCCTGCCGGCTTCATTGCTGCAGTCCAGAAGGATAACAGTGAACTCTTCTCCACCGTTTCTAGATACGATATCAAAGGATCGGGTTACCTCATTCAAGGTACTCCCCAGCTGCCGCAGTACTTCATCACCGGCCGCATGCCCATATGTGTCGTTCACGCGCTTAAAGAAATCAATGTCGATGGCAAGCAGAGTCAACGCTTCCTCTTTTTCCACGGCGTTTCTCACACTATGGTTCCAGAGGCGGTCAAACTCCCTCACATTATATAACCCAGTCAAATAATCGACGGATGACTGCTCTTCATACGTTTTAAAAAGATAATGAGACCTCCGCAGGTAATGGACGAGGTAGGAAGCCAGCATCCCACCGATAAATGAAATCAGCCAGTAGATGGGAATGAGAAACTGCAGTGTGCCCCAGTCCCTGATTACCAAGGAAATGACAATCGAAAAGACGATGTTCGACCAGAGCAGCATTTGAAAGGAGGATTTGAGCGGACTCTCCCTGTGATGAACCTTCTGGTACAGCCACATATAACCGATAAACAAGAAAATCATTAAGATGACAGCGGCCATCGAAGAAAGATTGACCCCATACAACAGCCGTCCGGAAGCAATGATGACAGCACTCAACAAAGCCGGGCGGATCCCTATGTATAAGAGCAGAAGCATGACGGGGAGATGGCGCAGATCAATAATCGTCTGTTCTGTCACCTGTATAGAAAAATACATCAGCAAAATGCCAAGCAATCCGCCTGCAACCCCGTCGATCCACTGACTGTTCTGTTTAGAAACCGCAGGCAGCAGTTTCGTCCACCGAACCTGCAGATACATAAAAACGAGGGCAATTACGATGCAGATATTTATAAAAAATTCCTGAATGATCACAAACAACCTCATCCCTCTTTCTCTTCTTGCACCCATTTGTTCTATTATCGACATCTTCCAACAGATTTGTCTATGAAAATTGTCATTCCTTTGTAAAAGAAGATGTACAAAACGTATACACATCTGTGCATCACGGTCTTTCTTCCTATTACAAAATCAGTCATTTTGTGGTAATAATAGAGTATAAACAACGACGATTATAAGAAACAGCCCCCTGATGTTCAGGTCGTTTCCTTTTGTGAATGGAAGGGTATACGTATCAAAATAAAATAAACGAGACACGATGAACTGTGATTTTTAATGTGGGCACTTGAATCACAGGGAGTGAGTAGTGCAACCGGCTCCGCTCAGGAGGCATAACCATGAGTAAAACACCCCCGCGTCCTATGGAAAACAGTGACGATAACAAAAAACAAATCGTTCACCTGAAAGCTTCGTCAATCAAAACCTTGTCGGATCCCCTTCTCCTACTGACCTACCGTCAGGCTGCCGAGATGGGTCTGGATCAAGACTTTCTTTACCTTATCTGTAAAGAGTTGAAAGACAGGGGGTTCTCCATTGAATGCTCCTCTAGCTACGGATGACAATGGATAATTTATAGCTCACCCGTTGATTAAGCTCTACCAGCCATTCATCCAGCACCTCATTGGAAGGAAAACGGCATTCCAGTAAATAGCACCCCTCCCCGCTGATTTTATAATTATTCCTGACGAATGATGGATGGTTCTCGAGAAATGTAAAATAGGGTTGATGATTCAGGCTGTCTGTGTAGATATTCAAAAAACAGTGGACAGGATAGCCCATCTTCTTTTCATTCACGCGGACTGTATAGGATTCAATCAGCCCTTCGTCTTCTAACTTCAAGACTCTTGCCGCTGCTGCCTGTCCTGTGAGATGGACATGAGCTCCCAGCTCCTTCATCGTCATCCGGCCATCTTTTTTCAGCTCTTCTATAATTTTCTCATCGGTTTTGTCCATGACTTCTGCCTTCCTTTCATATTTCAACTCTTTTCAGCCAAACACTTGATTAATGCGGTGTACTCCTATTTCCCTTCATAGTACGCTATTGTCAACAGAGATAAAAGGAGGAAGGCTTTATGAAAATCAAGCTGATTCGAAATGCAACATTACAATTGAACTATGGAGGAAAAACCTTCTTAATCGATCCATTCCTTTCCACACAGGGAGCGATGCCGGCTTTTCCAAATTCGCCGCATCAGGATTTAAGGAACCCGACCGCCCCCCTGCCTGTTGATGCCGAAAGTCTGACCGATGTGGACGCTGTCTTCATCACCCACCTTCATCCTGATCATTTTGATGACGAAGCGAAGGCTGTTCTAGCCAAAGAAACGCCTCTGTTCGCTCAAAATGAGGAAGACGTGAGAGCTGTGCAGGACGCAGGATTCACCCATGTCCACTCCTTCCAAAATGGTGTGGATATAGAAGGCATCCGGATTACCCGCACCCCGGGACGTCACGGATCGGAAGAAATGACAGCTATAACGGGAAAGGTGTCCGGTCTCCTTTTTGAAGCAGACGGTGAGAAAAGTCTTTATATTGCCGGGGACACGGTTTGGTATGAAGAAGTCGAACAGACGCTGGCCTCCCGCCGTCCTGATGTCATCGTAGTGAACGCGGGGGCCGCTCAATTTTTAGAGGGCGGGCCGATTACGATGACGAAAGAAGATGTCACAGCTGCCGCCCAGGCTGCACCAGAGTCCGAGATACTCGCTGTGCACATGGAATCCCTGAACCACTGCCTGTTAACTAGAGAAGAGTTGAAGTCTTATACGAGCGGTTATCCGTCTATTCACATCCCTGAGGATGGAGAGACGCTGACCTTTTGATCCTTTTCCCTCCGGACCTGCCGGAGGGTTTTTTTATGCCTGACAAAAGGAATAGTCACACCTTCCACCAATATCCAACAGCGTTTTACATTATGTTAATTGTCAGACAATTCAGATGTTGATATAGTGATAAAAACAAAGGAGGCGATGATTGTTGCAGATCAATCAGGACAGGTATAAAGATCATCTCATGACACTTGCGGAGATCGGGAAAATTGGAGAAACGGGTGTGAACCGGCTCGCCCATTCCAAGGATGACCGGAAAGCGGTTGATGTCGTACAAGGATGGATGGAAGAAGCCGGGCTGACGACCAGAATTGATGGTTTCGGCAATTTGATCGGTCGTACAGAGGGCACCGAGCCTGATCAACCTATTCTCATGATGGGGTCCCACATTGATTCCCAGCCGTACGGGGGCCGTTTTGATGGAACCGCCGGAGCTCTTGGAGCGATTGAAGTTGTACATACAATGAAAGAGCAAAACATAAAGCCGGTACGCACGATTGAAGTGATCTGCTTTGCTGATGAAGAAGGATCCCGATTTAACAAAGGGGTATTTGGTGTACGCGGCCTCATCGGTCAGCTGGAGGAAGGGGAGATACTTCGAAAAGATAAAAACGGGATGACCCGGCTCGAGGCTTTAAGGGAATTCGGTGTCGAGCCGGATTTATCGGAAAGTCCCGTCTACAAGCCAGGTGATATTGAAGCTTTTTTAGAGCTTCATATTGAACAGGGGCCTGTCCTTGAATCAAAAGATAAGCCTGTAGGCATCGTTTCAGCCATCTCCGGACCGATCTGGCTTACGGTGACCCTGGAAGGCTTCGCCGGCCATGCCGGATCTGTACCGATGCATTTAAGACAGGATGCCATGCTCGGTGCTGCCATCATTACAAAAGAATTCAATGAACTTGTCCTCAGGGAAGGAACACCAAATACCGTCGGAACGGTCGGAAGCATCCAGAATTTCCCGAACTCCAGAAACATCATTGCCGAAAAGGTCGAGTTCACCATTGATTTGAGGGATATCGACCTGGACGCGAGAAACCGCCTGGAAGAAAAACTCTATCAATTAATAGAAAAAACAAGTAAAGAATTGAACCTCGACTACTCCATTACAGAAGATACCAAGAGTGATCCCCGCTACTGCGCGGACTGGATTAAAGAGATTATGAAGAAGCACGATGAACAGCTTGGTTATCAATCTCCCACCCTCATGAGCGGTCCGTTTCACGACGCCCTGTTCATGTCCTATATCAGTGATTACGGCATGATCTTTGTGCGGTGTGAAAAAGGGATCAGCCATAACCCGCTGGAATATGCAGAAATGGAAGATCTACAAAAAGGGGTGGAACTGCTTTATCATACAGCGATGGAAATTGCCGGAGCTTAGAAAGGGGGAACGTATGCACGCAGACAAAATTTTTATAAACGGTGAAATTGTCACAGCGGACGAACATTTCCATGTGTATGACGCACTTGCAGTCCAGGGGGAAAGCATCCTCAAAACGGGAAAGAACGATGAAATCATGAAAACCGCCGGCGCCCACACAGAGGTTGTCGACCTAAAGGGGAGAACGCTCATGCCCGGAATCATTGACGCCCATGTCCACCTCGAGCTTTACGGAACGAATGTCCTCGGTGTCAACTGTAAAAAACCCCGGACGATTCCTGAAGTTCTGAAGGCACTGACAGAAAGGGCTGCGGAAACTGCTGAAGGCCAATGGGTGCGCGGCTGGGGCTACAATCAAAACGAACTGGCCGAGAATCGGCATCTAACGAAGTGGGACTTGGACAAAGTGTCCACCTCCCATCCGATCATAGTCGTCCGGACGTGCGGACACATCTCCTGCGTAAACACCAAAGCCTTGGAGATGGCAGGAATCGAGGAAACCACTCCAGACCCGGTGGGCGGGTCTTATCACAAAATCAACGGACAGTTGAGCGGCCTGCTGCTGGAAGCCGCTCATATGACCGTCTTCCAGCACGCGGATTACAGTGAAGAAGAAGTTCTCCACGGATTAGCGCTTGCTTCTCAGGACTTCTTATCCTACGGCATTACAAGTGTTCATGATGCCGGCGGTTATGGGACGAAGCATATCCGCTATTTACAGCAGGCTGTCCAGCAAGGCATCGTGAAGCAGCGCGTCTATGCTCTGTACGGTTCCCTGTCCAACGCTCCGGAAATGGTTCGTGCGGGATTGGAAAGCGGCATTTCAACAGGCCTTGGTGATGAATGGTTCAAAATTGGACCGGCGAAGCTTTTTATTGATGGGAGCAGCAGCGGTCCTACCTGCCGTACAAGAGAACCCTATAACAGCAACCCCGAAGACAGAGGTATGTTATACATCACCCAGGATCAACTCGACGGACCACTTCTGGAGGCCCACCGTCGTGGCTGGCAGATAACCGCTCATGCGATGGGCGATGAAGCCGTAGACATGATGCTGCACACCATTGAGCGAGCGCTCGATCAGGCACCAGCAGCTATTCCCCGCCACCGGATCGAGCATGCAGGAATCGCACCTTCCGACCTCGTCGAACGGATTCGAAACACCGGAGCGGTTCCTATTCCGAACCCATCGTTCCTTTATGAATTCGGTGATGGTTATGAGAAAGATTATGGAGAACGCATCAACCATATGTTCCCGTTAAAAAGCTATTCGGATCCATACATTCCTTACGCCATTGGGTCAGACAGTCCGATTACCACTCCAAATCCTTTTTACGGCCTGTATGCAGCGGTCACCCGGCGCAGTAAAAGCGGCCGGATCATAGGAGAAAACCAGACGGCTCCACTAGAGGAGGTGATCCGGGCTTATACGTGGGGAGGCGCTTACGCTTCGCAAGAAGAACATAGGAAGGGAACGCTGGAACCAGGCAAAGCGGCCGACCTTATCCTACTGAATCGTTCCATTATGAAATGTCCTGCTTCCGAGCTTCCGGATATGCAGGTCGAAATGACCATCCTGAATGGAAAAACCGTGTATACGTTACAAAAGGAGGACGTCTATTGAGTAAACAACGCTTTATAAAAATCTACTGTCTATCCCTCGCCATCCCTTTCCTGTTGATGGTTTTCCCGCTTTTCACCCTTGGTAACCGGGAGACGCCCTTCATCATGGGTCTCCCCTTCTCGGTATTCTGGGTGATTTTCTGGATCCTGATCACCTTTATCATTGTATTATTTCTTTATCGTCTCGATCCGGACAAAGATGAAAAGGGGGTCCAGTAAATGGCTCAGTGGCAGATTGCAATGATTATGATGATCGCTTATCTTGTCATCGCATTATTGATCGGCGTACTTGCCGGCCGCAATCAGGATAAGCAGTCTCTGGAAGAATTCACGACAGCTAAAGGGAACCTCGGTCTCTTCGTCATGTGGTTTTTAATGGGGGGAGCCGTCTTCAGTGCCTTCTCTTTCCTCGGGGCTCCGGGGTGGGCCTTCTCCAGAGGTGCTCCAGCGCTTTATATCATCACATACACCGCTTTCGCTATTTTACCTTGGTACATCATTGGTCCGAAAATCGGACGGATCGGACGGAAACATAACATATATACCGTCGCCGGCTTCATGCAGCTGCGTTATTCCAGCCGTGTGCTGGCCATGATGATCGGAATCATTGCCCTGCTCGCCTCTATCCAGTATCTGGCTACTCAAATGAAAGGAATGGCTTACATCTTCAGCATTATGACAGAGGGCCGCATTCCTTTCTGGCTCGGTGCCTTATTGTCCTACGGCATTGTCGTCGTCTATGTAGCAACCGGCGGTCTGCGGGCAGCCGCATGGTCAGATGTTTTCCAGGGCATTCTAATGATCATTATCTCCTGGACGGTAGGATTGACCATTGTGAACCAGCTCCACAGCAGTGTTCCAGATATGTTCAGGAATTTAACAGAGACCGCTCCGGGCTTCCTTCAGATCGGCGCGGAGGGATCCACGATGAGTGCGATGGCTTATACGACAACGATTCTCGTTTCCACCATCGGCTTTCTCATGTGGCCTCATTTATTTTCTAAGTCCTATGCCACGAAAGCACGGACCATTAAGAAGACCGTTCTCGTCTATCCTGTATTCGCCCTGTTCTTGATCCCCTTGTTGTTCGTCGGATTTTCAGCTGTCAATGTCATTGATCCGTCCCAAATTGGATCACCTGACGAGATTCTCCCTTACTTGATCACGACGGTCCTTACACTGCCAGGCTGGGTGTACGGTCTTGTCGGAGCCGGTGCCCTGGCAGCAGCCATGAGTACAGCCGATGCCATTACTCACAGTGCTTCCCTCGAATTTACCGACGGGTTTGTAAAGAATATCAAGCGCGACCTTTCCTCCAAAACCACCCTTTTAATCATGCGGATCGGTGTGTTTGTCATTGGGGGACTCGCCTATGTGATTACTGTTTTTGGAGGCCAGGGATTGATTGCCCTCCTGCTTGGTGCATACGGATCAATCGTCCAGTTCGCCCCGGGCGTATACGGAGCGCTCTATTCGAAGAAAGTCACAGAACCCGCGGTCATTACAGGGTTGATCACCGGTACAGTCGTGAACTATTATTTCCAGCTCGTTGCACCGACTACACCGCTGGATATTAACCCAGGGATTCTCGGCCTGATCTGCAACATCGGCCTTGTCGTCATCATCAGCGGATTCACACAAGGAAAGGAGCTTCCGATGGCGGAGGAGTACCGCAAAGTCGGATCCTGATAGCGGAAGAACACATGTCCAGCTTTTTCTCTCATAAAAAAATGCATCCCTCTCCAATGAGGGATGCGTTTTCATTTTTACGTACGGATCAGATTGTGAGGATCCAAAACGAATTTCTTAGCGGCTCCCCCATCAAACTCCTCATAGCCGCGCGGGGCTTCATCAAGACCGATGACGGTGGCATTGACCGCTTTCGCAATGTCGGCTTTTCCTTTCAATATCGACATCATCAATCCATGATGATACTGCATGACAGGCGTCTGCCCGGTCGCAAACGACTGCGCTTTAGCCCAGCCTAGCCCGAAATCGAGCTTAAGCAGTCCACGCCGTGCATCTTCCTCAGATGCACCGGGATCCTCTGTTACATAAAGCCCGGGAATACCGAGTCCGCCCCCTGCTTTTGTTGCGTCCATAATGGAGTTCAAAACCGCTGCCGGTGCTTCCTGATGGTTGTGGCCGTGAGCTTCAAAACCGACACAGTCTACAGCCGCATCCACTTCAGGAACACCAAGAATCTGTTCGATTTGTTCAGAGATATTGTCATGATTTCCAACGTTGATCGTTTCACAGCCGAAGCTCTCCGCCTGCGCCAGCCGTTCGTCAATCAAGTCACCGACGATGACAGCAGACGCACCGAGAAGCTGGGCGGAGTGAGCAGCAGCAAGCCCGACAGGACCCGCGCCGGCGATATACACAGTGGAACCCATTTTCACACCAGCTTTATAGGCACCGTGAAATCCCGTCGGGAAAATGTCTGAGAGCATCGTTAAATCAAGGATTTTCTCCATCGCTTCGTCTTTATCCGGAAACTTGAGAACCTGAAAATCTGCGTAAGGCACCATCACATATTCTGCCTGGCCGCCTACCCATCCACCCATGTCGACATAACCATACGCTGAACCAGGTCGGTCGGGATTCACATGCAGGCAGATGTGGGTTTTCCCTTCAATACAATTGCGGCACCTTCCGCACGCAATGTTAAAAGGTACAGACACCAGATCCCCTTTTTTGACAAACTCGACATCTCTTCCTGTTTCAATGACTTCTCCTGTAATTTCGTGGCCGAGCACGAGCCCTTCCGGTGCCGTCGTCCGTCCACGGACCATATGCTGGTCACTTCCGCAGATGTTGGTGGAGACGACTTTTAAAATGACTCCATGTTCACACTTGCGCCCGACATTCTTCGGATTCACACCCGGCCCATCTTTCAGGACAAGTTCGGGGAATTCGATTTCCTTGACCGTTACGCCGCCATTTCCTGTGTACGCTACCGCCCGGTTGTTTGTAGCCATTTCGTTCCTCCTCAAAATAATAGACTCCCTTAAGCGTCGGCTGCTGAATTCCGTGACATGATTTAAAGATATAACATGTATTATTTTCCCATTTATCCCATAATTAAAACAATATTCTGTCATTTTTTCACAAAAAAAGACCCGCCTGTCCAGCGGATCTTGAAAGTTTAAAACGTTTCTGCGGCATCCTTGGCTCTCGCTTCAGCTGTCGACTTTATTTCCCCGGCTTTATCAGGCATAGCCGCATGCCCTTCAACGAACAACCCTTCAATCGAGGGAATACCGAAAAACTGCATGACGGTCTTGAGGTACCGATGCCCCATCTCCATTCCTGCGGCCGGTCCTTCAGAATAAATGCCGCCGCACGCCTGGATATGGAAGGCTTTCTTATCCGTCAGCAGACCAACAGGACCCTCCTCCGTATATTGAAAAGCTTTCCCTGCCACCGCAACGGAATCAATATAGGCTTTCATAACCGGTGGAAAAAAGAAATTCCACATAGGTGTTACAAAGACATATTTATCAGCGCTCGTAAACTGATCACTTAATTCCTTCAGCCGGGATACTTTTCTTTCCTCGTCCGGGGTGAGTTCACCTCCGGACTGCAGTTTCCCCCAGCCACTGAAAATATCCGCATCGATGTGAGGGATGGACTCCTTATACAAATCAATCGGCGTAACCGTATCCTCTGGGTTTGCGGTTTTATACTGCTCAATAAATGCTTTGCCGACACTCATGCTGTAAGAAGCAGTTTCATCATGAGGGTGGGCTGTGATATACAGCACTTCAGCCACGGTTCATCGTTCCTTTCCATTCTCTGATGCTCATTAGTGTGCAGCAAAGAAGGAAACTTACTACAACAGAAAAGCAATAAATTATGGAAAAAGGAGCGGAATGATCACCTGAAGGCATGAAAACAGCCTGTAGGAAAACAGAAGTTTTCTACAGGCTGGGTCCAATCTTATGTGGTTTCTTCTTACAACGAGTCGTCCTCTTGATTCACATATGGATTACCAGACAGATGACGACTGATGTCCTTTGGAATCACAACTTCCTCCGGCTGCTCATATTTTCCCTTTGATTGAACACTTCCATCGTAATGATAAGGTGCATCCTTCATGCGGCACGCCTCCTCTGCATTTCTGTTAGCATGCGTGCGTGAAAGCCGGCGTATACAGAGACATTACATTTTCAAGGCGATGTTTTTCAGTTGTGTATAGTTTCTTAAAGCTTCAAGCCCCTTCTCTCTACCAAACCCACTCTTGCCGTAACCGCCAAAGGGCATCTGTATCCCTCCGCCGGCACCGTAATTGTTAATGAAGATCTGTCCAGCCTTCACTTTTTCCGCCAGCTTATGGGCACGTGACACGTCCTTCGTCCAAATACCTGTGACAAGTCCATACTCGGTGCTGTTGGCAAGATGAGCCGCTTCCTCATCGGTTTCAAAGGCGAACACAGAGAGGACAGGACCGAAGACTTCCTCTCGGGCTATCTCACTTTCAGGCCTCAGCCCGTCGATAATCGTCGGCTTGAAATAACAGCCTCCAGGTGCATTTGAAACGTAGGCACGTGTTCCACCAAGCAGAAACTTCCCACCATCTGCCTCCACCTTCTTCATAAAGTTCTCGATCCGCCGGCACTGCTGCTCCGATAAAATCGGACCGATATCCGGGTCGCTTTCTCCAGGACCCATGCTCAAATGGTTCATTCGATGAATCACCTTCTCTACGAACGAAGCTTTGCAGTCCGCATGAACGAGCAGGCGGGAACCTGCGGAGCATGTCTGGCCGGCATTTTGAATGATCGATTTGACCACCCATTCGACCGCTTCATCCTGCGATGCATCGGGAAATACGATGTTCGGTGATTTCCCCCCAAGCTCCAGAGTGACAGGGACGATGTTTTCAGCAGCGGCTTTCATAACCTCCGTCCCGGTCGGCACAGATCCTGTGAACGTTATATGGTTCACATCAGGGTGACCAGCCAGGCGAGCTCCTGCGGTATGTCCTTCTCCAAGGACGAGATTGACGACTCCATCAGGGACCCCTGCCTGCTGGAGAATCATCCCCAGCTCCACGGCAGTCAGAGGCGTCTGTTCCGCCGGTTTCATGACGACCGTATTGCCTGTAGCTAAAGCGGCTGCGCAGCTTCTCGAGGCTACTTGAAGCGGATAGTTCCAAGGAATGATGTGAGCCGTGACGCCCACAGGTTCCCGAAGGGTATAGTCGAGCACCCCCGGTTCAATCGGAATGGTTTCCCCGTGGATTTTATCGGCGGCTCCCCCATAAAATTCGAAATAACGGGCCGCTGCCTCCACATCCGCCCTTCCCTGTGAAATCGGCTTTCCCGTATCAAGCGTCTCAAGAAGGGCGAGAGACTCTTTATTCTCCCTGATCATCTCAGCCACCCTCAGAAGCATCTGTCCACGTTCATAGGGCTTCACCAACGGCCAGTCTCCTGCACTAAAAGCGTGTCTTGCTGCCGATACGGCCAGGTCTATATCCTCTTTGCTGCTTGCGGGAGCATCGGCGATCACTTCTCCAGTCGAAGGATTATGTATATCCATCCGTGCACCGGCAGAAGGTTCTGACCAGACACCATTAATTAAATTCTTAAGTATGCGCACATTCATTTCCCCCTTTATAATCCGCGGCCGCCATCAATGGAAAAAACACTGCCGGTCGTCATACGTGCTTCATCAGAAACGAGGTATACGACGGCATGGGCAATATCATCAGGGTCAATCAACCGTCCCAGTGGCACAGACCTCTGAAACACCTCCCTCTTTGTATCATCCATATTCTCTCCGGGCCGGACAAATTCCCCAAGCATGCCGGTATCAGACGGACCGGGGTGAATGACGTTGACACGGATGCTGTCAGGAGCCAGCTCTATCGCAAGCGCTTTCGAAAAAGCAGTCACAGCTCCTTTGGAAGCAATGTACGCACTGAGGCCCGGCCTCACCCGTTCAACTGCAATGGAGGCAATATTCACAATAACCCCGCACTGCTCTTTTTTCATATAAGGAACAGCGGCCCGGCACATGAGAAAGGCCGCTTTTGCATTGACATTCATGACCATATCCCAGAAATCTGTTGTCACTTCTTCAACAGGGGCTGCAGCCTGGGCCATACCAGCAGCGTTGACGACGCCGTAGATTTGTCCATTCTGTTCAATGGAAGTCTTCACAACACGTTCCACATCTTCTTCCTTCGTCAAATCCGCTTCCACAAATGGATACATTCGCTGGTCTATGTCCGGCATGCGGACCCGGTCTACCGCCGTTACGGAGGCTCCTTCTTCCAACAGTCTGGAAATGACCGCCTGTCCCATTCCTCCAGAAGCTCCTGTAACAATGATATGTCTGCCTTTGACTCTCACTTTCTGATTCCTCCTTTACGTTTGGGCATGGATGGCACGGATAATAGCATCGCCCATATCGGCTGTGCTGGATTTCCCACCAAGATCAGGGGTGCGGATCTCCTGTTCAGCAAGAACAGCTTCCATACCGTTCATGACCAAATCACTCAGATCCGGCCGTCCATTATGCTCCAACATCAATGCCGCAGACCAGATCTGTGCTACAGGATTGGCGATGCCTTTGCCTGATATATCCGGAGCCGATCCGTGTATGGGCTCAAACATGGATGGAAACTGTCCCTCCGGGTTTAAATTCGCAGAAGGGGATAAGCCGAGACCCCCCACAATCCCGGCCCCGAGGTCTGTGAGTATATCTCCGAATAAGTTCGAGGCAATGACCACCTCGAACGATTCCGGCCGGTTGATAAAGTAGGCGGCCAGTGCATCGATATAGACAGGAGAAAGACGAATCTCAGGATACTCCTGCCCAACTTCCCGGACCACATCATCCCAAAGCTTCATCGTATGAATGATCGCATTGGATTTTGTAGCACTTGTGACGGTCTTTTTACCATGCTTTCTCGCATAATCAAAACCATACCTGCTCAGTCGGCGGATGCCTGCCTTCGTCATGACCGTCGTCTGCACCGCCATCTCCTGACTGGTTTGTCCATACATCCTCCCGCCCATATGGGAATATTCCCCTTCTGCATTTTCACGAAAGACGACGAAATCAATCGGGGCTTTCGTGTCCAGCGGGGAGGCGACGCCCTTCAGCTGTTTTACAGGCCGTACGTTCACATACTGCTGAAACTCCTTCCGGATTGGCATGATTAAATCCCAGATGGTCACTTCATCAGGCACCCGGGCATCTCCGATCGCTCCGAATAGGATGGCATCGAAATGCTGCAGATAACTGAGAGCGTCCGCAGGCATCATCCTGCCGGTTTCCATGTAATACGCACTGCTCCAGGGCAGCTCTTCCATCTCAAGCTGAAGTGTTGAATCCAGAGAAGAGAGGGTGTTCAACACTTTAAGCGCTTCGTTCATTACCTCGGGGCCGATGCCGTCACCTGCCATGACCGCGAGCTTCATGACTCTTTCGGCTCCTGAAGAAATTCGAGTGCTGTCTGCCTGTATAACTGGGTCGTTTCCACAAGATCACAGATGTCGATGTATTCATCCACCTGATGGGGGACTTCCCGGTCTCCTCCACCCGTCGTCAAAATGGGGATGCCGGCAAGGTGAAGAAATGTTCCGTCTGTGGCTCCGGGGACACCGTTATATACCGGCGCTTTGCCCGTCACTTTTTTATAGGCTTCCGCCACCGCCGTTACCACTGGGTTCTCCCGGTCCGTTTTCGTCCAGGGGCGCTCCTCCAGAACGATCATTTCCGCATCGAACCCCGCATCCCCTTCCATCGTCCTATCCAGGATCTGTTGGATGTCCCGTTTTAAAGCTTCGTGATCCTGGCCTGGAACTGTACGGATATCCAACGTTGTCCGGCACTGTTCCGGCACTACATTGATCTGGGGTTCACCGGATACAGGGGCCTGCAGAATTGTCGGTGTGATGCTCGGCCACCCAAGCAGCTCATGCTTCCCGGTCTTCTCTTTTTCCCTCTGCTCCAGTTCATCCAAAGCCGTGATGATCTTCGCCATCCTCGTATTCGGATTCAGCCCGGAAAGGGGCATTGCCCCATGCGCCTGACGGCCGTAGGCATCAATCTGGATCCTCATCGCCCCTTTTTGAGCGGTACAGAGCTGGTTTTCCTCCGGTTCACATATGACAGCTCCATCTACATCACGCGCCCATCCCTGCTGGATAAAATGTTTAATGCCGATCATCATCCCTTCTTCATCACAAGGAATGCACAGAATGATTTTCCCATTCAGCTCCTCTTCATCCTTGATCAAGGAATGGACCGCTGTAATGGCACAGGCAAGATTTCCTTTCGTATCATTCGTGCCCCTGCCGTACATCCGTCCTTTGACAATCTCAGCTCCGAATGGATCATACGTCCAACGGGCCGGATCTCCTTCTGTCACCACATCGGTATGACCTTCAAACAACAAGGTCTTCCCAGGCCTTTTGGTATCATAAATTCCAATGACATTCGGCCGGCCCGGTTCGACTTCCTCCACATGGACGTCCATCCCCATCTCTTCCAAGTAAGCGGCCGCATAATGGGCGGTTTTTTCTTCATTTCCATCCTTCACTCCAGGCCGGTAGACACTTGGAATCCGGACGAGCGCCTGCGTCAGATCGACCACTTCTTTTGTATCCCTCTCTACACGTGCTTTTTCATCAATCAAGATCATTCCATCCACTCCTCTATGCACTCCATAGTTTGGTAATGACTTCATCCTGAACCTTGGCATGATGTTTCATCGTGATGAGACTGACAAGAACGTACGCAGCGAACGACAACAGCACCGGCATAACGACCGTATGCATTCCGAAAGCATTCGGCATGAATGAATGGAATACAACATAGCTTCCGACCCCGGTGATGATCGAGGCCATTGCTCCGCCTGCATTGCCTTTTTTCCAATACAGGCCCATAATCACCGGCCAGATAAAGGCCGCCTCCAAACCGCCGAAGGAGAATAAATTCAACCAGATCAGCAGCTCGGGCGGATTGACCGCCATAGCAAAGACGAGCAGACCGATAACCGTCGTGACACCGATACTGATTTTTTTGATCGTCCGGTCGTCCGCCTCGGGCTTCACATAATTCAAATACACATCCTTAACGACAGCAGAGCTGACCAGCAAAAGCAGCGAGTCCACCGTCGACATAATCGCTGCCATCGGGGCAGCAAGTACAATTCCGGCGAGCCAGGCCGGCAGCACTTCCATCGCGATTCTCGGCATGACCGTGTCTCCGACTTCTATACCTGGAAGGACAGAGCGGGCAAAGACACCCGTCAAATGCATGCCGAGCATAATGAACCCGACAACAACCGTACCAATCAACAAAGCGCGGTGCATTCCTTTCGAACTTTTATATGACATTGCGCGCACCGCCACCTGCGGCAGACCAACGACACCGACACCGACTAAAATCCAGAAGGAAGACACATAAAGCGGTGTGAGTGACTGATCCGCGCCATACGGGGAAATCAAATTCGGATTTTCCGCTGCCAGATCCGACATGATCGGTCCGATTCCACCGCCTGCAATGATGGTCCCGATCAAAATGATGAGCGTCCCGAAGAACATGACGACGCCCTGGACGGTATCGGTAATCGCTACCGCGCGGAAGCCGCCGATAATGACGTAGACGAGTACAGAAACAGCAAAAATGAATAACGCCGCTGTGTAGGAAAGCCCCGTTAATGACTCGATCAGCCGGGCGCCGCCCACCCACTGGGCCGCCATAGCCGAAAACAGAAACAGGATAATACTGAGCGCTGACAAAATGACGACCCATTTATTTTGATAGCGTTCTTTCAGAAAATCGATCAGCGTTACGGCTTTGATTTTCCTTGCCATAATAGCGAATTTCTTTCCAAGTACCGATAAAACGAAATATCCTGTAGCAAGCTGTGTCATGGAAAGGAGCACCCAGCCGAGACCCATCGTATAAGCGACACCGGGTCCGCCAATAAAGCTGCTCGCGCTGCCGTATGTAGCAATCATCGTCATGGCAAGGATAAACCCACCCAGCTGCCGGCTGCCAAGGAAATACTCCTGCAGGAAATTGGATGTGGTTTTCAAATGGTTCGATGCATAAAAGCCGATACAGAAAATAATAACGAGAAAAACTAAAAGGGGGACAACAACTGCCCAGTTCATGATTCATCCTCCTCATCCAGCGGGACTTCCCTATAAAAATACTTCACAGCAAGAATTACGAGAAGAATGATGACAACGGTCGTTACCACACAACTGTAAAAGAACCAGTCCGGCAGCCCGAAAATATAATTGTATTCCGAAACCGGTTTTGATCCGAGCCCGTACGCCGAGCCGAACCACATGAGGAAGTTAAGGATGACAAGGCCGACGCCGATCAGCGCTTCCCTGTCGGCCACCCGGTACCGCGGGTCATCCTCGAAGGTTTTTTTCTCTTTCATATAGATCCTCCTTTATCTAATACCGACATCCTGTTTCACTAAAGAAACCTTTCCCCATCGACAATTTTCAGATATATTTGAATTGAGAGATTATTATTAACCATAGCATGGACCGCTGAGATGCACATTAGACATCAGGACCACTTTCAGGATCAACCCATGTACACAATGTAAAAACATACAGGAGGTTGATTTTTCTATGTCCCCTATGATGTTTACGGTACACGACATGCTGATGCGCCCCCAGTTCCAGCATGCTTCCATTCTGGCCGGCCGCGGTGGTCTGGAGAAGACTGTTTCCTGGGCGCACATCCTTGAATTGACGAAAGTGAAACACCTGCTTCACGGCAGTGAATGTGTCATGACGACAGGGATCGGATGGGGAAAGGAATTGCAGCATGCCCGTTCCTTCCTTGAACAGCTTATCGAAAAAAAAGTCACCTGTCTCTGCATAGAACTCGGTGATTATATCAACCAGCTTCCCCCTTCACTCCTGCAGCTGGCGGATGACCATGACCTTCCCGTCGTCGTCTTTGACAAGGAAGTCCGGTTCATCGATATATCCAAGGATATCAACCAGCTGATTCTACAGTCCTCCCGGCTCATGCCCCGTCAGGAAAACTGGGTGAGCCGGTGGCTGGAGGACACAATGACGGATAAAGAGGTGCTGCCCTACCTCCAGAAGACCATCGGAAAAAATGAGGCACGGGGGATCCCCTGCTTGTTGACGGGATATGATGACAGCATCCCCTATCAGCGGGACATTTTCCAATCCTTTTTTCAAAAGGAAGGCTTTCATCCACTCCCGCTTCAGCATCGGGACGAACTCGTCCTTCTCCTTCTGGATGAACGGAAACAAGACGTTCCAGAACGGCTGTTCAGATCTTTGCAGGTGATGAAGGAAAAAGTACGCAGTATGTATCATACCATCAGCTATGGACCATTGTTTACAAACCTATCAGAAATCCCCAGGGCCATGCGGTGCACACAGGAAGCCGCCCATATCCAAGCCGCTTTTCAGCTTGAAATTCCGTTTTATGAAAAACTCCATCCGTGGCGGCTGATCGTGGAAGATGATAAGCAGGGACGCCTTGAATCTTTCATTCAGGACACTCTCGGAGATGTTCTTTCCTATGATGAATCTCATGACACCGAACTGTTGGAGACCCTCCTGGCATATCTGGAAAGCTATGGTTCTAAAAAAGATACGGCGGAGCGCCTGTTCATTGTCCGGCAGACCCTTTATCATCGGATACAGAAACTGGAGGAAATCCTGGGACCTCACTTTCTCCGCTCCGAACAGCGGGTAGCCCTGGAAATGGCTTTACTCGGCTGGCAGTACATACAAAGCCCGGTCCGCTCCTGACAGCGGGCCTTTTTGCAGGTCACTTTTTCTTATCCACCCCTCACCTTTCCAAAACAGCGGTTCGCCGGTATGATGATTACAGAATAGCCAAACCACGCTTATACTAAAATTAGTTCCAAAGCGGCAGGAGGGAGCAGTGAGCCATGAAAGTGAGTATTGACGTGGATGAAAACCATCCGGAAACAAGCATTACAATCCACTGCAGTCAAGTCGATGATACAGTGAAGGAAATCCTCGATTTCCTTCATGAAAGAAAACAGGATTTTGTTGTCGGAAAAAACGGTGAAAGCCAGCATATTCTCAAGCCGGAGCATATCCAGTTTTTCCGATCCGAGGATGAGGCTGTGTTTGCCTATACCAGAGACGCCTCGTTCAAGGTTAAGGACAAACTTTACGAATTGGAGCGCTCCCTTCCTTCCCAGCGGTTTGTCAGAATCTCCAAGTCCGTCCTCGCCAACCTATATGAAATGAGCCGGTTTGAGCCTTCATTTAACGGCACCCTCTGCGTGTATTTCAAATCAGGAGAAAAAGAATATGCATCCAGACACTACGTGGGGAATATCAAAGAGATGCTGAATATGAACAGGAGGGACAGCAGATGAAAACATTTCTAATCAGAAGTGCAGGGGGCATTTTCTTCGGAGCCTTCTTATCCACCGTCATTGTTTATGCGCTGATCTTTTTCGGAGACACGCCTGTCCTGGACAGCGGTGACTTCGTTAAAAATTCTATGGCGGCCATGGCGGCGGGCTGGTTGTTTGCTGTCAGCCCGTTATACTTCGAAATCCAGTCATTCCACCTTATCCAGCAGACCCTTCTTCATTTTTTAACGGTAACTCTCGGCTATTACCCGCTGGCGATTTATGCCGGATGGCTGACCCTGACCTTAGGAAGCTTCCTGATTTTCACGGCTGTGTTCCTCGTCATTTATGCAGTGATCTGGACAGGTTTTTATTTCCATTACCGAAATGAAGCGGAAGATATGAATGAAAGCCTCGATCAGCTTTCTTAACAAACAAATCGGTTGCACATAAAAGCGTCTTTTGTATAATAGGATTATCCTGAAGCGGAAAGGAGGGCTTTTTTGAAGAAGTTACAGCCGTTGTTCATGCTGATATGGATGGTGGGCCTGGGCCTTATGCTTTCCCATCCGGATCTGTCCCGCATCCCTGTAAAAGCAGATCTTCAGGAAAGCCCCACGGTGACGGAGGAGGAGCCTTCACTTGAAGAAGAGCCATCGGCTGTGGATGGAATCTTTTTCACCGGCTCTGCCCGGACGGATCACCGGATCGCCCCGCTTTCCCTTACGGATGCTGCGTGGAATACGGGCAGACCCACATGGCTGACGACAATCTTTTACCAATCCAATTACTTATCACCCTTTCCTTTTTGATGAACCCATATCAAAAAAGTAAAGGGGGACCACCAATGTTTTGGTTCAGAATGATTATGATCGGCCTGTTTTCTTTAACAGCCTTGTCATTATTTACGGTTCAAGGAACGGAAATGTATCACGCCTTCATGGAACTGTTCAACCATAAACAGCGATAAAAGAATGCCTCTCCCTTTGCATGGGAGAGGCATTCTTTTATTGGTCCGGGTATGTTTGTTTCAGGAAAGTGATCGACTGTCTGATCAGCTCCTGCAGAACATCCGTATCGATATCCTCCAGCTTATTGACATAGACACAGGCTTTCCCCGATTTATGCTTCCCCAGCTGCTCCAGAAGTTCGGCTCTTTTATCATCCCCTGTTGCGAAGTAAAGACTGTGCCGGGCTTTTCGGGGAGAAAAACCGACGAGTGGTGCATCTCCTTCATGGCCGGTAGGGTACTTGTAATGATAGGATCCAAAACCGATGATGCTTGTTCCCCACATTTTCGCCTCATATCCGCTGGTTTCTGTAAAGATATCGAGGAGACGGTAGGCATCTTCTTTCTTCTTTTCTGATTCCACCTCTTCAATAAACTCTATGACACTGCGGTCATTCTGCTTTGTTTTCAATTCATACCCCATGCATTTTCCCTCCTTCATCTTCTGCTTCTATTCTAACCCTATTTCCACGTCTTCGTGTAGAAATCCTCTCTATTCCTTCTTCCATTAAAAATTTACCGGTTCCTCCTATTCATCACAGAGACCCGCCTGAGATTACATAAAGAAAAAAATCATAATCTCTCTGACCCTGCGCATGCTATTTATAAAATAGGACAGAAAAGGAGAGGACTTGATGGAGAATCATTCAGAAAACAGCCGGTCCCCTTTAACAACTCCAAAAGAACAGCCCCATCCTCTCTTTTTCTCTCTTCGTGAAAATGTGGCTCATATCCAGGAGCAGTTGGGTTTCAGCTCGGATCTGGCTGTTCGGTGGGTGATGATTAATGAGACAGCATGCGCCTTTCTCTTCATAGACGGTCTGGTGGATAAAGATACGATCCATGATTATATCATGAGCTCCCTCATGCTAGATATGCCTGTAGAAGCATCCAGTTCCGACCAGTTGTACGACCGGATCAAAACGGTTTCCCTCCCTGTAGGTGAGTTATTGGAGACCGATGATTTCCGTCCATTATTTTCTTCCCTGTTGAGTGGAGAAACCATCCTTCTTCTTGAAAATGAAAACAGAGCCCTCCTGGCGAATACGAGAGGATGGCAGGACCGGGGTGTCCAGGAGACAACCTCTGAAGGGGTCATCCGCGGACCTAAAGAGTCTTTTAATGAGACCCTCCGTACCAATACGGCTCTGTTGAGAAGAAAGATTAAAAATCCAAAGCTCCGGATGGATGGGAAAACCATCGGCAGACTTTCACAAACGGACATTGCTGTAGTTTATATCGAAGGGCTGGCTGAAGAACAGGTGGTAAAGGAAGTGCACCAGCGTCTGGATCAAATCGACGTCGACAGCATTTTCGAAAGTGGCTACATCGAAGAATATATTCAGGATGCCCAGTACTCTCCCTTTCCAACGATCTATTACTCAGAAAGACCAGACGCCATTGCTGAGGGCATAGCGAAAGGCCGGATTGCAATTGTCATCGATGGGACACCGGATGTCCTTTTGGTCCCTGCTTTATTTATCCATTTCTTTCAATCCAGTGAAGATTATTATCAACGAGCGGATATCGGCTCCCTCCTTCGGTTGCTGCGGCTCGTCTGTTTCACCATTGCTTTATTCACACCATCCCTGTATATCGCATTCATTACGTTCCACCAGGAAATGATTCCGCCTACGCTGCTGGTCAGCTTAGCAGCCCAGCGCGATGGCGTTCCCTTTCCTGCATTCTTTGAAGCGCTCATTATGGAATTGACCTTTGAGATTTTGCGGGAAGCCGGTGTACGGCTGCCTAAGCCCGTAGGTTCAGCTGTATCCATTGTAGGGGCTCTCGTATTGGGACAATCCGCTGTCCAGGCCGGGCTCGTGTCTCCCGCCATGGTTATTGTCGTAGCCATTACAGCGATCAGCAGCTTTGTGTTCCCTTCCTACAATATTGCGATCCCAATACGAATGCTGCGTTTTGTTTTTATGACTCTGGCAGCGACATTCGGCTTATACGGGATCATTCTAGGATTAATCGCCATGGTTCTTCACCTCTGCAGTTTACAGTCATTCGGGGTTCCTTACATGTCCCCGCTTGCTCCAATGATCCCGAAGGACCAAAAAGATGTGCTTCTTCGTTTGCCTCATTGGAAGCTGTTCACGAAATCCGCTGCATTGACGAAAGACTATAAAGGTTCTAAACACGGCGGAACGAAGGAGAAGCAGTCATGAAAATTCCAACGATGAGAGCTGTTGTATCAGCGATGATCTGCCTAGCCATGCTGACCGGCTGTTGGAACAGCAGAGAGCTGGATGAGCTGGGGATTGCGGTTGCTACCGGGATTGACAAAAATGATCAGGGAGAATATTTGATCACCGTCCAGGTCATCAACCCGTCCGAAGTCGCTACGGAGGCTCCGACCACCCGGCCCCCTGTCTCCACCTATACCATTACAGGAGAGACGCTGTTTGAAGCTTTTAGAAAGCTTTCGATTAAAACACCAAGGAAAATATACTTATCTCAAATGAGACTTGTCGTCATCGGTGAATCACTAGCAGAAGACGGGATCATGCCTGCCCTCGATTTTTTATACAGAGACCATGAATTTCGCCCATCCTATTATATAACCGTTGCCAAGAATGCCTCGGTGGAGAACATCCTAAGTGTTCTTACGCCTTATGAAAAAATCCCTGCAAACAAAGTGATGAATTCGATTGAGAACGCGGAGAGCCATTGGGGGGTCACGACAGGCGTACACATTGATACCTTGATTTCCAAGATACGGAGCCCCGGTGAGGAAGCTGTTCTCGGAGGTCTTCTATTAAACGGGGAGGAGGATGTAGGTAACCGGATGTCCAACGTTGAACAGGCGGATGCACCGACAACACTGGAGCTGGACGAAACAGCCGTCTTCAAGGAAGACAGACTTGCCGGATGGTTAACAGAAAAACAAAGCTTAGGATTCAACTTTATAACAGGGGAAGTCAGCAGTACCATCGTGACCCACCCTTGTGAGAATGGTGAAACATCGAGCGTGGAACTCCTCCGTTCAACATCGTCCATTACAGCAGAGATGGATGGAGATACTCCGAGCATTTCCGTATTGATTGAAGCGGAGGGGAACATCGGTGAAATGAACTGTGATATCAGTATTGGGGAGCCCGAAGGCATTGATCAGATCAATCTAGCACTGGAAGAAGAAATCGAAACCATCGTCCAATCAGCGATTGTTGCTGCACAGAGTGATTTTGAAAGCGATATCTTCGGATTTGGTCAGGCGGTTCACCGGTATGAAAAAAATGATTGGAAAACCTTAGAAAGCGAATGGGACGAAGTATTCAAAGATGTCCGTGTGCAAGTAGATGTCAAAGCAGAGGTTCGCTCAAGAGGAAATTCATCGCGACAGATCGATAAGAAAGGATAAGCTTATGTGGCCAATCATCGGGATCATTTTCGCCGCCTCCGTCATTTTTTCACTCCAATTCCCAGGAATTTGGAAAAAACAGAACAAGAAAGAAATCGCGTGCTTCATAATCGCTTTGCTAACAGCTGTGACCATGAGTATATGGGAAGCCAGGGGGATGAATGTTCCCAACCCACTTGATTATGTTAAAGCTTTTTATGCATGGATTTTTTCCTGGTTTGACTTTTAAAGGAGGTCGAACGTATTGAATCAGCCAGCCATCAGCCCAAGACAGTTTATGTTTATTGTCATTTTCTTCACCATTGGCAGCTCCATTTTGATTGTGCCTTCCCCTATTGCGTCAGCTGCGAAGCATGACGCATGGGTTTCTGTCCTGCTTTCCATCCTGGTTGGGGCCTCTCTTGTCCTGTTCTACATTTTGGTTTGGAAAAGCCTGAAGGGGAAGTCTTTTGTCCAGGCCTGCACCTTCGTGTTCGGTGCATGGCTTGGTCGATTATTCAGTTTCTTTTATCTTGCTTTCCTTTATATTTTATCCGCTCTCGTCCTAAGGAACATCGGTGATTTCATGACGACCCAGATTATACCGGAAACTCCCCTGACATTTATTCATCTGTTCTTTTTACTCGTCGTCATTGTGGGCTGCTATCTCGGAGTAGAAACCATCGGACGATCTGCTGAAATCTTTATGCCGTGGATGATACTGCTTTTTTTGTTTCTTATATTTTCGATCAGCCCTCAAATGAATATGGATCATCTCCGTCCTTTTTTCGACAGTACCAGCAAGGAGATTATCGATGGATCAACGGTGATGATCGGCACGCCTTACCTTGAAATGGTCGCGCTCCTGATGGTGATCCCTTATGTCAAAGAAAGTCCCAAAACAGCTCACGGATGGTTCATCGGCAGCATGATTGGTGGTGGATTTCTGTTTCTCATAACGATCCTGAGTCTTTTAGTACTCGGAAGTGACTTAACCTCACTGAATGCCTATCCAACCTATAATGTAGCTGAGAAGATAAACATCGCAGGCTTTATGGAAGGGCTGGAAATCATCATCGCCATTATTTGGATGATTACGATTTTTTTCAAACTGACGGTCCTCTATTATGCCTCTTCCGTTGGTATTGCCCAATTCCTTAACATCGACAATCATCGGATCCTCCTCCTTCCACTGGGCATGGGAATGATTGTCCTGTCTTTGGTCGCCTATCCGGACATGGCCTACTATGAAAACTTTGTCGCTGACACATGGCTGCCTTATGCAGTCACCCATGGCTTTCTGCTTCCCCTCTTTCTCTGGGGAGGCTTACAGATTAAAAATAGAGCACAGAAAAATACCCTTTGACAGGCATGTTCACCACCTCCCCCCCCATATGATGAACGACGAAAAAACCCGGCATCCATATGTGCCGGGTTTTTTAAACTGATCAACTGACATCTTTCAACGCAGGCAGAGGCCTTTTGTAATCTTCCAAATGGCTGGCATCCATCTCTTCCGTAATCTGCTGGATGTCCAAGATCATATCCGTCAGCTGTTGAACTTCTTCCCCCATCGTTTGGATTGTTTTCAGCTGTCCTTTTGACACATCTCGAATATGATCGTTCTGGATTTTCCCCTCTTTTATAAAAGATAAAAGCTGTTCAAACGAACGGGATAACCCATCTGCTGTTACTGTCAGGTTTTCGCCAAACGCTTGGATTTCCTTTGCTTCACCCTTTACGTGCTGTGACTGCTTGAGAATATCCTTGAAGTTCGTCTCCATCTCGTCTAAATGCTTCTGGCTCGCAGTCATACGTTCCATTCCTTCACTTGAACGCTGATCAGCCTGATGAACGTAATGCTGGATGGTTTCCACGATCTCAAAGATTTTCCTTGTCGAAGCTTCCGACTGTTGAGACAACCGTTGTACCTCGGCCGCTACCACACTGAATCCCTTGCCATGTTCTCCTGCCCGAGCCGCTTCAATGGAAGCATTCAAAGCAAGCATCCTTGTATTTTCTGTAATGGATGCGATGTCTTTCGTAACCTGTGAAATACTTTCCGACGACGTGCTTAACAGCTGGACGGTTTCATTCGTTTGCTGAATGCTTGATTCAGTTTGGTTCAACTGATCCATAATCTGATGCAGCGAATTTTCCCCTACCTGGGTAACCCGGGCCGTCTGTGCCGCCTGGTCCAGGACCCCATGAAGGTTTTGATTCATGCTTTCCACGGCCTCATGCATATGCGAAAGGTCGTCAGCATTCTTCACCGCTTCTTTGACCTGAAGATCCGTGTTCTCATGACGTCGCTCTATTAAATCTTCCAACTCTTTAAAAGAATCGCTCGAGCTCTGGGAAGAACGGTTTAACAGCTGGACCGTATCCTTAAGGGCAGCACCCACGGTTTGAAGCTGTTCCATCAACCGCTTGGTTTCTTCCTGCTTTTCATCCGACAGGGCCTTCAATTCCTGGACGTGCCGGTTTTTCAAGACAATCTGATAGGTAGTCCCTGCACTTGTCAGCAGGAGATAAACCCCATGCAGCGCGAACATAAACCACGTATAATCTGACGTTCCATAGAAAAATTCGGTACCTGTAAACATAGCACCGAAGTGAAACAAACCAAAAACAATCGTCATCAAGCCAAGCAGCGCCACCCGGTCATAAAAGGCGGCAAGAGCAACAACTAAAAAGATGGAAAAATGGTAAACGACCATCCCTTCCCCGTTCGTGATCATGCCGATACTGATAAACGTAAAAAGAAGCGCGTGTATCCACGGCAGCGCCTGATGGGTCTTATTTTTGTAATAGAATACGGAAGATAATATAAACAGCAGCAACGGCACCACCATGTACATGTACAGATACGGCGTGTAGGCACTGAAATCCGCAGCTGACCAATGGTGCATCCTATTTCTGTGAATGAGATGAATCAAAAACATCAAAGCCAATCCCACCGCTGAAAACAACAACATCGTTCGATTTTTTTTATGTAACACTAGCCTCTTCCTTTCTACCTGGTCCTTATTCTCTAATATCGACCAAATATAGAAAATTTTCACTTTTTTGAACAAAATATTTTACCTTGATAAAGAATAACAGCCTCTGAAAGAACTTCATTCCCTTCCAGCACTCATCTGAAACTTTTATCCTAAACCAACACCCTGAACCTTCCTTGCAATAGAGCCTTTATACCCATGAAGAAGCTGAACAAATTTTTTTGAACCCAATTCTTCTTTTCATCCGTATACAATACAAAAGGAGGAGATCGTATGTTCAAAAAATTATTAGCTAGTGTCGGTGTCGGAGCCGCCAAGGTGGATACCCAGCTGGAAAAGGATCAATTCATCCCGGGTGAAGACGTTCACGGTAAGGTCGTTATTCAAGGGGGAGACGTGGAACAGTCGATTGACGCCATTCATATCTTTTTAATGACTGAAGCTGTCCGCGAGGTGGATGACCGTAAAGTGAAAGAAGAAGTGTCCCTGCAGAAATACGCACTATCCGGACCAATCACGGTTCAAGAGGGAGAGACAAAGGAAATTCCTTTTTCCATCCAAATCCCCTTCCACGTTCCGTCTTCTCTTGGACGACGTCTTCCGATATGGTTTGAAACCGGACTTGATATTCCGAGAGCACTTGATCCAGAAGACCGCGATCCGGTCACCATTGCTCCCCATCCATACATTCAAACCATTCTGGAGGCGCTGGAAAACCAGCTCGGCTTCCGATTAAGAAAGGTCGAGATGGAATATTCCAAACGGCACGGGTATGTACAGGAATTCGAATTCGCACCTGGCGGAAACTACCGCTCCTACCTAGATGAACTGGAGACCATTTTCTTCCTTAATGAAACCCATGTCGAAGTCATGCTTGAAGTAGACCGCCGTGCCCGGGGACTTGGCGGATTATTCGCTGAAGCGCTTGAAATGGATGAAAGCCGTGCGTCGCTGACGCTTACAAAAGAGGAGCTGACGGGGCACCCTCAGACCGTTGCCCGCCGTCTTCAAGAAACGATTGACCGTTATAAAAAATAAAAAGAAGGGTGGCAGGAACAATCCTGCCACCCTTCTTTTAAGATCCTCTGAAAAAGGATATCCTTCGTATTCATCAGCCTTAGAAATGAAGGACTTCCAACGCCCAGAACTTTGGAGGTATGATCAAATAGTTCAGATAATCCGTCCAGGTGTCCTGCTTTTTTTGTGCATCAGCGGTTTCCGGAACGTTCGTTACGTAATCCGTCTTCTCTTCCAACTGATAGTATGTCAACGGCGTGCCTTCTTCACTGCTGATCGTCACTTTCCCGTTGTCATCTACCGAAGCTTCCACCCCTTCCCCTTTCAAAGAGGTATAGGGAATCTCTCCCGGTAGAATATATTCGTCCTTATTGTCTCCAAGGAGATCCTCTTTTGGGACGAAGGATGTTTCATAATTTTCAAATCCGTAGTCCAGGAGTTTTTCCGTATCGGTGTACACTTGATCTTGATACGGTGTCTTCATTGTGATGGCGATGAAATCTGTGTCTTCACGGGATGCTGTCGTTGCCAGCGTAAAGCCGGCTTGTGGAACAAAACCGGTTTTACCGCCTGTGATGCCTTCGTACGGGTTTTCACGGAACAATTTATGATGGGTATATAACGTGGTTTCCCATGATTCTCCCGTCCAGTCCATGGTTTTGGTTCCGAAGATTTCCATAAAGGTTTCATTCTGCATCGCGTACTGGGTGATTAAAGCGAGATCTCTTGCTGTTGTCGTATGCTGACCATCATAGAGACCGTGCGGATTGGTAAAATGGGTCTTCTCCGTTCCGACTTTTTCTTGTAGGAAGACACTCAACTCTTCAGAAAAGCTGTCTACACTGCCGCTCATATGCTCAGCTATAGCCGTCCCGGCATCATTCCCTGAGTTGATCAGCAGTCCCTGGACAAGCTTTTTTAGAGAAACCTGCTCCCCTTCCATTAGGAAAACACTCGATCCGCCTGTATTCCTCGCTTCTTCACTAACCGTCACCTGATCTTCCGGGTCTCCGTTTTCCAACGCATAAATCGCTGTGGCGATTTTAGTCAGACTAGCGGGGTACATCTCACGGTCGGCGTCCTTCTCATAAATGACCTTCCCGGTGTTTGCTTCCATTACAATTGCTGATTCACTAAGAATATCAGGAGAATCAGGTTTAGTCTCCCCATACACGGTGGTAATAGAGAAATTGGCAGCTAGAAGGATAAGTGTCAATATAATTGTAAGCTTTTTCAATCGAATGTCTCCTTGTTCATTTGATTAATTTCGACATTTTTCTGCAATTGCTTACAATTATATCTTGAAATCATTGAATACCCAGATAAAATACATAGATTTAATTGAAATGTAACCCCCATGTAAATTTTCTAACTAATCTATGAATAAGAGGTAAATGCTTACAAAAATTCATTTTTCTATTAAAAAAAAACCTGGGAGGACTACAATCCTCTCAGGTCTTTTCACTTTACAGGGAACGGCGCAGGATATCCCGGACACTTTCCTTGTCCAGTTCTTTATACGTGCCGACCCCCGGCTTGATGAATGTTTTCTCAACGATGGAATCAAAGTCTTGATCGTCAATATCGTAATCTTTTAAAGTGGATGGAGCGCCGAGGGAGTTCCAGAACTCCCTTAAGGCTGCCGCCCCTTCTTCAGCCAGCTGGGTATCCCCTTTTCCTTCAGGGTCGATACCGAAGACGTTGACGGCCAGCTGCTTCACGCGGCTTGGATCTTCTTGGAGCACGTGCTCGAGCCAGTTTGGGAACAAGATGGCCAGACCGCCGCCATGGGGAATATCATATACTGCTGAGAGCGCATGTTCGATGCGGTGTGTCGCCCAGTCGCCTCCATCGGTTCCATTGGACAGCGTACCATTGAAAGCTGTCGTACTTATATACATCATTGTTTCGCGGTACTCATAGGACTGCTGGTTTTCCATCAGTTTAGGTCCATATTCAACAGCTGTGCGAAGCAGCGATTCGATAAACCCGTCGATCATTGGTGTATTCGGAGTGCGGTGGAAATAGTGCTCCAACGCGTGAGACATACTATCGACAATGCCGTACACTGTCTGGTGTTCCGGTACAGAAAATGTATAGGAAGGATCCAGAATCGAGAACGTCGGGAATACGTGCGGCGATCCCCAGCCAAGTTTATCTCTTGTCTCCCAGTTTGTGATGACAGATACCGCATTCATCTCCGAACCAGTTGCGGCCAGCGTAAGGACGGTACCAAACGGAAGCGCCTTTTCGACAGGAGCGCTGCCGGTAATGAGATCCCAGGCATCTCCATCGTACTGTGCACCAGCTGCGATTGCTTTTGTACAGTCAATCACACTGCCTCCGCCGACAGCCAGTAGGAAATCAATCCCTTCCTGCTTACAGATCTCCACACCTTTTTGTACCGTCGTTAAGCGTGGGTTGGGCTCCACACCGGAAAGTTCATAAATGTCGGAATCAAGAGATTTCAGCATGCCGACAGCTTCATCGTACACACCGTTCCGCTTAATGCTTCCGCCGCCATATACCACAAGCACTTTCGACCCTGTAGTGATTTCCTTGCCCATCTGCTCGATCTGGCCTTTGCCGAAGTACAGACGAGTCGGGTTATATTGTAAAAATTGATTCATCATTTTCACCTCTTATGTAATAAATAGATTCACGAGTATTGTACCATCCCCTTCCCTCTGAGACGAACCATCCGCCTTTGTTTCTTTATTCAACCTACAAAAACCAGAAGAAACCGCTGCCGGTTTTCTTCTGGTTTAATCCTCTTACCTTATGCGATGACAACCTTTTTTGGGTTGGCCAGCTTTCGGACCAGTGGCAGCCGGGAGAGATCCATATTCCCGCCGCTCAAAACAACGCCGCACTGCTGCTGTTCAAATGTGTGGCATGTTTGGAGAAGGCCGGCAAGCGCTGTGGCACCAGCCCCCTCTACAAGGGTTTTCTCCCGTTCAAGCAGCAGAAGCATCGCCTGGGCGATTTCATGTTCTTCCACGGTGATGACCTGGTCCACGTATTTCTGGATACACGTATACGTTAACCTTCCATGCTCTTTCACGGCAATGCCGTCTGCGATTGTGGAAACAGACGTCAGTTTTTCCGGTCCTTTCTTATAAAGCGCATTATAGGTGGATGGTGCTTTAGCTGATTGAACACCGATCACCGTAATGTCCGGTTTCAGCTGTTTCGCAGCAAAAGCGACGCCGCTGATCAGCCCGCCTCCTCCGATTGGTACGAAAAGGCGTTCAAGATCCGGCTGCTGCTGAAGCATTTCCACAGCCACCGTAGCCTGACCGGCCATGACTTCATAATCATCAAAGGGATGAAGGAAAGTCGCTCCGGACCGTTCCTGTTCGACCCGTGCTGCCTGATAAGCTTCCTGAAAGGATTCACCGGTAAGGACGACGGATGCTCCGTAGCCTTCCGTTGCTTCCACCTTCGCCTGTGGTGTTCCTTCCGGCATGAAGATTTTTGCCGTAATTCCCCGCTTCGCTGCAGCAACCGCCACCCCCTGGGCGTGGTTGCCTGCGGATGCGGCAATGACTCCACAGGCGGCTTCCTCTTCCGTTAGGCAGGCAACTTTATAGGAAGCTCCCCTGACTTTAAACGCACCGGTTTTCTGTTGATTTTCCATCTTCAAATAGACGTGATGCCCTGTCCGTTCATCAAAGGTTTTTGACGTCTGCAGCGGCGTGCGGTGCACAACCTCCTGCAGCTGTTCCTGTGCATCCATTACTTTAGCCAGCGTTAAGAAATCCCCAACGTCTTCACTCCTTTTTGTTTTTCTTCAAATTGGTCGATCTTATCTTCGTAAGTCAGCGTAACGGCAATTTCATCCCAGCCATTCAAAAGCATTTCTTTGTGATAGGGCTGGATATCGAATGCCACTTCGAAACCGCCGCCATCAATCGTCTGTGCCTCAAGATCCACGGCCACTTCATAAGCCTCCGCTTCCGCCTTTTCCATCAGCTGATCCACAACAGGCTTCGGCAGTTGAATGGGAAGAATCCCGTTTTTGAAGCAGTTGTTATAAAAGATATCAGCAAAACTCGGAGCTATGACGACACGGAAACCATAATCCTGGATCGCCCATGGGGCGTGTTCCCTGGAGGACCCGCATCCGAAGTTCTCTCCCCCTGCTAAAATCGAGGCTCCATCATACTTCGGACTGTTCAGGGAGAAGTCCCCGCGTGGAGAGCCGTCATCATCAAACCGCCAGTTGTAGAAGAGGAACTGACCAAATCCCTGACGCTCAATCCGTTTTAAAAACTGTTTTGGAATGATCTGATCGGTATCGACATTCGATCGATTCAATGGGTAGACCAGACCTTTGTGCTGTTTTAGTGGTTCCATCTGTTCACCCTCCTACCGCACTGGCATATTTTCTGACGTCTACAAAACGGCCTTCAAGAGCTGCTGCCGCTGCCATTTCCGGGCTGACAAGATGGGTACGCGCCCCGTTCCCCTGACGGCCTTCAAAGTTACGGTTCGATGTTGACGCACACCGCTCACCCGGTGGAACGATATCATCGTTCATCGCCAGACACATGCTGCAGCCGGCATCGCGCCATTCAAATCCGGCAGTCAGGAATATGGTGTCCAGGCCTTCGGCTTCTGCTGCATCCTTTACTGATTTGGAGCCAGGGACAACAAGAGCCCTGACCCCTTCGTGGACACGGCCGCCACGGACGATTTCAGCCGCCCGGCGCAGATCGCTCAAACGGGAGTTTGTACAGGATCCGATAAACACGTGGTCAACAGGTATGGATTCGATTGCCTGATTCGCCTCAAGGCCCATATAATCCATTGCCCGCTCAATGCCGTCACGGTCATCCTCCACCTGCTCCGGATCGGGGACACGTCCGCCGACAGGAACACATTGAGAAGGGTTGGTCCCCCATGTAACCTGGGGCTCAATTTCATCAGCATGGATGGTAAGGGTCTGGTCGTATTCCGCCCCTTCATCCGATGCCAGTGACAGCCACTGCTCCTTGACTTCTTCAAAATCTTCTCCTTCAGGTACGTAACGCTTCCCACGGAGATACTCGACTGTGGTCTCATCCGGTGAAATCAAACCAGCACGTGCGCCCGCTTCAATCGACATGTTACAGACCGTCATTCGTTCTTCCATCGTCAGATTACGGACCGCTTCGCCCGTGTATTCTATTACATGGCCGGTACCGAAACGGACGCCATATCGACCGATGATCGCCAGAATCAAGTCCTTGGCTGTCACTCCTGTGCCCAAAACTCCCTCCACATGAACCTGAAGGGTTTTCGGCTTGGCCTGCCAGAGAGATTGAGTGGCCAGCACGTGCTCCACTTCACTCGTGCCGATTCCAAATGCGAGGGCGCCAAAAGCCCCGTGTGTAGAGGTATGACTATCTCCACAGACGATTGTTTTGCCCGGCTGGGTTAACCCAAGCTCCGGACCGATGACATGGACGATGCCTTGGTCCGGGTGGTTGATATCCGCCAGCCGTACTCCAAATTCCTTACAGTTTGTCTCGAGTGTTTCCATCTGTTTCTTGGAAACTTCATCCTTGATGACGTTGCGGTGGATGGTCGGCACGTTGTGATCCATCGTAGCAAACGTACGATCCGGCCGCCTCACTTTCCTTCCGCTCATGCGGAGCCCTTCAAACGCCTGGGGAGAGGTCACTTCATGAACCAGATGCAGGTCGATGTAGAGAAGATTCGGCTTCCCTTCTTCTTCGTGGACGACATGCTGATCCCAAATTTTTTCAACAATGGTTTTTGGTTGACTCATTCCGTTCCGCTCCCTTCTTTTCTCTGTTGTACCGCTCATACATAGCAGCGCATAATGTTTTCTGTTGCATCACTCGTACTAATCTGGTCAACGATTTTAGCTGCCAGTTCACTTCCGCTGACCTTTACACCGTTTTTCAAATCGATGTCTGCGGTGTGGTACCCTTCCTGCAGTACGCCGGTCACTGCTGTTTGCACTTGTTCGGCTTCCTCTTCCATACCGAAGGAGTGCTTCAGCATCATGGCAGTGGAGAGAATACTTGCAATTGGATTGGCTTTATTCTGTCCGGCAATGTCCGGAGCCGAACCGTGGACAGGTTCGTAAAGGCCGACACTCTGTTCGTTCAGGCTTGCTGATGGAAGCATGCCTAGAGAACCGGTTAAGACAGAGGCTTCGTCGCTCAAAATATCGCCGAACATGTTTTCCGTAACTATCACATCAAAATACGATGGATTCGTTACAAGCTTCATCGCTGCGGCATCCACGAGCATATGCTCGACAGTCACGTCCGGATAATCCGCCTTTTTCTCTTCAACGATTTCCCGCCACATCCGGCTGGATTCCAGGACATTGGCTTTATCTACCGATGTCAGGTGTTTTCTTCTGACACGGGCGCTTTGAAAAGCCTGATTGACGATTCTTTCAATTTCATGGCGCTCATAAGCCAGCGTATCCACGACTTCCTGTCCGTTATTGCGACGCTCACTCGGCTGTCCGAAATATAAACCGCCGGTCAGCTCCCGGACTATCAACAGATCACTGTTTTCAACGACTTCCTTTTTCAAAGGGGAAGCATGGAGCAGCTGTTGAAATGCCTGGACAGGACGGAGATTGGCAAACAATCCAAGCTGCTTGCGGATACCCAGCAGCCCTTTTTCCGGCCTCATGTGACCCGGCAGCTGATCCCATTTCGGACCCCCGACAGCTCCAAGGAAAATGGCGTCGGCTTTTTTAGCCGCCTGGACCGTATCATCCGGGAGCGGTGTCCCATGCTGGTCGATGGCTGCTCCGCCAATGTCATGACTTTCAAATGTAAAGGTATGCTGGTAACGGTCGGCGACCGCCTGCAGCACCTGTCTGGCTGCTTTCGTTACTTCCGGACCGATGCCGTCGCCCGGCAGTAAAACTATATGTTTCTCCATGTACATCCCCCTTTGTTATACCTGCACTTTTTCGTAGCCTTCGTGACGTTTATGCTGATAAAGCGTACGATTGACCGCATTTAAAAATGCGTGGGCGGAAGCTTCCAGCACATCCTGAGCCGATCCACGTCCGGAGGCCTTTACCCCGTTGACAGTCAGCTGGACGTGAACCTCTGCCAGTGCATCACGTCCTCTTCCAATGGAGCTGAGTTGATAATCCTGCAGATGAACATCCGCATCAATCAAATCATCCAGTGTGTTATAAATCGCTTCGACACTTCCTTCGCCGGTGTTGGCTTTTTCCGCTTTTTCTCCATCCGGTTTCGTTAAAAGAACCGTAGCGGTCGGGCGGTTGATGCTGCCGTACTGGACCTGGAAGGCTTTCAGTTCGTATTTCGGCTGGTCTTCATGTTCGGTCTGCGTATCGGTAAGAATCGCAAAAAGATCATCGTCGGTGACTTCTTTTTTCTTGCCGGTCAAATCTTTGAAAGATGCGAACGCTTCTTTCAGCTTCGTTTCGTTCAATTCAAAGCCGAGCTCTTCCGCTTTCTGCTTGAAGGCATGCCGGCCGGAGTGTTTGCCAAGAACCATCCGGTTGGAATCAATGCCCACCATAGCCGGTGTAATGATTTCGTACGTCGTGGCTTCCTTCAGGACACCGTCCTGGTGAATGCCGGACTCATGGGCAAAGGCATTGCGTCCGACAACCGCCTTGTTCCCCGGAACCTGCATCCCGGTCAAACGGCTGACAAGATCACTCGTCCGCTTAATTTCCTTAAGAACCAGCCCCGTTTGGAAATCGTAGCGGTCCTGCCTGATCTGAAAGGCAACGGCAATCTCCTCTAAAGCGGCATTTCCCGCACGCTCGCCAATTCCATTGATCGTCCCTTCAATCTGACCGGCTCCATTTTCGACAGCTGCCAGGGAGTTGCTGACGGCCATCCCCAGATCATCGTGGTTATGCGTAGAGAGGACCGCTTGATCAATGTTAGGCACCTGCTCCCTTACATACCGGAAAAGACTGCCGATTTCATCCGGTGTCGTGAAACCGACCGTATCCGGCAGATTGATTACTGAAGCCCCCGCATCAATGACTTGTTCAATGATGTGAACGAGAAAATCCCGGTCCGAGCGCAGCGCATCCTCTGCGGAGAACTGGACATAAGGGAATTTTTCGCGGGCGTAGCGGACCATATTCACCGCCGTTTCCACCACTTCATCCGGCGTTTTTTTCAGTTTATGCGTCATGTGAATCGGAGAGGTGGCAAGAAAGACGTGAAGTCTCGGCTCCGCTCCGCCTTTCAATGCTTCCCACGCAATATCGATATCGCGCTTGTTCGCCCGCGCCAGTCCTGTCACTGAACAGCCGCGCACCGTATCGGCAATCTCTTTGACTGCATCAAAATCCGCCTGGGAGGAAGCAGGGAACCCTGCTTCCATAATGTCTACACCAAGCCTTTCCAGCTGCTTAGCAATTTCCATTTTTTCCAAACGGTTCAAGTTGACCCCGGCGGACTGCTCTCCATCGCGCAGAGTCGTGTCAAAGACATTAACGTGAGCCATGAGTGACCACATCCTTTTCTTTGGATTGGGACTTCTTGACGAACGGCATTAATTCACGGAGCTCTCTACCCACCTTTTCGATTTGATGCTGGCTTTCTTTGGCATTGATTGCTGTGAACTCAGGACGATTCACCTGGTTTTCAAGAATCCAACCTTTAGCAAACTTACCGGTCTGAATATCTGTCAGGACTTCTTTCATGCGGGCTTTCGTAGTTTCATCAACGACGCGTGGCCCTGAGACGAAATCACCCCACTGAGCGGTATCGGAGATGGAGTAACGCATGCCTTCCAGACCGCCTTCATACATAAGGTCTACAATCAGTTTCAATTCGTGAAGACATTCGAAGTAAGCAACTTCCGGCTGATAACCGGCTTCTGTCAATGTTTCAAAGCCTGCTTTGACGAGGCTGGTCAAACCACCGCATAAAACGGCCTGCTCACCGAACAAATCTGTTTCGGTTTCTTCCTGGAAGGAGGTTTCCAGAACACCGGCACGGCCGCCGCCGATTCCCTTCGCGTAAGCAAGGGCGACCTCCTTGGCTTCACCTGTTACATCCTGTTCTACACCAATCAGGGCCGGCACCCCTGCTCCTTCTTCAAATGTACGACGGACAAGGTGTCCCGGCCCTTTTGGAGCGACTAGGAACACATCCACATCGGAAGGAGGTACAACCTGATTGAAATGAACGTTGAATCCGTGGGCGAAAGCAAGCGCTGCACCGGATTTCAGATTCGGCTTGATCTGTTCTTCGTACACTTTCGGCTGATACTCATCCGGAAGAAGGATCATTACGACATCGGCACCTTCTACAGCCTCCGGAACTGTCTTCACTTCCACACCGTCTTCCACAGCTTTATCCCATGATTTCCCTTTACGAAGACCAACAACGACATCATGACCGCTCTCTTTCAGGTTTAATGCGTGGGCATGGCCCTGGGAGCCATATCCGATGACAGCTACTTTCTTATTTTTTAGAACCTCATCTTTAATATCATTGTGGTAGTATACGTGTGCCATGTTACATCCATCCTTTCATCATTTTAATAGGGAGTAAGATTTGAATTCTGCTACCTGGGGCTGGTGGCCGCGCGTAAAGGCGGTCAGCCCGGTTCTTGCTGATTCTTTTATTCCATAAGGGCGGAGCAGATCGATGAGAGCATCAACCTTGTCGGATTTACCAGTCACCTGAACCGTGACGCTTTCCTTGCTCACATCAATGATCGACGCCCGGAATGGCTCAATAATGCTTTGGATTTCATTGCGGATCTGAGGGTTGCTGATGACCTTCACCATCGCCAGTTCTCTTGCTACGATGGCTTTGTCCGTGATGTCCGATACTTTCAGGACATCGATTTGTTTGTTCAGCTGTTTCGTCAGCTGCTCCAGCTTCCTCTCATCCTCCACCTCGACGACGAAGGTCATTTTGGATACTCCTTCGGTTTCTGTGCGGCCGACAGATATGCTTTCAATATTGAACTGTCGTTTAGCGAGGAGACCGGTGACCCGGTTCAGGACACCGCTCCGGTTATGAACCGTTGCTGTCACGATGCGTTTCATCGTTTCACCCCAATCATCTCGTGGATTCCTTTTCCTGGTGCAATCATTGGATAGACGTTCTCTTTCTGTAGAACCCGGCAGTCGATAAGGGCCGGCTGATCATTGCTCAGAATTTCAGGAAGTACATCCTCCAGCTGTCCCTGGGTTTCAATTTTATATCCAGGTACTTGGTAGCTCTCCGCCAGCTTCACAAAATCAGGCTGGACATCCATGATCGACTCGGAGTAGCGTCCACTGTAAAACTTCTCCTGCCACTGCCTTACCATTCCGAGCGCCTGATTGTTGACGATAAGAACTTTGACTGGAAGCCGCCGCTCCTGGAGAACGGACAGTTCCTGCAGCGTCATTTGGAAACCGCCATCGCCGACGACCGCCACACAGGTGGATTTCCGATCTGCCAGCTGAGCACCAATCGCAGCTGGAAAACCGTACCCCATCGTCCCAAGACCTCCTGAGGTGACCCAGCGGTTCGGCTGATCAAACTGGTAATACTGTGCCGCCCACATTTGATGCTGGCCGACATCTGTCGTTACAACTGCTTCTCCTTTCGTATATTCATAGACTTTCTGGAGAAGCCACTGGGGGACGATATCTGCATCCGGCTGGTCATGCCACAAAGGGAAATCCTGTTTGTTCTTTTCTGCCTTCATCATCCAGTTATGGTGATCCAGGTTCTGCACGGCTTTTTCATTCAACGATGTAAGAGCCGCTTTCGCATCTGATACGATTGGGATGTGGGTTTCCACATTTTTTCCGATTTCTGCAGGGTCGATATCGATATGCGCCACTTTGGCATGTGGTGCAAAATGCTTCAAATTGCCTGTCAGTCTGTCATCAAACCGCGAGCCGAAGTTGATGAGCAGATCGCATTCGTACAGGGCCATATTTGCTGCATAGGTCCCGTGCATCCCGGCCATGCCAAGGGAGAGACGGTCACTTCCGGGGTAACTTCCCAGACCCAGAAGAGTAGAGGTGACCGGAAGCTCGTAATTTCTTACAAACGTCCTCAGTTCTTCAGAAGCCTTGGCATGGATAACGCCGGATCCGGCCAGAACGACCGGCTTTTCAGCTGCAAGAAGGGCCTCATGCAGCTTATTGATCTGCATAGGATTCGGTTTCGTCGTCGGCTGATATCCTGGAAGATGAAAATCCTTGTTGAGGTCTTTTTCAAAGACGGTTGAACTGATGTCTTTCGGAATATCCACGACGACAGGGCCCGGTCGTCCGGTCGTGGCAATGTGGAAAGCTTCATTCACAATTCTCGGAAGATCTTCAATATTCTGAACTTGATAGTTATGCTTCGTGATGGGTGTAGTGATTCCCATGATGTCCGATTCCTGGAAAGCATCTGTACCAATGACCCCTTTCGCCACCTGTCCGGTGAAGATGACGAGTGGGATCGAATCCATCATGGCATCGGCAATACCGGTCACAAGGTTCGTTGCCCCTGGTCCTGATGTGCCGATAACAACTCCAGCACGGCCGGAAACACGGGCATAGCCTTCAGCTGCATGGATGGCTCCTTGTTCATGCCTTGGAAGCACGTGGTCAAAGCTGCCTTCCGCCCGGTAAATGGCATCGTAGATCGGCAGCACAGCTCCTCCTGGATAACCGAACAACGTATCAACACTCTGGCCAATCAATGCTTCTACAAGTAAATCGGCCCCTGTTTTCACTGCGGTCTTTTGTTCCGCACTTGCCTGTGCTTTCATTTTTCATCCCTCCTGCAGTAATTGTGAAGAATAAAGCGGATTTTCCGCTGTTCCACCTGCTCTTTGTCGAATAAAAAAGAGACCTTCTCCTCCTCAAGTTCTCATGCACCACCAGAATGATGCAGGAACGTGAGGGGTGAAAAGGTCTCTCTTTACTTCCACGGTACCACCCTCGTTCATGAAGCTCTCAAAAGCTTCACCTCATGGAGTCGTCATAACTCCTTTTGATAACAGGTGCAGTGATACACCTGGTCCGGCCTACTAAGCATACCGTTCAGCGGGGACACTCAAGGATGATGTCAGAATAAGATGTATTTCCGGGCTTCCAGCAACCCCGGCTCTCTGTGAATACAAGGCCTTATCCCTTTTTCCTCTCATTGTTTTACGTTGATTCAGTTTTCAAAATGCGTCTAATCAGCTTACGTGCGCCTGATCCTTGCCGTATACCTTGTAACCATCTGTTGTTGTTACCTGTCTGAACTCAGACAAGAGATGGTTGGTCACAACACCCGGTTTCCCATTTCCTACCTGCCTCTGATCAACTTCGACGACGGCGATGACTTCTGCAGCAGTTCCAGTGAGGAAAACTTCATCTGCAACATACACATCGTGCCGTGTAAACGGCTGTTCCTTGACGGTATAGCCTTTCGCTTCTGCGAGATCCATGATGGCGTTTCTTGTAATTCCTTCAAGGGCACCTAGATAGGTTGGTGGTGTAAAGATGGTCCCGTTCTTAACAATAAAAATGTTGTCGGCGGAACCTTCCGTTACATACCCCTGGTCATTCAGCATGAGCGCTTCATCCACACCCGCCTGATTGGCTTCCATTTTTACAAGAATGTTATTTAAGTAGTTTAAAGATTTCACCTGCGGTGGAAGGACATCCGGCCGGTTTCTTCTGCTGGAGACAGATGCAAGCCGGACTCCCCGCTCGTAAAGTTCTTTTGGAAATAAAGCGAGTGCTTCAGCAATGACAACCAGGCGCGGATTTGCACAGCTGGATGGGTCCAGACCAAGATTGCCTGATCCTCTTGAAACGACAACCCGGATATATGCCGTTTCCAGCTGGTTGCGGCGGACCGTCTCTGCGATAATTTCCTCAAGCTCCTCCTTTTCATATGGAATTTGGAGCATGATCGATTTCGCTGAATCATAAAGGCGGTTTAAATGCTCATCGAGCTTGAAAATGTTACCTTCATAAACGCGAATGCCTTCGAACACCCCATCTCCATATAAGAAACCATGATCATAGACAGAAACGACGGCCTCTTCTTTCTTCACGTACTCGCCGCTCATATAAATCCATTGGCTGCTCATCCTCAGCACTCCTTTCTTTTATTATTTAATGTGTAAAATAGTTAAAGAATGATAAAGAAAATATGGACCCTCTATAGAAGGTGAGTATTCCACTTATACAGGGTCCAAGTTCAGGGCTTCCACATGAACCAACCGGACGATTGGGTGTAATCGATGTGGTTGATTGAGGACTACTCTAAACGGATTTTCACAGAAGGTCAACAGCTTTTCAGTAAATTTTCTGAACACTCCAATTATTCAATGAATTCGTGAAGCGCTTACACCGTTGGGACGGTTGACTTTTTCCGTTTGGAAAGACTTTCTTTTTTTCTTTTTTATCTCCATGACGGGCTTTAAAAGAGAAAAAAGAAAAATAAACGATGGGTGTATGTCACTTTGCCGGGAGATGAAATCCTGGAATGAAGAAACGTTCAATTAGAGAGAACCCCTTCTTTCTCATTGTCAAAAAAGGAGCGGTACAACTATACTCGTTTCGATCACTTGTAATTGCCGAGCCCTTTTTCCTGTATTACTATGATGGATTCTATCGATCTTCCGGTTCTCACCGGTGAGTTGACTTGCGGGCACGGATCAGGAATGATCATCCAATTCCTAATACAGGACCGCCGGTGGGACAGCCCCCACGATTCTTTTCCTGATCACTTATTGTCGGATCGCTCTGATTTTTCTTCAAAAAAAAGAAAAAAGGTGGACCCGTTCCTTCTGACGGTTTCCACCCTTCTTCTGCTTGGGTTGTATGGATGTTTTTCACTATTCTTTTCGTCTGTCTGCGATTATGAACCTGACCATCGGAAGGGCAGGAAGCCTTTAACCCGGCTGGCCCGGGCATACGCCCTGCCCTCCTCCCCCTTTTCTACATAGTTTGTGATATAGCAGAAAAAAAGGTGGTGAAAAGCATGGGCTGTGGTTATGGTGGCTACGGTTACGGCGGCTACGGTGGTTGTGGCTATGGAAGTTCATTTGTCCTGATCGTCGTATTGTTCATCCTGTTGATTATCGTAGGTGCATCGTTTTACTACTAATCGATGATGGGGGACGGACGTCTGTTCTCCAATCTACAAAAAAGAACCAGAGGTATTCACCACCTTCTGGTTCATTCATCACTGGTTGACAGTGGATATTTGTTTTTTCAATATAGAAAAGGTTATAATGAACGTCGAGGCATGAAACAAACTCTACCTGGATGTGTCTCCCCTGAAACCGGAGCTCCCCGCTCCGGTTTTTCTATTTCAATATAACTTAAAACCTAAAAGTCAACGATAGAACATACGCCGTTCCCTCAGCTTTTTCTACGCACGCTCTTCTCTTTGATACTCCAGATTGATGTAGATCTGCTGCAGTTCCGGCAGCGTCATCTCCACCGTTTTCTTACCAAGCAGGTCTTCGGTGTAGCCGAGATTTCTCAGGTGGTCAATTAAAGCATACCTGTCCTCGAATGATTTTTCGGGCGGATAAGCCGACATCAGCATCCAATCAACTCCTGTACAAAGATTAAAAGATTATATCATTACTTCTCTTTGTTTACCCGGTTTTCCTGCTTATTAACAATACTTATTTTACCAGCTTCCCTGCGTCATTCGACCCCGAAGAAGGCTTCGGCCTTTGCAAGATATGGCTCTTCCTCCGGCCTCATCTCATACTCTTCAACTATCGCATCCACCGGGCACACCGACACGCAGGCTCCGCAGTCGATACAGATATCGGGATTGATATAGTACTGATCCTTCCCCTGTTCAATACAGTCGACCGGGCAGACAGTGACACACTCTCCTGCCTGTTCGCCTTCACAGGGCTGCGTAATGACAAATGCCATATGTATCTCTCCTTCTTTTCATATAGTCCCAGTTTCTCGAAGAAACTAGCAGGTTGTCAACTCGGCAGACCGATTTATAATAGATAGGAGGACGTACACGCATTCAGGGAGGGATTTTTCTGATGGTAAAAAAATGGGCCGTCATCTACGAAACCGTTCTACTCACACTTGCACTATTATCCGTCATGTATTTATGGTCGGATCATCCAGCTGCCATCTTCCTGGACCGGTTTGTCTGGCTGCTGTTTTTCGTCGACGTTGCCATCCGGATCCTCCGTTCAAAGGACAAACTTCAATACATAAAAAAGCATCCGCTTGAAGTCATTGCCGCCATTCCTTTAGAGAGCATTTTTCAGCTTGCCCGTGCGGCCAGGCTGTTCCGTCTTCTGCGAATGCTGCTCATTGTCCGGCGTCACTTCCCCCACCTGCTTAAAATTCTCAGGACTAACGGACTGGACCGTGTTCTCCTGTTCTCGTCCGTCATGCTGTTTGCCTCGTCGGTCATTATCCGGCATGCCGAGGAAAATATTTACTCTTATGCAGACGGATTGTGGTGGTCGATCGTGACGGTCACCACAGTCGGCTACGGAGACATTGCCCCTTCCACGCTTTCCGGAAGGCTCGTCGCCATTTTTCTGATGGTCATAGGGATCGGGCTGATCGGGATGCTTACAGGTTCCATTACGACCTATTTTGTAAAAAAGCCGAAAGAAGGAAATCCGACAATCCGGTATGTACAATCTGAGCTGGACCGCTATGATGAGCTTTCCCCCAAGGAACGGGAGCGAATCGTATTTCTTCTCAAAGAAATGAACGAGGAGCATGCAAGGCAGCCCAAATAAAAGGAGAGAGCCGGCCTCATACGGCTCTCTCCTTTCTGTTCCTATTCTGCCAGGAAGCGTTCCACACCTTCGATTACATATTCGTGGTCAAGCTGTGGAGTAAGTCCTGCCACTGTCACCGACCCGATCACTCCCACATGTGGGATACGGACTGGGAAGGAACCGCCGACAGCCTGATACCGGGCGGGGTCAAGGAGAGAGCTTTCCGAGTGAGTCGTTCCATTCTCCTCAAACCTTGCTGCAATAAACTGGGTGCTGTGATGATAATGGTCCACGACCGATTTCTTCCGGTAAAGCCAGGAGACATTTTCTTCTGACGTACCTTCCATGAGATGGGTAAACAGCGGTACCCGGTTTCTCTCCACGTGCACCGCAATGGATACCCCTGTTTCTTTAGCATAATCCACAAGTGTCAACCCTAGCTTCAGGGCATCATCATTCGTGAATTGTTTAAATGTCAGCCTTTGTTCCAGATGTTCCAACTGTTGTTTCATGATAAATCAACTCCATTAAATAAATTGTTTTCGGTCACTCTTCGTATTCCAAACCGCCAAAACACAGGCAGCAGCGGCCATGAGGGCTCCCATCCATGCCGCGTCAAGAGGCGTGAACCTGTTCACGGCCATTCCCCCGAGAGCAGATCCGGCGGCTATCCCCACATTAAAAGCAGCGATATTAAAGGCGGACGCCAGGTCTTTTGCAGAGGGGGCCAGTTTTTCAGCGAGCGTTACAATATAGGATTGGACGCCCGGTGACATCATAAAGGCAAACAGCCCAAGCAGGACGATTGATACTATACTCAGAATCCTGTTTGGAAGAAGGAGCATCTGCAGAAGCAGTACGACGGCCTGTACTCCGAAGATGTACCGGAGTGCCTTGACCGGATGGCCATCTGCCCATTTCCCTCCAAGAATATTCCCGACCGCTACAGCCACTCCGTAAATAAGCAGTAAAAGGGAAATCCAGTCAGAAGGATGACCACTCACTTCTTCAAGAATGGGAGTCATATACGTAAAAATGGTAAAGGTCCCTCCAAAACCAAGAGCCGTCATCATCAAGGACGAAACGATTTTCGGATGCTTAACGAGAACGATAATGTCGCTCACTGTGGGACCCGTGGTTGACTTCGCTATCCGATCCACGGCAAAGAATGTGGTGACAAGGCCAAGGAGGCCAAGAACCGCCACCACAATGAAGGTGACCCTCCACCCTGCGTTCTGACCGATGTACGTACCCATAGGGACGCCGGCGATCGTCGCAACCGTTAAACCTGTAAACATAATGGAAATGGCACTTCCCCGTTTATGCTCCGGTACTAAATCAGCGGCAACGGTGGCAGCAACCGCAAAGAACACTCCATGAGCCACAGCTGTTACCACACGAGCCGCCAGGAGTAATTCATACGTTTGGGCGATAGCTGCAGCGGCATTTCCAGCTGAAAACACCATCAATAATAAAAGCAGAAAGAATTTTTTTGGTATTCTACTTGTTACTGCTGTTACAACAGGGGTTCCGATGGCAATGGCCACTGCATAACCAGAGATAAGCGTTCCTGCTTTTGTTACCGTGATGCCTAGATCTGAGGCCACCGTCGGCAGGAGCCCGACGATAACGAATTCGGTGGTTCCGATAGCAAACGCGCTGACAGCAAGGGCACTCAGTGCGATATAAACTTTTGTTGATATTTCCTTCATACACCTTTTCTCCCTTTATGAAGATTTTGCTGTTTCAAACAATTGTGCGAGGAGGGTGCTGCAGGCAGTCAATGCCTTTCCAACGCTTTTATCACGCTTCCGGTGAAGCCGCTCTGCCGGTCCGGAAACCGCAATAGCCGCAATGACTTTTCCCTGAAGTACGACAGGAGCAGCTATACAGCGGAGACCTTTTTCTGTTTCTTCATCGTCAACCGCATAGCCCTGGCTCCGGATAACTTTTAAATGCTCCTTGAAAAGATGGGAATCCACAAACGTCCGATCCGTATTAGGTGTCAATTTCAACTCCTCCAATACACGGCTTTGCTGCTCTTCCCCCAGAAAAGCAAGCATCACTTTTCCGAGGGCGCTCAAATGGACAGGAGACCGGTCGCCCACACGGGAATGCGCCCGGATGGAATGAGGGCCGTCGACGACCTGGGCTGTAACCACATCTGTCTTAAACAACACGCCGACATAGGCCGTCTCCTCTACTTCTTCACTCATTTCAATCAGCGGAGGGACAGACAGCCAGTTGAACATAGGTTCATACTGGTCCAGTCCCGCACCGGTTTTGTGAGAAGAACGATACACATGGCCGGTCTTTTTTATATATCCCATAGATTCAAGCGTGTACAAGAGACGGAAAGCTGTGGATTTTTTGAAGGAAAAGTGGTGCATGACGTCCGTAAGTGTCATATCCTTCTCTGTCAGGGCATCAAGAATGCGCAATCCTTTTTTCAACGTTGCCGCTTCATACTGTTTCATCATCATTCCTCGCTTTCGCACGTGTCTATAGTATCCCCCTTCATCATACCTCTTCAAAAAAAGAAAAAAAGTTTCTATAAATGAAACGTTCGGTCAAAACCAGGTCTTCCCGTCCATTGAAGGAGCGGACAAAGAAACGTAGAATAAAGATCGTCGTATGACAGGGAAAGGAGTACACCAGATGCCTGATACACATTCATGGATCAAACCTGTGATCCTTCTCCTTCTTTCTTCCATTCTCATCACCGGCTGCCAGCTGGAGCAGTCGGCTTCAGGAGATCTTGAAACTGCCGCCGTGACCCGTGTTGTCGATGGCGACACCATTCGCGTGGAGTGGAACGGCGCTGAAGAAACCGTCCGCCTGCTTCTGGTGGATACACCGGAGACCGTCCACCCGGACAAACCTGTGCAGCCTTTCGGGCAGGAGGCAAGTCAATTTGCAAAGGATACATTAACCGGGAAAGAAGTACAGTTGGAGTTTGACGGACCGGAACGCGACAAATACGGCCGGCTGCTTGCCTACATATGGATCAGTGATACATCTTTCAACGAGCTTCTATTGGAAAAAGGCCTTGCCCGCTATGCCTACGTCTATGACCCTCCCTATACACACGCGGGAGATTTGAAGGAAGCGGAACAGGAAGCTTCCGACGGTGAAAAAGGGATATGGAGTCTTCCAGGTTATGTGACCGAGGACGGATTCGCTGAAGGTTTTGAAGTGGAACAAGCAGAAAAACGTTCATCAAACAATACGAAAGACACCTTCGAAGGCTTTGACAAGGACTGTTCTGATTTTGATACTCAGGAAGAAGCTCAGGCTTTTTATGAAGACGCCGGCGGACCCGGAGACGATCCGCACCGGCTGGATGGTTCGGATCAGGATGGGCTCGTCTGTGAAAGCTTATCCTAAAAAAAATCCCTGATCTCATTGCTGAGATCAGGGATTTTTAATTTGCGGCTGATACGGGATCTGTCTCTCTTTTCATACAATAGTCATGAAGCACCTGGCAGACATCCACTCTGTGATTCTCAGCAACATCGATGCTCCAGACATGCGGCTGACTCTGTACGATAACGCCAGACGGAAGCGGAAGCTGTTGAAGGAACGCCTCCGCATTTTGTTTTTCTTCCCCGGATTTGAAAACCACGTGCACTAATGCTCTTCCTGTGGCATGCTCAGACACCCGGCACGCCAGTTTACCACAGAATCGGGTAAGAAAAGACCTCGTATCATATACGTCTTCATCACGGATGATGACACGGTATTGGCATCCGCCCGTATGTTGAGCGGCCTTCCAAGGGTTCAACGTTTCCTTCCACTCTTCCTCCAGTTTCTTCATATCCATACTTCCATGGATGGAGAGGTGGGATAATCCGGTTTCATAAGTCACTCCAATAACCGGAAAGGCATAGGTGCGCGCGTTGGCAGGAAGCACGGTCGTCCCTTCCTGTTCCGTGAAGCTCGAACGGACAACTAAAGGGATGTGACCGGATTTTGCAGCTTCAGCAGCTCGCGGATGAACAACGGACGCCCCGAGTTCTGCTAGTGCTGAAAGACTTTCAAAATCCATCTCCTCATATTTCTGCGCTCCTTTGATTGTACCTGGATCTGCAGTATAGACCCCGTCCACATCAGTGAAAATCTCACAACGGGCGGCTTTCAGGGCTGCTGCCAGTACCGCCGCCGTCGTATCCGATCCTCCACGGCCGAGCGTTGTCACCTCATGACCGCCTGGACAGCCTTGAAAACCGCTGACGACGACGACCTTCCCTTCCTCCAGCCTTTGACGGATAGGGAGGGGATCGACGCTTTTCACAATGGACGATCCGTAAGTCGCATCGGTTTCAAGACCAGCCTGGGACCCGGTCAGCGCGTCAGCCTCTATTCCCCGTGCCTGCAGCGCCATCGCCATCAACGCACAGGACACCTGCTCCCCCGTCGATAGGAGGAGATCCAGTTCCCTTGCAGCAGGACGTGTGGTAACCTGTCCGGCCAAGGCCGTCAAGTCGTCAGTTGTAGAGCCCATGGCAGAAACAACAACAACGACCTGCCTCCCTTTCTTTGTTTCCTTGATGATCCGATCTGCCGCCTGAGCCATCCTTTCAGCGGTCTGCAGGGATGTTCCCCCGTATTTTTGTACGACAAGTTCCACCATGATCCCTCTTTTCGTCAAGTTGTCTGTTTAATTTTTTTCTTGAAGGCGGCCAGCGCATTCGTTACTTGACCATGCTCCGATGCATGAGGTCGGTCATCACCATCTCCATATCCATAATCAACCATACGGTTCCGGTTCAGACACAACTTGGTCATCGTCGGCTTAAAGAAATCAAATAACTCAAATCTTTCCTTCAACTGAGGGAATCTCTGCTGATAATCGTGGATCGCCTCTGCGAGCAGTTCCCAGAATGTTTCCTCATCCAACAGCTCATACGTTTCCAGTACATCACTGAAATAACGCAGGTGGCAGATAAACAATCCGGTAAAAATAAATTGAGTCAACCCTTCAGGCGGCTCACTGCGGAGTACGTCCTTCATTTCGAGAGAGAGACCTTCCAGCTCTTCGAACGGCTGATCCGTCACATTGACATCATCAACAAAATCTTTGACTGCCAGGCGGTGAGGCTTGTAGTCTTTCAATACTAGAATCGTGTTCTGACCATGGGGGCTGAATACGGTCCCGTATTGGTACAGGAAATGCAGAAGCGGATCCATGACCACTTTATAAAATTGGCGCATCCATTCCTCCGGCTCCATGCCTGACGCTTTCATCAGTTCCTGTACGTAAGGGGTGCCCTCATAGTCTTTATGAAGCAGTGCGGCAAGAGTGATGGGCTGCTCTCCTTCGTCTATATATGTATAAATACTTTCCCGCCAGATCGTCCCGAGCATTTCCAAGTATTGATACGGTGTTTGGTCTACGGATGTGAAATGAGGCTGATCTACATTGATGCTGGCGTTCTCTCCAGGAAGAATCACCCGGCACTCCTGTTTAAGAAAATCATCCTTCTCATACATCCCCTTGATGAGCGCTGTCACTTTCGGAGCGATCCTTGTCCGTTCAGCGGGAAGACCACGGTAGACGAGGGTGTTCAAAATACTCATTGGCAGCTTCACATGGTGTTTCTCCTGTACACTTCGGTTGACGAACGTACGGATGGACTGCTGCGGCAGATATTTATCCCGACCATCACCGAGCGGAATGATTGTTTTTCGGGACAATTCGCCCGGAAAATGCAGCACAATCTTATTTTTCCACTGCCATTCATGGACAGGAAGGAAATAATAGTCGTCAGGATCTTTTCCTTCTTCTCTCACAACGTCTGCAAACTGTTCTCTCTCTTCAGGGCTGAGCTCTTTTTCCAACAGTTCCTTGTAGGAGAGCCCTTCCACAGCCTGGAATTCAGCGAGACTACGGTGAACGGCCAGCCAGGAAAGACATATTTCTTCCTGCTGTTCCGGCGCGTACTTCAAGTAGTCATCATAACCGAAGCCGATCCGGCCTTTGTTGTAGGTGATCCACGGATGTCCGGTCATGCAGCCCTCCAGCTCTGCATAATCAAGGTCGATCAAATCACGGGAGGTCCGGTCTGTTTGATTTTTCAAGTAAAGGTCTGCTGTTAAGGTTGCCTGAAGCTCTTTGATCAAGTGCCCCGTCGTTTCCGGTTTCATGCCAATCCTATCTTTAAGATCAATGAGAAGCTGAACCGCATCATACGGTTCTTTCACTACGCCGTCCTGTGTGACCGTTATGGATGCTTCTGCCACATCCCAGCTGTCAAACAGGCGGCTGACCGCTTCAAATGTATATACCCGTCCGTGCGGGGCCTGGAGGACGAATGTTTTTTTCTTCCCATTCTCCGAAGCCACCTCTGGGTGGATCATATCTTCATACATATATTCGGCCAGCATTTTCGCCATCAGCTTACGATTGACTTCTTTCCAGTCCGCTTCGTTGAATTGCTTGGAAACTTCCGCTTGTTTATACATGTTCATCCCTCATTTCTTTATGATTGAATGTTCCGGCTGCCTGGATGCTCCAAAAGTCTGAAACACATTTTCCGCCTGTACCGGGTATACCTCCCGGCCGGCCAGCCGGTTGATAATGACCGCATTCCGGTGTGCACCAAGCCCCAGATCCGGTGCCCCTACCCCGTGGGAGTGAAGTTCACCATTCTGAACAAAAAGATCCCCCCGCGTATTCAGGTTTGTTTTCAGTTCATACGTTTTCTCCACTTGGAAACGGCCTTGATCATCCCATAAAATCTTGTCCGTCAGCGGCTGTAGAAATAGAGGTACCGCAGGCTGGTAGCCCGTTCCCAGAACGACTACATCCGCTTCTGCCGCCACCTTGTCTTCTTTGACCCTATGAACACCATTCAGTGCCCACCGGCCGTTTTCCCATTGGATGGACGTCAGTTCCGTCATGGCCTGGAGATGGATGTCCGGGGACGCTCCTTCAATGGTCCGTTCATATAAATGGTCATAAATATCCGCAATGGTTTCCGCGCTGATCCCTTTATACAAAAGCCCTTGATCCTTAAGGAGCGCATCCTTCTTTTCCTGCGGCAGTTCATAGAAGAAATCGATGTAATCCGGCGAAAAATATTCAAGGCCGAGTTTTGAATATTCCATAGGAAAGAATCCATTCGACCTTGTGAACCACTGAAGACGTCCCCCGGTTTCCTGCTGGCTGCGGGCAAGATCGAGGAAGACTTCCGCAGAGCTCTGGCCGGATCCAAGGACAGCAATCGACTGGTCGGGATGGAGGTTTTTCTTTAAATACTCAGAGGTGTGAAAAACCGTATCTCCGAGCGCCTCTTGAAAAGCAGGTGGTATGTAGGGCTGTGTGCCAATTCCGAGGACGACATTCTCTGCGTAATACACCTCTTCCACCCCTGACGATCCACGAAGGACCCCCACTTCATAAACAGACCCGGCGTCCTTTTCCACCACCTCTACACGGGTAACGGTTCGGCCGAAGCGGCAGGAGGAAAGGCGTCCGCTCACCCAGCGGCAGTAGGCATTGTATTCTTTTCGTGGAATATGGAACTTTTCCAAAAAATAAAAATGGTAGAGCCGCTGATGTTCCTGCAGGTAATGAAGAAAGCTGTACTCACTTCGGACATCCGCCATGCTGACAAGGTCAGCAAAGAAAGGGACCTGGAGGGTCGTGCCTTCAATCAGCATGTTCGGATGCCAGTTGAATTCCTCTTCCTTTTCGAAAAAGAGCGCAGAGACGTCCTCGACAGGATCAAGGAGCGCTGCCATCCCGAGGTTGAACGGCCCAAGTCCTATTCCAATCACATCATATACGGATGAATGCTTCATCTTTCCATCTCCTTTCGAACTCTTCCCGCTCACAAAACATTAAAAGTGCTTCTTTATCAGGAAGTGTGATCGGTCCCACCGGCTTGAATCCGCACGCTTGAAAAACGTGAATCATCTTTTCATTGCGGATGTCCGGCTCAGCCACGACCTTTGATGTATCCTCGTGACTGAATTGAAACTGCACCATGGCTTTTAATAACGGCAGGGCGTACCCGCGGCCCAGAAAATCTTTCTCACCAATCAGCAGGTGAATGCCCTGATCGAAAGGATGCGGGTGATAGAAGTCTTCTATGACATCCCCCCTCACCCAGTAAGCTTCCCAGTAACTCATAGCCATCCCGTGTATACATCCAATATAAAGCGTTTGGTGAGGATCATTCACTGCCTTCTGAAAATGGGTGTGAAAGGCCGGCCAGGGGAGGTTCAGCTGCCAGTATGGATGGACATGGTCCTCATTCATCCACTTATGTACGAGCGGCCCGTCCCCTTCCTGCGCCTGTCTGAATGCCAGCGTCCGCGCGATGGCAGGATCATAGATTTCATAATCAAACCTCATGATGTGCGCCCACCTTCGCAGCCAGAGGGTTATACACGTTCGTATATACAGACTGGGACTCCATCGGACCGACAAGTTCATCCATATCATACAGTCGCGTTAACAAGTTGGCCTTACATGGAAGCTTCTCTTCCTCCAGAAGTGTGTGAACCACATTCATCGGCAGCCAATCTGCCAAACGGGTACGAAGCAGGTCCAGGAGCTTTTCCTCCTCCACCAGACCGTTTACACCGAAGCCGTTGATCATTCCAAAAAGATGATTAAAGAAAAAGTAGTAGCGGAGCCGTTCTTCAGCCACCACATCGTCACAGATCGTGTCACTTTCCTCATTCAAGGATGGCAGAAGGGCCGATAGTTTCTCGGCAGATGAACGGCTGAAGTAATACCCCTGGTTATCTCTGTAATAAAACGTTTCCGGATACCCCTCTTTTAAGCGTACGACTGAATTCTGCTGATGAGCTTCGAGCGCAATTCCATAGTTGGACAGCAGCCAGAGAATCGGATCCAGGCTGATGGATAAATAGCGGTCAAACCAATCGAGACTCACATCTTCGGTGGCCCGCTTTTCTTTTTCAGCCAGGTTGTGGACGATGGAAGCCAGTCTCGCCTTTTTCCCATAAGCATGATCTTGAACGAGGGCCGCGACTGCCGTAACCTGGGTCTCATCGTTATAAAACGGATTTTCCCTGAGGACCACTTCGAAACCGGACACCTCTCGATTTGTTCTCACGTTTACAGAAGCAGGATCTTTAATAATTTGAAAATCAGGATGGTTCTCCTTCATCTCCCTTCCAAGCTCTGTATCCAGCAGTCTCGATACTTCCACGCCACGCGCCAGCTCCTTCGGCTGATTGATGCGGAGAGAGTTTGTAATTTTCACAGGTACCGAGAACTTATACATAAAACGGGAGGTTTCATTGTATAGAGTCCTGAAGGAAGAAGTAGCCGTAAAAGGCGCCCCTGCCGGTCCGAGGTCTGTTAACAGCCCTTTGGTGAGAAGCTCCTGAACCTCTGGTTCCTGAAGTACCTTCTCCGCCTGCAGCGGATGAAGCGGCAGCAGATATCTCCCTTTCTCCCATTCTTTTGTCATTCTATCGGACCGATCTCCTTTGACCGCCTCTTCCTTGATCCATTCGACAGCCGGCTTGGAAAGACTGGAATCCTGCGCTACTATGGACGGATCCGCGCTGAAATAATGAAGCTGGAAGCGCCCTTTCAGTTCGGGTGTATAGAGATCATCCTGAAGATCCGTGAGGCCCTGCTTGCTTTTTGGAGTAGGGTGCAGAAGATGACCAAAAAGGAGCGACTGTTCAGCTTCTATAAATGTAAAGAACTCATCAGAAAGCTGTTCCTGATCACCCTCACGCTTTTTGATATAGCCTTTGACTTTTTTGCAGCTGAGCAGAACCCTCAGCACCAGTTCGTCCTCAGACCATTCACGGCCGTTTCCGATGAGCCATTCCTTTACGATCAGCGTCGTCATCGTCACATAATCCAGGGTATGGTAATCTCCCGAACGACCCGTTTTGTAATATGCGGGAAACCGGAAAAGGTGTCTGCCTGTCAAGGACCAGTAGTCTACGTTTACGTATAGGTGAATGTCCTGTCTGCCAAGAGGCAGACGAAGCACGGTCTGCCCCTCCTCCCGGAATGGATGATATTCTGTATCGATTCGTTCAAATTCCTGCGTTTCTCTTAAATAACAATTAAGGAAACTCTGCATCGAAGCCTGTTCGGCTCTTTCTTCAACTCTCATCAAGGCTGCCTCCTTCTGTCCTCTGGTGTACTGCTGTTTGTTCGACACGATCAAGTACGTCCTTCACATCATCGATCGACGTTCTCGGATTTAAAATTGTAAGCTTAAGATGGGTTTCTCCATGGACCTTCGTTTTCGCTACCACCGCTCTTCCGTCCTGAAATAACGCTTGCTGCAGTCTCCGGTTCAAGCGATCCACGTCCCCATCACCATCATCCGGTCTGTACTGAAAGACGACGGCCGACAACTGTGGTTCTGGATTTGCCGGATAAAAAGCAGACCGCCTTGTCATTTCCTGCGCCGCCAGCCGGGCTGTCTCAATCGTCTGGTCGATCATACTGCCGATCAAATCTGTGCCGAGCGTTTTCAACGTCAGGAAAATTTTCAATGCATCAAAACGCCGGGTCGTCTGGACACTCTTGTTGACGAGGTTCAGAACGCCTTCCTGTTCATCCTGTTCCGGGTTCAAATAATCGGCATGATGGGCAATCCATTTAAAATGATCGGAATCCTTCAGTAGAAATACACCGCTGCTGATTGGCTGGTATAGCCATTTATGAAAATCGAGGGTCATGGAATCTGCCTGCTCCAGACCGGCCAGTTTATGACGGTGACTGCTGAGAAGGAGCCCTCCTCCATAAGCGGCATCAACGTGAAACCAGATGTCATTTTCCCTGCAGATGTCTGCCAGTTCCTCTAATGGGTCTAGGCTTCCAAAATCTGTTGTTCCGGAAGTAGCAAAAACGGCAAAAGGAAGCAGTTCCTGTTCTTCCATTTCCATTATGATCTGCCGTAGAGCGGAACAGTCCATCCGGTGCTCTTCATCGACCGGTACGGAAACGACAGCTTTCTCTCCAAGACCAAGCTGTGCTGCGGCCTTTTTCACAGAAAAGTGAGCTTCCTCTGAACAAAGGACCCTCAGCTTTGTGAAGCCTTCCGGCAGTCCCTGCTTCTGAACGTTCTGGTTCCAATTTTTCTGGCAGAAAGCATCACGCGCAAGCAGGAGTCCCATATAATTGGATTGAGTTCCTCCACTGGTAAAAACGCCATCCGCCTGATTGCCGTAGCCTGCCCTGGATGTCCAATACCGGATCATGGCCTCCTCCACATAAGTAGCGGCAGGGCTCTGGTCCCACGAGTCCATCGATTGATTCAAAGCTCCGATCAGCAGTTCACCGGCAATTCCCGTAAGGAGCGGGGGACAGTGAAGGTGCGCCATACTTTTTTCATGGGAGACATGCAGGCTGTCGCGGATGACAGGCTGAACTGCTTCCTTCAGCACATCCTGGAAAGGGCGGGCTTCTTCTGTTATATCCATGACGGCCTCGATCTGCCTGCGGATTTCCTCCGGTTGTGCGCCGGAGAAGGGATGATCCGCCTGCTTGAATGTTTCCGTGAATGTTTGCATGACCGCCTCCACCTGACTTTGAAATGCCTGGAGACTCTCTTCCTCCTGGTGAAGGAAAAAGGATTCGAAAAGATCAGTCTGTTTCCTGGATTCAGTCCTCATTGACATATCCTTTCACTGTTGCTTCAACAGCTTTACGGAAGATATCCGTAACTTCCTCCACCTGTTCTTTCGTAATAATCAGCGGCGGCAGAAAACGGACGACAGCGCCGTGACGCCCTCCTACCTCTAAAATGAGTCCTCGATCAAAACATTCCTTTTGAATACGACTGGCAAGTCTGCCATCTCCCGGGAAGCTGCCCCGCTTAGATTCCTTACCTGCTGGGTCTACGATTTCAGCTCCGATCATCAACCCGCGGCCTCGGACATCCCCCAGCTGAGGGTATTCCTTTTGGATATCATTTAAAGCCTGCATCAAAATCCTTCCCATCTGCTCGGCATGATCTGGAATCCGATGATCTTTCACATATTTCAAAGTTGCGGTCCCTGCCGCCATCGCCATTTGGTTGCCCCGGAAGGTTCCAATGTGCGCGCCCGGTTCCCAAGCATCCAAATCACGGTCATAGATGAGAACAGAAAGAGGAAGGCTCCCTCCAATCGCTTTGGACAGGACGAAAGCATCCGGAACAATCCCTGCATGTTCAAACGAGAACAGTTTTCCCGTACGGCCGATGCCTGTTTGAACTTCATCGATAATCAGCGGAATTCCCCGTTCCTTCGTAATCCTCCGCATCTCCTGGATCCATTCAACCGGGGCCGGGATCGATCCTCCTTCACCCTGAACTGTTTCAAAAATCATTGCAGCTGGGGGAAGGATTCCACTTTCCGGGTCATCCAGGAGTTGTTCGATATAGGCAGCACTCAGCTCAGCTCCCTCTTCGCCACCTCTGCCGAATGGACAGCGGTAATCATAGGGGTAAGGAAGGAAATGGGTATCAGGAACAAGTCCCTGCACCCGCTGCTTCGGAGCGAGGTTGCCGCTGATGGACATCGTCCCGTGTGTGGAGCCATGGTATCCTCCCTGGAAGGTTAAAATACTCTGCCTTCCTGTCGCGGTTTTAGCAAGCTTAAGCGCTGCTTCAACCGCGTCTCCTCCTGTCGGACCGCAGAACTGCACTTTCGCCCTTTCACGGAAAGATTCCGGCAGACTCATAAACAGCTCATCAACAAAGCTTTCTTTAACTTCGGTGGTAATGTCCAATGTATGTAAAGGCAGACGGTCATGAAGGACTTTCTCCATCGCCGCAGTCACAACAGGATGATTGTGACCGAGAGCAAGCGTCCCCGCACCGGCCAGGCAATCGATGTATCTCCGCCCTTCCACGTCTGTGATATGAATGCCTTCCGCTTCCTTGATCGCCAGTGGAATGCGTCGCGGATAGGACCGGGCGTTCGATTCTCTCTTCTCCTGCTGCTCCAGCAGCTGATGATTTGAAACTTCCGTATGTACACTCATGTTTCCAACTCCTTTATCGTCTTGTTGTTGATCCAATACCATCTTAGTTGATAATGATTTTCAATGTCAATAATAATTGATAACTATTATCATTATCAATTAGTCCTATATACATCTCCTAAAGACTGTCACGACGGTCTTCTATCAACTTTGCTAAAATGACGATTTTTCTGATAATTGGTTAAAAAGGCCCGCTGCATAAACGAGGCCCATGGTTCCCGATAATTACCAGTATTTTCAATAGACCGTTCAAAAGTGGTATAGACATCTATATGGACTTCTTTTAAGATGAAAGAAGAATGGAAAATTAAGGAGGAATGTGATGAGGAAGAAAGCGTTGTCAATCATACTCACAACGACTCTTGGGGTTACGTTATATTCAGGGGTTGTCGAAGCTTCACCGAAGGCAAGTCTTGAAATCCCGTCGAAAGTCAATCCGTACCAACAGGGGACATCCTCTCCCAATAACCACGCATGGGACCGTACCTATCCAACGCTTCCCGTGTTACATCCAGGATCGATTCGAGGTGCAGGAATGAGAACAGAACCACTGAAGCATATGGATAACATTTTGCAGACCGCTGTCGACAATGACGTCATGCCCGGAGCTGTCGCCTTCGTTGCCAGGCGCGGACACATTGTTAAAGAAAACTCCTACGGGTATGCAGTCCGCTATGAAGATGCAGACCGGACAGAAACACCCCACCCCATCACCATGACCAAAGACACTATTTTTGACCTGGCCTCCATCAGCAAAATATTCACGACGACAGCAGCGATGAAGCTTTACGAGCAGGGTGAATTCAAGCTGGATGACCCTGTAGCCAAACACATCCCCGAATTTGCAGGGAATGGAAAAGAAGACGTAACCATTGAACAGCTCATGACCCATACTTCCGGCTTTAAGCCATGGATCCCTCTCTATCAGGTGGAAGGTGACCGTAACGACCGGCTGCAGCACGTGTTTCAATACCCGCTTGAACACGCTCCGGGATCTACCTACACCTACAGCGACCTCAACATGATCACCCTCGGCGCGCTCGTGGAGCGGCTCTCCGGCATGAGATTGGATACTTTCGTTCAACAGGAAATTACCGCCCCCCTTGGCATGGATGACACGATGTACAACCCGCCGGAACATCTGAAGAATCGTATCGCTGCAACGGAATATCAGCCTTGGACAAACCGTGGACTGGTGTGGGGAGACGTCCATGATGAAAGTGCCTGGTCTCTGGACGGGGTTGCCGGCCATGCCGGCGTTTTTTCAACCGCATCAGACTTAGCCGTTTTTGCCCACATGTTCTTAAAAGATGGAAAGTACGGGGGTACACGAATCCTTGAACCTGAAACCGTCGAACTGTTGACTGAAAACCGGATCCCGCAGTTTCCTGGAGATGATCACGGCCTTGGCTGGGAGCTCCAGCAGGGATGGTTTATGGATGCTCTTTCTTCCCCATCCAGCTATGGACACACCGGATATACCGGAACATCGATTGTCGTGAATCCAGAAAACGAGACCATTGCGATATTGCTCACCAACCGGGTTCATCCGACGAGGGAGACTGTTTCCACCTCGCCTACCCGCCGGGCCTTTGCCCGTACCGTTGCTGATGCCATCCCGGTAACGGCACCAAAATCGAAGAAGGAGACGTGGTTCGCCGGCTATGGTGACCAGTTATCCCGTTCCATGACCGCTGAAGTCAACCTCTATAAAGACCGGACCCTTTCGTTCTCCACATGGCACCAGATCGAGAGCGGTTTCGATTTCGGAAAAATAGAAACCTCCACAGACGGCAGCAGTTGGGAAGAAGTGTTGTCCCTTACAGGCAGAAGCCAGGCATGGGAGAAAAAATCTCTTACCATTCCGGCAGAAACGAAATATGTCCGGTTCACCTACGAAACGGATACCTCCGTCAACAACCGCGGATGGTACATCCATGGGGCTGAAATGAATGGAACTCCCCTCTCCTTTTCCAGCGAAGAATGGGAAAAGAGGAAATACTAACAACAATCCGCTGTCACCCCCTGGGTTTTATTCAAATAAAGACGGATGACATGGTATCATCCGTCTCAGCTTGTAGAGAGCCCTTTTGTTTTTCCAGTATCTGCAGGAGTTCCGCACCTTCACTTTCTGCGGACGAACATCCAAGTCTCCTCGGGACAAACTCTACAAGGACTCGGCCAACCGTTTTCGGAGGAGAAAAATGAACTGCGCTTGTTCCGGAATCAAAAAAGACTCCCTTCCACCCAGACATGAACTGTACCCCATAATATGGACAGTTTATAAAAAGAGCCTTAGGCAGCTAAGAGATGGCCTCGGTATTGTACCGG